>JAWKRC010000021.1:0-128680 GCA_041389825.1 Polyangiales bacterium | reverse complement strand
TACCCTCGCGCGCATGGCGAGGCCGTGGCGCGCGCTGGCGTTGACCCTCGGGCTGCTCCCGGCCCCTGCGTGGGCGCGCACCCCGCCGCAGCTCTTTCCGCAGAGGCGCCCGACCTCGAGGTGTCGTCGTGGGTGATGCTCGGCGGCGGCGCGCGGGTGATCGACGGGGTCTCCGAGGCCGTGTTCGACCTGCGCCTCGGCGGCGGCTTCACCGGCGCGGTGGGGCGCGAGGGCGACGTGCGGCTCGGCCCCTTCGTCGAGGTCTCCACGGCGAGCTTCGACGGCGTGCAGACCGTCGGGGGCGTGGAGTTCTTCGTCGGGGCGATCCCGCGGCCCCTGCGGATGTTCTACTTCTCCGGCGAGGGGGCGTTCTCGGCGCGGCTCGGGGCGGGGTGGGCGTGGCGCGACGTGGGCTTCGTCGACGCGCGCTCGGCCCCCGTCGCCTCGCTCACGCTCTCGTACGGGTACCGGGCGCCCTTCTCCCTGCGCAACCTGGAGTCGTACCGCTCGCCCGACCCCGAGAAGCGCGCCACCGCCCGCTACATGATCATCGCGCGCGTGTGGGTCGGCGCGTCGGTCGACCTCACGGGCGCGTCGGCGTGGCAGCTCACCGGCGGCCTGGAGTTCGAGCCCGTGGGGGCCTTCCGCTACCTCCTCGGGGTCTACTGACCTACACCGGCGCTTTACCGCCCGCGCGCTTCGGGCGAAGTGTGGTCGCACCGTGGAGACTCGCTTCGGTCGACGCACCTTCGTCTACGGCGCCGCCCTCGCCGCGGTGGCCGCGCCCTTCCTCACGCGGCGGCCGGTGCGCGCGGGGGGCACCGCGGGGGCGCGACGTCTGGTGGTGTTCTTCTCGCCCAACGGCACGGTGCACCAGCGCTGGCGGCCCAGCGGGAGCGGCGGGTCGTGGTCCTTCCCCGCGGGGTCGATCCTCGAGCCGCTGGCGAGCGTGAAGCGGCACCTCGTGGTGCTCGACGGCGTCGACTTCGTGGGCGCGAGCAACCACGAGGGCGGCATGGCCGCGATGCTCACCGGCAGCGGAGACGCGTCGCACCCCTCGATGGGCATGAGCGTCGACCAGTACGTCGCCCGCGCCATCGGCGGAGACTCCCGCCTCGCGTCGCTGGAGCTCGGCGTGCAGACCAGCGCGTGGGGCGGCAACGTGCAGACGCGGATGTCGTACGCGGGCCCCGGTCGCTTCGTGCCCCCCGACGACGACCCTGCGAGCGTGTACCGACGTCTCTTCGGGTCGATGAGCTCGGCCCCGGGGATGGTCGACGCGGCGCGGGCGCGGAGGCAGAGCGTGCTTGACCTCGTGCGCGCCGACGTGAACGACCTGCGCGGCCGCGTGGGCGCCGAAGAGCGGCGGAAGCTCGACGCGCACCTCGAGTCGCTACGACGCGTCGAGACCTCGCTCGACGGGCCCGCGATGACCGCGGCCTGCGCGCCGCCGACGCTGACGGACTTCGACCACCGGCAGAACGAGCGCTTCCCCGAGGCGGGCGACGCGCAGATGCGGCTGTTGCTCGCGGCGCTGTCGTGCGGGGCGACGCGCGTGGCGTCGATCCAGTGGGCGCACACCGTCGCGCCGCAGGTGTTCTCGTGGATCGGCCAGAGCGAGGGTCACCACGCGCTGTCGCACATGGGCGACGGCAACGCGGCGGGCGTCGCGGAGTTCGTGCGCGCCGAGCGCTGGTTCGCCGAGCGCTTCGCGTGGCTGGTGGGGCAGATGGCGGAGCTGCCCGAGCCGGGCGGGTCGGGCTCGATGCTCGACCACTCGCTGGTGGTGTGGGCCAAGGAGATGGGCGACAGCCGCCTGCACGACTGTATCTCCGTGCCCTTCGTGCTCGCGGGCAGCGCCAACGGACGCCTCGCCACCGACCGCTACCTCCGCCTCGACCACGCGCCGCACCAGAAGCTCCTCGTGTCGATCTGCCACGCGATGGGCCTCGACAACCCCACCTTCGGAGACCCCTCGCGCGGCGCCGGTCCGCTTTCGGGGCTGCTCTCGTGAGGCGCGCGCTCACGCTTCGCGGCCCTCGTCGCCTTGGGCTGCTCGACCTCTCCCGACGCGGCCTCCGACGCGGGCGCGCTCACGCCGGTCATCGACGCGGGCAACGACCCGCTCTGCGCCGCGGACCTCGACGTCTTCCGCCGCGAGGTGTGGGCGCCGATCCTCTCGCTGAGCTGCGTCGGCTGCCACAACCCCGCGGGCACGGCGCGCGCGACGCGCATGGTGCTCCACGCCGAGACCGAACCCGGTTGGCTCGAACACAACTTCAGGGCTGTTCGTGTCGTCGCGACCGCCACCCTCGCCGACGAGCCCCTCCTCCTCCTTCGCCCCGCGGGACGTCACCCCATGGGCCACACCGGCGGCCGCATCACCCCGCCCGGCAGCACGGGCTACGCCGCGCTCGAACGCTTCGTCGCCCTCGCGCGCGCTCCGTCGTGCGACGCGACGGGAGACGGCGGCGTCACCCCTCCCCCGCGATGCGCCACGGTCACGCCAGGGCCGCGGCTCCTGCGGCGGCTCACGCCCACCGAGTACGACCGCACGGTGCGCGACCTCACGGGGGTGGAGTCTCACCACGGAGAGGGCTTCGTCGCCGACCCCGTGGTCGAGGGCTTCGACAACGACGCCGCGTCGCTGGTGGTGTCTCCGCTCCTCGCCGATCAGCTCCGCGTGGCGGCCGAATCCATCGCGGCGGAGGTCACGCGCGATGTCTCCCGCGTCGCGCCGTGTACGCCCGCCTCGCCCACCGACGCTGCGTGCGCGCGGCGCGCGGTGGAGTCCTTCGGAGAGCGGGCGTTCCGTCGTCCGATGACCGAGGCCGAGGTGACGCGCTACCTCGGGCTCTTCTCGACCATCGCGGCGGGAGAGGGCTTCAACGAGGGCATCGAGGCGGTGGTGACGGCGATGCTCCAGTCGCCGCACTTCTTGTATCGCTCCGAGCTCGGCGCGCGCGCTGCCGGGTCGTGGCGGCTCACCCCCTGGGAGGTCGCGACGGAGCTGTCGTACCTCCTCACGGGCACGATGCCCGACGCCGCGCTCTTCGCCGCGGCGCGCGCCAACGCCCTCGCGACGCCCGAGCAGCTCACGGCGCAGGTGCGACGTCTCCTCGCGACGCCGGGCGCGCGCGAGTCGCTGCGTCGCTTCGTGCGCCAGTGGCTCGACGTCGACCGCCTCGCGACGGTGCCCAAGGACCCCGCGACCTTCGCCGACTTCACCCCCGCGGTGCGCGCCTCGATGGCCGGGGAGTTCGACCGCTTCATCGACGCGACCCTGCTGCGCCCCGGCGCGCGCCTGCCCGACCTGTTCACCACCCGAACGACCTTCATCGACCCGACGCTCGCGATGTTCTACGGGCTCACGGCGACGGGCGAGGCTGACGCGCAGGGCTTCCGTTCGGCGGCGATGGTGGAGCCGCAGCGCGTGGGGGTGCTCACGCTCGGCGCGGTGATGGCGACGCACGCGCGGCCGAACTCGTCGTCGCCGGTGCACCGCGGTCGGGCCGTGCGCGAGCGGCTGTTGTGTCAGCCCTTGCCTCCCCCTCCGCCGGGGGTGAACGCGCAGCCGCCGACGCCCGACCGCACGCGCTCGCTGCGGGAGCAGTACGCCCAGCACTCCAGCGAGCATCCCTGCGTCGACTGCCACCGCTTGATGGACCCCATCGGCTTCGGCTTCGAGTTCTTCGACGGGGTGGGTCGCTACCGCGCGACGGAGAACGGGGCGGCCATCGACGCGCGCGCCGAGGTGCTCGGGAGCGCGTCGACGAACGGGACCGCCGCCGACACCAACGCCCTCGTGGAGCGCCTCGCCGAGAGCCCCGAGGTGCATGACTGCTTCGCGCGGCAGTTGTTCCGCTACGCCTACGCGCTGTCGTCGTCGGGCGAGCAGACCGCGTGCGCGCTCTCCGAGGTGCAGGCGCGCTTCCGCGCGTCGGAGCTGTCGGTGGAGGGGCTGGTGCTGGCGCTCACGCGCTCGGTGCATTTCACCGAGCGCGCGGGCGACGACGCGGTGGTCGACGACGCGGGCGTGGGCGACGCGGGCGCGACCGACGCGGCCGTGGTCGACGCGGGGTCGCGGACGGATGTGGTGGTGGTCGACGCGGGGAGCGGGCCGGTGACGACGCCGGGGCTGCGCACGACGACGGTGCGCGACTCGACCTGGGACACGGGCTTCTGCGAGCGCGTGCAGGTGGAGAACACCACGCGCGAGACGGTGACCTGGACGGTGGTGCACACCGTGATGGGCACGATCAACAACAGCTGGAACAGCGAGCGCGAGGGCGACACCGGCGCGGTGGTGTTCCGCGGGGCGACGTGGAACCGCACGCTGCGCGCGGGGGAGCAGACCGAGTTGGGCTTCTGCGCGTCGCGCTGACGGCGGTGTAGCGTCGGGGGCGATGACCGACACGCTCACCACCATCGACTGCGACTACGTGCAGCCCCTCGTCGCCTGCGCCTACCTGCGGGTGTCTGGCGGGGAGTGCGCCTTCGTCGAGACCAATACGGCGCACGCCGTGCCGAAGCTCCTCGCGGCGCTCGCGGCGCAGGGCCGGCGCCCCGAAGACGTGCGCTACGTGATCATCACGCACGTTCACCTCGACCACGCGGGCGGCGCGAGCGCGCTGATGGCGGCGTGCCCGAACGCGACGCTCCTCGCGCACCCGCGCGCCGCGCGGCACGTGATCGACCCGACGAAGCTCGTGGCGGGCGCGACGGCGGTGTACGGCGCGGAGAGGTTCCGCGCGCTCTACGGAGAGATCACGGGGGTCGACGCGTCGCGGGTGCGCGCCCTCGACGACGGCGCCACCGTGGCGTTCGGCGGCGGGGCGCTGAGCTTTCACCACGCGCGCGGCCACGCGAACCACCACTTCGTGGTGCGCGACCCCGCGGTCGACACGGTCTTCACGGGCGACGCCTTCGGGCTGGTCTATCCCCGCTTGCAGCGCGCGGGGCTGATGGCGTTCCCGTCGACGAGCCCGACGGACTTCGACGGCCCCGCGGCGCGCGCCGCCGTCGATCAGATCGTGGCCTTCGGGTCGCGCTCGGTGTGCCTCACGCACTACGGCGAGCAGACCCAGGTGAAGGAGATCGCCGCGCAGCTCCACGCGTGGCTCACGCTGTCGGAGTCGCTGGTGGCCGCGGCGAAGGCGCTGCCCGAGGCCGAGCGCGAGGGCTTCATCGCGAAGCGGCTGGAGGCGGAGTTCGACGCGCGCGCCGCGCGGCTGGGGCTGGCGCTCGACGCGGGCGACCGCGCGCTGATCGAGCTCGACCGCGCGCTGAACGCGCAGGGGCTCGCGTACGCCGCGTCGAAGGAGTGATGGAGCCCGCGTAGACGTCTCCCCCGGCCGTGGGCACACTCGCTCGGGTGAGGCGCATCGTCGGGGTCGTCGCCGTGCTCACCGCGTGCGCCCAGGGGCAGGTCGCGCCCACCGACGCCGACGTCGACCGCCCCGCCCCCATCGACCGCTCCCCGCCCATCGACCGCGCGCTCGCCGACGTCGCGACACCCGACGTTGGTGTCGCGACTCCCGATACGCCCGTCGACGTCCCGCTCGCCGTCGACGCGGGCGACCCCTCGCGCGGGCGCCTCGGCGCGCTCTCCCGCGACGGCGACACGGTCACCCTCCGGACGCACCCCACGGTGAACTACCGCGGCGTCGACGCGGCCTACGACCCCGAGCGGCGCGTCTTCCTCGCGGTGTACGGCAACGCGCCCATCGGCGGAGCGCTCCTCGACGACGAGGGGCGACAGCGCGGCGACGGCTTTCGACTCACCGACGAGCCCTACGCCGAAGGCCGGTGGACGCAGCTCCCGCGCGTCGCCTACGGCGGCGGCGCCTTCGTCGTCACCTGGCACCTCGAAGCCCCCGGCGGCGTGCGCGTGCAGGCCCGCCGCGTGCGCGTCTCCGCCGACGGGACCGCCCCCGAGTACGACGGCCCCGCGGCGACCGTGAGCGCACCCGGGAGCCAGCAGGAGAGCCCCGCGGCCCTCGCGTGGTCGCCGGCGTCGCGGGAGTTCCTCGTGGCGTGGGCGCAGCAAGGCGTGAAGGCGCGGCGACTCTCCGCCACGGGACAGCCCCTCGGCGACGTCGTCGCGCTCTCAGAAGACGGCGTGTGGGCCGAGCAGCCGAGCGTCGTCGCGCTCCCCTCGGGCGGGTACTTCGTAACCTTCATGCAGGAGTCGAACGGCGCCGCGCGGGTCGCCCTCACCCGCGTCGAAGACGGCACCGCGCGGGCGCTCTCAACGCGCGACCTCACGGGGCCCATCGCCTTCGCGAAGGTCACCGACGTGGCCTACGACGCCGACCGCGGAGAGGTCATCGCGTCGTGGTACGAGGTGCGCGACGGCGTCTCGGGCTTCGCCGCACAGCGCTTCGACGCAGACGGAGCGCCTCGCTCGGAGCGCGCGGTGATCTTCGCCCCGCACGGCAGCTACGACGGCTACGACCTCGCGTGGAGCCCCGCGACGGGGACGTCACTCGGGGTCTTTCACGGCCCCGCGGCCGAGGCCTTCGGCGCGGAGCTCGACCCCGCGATGACCAACGGAGAGCCCGCGGCGGTGACGGTGAGCGGTGCGCGCAACGGGCTCTTCCTGCCGCGGGCGGTGGCGCACCCGACGCGGCCGTGGTGGCTGGTGCTCGGCTCCGCGGACTACGCGCGCGTCGTGGCGCAGCGCGTCTCGCGGTCAGCGCGCTGAGGGCGTCGCCGCCGCCCCCGTGACCGCGCGGAGCACCGCGCGCGCCATCGCGCTGATGGGCGCCTCCTCCGACGACAGCCCCGCCTCCTTCACCACCCGCGGCATCCCGTAGACCGCGCACGACGACGCCGCCTCGGTGAGCACCGCGCCGCCCCGCGCCCGCACCGCCCGCGCCCCCGAGAGGCCGTCGTCGCCCATCCCCGTGAGCACCACGGCCACCACCGCGTCGCCGAAGACCTCGGCCGCGCTCTCGAAGGTCACGCTCACCGACGGCCGGTGGAGCAGCTCCGCGGGGCGCGGGTCGAGGGTCACCGCCGCCCCGTCGCCCGCGCGCGCGAAGCGCAGGTGGAGGCCCGCCTTCGCCACCACCGCGAGCCCCGGTCGCAGCGCGAGCCCCCTCGCTCGCCTCGACCACCGTCACCGCGCTCGCCTCGTCGAGCCGCTCCGCGAAGGCCGCCGTGTGCCCGGCGGGATGTGCAGCACCACCACCACCGGCCACGGCATCTCCCCCGGCAGCGCCGAGAAGCCGCGCGATCGCCGGAGGCCCCCGTCGACGCGCCGACCACCACCACCCCGGCGCGGCCCCCCGGCGCCGACGCGGGCGGCGCGTCGACCACCGACGGTCGCGCCCCCGCCGCCGCGAGCACCTTCGCGACGACCTCGTCGCGCATCTCGTAGAGCTCGACGCGCGCGACCGCCGTGGGCTTTCGCACCGCGTCGACGGCGCCCGCCGCGAGGGCCTCGGCCACCCGCGCCTCGTCGCTCGCCGCCGTGGTCAGCACCACCCGCGGCGCGTCGCGCCCCGCGAGCGCGCGCAGCACGCCCACCCCGTCGAGCTGCGGCATCTCGAGGTCGAGGGTCACCACGTCGGGCCGCAGCGCCTCGATCTGCTCGAGCGCGTCGAGGCCGTCGCGCGCGTAGCCCACCACCTCGATGGAGGGGTGCGCCCCGAGCGACTCGCGCAGCACCTTGCGCGCGAAGGCCGAGTCGTCGACCACCAGCACCCGCACGCGGGCCGTCACGGCGCGACCCGCGCGCGGTAGAAGAAGCAGCCGCCGCGCTCCTCGCAGGTCACCACCGACCCGAAGCGCAGGAGCGACTCCGACGCCCCCACGAGGATGCGCCCCTCGGGGCGCAGGGTCGCCGCGAGCGAGGCCACCACCGCGCGCGCCGTGGCGTCAGAGAAATACATCAGCGCGTTGCGGCAGAGCACCAGGTCGAAGCCGCCGAGCGCGGCCACCGCGTCGGCGTCGACGAGGTTCACGCGGCGCCACTCTACGGCGGCGCGCAGGCGCGGGTCGACCTCCACCGCGCCCTCGCGACGGACGAGGTGGCGCTCGGCCTCGGGGGGCAGCGCCCGCAGCGCCCGGCCCGCGTACGCGCCGCGGCGCGCGCGGGAGAGCGCGGCCTCGCTGAGGTCGCTCGCCACGAGGTCGACGCGGTCGAGGAGCCCCTCGCCCTCGAGCACCATCGCGAGGGTGTAGACCTCCTCGCCCGAGGCGCAGGCCGCGCTCCAGACCCGCGCGCGCCCGCGGGAGCGCGCCGCGGGGGCGACGAACTCGCGGGTCGCCACGCGCAGCGCCTCGGCCTCGCGGAAGAGGTAGCTCTCGTGCACGAGCAGCCGCTCGACGAGCGCCGTGAGCTCGCCCTCGCCGCCCGCGTCGTACTTGAGGAAATAGTAGTAGTCGAGGAGCGCGTCGAAGCCGAGCTCCAGCGCCCGCGACGCCACCTTGTCGGCGAGGAGCGCGGTCGACTCGACGCTGTAGTGCAGCCCCGCGCGCCCCTCGACGAGGTGCGCGACGAGCGCCACCACCTCGGGCGTGGCGGCCACCGGGAGCGTCAACGGCGCGCGGGGCGGCATCGCGGTGCCCTCCTACGAGGCTCGACGCGCGCGCCGCGCCTCAACCGCCCGCGCCGCGAGAGAGCGCCAGCACCTCGTCGGCGGCCCGCGCGATCACCTCCGCCGCCCGCGCCTGCTCCGTCGAGCCCTCGGCGAGCGACCGCGCCAGCGCCGCGCACTGCGCCGCCGCCGCGCGCAGCGCCTCGCCCGAGCGCGCCTGCTCGGCCACCGAGCCCGCCGTCTCGGCCGCCCGCGCCCGCGCGTCGACCATCGCCCTCGCCACGTCGGCGACGCCCGCGGCCTGCGCCTCGACGCCCGCCGCCACGCGCTGCGCCCCCTCGGTGGCCTCGCGCGCCATCGCCGCGACGCCGCGCACCGCCGCGCCCTGGTCGCGCATCGCGTCGGCGGTCTTCTGCGTGAGCGCGCCGAGCTGCGCCGTCGCGGCGGCGATCTGGCCCGCGCCCGCGGCCTGCTCCTGCGCCGCGAGGGCCACCTGCGTCGCGCTCGCCGAGAGCTGGTTGTGCGCCCTCACCAGCTCGCGCAGCGCGTGGGCCTGCTCGGTGGTGGCCTGCGAGGTCTGCCGCGCCATGCGCCGCATCTCGGCCCCGCCCTGCGCGAGCGACTGCGCGGCCTGGCTCTGCTCGGCCGAGGCCGCGGCGATGCGCCGGGTCTGCTCGCTCGCGCGCGCCGTGCCCTGCGCGAGCGCCTGCACCGCGGCGAGCTGCTCGCCCGTGACCCGCGAGACCTCGCGCGCGCCCTGCCCGAGCTCGTCGACGCCCTGGAGGATCGACCCGAGCGCGCGCTCGGCCTCGGCCCGAGCGCGGCGCCCTCGTCGGCCGCGCGCACGCCGTCGGCGGTGGCCGCCGCGGCCTCGCGCGCCGTCGACTGCAGGCCCCGCACGATCTTGGCGACGTCTCCGCTCGCGTTGGCCGCGCGGTCGGCGAGGGCGCGGATCTCTTCGGCCACCACGGCGAAGCCCCGGCCGTGCTCGCCCGCGCGCGCGGCCTCGATGCTCGCGTTGAGCGACAAGAGGTTCGTGCGGTCGGCGATGAGGTTGATCGCCTGCACGATGTCTCCGATCTCCTCGGTGCGTCGGCCCATCTCCTTCATCACGCCCGCGGCCTCGACGATGGCCCCGCGCACGCGCCCGAGGCCCGTGATCGACCGGGCCACCACCGCGCCGCCCTCCCGCGCCGTGGCGCCCGTGCGGTCGGCGGTGCCCCGCGCGCCCTCGGCCACCTGCGCCACGCGCTTGAAGCCCGCCTCGAGCTGCGTCGCCGCGCCCGCCGTCGCGCCCATCTCCGCGTCGATCTTCGCCGCGCCCTGGGCCACGGTCTGCGCCGCGCGGGCGAGCTCCTCCACCGACGCCGCGTTGCCCTCCACCACCGCGGCGTTCTTCTCCGCCGTGGCCGCGACCTCCTCCACCGACGCCGCGACCTCGGTCACCGTCGACGCCGCCGACGCGAGCGACGCCTGGAGCGTCTTCGCGTGCTCGGCCACCCCGCGCACCGACCGCGACATCTCCTCGGTGGCCACCGACACCTCGGTCACCGCCGTGGCCATCTCCACCGCGCCCGCGGCCACCTCCCGCAGCGCCGTGGTGACGCCCTCCGCCGCGGTCGCCACCTCGGCCACGCGGCCGCCCACCCCCGCCGCGTCGGCCGCGACGCCCGCCGCGCCTCGGGCCATCTCCTCGGCGGTGGCCGCGACGGACTCTACCGACGTCGCGTTCTCGGCGCCCCGCTGCGCGAGCGTCGCGCTCGTGTGCACCACGGCCTCGGCCGCGCGCGCGAGCGCCTCGGCGTTCTCGGCCAGCGCCGCGAGCTCGCCCTCGCTCGCCCCCGACACGCGCCGCGCCGCGTCGGCGATGGCCTCGGCCGCGGCGCCCATCCGCGCGGCCGTCGTCTCGTCGCGTTCGTCACCCATCACACGCCCTCCTCGCCGACCACAGTGGGCAGGTCCATCACCAGGAGCGCCCGCCCCGCGACGCGCGCCACGCCGCGCACGTACCCGAGGGTGCGCTCGGCGATCATCCTCGGCGGGGCCGCCACGTCTCCCTCCGAGAGCCTCACGGTCTCTCGCGCGCGGTCGACCCGCAGCGCGACGGTGCGCGCGCCGACCGTCCCCACCACCAGCCGCGTGTCGGGCCCCGTCGGCGCGGGGTCGAGCCCGAAGCGCACCCGCAGGTCGATCACCGGGATGAACCGCCCCCGCACCTGCGCGACGCCCGCGAGGTGTTTCGGGCCCCCCGGCACGGGCGTGACCCCCTCGCAGGGCTCCAGCCGCGCGACCTCCCTCGCCGAGAGGGCGTACTCCGCCTCGCCCACGCGGAACACCACGTACAGCTCGCTCACGCCGCGCCTCCGCCCACCGCCTCGCGCAGCGCCGCGAGGTCGAGCACCAGCGTGGGCCTCCCGTCGCCGAGGTCCGCCGCGCCGCTCACCCCGCGCACCCGCAACAGCGGGTCGGTCAAGGGCCGCACCACCACCTCCTGCAGGCCGAGCACCCGGTCGACCGCGAACGCCAGCGCCTCGCCCCCGCGCCGCAGCACCATGGCCTTCCTCCGCGCCCCGCGCCCGTCGCCCATCCCCAGCGCCGCCTCGAGGTCCACCATCGGGATCATTGCCCCGCCGCGCTCCACCATCGCCACCGCCGCGCCCGCGCCCAGCGACGGCCCGCGCACCGGCGCGTCGGCCTCGATCACCTCGTCCACCGCCGACAGCGGCGCCGCGAAGCGCTGCGCGCCGCACTCGAAGGTGAACACGTCGACCACCGACAGCGTGGTCGGCAGCCGCATCGTGAAGCTCGTCCCCGCGCCCGCCTCGGTGCGCATCGACAGCGCGCCCCCGAGGCCCTCGACCACGCGGCGCGCGATGTCCATCCCCATCCCCCGCCCGCTCACCGCGCTCGCCGACGCCCGCGTCGACAGCCCCGCCCGGCACAGCATCGCGAGCAGCGCCTCGTCGTCCGCCGGCGCGGGCTCCCCCGCGCGCGACGCCACCGCCGCCGCGTCGACGCCCCGCCCGTCGTCGCTCACCGTCACCTCGACCTCGGCGCTCGACCGCTGCCGCCCGACCACCCGCAGCGTGGCCTCCTCGGGCTTGCCCGCGCGACGTCTCTCCTCGGGCGTCTCGACCCCGTGGTCCACCGCGTTCCTCACGACGTGCACCACCGCGGGGAACACCTGGTCGGCCACGACCTTGTCGCACTCCGCGTCGCCCGCGTCGACCTCCAGCCGCACGAGCTTTCCGCTCGACCGCTGGAGCCCGCGCACCACCAGGTTCACCCGCCCGAGCACCTCGGCGAGCGGCACCATCCTCAGCCGCAGCACCGCCGCGCGCAGCTCGCGCAGCCTCCGCGCGTCGTCTGACAGCGCCGCCGCGATGGCCCGCGTGTCGCCGCCCGCGGCCCGCAGCGAGGTCACCTCCGCCGACACCCTCGCCCGCGACGCGAACACCGGCGCGAGCGCGTCGAGCACCGCGTCGACCCGCGCGCGGTCGACCCGCACCGCGTCGCGCCTCCCCACGTCGAGCGACGCCACCTCGGGCTCGTCGCCGCGCGTCGCGTTCACCTCGGGCTCCGCCGCGCGGGGCGCGGCCACCACCCGCACCGACGCGGGCTCGGCCCACGCGGCCTCGGCCACGGCCTCGTCCGACGCGCTCGTGAGCAGCACCAGGGCGAAGGCGATGCCCCCGGGCGCGCGCTCGGTCGCCGCCACCGACAGCGGCACGACCTTCACGATGTCTCCCACGCGCCCGACCCGCTCGCGCGCCGTGGTGATGGTCTGCCCCGCCTCGGCGCGCTCCCGCGACGGGACGAAGTCCACCCGCACCGCGCGCCGCCCCGCCCGCGCGCCGCGCGCGATCTCCTGCACCTCGAAGGGCGCGAGCGAGCGCGCCACCGCCGGGTCGAGGTCGAGCCGCACCTCGGCGTCGTCGGCCCGCGCGACGTCCGCCTCGAGCGCCGCGAGCGCGTCGAGCAAGCCCCGCGGGGCCTCGGGCGCGTCGCGGCCGTCGGCGAGCGCGCGCACCTGCGAGGCCACCGTCTGCAAGCCCCGCAGGAGCGTCTCCAGCGTCGGGAGCGAGAGCCGCCCGCCCGCCCGGTCCGCGGCGCGCAGGGCGGTCTCCATCCGGTGCGTGACCGCCACCACGGGCTCGACGCCCACCATCGCCGAGAGCCCCTTCAGCGTGTGCAGCGCGCGGAAGAGCTCGCGCACCGCGCGGGCGTTCGACTCGCCCTTGCGCAGCGACGCGTCGATCAAGAGCGCCTGCGCGTCGGCCGCCGCGAGGTGCTCCTCGGCCTCGGCCGTGTACGCCGCGAGGAAGCCCGCCAGCCCCTCGGTCACCGCCCCGCCCCGGCGCCCTCGCCGAGGAGCCCCCTCACCTCGGCCGCCAGCGCCTCGGGCGTGAAGGGCTTGGTCATGAACCGCGTCGCGCCCGCGGCCATCACCCGCTCCCGCGAGGCCTCGTCGCCCCGCGTGGTCACCACCATCACCGGCAGCGCGCGCAGGGTGTCTTGCGCGCGCACGAACTCCACCACCTCGACGCCGCCGATGTCGGGCATGTTGAGGTCGAGCAGCACGAGGTCGAAGCGCTTGAGCGACAGGCGCTCGATGGCCTCGAGCCCGCTCGCGGCCTGCGTGAAGACCGCGCCGGGGAGCGAGCGCAGGCACGCGACGATCATCTCGCGCATCACCCTGCTGTCGTCGACCACGAGCACCTCAGCCACCGACGCCTCCACCAACGGAGGCGGCACAGTAGTTCTCGGCTCTTTCGAGGGTCAAGGCGACCGAGGGGCGCGCGCGGCGAGGGCCTCGACGGCGGCGTGCCGCACGCGGTCGTCGTCGTCGCCGAGGGCCGCGCGGATCGCGTCGGCGGCCTCGGCGCCCGAGAGGGCCGACAGCGACGACACCGCGGTGAGCCGCGTGAGGGGGTCGCTCGCGCCGGCGGCGTCGAGCAGGAGCGGGAGCGCGTCGTCGATGCCCGCCGCGGCCACGCCGCGGAGCGCGGCGCGGCGGAGCTCGGGGTCGTCGGCGCGCGCGGCGTCGAGCAGGGCGCCGTGGGCGAGGTCGCCCGGGAGCAGCGCCAGCGCCTCGGCGGCGGCGACGCGCACCTGCCCCGCGGGGTCGCCGAGGCGGTCGGCCACGGCGCGGGCGAAGCGCGGGTCGCCCGCGCGGCCGAGGGCCTGGCAGGCGTAGTAGCGCACCCACGGGCTGCGGTCGTCGAGGGCCGCGGCGAGGGCGGCGGTCACGCGCGGGTCGGGCTGCGCGGCCCCGAGCGCGCGCACCGCGGCGGCGCGCGAGCGGTCGGAGGGGTGCGTGGTCGCCGCGAGGATGGCCGCGGTGGCGACGTCGGAGGGGAAGCGCGCGAGCCCGCGCAGGGCCGCCTCGCGCACGCGGTCGTCGGGGTCTTCGCAGGCCGCCACGAGCCGGTCGAGCCCCGCGGGGAAGGCGAAGTGCGAGAGCACCAGCGCGCCGCCGTGGCGCGCGCCGCGGTCGTCGGAGTCGAGGGCCGCGAGGGCGAGGGCCTCGGTGACGGCGCCCCCGCCCGAGGCCTCGATGGCGCCCACGGCCGCCTGCGCGACGCGGGCCTCGGGGTCGGAGAGGCACGCGAAGAGGGCCTCGAGCGCGCGGGTCGAACCCCCGCGGGAGAGCGTCGCGCACGCGAGGGCGCGCACCGAGGCGTCGGGGTCTTCGAGGCACGCGAGCACCGCGCCCTCGGCGCCCTCGGCCGAGAGGTCAGACACCAGCGGCAGGAGCGCGAGACGTCGCGCGCCGTCGCCCTCGCGCAGGGCGTCGAGCACGCGGCGCGAGGCGGCGACGCCGAGGGCGCGCAGGGCGGTGGCCGCGGCGCGCGAGGCCCCCGGGTCGGCGTCGACGATGTCGAGGAGGCACGCGGCGGCGTCGTCTCCGCCGAGCCAGCCGAGGAGGCGGCAGAGCGCGGCGCGCTCGGGGGCGTCGGCGCCGTGCGCGGCGCGGCCCAGACGGCGGCTCACGGCGTGGCGCTGCGGGGCCGCGGAGACGGCGTCGGAGACGGCGTCGGGCGCGTCGTTGCGCTCGCGGAGGCGGTCGTGCAGGTCGACGAGGGCGAGGGCCACGACGCGCAGGAGGGCGTCGCCGGCGCGGGAGAGCGCGGCGGCGAGGGGCGCGGCGGCGGAGGGGCGGCCGGTGCGGCCGAGGGCGCGCGCGGCCTCGTGGGCGTAGAGCGGGTCGTCGAGGAGGTCGGCGAGGGGGGCGACGGCGCGCGCGTCGCCCGAGCGGCCGAGCACGTCGAGGGCGGGAAAGGTGCGGAAGAAGTTCCCGCTGCGGGCGGCGGCGATGACGGGGTCGAGGGCGCCGGGGCCGCCGATGCGGCCGAGGGCCTCGATGGCCGCGGCGGCGACGTTGTCGTCCTCGTGGTCGACCACGGCGGCGAGGGCCCCGACGGCGTCGGCCACCCGCGCGCGGCCGAGCACCTGCGCGGCGTCGGCGATCACGGCGGGGTCGTGGTCGGGCGACGCGAGCGCGGTCACCGCGGGTGCAGCGCGCCCGTCGAGGCGACGAGGGCGTCGACGGCGGCGGCGAGCGCCCTCGTGGTCGCGGCGGTGCAGGATCACGTCGCAGAGGGCGCTCACGGCGGGGTCGCCCGCGGCGGCGAGGGCGGCGACGACGGCGCGGCGCACCGACCAGCTCGGGTCGTCGAGGCGGGCGACGAGGTCGGCGACGGCGACGGGCGTCGACGACGAAAGGGCGCGCACCTCGTCGGCGCGCGCGCGCTCGTCGGCGCTGAGCATCGACGCGTCGGGGACCATCAGCGCGCACCTTGCGGGCGTCGATGCGTGAGGGTCGAGGGTCTGCGGGCGCGGGCGCGGGTCATACGCGGGGTCGTCGCTTCGATGGCTCTCAGGGTCGGCGCGTCTCGCGCGTTCTCGCGCCGTTCGCGCGTGACCCTGCGATGTTGACGATGCCAGACGCCGCTGTCTATATGTCCGCGCCTATGCAGCGCGCCTCGGACGGAGCTCCCTCCCGCGCGCTCGTCTGGATCGTCGACGACAGCCCCCTCGAGACCGAGCTCGCCGCCACGGCCCTCTCGCTGCGCTTCGACGTCGAGACCTTCCAAGACGGGCACTCGGCCCTCGAGCGCCTCGCGTCTCGCCGCGCGCCCGACACCCTCGTCCTCGACTGGCTCCTGCCCGACATCTCGGGCGTCGACGTCTGCCGCTTCCTGCGCTCCAACGCCGCCACCACCACCCTGCCCGTGCTGGTGCTCTCGGTCCGCCGCGACCCCGCCGACGTCCTCGAGGGCCTCTCCGCCGGCGCCGACGACTACCTCTCCAAGCCCTTCGACCCCGCCGAGCTCCTCGCGCGCGTGTCCGTCCTCGTGCGCGCGCGGCAGCACCTCGACCGCGCCGAGCGCGCCGAGCGCGCCCTTCGCTCGCTCCTCGAACACCTGCCCGACGTGGTGCTCGCCCTCGACGACCGCCGCCGCGTCACCTTCATCAACTCCGAGGCCGACCGCCTCCTCGGCCTCGCCCGCTCGGCCATCGTCGGCCGCGTGGTGACCGACCTCCTGCCCGACCTCTCCCTCGACAGCCCCGCCACGGGCGACGCCCTGCCCGACCTGCGCTGGCGCGGCCGCGTCTTCGCCCCCTTCGTGCGCCCGCTCCCCGCGCAGAGCCTCGCGACCACCGTGCTCGTCCTCCGCGACGTGACCCGCGACCGCGTCTCGGCCGAGGTCGCTCGCCTCGCCGACCAGCGCAAAGACGAGTTCCTCGCCATGCTCGGCCACGAGCTCCGCAACCCCCTCGCCGCCATCGTCTCGGCCTCGGAGCTCCTCACCCGCCTCCCGGGCGACGAGGCCGCCACCACCCACGCGCGGCAGATCCTCGGTCGGCAGACCGCGCTCATGGCCCGGCTCATCGACGACCTCCTCGACGTGTCGCGCATCACCCAGGGCAAGATCGAGCTGCGCCGCGAGCCCTTCGACCTGCGCACCGCCGTCGCCCGCGCGCTCGAGACCATGCACCCCACGCTCGTCTCGCGACGGCACCACGTCGAGTCGCGGGTGAGCGACGAGCCCCTGCCCGTCTTCGGCGACCCCACGCGCGTCGAGCAGGTGGTGATGAACCTCCTGCACAACGCGGCGAAGTACACCCCGCCGGGGGGCCGCATCAGGGTCACCACCGCGCGCGAGGGCCACGAGGCCGTGCTGCGCGTGAGAGACAACGGCGTGGGCATCCCCCCCGAGGCGCTCTCGCAGATCTTCGACCTCTTCACCCAGGTCGAGACCTCGCTCGCGCGCACCCAGGGCGGGCTCGGCATCGGGCTCACCCTCGTGCGCTCCCTCGTCGCGATGCACGGCGGGAGCATCGAGGCCCACAGCGAGGGCCCTGACAAGGGCAGCGAGTTCGACGTGCGCCTGCCGCTCTCGGACCTCGGCAGCGACCCGCCCGCGCCGCGGCCGAAGGCCCCCACGCCGCGCACCCCGCCGCTGCCGGGGTCGTTCAGGGTGCTGGTGGTCGACGACAACGAAGACATCGCCGAGGCCATGGCCATGGCCCTGAGCGCCGCGGGCTACGAGGTCTCGCTGGCCTTCGACGGCATCCAGGCGCTCGAGGTCGCCGCGAGGGAGACCCCGCAGGTGGTGATCCTCGACCTGGGCCTTCCGGGCATCGACGGCTTCGAGGTGGCGCGCAGGCTCAGGGCCGACGCGCGCACCGCCGAGGCGATGCTGGTCGCGCTCTCGGGCTACGGCCAGGCGTCGGACCGCGCGCGCAGCCGCGAGGCCGGCGTCGACGAGCACCTCGTGAAGCCCGTGGACTTCTCGGTGCTCTTGAACCTCCTCGCGCTCCGCCGCGACGCGCTCGACCCCTGACGCGTCGCGTCGCGCGGCGAGCCCCGCGCTGCGGTGCGCTGTCCTCGTCGCTTTCCGCGGGTGGATGCCTGTAGCATCGCGCCCGCCATGCGCCTACGCCGCTTCGTCCTTGCACTGGGCCTGACGGCCCCCCTCACGCTGCTCGACCGCAGCACCGCGCACGCGATCTGGCCCCCCACGCCAGAGATGACCGCCGCGGACCTCTCTCGCCCCGAGAACTGGCCCAACGACCCCGACTACGGCTCCGCCGACATGAGCCGGGGGCAGTGGTACTGGTGGTCGTGGGTGCCGGATTTCAACATCACCAACGCGATGTTCCGTCGCGAGGAGGTGATGCTCGGCGCGGGCAACCACGTCGACCGCGCCTGGGGGGTCACCATCGGCGACCCGCGGGTGCTGATCTCGGTGCTCGACTCGGGCATCAACTGGGACAACGACGACCTCGCCAACAAGGTCGCGCTCAACACCGCCGAGCTCCCGATGCCCATGGGGGCCACGAGCTACGACGCCAACGGAGACGGCGTGGTGAGCGTGGCGGACTACCTCCACGACCCGCGGCTCACCTGCGGCACCGGCGACGTGATGGCGCGCGATCAGTTCCGCTGCCGCGGCGCCGACGGGATGCCCAACGACCCGAACCGCAACGGCATCCTCGACGCGGGCGACCTCATCCGCACCTTCAGCGACAACACCGACGCCGACAACAACGGCTACGTCGACGACATCGCCGGGTGGGACTTCTTCAAGGACGACAACGACCCCGCCGACGACACCCGCTTCGGGCACGGCACGGGCGAGGCGCGCGACAGCTCCGCCGAGGCGAACAACGGCCGCGGCGGCGCGGGAGGCTGCCCCCGCTGTCGCTTCGTCCCCACGCGCGTGGGCGACAGCTTCATCACCGACGTGAACGACTTCGCCCAGGGCGTGGTCTACGGCGTCGACCGCGGGTCGAGCGTCATCCAAGAGGCCCTGGGCACCATCGACATGTCGACCTACGCGCAGCGCGCGATCGACTACGCCTACTCCAACGGCGTGGTGATCATCGCGTCGGCGGCCGACGAGAACTCCCGGCACCACAACATGCCGGGCACCTCGAACCACATGGTCTACACCCACGCGATCCGCTACGACGGAGAGAACTTCCGCGGGTCGACGACCTACCTCAACTTCAACAACTGCACGAACTACGGCGCGCAGCTCGTGCTCTCGGTCGGCGCGACCTCGTGCTCGTCGGCCGCCACGGGCTACGCCTCGGGCATGGCGGGGCTGATCTACTCCGCGGCGCTGCAGTCGAACCTCACGCCGTCGCTCTCGGCCGAGGAGGTCAAGCAGCTCCTCTCGATGACCACCGACGACGTGAACGTGCCCGAGAGCCAGCCCACGCACCCCAACTACGACCCGACGAAGTACCCGTCGCTCCCGGGGTGGGACCAGCGCTTCGGCTACGGCCGCACCAACGCGCGCCGCGCCGTCGACTGGGTGGTCCAGGGGCGCATCCCGCCCGAGGTCGACATCACCTCGCCGCGGTGGTTCACGGTCTTCGACCCCGACCGCCCCGCGCAGCGCACGCTGCGCCTCGAGGGCCGCATCGCCGCGCGCCGCGCGCCGCGCTTCGACTACACCATCGAGTGGGCCCCCGGCGTCGAGCCCGCCAACGACGCGTGGCGCACCGTGCGCGAGGAGCGCAACGTCACCGCCGCGGTGACCGACACCCTGGGCGAGATCGACCTCTCGTCGGTCACCATCGACAACCCGGGCGAGGTCGAGAACCGCTACACGCTCACCGTGCGCATCCGCGTGACGGCGCACTACGACGGCGCCGTGGGCGACGTGCCGGGCGAGGTGCGGCGCGCGTTCTACGTGCACCGCGACCCGACGGTGCTGCCGGGCTTCCCCATCGACACGGGGGCGTCGGGCGAGGGCTCGGCGCACCTCGTCGACCTCGACGGCAACGGCGCGGCGGACATCATCTACCCCGACACCGACGGCCGCATCCACGCGATCCGCGCCGACGGGACCGAGCTGCCCGGCTGGCCCGTGCGCACCAACCGCATGGTGGGCGCCGACCCGATGCGCACGCCGAGCTACCTCACCGCGCGCGCGTACACCGGCCAGATGGGCGCGCCCCCCGCGGTGGACCCTGACCTCGCGCGCGACCCGGTGATGTCCACCCCGGGCATCGCCGACCTCGACGGCGACGGCGACCTCGAGGTCGTCGCCAACGGCTACCACGGCACCGTCTACGTCTGGAACGCCGACGGCACGCCCTACGGCCACGGGTTCCCCTTCAACCTCCCCGACGTGCCGAGCGCGATGACCTCGCCCGAGGCCATCCTCGACCGCGGGATCTTCGGCTCCCCCGTGCTCGTCGACCTCGACCGCGACAACCGCATGGAGATCGTCTTCGGCGCCTTCGACGGAAAGCTCTACGCCCTCGACTCCGCCACCGGCATGGTGAAGCCCGGCTTCCCGGTGCTCATCCACTTCCCTGAAGAGGGCACCGAGCACAACCGCGTCTTCGGCTCGGTGGGCGTCGGCAACTTCAACGGCGACGACATCCCCGACCTGGTGGTGGTGTCGAACGAACGCCTCCGCGGCGACGACAACATCGGCGCCATCTACGTCGTGCACGGCGACGGCAACAACCACGCGGGCGGCGCCTACCACCCCAACTGGCCGGTGCCCTACACCTCGTTCAACTTCTTCCCGCTCGTGGGGGAGGGCATCTCGTCGGCGCCCGCCATCGCCGACATCAACGGCGACGGCCGCGACGAGATCGCCCTCGCGGGCACGGGCTCGCCCGTCATCACCCTCGCCCAGGGCGCGCAGCCGCCGCACGCCGCGCGGCCCGCGCCCACGGCGCTCGCCAACCTCGGGATCATCCGCTCGGCGCAGCGCGGCTCGCTCTCGAACGTGCGCTCGTCGCTCGTGTCGTTCATCAACGCGTTCTCGCTGGGCGCCTTCGGCGACCTCAACAACGACGGCACGCCCGACTTCGTGATGACCGGCGCCGACCTCAACCTCGCGATCAACCTCGCGGGCGGCGGCCGCGCGCGGCCCTTCGAGCACCTCGCCGGCGCGTGGGACGGCCGCAACGGCACGGTCTTCCCGGGCTTCCCGCGGGTGATCGAGGACTACACCTTCTTCCACGGCCCCGCCCTCGCCGACGTCTCGGGCGACGGCTACGCCGAGGTCATCGTGGGCAGCGCGGGCTACTACATGCACGCCTTCGACGCCTGCGGCCGCGAGCCCTCCACCTGGCCGAAGTTCACGGGCCAGTGGATCATCCCCCACCCCGCCCTCGGCAACCTCCGCGGCGACGGGCGCATCGCCGTCGTCACGGGCTCGCGCTCGGGCTACCTCTGGGCCTGGAGCACCGAGGCCAGCGCCACCACCGCCTCGGTGCAGTGGGGCTCTCACCGCCACGACGCGCGCAACACCGGCAACTACGGCACGCCCCTCGACCTCGGCGTGCGCCGCGTGGAGAACCTCCCCCCGCTGGAGTGCCCCATCCCCACCGAGCCCGACGCGGGCACCCCCGCCGACGACGCGGGCGTGACCACCGACGCGGGCACCACCACCGACGCGACGCCGGGCCTCGACGCGGGCGCGCCCCCCACCGCGGGCGGCGACGGCTGCTCGTGCCGCGCGGGCTCGGCCCCCGCCTCGGGCCGCGGCCCCGTCGGCGCGCTCTCGCTCCTCGCGGGCCTCGCGCTCGTCACCCGACGTCGACGTCGCGACACGCGCGTCGGCTGACCTCCCTCCCCCTCCCTCTCCTCAGAACGACACGCCGACCCTCGCCGCGGCCCCACCGGGCAGCGGCGCGAGGCCCGCGGTCACCCTCAGCCCCGAGGCCCGCGCCGTGGAGCGCGCCGGCGCCGGCGACACGCCGTCGCTGCCGGCGAACGCGAAGCCCACGCCGGAGATGAGGATCGTGCCGAGGCCCGCGGTCGCGACGATGGCCGCGCGGGTGGACTCGTCGCGCTCCCCCGCGGCCGAGTAGAGCAGGGTGAGCACCGCGGCGGCGGCGGTGGTGACCCCGCCGAGCACGACGCCCGTGACGCAGAGCCCGATCCAGTCGCGGTCGCGCCGCCGCACGCGCATCACGGCGGGGTGATCGGGGACCTGGATCACGCGCACGAAGCCCGCGGCGCCGCTCACGCCCACCTCCGTCGCGACCGGCGCGAGGGTGAGCGTGCACGGCAGGGTGCAGCGCTGGCCTTGGGCCCACACCACGAGCTCCCCGCTCGGGCTGCCCGGGTCGAGCTCGAAGCGCACGGGCACCGGCGCCGAAGGGACGGCGGGCGCGGGCTCCGTCGGCCCGTCGGTGATCTGCCGCGGCGGCGGGCGCTCCGTCGCGGGCGCCTCGTCGGGCGCCTCGGGCGGAGGCGGGTCGTCCATCAACCGCGGCTGCGCCTCTGCGCGCGCGGCCCAGGTCATCGCCGCCAGCGCCGCCCCCACCGCCCAACGCATACGAACACCGCTACCACGGCGCGCGAAGCGACGTCCACGCGTGGTACCTTCCGCGCCCGCCGCGATGCCCTCGGCCGCCCCCGTCTCCATCCGTGGCACCGGCGCGGTGAGCGCCGCGGGGCACGGCGTCGACGCCCTCTGGCGCGCCGTGCTCGACGGGTCTCCCCTCGCCCAGCGCGTCACTCGCTACGACACCGCCGCGCTCAGCACCCGCCGCGCCGCGCTCATCCCCTCCGCGCCCCGCGCGACCGCCTCGCACCGCGCCGCCGCGTACGCCATCGACGCCCTCCACGAGGCCACTCGCGGAGACCTCCCACGCGACGCGGCGCTCTTCGTCGGCACCTCGCTCGGCGCGACCGACGCGTGGGAGCCCTGGCACCGCGCACACGCGCTCGGACGCGAGCTCCCTCCCCCGCGCGACACGACCCACGCCGACACCGCGCGCGCCGTCGCCGACGCGCTCTCGCTCCGCGGTCCGGTGGTGACCGTGAGCACGGCGTGTACGTCTTCGAGCGCGGCGCTCATCGAGGCCGCCGACGCGATCCGGCTGGGCGAGGTCGACGACGCGCTGGTGGTCGGCGTCGACGTGCTCGGGCTCTTCGTGCACGCGGGCTTCGACCGCCTCGGCGCGCTCTCGCCCGACGAGCACGCGCCCGCGCCCTTCGGGCTCGGACGTCGCGGGATGTGGCTCGGCGAGGCCGCGGCCACGCGATCCACTCCTCTCGCGCTACGAGGGAACCCCCATCGCGCGCTACCTCGGCGGAGGCGTCGGCAGCGACGGCGTCCACATGACCGCGCCCGACCGCGAGGGCGGCGGGCTCGCGCGCGCGATCGCGTCGGCGCTGCGCGACGCCGACCTCACCGCGGGTGACATCGCTTGGGTCAGCGCGCACGCGACCTCGACGGCCTTCAACGACGCGATGGAGTCCGCCGCCTTCGCCGCGGCGCTCGGGGGCGGGGTCGTGGTGCACGGCGCCAAGCCCGTGACGGGACACACCCTCGGCGCGTGCGGCGCGCTGGAGGCGATCCTCGCGATCGAGGCCCTGCGTCGCGGCGTGCGACCGCCCACGCGCGCGACCTTGGAGCTCGACCCCGCGCTCGCGGTGACCCTCGACCGTGAGCCTGCCGCGATGAGCGGGTCCGTCGCGCTGTCGGTGAACTCCGCGATGGCCGGGCACAACACCGCGGTGCTCGTGGGTCTTCCGTGAAGCTCGCGCTCACCGCCGTCGCGTCGCTGCGCGCCGAGGTCGACGCCGCGAGGTCGCTCGCGTCGCGTAAGGTCGAGCCCCCGCCCTACGAGCGGTGGTGCGTCGCGCCGAGACGTCCCGGTCGGATGGACCGCGCGAGCCTGCACGCGCTGTGGGTCGCGCAGGAGGCGCTGCGCGCGGTCTCGCCCCCGGAGCGGGGGTCGCTCGCGCTGGTGCTCGGCACGGCCCTCGGGTGCGCCGAGGTGAACGAGCTCTACCACCGCGGCCTGGTGGTCGACGGCGCCGACCACGCCTCGCCCGCGCTCTTCGCGCAGACGATCCCCTCGGGTCCGCTGGGAGAGGTCTCGATCGCGACGGGGGCGCGCGGGCCCGCGGTGACCGTGATGGCGGGGCGGTGCTCCGCGGCGGCGGCGCTGGCGAGCGCGCGACGGATGCTCCTCACGGGACGCGCGGAGCGGGTGCTGGTGATCGCGAGCGACACGCTCGGCGAGGACCGCGAGCCGGTGCGCGCCGCGCGCGGAGAGGCGCCGGGCGCCGAGGCCACCGTCGCGATGCTGCTGGAGCGAGACGGAGCGTTCGGGCGACGAGCGCCGCTCGCGACGCTCGCCCACGCGGCGGTGACCGCGGACGAGCCCGCGCCTGCGCTGGAGGGCGTCGACTGGATGGGCGCCGCCGCGGTGATCGGGCTGCCCGAGTGGCTGTCGGGCGCGTCGTCGACGCTCGCGGTGACGGTGCGCGACGGGCGCGCGCGCGCCGACGTGCGGTGGGCGCGCTGACGGCGCAGCGGTATCAGAAGCTGCGGCCGTCGACCTTCTTGATGGTGAGCGCGCCGAGGTCGATGCCCTCGACGCAGCGGGCGTTGATCATCACCATCGCGTCGCCCTTGCGCGTCTTGCCCTCGCTGAACGGAGCGACGCCGCAGGTCGCGCAGAAGTGGTGGTCGATCGCGTGGCGGTTGAAGTGGTAGGTCGAGACCTCTTCGCGCGGGGTCTTGAGGCGAAAGTGGTCGGGCGAGGTGAACCACAGGAGCCCGCCGCGCCGCTGGCACATCGAGCAGTTGCAATCCATGACCTCGGCGATGTCGCCGTCGAACTCGAAGGCGATCTTCCCGCAGTGGCAGCTTCCCTGGTGCGTCATGGGCGGAGCGCTACCGCGCGGCAGGCGTTCACCGCAACATTCGTTCAGAGCGCGCGGAGCACCAGCGAGGTGTTCAGCCCCCCGAAGGCGAAGTTGTTGCTCATCACCACCCGCGGCCGCACCTCCCGCGGCGCGCCCATGACGTGGTCGACCCCTTTGCAGCGCGGGTCGACCCGCACGAGGTTGCGCGTCGCAGGCACGAACCCATCTCGCATGAACGCGAGGCACGCGGCGACCTCGATGGCCCCGCACGCGCCCAGCGTGTGGCCCATGTTCCCCTTGCACGACGACACGGGAACGCCGTCGCCGAAGACCGCGCGCGTCGCCTCGACCTCGGCGATGTCTCCGAGCTCCGTGCCCGTCGCGTGGGCGTTCACGTAGTCCACCTCGCGCGCTGAGATCCCCGCGTCGGCGAGCGCCCTCCGCATCGCGTCGGCCATGCCCTCGGCGCTCGGCGCGGTGATGCGCGCCGTCGCAGCTCGCCCCGTAGCCGATGACCTCCGCGAAGATCACTGCGCCGCGCGCCCTCGCGCGCTCGAAGGACTCCAGCACCACGGCGCCGGCGCCCTCGCCCACCACCAGCCCGTCGCGCTCCGCGTCGAAGGGGCGCGGGCTCTCGCCCGGCGCGTCGTTGTAGCGGGTCGAGGTCGCGCCCATCAGGTCGAACACGCCCGCGGGCACCCAGTGGAGCTCCTCCGCGCCGCCGCAGAGCATCACGGCCTGGGCGCCGTCGCGCACGGCCTCGTAGCCCTCTCCCACCGCGAGGCTCCCGCTCACGCAGGCCGCGCAGGTCGGGAGCACGCGGCCCCGCACGCCGTAGGCGAGCGCGAGGTTCGCCGCGGCGGTGTGGCTCATGAACTTCAGGTACGCGCTCGCCGCGAGCCCCGAGAGGCTGTCGTTCGCGAACAACGGACGCACGAAGGACTCCAGCGCGAGCGACGAGCCGTGCGTAGACCCGAAGGCCACGCCCACCTCGCCCGAGCGCATCGCGGCCTCGTCGAGTCCCGCAGAGGTGATCGCGTCGTCGGCGGCGTGCATCGCGAGTCGACCGAGACGCCCCACGGTGCGGGTGAGCTTGCGCGGCCAGCGGTCGAGGTCGACCTCGGTCACGGGCGCGCCGAGGCGCGTGCGCAGGTCGCCGACGCGGTCCCAGTCGTTCATGCGAACGACGCCCGAGCGGCCCTCGCGGAGCGCGGCCGAGAGCGCGTCGAGGGAGCTCCCCACGGGCGTCGCGACCCCGACGCCGGTGATGACCACGCGCCGCCTCACGCGGGCTCCAGCATCACGCTGAGCGTCGCCTCGGCGAGCGCCTCGCCCCCGCGCCGCATCACGCAGCGGAAGCTCCCCGCCTCGTCGTCGCCCGCGAGCCGCGTCGCCTCCACCGTGAGCGCGTCGCCCACCCGCGCGCCATCAGCGTAGAGCACGAGCTCCATCGCGCCGACGAGGAAGCCCCTGCGCGCGACGCCTCCATGCCGCGCCGCGCGCCACCCCACGAGCGCGGCCACGGTCTGCGCCATGTGCTCCAGGAACACCTCCGCGGGCAGCACCCCGTCGACCACGAAGCACCCGCCCTCGCGCGGGGTCGCCGCGCACACCGCGCGGTCGTCGCTCGCCTCGATGAGCGCGTCGATCAGCAGCATCGGCGGCCGATGCGGCACCAGCGACGCCACCGCGGGGAAGCTCACCGCCGCGCCCACGGAGAGACGTCGACCGCCCACCCGCCGCCGAGGGGCACGGCCTCGGTCGCGCGCGCGTCGAAGGCCGAGGCGAGGCCCAGGGCGGGGGCCACGACGTTCCCGCGATACCCGACGTCGACGTCGGGTGTCAGCGACGGGTCACGCCGCAGGTCGCGCAGCGCGAGGTCGCCCGCGGCCCCCTCGGCGCAGAGCAGCAGGCCCACCGCGAGCGGCGCGTAGCCCGGCTCCCCTCGGTCGAGCGGCGCGGGGACGTCCTCCTCCGAGAGCGCCACGAGGATCTCTCCGCCCTCCGACGCGAGCCAGGCCGCGGCCTCGACGAGCGCCATGGCCACCAGGTCCTCTCCCGCCGAGAGCGCCGTCGAGAAGCGCCGGTTCGCGAAGGCCACGCCGAAGAGCCCCGCCGCCGCGTTGTGCACGCTGTTCTTGAAGCGGATCGGAGACGGCAGCCCCTCGCCCTCCATCATCGCGAGGAGTTACGCGACGGCGGCTCGGATCTCGCCGAGGTTCGACGCGACCAGCGTGGGCGTTCGCGACGGCCGCCACGCGCGCGCAGCGGGTCATCACGTCGATGGCCATGCGCGACGTGAGGCTCGCGCCGCGGAGGTGCTGCTTGTCGACGCCCTCGCACGCGGGCTGCGCGCCCGACGCCCGCGACCACACGGCCGCCGCGCGCACGAAGCCCACGGTCTTCACGGCGCCCCCAGGAGGACGCTCACGTTGCTGCCGCCGAAGCCGAAGGAGTTGCTCAACACCCGCCGCACGCGCGCCTCGCGGCGCGACTCGGTCACGTCGACGCGCACCGCGGGGTCGAGCGGGCGCGAGCGCAGGCTCGCGGGGATCACCCCCGACTCGATGGCCGCGATGGCGAACGCGGCCTCGATGGCCCCCGCCGCGCCCAGGGTGTGACCCGTCTGCCCCTTGGTGCTCGCCACGGGGACGGTCACGCCCAGCACCTCGGCGATGGCCTCGGCCTCGACCTCGTCGTTGCGCGCGGTGCCCGTGCCGTGCGCGTTCACGTAGTCGACCTCGTCGGGCAGCGCCCCCGCGCGATCGAGCGCCGCGCGCATCGCGGCCTTGGCGCCCAGGCCCTCGGGGTGCGGCGACGACATGTGATAGCCGTCGGACGACTCGCCCACGCCCAGGAGCCGCGCCGGACCGTCTCCCTCGCGCGTCACGACGAAGAGCGCGCCGCCCTCGCCGAGGTTGAGCCCGTCGCGGTCGCGCGCGAAGGGGCGGCACGGCGTCGACGACAAGATCCCGAGGGCGTGAAAGCCGCGGAGCGTCGTCTCGCAGAGGGTGTCGACGGCGCCCACCACCACCGCGTCGGCGAGGCCCACGTCGAGGAGGCGCTGCGCGGCGGCGAAGACCTTTCCGCCCGAGGAGCACGCGGTGGAGAGCACGTAGCCCGGGCCGCCGAGGCCGTAGCGCGCGCGCAGGAGGTCGACCGCCGCGTGAAAGGCGTGCCGCTTCGCGAGGTGGTCCTCCGCGGGGAGCGCGCCGGAGGATCTCCACTGGTGCCAGGCGCGCTCGGTCTCGGCGAGGCCGCCCGTCGAGGTGCCGAGCACCGCCGCGACGCGCGACGCGCCGAAGCGCGCGAGGGCGGACTTGAGGGCCGGGTCGAGGTCGTCGGCGAGGGCCGAGACCATCCGACCGAGCCTGCCGTCGTAGGCCGCGAGCGCGCCGGTCACCGCGGGCAGGCCCGGGTCGACCACGCCGCACACCGTGGCGAAGGGCAGCGCGACGGGCGGAGGGCGCAGCGGGCTGGCGCCTTCGGAGAGGGCCCTGCGGGCGTCGGCGACGGTGACTCCGACCGACGAGCACACCGCGTAGCCGGTGATGGCACAGCCGTTCACCCGGCGAGGCCAGCGCATCGTGGCGACTCTCTACACCACCCGTTCAATTCGCTTCAAGGGCGGCGCTCGACTCCATGCGCACGCGGCTCCGCAGGCGCACCTGCCCCGGGAGCTGGATCGAGAACCACCCGCGGCTCTCGTCGAACTCCCCGCCCACGTTCGGCGTGATGAGGTTGCGCGTCGCGAGCACGGTGAACGACCAGCGCGAGCGGCGCCCGCCCGGCAGGGGGACGGGGTCGAGCTCGTCGAGCGCGGCGCGCACGGCCTCGACGGCGGCGCGGTCGAAGCCGCCGATGTTCGACGACCGCACCACGCGCACCGCGCGCACGGCGCCGGTCTCGGTCTGCTCGACCTCGACCTCGGCGCGGGTGATCCGCACGTTGCGCCGCCACGACTCGTTGAAGGCGTCGCGCGGCGCGTGCCGCTGGTCAGGCCCGCGGCCCGCCACGCCGCCGATGGCCTCGATCGCGTCGGACGCGCCCGCCACGCGCTCGGACATCTCCACGGCCTCGCGCTGGCGCTCCATGAAGCGCTGGCCGAACATCCGCAGGGCGCGCTCGGGCGAGACGAAGCTCGACATCAGCGTCTCGGCGAGGTTGGGCACGCGCACCACGCCGGGCCGCCACATCTCGATCACGCGACGTCGCACGCCCCAGAGGTACGAGCGCACCCCGGGCGCGTCGGGCCGCCCCTCGCGCGACGCCTCGACGATGGTGCTCGACGCGGCCTCGCGCACGCGCGCGTCGCCCTCGCCCCGCGCGCCCCCGCCGCCGAAGACGTCGCGAGACTCTCCGCGGGTGTCGGTCGCGGTCACGGGAGACGTCGCCGCGAAGGCGGGCACCGCGCGCGACGCGCCGCGGAGGATGTCGGCCGCGCTGAGCGCGGGCGGAGACGGCGCGGGGGGAGAGGGCGCGGGCGGGCTCGGCGACGGAGGCGTGGCGCGCGGCGGGGGCTCGACCACCGCGGGGAAGCGACGGTCGCGCCACGCGCGGCGCGGGCGCGGCGACGGCGCGGCGCGCGACGGGAGCGGGAGGCGCGGCGGCGGGCGCGGGCGGCGCGGGGGCTTCGTCGACGGACGGTGACGGCGCGGGCGCGGGCGCGGGGGGCGGAGGAGTAGGCGCGGCCTCGATCACGAACTCCACCGCGGGCACGGTGCGCGCGACGCGGAGCGACGAGAGGCGCGGGAGGGCGAGCGCGGCGACGAGGGTGAGCGCGAGGTGCGCGGCGACCGAGAGCGCGAGCGAGCGCGCCGCGGGGGGCGCGGCGAGCGACGGGAGCGGAGTCGTCGGGTGCGCGGCGGTGGACATCGGTGGGCGCGAGCGGGTGCGGGGCGGCGTCAGCGCAGCATGAAGCTGCGATGCACGCCAGTGGGAGACCGAAGCGAAGTCAGCGATCTCTCGGCGCTACGGAGGAGCTCACGCACGAGCTCGCGCGGTGGCGTCAGCGCGGCGCGGCGTCGGTCTGCGCGCGCACGGCGACGGGGGGGAGGCCCACGATGCCGAAGGTGGCCGACGCGATGCCGACGCCCGCGGCGTCGAGGCCCGCGAGGATCTCGCGGTGCATCTGGTCTTTCATGGCGCGCGCGCCGTGCTCGCGCGTGAGGAAGCGCGCGGTGATCTCGAGCCAGTTGTCGGTGATGCGGTAGTAGGCCCTCGGGGCGAGGTCGCTCAGGTCGACGAAGTACCTGTTCTGCATGCGGTCGAGCTCGCCGGGCTCGACCTCGTCGGGCTTGAGCGCGTAGCGCTTCACGGCGTCGAGGAGCACGCGCTCGGCCGCGGCGCGGTCGTCGGTGTACGACACGGGCAGCGCGATCTCCTCCCAGATGTACGGGAAGTCTCGGGTGTAGTTGAAGACCGGCTCCTCGAAGATCTTCGCGTTCGAGACGGTGACGATGCGACCGGTGAACTGCCGGCTCTTCACCCACATCGCGGGCTCGGCGTTCTGCACCGCGGGCGGCTGGCCCATCTCGAGGATGGTGGTCTGGATGAACCCGAGGGCGATCACGTCGCCGCGCACGCCGCCCATCTGGATGCGGTCGCCCACGCTGAAGTTGTTGCCGCGGAGGATCACGAAGTAGCCCGCGACGGAGGTGACGACCTTCTGCAGCGCGAAGGCGAGGCCCGCGGTGACGAGCCCGAGCCCCGTGGCGAGGCGCGTGGGGTCGTCGAACCAGATCGAGAGGAGGCCGACGATCACCAGGAGCGCGGCGCCGAGGCTGATGGCCTGGCGCGTCCAGAAGAGGGCCGAGGCGTACTTGCCGGGGCGCATCAGCGCGATGGCGGCGCGGCGCAGCCCGACGCTCAGCGCGTAGACCAGCGCGATGAGCGCGAGCGAAGGACGAGCTTCTGCCCGTTGGCCGCGTTGAAGCCGATGAGCTTGATGCCGAGGATCCGCATGACCCCCGTACGATGACCGCGGGCCCCGCGGGGTCAGCGCGGCGCGGCGCCGAAGGTCGGCTTGACGCTCTCCGCCGGCGGGTGATAGCGCGGCGCGCCGATGGTCCCTGGCCCCCGCGCGATCGCCACCGCCGCCGTGGGCTTCGGCTATTTCGGCGTCGGGTCGGTGCTGTGCTCGTGGGTGGTGCTCCCGCTCGCGACGGCGGGGCTGCGCGACCCCGACGAGGCCGTCCGCCGCAGCCAGCGGGTCGTGTCGTGGGGCTTCCGGAGCTTCCACGCGGTGATCCGCGCCACGGGGCGCTTCGCGTACCACCCCGACGCGGCGGGGCTGGCGCGCCCCGAGGGGCCCTGCGTGATGGTGTCGAACCACCCGACGCTCATCGACGTGACGGCGCTCCTCGCGACGCTCGTTCACGGCTGCACGGTGGTGCGCCACGACCTGTACCGCTCGGTCTTCTGGTCGTCGCTCATGCGCCGCGTCGGGAACATCGACGCCGGCGACGGGGGCGTGATGGCCGGCGGCGCGGTGATCCCCGAGGCGCTCGACCGGCTGCGCCGCGGGCACCCGGTGCTGATGTTCCCCGAGGGGTCGCGGTCACCCGCGGGGGGCCTGCGGCGGTTCCGCAAGGGGGCCTTCGAGGTGGCCTGCCGCGCGGGCGTGCCCGTGGTGGCGTACTACGTCTCCGTCGACCCGCCGACGCTGACGAAGGGCACGCGCTGGTACGCCCTCTCGCCGGAGCCGTCGGTGATGACCGTCGAGCTGCTGGGGCGCTTCGAACCCGAAGACCACGGCAGCGACCCCGCGAGGCTGCTCGCGGCGGTCGAGGCTTGCTACCGTGACCGCCTCGCGCGCTGGCGCGAGGCGAGACAGAAGGTGTGACGCGAAGGCCATGGAAGACCTCGAGCTGGAGATGAAGCGGCTGATCGTCGAGGCGTTGATGCTCGACCACGTGACGCCCGAGGAGATCGACACCGACGGGGCGCTCTTCGGCGACGGGCTGGGGCTCGACTCGGTCGACGCGCTCGAGCTCGCGATGGCGATCGAGCGCCGCTTCGGCGTGCGGATCAAGGCCAAGGACGAGGGCACGCGCGAGGTGTTCCGCTCGGTGCGAACGCTGAGCGAGCACGTGCGCAAGGAGCGCCCGGCGTCGTGACCCGCGACGAGGCCCTCGACGAGGTGCGGCGCGCGATGGCCGAGCTCTTCGCGCTCGACGCGGGCGACATCACCGCGGCCTCGCGCCTGCGCGAAGACCTCGGGCTCGACTCCGTCGACGGCGCCGACCTCGCGGCGCGGCTCCAGGGCCCCGGCGGCAGGCGCTTCGACGAGCGGTCGCTGCGCGCGGCGAAGACCGCGGGCGACGTGGCCGCGCTGCTCGAAGCCTCCCGCGGCGGGTGAAGCGGCGCGTGCACAGGGGGAGCGCATGCAAGACGTCTTGATCCTCGGCGCGGGCCCCACGGGCTGCGCCCTCGGCGTGGCCCTCGCGAAGCGCGGCGCGCGGGTGCGCCTCGTCGAGGCCGTCGAGCGCCCCGAGGCCGTCGTGGGCGAGTCGATGCTCCCCTGCTCGGGGCCCCTCTTCGACGCCCTCGGCTTCGACCCGAGCGGCTTCGCGATCAAGCGCGGCGCGGTGTTCTGCGAGGGCGGCCGCGGACAGCGCTACGACTTCTCCGAGGCCGAGTCGCCCCGCTACACCCACGCGTGGCAGGTGCAGCGAGAGGTCTTCGACCCGCGCTGGCGCCAGCTCGCCCTCTCGGCGGGCTGCGCGATCACCTACGCGCGCGCCACCCGCTACGACCCCGAGACGCGCACCCTCGGCACCGACGCGGGTGACCTCTCGGCCGACCGCGTCGTCGACGCCGGAGGCCGCGGCATGTGGCTCTCGCGCCGCCTCGGCCTGCGCGTCGGAGACCCGCGGCTCCGCAACGCCGCCGTCGGCACGCGCATGAAGAACGTGCGCCAGCTCGCCCCCGACCAGGAGGGCGACATCACCATCGCGTCCTTCCCCGGAGGGTGGATCTGGATCATCCCCTTCGGCGGGGGCGTCGCGTCGGTGGGCGCGGTGATGACCCCCGCGTGCGACCTCACGGGCACGCCCGAGGAGCGCCTCCGCGCGGCCATCGCGCGCTCGCCCGACGCGACGGAGCGCCTGCGCGACGCCGAGCGGATCCAGCCCCTGCGCGGCCTGCAAGACTTCACCGCGAGCTCGACGGCCTTTCACGGAGACGGCTTCGCGCTCTGCGGCGACGCCGCGACCTTCATCGACCCGGTCTTCTCCTCGGGCGTGCTCCTGGGCCTCCACGGCGCGGTCACCCTCGCCGCGGCCCTCGCGGGAGACACCACCCTCGACGCGTGGGAGGCCGCCTACCGCGAGGGCGCCGGGGTGTTCCGCAAGGTCATCGACCACTGGTACGCGGGGGATTTCATGACCCTCGCCCTCGCGCCCGCGGCGATGCAGAAGCCCTACCTCCGCCGCGGGATCGTGAGCCTCCTCGCGGGCGACGTCTTCGACCCCGCGCGACAGAGCCCGCGCGAGATGGCCGACCGGATGCCCGCCCTCGCCGCGCTCGTCCGCGAGGGCGCGGCGTGACCGAAACGCTGGAGGTGCTCTCCACGACGCGCGAGGGCGACGCGCTCACCGCCGCGCTCCGCGTGCCCGAAGACCTCCGCTGCCTCCGGGGTCACTTCGAGGGCAGGCCCGTCCTGCCTGGGGTGATGCAGCTCCTCACGGCGCGCGCCCTCGCGACCGCGCTGGTGGGCGAAGGCCGCCGCCTCGCGCGCGTCACGCGGCTGCGCTTCACGAAGCCCGTCGGGCCCGGCGCGCGGCTCACGGCCGAGCTCACCCTTCACGGCGCGACGGTGCGCTTCGTCCTGCGCGAGGGCGACGCGGTGGTGTCGAGCGGCGCGCTCGGGTACGAGTCCGCGCCGTGAGTGCGTTCCGCGTGTGCGGGCTGGTGCCCACCTACGACAACCCGCGCACCGTGAGGGCCGTGGTGGAATCTCTCGCGCCGCACGTCGAGCGGGTGGTCGTCGTCGACGACGGCAGCGGCCCCGAGGGCCGCGCGGTGGTGGAGTCCCTCGCGCGCGACGGCCTCGCCGACGTGACCCGCCGACCGACGAACGGAGGCAAGGGCCGCGGTGAAGGCGGGCCTGCGGCGCGCGAAGGCGCTGGGCTTCACGCACGCGCTCCAGGTCGACGCCGACGGCCAGCACGACGTGAGCGACGCGCCGCGCTTCGTCGCCGCCGCGAGAGAGAACCCCACGGCCCTCGTCGCGGGGCAGCCCATCTTCGACGAGACCGCGCCGAGGTCGCGCCTCCAGGCGCGCAAGATCACGCAGTTCTGGGCCGACCTCGAGACGGGCGGAAAGGTCATCGCCGACCCGCTCTGCGGCTTCAGGGTCTACCCCGTCGACGCGACCCTCGCGCTCCACGTCTACGGCGACGCGATGGACTTCGACCCCGAGGTGGCCGTGCGCCTCGCGTGGAGCGGCGCCCCCGTGATCAACCTCCCGACGCGGGTGCGCTACGTCTCCCGCGAGGAGGGGGGCGTGTCGCACTTTCGCCTCGGCCGCGACAACGCGCTCATCTCGATCATGCACTCGCGGCTCTGCATCGAGGCCATGACCCGCTGGGTGAAGGGGCGCCTCGGGTGAGCGACGCGCGCCCCGAGGGCTGGCTCGACGCGAGGGAGCGCGGGGCCGTCGCGGGCGTCCGCTTCGTGGCGTGGCTGTGCACGGCCTTCGGGCGCGGCGCGGCGCGGGCCTTCGTGGCCGTGCTCGCGGGCTGGTACGCCCTGCTCGATCGCCGCGCGCGTCGGGCCTCGCGCGAGTGGTTCACCCGCCTCGACGGAGAGCCCTCCTTCGCGCGCACCTACGGGCAGGTCCGCGCCTTCGCGCAGACCGCGGTGGACCGCTTCTTCTTCCTCAAGGGCCGCCGCGACCTCTTCGTCACCGAGAGCCACGGCACGGAGCACCTCCGCGCGCTCAGCGAGGCGGGCAAGGGCGCGATCCTCCTCGGCGCGCACCTCGGCAGCTTCGAGGCCATGCGCGCGGTGGGCAAGGGCCGGTCGTACCGCATCCACATCGTCGGAGACTTTCGCAACGCGAAGATGGTCAACGCGGTCTTGCGCGAGCTCGACCCCGAGGCCCACGCGCGGGTCATCGAGGTCGACCCCGACGGCGTCGACTTCATGCTCCGCATCCGCGACCTCATCGAGCGCGGAGACTTCGTCGCCATCCTCGGAGACCGCGTCGGCCCGAACACCCGCGCCGTCGAGGTCGAGTTCATGGGCGGCCGCGCGCGCCTCCCCGTGGGGCCCTACGTGCTGGCCTCGACGCTGCGGTGCCCTGTTCTCCTCACCTTCGGGCTCTACACCGCGCCGAACCGCTACGACCTCTACTGCGAGCCCTTCGACGCCCCCCGCCTCGACCGAAAGGACCGCGAGGGCTCGCTCCGCGCGCTGGCCCAGCGCTACGCGCAACGCCTGGAGCACTACGCCCGCCTCGCCCCCGACAACTGGTTCAACTTCTACGACTTCTGGAGCGCGCAGTGACCGCGCCCGCGCCCTCCGCCGCCGTCGAGGTCCGCGTGCCCTTTCACGACGTCGACGCCCTCGGGGTCGTGTGGCACGGGCATTTCTATAAGTACTTCGAGCTCGCCCGCACCGCCCTGATGCAGTCGCGGGGCCTCGACGTGAATGACATGGCCGCGCTCGGCGTGCGTGTCGTCGTGGTCGAGAGCCGCTGCCGTTACCTCCGCCCCTTGCGCTACGACGACCGATGCGTCGTCACGGCCACGCTCGGAGAGGTGAACCCCCGGGTGATCGTCCGCTACGCGATCCGCCTCGTCGACGGCGCCCCGTCGCCCGCGGCCACACCACCCTCGTCGCGCTCGGCCCCGACGGCGCGATGCTCCCGAGGTGCCCGATGAGATCCTCTCTCGCCTCCGCCGCTAGCGCGCTGTGCGTGCTCCTCGCCGGGAGCGCCCTCGCGCAGCCCGCGCCCCGCGCCCCCGACGCGAGCGTTCGCGCCGCGCTCACCCTCGACGCGCTGCTCACCCGCCTCGCGGCCACGCCCGGCTTCGAGGCCCGCTTTCGTGAAGAGAAGCGCATCGCGCTCCTCGCCGCGCCGCTCGTGAGCGAAGGAGAGATCCGCTACGCCGCGCCCGCGCGCTTCGTGCGCCGCACGACCTCTCCCGCGCCCGGGGTGATGCTCCTCGACGGCCGCGACCTGCGCACCAGCGACGGCCGCACCGCCGACCGCATGGACCTCGACGCCAACCCCGTCGTGCGCCAGTTCGTCGACGGCTTCATGGCCGTCGTGCGCGGAGACCGCGCCGCCCTCGAGCGCGCCTACACCCTGGCCTTCCGCCTCACCGACCCCGCGCGCCCCACCGCGTGGGAGCTCACCCTCACCCCGCGCTCCGACGCCCTGCACCGCGTGATCCGCGACCTGCGGCTGCGCGGCGACGACGTCTCCCTCGCCTCGATGACCGTGCACGAAGCCAGCGGAGACGAGAGCGAGACGACCTTCACCCAGGTGAACCCCTCGCGGCGCTACTCCCCCGCCGAGCTCGCGCGGTACTTTCGCCTCGCCCCATGAGTCCCCGCGAGCGCGCCGGCCTCGCCCTCGGCCTCGCGCTCCTCGCCGCCGCGGCCCTCTTCGTCGCGCTGCGCCTGCGCGTCTCTGACGCCATCACGCATTTCCTCCCCGGAGACGCCGACGCCGCGATGGCCCGCGTCTCGCGCGCCCTCACCCGCGCCCCGCTCTCCCGCGCGATGGTGCTCGCCGTCTCGGGGCGCGACCTCGACGACGCCACCGCCGCCGCGACGGAGCTCGCCGCGCGCCTCTCGCGCGAGCCCGAGGTCGCCTACGCGCGCACCGGCGTCGACCCCACCTCCGAGGCCGCCGTGCGCGAGCTCTACCTCCCGCGCACCTCGCTCCTCGTGAGCGACGACCCCGCTCACGCGCTCGCCCCTCGCCTCACCGACGACGGGCTCCGCGCCGAAGCGCGCTCCCTGCGCGCGCGCCTCGCGCTCCCCACGGGATCGCTCTACGCCCGCCTCGCGCCGCGCGACCCGTTCATGGCCTTCGCGGCCACCCTCGCGCGGTTGCGTCACCTCCAGGGAGACGCCCTCACGCTCCACGACGGCCACCTCGTCGCGCGCGATGGGCGTCACGCGGTCATCCTCGCGGCCACGCGGCACCCGGCCTTCGACAGCGCGCGGCAGCGCCCGCTCCTCGCGGCGCTCGACCGCCATTTCGCCGCCGTGAACGCCGCCCACCACGGACGTCTCACCCTCCGTCAGTCGGGCGCCCACCGCATCGCGGTCACGGCCGAGGCCAAGGTGCGCGCCGACGCGACGCGCCTCTCGACGCTGTCGTCGCTCGGGGTGGTGCTGCTGTTCCTCGCGGTGTTCCGCTCGCTGCGGTCGCTGGTGCTCGCCTTCGCGCCGCTGGCGGGCGCGGTGCTGCTCGCCACCTCCGCGTGCCTCGCGCTCTACGGCGCGGTGCACGGCCTCACCCTGGGCTTCGGGAGCACCCTCCTCGGCGTGTGCGTCGACTACCCGGTGCATCTCCTCACGCGCCACGCGCTGCGCCGCGACGACGAGACCGCGCGCGACAGCCTCGGCGCGGTGTGGCCCTCGCTGCGCCTCGGCGCGCTCACCTCGGTGGCGGGCTTCGCGGCCCTCGCGTGGGCGGGCTTCCCTGGGTTGCGCGAGATCGCGGTGTTCTCGTGCGTGGGCGTGATCGGCGCGCTCCTCACGACGCGCCTCGTGGTGGCGCCGCTCCTCCCTCGCGCGCGCGACAACGCGCTGCAACAGCGTCTCGCCGACGCCCTGCACCGCGCGCTCGACGCGGTGACACGCGCGCCCTCGCCTCGCATTCGTGCTCCCCCTCGCGCTCGCGGTCTTCTCGCTCGTGGGCCTCGCGCGGCTGCGCTGGGTCGACGACGCGCGCGCCCTCACCCGCCTCGCAGCCCGCCCTCCTCGAAGAGGACGCCGCCGTCCGCGAGATGGTCTCCACCGTCGACCCGGGCCGCTTCGTGGTCGCGCGCGGCCACGACCTCGACTCCGCGCTCCGCCTCAACGACGCCGTGGCCCTCACGCTCCGTGAGGCGGTGCGCGCGAACGAGCTCCGCGACGCGCGCTCGCTCCACGACGCGCTCTGGAGCGAAGACCTCCAGCGCGCGAACCGGACGATGCTCACGGCCGACCCGACGCTGCCCGAGCGGCTCGACCGCGCGTTCGCCGCCGAGGATTCCGCGCGGGGCCTTCGCGCCCTTCACGTCGTCGCTCCGCGAGCCCTCTCCCGCACCGCTCACCTGGAGCGACCTGCGCGTCTCCCTCGGCGCGGCGCTCGACGGCTTTCGCCTCGACCTGGGTGAGGGCCCCGCGTTCGTGACCTTGCTCTCGGGCGTGCGCGACGCCGAGGCGCTGCGTCGACGCTTCGCGCGTGTCGAGGGCGTCGACTACTTCGACCAGCGGGAGTTCCTCCGCGAGGCCTACGCGACCTGGCGCCGCCGCACGATGACGGTGGTGGCGATGGGTCTCGCCCTCGTGCTCGCGATGATGGCGTGGCGTTACCGCGCGTCGCGCAGGCTCGTCGCCGCCTTCGCCCCGGCGCTCCTCGCGGGCCTCGCGTCGCTCGCGCTGGTGGGCGCGCTCGGGATCGAAGCCAACCTCCTGCACCTGTTGGGTCTCTTGCTGGTGCTGAGCATGGGCGCCGACTACGGGGTGTTCATGGCCGACGCGCGCGACACGCACGAGGCGCGCGACACGCTGTTGAGCCTCGCGGTGGCCTGCGCGACGACGGTGATGTCCTTCGGGTTGCTGGCGCTCTCGACGACGCCCGCGCTGCGCGCCGTGGGTCTCACGACGGCCGTGGGGATGGCCCTCTCGCTCGCGCTCGCGGTGTCGCTCGCGCCGCTGCACCGGCGGGGGTGACGGGTCAATCCCCTGCGTCGACGCCGGCGTCGCAGCCGTTCGGCTCGAAGGGAGGGCCGACGCACGCGGGCCCGCCCGCGTCGAGGCACCCGCGGAGTTCGTCGGTCATCGTCCAACCGCACGCGCCGTCGGGCTGCCGCTCGCAGCGCGCGGTGTTGAAGCAGTAGTCCGTCCGGCGGATCTCGCAGGTGTCCGCCGAGAACGCGCCCCCCTCCGCGCAGAGCCGCCCGAGCGAAGCCCCGCCGCATCCCGTGCGAACACACGCTCGCACCGCGGCCGGCGCGTCCTCGGCGCAGCCCGCGAGCGTCGAGAGCAGGACGACCGCGACCCCACGGAGCATCGCCCGAGGCTATCGCTCGCGGTGGACGACGTCGACGGGCTCACTCCGTCGCGTCGACCTTCTCCGCGCGCAGCAGCTCGCGCACCTCGCGGACGAGGGCCGCGCCGTGCTCGGGCTGCACCATCTTCACGTAGGCCGCGAAGCCCTGGAGGTACGCGCGAAAGCCCTCCCGCCCCCGCGCCTGCGCGTCGATCCCGTGCCTGCGGCAGTTCGCGAGCGTCGCCCGAAACGCGCGCCTCGCCTCGCGAGGGACGGTCATCCCCGCGTTCACCACCACGCCCGTGACGCGCTGCTGGTTCGACGGGCGCAGCACCCTGCGCTTCGCGACGTTCTCGACGAAGCCCTCCTGCTGGCACACCTGATCGACCCACCAGAAGAAGCGCCCCACGCCCTTCGACGGCTCCGCGCGGAACGAGAAGGTCAGGTCGTCGGCGTAGCGCGTGTACGTCGCGCCCACCCGCGCCGCGAGCCCCGCGAGGCGCGCGTCGAGCCTGCGGCACACCAGGTTCGCGATGGCGGGTGACGTCGGCGCGCCCTGCGGCAAGGCCCCCGGCCACACGACGCGTCCGTTCGCGAGACGCGGTCGGTGCGTGGTGAGCGCCGCGAGGAGCGACGCGACCTCCTCGCCGTAGCCGCACTGCGCGAACAGCCCCGCCACGCGGCGGTAGTGAACGGTCGGGAAGAAGTCCCGCAGGTCGGTCTTCACGAGGAGCACCGCGCCCTGGTGCGGCGCGGCGTTGGTGATCGTCGAGCGGCCCGGCACGAAGCCGTGCGCGGCGTCGTGGGTCGGGAGCTTCGACAAGGATCTCCCGCAGGATCACCCGCTGGGCGGCCTTCAAGCGCGGCCGCGGCGCGAGGATGGTGCGCGACCCGCCGCTCGCCTTCGGGATCTCGAAGGCGACGTAGGGCGCCCCCGGCCCGACGCCCGCCCGCAGGATCCGCGAGAGCGCGTCGAGGTCGACGCCGAGGAGCGCAGCAACATCGTCGCGGGTCGTGAGCCGTGGGAGCGACGCGCGCGCGGCGATCACCGCGTCGGGCGCAGAACGCGGCTCTCGCGCGTCAGGCTCGACGCCGTAGGTCCAGCCCGAGACGTTCCATCCGCCGCGCTCCCGTCGCGTCGCGTCGGGTCGGGCGAGGCGCGTGTCGGGCAAGGCCACGTCGTCGAGGAGGAGGGCCTCCACCGCGCGGCGGACGGCGCCGCGCACGGCGGGGTCAGGGTCCTTCGAGAGCGCGCGGAGGGCGCGGGACGCCGACGCCCGGCCGTAGGTGAGGGTGAGCATCGCGACGGCGCGACGGCGCTCGGCGGGGTCGACGCTCGCGAGCGCGGCCTCGACCTCGGGCTCCACCGCGCGCATCACGAGGTGGCGCGCGACCTCGTACTCCGCGAGCGATCGGTGCGCGTCGAGGAGAGCGACCACCTCGCCCCAGTTCGCGCGGACGTCGGCGAGCAAGGGTCGCAGCGCGAAGACGAGCGCGGCGAGGTTCACCGCGGCCTCCCCTCGACGCGGCGTAGACGCGGCAGCGCGCGCGCTCGGTCGTCGCGCGCTTCGCCCTGCGACGCGAGGAGCTCTTCGAGCGCGGCGGTCGAGGCCGAGACGCTCGCGGGTTCGAGCTTCGCCTGACGCACCAAGGCGTTGAAGCGTCGGCTCCGCGCGTAGACGCGCTCCCCGTGCGCGCGCAAGAGCGTGAGCGTCGTGTCGTCGAGCGCGGGCGCGGTGAGGGCCGAGAGGTTGTGCGCCATCTCCCGCGCGCTCCGCGGGGCCGAGAGGCAGGCCGCGACGCCGGGCCGCGAGAGCGAGTAGCGGTAGCAGTCCGCGGCGGAGGGCGGCGGAGCGGCGGAGGTCGCGCGCAGGAGTCGCCCGTAGCAGAGGGCGCTGAAGGTGATCACGCCCACGCCGCGCCCGGCGGCGCGCGGGAGGAGCGCGCGCTCGGCGCCGGGGTGCGCCGCGCTGTGGCGGGTCATCACCACGTCCCAAGGGAGCGCTTCGATCGACGCGAGCGCGAGGTCGCGGTGGTGCGTCGAGAATCCCACCGCGCGGACCTTTCCTACGCGCTTGAGCGACGCGAGGTGATCGAAGACCTCGGCAGACAAGCGCGCGGGCGAGCGCGCCCAGAACAGCAGGAACACGTCGAGGCGATCGGTGCGCAGCCTCCGCAGCGCCGCGTCGACGTCGCGCGCGATGGAGGGCGCGTCAGCGTGGTAGGTGCCCGCGGCGATCACGACCTCCTCGCGCTGGGCGCCGCGGAGAAAGCGCGTGAGGCTCGCGTAGCGCGGCTCCCAGAAGAACAAGTTCGCGCCCGAACGATGCGCGTCGTTGAAGACCGACGCGGGCGGGTCGTTCGCGCCCGACACGCCGAGCGGTGACACCAGAATGCCCGTACGACCGAGGGGACGTCGCGCCACCTCCGGTATCGTGTGCGTCGGCGTGGGCGCGATCGACGTCGACCGCGCGGGCGCCGTCGCACTGTCGAAGGGCGATGCCACCGCGCGCAACGCGCCCAGCACCTCGCGCACCTCGGCGGGCTCACCCCCCGTGGCGAGCGCGTCTCGCACGAGCGCGTCCATCGCGTCGGGCTCGTCGACGCGCGCGAGCCAGGTGAAGGCCGCGGCGCGCACCGCCGCGCTGCACACGCGCGACGCACCCACGCGCGTGCGCAGCGCCTCGCGCAGCGCGGGCCAGCGCTCGATCGCGTCCGAGGCCGCCGCGCGCACCGCGAGGGACGTGTCGCGGCTCAGCGCGAGCAGCGCGTCGAGCGCGGCGTCTCCGCGCGCTGCGTCGAGGAGCGCAGGCGCGCGAGCGCGGACCCACGGGTCGCCGTCACGCGCCATCACCGCGCCCGCCGCGGCGGCGACGTCGTCCGAGAGCTGCCGTCGCTGTGAGACGAGCCGAGAGGCGGCCACGCGGCGCACCGCGGGGTCAGGTTCGTGGGGGAGCACGTCGAGCGCGTGTCGCGCGTCGCACGCCGCGGCGCGCACCCAGGGGTCTTCGTCAGCGAGCGCCGCGCGACGGGCGTCGTCGTCGAGCAGGTCCGCGCGCGAGAGCGCATCGATGGCGTTCGCGCGCGCGGCGCCGTCGGTATCGCCGAAGCCCTCACGCAACCGACGGAGGTCCCCGGTCCGCGCGGCGTGCGCGACGAGCGCGCGTCGGATCGTCGCGGGCTGGATCGCGTACGTGAGCGCTTCGAGCGCGCGGTCTCCCGGGAGGGCGCGAACGGCGAAGGCGCGCACCCGCGGGTCGTCGTCGTCGAGCGCGCGAACGAGTCGCGAGCGCGCGTCGGGAGCGAGTCGACGCAGCGCGCGCAACGCGGCGAGGCGCACCCGCGGGTCAGGGTCGTCGACGCGCGCATCGAGGCGGTCGGCGAGGTCGACGCGTCCGAGACGCGCGGCGGCGCTCGCGGCCCAGGTGAAGGCTCCGCGAGGGGCGCTCGCGTCGAGGGAGCGCTCCATCAGCGGAGCGATCCGCACCTCGCCCGCGCGGCGCAGGAGCGCGCGCGCGGTGTCGGCCGCGTACGGTACGCGGTGCTCCTCCAACCACGCCATCGCGCGAGAGAGGGCGTCGGTCTCGCGCGACGCGAGGAGCCGCTCCACCGCGACGGCGCGCAGGGTCTCGTGCGGGTCCGCGAGGAGCTCGACCAGCACGCCCGCCGCGGGGTCTTTCGTGACGGGATCGAGGAGCCGCGCGGTCATCACCGCGGGGTCCGGGTCCCAGAAGGGCGCGTCGGGGCGCGTCGTCGGAGGCGCGGGCGCGAGCGTCGTCGAAGGCCCGGCCACGCCCCACCGCTCCGCGAGGAAGGCCCGCGCGCTCACGGCTCCCGCGCTCTGCGCGTCGCTCGCGTCAACGAGGCTCGCTCGCACTTCAGGGTGCGCGTCTCCGATCGCGGCGAGGCACGCGACGGCGCGGCGGCCCGCACGCGCCAGAACGGGTTCGAGCGCGCTTCGGCAGCGGGGCCACCGCGTCGATTCGATCGCCGCGAGAGCGAGCACCGCGGCGCGACGCACCGACCACACGGGGTCGCGCCACACAGCGCGGCCACCACCGAGATGGCGTCGCGGTCACCGATTCGCGCGAGGGCGGCGAGCGCCGACGCGCGCACCGACGGCGCGCGATCGCTCGTGGCCTCGCGCAACCACGGCGCAGAGACCGGGTGCGCCATCCACCCGAGGCGCTCCGCGGCGGCGGCGCGGGCGTTCGCGTCGCTGTCACGCAAGAGCACCGCCCGCAGCGCGAAGCGACCCGTCTTGGAGCCGGGCGCGTGCGCGACGCCGCGCAGCCGTGGCGACGTCGCCCGAGAGGAGGTCGAGCAGCGCGTCGCTCACGCCTCCTCCGACGCGTCGCGCGCGGTGGGGTGATTTTGGAGGTGATGCTCCAACGACGCCGCGACCGAGCGACGCGCGCGACCACGGTCCGCGCCGAGCGCGTCGGGGGACCAGAAGAACAGCACGCGGCCGAGCACGACGACGAAGTCGCGCGTGAAGCTCAGGTCCTCGACGCGCGCGGCGGTGACCGCGGGTCGAGGCACGCGCGGCACAGGCACGGCAGCGCGCCCGCGTCGTCGTGCCTCGCGACGTTGGTGAATCGCTCCCCGAGGAGGGCGACGGCTTCGCGCCACCGCCCCTCACGCTCCAGGGCAGGCCGCGCGCTCACGGAGCGCGGCGTCGTCCACGCGCGCGCAGCGCGAGCAGCAGCGCGTCGGCGGAGCGCGAGGGGTCACCCGCTGGGCGGCGGCGACGGTACGCGGCGCGCAACGCGCTCACAAGCGCGGCGGCTTGCTCACGCCGCGCGCGGTCGGGTAGAGGTTGCGGCGGCGCGTCGGGGCTCCGCTCCGCGCTAGCTCCCTGTCTGCGACGCTACGTCGCGGCCGACCAACGACTCCCCATGTCGAGAGGCCCCTGTCCGCAACGCGAAGCAGCTCACCTTCCTTCGCCGGGCGCGCTCCGGCGGGAAGGCTCGCCGCGTCTCGTTGCTTCCGAGCCTGCCGTGCAAGTAGCCGATGGAGCCTCGACGCGCCCTTCTCTCTCCACGACGTGTAGCCTCGCGCCGTGGACCTGTACCGCCCCGTAGGGCAGCGCGAGCTGGAGCTGATCGAAGCCGCCGACTGGCGCGCCTTCCCTCCGCGGTTGCCCGAGCAGCCGATCTTCTACCCCGTGCTCGACCTCGACTACGCCCGCGAGATCGCGCGCGACTGGAACACCCGCGACGCGGCCTCGGGCTTCGTCGGCTACGTGCTGGCCTTCACCGTCGACGACGCCTTCGCCGCTCGCTACCCGGTGCAGGTCGCGGGCGCGCGTCGACACCGCGAGCTGTGGGTGCCCGCCGACGAGCTCGCCGACTTCAACGCCCACCTCGTCGGAGCGATCCGCGTGCTGGAGCGCTGGCCCGCGACCTGACCCGCCTCGCGGCCGCGCGCTCTGTGGTAATGCGCCGCCATGCGCTCCATCCCGGTCGTCGACCTGCGCGCCTTCACCCACGGAGATGACGTCTCCCGCCGCGATTTCGTGCGTCGCTTCGGCGACGGCCTCGCCGAGTTCGGCTTCGTCACCCTCGACCAGCACGGCGTCTCGCAGGACCTCATCCGGCGCGCCTTCGACGTGACCGCGCGCCTCTTCGCGCTCCCCGACGACGCGAAGAGCGCCTGCGTCGTGCCCGCCGCGAAGGGCAACCGGGGCTACGTCCCCTTCGGCAAGGAGCGCGCGGTGGGCGCGCGCGTGAGCGACCTCAAGGAGTTCTGGCACGTCGGTCAGGAGTCGATCCGCCCCGAGCACGAGGGCGTGTACGACCGCAACGCGTGGCCCGATCACCCCTCCGTAGGCGATTTCCGCGAGACGTCGCTCGCGCTCTACGCCGCGCTGGAGTCCGTCGCGCTCACCTCACTGCGCGCGGTGGCGCTCTACCTCGGTCTGCCCGAAGACCACTTCGCGTCGATGGCCGTCGACGGCAACAGCATCCTGCGGCTGATCCATTACCCCCCGGTGCCCGACGACATCCCCGAGGGCGCGGTGCGCGCCGCGGCGCACGAAGACATCAACCTCGTGACGCTCCTCGTCGAGAGCACCACCGGCGGCCTGGAGCTCAAGACCCGCGACGGACAATGGATCCCCGTGCACTCCCTCGCGGGGCAGATCGTGCTCGACGCGGGCGACATGCTCGCGCGCGCGACCAACGGCGTGATCCCGTCGACCACGCACCGCGTGGTGAACCCCTCGGGACCGAACGTCACCCGCTACTCGCTGCCCTTCTTCACGCACCCGCGCCCCGAGGTCGTGCTCGCGCCCGCGCCCACCACGGTCACCCCCGAGCGCCCCGCGAAGCACCCGCCCATCACCGCGGGGGAATTCCTCGACGAGCGACTCGCGCGATCACCGCGTAGCGATCCACCCCGCCCCCGTGTGATCGCCTCGGATTATCACCTCCTTCACAACCCGGTATTGGACCGATCACCGGAGCGGCTGCACCTTCCGTCGCACCTCAGGCACTCTCGCGGTGCTCGAAGGCTCCGAACGAAGGGAAACCGCCGCCATGCAGACCCCCTCCCCCGCCCTCCTGCGCGACCTCGACGTGGCCGTCATCGGCGCCGGCACCGCCGGCCTCGCTGCGTACCGCGCCGCCGCGGCCGTCACCCCGAGGGTCGTGATGATCGAGGCCGGGCACTACGGCACCACCTGCGCGCGGGTGGGCTGCATGCCCTCGAAGCTCCTCATCGCCGCGGGCGACGCCGCGCACCACGCGCGCCACGCCAACCCCTTCGGCGTCTCGGCGCAGGTCTCCGTCGACGGCCGCGCCGTCATGGACCGCGTGCGCCGCGAGCGCGACCGCTTCGTCGGCTTCGTGATCGACGGCGTCGAGCGCATCGCCGACGACCACAAGATCCACGGCCGCGCGCGCTTCACCGCGCCCGGTCGCCTCGAGGTGAACGGGCAGTCGCTCAACGCCCGCGCCGTCGTCGTCGCCACGGGCTCATCGCCGTACTTCCCCCCGCTCTTCGAGGGCCTCGGCGACCGCCTCGTCATCAACGACGACGTCTTCTCGTGGCAGACCCTCCCCTCGTCGGTGGTGGTCTTCGGCACCGGCGTCATCGGCCTCGAGATCGGCCAGGCCCTCTCTCGCCTGGGCGTGCGCGTCCGCCTCTTCGGCCGCGGAGGCACCGTCGGCCCCACGAGCGACCCAGCCGTGCGCGCGTCGCTCCTCGCGGCGCTGCGCGAGGAGTTCCCTCTCGACCCCGACGCCAAGGTCGAGTCGGTGCGCCGGGTGGGCGACGCCGTCGAGGTGACCTTCGAGGAGGAAGGCCGGCGCGTGACCGAGACCTTCGAGTACCTCCTCGCGGCCACGGGGCGTAAGCCCAACCTCAAGGGCCTCGGCCTCGAACACTCGGGCGTGGTCTTCGACGAGAAGGGACGGCCCCGCTACGACCGCCACACGCTCCTCGCCGAAGGGGCGCCGGTGTTCCTCGCGGGAGACGTGAGCGACGACGTCCCGCTCCTGCACGAGGCGGCCGACGAGGGTCGCATCGCGGGCGAGAACGCCGCGCGCTACCCCGAGGTGAAGCCCGGCCTGCGCCGCTCGCTCCTCGCGGTGGTCTTCACCGAGCCCCAGGTCGCCATCGCGGGAGAGACCTACGCCTCCCTCGCGAAGCGCCTCGACGTGGAGCGCGACCTCGCCGTCGGAGAGGTGGGCTTCGACGACCAGGGCCGCAGCCGCGTGATGCTCAAGAACAAGGGCGTCGGCCGCGTCTACGCCGACCGCGCCACGGGGAGGCTCCTCGGCGCCGAGCTCGTCGGCCCGCAGGTGGAGCACCTCGGTCACCTCCTCGCGTGGTCGCACCAGCAGGGGATGACCGTGGGCCAGATGCTGACCATGCCCTTCTATCACCCGGTCGTGGAGGAGGGCCTGCGCACGGCCCTGCGAGACGCGGCCGCCAAGGTGTCGCCCGCGACGACCGCGGGGCGCTGAACGAGACCACACACACGAGAGGAGAGACAGAGATGGAGCTCAAGAACTCAGAGGGGCAGCGCGTGCCCGAGGTGACCTTCCGCACCCGCGTCGACGGCAAGTGGAAGGACGTGACCACCGCGGAGATCTTCGCGGGCAAGAAGGTGGTGGTCTTCGCGCTGCCGGGCGCGTTCACGCCGACCTGCTCCAGCGCGCACGTGCCGCGCTACCAGGAGCTCGCCCCGGCGCTCAAGGCCGCGGGCGTCGACGACATCGTCTGCGTCTCGGTGAACGACGCCTTCGTCATGGACGAGTGGGGCAAGGACCAGCACGCCGACGCGGTGCGCTTCATCCCCGACGGCAACGGCGAGTTCAGCGAGAAGATGGGGATGCTCGTCGACAAGCGGAACCTCGGCTTCGGCAAGCGCTCGTGGCGCTACTCGATGCTCGTCGACGACGGCGTCGTGAAGAAGATGTTCATCGAGCCCGACAAGGAGGGCGACCCCTTCGAGGTCTCCGACGCCGACACCATGCTGCGCTTCCTCGCGCCCGACGCCGAGGCGCCGCACGACGTGGTGCTCTTCACCAAGCCGGGCTGCTCGCACTGCGCCCGCGCCAAGGCCGCCCTCGCCGAGAAGGGCTGGAGCTACGACGAGCTGCCCGCCTCGCCCCGACGTCTGCGCGCCGTGAGCGGCCGCGCCACCACGCCGCAGGTCTTCGTCGACGGCAAGTACGTCGGCGGCGCCGACGAGCTGATCGCACTCCTCCAGCGCTGACCCGCTCGTTGACGGCGTGACCGCGGTCGGTGTTCGCTCTCCCCTCCCATGGGAGACGTCGCCGCCGCGGTCCGCCGCACGCTTCCGCTCGCCCCCGCGCCCTCGCCCGCGCCGCTCGCGTCGAGCGCGCAGGCGGTCGCCCGCACCCCCATCAACGACCGGCTCATGGCGCTCAAGGCCCGGGTCTTCTGCGAAGGGATCCGCGTCGACGACGACCTCTGGCGCGAGCTCACCGACGAGAACCACTACCGCCACAAGCGCGCGGGCCTCTCGCAAGGGAGGTTCTTCCGCCTCGTCGACGGCGCCCACAGCACCGCGGTGAACGCCCCCGTGCGCGAGCCCTTCGTCGCGCGATCGTCCCTGCACCTTGAGCGCGAAGAGGGCGGCTACGCGGTCTACGCGGGAGACGAGCGCCTGGTCACCGCGCACCCCTTCGCGTGGCCGCGGTGGTACGCGCGGGAGACCTCCGACGGCGCGCCGATGTCCTCCGTGGTCTCGGCCCACTGCGACACCTCGCTCTACACCGCGATCTATCAAGGCGGCTGCGACTACTGGACCGGCGACCAGATGTGCGCGTTCTGCGCGATGAAGGTCGACCAGAAATCCAAGTGGCGAAAGGTCGAGGCCATCATCGAGGTCGCCCGCGTCGCGCTCGAAGAGAACCCCGCGGCCGAGATCACCTTCGGCGGAGGCACCCGGCTCACCGAAGACAAGGGCGCGAGGCACAAGAGCGCCGCCGTCGCCGCGCTGAAGAAGGCCGTGCCGATGCCCGTGTGCGTCGAGATGGCCCCGCCCGACACCGACGACTGGATCGACCGCCTCGTCGACGCCGGCCTCGACGCCGTGCTCTTCAACCTCGAGCTCTGGAACGCCGACCTCCGCGCGCGGCTCATGCCCGGCAAGGCCGCCATCACCCGCGAGCGCTACCTCGACGCCCTCGGCTACGCCGTGAAGAAGCTCGGCCCCAGCCAGGTGAGCTCGCAGGTGATCGTGGGGTTGGAGCCCCTCGCCGACACCCTCGCCGCGGTGCGCGCCATCGTCGATGTCGGGGCCATCCCGCTGCCCGTGGTGTTCCGCCCGCTGCCGGGCACCGCCCTCGCCGATCACCCCACGCCGCCCGTCGACGACGTGCTCGAGGTCTTCCGCCGCACCGCGGAGGGAATGGCCTCGTCGCGCCTCGCGGGCGAGGACTCTCGCTCGGGCTGCGCGTCGTGCGGGGCCTGCTCGGCGCACCGATGACCGTCTCCGTCACCTACCAGCAGACGCTCAAGCCTGCGGCCGTCGAGACCCCCTCGACCTCCGGCTCTTCGCCCCGCCGCGTGGGGTCCGTGCGCCTCGCGCTGCCTACCCCATTGAGCGCCAACGGGATGACCGCGCTTCTCCATCGCCGCGGGCCTCGCGGGCGCCGCGATGATGCTCTCCGCCGACCTGTGGACCTTCCGCGTGGGCGCGGGCCTCGGCGTCGCGTACGGCGTGCTCGACCGCGCCGACGGCCAGCTTCGCCTGCGCGCGCGGCACCTCGTCGCGCGTGGGCCGCGTGCTCGACGGGATGAGCGACTACATCGTCGCGGCTCGAGCCACGGGCGTCGCCGTCGCGCCTTCCACCTTCGCCCCCGCCAGGGCGGTTGGGCGATGGGCGCCCTCGGCGCGATCGGCGTGGTGAGCGTCGTGGTGCAGGGCACGCTCTTCGACCACTTCAAGAACCGCCACCTCTCCCGCGCGCGGGTGGGCTACCGCGAGGGCGACGACCTCGACGAGACCCTCGCAGAGATCACCGCCCTCCGCGCGCGGGGCGCGTGGGCCACCGTCGCGCTCCTCACGGTGTACGCGACCTTCCTCCGGGTGCAGTCGTCGATGGGAGGCGCGCGCGCCGAGGCGCCTCCGCACGACCCTCGCTTCGCCGACGCGATGCGCGGCCTCGCGCGGGGGTGGGCCTGGCTCGGGCCGTCGACGCACGTGCTCCTCCTCGCGCTCTTCGCGTGGGCCGACCGCCTCGACGGCTACGCGTGGCTGCGGCTCGTGCCCGGCAACGTCGCGATGGTCGCGCTGTGGCTCGCGTGGCGCTCCCGCGAGCGGGCCCTCTCGGCCGGGTGACCGTCAGCGCGAGCGGTGGTGGCGGCGGTGCCTCCGCCGCGGGCGCGCCCCGTCTCCGGCGGGCGCCTCGGCCACGGCGGCGACACCCGCCTCTGGAGTCGCGACAACGACGTCGTGCGTCGCGCCCCCCGCGTCGACGACCACCGCAGGGCGGGGCGCTGGCGGCGTGACCTCTGGCGCCGACCGCGCCGCCCCGCGCAGGGCCCACCACCTGAGCGCCGCGGCCACCACGGCCACCACGGCGGCGAGCGCCAGGGGCCACGCCGCGCGCCGCGGGGGCGCGGCGAAGGGCGGAGGCTGGAGCGTAGGCGGGTGCCGAGGCGCGGGCGGCGGGGGCGCGGGCGACGGGGGCGGCGGCGAGGGAGAGCGCGCGGGGACGGCGACGGCGGCGCGCGCGGGGTTCACCACGCTCCAGGGGCGGGTGCGTCGGCGACGGGGTCCTGCGAGGGGGTCTCCAGCGAGGCGGCGCGCAGGGCCGCGGCGAAGGCGGCCATGTCGCTGAAGCGACGGTCGGGGTCGCGAGAGAGGGCGCGGTCGACCACGGCGGAGAACTCCGGCGGGAGTGTAGGGCGCGACCTCGGAGAGCGCGCGCGGGGCTCGTGCGCGATCTTCTTCACGAGGCGCTCGCGCTCGGGGCGGAGTAGGAGCGAGCCCGACGCGGCCTCGAAGAGCAGCGCGCCGAAGGACCACACGTCGGTGCGCGCGTCGACCTCGCCGTCGCCCCGCGCCTGCTCGGGGGACATGTACGCGGGCGTCCCCACGAGCACGTCGCTCGGCGCGAGGGGCGCGAGGCCGAGGTCGGCGCCGTGCACCTTCGCGATGCCGAAATCGATCACCTTCGCGGTCACCCCGTCGGGCCGCGACGCGAGGAAGATGTTCGAGGGCTTCAGGTCGTGTGCACCACGCCGAGGGCGTGCGCGGCGGCGACGCCGTCCATCGCGGGGGCGAGCGTCGCGACGAGCCCGCGGCGGGGATGCGCCCGCGGCGCTCCATCACCTCGCCGAGGTCGCACCCGTCGAGGAACTCCTGCGCGATGAACCGCGCCCCGGTGGCCTCGTCGACGCCCACGTCGAGCACCTCGACCACGTTGGGGTGCACCACCCGCGACGCCGCGTGGGCCTCGCGCGAGAACCTCCGCTCGGCGCTCTCGCGGTCGTCGCCGCTCAGCCCCTCGGGCCGCAGGACCTTCAGCGCCACCCGCCGCCCGCCTGCGCGTCGCGGGGCCTCGAAGACGTCTCCCATGCCCCCGCGCCCCAGGGTCCTCACGACCCGGTAGCGCTTGGCTGTAGACCGCGGCGTGCTCCGGGCGCGCGGTCACGGCCCGCGGTGCTGGCGCGCGACTCAGCCATCTCTCTCTTGGAGGCCATTCACCGGCCTCGGGAGAGCGTTGACACCCCCCGCGGCGACCTTCAAGCCCGGGAGGGCCTCACGGGATGAGCACGACCTTGCCGACGTTCTTGCGCTCGCCCAGCCGCCGGTGCGCCTCGGGCGCCTGATCGAAGGAGAAGGTCGCGTCGATCACGGGCTTGATGGCCCCCTCGCTCCAGAGCTTCACGAGGGCGTCGAGCTGCGCGCGCATGATGGCCCCCTCGCTCCAGAGGTTGCCGAGGTTCACCCCGTGGATGCCCCGGTTCTCGCCGATGAGCCGCAAGGGGTGCAGCGCGAAGAGCGGCGTCGCGAGGAACTCGCGGATCATCGGGAGGATCTCGCGCTTGCCCTCGGGCTGGAACGCCGCCGCGCCGAAGGCGAAGACCCGCCCCGTGGGCGCGAGGCACCGGAGGCTCTTCGCGAGCGAGCGGCCGCCCTGCGCGTCGAGGGCGATGTCGACGCCGCGACCGCCCGTGAGGCGCTTCACCTCGGGCTCGAAGTCTCGCGCGTGGTAGTCGATCGCGTGGTCGAGGCCCGCGGCGAGGAGGGCCTCGTGCTTGCCCGCCGACGCCGTGCCGATGACCCGCGCGCCGTAGCGCTTGCAGATCTGCAGGGCCGCGGTGCCCACGCCCCCGGCGACGGCGTGCACGAGCACCGTGTCGCCCGCCTTCACGTTGCCCAGGTACACCAGCATGTGGTGCGCGGTGAGGTACGCGACGGGGATCGCCGCCCCCTCCTCGAAGCCCATCGCCTCGGGCATCACCGCGGCGTTCTCGGTCGGGACGCACACCACGTCGCTGTACCCGCCGAAGCGCGTGAGGCTCAGCACGCGCTCGCCCACGCGCCCCGCGTCGACGCCCTCGCCCACCGCGTCGATCACCCCCGAGACCTCGTAGCCCACCACGCAGGGGATCGGCGGCGCGTCGGGGTACAGACCGATGCGCGCCGAGGTGTCGGCGAAGTTCACCCCCGAGGCCTTCACCCGCACCCGCACCTCGCCCGCCGCGGGCGTGGGGTCGGCCGCCTCGCGCACCTCGAGCACCTCGGGAGGGCCCACCCTTGAGATCCACACCTGTCGCATGGCGACGGCGGTAACACATCGCGAAGCCCAGCGACACGGGCGGCGCGTCGAGGGCATCCTCCTCAGACTGCCCATGCGACGGCCCTACTCCACGCAGGCCTTCCTCGCGGTGTTCGCGCTCTTCGGCGCGCTGCTCTTCCGGGTGACCCTGCCGGTGCTCGGCCCGGCCCTCGTCGCGCTGTGCCTCGCGGCGCTGCTCTCTCCGTGGCAGCGCGTGCTCGAGCGCCGCTCGAAGCGCCCGCGGCTCTCGGCGGCGCTCCTCACCGCGGCGGTCTTGCTCCTCTTGATCGTCCCCTTGGGGATCTTCATCGCGTCGGTGGCGCGTCAGGCCATCGAGCTCAGCAACGAGGTCGTCGACTGGATCACCCGCCACGGCGTGCGCCGCCCCTCGGACCTCCCCCTCCCCGGCTGGGCGCGGCCCTGGGGCGCGCGCCTCGACGCCCTCATGCCCACCGTCGATCAGCTCCGCGGCGGCGCCGCCTCCGCCGCGCGCTCCGTCGGAGGCTTCCTCACGGGCTTCATGGGCGCCCTCGGCGACGTGGCCCTGGGCCTCTTCCTCGGCGCGCTGGGCCTGTACTACTTCCTCGTCGAGGGGCCGCGGTGGCGCGCGCGGCTCGTGGCGCTCCTCCCGCTGGAGCCCGAGCACACCGAGGCCTTCTTCGAGGAGTTCCGCGCCATCTCTCAGTCGGTGCTCGTCGCGAGCGAGGGCGAGGCGCTCGCGCAGGCCGCGCTCGTCGCCATCGCGTGGCTGATCGTGGGCTTCCCCTCGACGCTCCTCGCCGCGGCGGTGACCTTCGTCTTCGCCTTCGTGCCCGTGGTGGGCTCTGGGATCGTGTGGGCCCCGGCCACCGTGGTGCTCCTCGCGCAGGGCCGCGTCGGCGCCGGGGTCTTCATGCTCCTGTGGGGCGGCGGCGTGGTGGCGACCAGCGACAACGTGCTGCGCCCGCTCCTCACCCGCGGGTCGACGAACATGCACCTGCTGCTGGTGTTCCTCTCGCTCTTCGGCGGGCTCGCGGTGTACGGCGTCGGGGGCCTGCTGCTGGGCCCGCTCTTCGCGGGGCTCTTCATCGCCGCGCTGCGGATCTACCAGCGCGAGTTCGCCCCGGGCCGCTCTCCCACCCAACCCCTCCGCCGCCCGCGCACCCGCCGCGGACCGTGCCGCCGAAGGAGCGTGGGTGAACGCCGCCGCGCCCTCGCGCACCCATCCGCGCTGAAGGGGACCGCCTCGATGCTCGCCCGCGCGCTCCGGTCGTTCGTGCTCACCGTGATGGCCCTTGCGCTCGCGCGCTGCGACGCGCCGCCCGACGCGGCAGACGCCGCCGTCGACGCCGGTCGACGTCCCACCCATCGACACGGGGCTCGCGCAGTGCCGGTCGAGCACCGCCGACTGCGACCGCGACCTCTCCAACGGATGCGAGGTCGACCTGCTCTCCGTCGACCACTGCGGCGCGTGCGGCAACCGCTGCCCCGAGGCTCCGCACAGCGTCCGCGCGTGCGGCTTGGGCGTGGCGCTCCAGTGCGGGCTCCGCTGCGACGAGGGGTGGGGCGACTGCGACCGCGACCCCTCCAACGGATGCGAGGCGCGGCTCGACACCGTCGACCACTGCGGCCAGTGCGCCGTGCGCTGCGCCATCGCGAGCGCGACGTGGCGCTGCGAGCGGGGCGCGTGCGTGGTCGACGCGTGCGTGGGCGCGACGGCCGACTGCGACGGAGCCGCCTTCAACGGCTGCGAGCGACGGCTCGACACGGCGAGCGACTGCGGCGGGTGCGGCCGCGCGTGCCCCACCGACCCGAACGGCGCGACCGCGTGCGCGTCGGGCGTATGCGTCACCACCTGCCTCGCAGGCTGGGACCGCTGCGGCGCCGCGCGCTGCGCGACCTCGCTCTCGACGCGGAGCGACTGCGGCGCGTGCGGCGCGCGATGCGCGCGAGGGCAGATGTGCGTCTCGGGCCGCTGCGAGGGCGAGTGCCCGGCGAACACCGCCGACTGCGACGACACCGGGAGCTGCAGCGCGAACCTCCTCACCGACGCGACGCACTGCGGAGCGTGCGACCGAGCGTGTACGAGCGCGCCTCCCCACGCGCACCCGAGCTGCGACGGCGGCGCGTGCGCGTGGGCCTGCGACGACGGCCGGGCCGACTGCGACGGCCGCGCGGACGACGGCTGCGAGGTCGACCTGCAGAGAGACGACGCGAACTGCGGCGCCTGCGGGAGCGCGTGCGGGATGGGCGCGCAGTGCTCCCCCACGGGGTGCGCCGGACCGCTCCCGGGCTATCGACGTCCGCAGTCGTTGGGGATCGCGACGCGGCGCGCGCCCACCTTCGCGTGGTACCCGTCGGCGCCGCGCTACCGCTTCGAGGCGTGCCGAGACCGCGCGTGCACGTCGGTGATCTCCAGCGTCGCGCTGAGCGAAGCCGTGTACCGACCGCCCTCTCCCCTGCCGACGGGCGTGGTGTTCTGGCGCTACACGCCCCTCGCGGCCGACGGAACCGCGAGAGAGACCTCGGCGACCTGGGAGGTGGTGATCCCCGACCGCGACCTCGCGGCCGACACCGCGTGGAGGTTCATCGTCGACGTCGACGGCGACGGGGTGTACCCCGACGCGGACCCTCTCCGCGGCGCCACCGGGACGGCGTTCGAGGGGCTCGGCGAGCGCCCGGTCTTCGTCGACGATCTGGGCAATCGGTACGAGAGCGTGCGTGAAGTCGATGCGTGGTTCTTCGCGGCGGATCTGAACGGCGACGGCTTCGGCGACGTGCTCTGGGTCCGCTCCAGCGGGACGCTCCGCAACGGCTTCCCCGAGCGCCACACGTGGGCGCACGAGATGTTCGTCGCGCATGGGAGCCCCGCCGGCGTCACCGACGGGGGTGGCATCGCGAACTTCCCGACAGAAGGCCTCCCAGACCTCCTCTCGGCCTTCGGCGACGTTGACGGGAACGGCCGCGCGGCGGTGGGTTGGGTCGACCCGTACTCGTCCTTCACCGAGTTCGTCCTCTGGCGGCGCGGAGCGCCCCTCGAACGGCTCGGTGCGTTCGGCAGCACCGCCCTCGGAGACATGGACGGCGACGGAGTCTCGGACCTCGCGATCAACGGCGGATGCTGGACTCCCTTGGACGGGATGTTCCATCAGTTCTCTCGCGGCGGCCCCGCGCTGTTCGCGAACCTGCGCCCGTTCCCGAACTGCGGGTACGCGACCTGCGATCCGTGGGACCCGTCGGTCGACCTCAACGATGACGGCTACGCCGACCGGGGCCCGACGTTCCTCGGCAGGATCGCGTACCTCGGCGGCCCCGGCGGCCCGCGCCTGCGCGACGCCTGCCCCGCCCCGTAGCGCCGCGCTACGCCGCGGCGACGCGCGACCGCCGCGTCTCGGTCACCCGCGCAGGGAAGGTCGCGCGGAGCTCGGCCACGTTCACGGGCTGCGGGAACAGCCCCCGCGCCACCATCCCGTGAAGGGGGCACAGCCACGCGCGGGCCCGCCAGCGCACCATCCCTTCGGGGGCGCTCTGACCGCAGACGGAACACTTCGGTTGGACACGGCGCGTGCGCATCGTCGCCTCCAGCAGTGGGGGTGATGGGGAGTGGTGAGCGACGCGGGGACCCGCGCCGGGGGCCAAAACCACCACGCCCGAACACCTCCCGCAACCCCTTGACGCGCGCCCCCTCCCGTGGGCAGGGACGTATCCAGACAAGTCCCCGAAATCACAGCGTTCACAACCCGTCGAAGCCCCCTTGCGCGGGCCCCCTCCGCGTGCTCTCGGCGACCCGGCGCGAGGGCGCTCGGATGCTCGCCGCCGCGGGGCGGGTTCGACGGGCGACCCGCGATGCGCGACACGCATGACGCGAAACAGGCGACGCCCAGAGCCCCGCCCCCGCGCGCTCAGCCCGTGGCCTCTCGCACCGACGCGCGCGCGGCGTACACCAGCAGCGCGGCCATCATCAGCGCGGCCCCGAGGTTCAGCCACACCGACAGCGCCATCGCGACCCGCGCGAACTGCTGCACGGTCATCGGCTCGGGGATGCGCGCCCCCGCCCGCGCCGCGTCGCCCACCGCCGCGGCCACCCGGTCGAAGGCCTCGACCCGCGAGGGCGCGAGGGCGCGAGACACCGCGGCGCGCGCGACGAAGACCGCCACGTTGCCCGCGAGGGCCTGGCGCCAGAGCCACCCGGCGTCGCGGGCCTTCAGCAGCACCCGCGACGAGGCGATGAAGAGCAGCACCGAGAGGAGCAGGCACGCGACCTCGACCGCGACCACGGGGCCGGGGCGGGCGCGCGTGGCCTCCCACATCGCGAGCGCGAAGGTCGACTCGAAGTCCTTCGCGGCGGGGCCCGACGAGGCGCGCGCGAGGTCGAGCTCGACGTTCGCCCGCAGCAGCGCGAACATCGCGACGAGGCCCGTGAAGATCGACGCCGCCGCGACGGACCTCGGCCGCTCGGCGGGGGGCGCGTCGGGGGCGACCTCGGGCTCCTCCACGGGGGCGGTGTAGTACCGATCCGCGGCCGCGCGCAACCGGCGCCCCTCGCTCCGCCCCGCGCAGGGGTACAGTGCGCAGATGAACGGAGACTCCGAGCGGGGCTCCCTCCCCCCGCAGCGCCGCTACGGCTGGCCCTACACCTCGCCAAATGCGCCCTCGTCACCGCGGGCTCCGGCGCCCTGTGCGCCGGGGTCCTCTGGTGGCTGCTCCACCGGCTCGACCGGCCGTGGTTCATCCCCGGCCCGTGTTCCGCTGGCTCGTCGAGGTCGTGCTCCCCTACGCGCTCTGGGTGGGCGGCGCGCTGGGGTCTTCGTCGGCCTCCTCGTCTCGGTGGGCGTGGTGGCCTACGACGCCCGCCGCAGTGCGCTCACCCGCGTGACGTGAGCGCGCCCTTGCAGCCACAGGCCCACCCCCGCGGCGTGGACGGCCCGCGCGGCCTGCGCCTTCCTCGCGGTGGGCGCCCTCGGCGGCGCGGCCTTCTTCACGGTGCGGCCCACCCTCACCGCCCTGCGCGCCACCGCGATGGTGGCGACCTGGGGCTTCTCCGGCGCGAGCTTCCTCGCGCTCGTGGCGCTCGCGATGGCGGCCCTCGCGCGCCCGCGAAAGGGCTTCGCGCTGCCCCTCGCCGTCGCGCTCGTCTCCGCGGGGTGGTTCGTCGCGACGGGTCTCGGCCCGGGCCGCGCCGTCGCGCGCGACGGAGACTCTCCTCCCGCCGTCGGCGGGATGCGGTAGGAAGGAACTCCATGGCCCTCAAGATCGACCAGGACCACGCGCGCTTCAGAGACATCGTGAAGGGGCGCGTGAGGGAGAACCTCAAGCGGTACATCTCCAGCGGCGACCTCATCGGGCGGCAGGGCAAGGAGACGGTCTCGATCCCCGTGCCGCAGATCGACATCCCGCAGTTCCGCTTCGGCGAGAAGCAGTCGGGGGGCGTCGGGCAGGGCGACGGCGAGCCGGGCGACCCCCTCGGCGGCGAAGAGGGCGAGGGCGAGGGCTCGGGCAAGGCCGGGCAGGGCGAGGGCGAGCACGTGCTCGAGGTCGAGGTCACCCTCGACGACCTCGCGCAGATCCTCGGTGAAGAGCTCCAGCTCCCGCGCATCGAGCCGCGGGGTCAGTCGCGGGTCGTCGCCGACAAGGACCGCTACACGGGCATCCGCCGCACGGGCCCCGAGTCGCTGCGGCACTTCCGGCGGACCTTTCGCGAGGCGATGAAGCGGCAGATCTCGTCGGGGCGGTACGACCCGTCGAACCCGGTGGTGGTGCCCATCCGCGACGACCGCCGCTACCGCGCGTGGAACACCTCGGTGCAGCCCGTCGCCAACGCCGTCATCGTCTACATGATGGACGTGTCGGGCTCGATGGGAGACGAGCAGAAGGAGATCGTCCGCATCGAGAGCTTCTGGATCGATACGTGGCTGCGCTCTCAGTACAAGGGCCTGGAGTCGGTCTACATCATCCACGACGCGGTCGCGCGCGAGGTCGACCGCGACACCTTCTTCCACACGCGCGAGTCGGGCGGCACGATGATCTCGTCGGCCTACAAGCTCTGCGCCGACATCGTGCACAAGCGCTTCCCCTCGGTGGACTGGAACATCTACCCCTTCCACTTCAGCGACGGCGACAACTGGTCCGTCGACGACACGCTGCTCTGCATCGACATCTTGAAGAACCGCATCCTGCCGAGCGCCAACATGTTCTGCTACGGCCAGGTCGAGAGCCCCTACGGCTCTGGGCAGTTCATCAAGGACCTCCGTGAGCACCTCGGCGCCGACGAGCGGGTGATCACCTCCGAGGTGCGCGACAAGGACGCCATCGTCGAGTCCATCAAGGCCTTCCTCGGAAAGGGTCGATAAGCCAGTGACCAGCTTCGGACGACAGCGCGACCTGCCCGACTACCTCCGCGAGTGGCAGGAGAAGATCGAGGGCCACGCGCGCTCCCTCGGCCTGGATTTCTTCCCGCAGGTCTTCGAGATCCTCTCGTTTGAAGAGATGAACGAGGTGGCGGCCTACGGGGGCTTCCCCACGCGCTACCCCCACTGGCGCTGGGGGATGGAGTACGAGCGCCTGAAGAAGACGGGCGAGTGGGGCCTCTCTCGCATCTACGAGATGGTCATCAACAACAACCCCTCGGTGGCCTACCTGCTCGAAGGGAACTCCCTGGTCGACCAGAAGCTCGTGATGGCGCACGTCTGCGCGCACAACGACTTCTTCAAGAACAACTTCTCCTTCCGCGTCACCGACATGGACCGTCGGCCCCCCGGCGCGCCCGAAGACCTCGTGGTCTCTCGCAAGGACCGCCTGCCCGAGCGCAAGTGGATCGACGCCTTCGCCAACCACGCCGCGCGGGTGCGTCGGCACATGGAGCGCCACGGCGTGACGGCGGTGGAGGAGTTCATCGACGTCGCGCTCTCTCTGGAGAACCTCATCGACCCGCCGGGCCGGATGCTCGAAGGCCGCGCCAAGGTCGAGGAGCCCGAGGAGCCCGAGCCGATTGAAGCTCCGAGGCTGAAGGCCCGCGGGTACATGGACAGCTTCATCAACCCCGACCGGGTGGTGGAGGCCGAGAAGAAGCGGTTGGAGGCCGCCGCGGCGCAAGCGCGCGACCGCTTCCCCGAGAACCCCACCCGCGACGTGTTGCGCTTCTTGTCGGAGCACGCGCCGCTGGAGCGCTGGGAGAGGGACATCCTCGAGATCGTTCGCGAGGAGGCCTACTACTTCTGGCCGCAGGGTCAGACGAAGATCATGAACGAAGGCTGGGCCTGCCTTCACCCTGACAGCCTGGTCTTCACGGGCGCGGGCGTGCTCACGATGCGCGAGCTGGTCGAGGGCGCGAGCGACGCGGTCTACGACGGCGCCGCGACGCGGCGCGTGTACGACCGCAACGTGATCCGCGACCACGAGACGGTGACGGTGCGCACGCGCCGCGGGCTCACGGTCTGCGGCTCGACGAACCACCGCGTGCTGCTCTCCGACGGAGAGACCTGGAAGCGCCTCGACGCGCTCGCGCCGGGCGACCGCGTGCAGGTCTCGGGCGGCGGAGGGATGTGGGCGCAGCGCGAGGTGCCCATCTCGTATGAGCCCGCGGTCGAGCCCACCCTCCACGACGTCGCCGCCGACGCGGGCGTGAGCGTGTGGACGGTGATCCGCCACCGCGCGGGGCGGTCGACGCGCAGCGACGCGCGGCTCGCGGGCGCGCTCACGGGCTATCGCGGGCGGCCGAAGACACAACCCACGCGACGCGCTGCGGTGACGGTGCCCGCGACGCTCGACGCGCGGGTGGCGGCGGTGTTGGGCTACCTCGTCGGCGACGGTCACGTCAGCCGCGTGAAACGTCACCTCGGGCTCACCACGGGCGACCTCGAACAGGCCGAGCGCTTCGCGTCGCTGGTGCGCGAGGTCTTCGGCGTCGAGGCGCGTACGAAGAAGGACGGCGGCCGCTACCGGGTGCTCGCGCACGCCGAGGCGCTGAGCGACCTGGTGGTGTCGGTCTTCGGGCTCACCGAGGGGCCGAGCGCGGCGATGAAGCGCGTGCCCGCGATGGTGATGCGCTCGCCCGAGGGGGTGGTGCGGGCCTTCTTGCGCGCGTATTTCGACTGCGACGGGTACGCGGGGCGGCAGGGCGTGATCCTGTCGACGAAGTCGGAGGAGATGTCGCGGCAGGTGCAGCTCCTGCTGATGAACTTCGGGGTGCTGTCACGGCGGCGCGCGCAGAAGGACGGATGCTTTCACGTCCACGTGACGGGCGCGTCGGCGGCGCGCTTCGCCGAGGTGGTGGGCTTCGGCCTCGCGCGCAAGCAGCGGGCGCTCGACGCGTACGTGTCCGCGCACAAGCAGGTGAAGACCGAGCGTTGGGACGACGAGGTGGTCTCGCTGGAGCGCGGCCGGTAGGATGTCTACGACATCTCGGTGGAGGAGACGCACCGCTACGCCGCGGCGGGCGTGGTGAACCACAACTCGTACTGGCACTCCCGGATCATGACGGGTACGCGTTGGAGGGTGACGAGGTGGTCGACTACGCCGACCGCAACGCGTCGGTGCTGGCGACGAACGGCCGCTCGCTCAACCCGTACAAGCTCGGCGTCGAGCTCTACCGCTACGTCGAAGACCGCTGGAACAAGGGCCAGTTCGGCAAGGACTGGGAGGACTGCGACTCCGCCGAGGCCCGGCGTCACTGGGACCTTCGGTTGGGCGCGGGCAAGAAGAAGATCTTCGAGGTGCGGGCGCTCTACAACGACGTGACCTTCATCGACGAGTTCCTCACGCCGGAGTTCGCGGTGCAACAGGGCTTGTTCACGTACGCGTGGTCGAACCGCAACGACCGCTTCGAGGTCGACACGCGCGAGTTCACCGCGGTGAAGGAGAAGCTGCTGTTCCGCCTCACGAACTTCGGCAACCCGGTGATCGTGGTCGAAGACGGCAACTTCGAGAACCGCGGAGAGCTGTTGCTCCGTCACGAGCACCACGGCGTCGACCTCGACCTCGAGAAGGCCCGCGAGACGCTGCAGAACTGCACCCGCGTGTGGCGCAGGCCCGTGTGCATCGCGACGCAGGTCGACGGCCGACCGACGCTCCTGCGCTACGACGGCAAGGAGCACTCTGCGCGCCCGGTGCGCTGACCGCGTGCACTCCCGCCGCGCGGCCCTCAGCGCTACACCGGGCCGCGCATGACCCCGTGGATCGTCAATGCTCATACAAGCAACGTCTCGTGACGGTGCCGACGGCGTGACGAGCGCGGTCAGACGGTCCGGACCTTCACCGCTTGGGCGGTGACCTCAACCTTCCGCTCGACCTCCCAGAGCGGGAGGAAGTTAGCTCGGGATTGTCAGGACGTCTCGAGAACATTGATTTCGCGGCGGTGGATCTGGGCGACCATATTAAAATCCCGCTCCGGAGCCTCTGCGGCGCTCCACTTCAGCATGAGACTCACAACTTGGGCTCGACCCCGCTAGTGTACCTGCGATAACGTCCGCACGTGCCGAACGCAGAGCCGCTGTCAGAGGCATCCATCTCCGCTACACCCACCGCGACGGACGTGTCCACGTCAACGTCCGGTAGGTTCGTGGCGCCTGCACTGACCGAGCCACAAATCGCAATCCTTGTCGGGCGCTACAAGCGCGAGATGGCTCGTTACGAGAAGGCCGGCAGAGTAGTCGGCGATCGACTCCGGCGCGAGCTCCGCCAAGCGGGAGTCAAGCACATGGTATCAAGTCGCCCCAAGCATCCGGCGGATCTCGCAGAAAAACTTCGCAAAAAATCCCGAGAAAAACCTTCAACGTATCACTGGGATGCTCTCCAACAAAACTTAGGAGACGTTGTAACAGACCTCGCGGGGTGCAGAGTTGTTGTATATTCTGCGGCCCACGAAGAGGTTGTTGGTGCGATGATCTCACGCCTTTTCGCACAACCCCCGCGTGCTGACGCTATCGCGGAGCGCCGCCGGAACCTAGAGAGAGCATATTGGGCAACGCATGCACTGGTCCACCCGTATAGTCCTGGGGATTCTATCGATGTCACACTTGAAGACGCGATCTGCGAGCTCCAGGTAGTGACAGTCGCCGCCCACCTCTTTAACGAGATTGAACACGATATCGCGTACAAAGACCGCAATGCCGGAATTACCGCTGACGACGAGGAACGGCAACTCCTAGTTGAACTCCGTGGCATCGCGCGCGTGGCTGATCGACTTGTCGAACGACTCCTCGAAGTACGCGCGCGGCGACGGGACGAGTTGGCCACGGTAATCTCAGACGCCGAGACGCTGCGATATATGCTCTCGCAGCAAGCCCGCCGGCCGCTGCGCGGTTTGGAACTGGGGCGTCTGCTAAGTTTACTAGAACAGTGCCTTGAAAGGGTCACACCAGCAGCGCTTCGCGAACTTGGCGAGTTCAACACGGTCGTTGCCGCAGGGAGAGACAGGCTTGGCAATGACGCGGACGACGAGGATGAGACGAGTCTCTACGTTGCGGGGCTTCTCGATCGATTCGAGCCAGAAATCGCCGAGGCCATGAAAACGTGGGGGGGCCCAGCGACGCCGATGCAACGTGTAATTGAGCGTGCAATAGAACGCCGACGAAAGTTATATGCGGAGGAGGGCACATGACCACGCAGTTCGGAACAAGCGACCTGATTCACGCTTTGGAAATGTTCGATGGTCGCTACAACTACGTCAATGTATTCGCCGATGACTTATCCGAGCACGCTCGCCAGGACGTTCTCCGCAACGGCCCATGCGAGGACGGGTCCGCGTACCGTTACCATGTTTTTCCTGCCCATGGTGTGGTTAGACTCGAACGCCTACCTGAATCGCATCAGTCGAACGTCCCGACCCCCGTTTCCAACGCCACACTAGGTCAGGCGGTCGCAGTAGCCGCCGAGCGAAGAAGTGACGCGGACTCAGGGAGTACGTTGCTAGGCATTTTGGTCGGCGACCCACTTCCGGCGAGCGAATCGTCCACACCGCCAGTCCGCCGCGTTTTCGCGATACAATTCGATCCGCGCACCCGCGAGTGGGCGGCACACGACGGTAGTCTGATCCGATGGATGAAGGAAAAACTTCTTCCGCCTGAACCTAGCGGACCTCAACTGACTGTCGGGACAAGGGTGCTGAGAGATCGTTACACTTTGGATCGTGCGCTACAGGGGTCCAAAGGCGCTGCTCTTTGGTCCGCGCGCGACGAGGAGGAGCGGCCCTTCCTTGTCAAAGCTTGGAACTACAAGGGTGAGCGACCAGGCGACGTCGAACGCGCCCTCTGGGATCTAGAGCTTCGGAACCTCCTCCGTATCGCTAGTTCACCAGGGGCTGAGCGCTATCTAGCTATACTTCACGACGCGGGCATTGATCGCAAACACCGTCAATTGGTGATGGTGCTACGAGCCCCCGGACTCTCTTCGCTGGAAGAAGTGCTCGGAAACCGCTCGCAATGGGCTTGGCTGCGGGAGTGGCAGCAACCGCCAGTGCGGGCCGCACTTTGGCAGGGTTTACGAGGTCTTGCCCGGGGCCTCTGGCAACTCCACGACCAGCAGATGCTTCATCGAGCGCTGGACGCCGTGGCGGTTCTCGTCGATCCTGAACAAGGTCCCGAGAGTTTGCGCCTCGCGGGCTTCGATTGGACTGTGCGTTTAGGCACCACTACGGCGCTGCCGGCGCCGGAGTTGGCTGCACAGGGAGGAGCACAAGAACACTCTTTCGAATCCGATTGGTTTCTATTTGGCGCACTTGCGGCCCGGATTCTCTTGCGAGTAGAACCAGATTCCACACTGTCTCTAAGGGACCGACTTGAGCGTCTACTACAACGAATCCGGTCCGAAACCAAGATCACGGAGTTGGAGCGCGATCTCATGATTCGCCTGCTCACACCTGATCCTCAGGCGCGGCTTGCTCGAGGCGACGACGTAGTCGCCGCTATCGACAACGTGATCGGTCATCTAGAATTGCCCGCGCGACCGAGGCCCAACTCCTACTTGGCGCTCATCATTCTTGTTGGCCCTGGCCAGGAACTAACTAAGGCGATCGTAGAGCAGGATGAGGCAATGAACGCCTTGGACAGCGAAGGGCAAAGGCGGTTCATCGAACAGGACCTCGTTGGAGCACGCCTCATTCTGCGACGGCAGCCGGGGCGACAGAGTTATGTTCTGGTCGGACGAAAACTGTGTTACCGAATCAATGAGCATTATGTGGGGACTGGAAAGGCGCCAGGGCTTTGGGATCTTGCGTTCTGCGGTCAACCCGCAGAGTTGACTTTCTCTGAGGGCGGCACCGACGAGATCGACCTATCGGAATGGCCGATTGCTGTATTTACTCTTGCAGACGCCAGAAGACGGGAAGCCGAAGTTCGCGGCGGTTCCATTTCATGGAAACCCCATTTGCCGCGAGGAGATGAGGCTGGTGCCCTGCGCGCGAGCCTAGAACGATTTCATGACTTGTTCCGAGTAACAAATCAAATTGACCTTCTGCTTGCAGACGCCCAGATCTTTGCCTACGAGATAACACAATGCATCTCACATGACGACCATGAAGAGATTACTCTAAAGGAAGTCGCACGAGAGCGGCCGGCCTTCGCACCTATCACCGGTGGCATGGTAGAACTTTTGCGACGTGAAAAGGACGAAAATAAGCGCGATGCAGATTTTGTGTATCTCGGTTCTGAGGAAGAATTGTTTCTCGACCACAAGGCTCGGCCCGAGATGTGGCAGATCGAGTCTATCGGGCAAGACTCGGTAATCCTTCGACGCCAACTCAAGACACCTCTCCCGCCGATTCGCGGTTTCCTCCGGCCCTTCGACTTGTTTGGGCAAACTAGTCTCGTCCGGCGACGCGGGTTAGCTATCGCTCGCTTGGAGCATCACACTTACCTCCTTACGGCGCTCTACAAGCCAAGCAATTTGTACCTTGATACTGGGCAAAAGGACCTGCCAGTTCCCATTGAACGCGAGCGCCTCGACGAGGCCAAGGAAGCAGCGTTGAGAAGCATTTGGCGCACTCGTCCCATCTTTGCGCTTCAGGGGCCTCCCGGCACAGGAAAGACGACACTTGTAGCCAACCTCCTTGGCCAGATCTTTGAGGACGACCCCGTAGCGCAAGTGTTAGTCAGCGCACAGGCGCATGCTGCTGTGGACGTCTTGCGCGACAAGGTCACCAAGGAGATCTTTCAGAACGCGCGCGAAGAGGACGTGCCCCTAGCAATTCGGCTTCGCAAAGGCGCCTATAAGGGTGATGAAAAGGACCGAGACTATGTGGAGCCGGCGACGGAGCGAATGCTTAGGTATGCGATCAAACGAATTGGTGACAGCCCTAGTTCACCGCTTCAATCTCGATGGCGAGACGCGGCGCGTGAGGCTGCTGCCGCCATCGCCGCATCTTCTGGCGACAGTGGAGCCAACGACTTGTGCCAACTCGTAAAACGGGCTGCAAACATCACCTATTGCACGACCACGGCTGGCGATCTCGCGGAATTGGCAGAGTCAACGCAAAGCTTTGATTGGTCTATCATTGAGGAAGCAGGCAAGGCCCATGGTTTCGACCTAGTACTGCCACTTCAGAGTGGGCATCGCTGGCTACTGATTGGAGACCAAAAACAACTTGGCCCTTATCGCTTCGAAGACATCCAGCGTGCCCTCAACAATCTGGACGACGCGATTTCAGCTTTGTACGCCTTACCCAAACGTGCCGGCGGGCAGGTTGACATCGAAGCTCTCAATCGTTGGGTGGCGCTCGATCAGGAGGAACGCAACCAGTGCGTCCGTCTTTGGAGCGACTGGCTCAAGGTCTTCGCAAAGCTGCATCAAGAGTGCGCTGCGGTCTCGGCGTTTCAACGGGCTCCTGACGCGCCGCTCGCGGATATGTTGTGGGAGCAACATCGTATGCACCCTACAATTGCCGACCTTGTATCCCGCACTTATTACGACGATGAGGACAAGGAGGAGACAACCATCCGCAGCCGCACAGTGATGGATGACGGTCGAACTCCGATCATGCGCGTAGTACACCCATTTCATTTGCCAGCCGGCGTGTCGGGCAAGGCCATTTTGTGGCTGGATATGCCCTCTGTAAGACACGGTGGTCGGGAGGAAGTTGCTTCACGTCAGGGAGGTTACACCGCACCAGACGAGGTGGTAGCGATCAAACGTCTCATTGTAGGATTGCATACGAGAGGTGTGCCCGAACAGCGTATGCGGCTTGCCGTTCTCTCTCCCTATAGGTCGCAGGTTCGGATTTTGTCGAACGAACTTCGCGGACTCCAATTTCCATTATGGATGGAGCCATTTAGCGAGAAGCAACCTCCAGCCGCCACCGTGGACTCTTTTCAAGGTGACCAAGCAGACGTCGTTATTGTCTCGCTTGTTCGCAATAATCTTCGGGCCGCACCTGATGGGCTTGGCTTCCTTGATGATGCGGCCCGAATGAATGTCCTATTTTCTAGAGCCGAGCGGCTACTGTGCCTGGTGGGGAGTTGGGAATTTTTCACCGACCAACTCAAGAACGTACCGCGGGACCGCCGCCAACCGCTAGGTCGACTGCGCGTCGCCGTCGACTTCCTGTCCGATGCTTTCAACGATGGACGTGCGCTCCGTATTTCTGCCACTGATCTCGGTGAGGATCCGCAATGATCGTCTTCGTGCCGGTCACCAAGTACTCTGTCCAGTATCAGGTTGCCACCGGTCGCCCGTACTCCGCGCTTGAACGCCTTGTTCTAGATGCAGTAGGCGAGGGGCATCGTACACTTGACACCTTGTGCAACGTCTTCCAAGTGCACCGGCGTGTAGTTGTTGAAGCGATTGTGACGCTTATGAGAGCAGGCTGGCTTGCCTTGTCATCAAATGAGGGTTTCGTGCTCAGTGATTTAGGCAGAAGAGTACTCAATGAGCGAAAGGATACACTTCCACCTAGCATTCATATTGAGGAACGGCGGGCCCATGTCATTTTGGAGCGAGTCCAAGGACAGGTGGCCAAGAACTCGGACGTTGCCTATGTACCTCGAAGTAGACTCAGGGAGCACTGGGAATTGGGCGCGCACATGCCGAAGGGGGATCGGGAGAATGGCGTTCAGCCAGGGATGATCGAGTCGTTGCTTTACCGGGATCAGAAGAATGGGGAATGGATCCGTTGGATCGGCCCGACACATGTTGTTCGAGACAACGTGGATTTCGTGGTTGTACACGTTGATCCAGAACGTGAGGTTATTACAGGTATTCCGCCACAATGGGAAGCTCTTCTGAAGGAGGATCTTCTCGATCGAGCTCGGAGATTTATGCGGAGAAATAGTACCCAATCCAGCGGCGATTCCGAGTTGAGACAGTTCGTCCGCCTGCCGACTCGACAGGTTGAAGTCAACGCCAACGACCCGGATCGCCACGTTATCCGACTTACTCAAGGCGATCTGATCTTCGGGCATGTTGAACATCGAACGGCGCTAGCTGCCTGGCTGGAGAAAGCGCGTACCTTCGTCGTAATCACAAGCGCATTCCTGTCCGAGAAAACCATAATCGCAATTCAACCGGCGCTAGCCGCAGCCGTGAAGCGTGGCATTCTTGTCGAGATCGTTTGGGGGAGCGCAGAGGGTATTGGCCACGGTGCTGCCATGAAGATCCTCAAGAAGTTGGAGTACGATTCTCTTCATGCTGGCGGCACTGGTCGCCTTATTATTAACCGGCGACCGACGAATTCTCGAGCAGAGGTGATTTTGGGAGACGTGGAGGGGCGAGTTTCTGCCGTATTGGGTGGAGGCTCGCTTCTGCACGATGATGACGGTCCTTCTATTTCGATCAAATTGAGACATCCGTCCATACTTACAACGCTTTGTCGCGTCCTCGCTGACCTGTCATCACGCGATCCGAACTTGGCTAGCGGGACGGGAGTGCTTTTGCTCCGTAATAGCGCGGCGACACTCATGACACGATTCACTGACGAGCAGTTTACCGGAGACACGGAAGTCTGCCTCGTGATTGATCGCCAACACATTCGATTGCTCGGAGAACTTTCTGAACGACCACCAGCCAAGTTGTGGATCGGGGCGCGGGAATGGACCGCCATCGGCCACGAAGCGACCCTACTGATTGAACGAGCACTGGAGAAAGGCTGCGGTGACCTGCGAGTGTATGCATCGGTAAGTGCCGACGCTGTAGAAGACCGAGCCAGAATTGAGAAGCATGGCGGAGTTGTCGATTCGATGCCCGCACCGTCAGTTCTTGCGAGTGATGACCTTGCCATCGTTGGCAGCTGGCCTTGGCTCGCATCCGCGTCCTCGACGTCCGGTCCCTATGGCACGAACCTGGGAGTGCTCCTTCGTGGCCCCGGAGTGGCAGAGGTAACTCAACTGTTTATCAAGCTCGGTGAGTAACGTTGCAACCTTCAATACCCGTCAGTGTTCGACACCATGGCAGAAGTGTTCCGAGGACGATATGTGCTCGGGTGTGATTTCAGTCCCACATAGTGGTTCTCTCCTCCTCACGCTTTCACCACCGCTCCTCACGCTCACCCCCGCCGCTTCGCCTCCGCCGCGACGCGCGACTTCGACGCGGCCCACGAGCAGATCGGGCAGCGCGTGAGGTCGTGCCTCAGCGCGGGGCAGTACGTCCGCCCGAAATAGATGATCTGCAGATGGAGCTTGCTCCATGACTCGCGCGGGAAGATCCGCGTGAGGTCGCGCTCCACGTCGTCGGGGGTCGCGCCCTTCGACAATCCCCAGCGGTGCGCGAGGCGGAAGATGTGCGTGTCGACCGGGAACGACGGCACCCCGAAGGCCTGCGACATCACCACGTTCGCGGTCTTCCTCCCCACGCCGGGCAGCGCGAGGAGCGCGTCGAAGTCCTTCGGCACCTTCCCCCCATGCCTCTCGATCAGGAGCTCGGAGAGGCGCTTGAGGTTCTTCGCCTTCGCCGGCGCGAAGTTCACCCCGTGGATCAACGACAGGATCTCGTCGACGGGCAGCGCCGCCATCGCCTCGGGCGTCGACGCGCGCTGAAAGAGCGAGGGGGTGACCTGGTTGACCTTCTTGTCCGTCGTCTGCGCCGAGAGCACCACCGCCACCAGCAGCGTGAAGGGGTCGACGTGGTCGAGCGGGATGTCTGGCTTCGGGAAGAACCCGTCGAGCTGCGCCTGGATGCGAGCGGCCTTCTCCGCGCGGGTGGTCATCGTCGGGCCGCGATGGTGCTCCCGCGAGGGCCTCACGCCAAGCGTTCACCTTCTCCCCCAACGCTGTTACCCCTGACGAGCGCGCTCACCACGAGCGGCGAAAGGATGGTCCCCCGTGCGACAGCGTCCAGGATTCCTTCAAGCCTTCGCGGTGCTCGCGATGGCCCTCGCGCTCACGCGCTGTAGCGAGAGCCCGCCCGCCTCCACCGACGCGGGCATCGACGTCTCCACCGACACGGGGCCCTCGTGCCCGACCGGGCAGACCGTCTGCGGCTCCGCCTGCGCCGACCTGCAGTCGAGCGAATCGAACTGCGGCGCCTGCGGCAACGCCTGCGGCTCCGGCGAGCGCTGCGTCGCGGGCGCCTGCCGCGTCGACTGCCCCACCGGACAGGTCGCCTGCACCCTCGCGGGCGACGCGGGCACCGCGCGCGAGGTCTGCGTGCTCACCAGCACCGACCGCGCGAACTGCGGGATGTGCGGCCGCGCCTGCGCCGACGGCGAGGTCTGCTCCATGGGCATGTGCACCACCACTTGCGCCGCCGGGCTCACCACCTGCGGCACCGGCGCGTCGCGCGCCTGCGCCGACCTCACCCGCGACCCGGCCAACTGCGGCGCCTGCGGCACCGCCTGCGCGCCGGGCCAGGCCTGCGCGGGCGGCACCTGCTCGACCTCGTGCCCGCAGGGGCAGACCGCGTGCGTCGGCGACGGCGGCGCGGGCTACTGCGCCGATCTCTCGTCGAGCCGCGCCAACTGCGGCGCCTGCGGCGTGGCCTGCGCGAGCGGACAGCTCTGCGCGGCCTCCACCTGCGTGACCTCGTGCCCGACGGGCCAGTCGGTGTGCGGCGAGACCTGCCGCGACCTTCAGACCGACCGCGACAACTGCGGCGCCTGCGGCCGCTCGTGCGGCTTCGCCAACGCCACGCCGAGCTGCGCGTCGGGCGCGTGCGCGCTCGGGGCCTGCAACACGGGCTTCGCGAACTGCGACGGCGCGCCGATGAACGGGTGCGAGGTGAACACCGCGAGCAGCCTCAACCACTGCGGCGGCTGCGCCCAGCGCTGCGACGGGGTGCAGAACGCCGCGCGGGTCTGCCAGGGCGGCCGCTGCGACTACACCGCGTGCGAGATGGGCTTCGGCGACTGCGACAACGACCGCGCGAACGGCTGCGAGGCCAACCTGCGCGCGTCGGTGGCGCACTGCGGCGGCTGCGGGCGCGCGTGCTCGCTGGCCCACGCGACGCCGCGCTGCGACGGCGGCGCGTGCCGGGTGCAATCGTGCGAGGCGGGGTGGGCCAACTGCGACGGCAACGACGCGAACGGGTGCGAGGTGAACGTCCGCGCGAGCAACACGAATTGCGGCGGGTGCGGGCGAGTGTGCGGGTTCATCATCCCGGGGCTCTTCGCGGCCTGCTGCAACGGGTCGTGCTCGTCGCGCGCGAGCTGCAACTGAGAAGGTCAGCACACCCCTGCTGCGCCCCCCCCGATCCAGCGGTCGGCCGCGCTCGAAATACCCCGCGTATGTCTCGCGCGGCCTCCCTCGTCTCGGGGTGCTCGCGACGGCTTGTGCTGACCTTCTGACCGCTACGCGCTGAGCTCGAGCATGCGCTCGGCGGCGCTGCGCGAGCGGGCAGGTGTGCTCCGCGGGCGCGTGCGTGGTGTCGTGCCCCGCGGGCAGGACAACTGCGGCGGCTCGTGCCGTGACCTGCAGAGCGACCGCGCGCACTGCGGCGCGTGCGGAAACGCCTGCGCGGCGGGGCAGGTGTGCTTCGGCGGCGCGTGCGTGACCTCGTGCGCCTCGGGTCAGACCGACTGCTCGGGCTCGTGCCGTGACCTGCAGTCGGACCGCGCCCACTGCGGCGCGTGCGGCAACGCCTGCGCCGCCGGACAGGTCTGCTCGGCGGGCGTGTGCGTGCTGTCGTGCCAGACGGGCTTCACCGACTGCTCGGGGTCGTGCCGTGACCTGCAGAACGAGCGCGCCAACTGCGGCGCGTGCGGCAACGCCTGCGCCGCCGGGCAGGTGTGTTCGGCGGGCACCTGCGTGGTGTCGTGCGGAACGGGCCTCGACAACTGCTCGGGCTCCTGCCGCGACCTTCAGAGCGACCGCGCCAACTGCGGCATGTGCGGGCGCGCGTGCGGCGAGGGCCAGGTGTGCAGCGCGGGCGCGTGCGTGCTGTCGTGCCAGACCGGCCTCACCAACTGCACGGGCTCGTGCCGTGACCTTCAGAGCGACCGCTCTAACTGCGGGATGTGCGGGCGCGCCTGCGCCGCGGGCCAGGTGTGCAGCGCGGGCATGTGCGTCGTGTCGTGCCTCTCGGGCCTGACCGACTGCACGGGGTCGTGCCGCGACCTGCAGAGCGACCGCGCCAACTGCGGGATGTGCGGCCGCACCTGCGCCGCGGGTCAGGTCTGCTCCGCGGGGAGCGCGTCGTGTCGTGCGGCGCGGGCCTCGACAACTGCACGGGCTCCTGCCGAGACCTGCAGACCGACCGCGGCAACTGCGGCGTGTGCGGCCGCGCCTGCGCCGCGGGCGAGGTGTGCGTGAGCGGGAGCTGCACGCTCTCGTGCCCCGGCACGCAGACCGCGTGCGGGGGAACCTGCCGTGATCTCCAGACCGACGTCACCAACTGCGGCATGTGCGGCCGCACCTGCGCCGCCGGACAGGTCTGCTCGGCGGGAACCTGCGTGGTGTCGTGCGGGTCGGGCCTCACCAACTGCACGGGCTCGTGCCGTGACCTCACCACCGACCGGGCCAACTGCGGGATGTGCGGCAACGCCTGCGCGCCCGGGCAGGTGTGCATGGGCTCGGCCTGCGTGACCTCTTGCCCCGCGGGTCAGAGCTCGTGCGGAGGCTTCTGCGTCTTCACCGCGAGCGACCCGAACAACTGCGGCGGCTGCGGCGTGGTGTGCCCCGCGCGCGCCGGCGCCACCAGCGTGTGCGCCGCGGGCACCTGCAGCTTCGTCTGCACCTCGGGCCGCGCCGACTGCGACCTCGTCGCGGGCAACGGCTGCGAGTCGACCCTCGCCACCGACGTCAGCCACTGCGGCCGCTGCGGCAACGCGTGCCCCGCGCGCGCCAACGCCACCGCGACCTGCGCCTCGGGCGCGTGCGGCTTCACCTGCAACACCGGCTTCGCCGACTGCGACGGCGACGCGAGCAACGGCTGCGAGGTGAACACGCAGACCAGCGCCACCCACTGCGGGATGTGCGGCAACGCCTGCACCGGCGGCGCGACCTGCATGGCGGGCGCGTGCTCGCGGCCCAACTGCCAGACCGTGGCGGGCATCCGCTGGTGCTACAACCCCGCCGCCTGCGGGCAGAACTGCACCGAGGTCTGCGCGGCCCTCGGCCTGCCGCTCACCATCTCCGACGCCGCGTGGTTCGCCGCGCAAGACACCATGGCCGAGTGCCAGGCGCTCAGCATGGCCTTCGGCCTCGGCTCGGTGGTGAGCATGGCCAGCTACACCTACGCCTGCCTCGAAGACCTGCCCGGCACCCACTCGGTGCCGGCCGCGCCGACGGGTCAGCTCCTCTGCTCGACCTACTCGGGCTGCCCCGCCGAGCACCGGCTCCGGTCGGACAACTACGGCGTCGCGTGCGGGCCGAGCTCCCGCGTCTCGATCTGCCCCTGCCAGTAGCCTCCCGCCTCCACCGCTGCGGGTGCTACCGCACCCGCAGCACCACCAACCCCACCCCCACCCCCGTCGCGCGGCACGGCCCGAGCGCGGCCTCGCACAGCTCCGCGGGGGGCGCGTCGGGGCGCGTCGCGAGCAGCGTCGCCACCGCGCCGATGGAGCGCATCCCGAAGGCGTCGCGGGAGCCCATCACGAAGAGGTCTCCGCGCTGGAGGCGCTCGGTCGCGACGAGCATCCCGCCGTGCGAGATGCCGGGCGAGCGCTGCGGGGAGTTGAGCAGCCGCCGCGGCTCGCCCGCGCGGGCGCGGTAGACGCGCATGCCCGCGGAGATGGCGATGTGCGCCGCGGCGCCCTCGACCGAGAGGGCCACCATCTGCGCGTCGAGGGTGAGGTGCGGCTCGACCAGCGCCGACTGGATCGCCGAGAGGGCCAGCGCGCCCGCGCCGATGGAGCGCTGGAGGAGGACCGCCCCCCCTTTGCCGTCGCCGAGGTTCTTCTCGAAGCCCTTGAGCACGCCGTCGGCGACCCAGCTCCAGAGCCGCGGCGGCGCGGTGGGAGACACCACGGTGAACACCGGCGCCGAGGGCACCGCGCGCGCCACGTCACGGGGGAGCTGCGCGGCGCGGACCCGCGCGAGAGACGAACCGAGCGCGACCTCGAGACCCATCGCGGGGTCGGAGGCTACGCCCGTTGGCGTCGGAGAGAGAAGGGGGATCGTTCGGGGACTACCGGCACTCGCCGGTGGTGGTGTCGCAGCGGGCGCCGCCGAAGGTGGTGCGGCAGAAGGTGTCTCCGCCCAGGAGGTCGCAGCGCGGCGCGCACACCCGGAAGGTGTTCACCCAGCAGGTGTTCGACGGGAAGGGCCCGCCGTTGCCGACGCCCGCGCACTGCCGCGAGTTCTCGCAGGCGCAGGCGAACTCGTCGGTGATGCCGTTGGCGTTGTCGTCGCGGCCGTTGCAGCACTCCGCGTTCGCGCCGCGGAAGGGCTGGCAGTCGGAGTCGGCGCAGTCGGCCACGCCGTCGCAGTCGTTGTCGACGCCGTCGGTGCAGGCCGCCACGCCGAACTCCCGCGGCATGTTGGGCATGCAGCAGCCCGGGAAGCTCCGGCACTGGGTGTCGGCGCAGTCGGTCTGCCCGTCGCAGTCGTTGTCACGCCCGTCGGAGCAGGCCGCGGGGGTGTTCTCGGCGCCCGTGGGCCGGCAGCACGCGGGCGCGGCGGCGCACTGCGGGTCGGCGCAGTCGGTGAGCCCGTCGCAGTCGTTGTCCCTCCCGTCGGCGCAGGCCCCGCCCACCTCGGCGCCCGTGGGGACGCAGCGGCAGGTCGGGTCCATCGCGCAGGCCGGGTCGGCGCAGTCGGTGAGCCCGTTGCCGTCGTCGTCGACGCCGTTGCCGCACACCTCGGTGGGCGTCGCCACCTCGGAGACGTTCAGCGTGAAGGCCCCGCGCGAGTTCGCCGCGAAGCCGTCGACGAAGACGTAGTAGACCCCCGGCGTCGCCGCGAAGGTCAGCCGCGACTGGGTGCCCACCGCGTCGTCGTTGCAGGCCACCTGCTCTCCGCCCTCGCAAGGAGAGCGCCGCACGAAGAGCACCGTGTCGAAGCCGCTGCCCACCGTATCGACCATGATCGTCGCGGCGCGCGCCACGGTCAGCGCGTAGACCACCTCGCCCCCCGCGCCCCCGCGGCACCCGGGGAAGCCCATCACCACCGGCGTGTACCTGTTGGTCGCGCCGTTGGTCGTCCCCGTGACCGTGCTGCCCACCGCGAGGCGCAGCGCGCCCGCGCAGGTGTCGTTGGGCGGCGTGGGCGCGCAGCCCGGCACCGCCGCGCACTGCGTGTCGGCGCAGTCGATCTGCCCGTCGCAGTCGTTGTCGACCCCGTCGCGGCAGGCCGCGTCGGTGACCTCGGCGCCCGTGGGCACGCACATCATGCACAGCGGCGAGGTGAGGCAGTCGGAGTCGGCGCAGTCGGTCCGCCCGTCGCAGTCGTTGTCGACCCCGTCGCGGCACACCTCGGGAGAGGGCACGCACGCGCACCCGGGCACGCCGTTGCACTGCGGGTCGGCGCAGTCGGTGAGCCCGTCGCAGTCGTTGTCGGCCCCGTCGCGGCAAGCGGCGGGGGTGTTCTCAGGGGCCGTCGGGCGGCAGCACATGGGCTGCGTCGCGCAGTCGGGGTCGGCGCAGTCGCGCTGCCCGTCGCAGTCGTTGTCGACGCCGTCGAAGCACGCCGTGCCCGCCTCGACGCGCGACGTGGGTCGGCAGCACGCGGGCACGCTCGCGCAGGCCGGGTCGGCGCAGTCGGTGAGCCCGTTGCAGTCGTTGTCGCGCCCGTCGGCGCAGGCCATCGCGTTGTTCTCGAGCCCCGTCGGTCGGCAGCACGCGGGGATCGTCGCGCACGCGAAGTCGGCGCAGTCGGCGACGCCGTTGCAGTCGTTGTCGACGCCGTCGAAGCAGTTCATCCCGACGTTCTCGGGGCCCGTCGGGATGCACATCATGCAGGCCGGCGCCGCGCGGCAGTCGGGGTCGGAGCAGTCGACCAGGCCGTCTCCGTCGTCGTCGACGCGGTTGTCGCAGACCTCGGTGGCGCCGACGCTGAGCGTGAGGGCGAAGGCCCCGGCGGAGCTGCCCCAGCCGTCGACCACGACGAAGTAGGTGCCGGGCTCGAGGTCGCGCAGCACCAGCCGCGAGGCGGTGCCCGTGCCCCCGTCGTCGTCGCACGCGATCGCGTTCGCGGGCGAGCAGTCGGCGCGGAACACCTGGAGCATCGTGTCGAAGCTCGACCCCTCGGTGTCGATGGTCACGGTCTGCCGCGCGGGGTTGCGGAAGACGTAGGCCACGTCGGGCGCGCTGCTCATCGCGCAGGTGGGGGTGTAGTCGTTGTTGGCGGCGGTCGTGCTGCCCGAGGCCCTCCCAGGGAGGCCGATGGGCGTGGCCGTGGCGCAGGTGTCGTTCGGGGCGCGGCAGGCCGGGTCCATCCCGCACGCGGGGTCGGAGCAGTCGGCGGCGCCGTTGCAGTCGTTGTCGCGGCCGTCGTTGCAGCGCCCCGCCTCGGGCCCCGTCGGCACGCACATCATGCACGAGGGGAAGAAGCGGCAGTCGGGGTCGGCGCAGTCAGAGAGCCCGTCGCAGTCGTTGTCGCGGCCGTCGAGGCAGCTCATCGGGTCGCGCTCGGGCCCGGTGGGGATGCACATCATGCACGCGGGCGCCGCGCGGCAGTCGAAGTCGCTGCAGTCGGTGAAACCGTCGCAGTCGTTGTCGCGGCCGTCGTTGCACTGCGCCGCCTCGGGGCCCGTCGGGGTGCAGGGCCCGCACGCGGGGCTGCCCGCGCACGCGCGGTCGCGGCAGTCAGCGAGGCCGTCGCAGTTGTCGTCGACGCCGTTGTTGCAGACCTCGGGCGCGGCGGGGTTCACCCGCGGGTTGGCGTCGTCGCAGTCGCGGCCCCCGGGGCACGAGATCGGGCCGAAGCCGTCGCGGTCGTTGTCGCGGGGAGACATCACGCAGCCGCGCGCGGCCTCGGAGCACACGCCCGCGGTGCAGCGGTCGCCCGTGTCGCAGAGGAGGGGCCGCCCCGCGGTGCAGCCCACGCGGGCGACGCAGACCTCGGCGCCGTTGCAGAAGACCCCGTCGGAGCAGCGGTTGTCGTCGGGGGCGTTGAGGCACCCGCCGCGGGGGTCGCAGCGGTCGACGGTGCAGGCCACGCCGTCGTCGCAGCGCAGGGGGGCGCCCGTGACGCAGAGGCCGCCCGAGCAGCGCTCGGCGCCGTCGCAGACGTTGCCGTTGTCGCACTCGGCGTCGGCGCGGCAGCGGACGACGGTGCAGTCGCGCACGGGGTCGCACACCGCGGGCAGGGCGCAGCGGGTGTTGTCGGCCTCGGCGACGCAGGCGCGGCGGGCCTCGTCGCAGCGGTCGCGGGTGCAGCTCACGCCGTCGTCGCAGACGGGGGGAGAGCCCGCGACGCAGCGCCCGGCCACGCAGGACTCGACGCCGTTGCAGAAGACGTTGTCGTCGCACTGGGCGCTGTTGGTGCAGCCGCCGTCGGGGACGTCTCCGTCGGGCGCGTCGGGGAGGTCGGGTGTGTCACCGAGGTCGCCTGGCACATCGACCGGGACGTTCGCGTCAGGGTCGTCGGGCACCTCTAGCGCGGAGCGGCCGCAGCCCAGAGCGAAGAACGCCGTGAGACAGAGCGCGTAGGGGAGCGTGCGGAGCGGGTTCATGGACTCCTCGCGGGGGTGACGCGCCGCCCGCGAGGCGCGGGGGCGAGGACGAAGCGATGGGGCGCAGCGTCGCCCGACGTCGCGCCTGGCGCGAGTATGGTGCACCCCGCGGGCCACGGGTTCGACCCGCAGAAGCGATCAATCGACGCGGTGGACCTCGGTGCGGAAGGGCGCTCCGTCGTCGGTGCTGGCCCGGGGTCGCGCGACCATCGAGGCGTGCAGGAGCTGCGTCGAGAGCACGCCCACCACGGCCATGTTGTCGGCGTTGCTGAACTGCCCCGCGCCGCGGGCGAGGGCCTTGCGGCATTTCTCCCACAGGGCGCGTGCGGCGGCGGGCTCGAACACCCCCACCTCGCGCAGGGCGCTCTCGGAGAGGGCCTCTTCGATCCAGGCCGGGGGTTCTCTCCCACGAAGCTCAGGGCGTCGGGGGCGCGGTACGGCTGCTTGGTGCGCTTCAGGATCTCGCGCGGCAGGGCTCCTCGGCGGCCCGCTTCAAGACGTGCTTCTCGTCGAGGCCGCTGAGCTTGAAGCGCGCGGGCATCTGCCCGGCGAACTCCACCACGTTCACGTCGAGGAAGGGGAACCTCCCCTCGACGGAGTGGGCCATGAGCATCCGGTCGCCCTGCGACGCGAGGATGTACGGGTCGAGGAGCGTGACCATCTCGAGGTACTGCGCCTGACAGAGCGGGTCCCACCGGGTGAAGTCTTCGGGGAGCGAGGCGACCAGGGCGTCGACGGGGGCGGGGCGCGGGTCGGACTCGGCGCGGCCCTTCCAGTCGGCGCTGAAGTAGCGCTGGAGGGCCTGCGCGCTCGACCACCGCGGGCCGTGCGAGAAGGTGGGCTCGCTCGCCCGGTCGAGGCCCCTCGCCCAGAACTGCAGGGCCATCCCGCGGGCCGCCGCGGGCGAGCGCGAGAGGTAGGGGTAGAGCCGCTCGAAGAGCCGCGGGCGGGTCTTCGAGTCGGGCTCCCTGGCCCAGTAGCGACGCACCTTCGCCTCGCGGAAGATGTCGTAACCGCCGAGCACCTCGTCGCTCCCCTCGCCCGTGAGCACGACCTTGAGCCCCTCGTCGCGCACCAGCTTCGACAGGAGGAACAAGGGCGCCGGGCCCGTGCGCAGGATCGGCCGCTCGGCGTGCCACACCACGTCGGGGAAGGCGTCGGCGATGTCTCCGCGCGTCGCCACGACCTCGTGGTGCGTGGTGCCGAGCGCGTCGGCCATGAGCCTCTGGAAGGGAGTCTCGTCGTACTCAGCGTCTTCGAAGCGCAGCGAGAAGGTGTGAAAGGTCCCGGTGATCGCGCGGCGCGCGAGCCACGCGATGTACGAGCTGTCGATGCCTCCCGAGAGGTACGCGCCCACGGGCACGTCGGCGCGGAGCATGCGCAGCGCAGAAGCGGCCTCGAGGCGCTCGCGCAGGCCCTCCACCGCGGCGTCGAGGGTGAGGGTCTCGGGCTCGCGGCTCTCTCTCGGGAGCACCCGCGCGAAGCGGGGAGACCAGTACGCCCGCTCCGTCCACGACCCGTCGCGGTGGTAGACCCGCGCGGTGCCGGGGCGGAGCTCCGTGACGCCTGCGAAGACCGAGGTCGGAGGCCGCGACGCCCAGAAGGTGAAGGTCTCTTCGATCCCGCGCGGGTCGAAGGCGCGGGGCACCTCGGGGTCGGCGAAGATGGCCTTCACCTCGCTCGCGAAGCGCAGCCGCCCGCCGCTCTCCTGCAGGTACAGCGGTCGGATGCCCAAGCGGTCGCGGCAGAGCACGAGCTCGCCGCGGGGCGCGTCCCACAGGGCGATGGCCCACTGGCCGTTGAAGCGCGCGAAGGACTCGACGCCCCACTCCTCCCACGCGTGCACGATCACCTCGGTGTCGCTCCGCGTGCGGAAGGTGTGGCCCTTCTCCGTGAGCTCGGCGCGGAGCTCGACGTGGTTGAAGACCTCTCCGTTGAAGACCACCCACACGGTGCCGTCTTCGTTCGACATGGGCTGCTGGCCCGAGGCGAGGTCGATGATCGACAGCCGCGCGTGGCCGAGCGCCGCCCTCTCGTCGCGGTACATCCCGTGCTCGTCGGGGCCGCGGTGGTTGAGGGACTTCACCATCGCCCGCAGGAGCTCCCGCGGTGCCGGGCCGCGGTGGCCCGTGAGGTCGACGACGCCCGCGATGCCGCACATGGCTCCGTTCAGCTCCTCTGGCAGTCCCGCGCCGCGGCGAGCCAGCCCTGGTGCATGCGCTCCTGGGTGAAGCGCGCGAGCACCCGCGCGCGCCCACGCTCGCCCATCGCCGCGCGACGCGCGGGGTCGTTCAAGAGAGACGCCATCGCCGCCCCGAGCGCCTCGTGGTCGCCCCGCGGCACCAGCACCCCCGTGCGGTCGCGCTCCACGATCTCGGGGTTGCCCCCCACGTCGGTCACCAGCGCCGCGCGCTTCGAGAGCATCGCCTCGAGCAAGGTCACGCTCGTCCCCTCGCTCAGCGACGACATCGAGAAGAGGTCGCTCGCCGCGTACACCGCGGGGATGTCACGGCGCACCCCCGCGAACACGACCCGGTCGCGCACGCCGAGTTCCGTCGCGAGCGCTTCGAGCGGGGCGGCCTCTCCGCCGCCCACGAGGAGCAGTCGCGCGTCGGGGACCTCCCTCGCGGCGCGGGCGAAGCCCTTCACGAGCGTGGGGTGGTCCTTCACCGGGTGAAAGCGCGCGACGCAGGTGACGACCTTGTGGTCGGGGGTCAGGCCGAACTCCGCGCGGAGGGCGTCGGTGTCGAAGCCCGAGGTCTCGCCCGGGTCGAAGCGCGAGGGGTCGACGCCGTTGTAGACCACCGTGATCCGTGAAGCAGGGATGCCCTCGTTCGCGACGAGCAGCTTCTTGATGTACCCGCACACCGCGAGCACCCGGTCGGTGTAGTGCAGGAACACCGCGCGGTTCGCCGCCACCCGCTTCGGGCGCCTCTGGTCGGGGTAGTGCCGCCCGTGCTCGACGAAGACGAAGCCCGGCCGGGGTCGGAGCGTGGGCAGGGCCATCGCCGCGTAGGAGTAGGGCGTGTACTGGTGGGCGAAGACGACGTCGGGGGCGACCTCGGCGATCACCCGCCGCAGGCGCAGGGCCACGTCGGGGCGAAAGCCCTCGGGGCGGCCGATGAGGTCGACGCGCACCCCGTCGGCGCGGAGCGACTCTCCCAGCGGGCCCACGCCGTCGAGGCAGGCGATGGCGTGAGAGGCCGAGGCCCGCGTCGCGCGGACGAAATCGTGCACGAGCACCTCGGCGCCGCCGAAGGTCATGCTGTGCAAGACGTGGAGCACTCGCATCGTTGCGCCGGGCACCGTGCGCGAAGGGCGCGGCGAACGTCAAGGCGCCGCGCGGGCGCCTGAGGGCCCCCGTGAGACCGGCAATTTCCTTGCTGCGCGGGCGAGGGGTTCTTTACGCTCCGCCCCCGAAGGCGCGCCCTGCGCGCGGGAGGGCCACGCGCCCGCCGCGAGTGGGGTCCCGCCGCCCGCAGGAGGTCATTCAGGTGAGTCGCACCCGGTCTCGTCGTACGTCCCTCGCGCTCGCGGCGCTCCCCGCGCTCGGCGCGGCGCTGCTCGCTGCCCCCGAGGCGCGCGCGCAGACGCCGTCGGGCTGGGCGCTCGACCGCTTCGAGCCCACGCCCACGGGCGACGTGTTCTTCATGGCCGAGCACCCCTGGTACTCGTCCACCCGCTACTTCGCCGCGGGCATCGTCGGCGACTACGCCTTCAACCCCCTCGTGCTGCGTCAGACCCTCCCCACCGGCGAGGTCCGCAACACCGACGTCATCTCCGGGATGTTCGTCGGCCACGTGGGCGTCGCCGCGAGCTTCCTCGACCGCGTCGGCCTGCACCTCTCGCTGCCGATCTCGCTCCTGCAAGACGGCACCACCACCACGGCCCCCACGGTCACCCTCGGCCCGTCGAGCAACGTCGCCCCCGGCGACCTCCGCATCGGCGCCCGCGTGCGCATCCTCGGCCACGCCGACCGCGACCCGATCTCGCTGCACCTCGGCGTGATGGTCTGGGCCCCCATCGGCACCCGCGCCGACAACACCGGCGACGAGACCGTGCGCGTCGAGCCGCGGCTCACCCTCGCCGGCCGCGGCGGGCCCGTGCGTTGGTCCTTCGGCGGCGGCTTCACCGTGCGCGGAGACATCGACGCCGAGAACCTCGCCATCGGCAACGAGCTCCGGCTCACCGCCGCGGTGGGCATCGCCGCCGACCACGGCCGCCTCACCATCGGCCCCGAGGCCTACGTCGTCACCTCCATCCGCGACCTCACCCAGGGCCGCTCGGGCTCCTCGGCCTTCGCCGAGGGCCAGTGGGGCGGAGAGGCCATCCTCGGCGCGCACTACACCATCGCCGACCAGGTCATGGTCGGCCTCGGCGGCGGCTTCGGCATGGAGCGCGGCTACGGCATCCCCGCGGGCCGCCTCCTCTTCTCCGTCGCCTACGCGCCGATCCGTCGTGAGCAGGCCGCGCCGAGCGACCGCGACGGCGACGGCGTGCTCGACCGCGACGACATCTGCCCCGACACGCACATGGGCCCGCACCCCGACCCGAACCGACGCGGGTGCCCGCTCATCGACACCGACAGCGACGGCGTCTTCGACCCCGACGACATCTGCCCGACGGTGCCGCAGGGCGACCACCCCGACCCCCAGCGCCGCGGGTGCCCGACGCCCGACAGCGACGGCGACGGCGTGCTCGACCCCGACGATCAGCGCGTGACCACCTGCAGGGGGAGCACCCCGACCCCGAGCGCCCCGGCTGCCCCGACGGCGACCGGGTGACCGCGACGGCGTGCTCGACCACGCCGACCAGTGCCCTGACGTGCACCAGGGCCCGCACCGACCCTGCGCGCCCGGGCCGCCCGCTGCCCGACCGCGACCGCGACACGGTGCCCGACCCCGAAGACCACTGCCCTGACGTGCCGGGCGCGCCTCGCGCGACCCGAACCGCAACGGCTGCCCTGACGGCAACGTGCGCATCGAGGGCGGGCGCATCGCGACCCTCGCGCCGGTGTTCTTCGACACCGACCGCGACACGATCCGCGCGGTGAGCCTCCCGGATGCCGCGGCGCCTCGCCGACGCGATGCAGTCGGCGACCTTCATCCGCCGGGTGCGCGTCGAGGGCCACACCGACGACCGCGGCTCGCACGACCACAACGTCGACCTGTCGCAGCGCCGCGCGCAGAGCGTGCTGCGTCCTCGTGCAGAACGGCGTCGAAGGTCGTCTCGAGGCGCAGGGCTTCGGCCCCGACCGCCCCATCGCGAGCAACCAGACCGCCCGCGGCCGCGCGCAGAACCGCCGCGTGGAGCCTGTCATCACCGACCCCGCCCCCGGCGAGGCCGGCGACGCTGCCCGTGCAGGTGCAGAGCGCGACCGAGGCCGACCCCGGCACGCGCGACTCGTCTTCTCCCGCCGCCGTCGCTGATAGTCTCCGGGGTCGCAGCCATGGCCCGCGGCCCACCCCCACCTCGAAGAAGAAGGTCAGGCTCCCCCGGCGCGAGAGCACCTGCATCCCGCTGATCCTGATGTCGGCGACCTACGCGGCGCTGACGTACTTCCTCGACACCATCGGCCTGCTCACGTCGGCGCCGGGCTTCTTCAACCTCTCGGCCGACCCCGGCCTGCGCGGCTGGCATCATCCCGCGCGCCTCCGTAGCGGTCACGTCGGGGCACCCAGACCGGGGTTCCGCGTCTGCCGCCGCGTTCACCCTGCGCGGGCGAGCGCGTAGCGCCCCTGACGGGGCTTGAGCGAGGGCTGCCGCGACGCCAGACGTGAACGAGCCTCCTGAGCCCCGGAACGGGACCACGCTTTAGAACTCCTAAGAGTAGCTCGTCGCGGCTGCCGATCCGCGTCGCGTCGTTGCTCGGCTTCGACGGGCGTACAGCCCGTCTTCAGCTTCGCGCCTTGCGGCACTCGCGTCTCGATGGCCGCACTCGGTCCGAGTATTTTTAGGAGTTCTTGGCCCGGAGTGACGGCGCGAACGCGACGAACTCCGGCAACCATGGGCGACGCGAGGTCATCGTCGGGGACGCCACACCCGTGCGGCTCCTTCCGCCGCAGCGACGTGATCGACGCACTGCACTCCCGCGGCGCAGCCGCGCCGCGCTGGATGTCGTGCGCGTGGTGAGGCGCGAGCATGCGCGCGTCCTGAGGAGCGACGCGTACTTCAGGTACGCGAGCGACGAAGGATGGCGCCCAGGCGACGCGCATCGCCGCGCGCACTACCGCGTGCACACCGAGGCGGTGGGACACGAGGCGCAGATCCCCTCGCTCATCGACCAGCTCTCGTGGCACACGCGCAGGCCCGACGCGCCCCTCCGCACACGGATCAGGTACCGCCCCTCCAGGCGCGGGCAGCCGATCGCGGGGTGGCGGTCGGGGCGCACCTCCACGGCCCACGCGCGCACCTTCCACACGTCGCCTTGCGCGCCCCTGAAGCGCCTGCACGTATCAGGGACGTCGCTGTCGCTCCGCGCTCGGCGGGCTCCACTGCCGCGCGACCAGTTGAACTGCAAGGTGCCGCCCGCGTTGCGCGCTTTCCTGCGCGATGCGCCGCTCCACCTCCGCTTGGCTGCCACCGCGTCTCTGTGGAAGCGCACCGTCGGCGCGTACCACTCCGCCATCGCCCCGCGTCGCGCCCCGTGCGCGGCGTCGTCCCACCGGCGCAGCCACGCCTGCAGCTCGGAGTTGCCCGTCAACGGCCCCGGCCGCAGCGTGGCCGCCGTCACCGCGGCCGCCCCCGCGTCGGCCGCGCGCTCGCACCCCGCGACGACGCGTGCGCAGCCGCGGCGCTGTCCCACGTCACCATGGCGAGCACCAGCCCTGCCGCGAGCGCGCACGAGACCACCACCACGCCCGCCGTCAGCGCCAGCCACGGGACAGGCTTCGACGGCGCCGCGTCGTCCGCCTCTCCTCATCGTGGTCGTCGTGCCTCGGGCCGACGCTCGCGACCTCGTCGTCGTCCTCTCCGAGGAGCGTCGGCGCCTGACCCAGCGCCTCGGCGCGCACCTCCGCGGGCGTGCGCGGTGACGGGCCTGCCGGAGGCTCTCCTCCGTGTCGTGCGCGGGCCTGACGTGATCGACACCGCCGCGGGCGGGTCGATCGACGCCGCTTCTACCACGGAGACGACAGCGACGCGCCGCCGAGCACCGTCGCGGCGACGTCGCGCAGCGCGATCCGCAGCGCGTGCGCGTCACGGAAGCGGTCGTCGGGCTCCGACCCCATGCACTGCGCCACCAGGTCGAAGACCGCGCCGGGGACGTCCTCCCGCAGCGCGCCGAGCTTGCCCCGCAGCGTGTGCGGGCGGCGCATCGCGGTGCCCCACCAGGGCTCGTCCTCCGAGGGCTGCGCGTGCAGCGTCAGCATCTCGGTGAGGATCACGCCGAGCGCGAAGACGTCCGTCCACGGCCCCACGCCCGCGGCCCAGCCCGTCGCCTGCTCCGGCGCCATGTACAACGGCGTGCCCATCAGCACCCCGCTCTGCGTCCCGCTGCGACGTCCGAGCTGGGCGATGCCGAAGTCCACCACCTTCACCTGGAGCTCGCCGCCCGACATCTTCTTCAACAGCACGTTGTCGGGCTTGAGGTCACGGTGAACGATCGGCCCCGGGGAGCGCACCTCGTGGGCCGCCTCGAGCCCCGCGCAGAGCTGGTCGAAGAGCGCCAGCGCCACCCCCAGCGTCGGCGGCTCACCCTTGCGACGGTGCTCCGCGAGCCAGCCCGCGAGGCCCCTGCCCTCGACGTACTCCATCACCAGAAAGCGGTGCCCCTGCCACTCGCCCCGGTCGTGCACCGCGACGATGTTCGGGTGCGTGAGCGGCGCCATCGCGTCGGCCTCGGCGTCGAAGCGCGCCACCGCCCCAGGCTGCGAGAGGAACTCCGACTTCAGCACCTTCACCGCGACGAGCCGTCGGTTGAGCCGCTCGTCCTCGGCCTTCCACACCGACCCGAAGGCCCCCTCGCCCAGCATCGACACGAGCGCGTAGCGACCGTCGATGCGCGCGCCCGCTCGAAAGTGGCTGTCGCTCGGAGGCATTGGACACCGCGGAGACTAAACCACCCGCGCGCGCCGCGACGGTGCTTTCACCGCGCCGTGACCGCCGCCCTCGCCCCGGCGGTCCGACGCAGCCAGTGCGCCATCGGCTGCTTCGCGTCGGCGCTCCACACCGCCACCCCGAGCGCCGCGAACCGTCGTCGCAACTGCGCCACCCGCGCCTCCTCCTCGGCCACGAAGAGGTCGATCAGCGCCTCGCGCGCCTCGCGCGCCTCGGCCGACAGGTCGCGCGGCGCCGCGCCGATGAAGTCACGCCCCGTGAGCGCCACGACGCTCACCCGGTGCCGCTTCTGCCGCAGCGCCCCGAGCGCGAGGCGCACCGCCTCGGTGACCTCCAGCGCGTCGAGGTCCGAGATCACCACCACGGTGCGCGACTCCCGCGCGCCGCGCACCGACGCCCGCAGCGCCTCGGCCAACCCCTGCGCCTTGGCCATCCCCGTCGCGTCGTGCCGCAGCGGCAGCGGGATCGCCCGCGCTCGGCAGAAGGCCCTCAGCTCGCGAGAGCCCGACTCCTTCGCGCGCACGGGCAGGCGCATCGCGGGGTCGTTGCCCGCGGCCCGACGGGCGAGGTCGATGAGCCGCGCGCGGGCCTCCCAGGGCTGCGCGCCGCGAGCGACGTCGACCCCCTCCTGCTCGCGGAAGTACCGCGCCACGGTCTCGATGAGCGCGTCGTCGTCGGCCTCGGTGAGGTCCTCGTCGACGATGGACCGCAGCTCCATCGCCCCGCCCACCAGCGCGCGCAGGTGCGCCGCCTCGTCGCTCGGCGCGACCTCGAGCACCACCCGCCGGTCGAAGCCCACGAGCCCCAGCCGGTCGCCCGCCGACAGCGAGATGCGCGCGGCCTGCGCCGTGAGCTCCACCGCGTGGTCGATCCTCGCGTGCCCGCGGTCGTCGCCGCGCATCGTCGCCGACGCGTCGACCACCAGGACCCGCGTGGTCTGCGCCTCGTCCTCGGTCTCGCGCACCAGGAGCTTTCCGCGGCGCGCGCTCGGGCCCCACGCGATGCGCCTGAAGGCGTCACCGGGCTGGTGATCGCGCAGCTCCTTGAGCTCGGGGCCCTCGCCCGCGCGGCGGGTGCTCCGACCTCCCCTCGCCCGGCTCGGCGGCGGCCGCGGCGCGCGCGCGGTGGAGCTCGCCGCGAAGCCCCGCGGCTCGACCTCGATCACCAGCGGGTTCGGGAAATACAGCGGCACCCACGACAGCCCCAGCGGCCCCGCGAGCGAGAGCCACACCCCGTGCAGCACGTGCCGCCCCGGGTGCGCGGGACGCACCTCGATCTCGAAGCTCACCGCGCTCCGCGGAGGCACCCTCAACCGCTGCCCCTCGGCCCGCGCGTAGCGCAGCCCTTGCGAGAGCGCGAGGCGCGGCATCGAGAGCTCGAGCGTCCCCTCTGAGGGGTTGCGCAGCACCACCCGCACGGGCACCGCCTCGTCGGGACGTCGCGCGCGGCCCGGGGCCCCCTTGTGCGCGGGGATCCACCACGAGAACTCCACCCGCTGCCTGCGCATCTGCCGCGGCAGGGGCGAGGCCGCGACCCACGCGAGCGCGAGCCCCGTGAGCGCCGCCGAGCCCGCGAGCGCGGCGGGCGCGAGGCCTCCGAGCACGCCTCCGAGCGTGAGCCCCGCGGCCCCCGCGAGCACGGCGCGGCCCGAGCGCGTGAGCGTGGGCATGGAAGCGCTAGCCCCTCGCCGCAGGAGAGATGGAAGGTTGGCGAGGCGCGCGGGCGGCCCTCACCCCGCCGCCATACCACTGCCCCAAGGGCAGGCCGTCGTCGGTGGAAGGGCGGCGAGGGGCGGGGGCGGCCCTCACTTTTGGCCCCTCTCCCGCAAACGGGAGAGGGGAGCAGTCTTCACCGAAAACTGCCCTGCCCCTTCCCGCTGCGAGAGCGTGTGTCGTCGTCGGGAAAGGGAGGGAGGATGACAGCGCCTTCGCCGTCCAGCACCCACACCCCTTCGCCACAAGGGTCAGGGCAGTTTTCGGTGCAGTCTGCTCCCCTCTCCCGTTTACGGGAGAGGGGCCGGGGGTGAGGGCTGTCGCCCACGACTCCCGCGCTCTGCCATCTCCCGAAGAGGGGCCGGGGGTGAGGGCCGTCGCCCACGCGCTCCCATCTCCCGAAGAAGGGCCGGGGGTGAGGGCCGCCGCCCACGACTCCCGCGCTCCCATCTCCCATCTCCCGAAGAGGGGCCGGGGGTGAGGGTCGACCGCGCAGCGCTGCATCCGTCCCAACCTTTCACTGCCCCCGCGACGAGGAACTAGCGCCCCCCGTCGGCCACCGCCGCGGCGCTGCCGTGCGACCACTGCTCGCCGCGCGCCTCGGCGCGTCGGTAGGGCACCCGCGAGAGCGCCTCTTCGACGATGGAGTCCTGCGACAGCCCCTCGGCCTCGGCCTCGGCCGAGAGGATCATCCGGTGCGCGAGCACGAAGGGCGCGACGCGCTTCACGTCGTCGGGCACGCAGTACCCGCGGCCTTCGAGCAGCGCGTGGGCGCGCGCCGTGGTGACGAGCCCCAGCGACGCCCGCGGAGACGCCCCGAGCGCGACGCGCGGGTGCGAGCGGGTGAACTGCGCGAGGTTGACGGCGTAGGCGTAGACCTCGTCGTCGACGTGCACCGAAGCCGCGGTGCGCTGGAGCCAGAGCACGTTGTCGAGGGTGACCACCGACTGCGGCACCGGCGGATCGACGGCGTAGGTGCGCAGCACGCGCGCCTCGTCGGCGGCGCTGGGATAGCCCAGCACCACCCGCAGGAGGAAGCGGTCGACCTGCGCCTCGGGGAGGGGATAGGTGCCCTCCTGCTCGATGGGGTTCTGCGTGGCGAGCACGAAGAAGGGATCAGGCAGGCGGTGGGTCTCTCCGTCGATGGTGACCTGGGCCTCTTGCATGGCTTCGAGGAGGGCGCTCTGGGTCTTGGCGGGCGCGCGGTTGATCTCGTCGCCGAGCACGACGTGGGCGAAGACGGCCCGCGTCGCAGGGCGAAGGTGCCCTCGCGGGGCGAGAGCACGTAGGTGCCGGTGATGTCGCTCGGGAGGAGGTCGGGCGTGAACTGGATGCGCTTGAACGCGCCGCCGATGGAGGCCGCCATGGCCTTGATGAGCGTGGTCTTCGCGACGCCGGGCACGCCCTCGAGGAGGCAGTGGCCGCGCGCGAGGAGGGCGACGAGGAGCAGCTCGGGCACCTCGGGGTGGCCCACGTAGGAGCGAGAGACCTCGTCGAGGACGGCGCGGCAGAGGGCGCGGGCCTGAGCGAGCGCCTCGGGGCGAGGCGCGGCGTTGGTGTCGGTCATTCCTTGGCCCTCGCGAGGGTGCGGAGGATGTCATTGATCCTCCGCCAGAGCGAGAGGAAGCGCTTGGCGTCGACGGGCGACGCGCGGTCGTCTTCGGCCGCCGACGCGAGGGTGTCGAGCTCGAGCAGCAGCGCGCGCACCTCGGCGCGCTGCGGCTCCGAGAGCTTCTCTCCGGCGCGGGTGAGCACGCGGCGCACGTCGGTGGGCGGCGTGAGCCCCGCCGCGCGCAGGAGCGCGCCCTCCAACAACGTGCGGCTGAGGAGCGCGGGCAGGAGCAGGTTCGCGCCCCGCGCGGAGAAGATCGCGACGCGCTCGGTGACGCCCGCGGTGGTGCCCACGGGGCCGCGGGGGCCGTAGCGCTCGCTCGGCCGCTTGCCCCACGCGAGGGCGGCGAGCGACGCGACGGCGAGGGCGACCAGGGCCATCGCGAGCGGGGGCAGCGCGCGGGGCGCGCCGAGCATGGCCGAGAGGTCGCGCAGGGCCTCGTTGAGGTTGTTCACCGCGGCGCGCTGTCGGGTGCGGGCCTGCGCGCGGCCGCGGTAGATGCCCGCGACGTGGAGGTCGCCCCAGACCATGGTGACGCGCTGCCCGCGGCGACCCTCGGAGCCCGCGAGGAAGCGCATGAGGTTCTGGGCGAAGCGGCGGTTGCCCTCGAACTGCATCATGGTGTTGAGGAGCACGCTGGGGTCGCCGCCGACGAGGAGCTTTCCGCGGCCGATCTGCCCCACGAGGACGAGGCCCTGGTTGGAGCCCGCGAACTCGAAGATGGGGGTGAGCCGTCGGTGCGAGAGCGCGACGGGGAGGTTGGTCACCAGTACGTCGACCCCCTCGCTCAAGGGGTGCGGCCCACGGGGGCGGGCCACGAGGAGCTCGGGCAGGTCCGACGCGCGCGCCACGCCGCCCACCACGGCCTCGCGCTGAAACTGGAAGCGCGCGTAGAACTCCGACGACGCCCCCTGGTCGTCGAGCCACGCCACCCGCCCCCCGTCATCGAGGAAGGCCTCGAGGTCGGCCAGCCCCACCGAGCGCCGCGGCCACAGCACCAGGAGCGCGCTCCCAGGCGGGACCGCGTCCCAGTCGAGCCGCCGGGTGGGGACGAGCTCCACCCCCGCCTCGCTGGCGATGCGCGAGAGCTCCGAGGTGCCGTTCCACTCCCGGCTCTGCGGGTCGTAGTCGGTCTGCGCCTGGGCGAGCGGGCTCCACGCCCACAGCGCCAGCGCCAACCCCAGGGCCGCCCACCACGACCGCCGCGTCACCCTGCGCGAGTGTTCTCTCTCGGCCTGATCTCGGGCCTCAGAGAGCCCCCTCCGAAGTCTTGATCGTGGCACCTCGGTTGCTATATTCCGACCCATCGCGTGCCTCGCTCCTCGGGGCGCGCACAACTGTCGGCCGGTGCTTCGCCACCTGGAGGTGCTGACCATGCTGCCTCCGTACATCATCGAAGAGATTCGCCGTCGTGAGAATGAGCAGCGTCGCAGCTACCAGCAGCCGCAGCTCGAACTGCCCATCCCCGCGGTGCCTCCGCCGTCGTCGCCTCAGAAGCGCGACGACGAAGACCGCGGGGTGGTGATCATCGACCTCTGACCCCGAGGTCGGTTCCCTCCGTCACCGTCGCCCCCACCATCAACCCCCCGAGGCGCTCGTCCGTCGCCTCGCTCACCGCCACCTCACCCACGATCCTTCCGCCCCGCATCACCGCGACGCGGTCGGCCAGCGCGCGGAGCTCGTCGAGCTCAGCGCTCACCAGCACCACCGCGGCCCCCGCCGCCCGCGCCTCGCGGATCGCCTCGCGCAGCTCCGCGGCCGCGCCGAGGTCGACCCCGCGCGTCGGCTGCGCCACCACCAGCGCCACGAGCGCACGCGAGAGTTCCCGCGCCATCAGCACCTTCTGCTGGTTGCCCCCCGAGAGCGACGACACCGGGGCGTCGACGTCGGCGGGACGCACCCCGAAGCGCGCGACCAGCGTCGTCGCCCGCGCGCGCGCCGCGCTCACGTCGAAGCGACCGCGCCCCGTCACCACCTCGGGCTCGCCGAGCGCGAGGTTCTCGGCCACCGTGAGCTCCGCGAAGAGCCCCCTCCCCTCTCGATCCTCCGGGACGTACCCCAGTCCCTTCGCCCGCCGCGCCGCGACGCCCTCGGCCGAGACCTCCTCACCGCCGAGGCGCACCGCGCCGCGCGTCGGCCGGACGATCCCCGCGATCACCTCGGCGAGCGCGCGCTGCCCGTTGCCCTCGACCCCCGCCACGCCCAGCACCTCTCCGCGCTCCACCCGCAGCGAGACGGGCCCGAGGCCCGGCGCCTCCACCGCGTCGAGCGCGAGGCCCTCTCCACTCCGCTCCGCCGCCGCGCGCGGAGCGGGCGTGTGCACCGCGCCGTCGCCCACCACGGCCTTCGCGACCTTCTCGGGCGTGAGCTCCGCGAGGGGCGCGTGGAGCACCACCCGCCCGCGGCGCAGCGCCGTCACCTCGTCGGCCACGGCGAAGACCTCGTCGAGCTTGTGCGTGACGATCACCACCGACGCGCCCCCGTCGGCGAGCGCCCGCACCGTCGCGAGGAGCGAGCGCACCTCGGCGGGAGACAGCACCGCCGTCGGCTCGTCGAGGAGCAGCGCCGTCGCGCCGCGGTAGAGCACCTTCAGGATCTCCACCCGCTGCCGCTCGCCCACGGTGAGCGACGCGACGGGCGCGTCGAGGTCCACGGGCATCGCGCGCGCTTCGGCCAGCGCGGCGAGGTCGCGCCGCGCCGCGCCGCGGTCGACCAGGAGCCCCAGCGGGCCGCGCCGGGGCTCCACCCCGAGGGCCACGTTGTCGACGGCGCTCAGCGCGCCCGCGAGCATGAAGTGCTGGTGCACCACGCCCACGCCCGCGCGCATCGCCGCGCGAGGGTCACCCACGGGGAGCGCCGCGCCGTCGACCCGCACCTCGCCCGCGTCGGCGCCGTCGAGCCCGCACACGCATCGGATCAGCGTGCTCTTGCCCGCGCCGTTCTCGCCCACCAGCGCGTGCACCCGCCCGGGCTCGGCGCGCAGGGAGACGTCGTCGAGCGCGACGCGGGCGCCGAAGCGACGGCGCAGCCCCGTGACCTCGAGGAGCGGCACCTCAGCCCTCCGGCGCCGTCACGCGGCCCTCGACGATGTCACGGCGCAGCGCCTCGACCCGGCGCACCGTCGCGGGAGACAGCCGCGCGGCGTGCGGGCCCGTGTGCACCCAGTCGACCCCGCCCTCGCGCAGGCCGAAGCTGCGCAGGCCCGTCTCGCCGCGGTCGAAGACGCCCCGCGACGCGTCGCGCGCGACGTCGAAGACGGCCACGTCGACGCGCTTCAGCATCGAGGTGAGCACCGCGCCGGGCATCTCGTCGTGCTGGTCGGCGTCGACGCCGATGGCGAGGCGGCCGTAGCGCTGCGCGGCCACGAAGACCCCGTGCCCCGTGGAGCCCGACGCGTGGAAGATCACGTCGACCCCCGAGGCGTACTGCGCCGTCGCGAGCTGGTTGCCGCGCTCGGGGTCCTTGAAGGCCGAGGGCGTGCTGCCCGCGTAGGCCGCGCTCACACGGCACGCGGGGCACACCGCGGCCACCCCCGCGCGGTAGCCGTTCTCGAAGCGGCGGATGAGCGGGATGTCCATCCCCCCGACGAAGCCCACCGCGCGCGTGCGGCTCTCCAAGCCCGCCGCCGCCCCCACGAGGAAGGCCCCCTCGGCCTCTCGAAAGCGCAGCCCCGTCACGTTGGGCGGCACGCGACCGTCTTCGGGCGGCGCGTAGTCGACGCAGGCGAAGCGCGTCGACGGGTGCTCCCTGGCCACCTCGTCGACCTCGCGCGAGAACACGTAGCCCACGGCGATCACCCGGTCGAAGCCCCGCGACGCGAACAACCTCAGCGCCACGCCCCGGTCGTCGGCGTCGGCGGGCTCGACGTACTCCACCTCGGCGCCGAGCTCCCGCCGCGCGCGCTCGAGGCCCTCGTAGGCGCCGTCGTTGAAGCTCTTGTCTCCGCGGCCCCCCGTGTCGAACACCAGCCCCACGCGCACCCGCCGCGCGCCCTCGGGCACCGTGGCCACGGCCTCGCCGTCGCGCCGCCGGGCGGGCAGGAGCAGCGTCGCCACCGCCGCGAACACCACCCACCAACCCGCGAACGCCCGTCGACCGCGCGACACCGCACGCGGGGATACACCGCCGCGGCGCCCCGCGGCAATCGCGCCGCCGCGAGGGCGCCATCGCGTCGTTCATTCCGACGGCGAGATCGTCTATCGTCGCGCTCCCGGTCGACCGCCCACCCTCTCGCTCCGAGGAGCACAGACCCGTTGATCACCGTCGGAGAACCGCTCGGCAAGCGCTACGTCGTCTCGAAGGCCCCTGAAGACTCCCGCGCGGGGGCCCTCTTCGAGGTGATCGACCGCGGCGCCGCGGCGGTGATCGCGCAGCTCCTCGCCGACGGCCCCGTCGCGCCCGAGATGGTCGGCGCGGTGGGCCCCGAGCTCTTGAAGGTCCCGCCCAACGGCGCGCTGGTGCGACCCCGCGAGCTCACCCTCACCCGCGCCCGCGTGCCCGTCGCGATCATCGACAAGCCTGGCCTCGTGCCCGTGCGCGACCGCGTCGCCGAGCTCGTCACCGCCCTCGGCGCGGCGCCCGCCGCGGCCACCCTCTTCCGCTGGTTCGCCGCGATGGCCCTCGACCTCGGCCGCGTGCACGAGGCCGGCGTCACCCACGGCGCGATCTCCCTTCGCCTCGTCATCGCCAACGCCTACGGCCCCCTCTCGGGCTGCCAGCTCTCGGGCTTCGGCGTCGGCGGCATCCTGCGACGTCTCGACCCCTCGCTCACCCACACGCCCCGGCAAGACCTCGTCGCGCTCCTCAACGCGCTGCAAGAGGTCTTCGCCACCGCGGGCGTGCAGCCCGAGGGCAGCGCCGCCGCGAAATGGATGCTCCTGCGCCACTCGGCCCAGCACGGCGAGCACCCCGCGCTCGCCTCGGGCGAGTCGCTCTCGAAGACCCTCGAAGAGTTCGCCGGGCTCGCCACAGAAGAGCCCGAGCGCGCCTCGCGGCCCAGCACCGTGCCCCCGCCGCGCGACCCGCGACGGGCCACCATGGCGCCGCCTCCACGCGCGGGCGGAGCGGCCCAGCGGCCCGAGCGCAGCGGCTCGATGCGGCCGCCCTCGGGCGGGGAGCGCGCGACCACCACGGGCCGCACCACGGAGAGACGTCCGACGCAGCAGGGGGGCAAGGCCGCGCCCCCGCCGCCGCCGAAGCCCTCGCGGGCGCCGTTGATCGTGGGCGCGCTGGTGGTCATCGGCGCGGGCGCGGCCGCGGTGGCCTTCGCCTACCGCCAGCGCAAGCGCCCGCAGGACCCGGCTCCGATGGGCAGCGTGCGGCTGCGCGCGCCGGGGGGCGCGCCCCTGCGGTGCCCGCGCGAGGCGGGCGAGGCGATCCAGACCGTGGCCGGCGGAGGCGCGGTGGGCGAGTTCGACGCGGTGTGCGGCCGCGACGACAAGATCGTCGTGGCGTGGCGCGCGGGCACCGGGCTCGCGGCGGCGTCGCGGGCCTCGACGCGCGGGGCGGCGCTGGAGCGCTACACCCCCACGGCGGTCCAGGGCGCGGTGGAGCTCGGCCCGCTGCTGGTGCAGCCCGACGGGGTGTGGGCCGCGTGGCGCAACGGCGTGGGCGCGCCCCTGGGCTTCGCGCGCGTCGACACGCGCAGCGCGATCCCGCGGCCCGTAGCCCTCGCGGGGTGGGACGACGTCCCGCTGCAGGGCGTGTGGCCCTTGAAGGTCACGCCCAGCGTCGCGTGGGCGGTGATGAACGTGGTCTCCGAGGGCGGCTCCCACGCCGTGCTCGTCGAGGCCGCCATGGGGGCCGGCGGCAACCGCCCGCCCGCGATCACCTGGTACCTCGGGCCCGGCGCGGTGCGCGCGACGATCCCCGGCGACACCTCCACCCTGCTCTTCCACCAGCGCGTGGCGCCCGCGGTGGGGAGCGGCCCCGCGCGGCACGCGCTCAACGTGCTGCGGGTGAACCTCGGGTCCGTGGGCGCGCTCCGCCCGCCGCCGCAGGCGACGTCGGTGCGCGGCGCGAACCTCCCCGACGCGATCACCCGCCGGTCGCCCACGATGTACCTCGACGGCGAGGAGCTCTCGGCCGTGCCGCGCGGCGTCGCGGCGCCCGACAACTACCAGAGCTTCGCGGTCACCATCGGCCAGCGCACGCTCCCCGACGCGTGCCCCGCGCCGGGGCGCTGCGTGTCGCCGGGCGTGGTGTGGGTGGTGGCCTTCCCCGACCAGGGCGACGGCGTGCCGGTGCCCGCGGCGCGCAACGCGCTGGCCGAGGACCTCATGCGCGGCGACGACGGCACCGTGCGGGTGCTCACGTACAGCCCCGCGCCGAGCGCGACGGCGACGGCGACGCGGCGGCTGGTGACCGTCCCGAACCCGCTGGCGCCGCCGACGGGAGAGGGCGCGGCGGTGCGCGGCACGGGCCTGCCGCGGGCGCGGCTGCTCTCCTGCGGGCCCGAGCCCTGGGTCTTCGTCGACGACGGCGCGGAGTCTCCGCACATCGCGGCGGCGCCGCTGGAGTGCCTCAGCGCGCGCTAGGGCCAACCGCATCCTCCACGGGGTCAGGACGCAGCGAAGATGATCCAGCTCGGTGAGAAGCTCGGGGGGAAATACTTTGTGACCGAGGCGATCGACGCGAGCCGCGTCGGTCACTTCGTCGAGGTGCGCGACGCCCAGGGGACGATCTACCACGCCCAGCCGCTGCTCAGCCGCGCGCTCCCGAAGGAGGACCTCGACCAGCTCAAGGCCGAGGTCGACGCGGTGCCGCGGAGCATGGCCTTCTTCAAGCCCGACGCGGTGGTGTGGAGCAAGTCGGGCGTGCCCGTCGCGGTGTACCCCGCGCTGCCGCCGACGCCCCTGCTCTCTCGCCTCGCGGCGCTCTTCACGGGCGGGCTCGAGGAAAGACGGCGCTCGGCGCTGCGCGCGCTCCTCGGGATGTTCGCGCCCCTGGCCGAGGAGCTGAACAACCTGCACGCCGTCGGGGTCGTGCACGGGGCCATCACCCTCGCGCGGCTGCACGTCGTCGAGGACCGCGGCGTCGAGCGGCTCTCGCTCTCGGGCTTCGGCGTCGAGGCCGCGGAGCGCTACGCGAGCAAGAAGCCACGGCCCCAGCCCAAGGCAGACTTCGCCGCCCTCACCCTCTGCCTCGCCGACGCGATGGACCGCGTGAAGGCACGCCCCGAGGGCGCGCCCCTCGTGCGCTGGGAGATGCTCCGCAACTGCGCCCGCGCGGGCGACCACCCCGCGCTCCAGTCGGGCGTCGCGCTCGCCACGGCCATGCGCGGCGTGCTCGACGAGCCCTGGCGCCGCACGCCCCTCAAGGGCACCCCCGCGGTGGGAGAGCCCATCCGGGCGTCGATCTCCAGCCCCGGCGTCCCCGCGGTGAGCGCGCCCCCTGGGGCCCCGACGGTGAGCGCGCCCGCGCCGGCGCCTGCGCCGACGGCGACCACCACCGGAGGCTTCGTCGCGCCCCCGAGGAGCCTGCCGCGCCCCCGCGCCGACGCGCGGCCCTGTTGGGCGGTCTGGTGGTCACGCTCCTCCTGGGCGGCGCCGCGACGGTCTACATGCTCCGCGACGGGCGCTCCTCGGGCGGCGCGCTCCCCGGGCCCATCGCGCTGCGCTCCATGCCCCGGTGCGAGGGCGAAGACCCCGCGTCGCCGCCCTCGGCGGAGCTCCCGGGCCCCGCGGCGGGCCTCGAGGCCGTGTGCCTCGGCGGCGCGACGCCCGCGGTGGCGGCCCTCACGCTCTCGGGCGAGACGCTCACGGCGACGCAGCGCGAGGCGCGGCGGGGCACCCGGTGGGGCGCGCCCGCGACGGTGGCCGAGCACGTCGCCGAGCTGGGGACGTCGATCCCCGGCGAGGGCCGCGAGCCGAGCTACGCGGCGTGGCGCAACGTGGGGGCGCCAGCGTTCACGGTGGCCACGGTCGACCGCGCGGTGACCCCGGCGCGCATCGAGACCCCGGGCTGGCGCGGAGAGGACTTCCGCGGCGCGGTGCTCCTGCGCGCCGACGCGGCGAGCGCGTGGATCGCGTCGACCCACGTCACCGAGGGCCGCAGCTCGGTGGTCGCCGTGCGCCTCTCGCGCGAGCCCGAGCCCGGCGAGGCCACGATGGCGGTGTTCCGCCTGCTCGAGGGGTCGCTGCTCTCGGCCATCCCGGGCGACCCCGCGACGTTGCTCGTGGCCGAGGCGAGCGGCGGCGGGCGAGAGCTCACGGTGGTCTCTCTCCCCGTCGCGGCGCTGCCAGGGCTGTCTCCCCGCGCGGCCGCCGCCGACGGAGGCGTCGTCGACCCGATGCGGGTGGTCCCCGCGACGACGCTCCAGCGCAGCCCGCGGCTCGCGCTCGAGGCCACGGCCCTCTCCGCGGCCCCGCTCGGCGCGGGCGCCTCGGGCACCTCGCGGCGCTTCCTGGTGACCGTGGGTGAGGCGACGCCCTGCGCGGGCGAGCCCTGCGCCGCGGAGGGAGAAGCGAGGCTCTTGTCCTTCCCGCCGCAGGGAGAGGCGACGAGCCAGGCCCTCTCGACGCAGGCGCAGGCCCGCGGGCTCTTCACGGGCGCCGACCGCGAGCTCCTCTCGTGGGTCGAGCGCCGCGCCGTGCCCCGCGGGGCCGTGTGGACGCTCCGCCCCGACGGGGCGACGTACACGGGCGCGTGGGTGCAGGGCTCCCTCGCCCTCGCCGACGTGGTGGCCTGCGGCGACGAGCGCTGGCAGGTCGCCGTCTCGTCCGCCGCGCCGGGGCGGGTCAGCGCGCTCCCGCTCGCGTGCAGCCGCGCGCGGGTGAGCCTGCCCGCGCAGCGCTGACGCTCACAGCCGCCAGCGGAACACCCGGCACTCGATGTCGCCGTTCCAGACGGCGTGCTCGAGGTCGGGGGGAGTCCCCATCGAGCGTCGGAGCTCCGGGTCGGCGACGAGCATCGCGACGGTGCCGCCCCGCGCGCGCATCGCCTCGGCGACCTGTCGGTAGAAGCCCGCGCGTTGGAGCGGCCGCGTGCTGGTGCGCTCCCCGTAGGGCGGATCGGTCACCACCCACCCCGGCCGCGCGGGTCGCTCCAGCGCGCGCAGGTCGCGCTGGCTCACGGTCACGCTCTCGGTGAGCCCCGCGGCGCGCAGGTTCGCGCGCGTCGCGTCGACCGCGACGGGGTCGTGGTCGCTGGCCTCGATGGGCGCGAGGGGCGACGGCCGCTCGCGGGCGCGGGCGTCTTCGCGCAGATCCTCCCACGCGCGGCGGAGCTCTAGGTCGTCGAAGGCGGGCCAGCGCTCGAAGCCGAACCCCCGGCGCAGCCCCGGGGCCATGTCGCGCGAGATCATCGCCGCCTCGAGCGCGAGGGTGCCCGCGCCGCACAAGGGGTCGCAGAAGGGCTCGTTCGGGTCCCACTCGACGACGCGCAGGACGGCCGCGGCGAGGGTCTCCTTCATCACGGCCTCGACCACCGAGCGGCGAAACCCCCTGCGGTGCAGGGGCTCCCCCGCGAGGTCGAGCATGAGCCTCGCCTCGTCTCGCTCGAGGTGCACCTGCACCGAGACGTCGGGGTCGCGGGTAGCGACGTCGGGCCGCTGCCCGCTGGCCTCGCGGAGCTGGTCGACGACCGCGTCCTTCACCTTCAGGGCGATGAAGCCCGTGTGGTTGAACCCGCGCCCGTGCCCCGTGGCGCGCACCGCGAGGGTGTGCCGGGGGGTGATCCAGGGCGTCCAGTCGACGGCCCGCGCCGTCTCGTAGAGCGCAGCGGCGTCGTGGGCGGGGCCCGTCGAGAGCTCCACCAGCACGCGCACGGCGACGCGCGACCAGAGGCAGGCCCGCGCGCCGTCGACGAGCTCTCCGGCGAAGTGCACGCCCCCGCGGGCGCCGCGCACCTCGCGCATCCCGAGCGACCGTAGCTCCGCGCGCAGGGCCCCTTCGGTGCCGCGCGACGCCGTGGCGAAGAATCGATGTGTCACGGGGCGCGCACCATACACGCTGGGCCTTGACCCAGGGAGCGCGCGGCGAGAGGGTGCGCGCCCATGAGCGACAGCACCGACGCGCGACTCCAGAAGATCTTCGAGACCGACCGCGCGCTCCGCGAGGCCACGCGGGCGTTCTTCGAGGGCGAGAACGACGACGGCCCCCGCCTCGACGCGCTCTCGACCGCGCTCGACGCCGCCCGCGACCACGACGACGCCGAGGAGTCCGTCGAGCGGCTGATCCGCATCGCCGACCTCCTCACCGACATCGGCGGGCTGCGCGCGACGCAGATGCTCGCGGCGCTGCTCGACCACGAGGAGCCCGCCGTGCGCCTCGCCTCGGGCGAGGGCCTCATCGACCTCGCCTACTCGCGCTACGCCGAGGTGGCGCGGGTGTTCGAGTCGCTCATCGACGACGGCAAGTCGGTGGTGGCGCTGCGCGAGGTGCCGCTGCTCCTGGCGCAGGTCGAGGAGCCCGGCGGCGTGAAGCTCTGCGTGCGGCTCTTGAAGCACCCCGACGCCGACGTGGTCGCCTCGGCGGTGCAGGCCCTCGCGATGTTCGGCGACCCGAACACCGCGCGCGAGCTCGAGAAGCTCAAGAACGACACGCGCATGGTGAGCGCCGACGAGGAGTCCGACGAGGGCAGCTACACCGTGGGAGACATCGCCCGCGACGCGCTCGAGGAGCTCCGCCAGCGGCGGGACTGAGCGCTCAGAAGAAGGTGTAGAGGAAGGGCGCCGCGGGCGACGCGCCGAGGAGCAGCGCCGCGGCCACCACCACCGACGCGACGATCGCGGGGAGCAGCCACCAGCGCCGCTGCTCCCACGCGAAGCGCATCAGGTCGGTGAGCACACGCAGCGCCTGGGGACGTCTCTTCACGGCGCCGGGAGCATACCCCGTCAGTCGGGCACCAGCGCGTCGCGCCACGCGTCGCCCTCGTGCCACCGCGGCTGCGCCGCCCGCGCGAAGACGAAGCCCTCGATCACCAGGAGGTCCATCTTGGTGCGCATGAAGCAGCGGTAGGCTTCGTCGGCCGTGCGCACGATGGGCTCTCCGCGCACGTTGAACGAGGTGTTGAGCAGCACCGGCGCGCCCGTCTCGCGCTCCACGGCCTTCAGGAGCGCGTGGTACCGCGGGTTCACCGCGGCGTCGACGGTCTGCACCCGCGCGCTGCCGTCGACGTGCGTGATCGCGGGGAGGCGCTGCCCCTCCCGCACCGGCGCCGTCACCAGCATGTACGGAGACTCCACCCCGAGGTCGAAGTACCGCCCCGCGTCTTCGCGCGTGACGCTCGGCGCGAAGGGCCTGAAGCCCTCGCGCAGCTTCAGGTCCTCGTTGAGCCTTCGCTTCATGTCGGGGGCCCTCGGGTCCGCGAGGATCGACCGCGAGCCCAGCGCGCGCGGGCCGAACTCCATCCGCCCTGAGCACCACCCCACCACGCCTCCGCCCGCGACGGTCTTCGCGACCCGCGCGAGGAGCGCCTCTTCGTCGAGGCGCTCGCCCACCGCGCCGCGCTCGGCCATGAGCCTCGCGATCTCGTCACCGTCGACCCGCGGCCCGAGGAGCGCGCCCTTCATCGCGTCGCGCCCGCCCTGCACGACGCGCGGCTGGCCGAGGTACTGGTGCCACGCGGCGAGGGCGCAGCCGACGGCGCCGCCGGCGTCTCCCGCGGCGGGCTGCACCCAGAGCTCGGTGAAGCCCGTGTCTTCGCGGAGGATCTTCCCGTTCGCGGTGCAGTTGAGCGCGACGCCTCCGGCCATGCAGAGCGCGGTGAGCTTCGTGCGGCGGTGGAGGTCACGGCACATGCGCAACACGGCCTCTTCGAGCACCGACTGCACGCTCGCGGCGAGGTCCATCTCGCGCTGCGTGGGGGCGGTGTCGGGGGCCAACGGCTCGCCGCCGAACAGCTCGTGAAAGCGCCGCGAGGTCATGCGACGCCCGGCGACATAGTCGAAGCAGGTCGGGTCGAGGCGAAAGCTCCCGTCGTCGCGCAGGTCGATCACCTCGCGAAGGATCGTGTCGCGAAAGCGGGCATCGCCGTAGGGCGCGAGGCCCATGACCTTGTACTCGCCCGAGTCGACCCTGAACCCGAGGTAGGCGGTGAAGGCCGAGTAGAGCAATCCCAGCGAGTGCGGAAAGCGGATCTCGCGCTGGAGGGTGAGCGTCGCGCCGTCGCCGACGCCCTGGCTGGTGGTGGTGTGCTCGCCCACGCCGTCGACGGTGAGCACCGCGGCGCGCTCGAAGGGAGAGGGGTAGAACGCGCTCGCGGCGTGGGCCTGGTGGTGCTCGGTGAAGAGCACCTCGCGCTCGCAGCCCACGAGGTCGTCGAGGGCGCCCGCGACCCAGAGCTTCTTCTTCGCCCACACGGGCATCGCCGTGAGGAAGGCCCCGAGCGAGCGCGGCGCCGTGGCGACGTACGACTCCAGGATGCGCGCGAACTTGCGCACGGGCTTGTCGTAGAAGACGACGTGGTCGACGCGGGGGCCGTCGATGCCCGCCTCGGAGAGGCACCACGCGACGGCGTTCTCGGGCAGGGCGGCGTCGTGGCGCTTGCGGGTGAAGCGCTCCTCGTGGGCGGCGGCGACGATCTCGCCGTCGCGCAGGAGGCACGCCGCGCTGTCGTGAAAGAGCCCCGAGACGCCGAGCACGTACACGGGCGCGGTCACGACATCCGCTCGAAGTCGTCGCGGGTGGAGCCCTCGCGCTCGACCCAGTACGAGCTCGCGCGCCTTGGTGGCGTCGAGCGCGCTCACGCGAAGAGCGCGAGCGCGCCGCGGGTCGGGACGATCACCACCACGTACACCAGCGTGAGGAGCGCGACGGTCACCGCGCGACCCACGGCCGTGTTGATCGCGTGGAGCCAGCGCGGGCGAAAGAGCGTGAGCGCGAGCGCGAGCGAGGCGGCGACGCGAAAGGCCAGCGCGGCGTGCGGCCGACCGAAGTGCGCGAGGACGAAGGACGCGGCGAACATCCCCGCGCACTGGGTGAGGCCCGCGCGGCGGAGGGGAGTGGGCGGCTGCGCTGACACGGAGGGCCGCGAGCGTAGCGCGGCGCGCGGGAGGGCTACAGCCCGAGCCAGGGCACGGGGTCGATGGTCTCTCCCCCGTGGCGCACCTCGAAGTAGAGCATCGGCCCGCGCCCGCTCTCGTCGCCCACAGTGCCGAGGGTCTGCCCCGTCTCGAGCTCCTGGCCCACCTGCACGTCGATGCGCGCGAGGTTCGCGCTCACCGTGTAGTAGTGCTCGCCGTGGTCGACGATCACGATGCGGCCGTAGCCGCCGTAGCGATCGCTGAAGGCCACCCGGCCCGGGAACACCGTGCGCACCGGCGTCCCCACCGGCGCGGCGATCTCGAGGCCCGGTCCTTCGGCGCCCTCCCGCCACGCGCGCTGCACCCTCGCCCGCCCCGCCACCGGGAAGAGCAAGCGCCCCGCGCTCTGCGAGAAGGTCTCGACCCCGGGCAGCGCCGCCGGCGCGCCGCCGTACACCGTGACGCTCGGCGCCTCTTCGGGCGCGGCCGTCGCGCTCGCGCCCAGGGCCCGCGCCATGAGGGCTCGCTCCTGCGCCTCGATCTGCGTGCGGCGCGCGCGCGCGGCGCTCAACAGCCCCGCCACGCGACGTCGGTCGTCCTCCAGCGCGCGGGAGCGCGCGCCCGCCTGCTCCAGCGAGGCGAGCGTCGCGTGCAGCACGCGCCGGACCCTGGCGGCGCGCGCGGCGTGGTCGAGCAGCACCTCGGGCCCCGCGTGCGCCACCAGCGCGTCGCCCTGGGTCATGTGATAGAGCCACCGCGTCTGCACGCGGGCCCGGGCTTCGAGCGCGGCCTTGCGCGGGGTGAGCGACGCGGCCTCGGCGTCGAGACGTCGCGACTCGCCCTCGAGGCGCGCGACCTCGGCGTTCACGTCGGCGAGCACGGCGCCGTCGCCGCCCACCGCGCCCACCGGCGCCACCCCGAGGGGCTGCGCGACGGGCCGCGCGGGCAGCGCCGCGAGCGCGAGGAGGCCCGCTCCGACGAGAGAGAGCGCGCGCATCTCAGGCCCGCTCCAGTCCCTTGCGGAGCGCGAAGGCCGAGCCCATCGCGCCGAGGCCGCCTCCGCCCGCGAGCAGGCCCACCAGCACCCACCACGACAGGAAGACCGGGTGCAGCCCGAGCACCGCGCCGAGCGACGACTCGAAGCGACCGCGCAGGCCCATGAACACCACCGTCAGCACCACCAGCGCGACCAGCGCGCCCGCGCCGCCGAGCATGGCGCCTTCGAGCAGGAAGGGCGTGCGCACGTAGCGCGGGGTCGCGCCCACCAGCCGCAGCACCTCGATCTCGCGCAGGCGCGCCGAGAGCGACATCCGCACGGTGTTGCTCACCACCGCAAACACGCACAGGAGCACCCCCAGCGCCATCACCAGCGCCGCGGCGCGGCCGCCGAGGAGCAAGCCCCGGAGGCGCTCGGTGAAGCCGCGGTAGGTCTCGACCTCGGCCACCATCGGGAGACGTCGCACGCGGTCGGCCACCGCGGCGACGCGCGTCGCGCTCACCGCCGACGGGACGAGCGTGAGCTCCACCGTCGCGGGGAAGAGCTCGACCGGCGCGCTGGCGATGGTGCGGTCTCCGCCCTGGCCGAGCGCGGAGCGGGCCTCGGCGGGGGAGACGTAGCGCGCCTCGCGCACCTCGGGCAGCGCCGCGAGCGCGGTGCGCAGGGCGTCGACGTTGTCGGCCGTCGCGCCCTCGGCGAGGAAGACCGTGACGCGCACGGGCGCGCCCCAGCGGCGGGCCATGGCGCCGGCGTTCTCCAGGACGAGGAGCGCGCACGCGAGGCAGAAGAGCGCCAGCGCGACGGTGGCGACGGAGAGGACCTGGGTGCTGATCTGCTGGCGTAGGCCGCGGAGCGCGCGCGCGAACATCGGTGTGGACTCCGTTGGATCAGTTGAAGGAGGCGGTGGCGCCGCGGTCGAGCACGCCGCCGAGGGTGTGCAGCCCGGCCCGGGCTTCGATCACGCGGCCGTCGTCGATGACGACGAGACGTCGCGGGGTCACTTCGAGGAGCGAGCGGTCGTGCGTGGCGAAGACCACCGTGGTGCCGCCCTCGTGGATCTCTTCGAAGAGGCCGAGGATGTCGAGCGCGAGCACCGGGTCGAGGTTGCCCGTGGGCTCGTCGGCGAGGACGATCGCGGGCTCGTTCACGATGGCGCGCGCGATCGAGACGCGCTGCTGCTCGCCGCCCGAGAGCACGCTGGCGAGGTCTTCGCCGCGGCCGTCGAGGCCCACGCGCTCGAGCGCCTGCGCGACGCGCGAGCGCACCACGCGGGGCGGCAGGCCCATCACCTCGAGCGCCACCGCGACGTTCTGGAACACCGACCAGTAGGGCACGAGCCTGAAGTCTTGAAAGACCACGCCGATGTTGCGGCGCAGGTGGGGCACGCTCTCTTCGGTGAGCCGCGCGATGTCGCGGCCGCAGAAGAGGATGCGGCCCTCGTCCACCGTGTCGGCGCGGTAGATGAGCTTGAGGAGGGTGCTCTTTCCCGCGCCCGAGGGGCCCGTGACGAAGACGAACTCGCCGCGCTCGATGGTGAGGTCGACGCCGCGCAGCACGGGCGCGTCAGCGCGGAAGACCTTCACGACGTTCTCGAGCGTGAGGATGGGCCGCTGCGCCGCGCTGCGGTCGAAGTGACCGTCGGGGCGAAAGTGCGGCTTGAACGTGTTCGAGACCCGCGAGCGACCCATAGGTTCGCTGGAGCTACACCGCCGCGCGGAGCTCCACCAAGAAAGGCGCGAAGGTTCTCAGGCGGCGCTCAGCCGGGGGGCGCGCCGCAGATGTTGGCGACGCACATAAGGCCCTCGCAGCAATCGGCGTCGGTCGCGCAGGTGGTGCCCGCGCGGCGGCACATCGCGGGCGGCGTGGGCGTGCACGCGTAGCTGCCGTCGGTCTGTCGGAGGCAGTTGCCCGAGCAGCACTCTCCGCTCACCGAGCACGCGGTGCCGTTGGCGCGGCACGCGACGGGGGCCCAGTAGGCCGACATGTTCTCCGACGCGGCGCGCTGGCCCGGGAGCCAGTAGGGCACGCTCGACGGGTCGGCGCCGGGGGTGCTCGACACGGCCGTGACCCAGATCTGCCGACGGCGCGAGCCCCGGGTGCCGACCTGCGCGTTGCCGTAGTCGCGGCGCGAGTAGAACGCGAGCCAGTAGTAGCCGCCCTGCACGAAGGGAGAGAAGTTCGGCCAGTACGAGCTGGGCTCGCCCGGGCCGTTGGCGGCGGCGAGCACCGTGGGCGTCGAGGGCGCCGTCGCGTCGGAGGGGACCATCTCGAGGCGGCCTGGGTAGTGCGTGCCCTCGTTGCCGCCGCGGGAGTTCACGCCGTGCTGGAAGGCGATGAAGCGCCCGTCAGGAGAGAAGCTCGGGTGCGCGTCGACGGGCCCGCCCTCGGTGGAGGCGCCCGCGTGCACGAGCCGGGGCGCGCCGAAGGTGGTCTCGCTGGTGCGAGGGACGACGGAGAGGTCTCCGCGGGCGAAGTCGACGGCCCAGCTCCCGTCGGTGTTGGAGATGTACGCGAGGGAGTTCCCGTCGGGCGACCACTCGGGGTGCGCGGCGCCGCCCTCGGGGAGGTTCGAGCCCATCACCTCGTCGCCGGTCTCGCGGCGCAGGAGGCGCAGCCAGTTCTGGTTGTTGATGACGAGGTAGTTCCCGTCGGGCGAGAAGGTCGAGAAGAGGTAGTTGGTGCCGTCGCGGGGGCCGAAGACCGTGGGCGCGGGGTCGTCGGAGAGGTTCGACGCGGAGAGGTCGAAGACGACCGACTGGTCTCCGCCGTCCCACATCTCGGCCGAGAGCCATCGGCCGTCGCGCGAGACGGTGTGACACGCGACGCAGCGGCGACCGTCGCGGGGCCGCGCCGGGGGGTTGGGGATCGCGATGTCGCGCGCGCCCGTGAGGGCGTCGATGCGGCTGATGCGCCCGTCGGAGAGGTCCCAGTAATAGATCGTGCCCGAGAGGGTCGCGCGGGCCACGCGCAGGGTGACCGGCGCGCCGCGGACGACCTCGCGCGACGAGGCTTCCCATCGGTCGACGGAGACGGTGATGGGCTCCGTCGGGTCGCTCTCGAGCACGGCGCGCCACGCGTCGGCGTCGGCGAGCCAGTGGAAGCCGAAGCTCCCCCCGTCGTGCAGCACGTACGCTCGCACGGTGACGTGCGGCCGCGAGAGGGTCACGCGGAAGACGTCGCCCTCGCTCCCGCGCTCCCACTGCACGTCGATGGGCAGGAGGTTGTTCGGGATCACCGCGCCGTCGAGGGGGTACAGCAGCCCCGCCGCGCGCGAGGCGTCGTCGACGGGCGTGCCGGTGAAGCGCTCGGCGACGTCGGGCACGAGCGAGGGCCCGATCACCACCCGCTCGACGTTCACGTTCAGGGTCGCCCGCGCCGTGAGGAAGCGCCCCGCCCCGCCCGCGGCCTGCGCCTCGATGGAGACCGTGCCGCCCGCGCGCCCCGTGGCGGTCACCCGCCCGGTGTTGGTGTCGATGGTGGCGACCGGCGTGGGCGCGAGGCTCCACACGGCCGAGGTGATGGCCGCCTCGGTGCCATCGCTGAGGTGCCCGTAGGCGACGAAGTCTTGCGTGGGGGTGTCGCCGCGCACGGTGAGGGTGGCGGTGGAGGGCCGCACCTCGAGCGCCTCGACGGTGCGGTTCACCGCGGCTTCGCGGAGGACATCGAAGCCCCCGCCGAGGTCGCTCGCGCCGTCGAGGGTAGCGTCGAGGGGGCCGAGGTCGGTCACGCCGCTGTCGACGCAGACGACGCCCACGCCGCAGGCCGACTGGGTGACCTCTTCGGCGGCGCAGGCCGAGAGCAGAGCCCCGAGCGCCATCAAGCCACGCAAGCGAGTCATGCCGCTATTGGCGCATGCCCCCCACCCCAGTCAACGAGCGAAGGCCCCCTCGCTACTGGCGCGTGAGGGTCGCCGAGAGGGTCGCGGTGCAGCGCCCGCGGTACTGCCCCGTGCCGATCACGGTCTCGTACACGGTCATCTCCAGGGTGTCGCCGTCGATGAAGAGCGTGCCCCCGGTGACCTCGCTGGTGAGCGTCCCGATCGCGCTCGTCTCGGTGGGGCACGCGTAGGGGACGACCGCCGCCGTGTTCCCGTGCGCGATCGCGACCGCGGTGCCGCCGCAGATGTCCAGCCACGTCACCCGCCCGTCGACGAACGCGAAGGCCCCGACCGTCTCCGTCGTCACCGTGGGCAGCGCGCTCCCGTCGTCGCATCGCCCGCTGTGGGTGATCGGCCCCCGGTACGTCCCCGCCCACCGCGGCGGAGAGGCGTCCCCTCCGCACGCGCTCAGCCCCACCGCCATCGCCAGCACCATCGCTCCACGGGTCATCGTCTTCATCGCGCGTCCCTCCTTCACTGGGTTCGTGCGTGAGGGGCGAGGCCCGTGCCGCCCTCGAAAACCCCGTTCTCCGCGTGCTCTCAGCGTGACCGCCACCCTCCCGCCACTGGCGGCGCCGCGACGCGTCAACGCCCTCGCGCTCCCGCCCTCGCACCGCGGTGTAAGGTCGCCGCCGTCATGGTCGACGCCACGGTCTCTGTTCCGCCCCCCGTCAACGAGCCCGTGCTCGGCTACGCGCCGGGCTCGCCCGAGCGCGAGTCGCTCCAGCGCGCGCTGCGCGAGCGGGCCGCCAACCCCGTCGAGGTCGCCTCGGTCATCGACGGCCACGCGATCCACACGTCCACCACGCACGCGATCACCGCGCCGCACGACCACGCGCTCACGCTCGGCCACTGGCACGAGGCCGACGCGTCCGTGATGGACGACGCCATCCGTTCGTCCCTCGCCGCGCGGCACCAGTGGTCGCAGACGCCCTTCCGCGCGCGGGCGGCGGTGTTCCTCCGCGCGGCCGAGCTCCTCGCGACGCGGTACCGCGCGCCCATGAACGCGGCCACGATGCTGGGTCAGTCGAAGACCGCGCACCAGGCCGAGATCGACGCCGCCTGCGAGCTCATCGACTTCTGGCGCTTCAACGCGCGCTTCGCCGAAGAGATCCTCGCCGACCAGCCCGTCTCGGCCCCCGGCACCTGGAACCAGGTCGACCACCGCCCGCTCGAAGGCTTCGTCCTCGCGGTGACGCCCTTCAACTTCACCTCCATCGCGGCCAACCTCCCGACCGCCCCCGCCCTCATGGGCAACGCCGTCGTCTGGAAGCCCTCGACCCTCTCTCCCCTCTCCTCTCAGGTCATCGTCGACCTCCTGCACGAGGCGGGGTTACCGCCCGGCGTGATCAACGTCGTCTACGGAGACCCCGCGGCGATGGTCGACCGCGCGCTCTCGCACCGCGACTTCGCGGGCCTGCACTTCACGGGCTCCACCGCGGTGTTCCGACGTCTGTGGGCCACCGCAGGAGCCCGCGTCGGAGAGGGCGTCTACCGCACCTACCCCCGCCTCGTCGGCGAGACCGGCGGAAAGGACTTCATCTTCGCCCACGCCAGCGCCGACCTCGACGCCCTCGCCGTCGCCATCGCGCGCGGAGGCTATGAGTTCCAGGGGCAGAAGTGCAGCGCGCCGTCGCGGGTGTACGTGCCCGCGTCGCTGTGGCCTGGACTGCGCGACCGCGTGGTCGCCATCACCGATCAGTTCGGCGTCGGAGACGTGGGTGACTTCACCAACTTCATGGGCGCGGTGATCGACGAGCGCGCCTTCACGCGCATCACCGCGGCCGTCGACGGAGCTCTCCACGACACCGGCTGCGAGGTCTTGCGCCACGGGAGCGACCGGTCGCGCGGGTGGTTCATCAAGCCCACGCTGATCCGCGTCGACGACCCGAAGCACGCGCTGATGCGCGAGGAGCTCTTCGGCCCGGTGGTGACGGTCTTCGTCTACCCCGACGCGGAGCTCGACGCGGCCCTCGCGCTCTGCGACGAGAGCACCGACTACGCGCTCACGGGCGCGATCTTCGCGCGCGACCGACGGGTGATCGAGAAGCTCGCGACGGCGCTGCGCGACGCCGCGGGGAACTTCTACGTCAACGACAAGCCCACCGGCGCGGTGGTGGGCCAGCAGCCCTTCGGCGGAGCGCGCGCCTCGGGCACCAACGACAAGGCTGGCTCGGCGCTCAACCTGGTGCGCTGGGTCTCTCCGCGCTCGGTGAAGGAGACCTTCTCCCCGCCGCACGCGTGGCGCTACCCGTTCATGGGGTAGCGGGAGACAGCGCGGCGCGGAGCTTTCCGACCTCGTCGGGGTCGCCCATCACGATAAGCGTGGCGCCCGACGAGAGCACGGTCTCGCCGCCGGGGTTGAAGCTGTGCGCGCCCTCAGACGAACGCACCGCCACCACGAGCACGTTGCAGATCTTCCGCAGGCCCGCCTGCGCGATGGTCTTGCCCGCGACGGCGCTCGCGGCGGTGATCGTGGCCTCCTCGATGCGGAGCACGTGCGCGGGGTCGCGCAGCATGATGTCGAGGAAGGCCGTGGCGTTGGGCCGGATCATCTCCGACGCGAGGCGCATCCCGCCGATCCTGTGGGTCGAGACGACCTTGTCGGCGCCGGCCTTGCGGAGCTTGGGCTCGGCGTGCGGCTCGATGGCCTTGGCGATGATGCGCAGCGCGGGGTTGAGCGCGCGCGCCGAGAGCGAGACGTAGACGTTGTCGCGGTCGTCGCTGAGCGCGGCCACGACGCCCGACGCGCGGGTGATGCCCGCGGACTGGAGCACCTCGTCCTCGGCGGCGTCGCCGACGATGTAGAGCAGGTGCGGGTGCTGGGCCTTCAGGCGCGAGAGCGCGCCCTCGTCGCGGTCGACGGCGACGAAGGGCGTCTTCGTCGCGGTGAGCTCGTCGACGACGTACTGCCCCGTACGGCCGACGCCGCAGACGATGACGTGGCGCTGGAGCTGGTCGATGGCCTTGCGCATGCGGTTCCCACGGAAGACGTGGCGGAGCTCGCCCTCGACGACGAGCGCGGTCACCACCGAGGCGAAGTACACCACGGAGCCGGTGCCCATCACGATGAGCACCAGGGAGAACACCCGCGCGGGGACGTCGTGGTCCATCCCCGGCAGCTCGCCGTAGCCCACCGTCGAGAGCGTGATGAGCGTGTGGAAGAGCGACTCGAACCAGCCCCAGCGCCCGTGCCCGAGCCAGTGGATGCCCACGGTGCCCGCGAGCACGGTGAGCACCAGCAGGCCCGTCGCGACGCGCAGGCGGCGAACGATCTCGCTCATCGCAGCGACGGAGGGTGACGCACCCTCCCCCGCGTCTACAAGAACCAGCTCACGCCGAGCACGAGCTGCCCCACGGGCTCGACGCGGATCTCGCCCGAGGTGCCCGCGGGCCACTGCCACGGGTCGAAGCGCCGGCCGAAGTACGCGATGGCCACGGCCTGCGCCTGGAGCGAGAGGTGCTCGCCCACGGCCCACTCCGCGCCGACGCCCGCGCGCGCCCCGAAGCGCAGGTCGTCGAGGGTCTCTCCCGACTGGGTGTCGGCCATCGCGAGCATCGCGCACGCGCCGAGCAAGGGCTGGATCGCCCAGCGCCGCCCGCGGACCGCGTCGACCAGCAGCGCGCCTCCGACCTCGTGGTCGTGCCGGTGCACGCCCTCGGCGTGGCCGAGGTGGTGCTCGGTGAAGAGCTCCACCGAGACGCGCGGCACGATCCGCAAGCGCACCTGCCCGCCGAAGCCTCCGAGCGAGTACTCGCCGAAGCGCCCGCTCCCTCTCACGCCCACCGCAACGGTGCGCGCCATCGCGCCCTCCGAAGGGGTCTGGGCCATCGCCGTCGCGGGGGCCGCCGTCGCGAGCGCCCCGAGCACCACCACCATCGTCCCTCTCATGCGCGGCGCGGAGATCAACGCGCGTACCACACGCGGTTCACACGGGATTTCACGCGTCGCCGCGCCCCCACCGCGAACCGCGGTGCGTGGATGCCCGCGTGAACTCGGGCGTTGCCGCGTCCCCGCGTTGCGTTCACCGCGGCGGTGTCGGAGAACCCTCGCGATGACCTCGCCCTCGCGCAGCCTACGCTGGCTCCCCCTCGCGCTCGTCGCGGCCCTCGCGCCGACGACGGCGAGCGCGGTGCCGTACCGACTCACCCCGGCCGACCGCGCGGCGATCACCACCCTGATGCGTCGCTTCTTCACCGCGGTCACGACGGGGGCGCGCGCGCCGACGGGGGTGTTCCCCACGCGCGCGGAGCTCATCACGCTCTACAGCGGCCCGCGCGCGCAGCCCGGAGAGGCCGAAGCCCTCGCGCAGCGTCAGCTCGCGGCCATCGACCGCGACGTGCAGAGCCTGCGGGAGCCCTTCGCGCGCGGTCGCTTCACGGGCCTCGCGGGCCGCGAGGTCACCTCCGGCACGCTCGACATCCGCCCCTGCGGCCGCCTCGCGCTCGCGACCTCGCAGTGCGCCACGGGCCCGGTGCTCGAGTGGACCGTCGACGGTCAGCCCCACCGCGTGCGCATCGACACGATCGTTCGGCTGCGAACGGGGTGGCGCATCTACGACGTGCGCCGCTGAATCACCCGCCCACGCGCTCGAGCAGCAGCGGGACCTCGTCAGGCTTCGCGGCGCCGAGGGTGACCGCGGCGGTGAGTCGCTCGACGGCCTCGCGGGCCTTGTCGTCGCGCGACGCGTGGACGCGCGCGATGACCTCTCCCGCCTTCACGGCGTCGCCCACGTTGCGCTCGAAGACGAAGCCCACCGCCGGGTCGACCACGTCGTCGGAGCGGGTGCGCCCGCCGCCGAGCGCGACGCCCGCGACGCCCACGGCGTGCGTGTCGATGGTCGTGACATAGCCGTCTGCGCGCGCGGTGAAGTCCACCACCGCGAGGGCCTTGGCGAACCTCCTTCAGGGTCGTCGACGGCGCGGGGGTCTCCGCCCTGGGCCTTCACCATCTTGCGCGCGACCTCGGCCGCGGAGCCGTCGTCGATGGCGGCCTGGAGCATCGCGCGCGCTTCGTCTTCAGAGGCCGCGCGCTCACCGAGCACGAGCATCGAGGCGCCGAGCGCGAGGGTGAGCTCGACGAGGTCGTCGGGGCCGCGGCCGTGGAGCACGTCGAAGGCCTCGATGGTCTCGAGCGCGTTGCCCACCGCGCGACCCAACGGACGATCCATGCGCGTGAGCCAGGCGACGCAGCCTTTTCCTGCGCCCTGGGCGACCTCGACGAGGGCGGTGGCGAGCTCGCGGGCGCGCTCGGGGGTCTTCATGAAGGCGCCGGAGCCGAACTTCACGTCGAGGACGAGCCCGTCGATCCCCTCGGCGAGCTTCTTCGAGAGGATGCTCGCGACGATGAGCGGGATGGACTCGACGGTGGCCGTCACGTCTCTCAGCGCGTAGAGGCGCTTGTCGGCGGGGGCGAGCTCGTCGGTCTGCCCGATCATGCAGACGCCCGGGTCGCGCACGAGCGCGCGGAAGCGGTCGATGGAGAGGTCGACGCGAAAGCCCGGGATGGCCTCGAGCTTGTCGAGGGTGCCGCCGGTGTGGCCGAGGCCGCGGCCGGAGATCATCGGGACGGGCACGCCGCACGCGGCGACGAGGGGCGCGAGGCAGAGCGAGACCTTGTCGCCGACGCCGCCGGTGGAGTGCTTGTCGACCTTGCGCGCGGGGATGTCGGAGAGGTCGACGACGGTGCCCGAGTCGCGCATGGCGAGGGTGAGGGCGACGGTCTCGTCGCGGGACATCCCTCGGAAGAGCACGGCCATGGCGAGGGCGGACATCTGGTAGTCGGGCACGCTCCCGCGGGCGAAGCCGTCGATGAGGCGGCGGATCTCGTCGGCGGAGAGGGCGTTGCCGTCGCGCTTGGCGGCGATGAGCTCGGGGACGCTGCGTTCCATGGGGGGCGACGGAGACTACACGAAGGGGGAGCTTCACTTCGTTGGCTTGACGCCTCTGGGAGGGTGTTTTCGATGGGCGGCACCCCCGCCCCGAGCGACGCCAGAGGCGAAGCGACGAGGGCGGGACCACCCCACCAACCGATCAGCGGCGCCGAAGGGACGGCGCCGCGTGGAGGAAGCCATGCTGAACGTTCTTCGTCCGTTCTCGACGCTCGACCGTGACCTCGACCGGATGTTCTCCGACCTGCACTCGACGCAGCGCGCGCGGCCTGAGGTGCCCGCGGCGGAGGTGTTCGAGACCGAGGAGGCGATCACGGTGCGGCTCGACCTGCCGGGCGTGGCCGAGAGCGACATCCAGGTGATCGCGGAGAACAACGTGCTGACGGTGAAGGCGGTGCGCGCGGCGCCCGAGGACAAGGCCGTGTTCCACGTGGCCGAGCGGAGCTACGGCACCTTCCAGCGCTCGTTCCGGCTGCCGGGCCGGGTCGACACCGAGAAGGCCGAGGCCTCGTACGAGAACGGCGTGCTGCGGGTGACGCTGCCGCGCCGCGCCGAGGCGAAGCCGCGATCGATCGAGGTGAAGCGCGCGCAGTGACGCGCGGGTGAGCGAGCCCGTCGACGGGCCGCGGGCGTGGTGATACCGTCCGCGGCCCCAACGACGTCTCGCTCGGGGATCGTCTAACGGCAGGACGCAGGATTTTGGTTCCTGCTATCAGGGTTCGAATCCCTGTCCCCGAACCCCTCTCCCTCGTGTAATTTCGCCAGGTTACCCCCACCCTCTGTCCCTACGGGGGACAACTCGGGGACAACCCTTCTCCCGAGAAGGCGCTCGGCGTCGCCATCACACCGAACGATCCTCCGCGCTGCGCTCCACGTCTCGGCACGCGCGCACGGAGGCCGCGTGGGCCGACTCGGCGAGGCGCACGCGCTCGAGCGCGAGGCTCCCCTGGCGCACGAAGGCGTCGAGCAGGTCGCGCCGCGCGTGGCCGAGCGCGCCGCCTTGCTCCATCGACAACACCCCCAACACCGCCGTCGCGCCACGCATCGGGACGCACAGCGAAGACTGCCCGGGCAGCGTGTCCGTCCCGGCGCCCGCAGGCCGCCCGTGCTCGAAGCACCACCGCGCCACGGGCTCGATCTCGGCCGTCGAGCCTCCTCCCGTCGTGACCGCCGCGACGAGACCGCCCTCCGCCGTCGGCATCCACGCCGCGACGGGGGTCGCGAAGACCTGCGACGCGCGCTCGACGAGGGCGGTGAGCACCTCCCGCTCGCTCGCCCCAGAGCCGAGGTCGCGGCTGAGCGCGAGCAGGGCCGCGGTGCGGGCCTCGCGGTCCCTCGCCGACTGCTCCTGACGACGGATGCGCTCGGTGAGGCTCGACAGCACCAGCCCCGCGGCGAACATCATCGCGAAGGTCAGCGCGTGCCGACCATCCGCCACCGCGAGGGTGAAGTACGGCGGCACGAAGAAGACGTCGTAGGCCACCACCGACAACCCCGCCGCGAGCAGCGACGGTCCGCGCCCGAAGCGCATGGCCACCCCCGCGACCACGAGCAGGTAGATCATCACGAGGTCCGGCGCGGCGAGGAGCGCGCGGGCGAACCACGTCACGCCCGTCGCGAGGGTCACCATCGCCGCCGCGCCGACGTAGCCCACAGCCGACGACCGCGACCCCTCGCGCGTCGCGCGTCGCGCCTCTGCCTCGCTCGGCGCCTCGTCGCCCGTGATGACCAGCACGTCGATCTCGCCGCTGCCACGCACCACCTCGTCGAGGAGCGAGCCGCGCACGAGGTCCCTCCACCGGGTGTGCGTCGCCTTTCCGATGACGATGCGGGTGACGTTCCGGCGGCGGGCGTAGCCGAGGATCGCCGCCGGAACGCTCGGCCCCTGCAGCCGCGCCACCTCGGCGCCCAACGCCTCGGCCATCGCGAGGTGCGCGTCGAGTCGCGCTTCGTTCGCGGCGCTCAGCCCTCCCGCGGGCTCGACCCACGCCGCGATCCACGGCGCGCGCATCCCCGCCGCCATGCGCCGCCCCGCGCGCACCAGCCGCCCCGAGCTCGGAGAGGGCCCCACGCACACGAGGATCCGCTCGGCCGTGTGCCACGTCGCTCCGACGCCCTCCTGCGCGCGCCACGCCTGCACGTCGACGTCGACCCGCTCGGCCACGCGCCGCAGCGCGAGCTCGCGCAGGGCGAGGAGGTTCCCGCGGCGGAAGAAGTGCTGCGTGGCGCGCGCGGCCTCCGCGCGCAGGTACACCCGGCCCTCGCGCAACCGCTCAAGGAGTTCTTCGGGCGAGATGTCGACGAGCTCCACGAGGTCGGCGCGGGCCAGCACCTCGTCGGGCACGGTCTCGCGAACCCGCGCGCCGGTGATCTGCGCCACCACGTCGTTGAGGCTCTCGACGTGCTGCACGTTCAGCGTGGTGAAGACGTCGACGCCGGCCTCGACGAGCTCGATCACGTCCTGCCAGCGCTTGGGGTGGCGCGAGCCCGGCGCGTTGGTGTGCGCGAGCTCGTCGACGAGCACCACGCCCGGCCGACGCGCGAGGGCCGCGTCGAGGTCGAAGTCCGTGAGACGTCGCCCGCGGTACTCCACGACGCGCGGCGGGAGGAGGTCGAGCCCGAGCATCAGCGACGCGGTGTCGTAGCGGCCGTGGGTCTCGATCACGCCCACCACCACGTCGGAGCCCTCCTCCACGAGGGTCCGCGCCACCTGGAGCATCCGGAAGGTCTTGCCGACGCCCGGCGCGAAGCCGAAGAAGACCCTGAGCCGCCCCTGGCGCGCGCGAGACTCCTCGGCGTTCAGCCGCGCGAGGAGCGCGTCAGGGTCGGGTCGCGTCGGGTCCGCCGCCATGGTCGTTCGCCCTCAGAACCATGTGGTCATCCCCGCGGTGACGGTGTCCTGCGCGTCGCGCGTGGGGACGCTCTGCGCGTCGTCGCGGCCGAAGAACACCGGCCCCGCGGCGTGGTCGTGGCGGTACTCCAGGCGGATCGACACCTGCTCGTGCGGTCGCGCGTCGAGCGTCGCGGTGCCCGAGGCGACCCAGGCCACGGGCCAGAAGATCCGCGCCGCGCTCCCCGAGGCGCTCGACGCGGCGGACTCGTAGAACGCGTCGGCGCGCACCGCGACGAAGACCCGACGATGCAGCGCGAGCCGCGCGTAGAGCGCGCCGGCGACCCACGCGCTCGTACCGAAGGCGTTGGGCTCGAAGCCCGCGTTGGCGTGCGCGAGCAGCGAGAGCGAGGACGTCACGCGCCAGGTGACGTGGGCGTCGAGGAGGTGCCTCCACGCGCGGCCCTCGGGCGCGCCGGCCGCGCGCTCGACGCCGGAGAAATACAGCGCGCTCGCCGTGACCCGACCCGCGACCTCGTAGGTGACCGCGAGCGAGACCGACTTCTCGTCGTTGTTGTCGACGACGGAGTTCCAGCCGTTGTAGGCCGCGGCCGTGAGGGTCCAGCGGTCGGTGAGCGGGTACGAGGCGCGCAGGCCCGCGTGGTAGAAGGGCAGGCCGAAGAAGAGGTTGGAGCGCGACCAGTTCCAGTCCTCGCGCACCTGGATGGACTCGGGGCCGATGGGCGAGAGGAAGAGGCCCGCCGTCACGGTGAGCCCGCGCCCCACGCCGAAGCGGTAGCCGACGTAGGCCTGCTGCACGTACTTCCAGAGCTCGGGGCCGCTCGCGTTGGTGGCGGGCGCGCCCGGGAGCGAGGGCTCGCCGAGGTAGTAGGTGCTCGGCGTGTGGCCGACCTGGAGCGCCACGCGGCCGACGAGGTCGCGGTAGTCCCAGCGCGCCTCGAGGGCGAGGTTCGAGAGCGTGAAGCTGTTGTGGCGGTTGTCGAAGCCGCGCAGGTGGGTGATCCCGTTGGCCGGCGCGTTGAAGTTCCACTGGTAGTAGGCCTCGGCGTAGCCGCTGAAGGTGAAGGGCGGCGTGCGCGCTGGGGTCTGCGCATGCGCGGCGGGCGTGATGAGGAGCGCGCCCGCGACGAGCGGCGCGAAGGCGCGTGGGCTCATCGGCCACGGGCCTCGGCGTCGAGGGCGCGGTTGAGCGCGAGCACGTTCACGCGCGGTTCGCCGAGCACGCCGAACGCGCGACCCTCGACGTGCGTGAGGACGAGCGCGCGCACCCGCTCGGGAGAGAGGCCCCGCGCGCGGGCCACGCGGCCGACCTGGTAGAGCGCCGCCGCGGGGGAGACGTGCGGGTCGAGACCGCTCCCTGACGCGGTCACGAGGTCGATCGGCACGGGCGAGGGTTGCGTCGGGTCGGCCTCGCGCAGCCGCGCCACGCGGGCGAGCACGGCCTCGCGCAGGCGAGGGTTGCGCGGGCCCTGGTTCGAGCCCGACGACGCGGCGGCGTTGTACGGCGCCGTCGGCGTGGCCGAGGGGCGTCCCCAGAAGTAGCGGGGGTCGTCGAAGGGCTGGCCGATGAGCGAGGCGCCGACGACGTGTCCGTTCGCGCGCACGAGGCTCCCCGACGCGCGCTCAGGGAAGAGCGCGAGCGAGAGGCCGGTGACGAGCGCGGGGTAGGCGACGCCCGTGAGCAGCGTGAAGAGCGCGAGCAACGTGAGCGCGGGGCGAAGGAGCGAGGCCATCACGACACCCCCACCGCGGCGAGGCCGAGGTCGATGAGCTTGATGCACGGGAAGGGCAGGACGAGCCCGCCGAGGCCGTAGACGAGCAGGTTGCGGCCGAGGAGCCGCGAGGCGGGCACCGCGCGCCACGCCACGCCGCGGAGCGCGAGCGGGATGAGCGCCACGATGATGAGCGCGTTGAAGATCACCGCCGAGAGCACCGCGGTGGTGGGCGAGTGCAGGCGCATCACGTTCAGCGCCGCGAGCGAGGGGTAGGTGACGACGAAGGCCGCGGGGATGATCGCGAAGTACTTGGCGACGTCGTTGGCGATGCTCAGCGTGGTGAGGGCCCCGCGGGTCATCAGCATCTGCTTGCCGATCTCGACGATGGCCAGGAGCTTGGTGGGGTTGGAGTCGAGGTCGACCATGTTGCCGGCCTCCTTGGCGGCCTGGGTGCCGGTGTTCATCGCGACCGCGACGTCGGCCTGCGCGAGCGCGGGCGCGTCGTTGGTGCCGTCGCCGGTCATCGCGACGAGGTGGCCCTCGTCCTGGTAGCGGCGGATCATCGCGAGCTTCGCCTCGGGCGTGGCCTCGGCGAGGAAGTCGTCGACGCCCGCCTCGGCGGCGATGGCCGCGGCGGTGAGCGGGTTGTCGCCCGTGATCATCACCGTGCGGATCCCGATGCGGCGCATCTCCGCGAAGCGCTCTCGGATGCCGGTCTTCACCACGTCCTTGAGCTCGACGACGCCGAGCACCTTCGCGCCGTCGGCCACCACGAGCGGGGTCGAGCCGCGGCGGGCCACGTCGTCGACGGCGGCCTTCACCTCGGCGGGCACGCTCCCTCCGCGCGCGCTCACGAAGCGCATAACGGCGTCGGCGGCGCCCTTGCGCACGGCGCGCGCTCCCACGTCGACGCCGCTCATGCGCGTCTGCGCGGTGAAGGGCACGAAGCTCGCGCCGAGCGCCGCGAGGTCCTGACGGTGCAGGTCGAAGCGCGCCGCCGCGAGGGCCACGATGCTGCGCCCCTCGGGCGTCTCGTCGGCGAGCGAGGCGAGCTGCGCGGCCTCGGCGAGCCCCTTCGCGGTGCAGCCCGGCGCGGGGAAGAACTCCGCGGCCTGCCGGTCGCCGAGGGTGATGGTGCCGGTCTTGTCGAGGAGGAGGACGTCGACGTCGCCCGCGGCCTCCACCGCGCGCCCCGAGGTGGCGATGACGTTGGCCTGGACGAGCCGGTCCATGCCCGCGATGCCGATGGCGGAGACGAGGCCGCCGATGGTGGTGGGGATGAGGCAGACCAGCAGCGCGACGAGCACCGTGAGGCTCACGGCGGAGCCCTGCCCGGTGGCGGTCACCGCGAAGTCCGAGAAGGGCCGCAGCGTCGCGGTGACGAGGAGGAAGACGAGGGTCAGGCCCGCGAGCAGGATGTCGAGGGCGATCTCGTTGGGGGTCTTCTGCCGCCGCGCGCCCTCGACCATCGCGATCATCCGGTCGAGGAAGGTCTGCCCCGGGTCGGCGGTGATCCGCACGACGAGCCAGTCCGACAGGACGCGCGTGCCGCCCGTGACGGCGCTGCGGTCGCCGCCGCTCTCGCGGATCACGGGCGCGCTCTCGCCGGTGATGGCGCTCTCGTCGACCGAGGCCACGCCCTCGATCACCTCGCCGTCGCAGGGGATGAGCTCGCCGGCCTCGACGCGCACGAGGTCTCCGCGGCGGAGGTCGGTGGAGCCGACGAGCTCCCGCGCGGCGTCGGGGTCGGCCGAGGCGAGGCGCGTGGCCTTCACGTCCTGGCGGGCCTTGCGGAGGGCGTCGGCCTGGGCCTTTCCGCGGCCCTCGGCCATGGCCTCGGCGAAGTTCGCGAAGACCGCGGTGAACCACAGCCAGGCCGAGACGGCGAGGGCGAAGCCGGGGCGCGCGTCTCCGTGGCCCGTGGCGAGCGCGTGGGCGAAGAGGAGCGAGGTGAAGGCCGCGCCGACCTCGACCACGAAGAGGACGGGGCGGCGGATCATCTGCCGGGGGTCGAGCTTGCGCACGGCGTCGAGGGCGGCGCGTCGCGCGATGCGCCCGTCGAGGAGCGATCGTTGGGGGGTGCTCATGGTGGTGCTCTCAGCGAGGGGCGGGCGTCAGGTGCTCGGCGACGGGGCCGAGCGCGAGCGCCGGGACGAAGGTGAGCGCGCCGACGAGGACGACGACCCCGACGAGCAGCGCGACGAAGAGCGGGGAGTGGGTGGGGAGCGTCCCCGCGCTCGCGGCGACGGCGCGCTTCTTCGCGAGGGAGCCCGCCACGGCGAGCACGGGCACGATCACGCCGAAGCGGCCCACCATCATCGCGAGCCCGACCCCGATGCCGTAGAAGGGCCCGCTCGCGTCGAGGCCGCCGAAGGCGCTGCCGTTGTTGTTCGCCCCCGACGCGAAGGCGTAGAGCACCTCGCTGAAGCCGTGCCCTCCTGGGTTGCCCACGGCCCTCGCGCCCGCGGGCGCCGCGCACGCCGTCGCCGCGCCGAGGAGCACCGCCGCGGCGGGGATGAGCACCGCGAGCGAGGCCATCTTCACCTCGAAGGCCTCGACCTTCTTGCCGAGGTACTCGGGCGTGCGACCCACCATCAGCCCCGCGACGAAGACCGCGAGGAGCGCGAACATCAGCATCCCGTAGAGGCCTGATCCCACACCCCCGAAGGCCACCTCGCCGAGGAGCATCGACACCATCGGCGCGAGGCCACCGAGCGGAGTGAAGCTGTCGTGCATCGCGTTCACCGAGCCGTTCGAGCTCGCGGTGGTCGCGACGGACCACAGGGCGCTCGCGACGACGCCGAAGCGCTGCTCCTTGCCCTCCATGTTGCCCGCCGTCGCGTCGATGAGCGGAGAGGCGAGCGCGCCGTTGCCCGCGAGCTCCGCGCCGACGGCCAGCGCGAGGAGCGGCAGGAGGAGCGCGAGCATCGCGGCGGCGATCGCGTAGCCCTGCCGACGGTCTCTCACCATGCGGCCGAAGGCGAAGCACCACGCCGCGGGCAGGAGCAGGAGCGCGAGCGACTCGAGGAGGTTCGTGACCGCGGTGGGGTTCTCGAAGGGGTGCGCGGAATTGACGTTGAAGAAGCCTCCCCCGTTGGTGCCGAGCTGCTTGATCGCCACCTGCGACGCGGCGGGGCCGAGCGCGAGGGTCTGCCGCGCCGTCGCGTGGCCGTCGGCGCCCACCAGGGGGTCGACGAGCGTCGCGTCGACGCTCCCCGCGAGGGTCTGCACGACGCCCTGCGACGCGAGGAGGAGCGCCAGCACGAGCGACAGCGGGAGCAGCACGTAGAGCGTGCCGCGCGTGAGGTCGACCCAGAAGTTCCCGAGGGTCGCGCTGCCGCGCCGGGTGAAGCCGCGCAGCAGCGCGACCGCCACGGCCATGCCCGTCGCGGCCGACACGAAGTTCTGCGTCGTGAGCGCGAGGAGCTGCGTGAGGTGGCTGAGCGTCGTCTCGCCGCCGTACGCCTGCCAGTTGGTGTTGGTGGTGAAGCTCACCGCGGTGTTGAAGGCGACCGGGTGCGCGACGGCGCCGAGCCCGCGGGGGTTGAGCGGGAGCTGCCCCTGGAGGCGCTGCAGGCCGTAGGTGACGAGCGCGCCCGCGAAGGTGAACAGCACCGTCGCCGTGGCGTAGCGCTGCCAGCGCATCTCCTCGTCGGCGCGCACGCCCGCGGCGCGGTAGAGCCACCGCTCGACGGGGCCGAGCACGCGGCGCGCGAGGGTGGCCTCGCCCTCGTACACGCGCGCGAGGTACGCGCCGAGCGGGGCCGCGAGCGCGACGAGGAGCGCGAAATAGAGCGCGAGCTGGAGCCAGCCGGCGGCGCTCACGAGAGCCTCTCGGGGAAGAGGAGCGCGTAGGTGAGGTACGCGAGGAGGAGCGCCGCGAGCGCGCCGCCGAGGAGGAGCATCGTCGACACGGCGGTCACACCCGCTCGCAGAGGAGGACGAGCCCCTGGCCGAGCGCGAAGGTCAGCGCGAGGAGCGCGAGGTACGCGAGGTCCATGGCGTCACTCCCCACGCGGGGACGGGCGCGAGCCGCGCGAGGCTGAGCTCGCGAGGGCGCGCGCGGCGCAGAGGGTGAGCAGCAGGCCGAAGGTCGGCTCGGCGCCCCAGGGGGTCGAGCCGAGGAGCGCGCAGCCGACAGGGATGGCGCCGATGCACAGACAGAGCGCGTAGAGGGCGCGCTCGTCGTCGCAGGGGGAGTGGGTGCTTTCGCCGACCGCGCCCGAGGAGCGGTAGGGGTGCCCGATGGGGCTTCGAGGGAGCGTGTTCACGGCGCAGAGCCTGCTGCCGCCGCGCGTCACCGCGCCGTCAAGATGTCGGCCGCTCCGATCAAGATCGCGTCAACCCCCCGCGCTGCCCCGTGACGAGGCGCGATCGACGACGGTCGGGCACCGCAGTGAACCGCGCGGGGTGTCTGCCCGGCCGAAATCGCGGGCCGCGAACATCCGATGTTTCGCCGGCCCAGACAGACCTTGAACGAGGCCTTACGGACGAGGTGCCAGTTATGGCATGGTGGCGCTTCGTTTCGGCGTGGGGCCTCGTCGCCCCGAGGGCCGTCCAACGTGAACCTCGCCATGAACTCCTCGCGCTCTCCTGTGCCGATCGAGACCCTCGGAGACGCCCTCCCCCACCTCGTCTGGGTGGAGAGCGCCTCGGGTCAGGTCCTCTACGCGAACGCCGCGGCCCGCGCTGCGACGGGAGCCGAGCGGTCCTCCGCGGGGATCCACCTGACCGACTGGCTCGACGATCGCGACGACCCCGCCGCGCGCCGGGTCGCTGCGCTCACCGAGGGCGACGCGCCCGCGCAGGTCAGCCTGCGGCTGAAGCTCCCCGACGAGCCTCGGCCCCGACTGCGGCAGGTGCACGCGAGCCCCACGGTCGTCGCGGGTGACCCCGCGCGGGTCTTCGTCGTGGTGGACGTCGACGAGGTCGAGCGGCGCGCGGTCGACCAGGCCTTCGTGGTCGCGGCGACCCGAGTGCTGGGCAGCTCCCTCGACCTCACCCACACGCTCAACGACGTCGGGCAGCTCGTCGTGCCGCACCTGGCCGACTGGTTCGCCATCGACCTCGTGAACGAGCGCGGGGACCTCGAGCGCCTCGCGGTCGCGCACGTCGACCCCGCGAAGGTCGAGTACGCCTGGGAGCTGTGGAGGCGCTACCCGCCGCAGCGCGAGGACCCGCACGGCCCCTACACGGTCATCGCCGAGAAGCGGACGATCCGCTTCGAGGAGATCCCCGACGCGCTCGTCGACGCGCTCGACGACCCCGAGGTGCGCCGCATCGTGAGGGAGCTCGGCCTCACGTCGTCGATGAGCCTGCCGCTCCTGGCGCGGGGGCGCGCGCTCGGGGTGCTCTCGCTGGTCTCGGCCGAGTCGGGGCGCCGCTACGACGCGCGCGACCAGGAGTTCGCCGAGGACTTCGCGCTGCGGATCGCCACCGCCGTCGACAACGCCCAGCTCTACCGGGAGGCCGTCGACGCGCGACGGGCCGCCGAGACGATGGCCGCCGACGTGCTGGAGCAGAGCCACGCCGTGGAGCGCGCGCTCACCGCGATGCGCGCGGAGCGCGACGCGGCGCTGGCGCGGGCCGGCGAGGGCTGAGGGCGAGTCCGATGGCCGAGCCGCCTCCGACGCAGGACGTCGAGCTCCCACCCCACGCGCTCGCGCTGAGCAAGCTCGTTCGCGTGCTCGGCGCGGCGCGCGGGCGGCGCGTCTTCGACGAGACCCTCGCGTCGGCCGAGCTCACCACCATCACCACGGCCGAGGAGCTCTTCGTGTTCAGCGAGGCGCTCGCGCGTCACCCCGGGGGCATCGAGGCCGCCGTCGGCGCGATGCTCGGCGTGTCGGCGGTGCTCCGCGGCGCGAAGGGTCGGGCCGCGACGCGATGATCGGAGCGGTGGGCACGAGGCCGCGGCACTTCGACCGGCTCCGCAGCGACGAGCAGCGGGAGGTGCTCAACGTCGTGCGCGCGTTCGGGGCTCAGCTCGGCCGCGTCGCCCTCGCGGCGGGGTACCCGCCGCCGTCGTTCGAGACCCTCTCCCCGGCCGACCGCGAGGCGGTGGCGGCGCTCTGCCTCGCGCGGCGCGTGCTCCTGCCGACGCTCAACTACCTGCGGCCGCACCTCGTCTGGGTTGCGTTCGTCGAGGGCGCAGACGGCGCGGCGCGTGAGGCGACGTCGCGACTCCGCGGGCCCTCCGGCCCCGGGTAGGGTTCTCCCCATCAGGGCAAGCCCCGATCGCGCGCGGCGGCGTGCCGCTCCATCGTTGCGGGCGATGAACACCACCGACCTCACGCGCGCCTTCGACGGTGTCCTGTCGACCCTCGCGGGCTCAGGGCCTCAGCGAGTGCGCGTCGCGCGCGCGTGGCTCCTGCACCTCGTCGACGTCCCGGCGAGCGCGCTGCCTGAGCGTCACCGCGAGTGGTTCCTGCGCTTCGGCGCCGCGATGGCCTCCACCGAGCGCGCCCCGCTCTCGCGCGACGACGCCGAGTTCTGGTCCCAGTGGCTCCTCGCGCTCGCGCTGGAGTCTCGCCGCGGCGAGCGGTCGACGGCGCGCGCGACGCCCGCGCACACGCGCCCCACCTGGCGCCCCTCGGCCCCTCCGCGGGGGGCCGCGCTCGGCCGCGCGTCCCGCGGGTCGATCACGGCCCTGCGCGCGCTCTCGCCCTTCGCGGCGCCCTACCTCGGCAGCGCGTGACCTCGCTGGCCGCGCGCCCGGGCCCACGCTACACCCCGGCGCCGGGCTCCGCGTGGTCGCGCGAGAACGAGCGGAAGATCAGCGCGACCTCGGTCATCGCGGCCAGCGCGGTCACCGCCGCGACGGTGAGCGCCGCCGTTGGGTACGCCGCCCCGACCAGCGTCGCCGTGAGCGCGGTGGCCGCGACCACGAACAACCTGCGGTCCGCGACGACGCCCATGATCGTGAAGACCGCCGCGCCCATCAGCATCGCGGCCGCGACGGCGGCGCCCATCGAGAGGCCCAGCCGGGCGCCGATCCAGAGGTGCAGCGCCGCGCCCGCCAGCACCACGAAGGGCGTCGCGACCAGGCCCTGGCTCGCGCGGTTCGGCAGGAGCACCCGGTGCCAGCGCCACGTCGCGGCCCCCGCCAGCGCCGCGAGCGCGAGGGGCGCGAGCGCGAGCGCGCCGTAGGTCGGAGCGGCGCCCCAGCGCGCGAAGGTCAGCAGCGCGAGCGGGGTGAGCACGGCCGTCGCGATCGCCGCGACCGCCGCGAGGCGAGCGCGCTCCGAGGCCGACACCTTCACGTCGAGCTCTCGCGCCAGCGAGCGAAGCCGCGCGAGCTCCGCGGCCTCGGCGTCGAGCGCGGCGCGGAGCGAGGACAGCCCCTCGGACAGCGGCGCCGGCGCGGGGTCGAGGGTCGAGAGGAGCTCGGCGGCCGCGCGGAGGTCCCTCGCGGCGATCTCGTGGCTCACCATCAGCGAGGCGCCCTCGCGCGTCCCCTCGGCGACGCGGGGGTTGCCGCGCCACGCCTCGGCGGCCTGCCGAAAGCCGAACGAGGCCTCGGCCCAGAGGCGCCGCGCGGCGGTGGGGTCCGCGCCCGGGGCGAGCGCCCGCAGCCTCTCGACGCGCGCCATCGCGGCCTCGACGAGGTGCTCGGAGCCGCGGTGCTCGAGGTAGGTGGCGATCGCGTCGGCGAAGGCGCGGGCGTCGGTCACGCGCTCCGCCGGGTGCTTGCGCATGGCCCGGTTGCACAGCTCCGCGAGCTCGCGGGGGACCTCGGGCGGGTAGTCGAAGGGCTCCGACAGCCACGCCTCGTGCAGCACCTTCATCAGCTCGTGGCCCTCGTGCCGCGGGCGCCCCATCAGCACCTCGTGGAGCATCCCGCCGAGGAGGTACACGTCGGTGCGCGTGGTCACCGGCGCGTCGTCGATCGCGAGCATCTCGGGCGCGAGGAACGCGGGCGTCCCCACGATGTGCCTGCCCGCCGTGTCGCAGGTGTCGACGGGGCACGCGATGCCCCAGTCGAGCACGTAGACCTCCCCGAAGGCGCCGATCATCACGTTGGCCGTCTTCAGGTCGCGGTGCACCACGCCCTTGCTGTGCGCGAAGTGCACCGCGTCGCACACGCGCCGCAGCACCTCGAGGTGGAACACCAGCCGGTCGCCCTTCGCCTCGGCCCAGCCCGGGTGCTCGGGGTCGTAGAGGAGCTCGCGCCACACCGTGCCCGACACCCGCTTCATCACCATCAGCGGCAGCTCGTCGGGCCCGAGCCCCAGCGAGTACACCGGCACGATCCCGGGGTGCTCCAGCGAGCCCGTGATCCGCGCCTCGTCCACCAGCGCGCGCGACGCGGCCGGCGCGTTGTCTCCAGGGCGCACGGTCTTCACCGCCACGTCGCGCGTGAGCGAGCGCTGGTGACACAGGGTCACCACGCCCATCCCGCCCTCGCCCAGCACCCGCTCGGTCACGAGGTCTGCGCCCGCGGCGCGCTCCGCGGCGGGGCGCACGGTCACCCGCGGCAGCTCGTCGATGAGCTGCGGCAACCATGACTGGCTCGGTATCGGCGTGAGCCGACGGGTCTCCTCGATCGGCCCCGGGTCCTCAGCGGCGATCCGCGCGTGGAGCTCCGCGAGGTGGCGGTCGGGGGCCGAGAGAGGTCTCACGGCCGAGCTGGTTGCAGTGTGCAGGCCACTGCTCAAGGGCGCGAACGCATCGAGGGTTTGTCCCGTGTTTGGAGCGGCGGGGCCTCCGACGCGGCGCAGTCCGTTCGCGTCGGTGTTCGCCGACGTCGCCTTGTTCGCCACGCGCTGCGAGCGATGCCGAGGGGCGACAGGTCGCTGACGCGGGCCTCCGCGCGACCGCGGACGAGGTCGTCGTGCGCGACGCGGCGGTCTCGACCTCGAGCGAGACCGGGTCTGCGACGCGGCGCTCGCGGCGAGGGTCGTGGCCTGCGCCGTGCATCGCGCGGCCCGCGAGGAGAGGTCCCATGTCACAACGCTTCACGGACAAGGTCGCGCTCGTCACGGGCGCCGGGTCGGGCATCGGTCAGGCGACCGCGATCGCCTTCGCGCGCGAGGGCGCGAAGGTGGTCGTCTCCGACGTCGCGGGCGCGGGCGAGGAGACCGTCGCGACCATCACCCGCGCGGGCGGCGAGGCGCGGCTCATCGCCTGCGACGTCTCCGACCCCGCGCAGGTCGAGGCCCTCGTCGCGGCGACGGTGTCGGCCTTCGGTCGCCTCGACTGCGCGTTCAACAACGCGGGTGTCGGTGGTGCGCAGGCGCCCGTCGCCGACTACCCCATCGACGCGTGGCAGCGCGTGCTCGCGGTGAACCTCACGGGGGTCTTCCTGTGCATGAAGCATCAGCTCGCGCAGATGCTCGCGCAGGGCCGCGGCGCGATCGTGAACAACGCCTCGATCCTGGGCACGGTGGGCTTCGCGACGGCGTCGGCGTACGTGGCCGCCAAGCACGGCGTGCTCGGGCTCACCCGCACCGCGGCGATCGAGGTCGCCCCCGCGGGCGTGCGCGTCAACGCCGTGTGCCCGGGCTTCATCGAGACGCCGATGCTCGCCCACGCGGGGCTCACCACCGACCCGCAGGCGCGCGCCATGATCGAGGGGCTGCACCCGGTGAAGCGCCTCGGCCGCCCCGAGGAGGTCGCCGCCGCGGTGCTCTTCCTGTGCTCCGACGAGGCGTCGTTCGTCACCGGCCACCCCATGCTCGTCGACGGCGGCTACGTCGCGCAGTGAGGTCAGGGGCCCGGCGCGCCGCTGACGCGCGCCCTCGCGTCGGGCTCCCGCCCCTCGGCCTCGCGGTCATGGAGGCGCGCGTCGAGCCCGCCCCCGTGACGGCGCGCCGCCCCGGCCTCGCGGGCGCCCTCGCGGGCGAGGTCGAGGGTGGTCTCGGTGATCCAGCGGGCCCAGAAGCGAGTCTCGTCGGCGGAGAGCGGCTCGAGCGACACCATCGCGGGCGACGAGACCTGGACCAGCCGACGCAGGAGCACCCGGTGGTGATCGGGCACGAGGGCCGCGTCGACGTCGCGGAGCGCGTCGGCGGCGCAGCACACCCGCTGCGAGAGGGCGCCGCCTCGGTTCAGGCGCAGGAGGGCCTCGACGAAGCGCGGGTACGGGTGCGGCGAGCTCATGGCGAAGAGGTAGCCCCTCTCGCGCGCGGCGGACCATCAGGGCTTGCCCGCGGCGGGACCGCGGGTTTTCCCCGACGCGACGGCGCTCAGGGCAGCGCGATGCGCCCGGGCGCGCCCTCTGCGCCCGCGGCCGAGTGGCAGGTGTTGCAGTCGCCGTTGGTCTGCGGGGTGTTCATCCTCCGCTCGCGGTCGCCCACGATCACCCGCGCCGTGTACGGGAGCTGCAGCGCCGAGCGGGTGTAGAAGTTCCCCACCGCGTTGGGCGCGAGGGTGATCGTCGTGCCGTTCGCGCCGCGGATCTCGACCAGCACGGTCTCCGACGCGTTGCCCGTGGCGCCGTTGCAGTTGTTGGGCTCGTGCCCGGTCGCGTAGACGGTCCCCGCGAAGGCGTAGCGCGGGCCGCGCATGGTGCTGTGGCAGCTGATGCACGCCTGCCCGGGGTTCATCGCCGGCGACTCGCGGTTGCCGCCCGTCCACCGGCGGTTCGAGGTGCACTGCTCGGGCAGCGAGAAGGGGTCGACGGGGGGCGCCTCGCACACGGTGCCCGGCGCGCCCGCGGCCACCCAGTCGGCGAAGGGCTGCACGCGCTCGGCGGGGAGCGCGCCCGACGGGGGCATCGTCGACGCCGTCGCGCGCATCCGGGTCACGGCCCGCTGCGCGAGGGTCATCCCCGGCACCGACGGAGAGTCTGCGCGCAGGTCGGAGAGCGTCACCAGCGGCACGCCCGCGTCGTTGGTGGGCGTGGCCCCGTGGCACGAGCTGCACTCCGCCGTGAGGAGGGCCTGCACCTCGCAGGGCAGGTCTCCGCCCGGCGGGTACGCCGCGGCGTCGACGGGCGGGGTCGACGCGTCGCGGTCGCACGCCGCGCCCGCCGCGCCCGCGGCCAGCCACGCCTCGAAGGGCGCGATCTCGGCGTCGGGGAGCTGGCTGTTGGGCGGCATCGCCGTCGCGCGGTTGGTGTCGCGCATCCGAGCGATCATGAGCTGCAGGTTCGAGCGCGTCGGGTCCGAGGCCGACGGCGCCAGGATCTGCTCGCGCGTGAGCAGGTGGAGGGTCGTGCCCTCGGCGAGGCGGTTGCCGTGACAGCTCAGGCAGTTCTGCGCGAGCAGGTCGGCCACCTCGCAGGGCACGCCCGTCGCCACCGAGGGCCCCGCGTCGGTCGCCGGCGGGACGCTCGACGTCACCTGGCTCGAGCACGACAGCGCCAGCGAGCACGCCGCCAACACCGAAATGAACTTCATTGAAGACACAGGCCGCGACGAGGTCATGTGCCGTGCATGGCGACAAGCGACCTCGGCCTTCACGAAAAATGATCCGGGGCGCATTTTCTCTCCGAGGGGGGTGGATGCTGCGAGTGAGAATCAGGAGCCAGCGAGCGTGATTCCCTACGTATACAGCGGTTTTCGTCGCGGCATCCAGCGCGCGGCGGCGGCGCTCGGCGGGCCCATGCCGGGCGTCATGTGTCAAAATTCCACAAGCTCACAAAAGCCCGCGGACTTCGATGTCGAATGGATGGCCAGCGCGGTAGCCAGATAAAAAGCTTGTGGCGCGTCGGCTTTTGTCTGAATAGGTTCCGCTCGCCCGACAACGATGTCGGCAAAGGAGTTCAGACCATGAGCGAGCGCAGGTGCGAGGGCGGCGTGAACCGCCGGAGGTTCCTCGAGATGGTGGGCGTCGGCACCGCGATGGTGGTGGTGGGCGGCGCGGCGGGGGGCTGCGGCGGCGGCTACTCGATGAGCACCGACCCCTTCTCCGCGGGCACCGTCGCGGAGTTCCCCGTGGGGCTCTACAAGCTCTTCTCGGCGCAGGGGGTGATCGTCGGCCGCGACGCGTCGGGCTACTTCGCCTTCAGCGCGGTGTGCACGCACGAGGGCACCGAGATCGAGTTCCAGTCGTCGGGCTCGGCCTGCACGCCGGCGGCGTCGGGCTGCACGCAGAGCATGACCGGGTCCTTCCGCTGCCCGAACCACGGCGCGCGCTTCGACGGCAACGGCGCGGTGATCCTCGGGCCGGCGACCACCGACCTGCAGCACTTCGAGGTCACCGTGGCCTCGGGCGAGATCACCGTGAAGCCCGCCAACGGCGTCACGTCGTCGACGCGCGCCGCCGCGGTCTGAGCCGCCCGCCCAGTCTGGGGGGAGCGCCGCGTCGCGCGCACGGCGCGACGGCGTGACGTCCCTGTCCGTGCGATGGAGCTGGTGATGGTCGACCGACGGCGAGTGTTGAAGGTGGTGGCGGGTTGCGCGGGCGCGGGCGCGGTGGTCGCG
>JAWKRC010000020.1:0-129327 GCA_041389825.1 Polyangiales bacterium | reverse complement strand
CTGCCGCAAGAGGCCCACGAACTCCTGCTGCTCCGCGGGCGTGCGCTGCGACCAGAGGGGCTCCAGCGCGCGGCGGGCGAGCTCGTCGACGTCGATCATCTCGTTCAAGATCCGCGACACCGCCGCGCGCTGCCGCTCCCCCGGCCCCGCGTCTCCGCTCGTGCGCAGGAGCTGGTTCACCGCCGCGTGGCGCGTCTCGATCCACTGCCGCGGGCCCTGCCGCGGCTGCGCGTCGACCGCTCCGGCCCACGCGCTCAGCCCGAGCGCGACCGCGAGGCCGAGGCCCAGCGCGCGCGAATTCGTTCGTCGGTTCTGCATCGTTTCACCTGTGGGCTCCAGCGAGCCTCGTACCGGAACGCCTCGCGCCCCGCGCCCATTCACCGACGCGGCGCCGCGGGCCTCGCGCCGGCGTCTCGGGCCGCGCTCGGCGTGGCGCCTCGACCTTCCGCACTGGCGTCAGGCGTAGCCGCGACGCCCGCGTCGCCCCCCTCGCCCAGCGACTCGCGCAAGATACGGTCGACCTCGCTCTCGTCGACGGTGGGCGCGGGCGCGGTGGCCTCGATGGCCGCGGCGCACTCGGGGTCGGGGCGCGCGTCGACGTCGGGGTCTCCCACGGCCTGCGCGAGCTGCGCGAGGGCGACGTCGAGGTCGTGCATCGACTCGAGGTGCGAGTAGCGCGTGGTGAGGTAGCGCTGGAGCGGGATCACGATGGTCGACACCTCGCTCGCCCCGGCCTGGTACTCGGTGAAGACCGCGGTGAACCACTCGTAGGCGACGCGCTCGCCCTGGGCCCACGCGCGCTCCCTGCGGTCGGCGGCGACGGCGCGCTCGTACACCTCGGTGACCTCGAGGGCCATCGCGCCGAGCGCGAGGCGCTGCTGCGCCTCGGTCATCGACAGCTCCTCAGAGAGCCGACGGACGCGCTGGATGTTGGCGAGGGGCTCGAAGTTCCACCGCAGGGCGACGCCCGCGCCCCAGAAGGCGAAGTTGGAGTTGTTCGCGGAGAAGGGGTTGAACTGGTCGGCGATGGTGGGCGCCGTCGAGAAGGCCGCGCTCACCCCCAACGCCAGGTCGGGGAAGATACGCGTGCGCTGGACCTCCAACGCGGCCCTGCGCGCCGACACGCCCGCGCGCAGCATCGCGACCTCGGGGCGGTTGAGGCTGGCGCGGGTGATCCACCGGCTCGCGGGCCCGAGGTCGGCGCGCAGCGGGCACAGCGGCTCGTCGGGGATGTCGACGGCCTCGCCCACGCCCGTGAGGAGGCCGAGCGTCACGCGCGCGACGCGCTCCTTCTGCTGCGCCTCGGCGCGGCGGGCGTCGAGGGTGAAGCCCTCGAGCGCGAGCTGCCGCTGGTCGTTCGCGGTGGCCGTGCCGCCGTCTTGCGAGAGGTTCGCCTCGAGCTGCTCGCGGGCCTGTCGGAGGTATCCGTCGGCGCGGTCGAGGAGGTAGAGCGCGTCGCGGGCGAACTGGAGGCCGAAGTACGCGCGGCGCACGTTGGTGCGCAGCTCCAGCCGCGCGCGGCGGTGCTCCTCCTCGCTGACGCGCACGCCCGCGCGGGCGGCGTCGCGCACGTGGCCGAGGCGCACCCACGTCCACGGAGAGATGGGCACGCCCGTCTCGGCCTGGGCGCGCAGGATGTAGCCGGTGCCCGTGGTGAGCGGATTCTGCCCGAAGGAGTCGGGCGAGTAGGTCGCGTTGCCGCGCGCGTAGGGCGCGAGCGAGAAGAAGCCCGAGCTCGAGATGTTCAAGAAGGGCGCGACCCACGCCTCGTCGAGCTGCGCCCGCGACGCGCCGATCTTGTGCCGCGCGGCCACGAGGCCGGGGTAGCTCCGCTCGGCGCGCTGGAGGCACTCGTCGAGCGACAGCCGCGGCCCGCGCGCGGGCTCCGTCGGCGGGTCGGCGTGGCCGAGACGGATCGCCGCCGCCGAGCCGAGGGCGAAGGCCACCGACGCCACCGCGGCGAAGCGAGCGCGCACCAGGGCGTCTCCTCAGGTCGCGGGCTCTTCAGCCGGCGCGGGCGCGGGCGGCGCCTCGCTCGCGAGGGTGGGCCCCGCAGACCGGCCGCGCTCGGGGGCGAGCGGGCGGTCGTTCCAGGTGCGGTCCTTGAGCGCCTCGATCACCTCGTCGAGGCGGTCGGCGGGCACAGAGACGAGGCTCACGCGGTCGCGCAGGTGGATGCGCCCCACCTCACGCCGAGACAGGCCCGTCGCCTCGCGGATCATCCGCGCGAGCTCGCCGGGTCGCACGTCGTCCTTGCGCCCCACGGCGAGGCGGAGCTCGTCCATCTCCAGGGGCTCCTCGACCACCTCGTCGACGCGCGCGTTGGCGTCGCCGTGGCGCACGTCGAGCCTGCGCGGCGGCTCGGGCTCCGTCGGCCTGCGGTCGCGGTCGCGCCCGCGGCGCTCGCGGCGCTCGGGCTGGGCCTCGGCGCTCGCCTCGGGCGGCGTGTTCTCGGGTTGCGTGTTCTCAGGCGGCGCGACCTCGGGCGGCGCGACCTCGGGCCCGCGCTCCCGGGGCGGGCGGGCCTCGCGTCGGTCGTCGCGGCGCTCCCTCGACTCGCGCGGACCGCGGTCGTCGCGCCGGTCGTCGCGGCGCTCCCGCGCCTCTCTGGGCTCGCGGCGCTCGCGGGGCTCACGGCGCTCGGGCTGCGGCTGCGCTTGCGGCTGGGGCTGCGGCGCGACCGCCTTGCGAGGCTGCAGGTCGAAGAACGCGCCCACGAGCGACGCGATCAGCCGCTCGGCGTCGTCGTGCACCAGCACGCGCTTCGCGAGCGCGAGCGCCTCGTCCGAGGGCGCCGCGGGGAAGGCCTCGATCAGGAGGTTCAGCCGGTCGATCTCGCGCCGGGTGCGCTGGTCGGCCTCGGTGGGGAGCTCCCTCTCGATGGGGCGGATCCCGTAGGTGAGCCGCAGGAGGTAGAGGTTGCCGATGTCGTGCGGGCCCACGAGCGAGATGGCCGTGCCCGTGCGCCCCGCGCGGCCCGTGCGCCCGGTGCGGTGCACGTAGTTCTCCGGCGACTCGGGGAAGCCCACGTTGATGACGTGCGTGAGGTGCGGCACGTCGATGCCGCGCGCGGCGACGTCGGTGGCGACGAGGTACTGGAGCTTCTCCTCGCGGAGCAGGCCCATCACCCGCTCGCGGTCGCCCTGGGCCATGTCGCCGTTGAGGAACTCCGCGCGCAGGCCGTGGGCCTGGAGCGCGCGCGCGATGGCCTCGGTCTCTGCCTTGGTGTTGCAGAACACCAGCGCCGCGTCGGGGCGCTCGATCTCGAGGATCTTCACGAGGTCGGGCGCGTGCGAGCCCGCCGCGGAGAAATACGCGTGGTGGATGATCCCGTCGGGGGCGATGTTGTCGCTCGAGAGCGCGATGGTCTCGGGGTCGCGCTGGTGCCGCTGCGCGATGCGCTGGATCGCGTCGGGCATCGTGGCCGAGAAGATCAGCATCTGCCGGTTGCGCGGCAGGCGCTCGAGGATGGCGTTGAGCTCCTCGGCGAAGCCCATGGAGAGCATCTCGTCGCCCTCGTCGAGCACGGCCGCGCGCAGGCCCGTGACGTTGAGGGTCCCGCGGCGGAGGTGGTCGAGCACGCGGCCCGGCGTGCCCACCACCACCTGGGCGCCCGCGCGCAGGGCGTCGACCTGGGGCTGCATCCCGGCGCCGCCGTAGACCGCCGCGACGGTGATGCCCGCGTAGCGCCCGAGGCGCTCGAACTCGCCCGCGACCTGAAGGGCGAGCTCGCGCGTGGGGCAGAGCACCAGGGCCTGCTGGCCGGGCTCGGGGCGGAGCACCTTGTCGAGCAGGGGGATCGCGAAGGCTGCCGTCTTTCCGCTGCCGGTGCGGCTCTGCACGATCACGTCGCGGCCCTTGGAGACGAGCTCGAAGGTCGCGCGCTGCACGACGGTGGGGGAGACGTACCCGACCTCGGCGAGGGCGCGCGTGAGGGCGTCGCCGAGTTCGAAGGACGCGAACGATTCGGTGTCGGTCATGGACGGGTACCTGCGTATCCGAGCGCGCGCTCGGCGTCGTGATGGAGGGTGTCGCGCCACAGCGCGGACTGGCCTTCGGCCCGGTATCGCCAGCGCGCGAGGTGGTCCCACCCCTCGAGGGCGGCCTCGCCCTCGCGCTCGCACACGGGGCGCAGCGCGCGGAGGTCTCGCTCGAGGTTGGGCGGCACCGCGACCGCCTCGCCCGATCGCCGCGACTGCCACACGATCGAGAAGGCGTGGTGCAGCCGACGGATCCCCGCGGCGCAGCTCGCGTCGGCGACGGGCCCGGGTGGCACCTCGAACACGTCGCGGTAGATCACCCCCGCGCCGTGCACGATGAGCCACCCCGTGAGGAGCGTGGCGGTGACCGCCACCGCCCTACGCCCCATCGGCGAGCGGGGCCGCGTGGGCGCCTGCTCGGGAGGGCTCGGGGAGGTCGCGTCGGTCACACGTCACCGGCGGGGGCTTCTACGCCCCGCCCTCCTCGCGCGTCAACCTTCGCCGCAGGCCCCACAGCCCCGCCGCGACCCCTGCCAGGAGCCCCAGCGCCCCCAGCGCCACCCCAGCGCCCAGGGCCGGCGTCGCGTAGGTCAGCCGCACCTCGTGAGCCCCCTCGCGCACCGGCACGCCCAGCGCGACGCGGTTCACGGCCACCACCTCCGCGGCGCGGCCGTCGACGGTGGCCGACCACCCCGGCGCGTGCTGCTCCACCAGCACGGCGATCCCGGGGAGCCTCGCGTCGCAGCGGAGGGTGACATCCCCCGGCGCCCATCGGGTGATCGCGCAGGGCGACCGCGGCGTGGGCGCGCGCGACGGCACGCGCGGGAGGTCTCGCGCCGCGAGCACCACGCGCGCCCCGATCAGCACCTCCTCGTCGAGCAGGTGCGACAGGCGCGCGGGGACGTCTTCGCTCGCGGCGTGCGCCACGAAGGCGCGCGGGAGCGGGTCGTCGACGGCGTAGAGGTGCGTCCCCGCGACGGGGGCGCCGACGGCGTGCGTGCCGGGCGGGGCGCGGTCGCCGGTGATCAGCGCGAGGTCCGTCGAGAGGAGCCGCAGCGCCGCCACGCGGCCCGAGCGCGCGAGCCGGTCGACCGCGTCGGGCATCGCCGCGTCGTAGCCGTTGAGCACGCCGATCCCCGCGGGCACGTTGTGCTTCGGCCGCAGCGTCTCTCGATTGCGCAGCGTGGGGTCGCGCAACACCTGCCCCGGCACCACCTCGGTGACCCGCTCCGAGCGGAACATCCTCGGCGGCGCGGGGCCGCGCTGGCTCGTCGTGGCCTCGCGACGGACCACCGCGGCGAGCGCGGGCTCCCCCGCCGAGCGCGACGGAGGCTCCCACGTGAGGATCGTCTCCGACACCGCCCCGAGGTCGAGCGCGACCACCAGCGGCAGGGCGACGGCCGCGCGCGCGCCCCAGCGCTTCACCGCGGCGACCGCGAGCGCGAGCACGCCGACCCGCAGCGCGCCCCCGACGCAGCCCGTCACCATCGGCACGGCCACGGCGCGCTCGACGCACACCCACGACGCCGCGGCGACGACGGCCAGCGCCGCCGCGAAGCCCGCGAGGCGCGCGAGCCCCACCCGCTCGCGGAGCACCCGGTCGGCCCCGAGCGCCGCGGCGAGCGCGATCATCGGCTGCGCCACGAGCAGGAACTTCATCGGGCTGCGCATGTACGCGAAGGGCCGCAGCGCCGCCCGCATCACGCCGAGCACGGGGGTGTAGCCCCCGAGCGCCATCAGCGCGCCGAGGACCGCGACGCCCACCGCGACGCGCGCGGCGAGCGCCCCGCGACGGCGCAGCGAGACCACCGCGAGGGCCACCACCGACGCGCCCGCGTAGACCGTCGCGTAGAAGATGTCTCGGCCGATGAGCCGCATCAGCGACGGGTGCCCGGTGCGGATCGCCGCGTCGAGGGTCGCGCGAGGCCCCACGAGGTCGACCAGTTGCAGCGGGTGCAGCGACCAGAGGTTGAGCGCCGAGGCGTCGTAGGCGTGGCCGCGCGGGGTGCTCGCGACGAGGGTGACCGCGGGGAGCCACGAGGGCGCAGACGCCAGGAGCGCGAGCACCGCCGCTGCGCCGACGCCGAGCGCGACGCGTCCGACGGCGGCGCGTGGGCTCGCCGACGCCTCGCCCTCGACGGGCTCGACCGCGCCCACCGCGAGCAAGGCGGCGATGGGGATCGCGCCCATGAGCGTGACGAAGACCTCGCCGGTGAGGATCATCATCGCGCCGCACGCGCCGAGCGCGAGGGCGGGGAGGAGCCACGGTCGAGACGCGCGCGCCGCCGCGCCGAGGTGGTGCGCGGCGAGGCAGGCCAGCGGGATCCACGCGGCGGGGAAGAGCCGCGCGCCCGCGGGGATCTCGCTGCCGACGAGCCCGGCGAGGCCCCAAGCGAGGCCGCCCACCGCCGCGGCGAAGGGGAGCGCGCCGAGGCGACGCGCGAGGGCGTAGGAGCCGAGCGCGCCGAGGAGCACGTGCGCGACGAGGAGGAGGCTCGTGCCCCACGCGAGGGGCAGCGCGAGGGTGACGACCGCGGGGGGATAGAAGGCCGTGATGAGGGGGTCGGCCGCGACGGGGAAGCCGATGCCTTCCCAGGGGTTCCACGCGGGCGGGGCGCCGTGGCGGAGGGACTCTCGCAGCAGCCAGCGCGAGGGGACCACCCAGAGCGAGAGGTCGCGCACCATGAGCGCGCGGCCCCACAGGAGCGGGCGGTAGAGCGCCAGCACCCCGGCGATCACCAGCGCCGCGGCGGCGAGGCGGCGACCGCGCGAGCCCTGCTCCATGGGGTGCGACTCGTACCACAAGCCCCGCCATCACCCCCGAGAAGTCGGCGCGAGGCTTGGAGACGGGTGCGGAGTTGTCGTAACAAGGATGCGCTGTGCGGTCCGCGTCCCTCCTGGTCGCCGTCGCCCTGTCGATGTACGCAGCGCCCTCGTTCGCCACCGACCTCTGGGTCGCGCCGACGGGCCGCTCGGGCAACGCCGGGACGATGGCCGCTCCCCTCGACACCATCGTCACCGCCCTCCAGCGCGCGCGCCCCGGAGACAGGGTGATGGTCCGCGCGGGCACGTACCGCGGCGGAGGGTGGATCTCAGCCCAGGGCACCGAGGCCAGACCCATCACCGTGCTCTCGGCCGACGGCCCGCGCCGCGCGGTGATCAACGGCGGGAGCGAGTCGCTGCGCATCGGCGACGAGGCCCGCTACCTCGTGTTCGACGGGCTCGAGGTCCGCGGCGCCGACAACAACGTCATCCACATCGACGGCGGCTCGCACCACATCTGGCTGCGCAACGTCTTCGCCCACGACGCCGGGCAAGACGGCGACGTGGTGAAGGTCAACCAGTCGAGCAGCATCTACATCGAGTCGTCCGAGATCGCGCGCCCCGGCCGCCGCAACAGCTCCGAGAACCCCTACCAGGAGTGCATCGACTTCGTCGACGTCGACGACATCGTCGTGCGCGACTCGTGGATCCACGACGGCGGCGGCTCGCTCATGTACGCCAAGGGCGGCTCCCGCGGCGTGGTGTTCGAGCGCAACCTCATCTCGGGCCAGCGCGACGGCGCGGCCGACCCGATGGTCGGGCTCGGCGGCGTGACCGACAGCGACATCCTCGGCGGCGAGCGCTTCGAGGCCTACGACCTGATCTTCAGGAACAACATCCTCCTCGGGGGCGCCGCGGGCGGCGTGGCCGTCTACGACGCGAGCAACGCGTCGATCGCCAACAACCTCTTCGTGAACGTCGACGGGTCGGCCATCGTGCAGTTCCGACCCGGGAGCGGGCCCGCGGCGCGCAGCGAGAACGTGCGCGCGGTGAACAACATCTTCCTCGACACGCGCGGCGACATGCCCGACCCCTTCCGCCGCAGCGGCGGGCACGGGGTCAACGCCTTCACCACCAGCCACAACCTCTTCTGGAACAACGGCGCGCGCGTGCCCGCCGCGTCGCTCATCACCCTCGCGTCGCAGCCCGGCCACCTCGTGGCCGACCCGATGATCGCCGTCGCCGACGAGACCGACCGCGCCACCCTGGTGCGCGCGATGACGCCCGCCGAGAACAGCCCCGCCTTCGACAGCGGCATCGCCGTGAGCGCGTCGCCCTTCTTCGTGGTCGACGACATCCGCGGCGTGAACCGCGGCGCGCACAACGACCGCGGCCCGTGGGCCATCGGCGTCGAGGCCCCCACCGCGCCTACGCCCGACGGAGACGCGGGCGCGCCCACGGACCCCACGCCCTCTCAAGACGCGGGGGCGCCCACGCGCGCCGACGCGGGTACGCCCACCGTGACCGACGGAGGCGCGCCCGCCGCCGACGACCCGCCCCGGCCGACGACCCGCCCGCCGACGGCGCGCTCGGGCTGGGTGACGACCGGGGCCTTCGCGGCGGCGTGAGCTGCGCGGCGAGCCCTCGCGCGGCGAGCGGGGGCTACGCGGGCGCGCTCTCGTCGCTGCTCGCGCTGGGGTTGGCGTTCGCCCGCCGCGGCCGGCCGCGCCCCTGGCAGGGCGGCGAAGCGCTCGACCTCGTCGTCCTGACGCCAGAGGAAGCGGCCCGCCGCGCGCACCTCTTCGTAGACCGGCGCGAGGAGCGTGAGCGCGCGGGCGATGGCGTCGTCCCACCGTCGGGCGGCGTCGCCCACGGCCTGCTCCACGGCCTCTTCGACGAGCCCGCGGCGGCGCGCGCGTCGTCGATGTCGCCCGGCTGCCAGTACTTCGGGTCGCGCTCCACCACGTCGCGGCGCTGCTCGTAGAGGGCCGCGAGCTGACGGAGGTCCTGCGCGAGCGCGGCGTGGCCGCGGCGACGGCCGAGGTTCTTCAGCGACGGGCCGATCTCGGGGTCGTCCTCGAAGTAGTGCAGCACCACCTTCGACATGCGCGTGCGGAGGCTGTTGGACTTCTCCGCGAGCGCGTCGTCGAGCACGGCCTCGCCCTGCGCCTCGCGGGCCGCGTCGCGCTGGATCACCGCCCACCGGAGCGCGCCCACCAACGCCGCGAGGGCCTTGGGCTGACCCGGGTCGAAGAGCTCCGCCGGGAGCTTCGCGAAGCGCGCGGCGGACTCGGGCTCCATCACGAACGCGGCCACGGGCTGCGCCGCGGCGAGCACCGCGCGGGGGTCGGGGCCCTCGGGCTGCAAGCGCTCGGCGGGGATGGTCTGAAGCTGAGGCTCGACGAGCTCCCACGCGGCGCGCAGCGCGTCGCGCGAGGCCTCGTCGAGGCGCGAATCTTTCGTCGGTCTGGCCATAGGGGGTGACGCTTCTACCCGACCGCGCGCTCGGGGGTGAAGCTTTCGCCCCGGGCGCTTCCCTTCGCCCCGCGCCGCGGTCTATCAACGCACCGTGACCGCACCGCGCACCCTCGCTCGCGCCGCGCTCGCGCTCGGCCTCCTCGCGGCGCCCTCCGTCGCGCTGGCGCAGAACAGCCCCGCGGAGCTCGCCCGCCGCGACCTCATCCGCCGCGCCGAGGCCGCGCGACGCGCGGGCGACCACGCGCTCGCCGCCGACCTCGGGGGCCGCGCCGTGCAGATCCGCTCGACCCCGTCGCTCCGCATGATGGTCGCGCAGGAGAGCGAGGCCATCGACCGCCCCGTCGACGCCCTCGACCACGCCCGCAACTGCGTGCGCGAGGCCGAGGCCGACCCGCGCCTGCGCTTCCGCGCGCGCATCCTCGCGACCTGCCGCGCCGTCGCGTCGCGCGCCGAGGGCCGCGTGGGGAGCCTCGTGGTGAACGTCCCTCCGTCGCCGCCCGAGGGTCTGCGCGTGCGCGTGAACGGCGCGGAGCTTCCGCCGGCGCTCTGGGGCGTCGCGTACCCGCTCGCTCCCGGCGCCGTCGAGGTCGAGGCCACCGCGCCCTCGATCCTCGACTACCACGCCCGCCTCGACGTGACGGCGCGCGGAGAGTCCACCGCGACGCTCGCGTTCCAGCCGCGCCCGCAGCCCGCGCCGCCGCCTCCGCCGCCCGCGCCGCCCCAGCCCGCGCGGGTGTGCATCCCGGGCCAGCAGCTCCGCTGCGCCTGCCCCGGCGGCGGAGAGGGCACCCAGACCTGCAACGCCCAGGGCTCGGGCCTCGACCTCTGCGCCTGCCCGCTCGTCCTCGCGCCGCCGCGCCGCGTGGTGCGCCGCGCGCCGCCGACCCGCAGCTACGCCGCGCAGACGCTCCTCGTCGACCTCGCCGCGACGGCCATCATGGCGGGCGGCCTCCTCGCCGAAGAGCCCGTCGTCGGCGGCATCGGCGGCGGCGTCGCGCTCCTCGGCGGGCCCACCGTGCACCTCATCCACCGCCGACCGATGACCGCGCTCGGAGACTTCTTCATCCGCGCGGGCGTCGCGGGCGTCGGCGCGCTGAGCGCCTACGCCGCCGTCACCGTCGGAGACGGCGTCGACCGCAACCCCGCGGGCCCGATGATCATCGGCGCGAGCGTGGGCTACGTCATCGCGCTCATCATCGACGCGTACGCCCTAGCCGAGTACACGCCCACGCCCGCGGCGGCGCCTCCCGCGAGCCCGACCGCGCGCCAACCCTAACCGACGTCGGCGGCGCTGCGGAGCATCTCGGCCGCGGCCTCGCGCGTGCGCTCGGTCACGCGGATCCCGCCGAGCATCCGCGCGACCTCGTCGAGGCGCTCGCGCTCGTCGAGGGCGCGCACCGTCGACACCGTGCGCTCGCCCACCTCGCCCTTGCTCACCACGAAGTGCCGGTCGCCGTACACCGCGATCTGCGGCAGGTGCGTGATGCACAAGACCTGGTTGCGACGCGCGACGTCTTTGATCTTCTGGCCGATGACCTCGGCGACGGCGCCGCCGACGCCCGAGTCGACCTCGTCGAAGACGTAGAAGGTGCGCGGGCCCACGTCGGTGAGCACCCGCTTGATCGCGAGGAGCGCGCGCGACAGCTCTCCCCCCGACGCGATCTTCCGCAACGGCCGCGGGTCCTCCCCTCGGTTCGCCGCGATGAGGAACTCCACCCGGTCGATGCCCGTCGCCGTGAGCCGCGCGCCGTCGACCTGCAGGTCGGCGCTCGCGGGCGACACGTGCGCGACGTCGACCACCACCCGCGCGCCGCCCATGCTCAGCGAGGCCAGCTCGCGACCGATCGCGTCGCCGAGCCGCACCGCCGCCGCGCGCCGGGCGTCGCTCAGCGCCTTCGCGTCTCGCCGCGCGCGCTCTCGCAGCGCCTCCACCGCGGCCTCGAGCTCCGCCACGCGGGCCTCTCCGCCCTCGAGCGCGTCGAGCTCGCGCCGCGCCTTGTCTCGGAACGCGAGGATCTCCTCGACGGTGCCGCCGTATTTCCGCTTGAGCCGCGACAGGCGCTGCAGCGCGTCTTCGAGCTCCGCGAGGCGCTCGGGGTCGGCGCGCACCCCGCGCGCGGAGCGCCCGAGCTCCCGCGCGGCCTCGGCCACCAGCGTGCGCGCCTGCTCGCTGAGGTCGCGCGGGCCCGCGAGCGCGGGGTCGACGTCGACCAGCTTCGTCATCGCGTCGATGGCGGCCGACATCTCGTCGAGCACCGCGCCGTCGCGCGAGTAGAGGATGTCCTCAGCCTCGGCCGTGCCGTCGGCGAGCTTCACCGCGTGGCGCAGGAGGTCGCGCTCCTGCGCCCACCGGGTCTCGGCCTCGGGCTCCAACCCCAGGTCGTCGATCTCCTTCACCTGGTACCGCAGGAGGTCTTCGCGGTCGGCGCGGTCGCGCAGCGCGCGCAGCGTCTGGTCGAGCCGCTGCGTCGCCGACGACAGCTCGGCGTGCGCGCGGGCCACCGCCGCGCGCTGCGCGTCGAGGCCCCCCGACGCGTCGAGGAGCGACAGGTGCGTCATCGGGTCGGTGAGCGTCTGCTGGTCGTGCTGCGAGGTCACGTCGGCGAGCCCCGCGGTGAGCGACGCGAGCTGCGCCAGCGAGACGAGCCGGCCGTTGAGGTACGCCCTCGCGCGGCCGCCCGTCTTCTCGTTGGCCACCACCCGGCGCACGACGAGCTCGTCGTCCCACCCGATGCCTGCCTCTTCGAAGCGCGCGCGGCGCGGGTCGTCGGGCGCGACGGAGAACACCGCCGTGACCTCGGCCTGCGACGCCCCCGTGCGCACGATGTCACCCGCCGAGGCGCGCGCCCCGAGCACGAGACCGAGCGCGTCGATGAGGATGCTCTTGCCCGCCCCGGTCTCTCCCGTGACGACGTTGAGCCCCTCGCCGAAGAACACTTCGACCTCGTCGATGATCGCGAGGTCCCTCACCTGCAGCGACAGCAGCATGGTTGTTGTGACCGCCCCGGAGGTACGCCCCGCGCCCACCGCGGTCAACGTCCGTGACCGTCGCTCGGCCATTGTCTGTCCCGCGGCGCGACGCCCCTGCGGCCGGTCGTTCGCTTGACCGTCGGGGTTCGGGTGTTACCGTGGCCGCCTGCCCGACGCTGTGGGGCACAACCGCGATGGGTCCAGAACCGTCCGCTCCTCCAAGACGGAGCTCAACACCGCGCGGGGCGTTCGCGCCCCCGCGTGAACCGACCACGCCCGCCCGATCGAGGAGGTCATGGGGCCCCTCCTGACCGCCCTGGGCGTCTCGCTCGCGTTCATCCTCTTCGGCGCCTTCTTCGCGGGCATCGAAGCCGCGCTGCTCGCGCTCCCCGAGGCCCGGCTGCTCGCCCTGCGCGACGAGCTCGGCGACCACAACCCTCACCTCTCCCGCTACCTCGAAGACCCCGCGCCGACGCTCTCGCGCCTGCTCGCGGGGAGGGTGCTCTCGCCCGTGGCCGCCACGGCCCTCGCGACCCGCGCCGTGCTCGCCGACCAGGCCCGCACCTGGGAGATCGTCGTGGTGGTGCTGGGGATCGCCCTCACCTACGGGCTCCTCACGGAGTTCGCGGTGACCGTGGGGCGTCGGTGGGCGCGGGTGATCGCGCCGCGCGCGCTGCGCTTCGCGAGGCCGGTGACGGCGCTCCTGGCGCCCATCGCGGCGCCGATGCTGCTCCTCGCCCGCTGGGCTTCGCGGCGCATGGCGGTGCGTCGCCCGTCGGAGCCGCCGTCGATGACCGAGCGCGAGGTGGAGTACGTCGTCGAGGCCGCGCAGGAGTCGGGCGCCGTCGACCCGGTGAGCAGCCAGATGCTGCAGAACGTCTTCGACGTGAAGCAGCGCACCGCGCGAGAGATCATGGTGCCGCGCACGCAGATCGTGGCGCTCGACGCCGAGACGCCCTTCGACGACGCGGTGCGCAGGCTCGCCGACGAGGGCCACTCTCGCGTGCCGCTCTACCGCGGCGCGATCGACAACGTGGTCGGCGTGCTCGTCGCGAAGGACGTCTTCCGCCTCGCGACGCAGGGCGGCGACGGGCGGCGCTCGCTCGCCGAGGTGGCGCGCAAGCCCGTGGTGGTGGTCGACACGCAGCCGGTGCTGTCGGTGCTGCGCGAGCTGCAGTCCGACCGCACGCACCTCGCGGTGGTGGTCGACGAGTTCGGCGCGCTGGTGGGGCTGGTGACGCTCGAAGACATCCTCGAAGAGATCGTGGGCGAGATCGAAGACGAGCACGACACCCAGGGCGAGGAGCGAGACCTGGTGCCGCTCTCCGACGGGCGTTGGATCGCGCGCGCGTCGATGGACGTCGAGTCGCTCGGCGAGTCGCTCGGGATCGAGTTCCCTGAGAACGGCGACTACCGGTCGCTGGGCGGCTTCCTCGGGGCGCGCTCGGGAAAGGTGCCGGTGCCGGGCACGGTGGTGATCTGGGCGGGGTACAGCTTCGTGGTGCGCGAGGGCGACAAGCGCCGCGCGACGAAGGTCGAGATCGTGCGCGAGGCCCGCCGCAGCGACCACGCGCCGGTGAGCGCCGACCTCAGCGCGTAGTACAGCGGCGCGGGGGGCGCGGCGCTGGTAGAAGTGCGGGCCTATGGCCGAGGCCACCGAACAGACATGGCGCGTCGACGTCGCGAGGGGCCCCCGCGCGTTCATCGCCGACGTACACGGCAACCTCGAGGCGCTCGACGCCGCGCTGGAGGCCATCCGAGACGCGGGCGCGTCGGGGATCTTCGTCGCGGGCGACCTGCTCCTGCAGGGCTCCGAGCCCCTCGAGGTGTGGAAGCGCCTGCAGGACGTCGGCGCGCGCTGCGTGCGCGGCACGAGCGACCGCGCGCTCGCGACCATCGACCCGGCGAAGCTGCGGCCGCAGAGCCCCGACGAGGCCGAGGCCGTCTCGCGCTTCCGGCAGACGAAAGAGGCGCTCGGCGAGCTCATCCTCGCGCGGCTGAAGCGGCTGCCCGAGGCGCTGCGGCTGGAACTCCCCGACGGCACCGAGTGGGTGGTGGTGCACGGCTCTCCGCGCGACCCCGACGAGGCGATCACCGCCGACCTCGACGACGACGAGCTGATGGCGGCGCTCGGCGGCGACCCGGCCGACGTGGTGATCTGCGGCGCGGGGCACGTCCCCTTCGTGCGCGCGCTCGACGACGTCACCGTGGTGTGCGTGGGCTCTGTGGGCGCCGCGCCCGAGGGCAGGGTCGCGCACTATACGTTGATGAAGCCGGGCCCCGACGCGCCCACCGTCGACCAGCGCTGGGCCGAGTACTGACCCAAGGAATTTTCCGGGTCGTCGGAACCCGCTCGCGGGCCGCGTGTCAGTGAACCCGACCGCGCAGTGATCCGGGGGGATCGCATGGCGCGGGGAGGTATCGCCCATGTCGAAGCCCACGCCGACGTCTGTCTCATCGCTCCCGCACAACCCCGACGACGCCGTCTGGCAGCTCGTGAAGCGCTACGAGCTCGACGCCGCGCAGGTCGAAGACGTCCGCGCCTCGGTGGTCGAGGTGACCGTGCTCTGGAGCCGCGCCGTGCTCCACGTCGCGCACCTCGACGCCGACGGCGGCTTCTCGCTCAGCGCCTCGGCCCCGAAGGAGGGCTCCCACGCGAAGCTCACCGCGGCGGGCGTCGCGGCGGGCGGCGCGGCGATCCTCGGCGGCGCGGCGGCGGGCGTGATGGCCGCCTCGGTGGTGGGCGCGCTCGCGGCGGCGGGCTCGCTCGGCGCGGCGATGGTCGCGCAGCAGCGGCGCGAGCGGGCGAGCAGGGCGCGCGAGCGCTTCGTGGTCGACGGCGAGCGCCTCGGCGTCGAGGAGCTCCCTGTGGTCATGCGCAGCAGAGACGAAGTCCGCTTCGTCTTCGGTCCGGGCGCGGCGGGCGAGGTCGAGCTGCACGGCGTGAAGCGCTCCATCGACGAGCTCCGCGCCGCGGGCATCGCGTCGCCGTCGCCGTCCGTCGAGGGCGCGACGGAGGTCGCGATGGTGCCCGGCGGCCGCTACCGGCTGGAGATCGGCGACCTCGCGGTGGTCGCGAAGGTGGTGCCCGCGGCGCGCAGGTTCGCGACGGCGCCGCGGCGTGACCGCGCGCTCGCGGCGTCGGGCGCGGCGGCGATGCTCGCGGTGGCGACGATGATCGGCGCGATGAAGCTCGCGGCGCCCGACGGGTCGATGCTCACCGCCGAGTCGAGCGACGCCTCCCTCGCGGCGCTCCGGGATTTCATCGCGCGCCACGAGTCGCGCCCTGAAGAGACGCCCGCGCCCCACGAGGCCGCCGCGGCGGCTGCGCCTACGGGCCAGGCCGCGAGCCGCGAGGCGGGCGCGATGGGACGTCCCCACGCGAACAGCGACGGCCGCTACCAGATCCGTCGACGCGACGCGCCGCCGCAGGTGGGCCCTCGCAACGCGCGCGAGGTGGTCGAGAACAGCGGCGTATTCGTGGCGCTCGGCCGTCCGAGCGCGACGCCGAACCTCGGCCCGTCGGTCTTCGACGGGATGATCGCCTCGGGCAACGACGACACCGACGTGAACGGTCGGATGAACGGCGACCACGTCGGCGAGGGCGAGGGCTCGTACGGCCTCGACGGCGTCGGCACGGGCGTCGGCGGCGGAGGCCACGGCGACCACACCGTCGGCACGGGCCCGCTCGGCACGCTGGGCAACGGCTTCTGCCCGCCTGGGCAGGTCTGCCGCGTCGGCGCTTCGGTGGGCGTGCGCTCGCTCGGGCCACGACATCCACACGGCCCGATCGTGCGGACGGTAGCGCCCGCGGTGGAGGGCATCTCGCCCGAGGTGATCCGTCGCGTGGTGCAGCGGAACCTCGGGCAGGTGAACCGCTGCTACGAGCAGGGCCTCAGCATCAACCCTCGCCTCTCGGGTCGGGTCGCGGTGCGCTTCGTCATCGGCGGAGGCGGCACGGTGCTCGGCGCGAGCGTGGCGCAAGACTCCCTCGGCGCGCCGTCGGTGTCGGCCTGCGTCGCGGGCGCGGTGCGCCGCTGGAGCTTCCCCGTCCCCGCGACGAACGGGCCCATCACCGTGACCTACCCCTTCACCTTCATGCCCGCCGAGGGCTGATCCCTCCCCGACCGCGGAGCTCCGCCGCGGACCACATCTCCAGACTCTCGCCCACCGAAGCGTCACCCGCTCGCAGCTCTCACCCTGTGGAGATGACGGCGGGCGTCGCGTGCGTGCTAAGGTGGGCGCCGTTCGTGGTGTCCTAGCCGCAGCGACGCGGGGAAAGCGACATGGCAGAAGATCCGTTGACCGTACACGCGCGCGCCCGGGTCGGCCGGGTGCTCCGCGGCAAGTGGACGCTCGATCGTTTGATCGGTGTGGGTGGGATGGCCGCCGTCTACGAGGCGACTCACCGCAACGGTTCGAAGGTGGCGATCAAGATGCTCCACCCGAACCTGATGTTCGAGACGAACTTCGCGCACCGGCTGATCCAGGAGGGCTACGTCGCCAACAAGATCAACCACCCGGCGGCGGTGAAGATCTACGACGACGACGCCGACGAGACCGACGGCTCGGTCTTCCTCGTGATGGAGCTCCTCGAGGGCCAGACGCTCTCGCAGTTCCGCCGCTCGCGCCGGCGGTTCCCCGAGCTCGAGGTCATGAAGATGATGTCGCCGGTGCTCGAGTGCCTCGGCAGCGCGCACCAGAAGGGCATCGTCCACCGCGACATCAAGCCCGAGAACCTCTTCGTCGACCGCGAGGGCACCGTGCGCGTGCTCGACTTCGGCATCGCGCGCGTGAGCGACAGCACCAACGTCGCCGCCACGCGCACGGGCATGGTGGTCGGCAGCCCGGCCTATATGGCGCCCGAGCAGGCCCTCGGGAAGATGAACTCCGTCGGCCCGCAGACCGACGTGTACGCGGTGGGCGCGACGATGTTCGCGCTGCTCTCGGGCACGACCCCGCACCCCGGCGAGTCGACGCAGGAGATGATCGTCCTCGTGGCGACGCAGGCCGCGCGCAAGCTCGAGTCGGTGCTGCCCGAGGTGCACCCGCAGGTCGCGGCGCTCGTGAACCGCGCGCTCAGCTACGACCGCGACGCGCGCTTCCCCGACGCCATGGCGATGCTCATGGACGTGCGCGCGGCCATCAACAGCCTCGAAGGCGGCAGCGCGCCCGCGGTGCTCCCCACCTTCGCCGAAGAAGACGACGACGAGGGCGAGACGCGCGTCTCTCCCGCCGTGCGCGCTGCGGGTGCCGCCAACGCCTCGGCCGCCGCGCCGCGCGCGCCGTCGAACCCCGCGCCCCCGACGCCGAACACCAGCGCCCCGCGGCCCCAGATGCCGACCGGGAACCCCCTCGCGGCCAAGCTCCGCGCGCCCACCATGGCGCCGCCCACCGGCGCGCAGGGGCTGCCGCCGACGCAGGCCATCGAGGCCTTTCCGATGGGCAACCTCGGCGGCCCCCCGTCGATGCCCGGGCCGAGCCCTCAGTCGCCCCCGCCGGGCGCGGTCTCGCACGGGAGCTCCCCGGGCTTCGTCCCGCCCGGCCCCGCGGGGATCACGGGCTCGTCCCCCGCGCTCGCGATGCCGCCCCTCGCCCCGCCGGGCTCCTCGTCGGGGATCAACCCCGCGGTGCCCGAGCCCGGCACCACCAGCGGCCAGCGCCCCGGCGTGACCACCGGCTCCACCACAGGGATGACCTGGGCGGCGCCTCCGAACACCACCGGCGAGAACCCGCCCGCGCGGCCTCGCGGCAAGGGCGTCGTCATCGCTGTGGCCGCGGCCCTCGCGCTCGTCGCGGGCGGCCTCGGCCTCCACGCCGCGCTCTCCAACGACGCTCCGACGCCCACGCCCACGCCGCGCGTCGTGACTCAACCCGTGCGCCCGACCCCGCCTCCGACGCCTCCGGCGCAGCCCGAGGCGAACCCGCCCGCGCCGGAGAACCCCGCGGCGCCGTCTGAACCCGCGGCGCCCACCGAGCCCGCGGCCAACCCCGCCACACCCACCGAGCCCGCGCCGGCCCCCACGGCCGCGCAGGCCGGTGACCCGGCCCCGACGCCCGCCGAGCCCGCGCCCGCCCCGACGGCGGCGCCGAGCGAGCCGACGAACCACCACGCCACCGAGCCCGCGGCGCCTCCCCCAGAGCGCCGATCGAGCAGCCACCGCCGCCGCAACAGCGACAGCAGCAGCTCCAGCTCGAGCTCCAGCGCGTCGTCTCAGCACGGCTCCGCCCGCGAGACCACGCCCGCGGCGCCGCGCCCGCGGCGACCCCGGCCACGCACTAACGATCCCCTCGGCTACTAGGGTACAAACGGGGCCTCACCCTTCTGAAAGAGGCTCCGAGGTCCCGTTGCCACGCTCCGCATTCCCCCTCCCCTCTCTGGCGCTCGCCGTCGCGCTCACCCTCCCCGCCGTCGCGTTCGCGCAGCCCTCTGCGAACGACCGCAACGCGGCCCGTCAGGCCGCGATCCAGGGCGTCGCCGCGCACAACCGCGGCGACTGGCCCACGGTGATCGCGCGCTTCGAGGAGGCCGAGCGGCTCTTCCACGCGCCCATCCACCTGCGCTACCTCGCGCTCGCCTACGAGCACGTGAGCCCGCCGCGCCTCGTCGAGGCCGCCGAGACCTGGCGCCGCCTCGCGCGCGAGCAGCTCCCCGCCGACGCGCCCGAGCCCTTCCGCAACGCGGTGACCGAGGCGCAGACGGAGCTCCCGCGCGTCGAGGCGCTCCTCGGTCGGGTGCAGTTCGACACCCACGGCGCGACGGGCGTCTCGGTGCAGCTCGACGGCCACCCCGTGCCGCCGACGGATTTCGGCGGTCGGCTCGTCGCGCCCGGCGCGCACCGCGTGGTCGCGCGGCGCGCGGGCGCGCGCGACATCGAGCAGCAGGTGCAGGTCACCGCGGGCGGGCGCGCGGTGGTGAACCTCGATTTCGCGCCCTCCTCGTCGAGCGCCACCACGGCGGCGACCTCGACGACGACGACGACGGCCACCGAGGTCACGCCTCAGCTCGAGACGCGCACGGTGACCCGGTCGAGCCCGCTGCGCCCCGTGGGCATCGCGCTCGCGGCCGTGGGGGGCGCGGCCATCATCGGCGGCGTCGTGACGGGCCTGCTCGCGAACGGCGCCTACTCCGACCTCGAGGCGGCGTGCCCGAACCAGCGCTGCAGCACCGCCGAAGACCTCGCGCGCAGAGACGACGTCGACACGCTCGCCGCGATGACCAACGGGCTCATCATCGGCGGAGGCGTGCTCGCGGCGACGGGCGTGGTGCTCGCGATCCTCGGCAGGCCGCGCACCGAGACCGTGCAGGTCACCGCGGGGCTGCGCTCCGTGGGCCTGCGCGTCTCGTTCTGAACGCGCCCGCGAGGCGCTCGGGTGCCTTGACACCCCGAGCGGGATCTGTAGTCTCCCGCGCTCCGCGGCCGACAGGGGTCGGCACCTGCGCATACCTGAGAAGCACGAGAGTCATGGAACGCACCTTCACCGCCAGGCCCGCCGAGGTCACCACGCAGCGGCAGTGGTACCTCGTCGACGCGACCAACAAGCCCCTCGGGCGCCTCGCGAGCGACATCGCCCGGGTGCTCCGGGGCAAGCACAAGCCCACCTTCACCCCGCACGTCGACACCGGCGACTTCGTCGTGGTGGTGAACTCCGCGCAGGTCGCGCTCACCGGCAACAAGGTGAACGACAAGTTCTACTACAAGCACTCGGGCTATCCGGGCGGGCTGCGCAAGCGCTCGGCCGCCGAGGTCCTCCAGCGCAAGCCGGAGTTCATCATCGAGAAGGCCGTGAAGGGCATGCTCCCCAAGGGGCCCCTCGGCCGCGCGATGCTCAGCAAGCTCAAGGTGTACGGCGGCGCCGAGCACCCCCACGAGGCGCAGCAGCCCAAGACGCTCCCCGCCGTCTTCTGATACCCCAAGGATCCGTGATGCAGACCGACCGCCACTATGCCACTGGCAAGCGCAAGACCGCCGTCGCGCGCGTGTACCTCCGCCCCGGCACTGGGAACATCCTGGTGAACCAGCGGCCCTTCGACCAGTACTTTCCCCGTCAGGCCTCGCAGCTCCTGATCCAGCAGCCCTTCGAGCTCATCGAGGTGCTGGGCCAGTACGACGTGGTCGCCAACGTCGCCGGCGGCGGCCTCGCGGCCCAGGCCGACGCCGTCCGCTTCGGCATCGCCCGCGCCCTCACCGTGGCCGACGGCGAGCGCCGCACGCCCCTCAAGCGCGCGGGCCTGCTCACCCGCGACGCGCGCAAGAAGGAGCGCAAGAAGTACGGCCAGCCGGGCGCCCGCAAGCGCTTCCAGTACTCGAAGCGCTGAGCCCCGGCTCGCGCGTCCTCCGTCTCCCTCTCCCCTCTCCCTCACAGCACCGAAGGCGACACCGCCATGCAGTCCGACCGCCTCCGCGTCGCGGTGGTCGGCGCCACGGGTTACACCGGCGCCGAGCTCCTCCGCCTTCTCCTCACGCACCCGCGCGCCGAGGTCACGGCCCTCTACGCGCGCGAGAAGCTCACGCCCCGCGTCGCGTCGGTGATCCCCTCGCTCACGGGCCTGTGCGAGCTGCCCGTCGAGCCCTTCGACGCCGACGACCTCGCGCGCCGCGCCGACGTCGCCTTCACTGCGCTCCCCCACGGGGCCTCGGTCGCGTGCGTGAAGGCCCTGCGCGATCGCGGCGTGAAGGTGCTCGACCTCTCGGCCGACTTCCGCCTGCGCGACCCCGCGGAGTACGCCCGCTGGTACGGCGCCGACCACGCGGCGCCCGCGCTCCTCGACGAGGCCGTCTACGGCCTGCCGGAGCTCCACCGCGACGCCCTGCGCGGCGCGTCGCTCGTCGCGGTGCCGGGCTGCTACCCCACCGCGAGCGCGCTGCCGCTGTTGCCCGTGCTCGACGCGGGCGACCTCGTCGACGCCTCGCGGGTGATCGTGCACGCGCTTCGGGCGTGCCGGGCGCCGGGCGCACGCCGGGGCCCGCGTACCACTTCCCCGAGACCTCAGAGGGCGCGCGCTGCTACAAGGTCGCGGGGGCGCACCGGCACACGCCCGAGATCGAGCAGACGCTCTCCCTCGCGGCGGGCGCGAAGGTCACCGTGAGCTTCTCTCCGACGCTCGCGCCCATGACCCGCGGGATCCTCGCGACGAGCTACGCGCCCCTGAAGGGCGACGTCGACGTCGGGTCTCTCGTGGCGCGCGCGCGGGCGTACTTCGCGGGCTCTCCGTCGGTGGCGGTGCTCGACCCGGGGCAGATGCCCGACACGCTCTGGGTGCGCGGGAGCAACCGCGCGCACGTCGGGTACGCGGTCGACGCGCGCGCGGGGCTGCTGGTGGCGATGTGCGCCATCGACAACCTCGTGAAGGGCGCGTCGGGGCAGGCGGTGCAGTGCATGAACCTCGTCGCGGGCCTCGACGAGGGCGCGGGCCTGCGCGGCGCGGCGATGTTCCCGTAGCGAACGCGAGCACTCCCACTCTCGGGCCGAGCGGCACTATCCTCGCGCGGCCATGCCCATCGACATCGAGATCCTCGAGGACCGCGCGGCCACCACGCCGAGCGACAAGGGCTTCCTCAAGGTGCGGCGGCTGCGCCTGCGGTCGCGCTACGAAGACGGCTCGGTCAGCGACCCGTACCCCTACGACTGCGTCGACCGCGCGGCCCTCGACGCCGTCGCGGTGCTCCTGTGGTCGAAGCGCGAGGGCGCCGCGGGTGACCCCTGGGTGTGCCTCCGCACGGCACTGCGCCCGCCGCTGGTGCTGCGACGCACGCGGGAGCTCCCGGTGCCCGACCCGCGGCCCGAGCTCGAGCTCTGGGAGCTCCCCGCGGGCTTGATCGAGGCGGGCGAGCGCGGCGAGGAGGGCGTGCGCGCCTGCGCGAAGCGCGAGACCGAGGAGGAGACGGGCTACGACCTGCCGCTCGAGGCCTTCGCGCTGATGGGCCGCGGCTTCTACCTGTCGCCGGGGATGTGCGCGGAGAAGATCTTCGTGGTGCGCGCCGAGGTGCCCGACCGCGACGCGCGGCCCGAGGCCAAGGGCGACGGCGTGATCGAGCAGGGCGCGCGGGTGGAGTGGGTCACGCTCTCCGACGCGCTCGCGCGCTGCGACGCGGGCGAGGTCGAAGACGCGAAGACCGAGGTCGCGCTGCGACGGTTCAGCGCGGGCCTGCCGAAGTGACCGCGCTGCGGCGGGTGCTCGTCGTCGCCAAGCGGAGCACCTACGACCTGTACGTCCGCGAGCACGGGCTGCCGAGGGTGAGGGCGCTGCTCGCCCGCAAGGACATCACCGTCGCGCGGCTGCGTCGCGCCGACGAGCACCACCGGCGCACCCTCGACGAGACGCACGCCGCGCTCGAGGCCGTGGGCGCGAAGGTGAGCGTGCGCGCGCGCGACCGCGTCGGCGACACCGACGGCTTCGACCTGGTGGTGAGCGTCGGCGGCGACGGGACCCTCCTCTGGGTGAGCCATTTCATCGGCGCGCGCGTGCCGCTCCTCGGGGTGAACTCCGCGCCGCAAGACTCCGTGGGGTTCCTGTGCGGCGCCGCGATGGGCGGGGTGCGCGCGCACCTCGAGGCCGTCGTGAACGGAGAGGTCCCGAAGCTCCGCGTCGCGCGCATGAAGGTCACCGTCGACGGCGAGCCCGTGCACGACCGCGTGCTCAACGACGCGCTCTTCTGCCACCCGCAGCCCGCGAACACCTCGCGCTACCTCATCGACCTCGACCAGCGCCTCGAGGAGCAGAAGTCCTCGGGCGTGTGGGTCTCCACCGCCGCGGGCTCCACGGCCGCCATCCGCTCGGCCGGGGGGCGACGTCTCCCGCTGGGCTCGCGGATGCTGCAGTTCGTGGTGCGCGAGCCCTACCGCGCCGAGGGAGCTCCATACGCGATGGAGCGCGGGCTCGTGAAACCCGGCCAGCCCTTCGAGCTCCTGAACAAGATGCGCCAGGCGCGGCTCTACATCGACGGGCCGCGGGTGACCTCGACCGTCGAGATCGGCCAGCGCGTGGGCTTCTCGCTCAGCGACGAGCCCCTCTCGCTCTTCGGCGTCTCGGCCCGCGCGCGCATGCCGGGCTCCCGCAAGGACTCCACCTCCATCGTCCCGGGCCCCCGCCGAGCCCGACCCGACGGCGTAGCTACATCACCCCACCTCAGCGCACCGTGTGGCGCACTGATCGCGCTCTGTCCGCCGCGCGAAGCGCTCTGGTATCGTGCGGTCGATGTCGTCCTTTCGAAGTGCACTCGCGGTGTTGCTTGTCTCGGTGCTCGCGGCCTGCGCCATCGAGAACCCCTCGACCATCAACAGACCCGACGGGGGCCCCTGCGGAGAGGCCGGGCAGCAGTGCTGCTTCGCCCCGAACGCGGGCGTCGACGCGGGGCGGTCGCTCTGTACGGGCTCGAACACGACCTGCATCGCGGGCTCGTGCGTGGCCTGCGGCGGCCCCACGTCGACCCTGTGCGGGACGGGGGACAGCCGGGTCTGCGTCGACCTGAACACGAACGCGAACTGCGGCGCCTGCGGCAACGCCTGCGCGGCGGGCACGCAGTGCGAGTCGGTCACGGCCGCGGGCGACGCGGGCGTGTCGGGCGGGATGGACGCCGGCCGCTCCGACGCGGGCGCGATGGTCGAAGACGCCGGGCCGAACGCGCCGATGTTCGTGTGCCGTACGGTGTGCGTGGGCGGCCTCTCGCGCTGCGGAGAGGTGTGCCGCGACCTCACCACCGACCAGCAGAACTGCGGCCGCTGCGGCAACGCGTGCAGCTTCCCGAACGGCGTCGCGGCGTGTCAGTCGAGCGCGTGCCGCCTCGCGGCCTGCGTCGCGAACTTCGGCAACTGCGACATGATGGACGGCAACGGCTGCGAGACCGACTTCCGCAGCACCGTGACCCACTGCGGCGCGTGCGGGAACGCGTGCAACCTGCCCAACGCCTCGCCCGTGTGCACCAACGGCGCCTGCCGCGTGGGGACGTGCAACCCGGGCTTCGCCGACTGCGACGGCAACCCCGCCAACGGCTGCGAGGTCGACACGCGGGTGAGCACGGCCAACTGCGGGACGTGCGGGAACATGTGCCCGACCCCCTCCACGGGCGGCACGCCGATCTGCACGATGGGCATGTGCGGCGTCGACACGACCGTGTGCCCGATGGGGCGCGCGAGCTGCGACGGCAACTCGTCGAACGGCTGCGAGGTCAACACCACCAACGACGTCGCCAACTGCGGGATGTGCGGCACGACCTGCACGGCCATGAACGCGACGCCCGCGTGCGTGGCGAGCACGTGCGTCATCCCCTCGGGCGGGTGCACCGGGACCTTCCGTGACTGTGACGGGATGTACGTCAACGGCTGCGAGGTGAACACCAACACCAGCGTGACGAACTGCGGCGCCTGCAACGCGGCGTGCATCGTCGCGAACGGCACCCCGGCGTGCACGAGCGGCCGGTGCGCGATCGCCGCCTGCAACGCGGGCTTCGCCAACTGCGACGGCACGTCCACCGCGGCGGTGCAGAACGGCTGCGAGACCAACACCAACACCGACAACAACAACTGCGGCGGGTGCGGCACCGTGTGCGGGGCGGGCCGCGCCTGCGTGGCCGGAACGTGCACCATCACCTGCACGCCGGGCGCGCCCGACATCTGCAACAACGTCTGCGTCAACCGTCAGACCGACAACAACAATTGCGGCGCCTGCGGCACCGTCTGCACCGGCGGGCAATCGTGCAACGCCGGCGCGTGCGCCTGCCCCTCGGGCCAGTTCTTCTGCGGCGGCACCTGCGTCAACCGCCAGACCGACAACAACAACTGCGGCACCTGCGGCAACGTCTGCCCTGGCGGTCAGCGCTGCGCCTCGGGGGCGTGCGTGACCTCGTGCCCCTCGACGCAGACCGACTGCTCGGGCACCTGCCGCGACACCCGCAACGACCCCCTCGCCTGCGGCGGCTGCGGCACGGTGTGCTCGTTCTCCAACGGCGTCGCGACCTGCACCAGCAGCACCTGCACCCTCGCGGCCTGCAACTCGGGGCGCGGCAACTGCGACGGCAACAACGGCAACGGCTGCGAGACCAACACCGCCACCAGCGCGAGCAACTGCGGCGTCTGCGGCAACGGTTGCCAGTTCGCCAACGCCGCGGCGTCGTGCTCCTCGGGCCGCTGCGTGATGGGCGCCTGCGACGCGGGCTTCGCGGACTGCAACAACAACTCCGTCGACGGCTGCGAGACGAACATCGCCAACGGCGACATCGGCAACTGCGGCGCTTGCGGCACCGCGTGCCCCGCGCCGCCCGTCGGCGCGTCGGCCCTCTGCGTCAACCGGATGTGCTCGCTCTCCACGCTCACCTGCCCCTCTGACCGCCGCGACTGCACCTCGGCCGCGGGCTGCGAGACGATGATCCTCACCGACCCGCTCAACTGCGGCGCGTGCGGCAACGTGTGCTCGCAGACCGGAGGCACCCGGAGCTGCGTGGGCGGCACCTGCCGCATCGCCTGCAACACGGGCCTCGGCGACTGCGACGGCGCCGTCACCAACGGCTGCGAGACGAACCTCAACACCAGCGCCGCCAACTGCGGGGGCTGCGGCCGCGCGTGCTCTCTCGCCAACGCCACCGCGGGCTGCGCCTCGGGCGCCTGCACCGTCGCGAGCTGCAACGCGGGCTTCGCCAACTGCAACGGGATGGCGAACGACGGCTGCGAGATCAACACCCAGAACGACAACAACAACTGCGGCGCCTGCGGGAACGTCTGCCCCGGCGGTCAGCGCTGCTCGGCGGGCACCTGCGTCTCCACCTGCCCCTCGGGTCAGGTCGCCTGCGGGTCGTCGTGCGTGACCACCGCGACGGACCCCGACCACTGCGGCGGCTGCTCGATGGTGTGCTCGAACAACAACATCGCCGCCCGCACCTGCACCGCGAGCGCCTGCTCTGGGGCCTGCTCCACCGGCTTCGCCGACTGCAACAGCAACCTCCGCAGCGACGGCTGCGAGGTGAACCTCAACACCAACGCGACCAACTGCGGCGGCTGCGGGATGGCGTGCTCGACGAACCACGTCACGGCGGCGTGCTCCGGCGGCGTCTGCAACGGCGCCTGCGCCGCGGGCTTCGCCGACTGCAACACCAACAAGCGCACCGACGGGTGCGAGACCGAGACGACCTCGAACGTCTCGAACTGCGGCGGCTGCGGCAACGTCTGCCCGACGCGCGCCAACGCGACTGCGACCTGCGCGAGCAGCGCCTGCGGCTTCACCTGCTCCGCGGGCTTCGGCAACTGCAACACGATGGACGGCGACGGCTGCGAGGCCCCGCTCGACACCGTCACCAACTGCGGCGCCTGCGGCGTCACCTGCCCGATGCGCGCCAACGCGACGGCGACCTGCACCGGGACTCCGCTGGCCTGCGGCTTCACCTGCGCCGCCGGGTTCGCGGACTGCAACGCGATGCCGGGCGACGGCTGCGAGACCACCCTCGCCAGCACGGGCGCGCACTGCGGCGCCTGCGGCGCGGCCTGCCCCTCGGGTTCGATGAACGCCGACGGAGGCTGCGCCATGAGCCGCTGCACCTGCACGCCCAACCACGGAGACTGCAACGGGAGCCGCGCTGACGGCTGCGAGGCGAACCTCCAGAACGACGACGCCAACTGCGGCGCCTGCGGCAACGCCTGCCCGGTCGGGCAGGCGTGCATGAGCGGAACCTGAGCTGACCCAGGGCGCGCTCGACCGTTGAGCGCGCCGCGTTCGCGACCCTCCGCTCCTCGGGCCGTCCTCGCGACGGCCCTCTCTCCCTCGCTCAGAACCTCAGCCCGCAGCGCAGGCCCCACGCACCCGTGGTGGGGCCGCACTCGACCCCTGCGCGCTCGCGCCGCGACGACGCGCGGCCGAGCCCACGGCGCCCGCCACCGCGGCCGCGGCGCTCACGCCCACGCCCACCCACCCGACGACCTGGAGCGTCTCCGCGGTCGCGACGCGTGACCCGCACGCCTCGGGCTGCGACGGCGCGCTCACGCCAGGGCACGCCGGGTCGTCGTTGTAGTCGCCCGCGGCCGTGCGCGAAGACCAGCGCCGTGACGCCTCCGACGAGCACCGCCGCGCCCGCCGCGAGCGTCACCGCCGCGGGCGCGCGAGAGGTCGCCCCGCGTCGCGGCGCGGACGTCACCGACGCCGTCGACGGGAGATCGACCGCCGGGACGCGCGCGAGCGGCTCCGCGGTGAGGGTCGTCGCGGGCGGGTCGAAGCGCAGCGCCGTGCGTTCCCCGCGCGGAGTGACACGACGCGCGAGCGCGGCGCCCCGTGACGGGCGGAGCTCGACGCGAGCGTCTCCGGGCGCGAGGCGGAGCGGCGTGCCGTCGGCGCGACCCGCGCGACGTCCGTCGACGAAGACCTCGGCGTCGCGGAGCTCGGTCTCGATCGTGACCTCGGCGAGCTGCGCCCGGATGCGCGTGAGCGCGGACGAGAGCTCGTCGCGGTGCGCCCCGATGAAGGGGTCTCCCTCGTGCGAGAGCGCCTCGGTGAGGTGCGCCTCGGCGTCGACCCAGCGCGAGCGCGCCCTCGGTGAGCGCGAGGCGCGCGAGCGTCGCCGCGGTGGGCGAGCTCCGGTAGAGGGCCTCGAAGATCGCGAGGGCCTCGGCGTCGCGACCTCGCCGACGGAGGGCGTTCGCGCGGCGGGTCTGCGCGTCGACGCGCTGCGCCCACGCGGTCGACGTCGGCGCGATCGCGCACAGCGCGACGAAGACCACGGCGCGCGCGCGGAGCCATCGCATCGCTAGAGGATCGGCATCCCCGCCGCGGGTCGCGGGCGCGGCGTTCGCGCGTCACGCCGCGGCGCGCGACGCGGTGAGCGCGCGGCCTCGGGAGCCGACGGGGCTTCGACGGGGGCGGGAGCGGTCGGCGCGAGGGCCTGCACCGTCGGCATCTCGACGGGCGGTGGCGCGGGTGGCGCGGGCGCGGGCGCGGGTGGGGGCGATGACGGGCGCGCGAGGGCCGCGGCCGACGCGGCGCGCGGCGTGGACGGAGGTCGCGTCACGATCACGGCGGCGAGGACCCCGAGCGACGCGAGCGCGAGCGCGGCCGCGAGCACCACGCCGACGCGCGAGGGACGCGCCGGCGCCGCAGGCATCACCGGCACCGCCGCGGGCGCGAGGGTGCCGGGGTCGACCGACGCGGGCCGCGGATCGAGCGCGGGGAGCGGCGCGGGCGCGGGCGCGCGCCATCGGTGCGACCACACGGCCTGCGCGAGCGGAGACGCGAAGGGGAGGAGCGCGACGCCGAGGTCGAGCATCGACGCGAAGCGACGCGCGGGCGAGGCCTGCAGCGCGGTGACCACCACGCGCTCGAGCTCGGGAGGGAGGTCGGGGGCGAGGGAGCGGGGGGCGGCGTAGTCTCCGCGGACGATGGCGGTCATCAGGTGGAACGCGGTCTCGCCCGAGAAGGGGCGGCGCCCGGTGAGGCAGAGGTAGAGCACGACGCCGAGGGAGTACTGGTCGGTGCGCGCGTCGACGCTGCGCGGCGACGAGATCTGCTCGGGCGACATGTACTGCGGCGTGCCGAGCATCTGCGCGGTGCCCGTGAGGCCGAGGGCCTCTTCGTCGACGATCTTCGAGATCCCGAAGTCGAGCACCTTGGGCACCTCGACCCCGTCGGCGCCGCGCGCGAGGAAGATGTTCGACGGCTTCAGGTCGCGGTGCACCACCCCCGCGCGGTGCGCGGCGTCGAGCGCGGCCACCACGGGCAGCGCCACGTCGAGGGCGTCGGCGGGGCTCATCGCGCCCACGCGCTTCAGGCGCTGGTCGAGTCCCTCGCCGTCGAGGAACTCCATCACGAGGAAGGGCGCGCCCTGGTGCTCGCCCACGTCGGAGACGGCGACCACGTTGGGGTGCGGCACCCGCGCGGCGACGCGACCTTCGCGCAGGAAGCGCTCCCGCACCTCGGCGTGACCGAAGAGCTCGGGCTTGAGCACCTTCAGCGCGACGCGCTGGCCGAGGCCGAGGTGGAGGGCCTCGTAGACCGCCCCCATCGCCCCCGACCCGAGGAGGCGCGAGACGCGGTAGCGCTGGGCGACCACCTCCCCCTCGGTGAAGAGCGCCGGCTGCGTGCTCGGTCCCATCGGCCCTTCGCGCTCGCGGACGCGGGCTCGACCACCCTCGCGAGGCGCGCGACGAGAATGCCCGCGGGGCCTCCAAGCCGCAAGCGCGGTGACGGGAGGGCCTCGCGTCGGAGGCGCTTCTCGGACATCGTCGGGCGGTGAGGTCGCGCGCGACGGAGGGGTGGCTGCTCGGGGGTGCGCTCATCGCTGTGTGCGGGTGCGTCGAGCTGCGCGAGGGCCCGCACCCCGACGCGGTCTCCGACGTCGCGGCGACCGCGAGGGACGCGACGACCGACGCGACGCGGACGGACACCCCCACGGGGATGGACGCCCCCGACGCGAACGACGTCGCCCCCGACGCGGGCGACGCGATGGACGCGACGGACACGACAGACCGCGGCGTCGCGACCGACACGCCCGCGACGACCGACGCGATGGACGCAGCCGACGCGAGCGACGTCGAAGACGTGATGGACGCAGTCGACGCGACCGACGCGATGGATGCGCCCGACGCGCCCGACGTGGCGGAGGTCGGCGTCGTGTGCCCGGCGGGGGCGACGCGCTGCGGCGACGCGTGCCGCGACCTGCTCCGCGACGACGCGAACTGCGGCGCCTGCGACCGCGCCTGCCCCGCGGCGCAGCGATGCAACGCCGGCGTGTGCGCGTGCCCGACGGGGCAGACCTACTGCGCGGCCGAGGGCGTCTGCGTCAACGCGCAGACCGACAACGACCACTGCGGCACCTGCGGCAACGTCTGCCCTGGCGGTCAGCGCTGCGCCTCGGGGGCGTGCGTGACCTCGTGCCCCTCGACGCAGACCGACTGCTCGGGCACCTGCCGCGACACCCGCAACGACCCCCTCGCCTGCGGCGGCTGCGGCACGACGTGCGCGTTCTCCAACGGCGTCGCGACCTGTACGGGGGGCGCGTGCGTGCTCGCGGCCTGCAACTCAGGGCGCGGCAACTGCGACGGCAACAACGCCAACGGCTGCGAGACCAACACCAACACCAGCGCGAGCAACTGCGGCGTCTGCGGCGTCGGGTGTCAGTTCGCCAACGCCGCGGCCTCGTGCTCTTCGGGCCGCTGCGTGATGGGCGCGTGCAACGCCGGCTTCGCCGACTGCAACAGCGACCCCGTCGACGGCTGCGAGACCAACGTCGCCAACGGCAACGTGAACCACTGCGGGTCGTGCGGGAGTTCGTGCCCGACGCCGCCTCCCGGACCTCTGCCGCGTGCGTGTCGAGGGTGTGCGTCGTGACGACCCCGACGTGCCCTCCGACCGGCACCACTGCGACGGCAACGACGCCAACGGCTGCGAGACCCTTCCAGCTCACCGACCCGCTCAACTGCGGCGCCTGCGGCAACGTGTGCTCGCAGACCGGAGGCACCCGGAGCTGCGTCGGCGGCGCCTGCCGGATCGCGTGCGCCGCGGGCCTCGGCGACTGCGACGGCGCCGTCACCAACGGCTGCGAGACGAACCTCAACGTCAGCGCCACCAACTGCGGAGCCTGCGGCCGCGCGTGCTCGCTCGCCAACGCCACCGCGGGGTGCGCCTCGGGCGCCTGCACCGTCGCGAGCTGCAACACGGGCTTCGCCAACTGCAACGGGATGGCGAGCGACGGCTGCGAGGTCAACACGCGCAACGACAACAACCACTGCGGCGTCTGCGGAAACGTCTGCCCCGGCGGCCAGCGCTGCTCGGCGGGCGTCTGCGTCTCCACCTGCCCCTCGGGTCAGGTCGCCTGCGGGTCGTCGTGCGTGACCACCGCGACGGACCCCGACCACTGCGGCGGCTGCTCGATGGCGTGCTCGAACAACAACGTCGCCGCGCGCGCCTGCGCCGCGAGCGCGTGCTCGGGCGTGTGCTCCCCCGGCTTCGGCGACTGCAACGCCAACCTCCGCAGCGACGGGTGCGAGGTGAACACCCAGACCAACGCCGCCCACTGCGGCGGCTGCGGGATGGCGTGCTCGACCAGCCACGTCACCGCGGCCTGCTCGGGCGGCGTCTGCAACGGGGCCTGCGCGGCGGGCTACGCCGACTGCAACGACGACAAGCGCGGCGACGGGTGCGAGGTCGACACCCGCGTGAGCGTCGCGAACTGCGGAGGCTGCGGCAACGTCTGCCCCGCCCGCGCCCACGCGACGGCGACCTGCGTCGCGAGCGCGTGCGGCTTCGTCTGCGACTTCGGCTTCGACGACTGCAACGGGCTCGCGAGCGACGGCTGCGAGGCCGCGCTCAACACGCGCTTCAACTGCGGCGCGTGCGGCGAGCGCTGCGAGCCGGGGCAGACCTGCACCGAGGGCTTCTGCGCGCTGTGATTCCCCACCCGCGGCGCCTGCGCGCGCTACGCTCCTGACCCCTCGCCATGCCTGCTCCACCCTGGTCTCGCGCGAAGGGGGTCGACGCCGTGCTGCGGCAGTGGCGCGACGACCCATCGCTCCGCGACGGACTCGTCCTCGACCGCGCGCTGCCCCCGCGCTTCGGCCTGCCCGAGCCCATCCCCGACGCGCTCCCGCGCCGCGTCGCCGACGGCCTCCGCGCGCGCGGGGTCACCGCCCTCTGGAAGCACCAGTCCGACGCCCTCTCCCTCGCCCTCGGCGGCGAGGGCCTCGTCGTGGCCACGCCCACCGCGTCGGGCAAATCCCTCTGCTTCCACCTCCCCGTGATCGAGCGCCTCGCGGCGGAGCCCGAGGCCCGCGCGCTCTACCTCCTCCCCACCAAGGCCCTCGCGCGCGACCAAGAGCGCTCCCTCGTAGAGCTCCTTCGCGCCGCCGGGATGCCGCCCTCGGTCGCCGTGTACGACGGCGACACCGCGCCCGACGCTCGCCGCGCCGCGCGCGACAAGGCCCGGGTCATCATCACCAACCCCGACATGCTCCACGCCGCGCTGCTCCCGCACCACGCGTCGTGGTCGCGCTTCTTGAGCGCGCTGCGCTTCGTCGTGGTCGACGAGCTCCACGCCTACGCGGGCGTCTTCGGCGCGCACCTCGCGAACGTGCTGCGGCGCCTCTCGCGCGTGGCGCGCTTCCACGGGGCGAGCCCGCGCTTTCTCTGCGGGAGCGCGACCATCGCAGACCCCGCAGAGCACGCGGCGCGCGTGACGGGCGCTCCTCGCCCTCGTCGACCGCGCGGGCGCCTCGAGGCCGCGCACCGTGGTGGTCTACAACCCTCCGCTGGTGAACACCGCGCTGGGCCTGCGCTTGGCCACACCCCGCGCCGCGGTGCGCCGCGACGGACCTCGTGCGCGCGCGCGTGCCACCATCGTCTTCGGCGGGAGCCACTAGCGCGGTCGAGACGATGCTGCGCTACCTGCGCGACGCTGGTGCCGAGGAGCGTGCCCGAAGAGGCCCTCGCGGCGTACCGCGGCGGAGTACCTCCCGAGCTGCGCCGTCGCATCGAGCGGGGATTGCGTGACGGCGCGCTGCGCTGCGTGGTGGCGACGAGCGCGCTGGAGCTCGGCGTCGACATCGAGACCTCGACGCTGTCGTGTGCGCGGGCTGGCCTGGGCCCTCGCGGCGCTGTGGCAGCGCTTCGGGCGCGCGGGACGTCGCGGCGCGCCGAGCCTCGCCATCGTCGCGCGTTTTCACCCGTGGATCAGTTCGTCGCGCGCAACCCGGAGTGGCTCTTGTCGGCGGGCGTCGAGGAGGCGCGCATCGACCCCGACAACGTCGCGGTGCTGGTGCAGCACCTGCGTTGCGCGGCCTTCGAGCTGCCCTTCGACGAGGGCGAGACCTACGGCGGCCTCGACGAGGGCGCGACGGAAGACGCGTTGACCTGGCTCGCGGAGCAGAAGGACGTGCAGCGCTCGAAGGGCCGCTGGCACTGGGTGGGCGGGAGCTACCCCGCCCAGGGCGTGTCGCTGCGCAGCGCGAGCTGGGAGGACGTCGCCGTGGTGGACCTCGACCGCGACGAGACGCTCGCGTCGCTCGATCGCCGGGCGCGCTCCTGCGCTTCACCCGGCGCGATCTACAGCACGAGGGCGCCCCGTGGAGGTCGAGCAATCAAGCTCGACGCGGGCCGGGCCTTCGTGCGCCCGTCCAGACGCGGACTATTTCACCGAGCCCGTGACGCGCACCGACAATCGCGGTGGTCGAGGTCGCCGAGCCGCGCCGAAGGACGGAATGGGACGTCGGAGTGTGCCTTCGGCGAGGTGACGGTCACGACGCGGGTGACGGGCTTTCGGCGGGTGAGGTTCCACACGCACGAGGCGCTGGGGAACGGCGACCTCGACCTGCCGCCGTCGGAGATGGACACGGTGGGCGCGTGGTGGGTGATGCCCGCGGCCGCGCTCGCGACGCTGGGCGCGATCGAGGTGGAGGACGACGCCGGGGCCGACCCGGTGAAGGCGGGCCGCGCGCGGTGCTACGAGGCGCTGCGAGGTGTCGGGCACGCGCTGCGGGCCGTGGCGAGCCTCGCGCTGATGTGCGGGGCGCACGACCTCGACGCGACGCTGGGAGGGTCGCGCGACGGCGAGCTCCCCGCGAGGGACGGCGCGCGCGGAGGGGCGCCTGCGCTGTTCGTGTTCGACGGCTTCCCTGGGGGCGCGGGCCTCGCGGAGCGGGTGTACGAGCGGCGCGACGAGATGTGGTCGCGCACGCGCGCGCTGGTGGAGGGATGCGCCTGCGACGAGGGCTGCCCGGCGTGCACAGGGCCGGGCGCGGAGACCGGCCCGCTCGCGCGGAAGCGGCTCGCGCTCGCGCTGATGGACGCGCTGGGGGTGGAGTCTCAGCCGTCGGGGAACGCGTAGGTCGTGACCGCGAGGGCGTGAGCGTCTTCGGCCTCGCCAGGGTCGGCGTCGGGCGCGGTGGTGGTGATGATCGCGACCCACGCGCCGTGAAAGATCGCCGTGAGCCACTGGATCACCGGAGGGTCACCGGGCGGATCGAGCTGGTAGCAGAAGGTGGCGCGCGTCGTGGAGCCGGATCGCTCGACGGTGCCGTCGTCGATCCACGCGAGGCCGACGAGGGAGCCTTCGAGGAGGTTGCGTTGGAGCGCGCACCACTGCTCGGGGGATCGCTGCGGGTCGGCCGCGTCGAGGATGACCACCACGCTGCGACGGATCGCTCCGCCGTCGAGGTCGGGCGGCGCGTCGGTCACGCCCACGCCCTCGTGGGTGAGCCAGTGGTCGGGCGCGTCGAAGCTCCCTTGCGCGGCGGCGAACCTCACGCGATCGAACCCCTGAGGCGCCCCACGAGGGTCACCGCGACGGGCTCGCTCCGCGCGACGCGCTGCGCCTCGTCGAGGAACTCCTTCGACAGCCAGTGCAGTCGCTCGCCCTCGATGACCACCTCGTCGCGGCTCTCGGGCGGAAGCGTGTCGACGGACGGCATCGCCACCCACCCCACGCGCATGAGCAACGCGTCGACGCTGGTGAGCCCCGCGTCGCCCTCGACGGGCCCCTGCTCGTAGACGGCGTCGAGCGAGCCCCGCTCCTGCAGCGGCAGCGCGACGGTGAGCTCGGTCTCGCTCACGGCCCCCGCGTCGAGCACGCGCCCGTAGGGCAGTCGGGGCTCGCTCAGGAGGACCTCTGGAGGGACGACGACGTGCATCCGCGAGAGCCACGCGGTGACATCGGCGAGGTCGACCTCGACCCACGCGGGGTCGAGCGCTTCGAGAGCCGGGTCCCACCGCCGATCGAGGACGAGCACCGGCGTCGAAGAGGCGTTGCGCACCGCGTACGCGACCCGCATCGACTCATGGGAGACGGCGAGCACCCTGAGCGTCACCTGAAGGCCCGCGCTGCTCATCGGGTTCAATAGAAGTCCCTCCGTACAACGCCGCGCTCGGCGCGGTAGGCGTTCTCGCTGTAGCGCTCCTCCTCGAAGGGCGGCAGACCCACCGCGCGCAGCTCCGCGCGTGAAACCTTCTGCCCCGCCCGCGCGCCGGTGTTCACCCCGCCGCGCGTGTCGAGGCGCCCCGAGGCCATGTCGTCGGCGTGCACCAGCTCATGAAAGAGCCCCACGTCGGCGGGGCGGTTGGGCTCCTTCGCCCAGGCGGCCTTCGCGTAGGGGCTCCCAGGGGCGGCAGAGAGCGCGGTGCGATCCGGGTTGTACCCGACGATCACGTCGGAGCCCGCGCCCCGCTCACCCTTCGCGTCGACGCTCGCCCCAGCGCCCTTGGCTCGCGCGAAGTTCCCCGCGCCGCCGTCGCTCTGAACGGTCACGGACCGACCGCTCCGGTCGAGTGAACGAAGCAGCGTTCGGCCGCTCTTCGTCCCCTTGATCGTGTTCAGGTCCCTCACCGTCTTCGCTTGGAACTCCGGCGTCCCCTTGATGGTGATCGCGGTCCCGAAGCGCGTCTCCCAGCTCCCGTCGGGGAGCAGCACCGCGCGCGGGTTCTCGCCCATCGCGTTGCGCACGCCGCTCACCACCGCCCCGAGGATCGCCGCCATCACCGCGCCCGCGCCTCCTCCGCCGCCGCCGGCCATCCCCACCAGCACCGTGGGCTCGCCCATCGCGACGGTGTCGGGTGGGCCCACGCACACGGCCATGTCGCCCTGCCGCGCCTGCGGAGCACCGCCCGACAGCACCGTGAACGAGCCCAACACCACCGGCCCGCCCACGTGCGGCACGGGCCCGTTCATCATCGGGCACACGTGCATGTCGCCGACGCGCGCCGCGGGCTTCGACCCGATGAGCACCGTCGGGGCGCCCACCGCGATCACGCCCCCGTGTGCGGCCTGGTCGCCGAGCCTCGCCGCTGGTTGAGACACCGCGCGACCTCCTCAGTTGATCTTCACGAGCACGCCCTTGACCGTGCACATCGCGGCGGCCTCGACCGACACGTTCGGGCCTTCGAGCGCGACCTTCGCGCCCTGCGCGCTCTTCACCGTGACCCCCGCCGCGCCGATCTCGATCGTGTGGCCGTTGCACTCGACCTTGAAGGCCGAGGTGGTCATCTCGAGCTTCGTGCCTCCGACCTTCAGGGTGATGGTCGAGGGCACGTCGAGGGTGGCCTCGTCGGGGAGCATGTCGAGCTTCGTGCCCGAGTCTCCGCCCACCTCGACGAAGGCGCCCTCGTCGACGGTGAGCCGGTGGTTCTTGAAGCCCCGCACGGAGATGTCGTCGTGCACCGTGTGCGAGTCGGCGCCCATCACCTCGCGGCGGTCGTTGGCGCCGATGCGCGTGGTGCGGTTGCTGTCGACGTGCCAGCGCTGCGCGTGCTTCACGTCGTGTCGGTGGTCGTGGCCGATCTCGGTGGCCACGTCGTGGCCGATGCGCTCCGAGCGGTCGTGGTCGACCTTGACGTCGTGGTCGTGGAGCACGTGCTCCTTGTGGTCGCGCTGCGCGCGGAAGACCACCTCCTCGCGGCCCGCGTCGTCGTCGAAGCGCAGCTCGTTGAAGCCCCCGTTTCGCGGCGTGCTCTGCGTGCGGATCACGCTGCGGGTGCGCTTGCCGGGCAGGTCGAAGGGAGGCTCATTGGCCTTGTTGTAGAGGCACCCGGCGACGTACGGGCGGTCGGGGTCGCCGTCGAGGAACTGCACCACGACCTCCATCCCGACGCGCGGGATGAAGAGCGCGCCCCAGCCCGCGCCCGCCCACGACTGCGCGACGCGGAGCCAGCACGACGCGGGGGTGCCTTGCTGGGCGCCGACGCGCGCTGACGGCTGGTCCCAGTGGAAGCGCACCCGCACGCGGCCGTAGTGGTCGGTGACGATGTCCTCGGTCGACGACTCCGTCTCGGCCACGACCACCGCGCTCTGCGGCGCGCCCACGCGCGGCTTCGCGGGCACCGCGGGCCCGACACCTGCGCGACGGGGACGCACTCGAAGCTGTTGGCGTAGCGGTCTTCGGCGCTCACGCCATCGCTCGCGGCGTGCGTGACCTCGAGGGCACTCCCGAGTGCACGACGCGGGTGAGGAGGTGCGCGCCGTCGAGGGCGCGGTCGACGCCCGCGGCGGGCTCGGCGAGGTCCACGCGCATCCCTACCGAGAACGCGGTCACCACGCCGACGCCGCGCGCGCCGCTCGTCGATCCGGCCGCGCGCGCTGCTGTCGGAGCGTGGCGTGGCCGCGCGCGTCGGGCGCGCTAGAGGTCACCGCTGTAGCGGCCGGGTGATAGCCCGCGGGGTAGCGCTCCATCGTCCGCGCGCCGTCTCGGACTTCGCGTGGAGCACGGCGCGGGGGTGGGTGAAGTCCCAGTCACGGCCGACCCAGCCGGTGGAGGTGAGCGCGCCGAGGCTTCGAGGCGGCCGACGCACTCGCTCGACGCGGTGTGGATGCCGTCGCCCATCACGCGAACGGGCGCGTGGTCGAGCGTCGCGACCTTGGTGAAGGTCGAGGCCCGCGCGCCGTCGAGGAGGAGCAGGGTCTCTCCCTCGGGCTTGTGATCGAACGCGAGGGTAGGCCGTCTTCGGCGAGGAGGCGGGTGATGGTCGAGGTCGGTCTCTCCGAGCTGCACGCAGTACTCGCGCGTCGGCGGCGGGGTCGGAGCGTGGGTGAGGTCGAAGCGCGCGCCGGCGTAGAGCCCCGCGTCGGTGAGCACCGCGCGGGTGATGGCCACGCTGTCGACGGACTGATAGACGCGGTTGCGCGCGCGCTGCGAGAGGAGCCAGAGCTCGGGCCGCGCGACCACGGTGACGAGGTGGTGCCCCGCGGTGACGCCGCGGTCTTCGACCTCGGTGATGACGCCGGCGAAGTGGCGAGAGAGCGCTCCGCGGGAGAGCGAGAGCGAGATGGACTTCTCGAGGAGGGAGGCGATGGGCGGGGCGTGCCCGAGCTCGAAGGCGAGCTCGACGACGCACTCGTAGGGCTCGTGCAGGGCCTCGACGCAGTGCCAGCGCGAGAGCGCCGCGGGGGAGGAGACGCCGGTGATCGAGACGGCGTACGCGACCTCGGGGAGGACGTCGCCGGAGAGGGTGTCATCGGGCATCGGAGGGCTCCGTGGGAGAGGCGTTCATCGGGTCACACCGGAACGACGACGGGCGCGAGGTGATCGAGGAGGGCCAGAGCCGTGGGGGTCATGAGTTGGACGTAGTCGGTTGTAGTGTTGAACGGGCCTGTGTGGAGTCCGAAGATCGTGAGGAACGCGTGAATCGCCGCCTGAGTGCGTTTACCGAGCGCGGCGCGCCCATCGACGGAGCCAAGGTCAACGAAGTCAACGTCGGGCCGCGGGCTGTCCCAAGGGCTGGAAGGATCGCTGGAATCTGAGAAGGGAGGACGCCAGCCCCCGGCGTTAGCGCGACGGCCCGGGTTCTTGAAGAGGTAACGGAGCTGCGCCTGAAGTCGAAAGATGTCCCTCGCGGGTTTGCTGTGGATGTGCGGGCACACGAGCCGACTGACGGCCCAGCACGAGCGCGTGAAGTTCGCGTCGGAGAAGTCGCAGTCGACCACCGCCGCGAGCACGCCCGACGCCCCACCGAAGCACTCGCACGCGCACGGAAACAGGTGCGCGTGGCCGTGCGTGGGGAAGAGCCCCTCGGGCATCGCCGCCACGAGCGCGGCCGTCGATCGCGTCGCCACGACGCCCGTGACGCCGGAGTTCGTCACCTGCAGGTGCGTGTGGCCCGGGTTTGCGCTGAAGGCGCCGAGGTTCCCTGAGCGCCGAGCGAAGCCGAGGATCTGACCCGCCTTCACCCTGCGGTTGCTCGAGACGCGCGAGGCCGCGTCGAGGTGAAAGTAGCTCAATCGATGGGTCGGCCCGCCGGGGTCGAAGGTCAGCTGGACATAGTCTCCGGCGCCGTTCGCCTGTGAGGCCCGCGTCGCGACGCCTGGGCCCACCGCGAAGACCGGGTCTCCGACCTTCGCGTGGACGTCGACACCGCCGTGGCCGTTGCCGCTGCGGTACCGGCCCACGTCGGTCCCCTGGCCCGTGCGTGGGTCGAGGTAGCCGTACCCGATGGTGCGATCGTACGGGTCGGGCTCGGAGCCCGAGAGCCCGTTGGCGCGCGTGACGATGTGAAGGTGTCGGCCGCGGTAGAGCGGTCGCGCCGCTTCAAGCGCGGGGACGTAGCTGTCGACCGTGGTGAGCGCTTCGTCAGGGGCGTCATCGACCTCGTCCCACGTCGGCTGGCACCAGGTCTGCGCGAGGAGCACGACCTCGGGGTCGTCGGCGTGGAGGTAGAGGTGCGAGAACGGCGGCGGCACGGGGCCGGTCGCGGGCGCCGTCGGCCAACGACAGCTGATCGCCCCCGCAACGTCGAGCCGTTGGAACGACCGAAACTCCTGGTCGCTGACCCACCCCTGCGGGGTCTGCAGGTTCAGCCTCCATCCCCACGCCCCCTCCGCCATGCTCTGGCCAGGACCCTCGCGAGTGAAGGGCGCGCCGTTCACGGGTGACCCTCCCACGGGCTCCCAGCGCACCGTCGCGACGCCGAGAGGCGCGCCGCGCGTCGGTCGCATCGGCGCTTCGACCACCGTCGTAGTCCTCGAACTCCAACACCAGCTCGAAGCCGCGGAGCACGGCCGACAGCGGGATAGGCACCCGCAGCACGCCCTGGCCGTCAGTGCGATATCGCTTCGGGGACTGCGCGAGGGTCTTCGCGAGGCCGTGGGTGTGGCTGGACCAGGCCTCCTTCGGGGCGCTCGCGCCGAGCTCGACCCTCTGCCAGCGCTTGAAGGCCGCGCGAGACGACGCCCCCCACGCGGCGCCCTCATCGGCGGCCACGAAGCCGTGCAGGTCGAGCAGCGCCTCGCAGCCTCGTAGAAGCAGCGGTTGTACTCTTCGAGGAGCGCCTTGCGCGCCGCCGCGTCGAGCGTTCCGTTCTGCTCCGCCGCGGGGAGCGACGCGCCGCGAACGGCCGCGTACCACGCCGCGAAGGCCTTCACCGCGCCCTTGAACCCGGGCTCTTCGGGCAGCGGAACGCCGCGCTCCAACAGGACCGGGAGGAGCACCCCGTCACGACGCTTCACGTCAGTGGTCGGGAGCGACTTCAACCAGTAGTGGTCCTCGACGTCCCAACGGGTCGCCCCGGCGAGGGGCCAGACCCCCGTGAGGGCGGCGCCGCCCTTCGGGGTGACCTCCACCCGCGCCGTGCGCGCGTCGGTGACGGGTCGGCCCGTGAAGCAGTCGAGGAGCTGGACCTTGAAGAGCCTCGGCGCGAGGCGCAGCGCGTTGCGCGTCGACGCGCCGTCGGCGGTGACCGCGGCGGTGAGCGTCGCGGGCGCGTCGCCTTCAGCCACCGTCAGCCTCCATCCCGTCTTCGTCGGCGGGCGCGTCGGGGTCCGCGTCGTGCGCGGCGAGGAGGCGCTCACGCGTAGCCGCGTCAGGCTCGCCCGTCGCGTCGAGGCCGTGGTCGCTCTGGAAGCGACGCAGCGCGCGCCGTGTTCGCGCGCCCACCACGCCGTCGATGGGCCCGGGGTCGTAGCCGAGGTTGCGCAGGCGCGCCTGCACCCCTGTCACTCGGCTCACAGGGTCGAGCTGACCGAACTGAACCGTGACCTCTTCACCGAGCACGGTGAGCCGACCGACACGCGCCCACGGAGGAACCTCGACGTCGATCATCCCGTCACTGTCGATCGCGCCTTCAATCGGGTCGACGCCCTCGACGTGGAGCGCGAACCCTACGCCGGCGAGGACCTCGCCCGTGTGGTCCGCCACCTTCAGCCGGAACCGCCACCGGGGCCGACTCACGGTGAAGGTGTGCTGCCGGTCCGTCGCGCAGCGACGGGTGATCGGCTCGCGCTCGGGGATGAACAGCACGTCGCCGGGGTGGATCACGTTGGGGTTCGGTCGGCGCAGCCGGAGGTCGGTGTTCGCCGGGTGCTCCCAGATCGCCTGCCAGTTCGCGAACCCGTGACGGTGCGCGATCGACGCGAGGCACTCGCCCTGACGCACGACGTGTTGCACGGCTCTCCCCTCCGCCATCGAGACCACGCGGTTACCACAGGTCGTCTCCCCGTGTCACCCGCGGGGCCGCTTCCACGCGGTGGGGATCTCTGCCATCCTGCGCCGCAACGATGGGGAGCGGGACGAGAGCGGTGCGTCGTTGGACCTTCGGCAGCGAGCGCCGCTTCGCGCTCGGCCTCGGGGTCGACGGCGCGGAGGGCGTGCGGCTGTCGGCGTCTGAGGCGGAGCGCGCGCTCGACGCGTGGCTCCGGCGAGACGGCGCGACGACGCTCGGGCGATCGCAGATGCGGGAGGTGCTCCGCGCGCTCCAGGGCGACGCGCGCGAAGACCCGCGCCGCTGGCGCGCGACGCTGCGCGCGGCGCTCCGCGACGGGCGCTTGTGGATGCGCGTCGACCGCGCGCCCAAACGCGGGACTTCGTTCGGCGCCGTGGAGGACCACTCCTCCGCCGCGCCTCCCCCTGAGCGTGTGAGCGAGGTCGATCACTGGATCGCGATCCGCCTCGAAGACGACGGCGACCCCCTTGATGGTGCCCTTCGCGCGATACACGATCAAGCTGCCCGACGGCCCGAGCTGCGCCAGGGCTCGCTCGACAAGCAAGGGATCGCGCGGCTCGACGGAATCCCCGCGGGCGAGTGCGAGGTGACCTTCCCCGACTTCGACCGACGCGCGTGGCAGCCCGCGACGCCGCGGAAGGTCGCCGCGCCGAGGACGCCGCCGCGGGAGGAGCGCGCGGCGGTCGCGAAGACGGCCACTGTCGCGAGCACAGACGGGTGCGTGGTCACAGGCTTCGCGCTGCTCGAAGCGTCAGGCGAGCGCTCGAAGCGCCACAGCCCGGCCCGGAGGCGTGCTGCAGGTGGTGCCGACGCCGAAGTATGTCTCGACCTCTCTCTTCGAGATTCCCTTCAACCTCCCAGGCCTGCGCGAGTCGGAGAAGAACGTCGCGTCGTTCGGAAAGGACTCCGACCAGCTCTGGCGCGACTACCCGGACCAGGGCTTGAAGGAATGTTCGACGCCGCGCGACAGCGCGAGGAGAAGAGCGAAGGCCACCGCGAAAGAAGGCGCCCGAGGTCACGCTGTCGCTCGACAAACGCTTTCAATACAGCTGACTGGTCAGGCGAGGCCACCGTGCGCCTCGCCCCGACGCGAAACGCACCGTGCGCGCGAGCGGCACTCGGCGCGCCTGCGCGACGGTCAGACCGTTCAGCGGTATGACCGCGAGGCCAGCCTCGCGTGGCGCGAAGGCGGCGACACGAACGAGCGCGCCCAGGCCCACGTCGTACGTGATCGAGGCCGATGGCTGCGCCGGAGAGCCTGGCAGCCTCACGGTGCAGGTCTTCCCGTCGAACTCGCGGTTCGGGGCTATCGAGCTGACGGCGAAGTCTGAGAGCTTGCCTGAGATCTCTCCCCTGACGGATCTCCTCGACGTGTTCAAGGCGGTCACGTCGAAGGTGCTCGGCGCCGAGACCAAGCCCGAGACCTCGCTCAAGGTCGGGCTGGCCTTCGCGAGGGGCTGGCACGAGCTCGACACGTCGTGGCGCGTCGCCTACGACGACGACCTGCGGTTCACCGTGACGGGGGAGCTCAAGCTCGAGGCCCGGGGCTCCATCCTGGGCGCGGTGTGGAAGGTCCCGAAAGAGGTCCGCGACTGCATCCTCGACGTGGGAGTGCTCTTCACCGGCGCGATGCCCGTCAGCCTCACCTTCCAACGACGGCATCGATGCTTCGCAGACGCCGCGACGGCGGCGATCGACGAGAGCTCGGGCGCGCTCGACCTGAAGCCGAAGGCGTATTTCGGCCTCTACGCCTCAGCGGGTTCGCGCAAGGTGCTGGGCGTGTACGCCGAGGGCGGGGTCGAGACCCAACCGTCGTTCAACGCCTCGCTCAAGTACGCCTCGCCGACCTTGAAGGCTTCGTACAAGGCGACGTGGAAGCCCGCCGTCTTGAAGGGCAAGGTCCTCTTCAAGGCGCTGATCTTCTCTCAGTCCTTCGAGAGCTCGATCGAGCTCTTCGACGAGATCGAGTCTGATGGCTCGATCACGCTCCTCGGCCCCTCGCCGTAGTCGTCACTGAGGTCTGCCCCATGCCCCCCGTCGCACACATCGTGGTCCGCGCGCGCGGCGTCCGCGTCGAGGCCGGCGCCAACGACGCGCCCTTCCTCCGTCACGCGGCGCTCGTCCCGGTCTCGTTGCAGTACCCCCTCAACGCCTTCGTGCTCCCGGAAGACAACCGACTCACCGCGCAGGTCTCTCCCCTCGACGACGAAGACGCCGAGCCCGGGCTCGACCTCGCGCTGACCGGCCCCGACCCCGCGAGCGCCGCGCTCCTCCGCGTGTCCTGGTCGCTGCCGCGAGGCGCGGCCTTCGAGCCCTTCACGCTCTCGCTCCCCTTCATCCCGCCAGAGGCCGTCGAGACGACCCTCTGGAGCGAAGGGGAGGTGGTCGACGACCTCGACGACGCCGCCCTCGACGGCGCACGCGCGCTCTGCGCCGAGCTCGTCTCGGCCTTCGCGCGGCGCGACATCGACGCGGTGAGCGCCCTCCTCGATTTCAGGACGCGCGAGATGGCCGCGGCCTACGAGTGGGATCTCGACGAGCACCGCGCCGAGGTGCGCGAGACCTTTCAAGGGATGATGGATGACCCGGGCTACGCCCTCGCCCCGGTTGACGTAGCGACGCTCCGCTTCACCCCCTGCGGAGACGGGCGAGCGCTCCACGTGTCCCGCGCCGACGACGGCGAGCTCATTGGTATCCGCTCCGCGGGCTCGGACGAGGAGCAGACGATGCAGGTCTACGTCGGTCGCTTCGGCGACCGCTGGCGCATCGTTCGCTGACGACCGTTCACCTTCACCACCTCGCGATCGCGAGCACCACCGCGGCGACCACCGCGCCCACGATGATCGCGACCGCCGCGACGTAGGTGAGGTTGCGCGTCGTGTCCGACGGCGCTGAGTTCTTTGTCGGCGGCGGCGGGGTCAGCACCGGAGGCGCCAGCGAGGGCATCGCCACGGGCCGAGGCGGCTGCGAAGCGAGCGGCGGGAGCTGGTGAACCGGCGGAGCGACCGGAGGCCACCGCAGGGAGAGGCGCCCCGGCGACGAAGGTCGCGTCGAGCGCGGGCACCTTCGGACGCAGCGGATGGCCCTGCGTCGTAGCCCATCGTCGCGCCGAGGTCCTCCTGCGCGCCTGGCGACGAAGGTCGCGTCGAGGATGGCTGCGCGCGTTGTCCCGCCGCGGAGGCACCACGGCGACGCCCGCCTGCGACGACCGTGCGGTCGAGTGCAGACCGGCGGGCGCGACGGCGTTCCTCGCGCTGCGGCGTCGGCGCGAAGGCTCCCGCGGTGAAGGTGCGGTCGAGCCGCGGGGCGTCGATGGCCGTGGCCGAGAGGTCGACGTCGTCTCCAGCGACGATGGTCTTGTCGAAGCCTCGCGGGCGGCGCGCGACGCCTGGAAGAACGACGCGAGCTCGACCGGGTTGGTGCGCGCGACGCTCTGCGGCGACCACGGGTCCGCGCTCGGCGCGAGCGCCGGGAGCGGGAGGCTCATCGCGAGCTGATCGAGGCGACCGAGCGGCGACAGCGCCTCCGGCGCGCCGTCGAGCGGCCTCGGCGCGGCGGCGCGAGGACGGCGGTCTTGGTGGAGCGCGGGCGGCCGGGACGAAGCCGCTGACGGAGGCGCGGACGGGGTCGGTACGGCGCAGACGTGGCGCGGACGCAGCGCGCGCGCGGGGCGAGACCGGGTGTTGCCAGGCGCTCACGGCCATGAGCAGGGCTCCTGACGCTGCCGAAGCGATCGGTCGGGGAGCGGCTCATCGCGTAGCCGGTGACCTCCCAGAGGCCTCGGGCACGTCGTCGCGGAGCTTCTCGAAGGCGCTCGGCATGAAGGTCGCGCCCATGTCCGGCGGGCGCACGAGACAAGCCGCGAAGGAGCGCCCGAGGTGAAGACGTCGGCGGCGGGCGTGAGCGCCTCGGCGCCGTAGTGCTCGGGCGCGCAGGGCTCTCGCGACGTCCGGGCAGCGGAGCGCACGGGCGCCATCACGTCGACGCTGGCGTAGGGGCTCAGGCCGAGTCGGCGACGCGCACCTCGAAGCCGCCGTCGTTGCGGAGGAGCACGCAGCCTGGTCGAGGCAGCCGTGGATGATCGGCACGCCGAAGCTGCGGTGCCCCCGCGGCGACCGCGGTGGCGATGCGCGCGAAGAGGCCCTGGAGGAGGTCGAGCGGGAGGAGTTCCTCGTCGCGCGCGCTTCTCGTCGAGGCCGGAGCCGAGGGAGCGACCGTCGTGAAGTGTTGGTGCACGAGGTATGTGTGCATCACCGACCTCTCCCCGGTTCACGACAGGGAGCACGTTCGGGTGGCGCAGCGCGGTAGGCGGCGAGGCATCGCCGGCGCCGGGCCTCGCGACGACGCTCCCGCGTCGAGGACCTTCACCACGACGAAGCGGTTCTTCAGCCGCGTGTCGCGCGCGTACCACGAGGCGCCGCGGCCGAAGTCGTCGAGCCGCGCGAGGAGCTCGTAGCGAGAGTCGAGGATCGTCCCTGTCTGGAGTGTCATGCGCGTCGCGTCCCGCCCCGGTGGTAGCGGGCCGCGATCTTCGACGAGGGGGCGCGCGGCGGTCAATCGGCGCAGCACGTCGGTGTGGGCGCCCCCCTGCGCGTCACGCCACCATGGTGTCCTCGCGGCGGGTGCCTCGCCCTCCTTCACGACGGGCGCCTCGCCCTGCTTGGCCTCGGCGTTGTGCGCTCCGGGCCCTCCTTCACCTCGGGCTTCTTCTGCTCCTCCTCCTCTTCCCGCCGTCGCTCCGTACGCGAGAGAAGAGCGGCGGGATCTCCTCGTCGACGCCCTTCATCCTGAAGAGCACGACGCCCAGTGCGCAGGCGCTCGTGGCGTCGACGAGCATCTTCACCAGCGCCGAATGCGCAGGAGGCCTCGGCGGGCCGCGAGCATGCTGCGCCGCGGCGCTCCGCCTGGGGTGATGTTGTCGATGAGCCACGCGCCCTTGCGCCACAGCGTCTCGATCTGCGCCGCGGTGAAGAAGTGCCGCCCTCGAGCGCGTCGGCGCCTGCGGAAGAGGTGCGCGATGGCTACGCAGTCGTTCGCGAAGTCGAGCGGACCGCTCCTCGGCGGATCGCCCGCACGCGCCTCGGAGACGAGGCCCAGGAGGGCGGCGCCTTCTGAGTGCAGAGCAGGCCGCCTCGCGCAACGGAGAGCTCGCGCACCGTCAGGTCGATCGCGCCGGTGCTCACGGCGATGGGCACGGCGTGGAGGTTGGTGCCTGCGGCCTTCCAGAGGGCGGGGAGCTTCCCAGAGCGACGACACTCGATGTCGAGGAGCTTGTCGGGGAGCGTCGCGGCGGTGCGGCTCCACCGCGGCGAGGGTCGTGTCGAGGTTGGCGCAGGTTTCGAGGATCGACGCTGCGGCGGCGCCTCGACTCGGGGATGGCCTCGGCCTGAGCGCGGAAGTGCTCCAGTTGCCTCGACGGGCCGTCGGTGAAGAAGAAGAAGCGCGCGGCAGAGTGCAGACGGCTCGCTTGTTCATGGTGCCCTCCTGTCGCCCTCGCGGCGACGGGGAGGAGAGGAAGCGTTGGTGCCGGCGCGCGGCGGTCTCGTGGGTAACAGCGCGAACGCGGGGTGATTCTTCGCGAAGGAGGTGGCGGCCCTGGCGGAACCACCACCGGCGTGCGCAGCACTGCCACCCGCCGCCATGGCGGAGCGGGCCGCGGTCGAGGGGTCGACACCCCTGCACGGACGGTTCGAGTCGTCGCTGCAGGGTGTTGACTGCTGCGCGGATCGGTTCGAGTCGTCGTCGCAGGGGTGCTGAATTGCTGCAACGACGGGTCGAGTCGTCGTCGCAGGGGTGCGTCGACTGCCGCAACGACGGCTCGGGTCGTCGCTGCAGGGTGCGGACGGCTTCCGCGCGATGCGCGTGTCATTGGTGAGGCGCGGCAAGCGCGGTGGGGCACCGCCGCCGACGGGCACGGGGAGCCGCGCTGGCGAACACCCGAGGTCCTCGCGCTGGAATCCGTCGCGGGGCTTCGCCACACTGGTCGGCGATGAGCACCGAGCCGCACCTTGATGCGCGGTCACTGGCGCCGCTGCCGCCGCGCCCTCGCGCGCCGACGCAGGCCGCGTGGGACGCGATGACCCCCGCCGAGCGCGAGGCCGTGGTCGACGCGCTGCCGACGTACATCCCGAGGAGTACCCGTCGTCGCCGCCGGAGGGCGACGACCACGTCGACGCCGCGGTGGGCACCCGCGACACGCTGCGGATGTTCTATGAGCGCACGGGCCGGAAGCTCTACGTGGGCGCGGGCGTGTCGGTGTTCTATCCGAACGAGGACAGCTTCGCGCCCGACGTGATCGCGGTGGAGGAGGTCGAGCCGCACAACTGCACGCGCTGGGTGGTGAGCAAGGAGGGCAGGCGTCGACCTCGCGCTCGAGGTGCTCATCCACGGAGACCGGAAGGACCTGGAGCGTAACGTGCGCTCTACGCGGGATACGGAATCCGCGAGCAATTTCCATCCCTGACCGCGGAAGCGCATGACGGAGGCCTTCGGGTATCGCCTTCGTCGCCGGTGGCGAGGGATGTACGAGTCTATCGTTCCGCAGGGCGCCCACTCACGGGGGTGCTGGGCTTCGAGTTGAAGCTGGAGGGCGCGCGGCTGCGCTTCTACAGCGGCACTGCGAGGGTGTTGGATCAACTGAGATCATCCCTGACGCTGGAGGAGAGCGGTCGAGGCCGCGGCGGTGGCGCGCGAGGAGGGAGGCCGAGCGACGCGCGGAGGCCGAGGCGCGAGCGCGCGAGGCCGAGGCGGCGAGGGACGCGGAGGCCGCGGCGAGGACGCAGGCGGAGCGAGCGGAGGGAGGCGGAGGCCATGGCGAGGGTGGAGGCGGAGACGAAGCTCGCGGCGGCGCTGGCGGAGATCGAGCGGCTGCGCGGAGGGGGAGGTGAGCGGCCGCGCTTCGAAGCGGAGGTTGGCGGTACTGCGGGTCCGACGCGAGGCGAGCGTCGCTACGTGCCTCGCCCAACGGTGCGAGCGAGGCGGCCGCCAGGTCTTCGAGAACGTGTCGTAGGGCGCGAGACATCGCGCGGGCGCGTCGGGAAAGCCCACGCCCACCCTTGCACGACAAGCCGCGCGACGGGTTCCTCGTTGCAGGAGACGCGACGGACAGAGACACGGGTGGCCTGGCGGCCTTCAAGCAGCCGCGCGCCGCTGGAATCCGTCGCGGGGCTTCGCCACACTGGTCGGCGATGAGCACCGAGCCGCACGTTGATGCGCGGTCACTGGAGCCGCTGCTGCCGCGCTCCTGCGCGCCGACGCAGGCCGCGGACGCGATGACGCCTGCCGAGCGCGAGGCCGTGGTCGACGCGCTGCCGACGTACATCCCGAGGGGAGGATTCGTCGTCGCCGCCGGAGGGCGACGACCACGTCGACGCCGCGGTGGGCACCGCGATACGCTGCGGATGTTCTATGAGCGCACGGGTCGGAAGCTCTACGTGGGCGCGGGCGTGTCGGTGTTCTATCCGAAACGAGGACAGCTTCGCGCCCGACGCGGATCGCGGTGGAGAGGTCGAGCCGCACAACCGCACGCGGTGGGTGGTGAGCGCCGAGGGCGATGTCGACCTCGCGCCGAGCTCATCCACGGAGACCGGAAGAAGGACCTGGAGCGAAACGTGCGCCTCTACGCGGGATACGGAATCCGCGAGTACTTCATCTTCGACCGCGGGCGACGGAGGCTCCTCGGGTATCGGCTCCCGTCGCCGGGGGCGAGGATGTACGAGTCCACTGCTCCGGGCAGTGGAGGGCGCCTGGCCCTCACGGGTGCTGGCTTCGAGTTGAAGCTGGAGGGCGCGCGGCTGCGCTTCTACAGCGGCACTGCGAGGGTGTTGGATCAATCCGAGATCATCCTGACGCTGGAGGAGAGCGTCGAGGCCGCGGCGGTGGCGCGCGAGGAGGAGGCCGAGCGACGCGCGGAGGCCGAGGCCAGCGCGATGGAGGAGGTCGAGCGACGCGCGGAGGCGAGGCCGGGCGAAGGAGGAGGCCGAGCGACGCGCAGAGGCCGAGGCCAGCGTTGAGGCCGAGCGAGCGAAGGTGGAGACGAGGCGAGCCGCAGGCGGCGCTGGCGGAGATCGAGCGGCTGCGCAGAGAAGGATCGGCGGAGTGAGGAGCGGCGGTGGTGATCAGCAGGGATGACGCAGCGGAAGCCGATACCTCCTGAACGATGGGACGGACCGTTCCCAAGATGAAACTCGTCACACCCGCTGCTGCACCGCTGCTCCAATCAACCACCACGCATCGCTGCGGCAGGCATCCCGACGGGGATTGCCACACCGTTACTGGCGGCACCATTCACGTTGTACGTTCGATCAGCTCCAACCGGTAGCCCACACACCGACACCGTTGTTCACGATGCGCCCTGTCCCGTCCGCGGCGCCCGCCCCGGCAAACCAATCGTCTTGTCCACTCCCAGAGATTTCCGATCACGTCGTGAGCTCCCTGAAGCGGAGACGCATCCGTTGCTCGCTGAAGCCGCCCGCGCGCCAGAACCGCTGGACCCGACAAGTGCCCGCGTCGTCGATGAATCCCACCGCAGCAGCAAGCCACTCGCTTCCAGTAGGCAACCTTTTTCCCGCACGCCGACACGCCTCGTTCGCCTGAACCAAGTTATGCTGGCCGTGGGTTGCCCGATGTGGCTCAACGCCCACGCAGGCGCAAGGCGAGTATCGTGCCCGCCATTGACCAAGAGTCCGAAGACTCAATCCGAAGCACCATCAATCCGCCCGTGGTTGACGTGACGGCAAGCTGCACGCCGGTCGTGCCCCCTATGGACGCTCGCCTCGTAGCGATCGACCCAGAACGCGCTGCGACCGTCGCCGACCTTCACGACGTCGTCTTGCACAGTCACTACAGGCGCTGAGCCAAAGTTCACCGTCCTCGTGCAGACGATCCACCTCGTCTCGGTCGTATCCTGCCGATACCCCGCCGGGCAGTTTCGGCGTACTGACTTGATCCGCGTAGCGCGCATAGGGGACCGGATTGACCCGCTGCCCTGCCGCCAACGCGTCGTTGCCCTGACGCTCACGTCGAAGGTCACGTCGTCACCGTCGAAGAGTCGACGGGCATCCGTCGATGGGGATCTCCACGGTGAAGCGATCCGCCGCGTCCGGAGCATCGTCGCCGTCGGAGCGCAGGCCGTGGTGCTCCCTTGCGGAAGGTGACAAGCGTCTGCATCCCGGTCACGCCAGAGGGTGCCCGCGAAGGTGAGCGAGGCCGCGTCGCGCCGCCAGGGTCGGCCTGGGCGGAAGCGGCCGGTGAAGAACACGCCGCCGGAGACCATCGGGTGGTCAGCACCATGGCGCGGGTCCAGAAGCTTCGATCGAGGGTGGTCATGGGTTCATCCTGGCGATGAGGGCAGGTCGCGGACGCTGGAGTCGGCACGCCGGTGAACGCATCACCGAATCACGCAACGAAATCCATATTCCGGTGACCAATCCTGACGGAGCGAGTGCGATGCTGAGCGTGAAGACCTGGCGCTGGCTCTGCTGCTCAATGATCCGCCTCCTTGCCGTTGCAGCAGGTAGCCCCACAGCTCTCGCACCCATCATTCCAGAGGAGACAACTCCATTGATATTCGCCGTCGCATCACTGTTGTAGTCGGCGGGCCAGTTGCTTACCCCGAGGTTATTCTGCGTCACCGCACCGTTCGCTGTGCTTAAGACCCGCATACCACCGTCGGTCCATTCGTAGACGTTCCCGATCATATCCTCGGCACCCCACCCTGACCGGCAACTGATCCCTCCACCGGGGCGCGAGGCGTAGGAATCCGGTCTGGCAACGTCCGTTACCGTTATTGGGTGCGGTCGGGTCAACCGTACCGCGGGCCGCGGTCAACCATTCATTCTCCAGTCGGCAAACGCTTACCGCTCGCCTGACACGCTCTAGATGCTGAAACCAGTTGATCCACGCCGCGGGCCTCCGTCCTGTCGACACACGACGCTCAGCGCGTACGCAGGAGGCGTCGTGACCCGGACGCCCACTGCCCGTTGCGCGGGAGCTCGCCGTTGTCACCATCACTGGTGAATATCCATGTCTCCGCTGCCGTCCCTCGCCGGGTTGACGCTCGCCTCCGCGCTGTACCGATCGATCCAGAATGCGCCCCTGCCCGGAACCCACTCGCACCACCTCGTCCGGAGGGCCCGCCCGCGAAAGCGGTCGACGGCAGAGGATCATCCCCGTCGCCATCCGGTCACGCTCATAGCCCACCGGACAGTCGGGAGTTCCAACCTGATCTGCGTAGCGTGCGTAGGGACTGGTTGATCCGCTGCCCGCTCGCGACCACCGTCGTTCCGACGCTCACGTCGAAGGTCACATCGTCCCCATCGAACAGGTTGTCGGGACAACGACGCCCGCTCTGATCGAGCGGGATCTCCGCCGTAAATCGCCCGTCAGCATCCGGCGTCACCATCGCCGTCGGTGCGCACACCATCGCGCTCCCTTGTGAACGTGAACGTTAGTGTCTCCGTCGGCCGAGTTCCGCCCTCCAGCGTCCCCGCGAACGTCAGCGCCGCGTGCGTGTGCCCCCGGGTCCGCCTTCGCGAGTCGCATGGTCATCCCCACGCTCGCCGAGATCACCGCCGCCCCGACCAGCGTGCGCGTCCAGAACGCGCGATCCAGCGCCTTCACCACAGCACCCCCGCAGCGTGATCCCGCTGCTCGTCCCGCTCACCGCCGCGTGCCACGACATCTGCCCCCGCAGCGTGATCGGCCCATTCGTCACGTTCACCGCCGCCGACACGAACCCGCCCGTCAACGTCGGCGTCACTGGCCCCGCGTCGGGCACGTCCACTACCTGCACGTCGGGCACGTCCGGCACATCCACCACGTCAGGCACGTCGGGCACATCCGGCACATCGGGCACGTCCACCATCACCGACGGGACATCCCCCCCGTCCTGCGCGTCGCTCGCGTCCGGTACGTCCTGCACGTCGCTCGCGTCGGGAGCGTCGCTCGGCTCCATCACGTCGCCTGCGTCGGGCACGTCCATCGGCGGCTGCATGTCAGGGACGTCGCTCGCGTCCGTGCCCATCGGCACGTCCACCGTCACCCCCGTGTCCACCATCGCGCCGGTGTCGTTCACGACGGGCTGATCCGTCGTGGACGACGCGTCTTCCAGCGGCTGCTCCCGCGGCGCGCTGCACGCGCTCACCATCGCGGCCATCACGACCGCGCACCCCATCCACGCTCTCATCCGACCACCCCTCAGAATCGACCCGACACCGTCAGCCCCATCGACCCCGGCCCGATCGACGGCGCGACCGAGGCCCGCTCCGCGCTCCGTGACCCCGGCGACAGGAAGAACAACACCGCACCCGACGCGGCCAGCACCCCTCCCCCGACGAGGCCCGCGATCGACACCGCCTGCCACGTCTGGATCGAGTCGTACGCCGACACGCAGGCCTCGCCGCCCAAGGGAGATCCGCCGTTCGCGCCGCACGCGCCGTTCGCGTCGAAGTCGCTCACGGCCCCCGCGCGGAGCGCGAGGCCCACCGCCCCAAGCACCAGCCCCGCGCCGCCCGCCACCATCAACCCCACCCCGATCGGGCGCATCGGGCTCGACGCGCGCGGTGGCGGTGGGGTCTGGATCGGCGTCGGCTCGACCGTCGGAGGCGTCACGGGCGTCGCGACGGTCACCGCGGTCGTCGGCGCCTCCGCCACGGGGCGCAGCGTCACCTCGTGACGGAGGACCTGGGTGACGTTCCCAGGGACCATCACCGTCTCTTCGAGCGGCTGGAACCCCGGCGCACGCACCGCGATCCGCGTCTCGCCAGCCGCCACCCGCACAGTCGGTCCCGACACCTCAGTACCGTTGACGATCACCGTCGCGTTCGGGGCGTTTGTCGTGATCGAGAGGTCTCCTACGCGCCCTTGAGCGAGCCGCAACGCCGCCTCGACGTCCGCGCGGCGCGACGCGATCCACGCATCGTTCGACTGGAGCGCCGTGCGAATGTCCCGCTCCCCCTCCACCACCCTCCCGAGTTCAAGCTCGGCTGCGCCTCGCAGGTATAGAGCTCGTGGCGCGTGGGTGTTTGTAAATAGCTGGTCGAAGAAGCGCGCCGCCCCTTCCCAATCTCGGCGGTCCATCATCTGGAGGCCGTCGCGGTAGAGCGCATCGGCCCCCTCAATCTGCCCCGGCTCCGAGCCACGATGTCGCCGTCGACGGTGCTGCGCGTCAGCTCGCGTCGTCGCCAGGCTCAACGACGCGAACGCGAAGATCAGCGTCCATCGGTTCATCGGTACACCAGCCCCTGCACGGTCGTGCTCCTCGTTGCGTCGGGACGCTGGCTCCGGCGCGCGCGACGCGAGCGCCTCGACGAGCGCCTCTCTCTCTCCGCTACAGGCTCTGTGTCGGAGCTCGGCGCGCTGCCGACATCGGGCGTGGTGAGCAATGGAGGTGAAGCGGGCGACGAAGGCGGGACCTCTAGCGACGCGCCGGGCTCCACCGGAGTCACTGGAGGTGTCTGTGGCGGTAGAGGCGTAGCCGTCACCACAGAAGCGGCGGCGCGCGGCGGAACGGTCGACCCCGATCCTCGAAGAAGCAGCGCTCCACCCACGACCGCGAGCGCGGCGACGAGCGCGGCCCCTGCGAAGAGCGACCGCGATCGCCGCGGCGCGGCCCGATCGCTCGCCGTGACGACCGCTTCGAAGGTGCCCGCGTTGCTCGTGGCGGGGGCCTCCTCGCTGCGGTCGAAGGCGAGCCGACGCGGAGGGAGGAGCGACGGCGTCTCGGGCACCGAGGCGACGGCGTGACCGGTGAAGAACTCCGACCACTGGTCGCGGCTGCGCGCGCTCGCAAGGAGGAGCGCGGCGCCGAACTCGCGCGCGGTCTGGAAGCGCCTTGAGAGGTCTCGGCACATCGCGCCGCGGAGGACCTCGTCGAGCTGGGGCGCGCCCGCGACGAGCGCGTGCACAGAAGGGAGCGGCGACTGCGCGATGTTCGTGAGGAGCTGCAGCAGCTCGCGCCCCTGGAAGGGCTTCTGCCCCGTGAGGCACTCGAAGAGGATCACCCCGATCGTCCACAGGTCGCTGCGCGCGTCGATGTCGCGGGCCTCCTGCGCGATCTCAGGCGACATGTAGTACGGCGTGCCATCATCGTGTTGGTGCGCGTGAGGGCCTGGCTCGACTCGAAGACCTTGGCGACGCCGAAGTCGAGCACCTTGGGCTGCGTCGCCCCCGTGGGCAGCGTCGCGAGGTAGATGTTGTCGGGCTTCAGGTCGCGGTGGACGATCCCCTTCTCGTGCACCGTCGCCATCGCGGCGAGCACCGGGAGGATCGTGTCGACGGCGCGGTCGACCCGCATCGGCCCGTGCTTCTCGAGCCGGTCGGCGAGGCTCTCGCCCGTGAGGAACTCCATCGCGATGTACGGCGCGCCCTCGACGGCGCCCACGTCGAGCACGCCCACGATGTTCGGGTGCTCGAGCTGCGCCACCACCTGCGCCTCCCGCTGAAACCGCGCCAGCACGTCGGTGCGCCGCACGAACTGATCGTGCAGCACCTTCAGCGCGACGCGCCTCCCCAGCGGTTCGCGCACGGCCTCGTACACGGCCCCGAACGCGCCCGCGCCCAGGAGGCGCAACACCCGGTAATCCCCGAACCTCGCCCCCGAGAGGCTCCTCGAAATCGCCGCTCATCGTGTCGTTGTCCACGAGGGCGCCTGATGCCCCCGCGGACGTCACTACACCGACTCGGCGGGTCGCATCAACTCGCGCTCGGCGTCACCCCGTAGCGCGGTCGTACACCACCCAGTACCCCACGTGCGTCGGCGCGATCAACCGCGCGATCGTCCGGCGACGCGAACACCGTCCACCGCGGCGCGACCGCGATCTCTATCGCGCCGCGCAGCGCGAAGCCCGCCGGGTCGCGCGCGTCGACGGTCGTCGCGTCGTTCACCACCAGCAGCGAGCCGTCGTCGGCCCACCCGAGGCCCTGCACCACCCTCACCCCGTGCGAGCGCGGGTCGAGGTCGGTGAGCACCTCGCCCGTCGACGCCTCCCACACCACCAGCGGCGCGCCGAAGTACCCTCCCACCGCGACGCGCTCTCCGTCTCGCGACGCGGCCACGAAGGGCGCCTGCGGCCGCGCAGACTGCGGCCTCACCCGCGCCACGCCGAGCACCGCGCCGTTCACCGCGAGGAGCCGCGTCGCCGACACGGGCGTGATCAGCCGCGCCTCGTCTCGCGTCCACGTCACCGCGCGCGGCGCGTCGGTGATCCGCGTGGTCCATCGGGTCGCGCCCCGCGCGTCGATCAGCGACGCCTCGACGCGCCCCGCCTCGTACGCGCACCGCGAGCACCCCGTCGCCGCGCGGCGTGAGCCAACGCGCTCGTCACGGGCCCTACCTGCTCCGCCGAGAGCGTCCACGCGAGCGCGCCGGCGTCGGCGTCGTAGCAGCGCGCGCCGCCGATGTCGGTGCACACCACGACCCGCGACGCGTCGCGCGACCACGCGATCGCCATCACCTCGCGCGCGTCTGGTGGCCCGCCACGTCGCGCGACTCCGGCGCGAACGCGTAGACCGCGCGGCCCGCGTCGAGGTCCCACACGATCACCCGGCCCGCGAAGTCTCCCGAGGCGGCCCAGCGCCCGCCGGGGTGCGCCTCGAACAGCGTCACGAGCTCGACGTGACCGTCGGGAGCGGGTCGACCGCGAGCTCGGGCCCCCGCACCCGTTGGTACCCGCATCCGTCAGGCACCCACACCGCCCCGTCGGGAGCGAGCGCGGGTCGGTCGCGCCAGAGGTACATCCGGTCGAACTCCCGAGACGCCACCTCGGTGAAGCGCTCTCCGTCGTAGCGACGCGCGGCCATCGTCTCGAAGGCGCCGCCTGCCACCACCACCACGCCTCCGTCGCGCGTCACGCACGGCCCGTGCGCGTGCTGTGACGTGATCGCGGCGCGGCGCAGCTCCGCGCCCAGTCGCGACGTCCCACGCGCGCAGGCCCTCGGTCACGCCGAGCGTGAGGAGCGCGTCGCCGCGCCACGCGACGCCCTCGTCGTCCGCCGCGCCCACCGAGAGCGCGGGCTTCGCCGGCTTCTTCGCCGCGAGGTCGTACACGCGCACCGCCGCGTCGCCCGACACCGCGAGGCGACGTCCGTCGGGCGAGAAGGCCATCGCGTGCGCCTGCCTTCGCATCCCGCCGAGCGTCAGCTTCAGCGAGAGCGTCGCCGCGTCGAGGACGAACACCCGCTTCTCGCGCGGCTGGTCCTTTCCCCACGGCGCGTCGCAAGCGACGGCCAGCAGGGCGCCGTCGGGAGACGCGACCACGCACCCGATCCGCGTCGACGCGCACGCGAGCACCTCACCCACCGCGAGCGCGGCCTCTCCGCCCGCCTTTCGCACCTCACGGAGCGCCTCGACGTCGAGGACCAGGAGCGCGCCGTCGTTGCGCCCCACCACGAAGCGACGCGCGTCGACGAAGGCGAGGCATGGCGCGAGGTCAACGCGAGAGAGCGCCGCGATCGGGGCGCCGTCGGCGTCGAAGAGCTCGACCCCAGCGGCGGAGACCACCGCGACGTGGCGACCGTCGGGCGCATGCGCGTGGCGGCCGACGTTCGAGGCGCGAAACGGCACGCGGCCGATCACCCGCGGCGCGGCGAAGTCCGAGAGGTCGATCACGGAGAGAAGCTAACGGAACTCCCAGTGCCAGGGCTCGTTCGGCACCGTGCGACGGAATCCGAAGCGACGACCGTTGCGCTCCAACCAGCGAAGCACGCCCGCGCTCGAGGTGTTCAGGTCGAGCGCGCGGCCGCTCTGGTGGTTCGAGTGACCCGGGAGCGCCGCGAGGTTGCCCTGCCCGCGGCGGTACGCGCGGTAGAGCGCCTGCTGGTGCTCCATCGTGCGGAAGCCGCTCACGATGCGGATCGCCACGCGGTCGCGCGTCGCGGCCTCGCGCATCCGGCGGAAGGCCGCCGCGGTGTGGACCTCGACGGGCTTTCCGTCGAGGCGGGTCACCACCACGCGGATCGCGCGGCCGTGCACGTAGCCCAGCGTCGGCCCCTCGGGCACGTCGTCGCTGGTCACCATGCGAGAGGAGCGCCTCCGCGGGGTGGCGTCGGCGATGGCGCCTGCGATGGCCGCGGCGCGAGGCGCGGGAGCCGCGGCGGCCGGGGTCGGGGGCGTGTCGTCGAGCTCGTCCATCACGCCGTCGCCGGCGTCTTCGGGGTCGGCCTCTTGCGAGTGCGCCGCCGCGACCGCCGGGGCCTCGGGGGCCTCGACCCGCGGAGCCTCGGCGGGCCCCGAAGCCCTGCTCACCCCCAGCGCGCTCCCGGCGAGCATCGCGCCCACCGCGACGCTCGCCACGCTCGCGAAGATCAGCTCGGCCCGCGTGCGCCGACGCGGCGGCGGAGGAGGGACGCTGACAGAAGGCCCCCCCTCGGTCACGGTCACGCTCTCCATGAAGGCCGCGGAACCTTAGCGGACTTTTCGCCGCGGCGCGCCCCCGACCTCTCCCTCGCCGCCGTGACGCCCGCGCGGCGCGAGGACTACACTCCGCCCTCCCTCCTCGCGCGCACCTCCGATGGACCTCAAGCGAAAGCTCTCGCGCCTCTCGAAGCCCGCCGCGCCCGTCGCGCCGGAGCCCCCGCCCGAAGCGCCCCTCGCCCCGTCCGAGGCGCCCGCGAGCGACCCGGTCATCGACGCGCTGCGCGCGCAGATCCGCGCGCTCTCAGCGAAGGGCGCCCGCGCGCGACGCCGCGTCGAGGCGAGCGAGATCCTCGACGCCGCCGACGCGTCGTGGCCCTTCACCGCCGACGACACCGACGACGGCGCGCTGCACCGCGCGACAACCCTCCACCCGCGCGAGGCGCGCCACGGCTTCGCGCCCTTGTCGCGGGCCCTCGACGCGCGCGGCGCGGCGGTGAGCACCCTCGCCCTCGACGCGTCCCTCGCAGGCTTCGACCCGGCGCGCGCGCTCTACGTCGACACCGAGACCACCGGGCTCGCGGGCGGCACGGGGACGGTGCCCTTCCTCGTGGGCCTCGGGTGGTTCGAGGGCGAGCGCTTCTGCGTGGAGCAATTGCTCGTGCGCGCGCCGGGAGAAGAAGCCCCCGTGCTCGCGCGCGTGGCCGAGCGCGCCGCGTGGGCCACGTCGATCGTGAGCTTCAACGGCAAGAGCTTCGACCTGCCGCTCCTCCGCACGCGCCTCGTGATGGAGCGCCGCGGCGCGCTCCCGGCCCTCGCGCACCTCGACCTCCTGCACGTCGCGCGGAGGATCTACCGCGCGCGCACCGCCGACTGCACCCTCGGCACGCTGGAGCGAGACGTGCTCGGCTTCGAGCGCGTCGATGACATCCCGAGCGCGGAGATCCCCGAGCGCTGGCTGCGCTTCGTGCGCGAGGGAGACCGCGCGGGCCTCGTCGCCGTCGCCCGCCACAACCTCTGGGACGTCGCCGCCCTCGCCGCCCTCGTGGGCGAGCTCTCGGCCCGCGTGGAGCGCCTCCCCGCCGAGGGACGTCTCGAAGCCACCGACCTCGTCGGCCTCGCGAAGACCTCGCTCCGCGCGGGAGACGCCGGTCGCGCCCTCGACCTCGCCGACGACGCGCTCGGCAAGGGAGTGGTGTCGGCCACGCTCGCCCGTCAGGCGCACCTCCTCGCCGCCGAGGCGCACAAGAAGCGCCGCGACCCGGCCGCGCGGGTGCAGCGCCTCCTCGACGCGCTCGCGCTTCACCCCGACGACGCGAGGCTCCACCTCGACCTCGCGCGGAGCTTCGAGCGCGAGCTGAACGACGCGACCCGCGCGCTCGAGCACGCCCGCAAGGCCGCGGGCGCCGAAGACCCCTCGGCCCTCACGCGTCGGGTGCGACGTCTCGAGGCGCGGGTGCGCGTGGGGGTGCAGCTCCGGCTCCCCGGCGTGGCGTAGCGCGCGAGGCGGAGAGAACCTCTCGCGGTCGCGCGCGTCCAAGGCCTCACGGGCGCGGCGGGTCGAAGATCGTCACGCGGTCGGAGGTGAGCGATGAGAGCGAGCGTTTTCGTCTGGGCAGCGGCGGCGGTGGTCTCGATGGCCGCGCCCTCCTTCGCGCAGGACGTGACCTGCGTCCCCGGCAACCCTTTCTATGACCGGGGCGACTACCGGTGCTTCCCGCGCAGGCCCGTGCCCACGCGGGCCCGCCCCACGGTGCGCTCCCACGTCGAGGGCGCGCGCTTCCTCTCGGGCGGAGCGCTCCCCGAGCACCTCCGCCAGAGCCTCGAAGACCACTTCGACGCGCTGGGCTCCACCTTCGGCGGCGAGCTCCCCTCCCTCGTCGACGAGCGCGGCGCCCTGCACACCCCCGACGTGCGCCTCGCCGTGGTGCTCCTCCCGAGCGGGAGCGTCGGCCGCGTGCGCCTCCTCAACCACCTCGGTTCGCCCCTCGATCGCAGCATCGCCCGCGCCCTCGTCGAGAGCGTCTCGACCCACGCCGGGATGACCGTGCGCGACGCCGAGGTCGAGGTGATCGTGCGCCTGCGCCCCGCCCTGCACTACGCCCGCTACCGCCGCGCGCCGAACCCCGACTGCTGCGAGGAGTGAGCCCTACTTCATCCCGCGCGCGACGATGAGCGCGCCCTCGCGCCGCTCGGCCACGCACACCGGGTCACCGTCGGGCCCCAGCACCAGCAGCACGCCGTCGTCGCCCTCGCTCGCCACGCGCTTGCCGTGACCCAGCGCCGTCGCCGCGGCCTCGTCCACGGTCACCGACGGCATCCACCGCGCCGCGTCGCTCACCGGGCGCAGCGCCGCCTTCACGTCGGCCCTCGCCGCCTCGTCCGCCTTCGCCCGCTGGAGCACCGCCCCGTCGAGGGCTTCGCCCACCGTCATCGCCCCTGACGCCACCCGACGGAGCGCCGTGAGGTGCCCCACGGTGCCGAGCGCCGCCGCGAGGTCTCGCCCGAAGGCGCGCACGTAGAAGCCCTTCGACACGTGCAGGTCGAGGTCGAGCTCCCGCGCTTCGCGTCGTACCCCGAGCAGCGCCGCGCGGTGGATCGTCACGGGACGCGCGTCGAGGGCCACGGTCTCTCCGCGGCGGGTGCGCTCGTGCATCGCGACGCCGTCGACCTTGATCGCGCTCACCGCGGGCGGCACCTGCATCGACGCGCCCTCCATCGACGCGAGCGTCGCGCGGAGCGCGTCGGGGTCGAGGGCGCGCTCGGCGACGGGCGCCGTCTCGGTCACCGCGCCGTCGGCGTCGAGGCTCGCGGTGGCCTCGCCGAAGCGCACGGTGGTGAGGTAGCGCTTGTCGTCGGCGGTGAGCCACGACGAGAGCTTCGTCGCGCGCCCCACCAGCACCACGAGCAGGCCCGTGGCCATGGGGTCGAGGGTGCCCGCGTGGCCCACGGCGCGCGTGCCGAGCGCCTTGCGCGCGAGCGCCACCACGTCGTGCGAGGTCAACCCCCGCGGCTTGTCGACGAGGACGAAGCCCTCGGGCTCACTCCCCGTCTTCGTCGTCGCGCTCACCGTCGTCACCGCCCTCGGGCTCCGCTCGCCGCGGCGCGCGCAGCTCCTCGCCCACCTCGCGCAGGAGCGCCTCGACGCGGTCGGCCTCGCCGCGGTCGGCGTCGAGGGCGAACTCCAGGTCGGGCACGCGGCGCATCCCGAGCCGCGGCGCGAGCTTCGCGCGGAGCGCCGGCGTGAGCGCCTTGAGCCTGCGGGCGGCCTGCTTCTCGCGCTTGTCGTCGGCCTCGCCCATCAGCACGAAGCGCACGCGCGCGAGCGAGAGGTCGTCGGTCACGCTCACCGACGAGAGCACCACGCCGCGCACCCGCGGGTCGTCGAGGTCGCGCCCGAGCACCGCCGAGAGCTCCCGCTGGATGCGCGCCGCCACCCGCGCGGGGCGCCGGTGGTCATCGGTCTTCTTCGTCACCATCCGTCGCTCCATGCGTGAGGGGCTCGGCCTCGCCCAGGGGTTCGAGCTCGCCGCGAGACTCCACGGTCACCTCGCGGTCGAGCACCATCGCCTCGCCGACCACCGCCGACGTGATCGCGGCCGCGACCTTGTCGATCACCTCGCGCGCGTGCGCCGCGCTGCTCGACACCGCGGCGGCGCCGAGGGTGAGCACCTGCCAGCGCTCGGTGTCGCCCACCTCGGCGATGGCCACGGCGTAGCGCGCCCGCACGCGGTCGACGGCGCGGCGGGCGACCATGCGGCGGTCTTTCAGCGAGTGGGCGTGGGGGATGTGCAGGCGCATCCGCAGGAGGCCGACGAACACGGGCTCAGTCCGCGCGCCACGAGACGCGCAGCGCGCCGTCGCACTCGACGGCGGCCTTGAGGGCCTCGCGCAGGCGCACGAGCATCACGGCGGCGTTGAGCTCGGGCTGAGACATCAGCTCGCCCGCGCTCGGGGCCTCGCGGCCCATCGCGTCGAGCACGGCCGCGGGGTCGACCGCGCGCCGCGGGCGCAGGTCGAACTCCTCTTGCACCACGCGCGCGATCACGGCGGCGGCGCCGGCGCGGCTCTCCTTGCGGAGGGCCTTGCCGACGCGGATCGCCATGGCCTTGCAGCGGTCGGGCGAGAAGCGCCCCGAGCTCGCCCCCCGCGCCGACCAGCGCCAGGGGCGGCCCGACACCTCGGTGACCGCGGCGATCACGGCCTCGAAGGGGTCTCGGCCCTCCCAGGAGAACTCCCAGGTGCCGGGCAGCTCGTCGCCGTCCTCGTCGAGGAGCTGGTAGCGGGTGGAGCCCGAGACCTCCATCACAAGACCGCCGCCACCTCTTCGAGCTCGAAGGTCTCGATCACGTCGCCCGCCTTCACGTCGGGGGAGTTCTCGAGCGAGATGCCGCACTCGAAGCCCGAGGCGACCTCGCGCACGTCCTCCTTCACGCGGCGCACGGAGGAGATCTTGCCCTCCCACTTCACGCTGCCGTCGCGCACGAGGCGACACTGCGACCCGCGCTTGATCGACCCGTTGGTCACCATGCAGCCGGCCACGATGCCGACCTTGGTGATGTTGAAGACCTGCCGCACCTCGGCCTTGCCGACCTCCTTCTCCTTGAAGGTGGGCTTGAGCTGGCCGAGCATGAGGGCCTTCACGTCGTCGACGGCCTCGTAGATCACGTTGTAGTAACGGATCTCGACCTTCTCGGACTCCGACACCGCCGCGGCCTTGCCCGCGGGTCGGACGTTGAACCCGATCACCACGGCCTTGGCGCCCTCGCGCTGCGCGGCGCTCGCGAGCTGCACGTCGGTCTCGGTGATCGCGCCCACCGCGCCGTGGAGCACCAGCACCTTCACCTTGTCGGTGCTGAGCGCGTTGAGCGCCTGGCGCAGGCCCTCGACCGCGCCCTGGGCGTCGGCCTTGATCACCACGCGCACCTCGGCGGCGAGCTCGATGCCCGCGAGGGTGCGGTCGAGCTTGTCCCTGATGCTCTCCGTCGGGATCGCGGGGCCGCTCTTGACCGTCTGGGCCTTGAGCTGCTCGGCGACCTCTTGCGCCTTGCGCAGGTCGGCGGCCACGTAGAGCTTGTCGCCGGCCGAGGGCACCTCGCTCAAGCCCAGGATCTCCACCGGCGTGGTGGGCCCGGCCTTGTCGAGGGGCTTGCCGCGGTCGTCGAACATCGCGCGGATGCGGCCGTAGGTGCTGCCCACGATCACCGTGTCTCCGCTGCGGAGCAGGCCCTCCTCGACGAGCACGCGGGCGACGGCGCCGCGGCCCTTGTCGAGCTTGGCCTCGAAGACCGTGCCCACCGCGGGTCGCTTCGGGTCGGCCTTGAGCTCGAGGAGCTCGGTCTGCAGGGCCAGGGTCTCGAGGAGGTCCTCGACGCCCGCGCCGGTCTTCGCGCTGACCTTCACGACCAGCGTGTCGCCGCCGAACTCCTCGGGCACCACGTCGTGCTGCATGAGCTGCTGCAGCACCTTGTCGGGGTTCGCGTCGGGGCGGTCCATCTTGTTGAGGGCCACCACGATGGGGACGTTCGCCGCCTTGGCGTGCGAGATCGCCTCGACCGTCGTCGGCATCACGCCGTCGTCGGCCGCGACCACCAGCACCGCCACGTCGGTGAGCTTCGCGCCGCGCATACGGAGCGAGGTGAAGGCCTCGTGGCCGGGGGTGTCGAAGAACACCACCATGCCCTTCGGCGTGTTCACCCGGTAGGCGCGCACCTCCTGGGTGATGCCCCCGGCCTCGCCCTCGGCCACGCGCATCCCGAGGATCGAGTCGAGCAGCGTCGTCTTGCCGTGGTCTACGTGGCCCATCACCGTCACCACCGGCGCGCGCGGCACCGGCGTGGTCTCGGTGAAGGTCGGCAGCGCCGTCTTGATGAGGTCCTCGACGTTGAGAGCCACGTCCTCGACCTGGTAGCCGAACTCCCCCGCGAGGAGCTTCGCGGTGTCGGAGTCGAGGGTCGAGTTGATGTTCTTGCCCTTGTCACCCATCTGGATGAGCTTGAGCAGCACGTCGGTGGCCTTGAGGCTCATCCGCCGCGCGAGCTCCTGAAGCGAGACCTGCGCCTCGATCTTCACGATCTTCTTGTGCGCAGACATCTCGGTCTGCGGGCGCGGCACCGACGGGCGGCTCATGGGCCGCGCGCGGGGGTCACCCGGACGCGCCGGTCGACCCGTCGGACCGCGGTTTCCCGGGCCACGCGCCGGGGCCGGCGCGGCCTGCACCACGCGGCGGATCGGCGGCGTGGCCTTCTGCTCGTACTCGATCTGCTTGGTGACCGGGTTCCACTTCGCGATGCCGCTGCGGGGCGGCGGCGCGCTCGGGCGCTGCGACGGCGCCGCGGCCGCCGCGGGGCGCTGCGACACCACCTCGCCCGCGGGCGCGGGCGACGGCTCCACCGACGGGCGCGCGGCCACGGGCTCCGGCGCGGGGGGCGCGGGCGGCCCCGGGGTCGGCGCCGCGGGCTCGGGGCGAGACTCCGCGACGGGGGCGGGGGCGGGGGTGGGCTCGGGCTCCGCGACGTGCGCCGGGGGCTCCGGCGCGGGCGGGGGCTCGGGCGCGGGCTCGGGGCGAGCCTCGACGCGCGACGGCTGCGGGGGCACCGCGGGGCGCATCACGCGCGGGGGGGGCGCAGGTGGCGCGGGCGGGGGCTCGACGCGCTTGAGCTTCTTGATGCCCGGCGCGACCTCGACCTCGACGAACTGCGACTGCTTCTCCTTGAGAAGCGACGAGCGGATCTGGTCGACGTAGGCCACGTCGACCTTCGACATCTTGTTCTTCACGTCGATGCCGAGCGCGCGAATCTTCTGGAGCACCGTCTCCGCATCCATGGAGAGATCCGCGGCGATCTCATAAACCTTCTTCACCGCTACCGACATCAGTCCTCCAGTTCCCTCAGGCGTTCGATGGCCGCGCCCAGCTCTGACGACACGCGCGGCTCGAGCAGCGCGATGAGCGCCACCTCCGCGCGGCCGAACAGAGCGCCGAGCGACGACCGGGTCCCGTACCTGAGCACCCGCGTACCCTCGCCCTCACCCTCGGCGGCGAGGGCCTTCGCGACGTCACCCGCGTCGCGCGCCACCACCACCGCATACACCTTCACCCGCTGGAGCGCCGACACCACAGCGTCGGCGCCCACCGCCGCCCGCCGCGTGCGCGCGCTCACCAGGATCAGCGACCGCGCCTGGCGCTCCGTCGCCTCCCGCAGCCCCTCGAGCAGCGCGCCCGCGTCGAGGGCGGGCTGCGCCTCGACCTTCAGCGACCGCTCGGCCGCGTGGCGCTTCACCATCTGCGCGACGCAGACCCGGCGCGGGTGCACCCACGCGCCGCGGCCCGACGCCCTCGCCCTCGGGTCGAGCGCGACGCGGCCGTCGTCGGCCACCGCGAGGCGCACCACCTCGCCGCGGCCGGCCCGCTGGCGGCACCCCACGCAGGTGCGCTCGGGGCCCACGCGCTCCGCCGCCTCGGCCGCGGGAGACGTCTCCCCCGACCTCGCGGCCTTCGCGTGCTTCGGTCTCGCCTCGATCACGTTCACGCTCGCTCCCTCCGCTCCTCTCCCTCAGGCCCCGCCCTCGGGCTGCTCCGCGGGCTGCGCCTCGGGGGTCGACTCGGCCTCGGCCGCCCGCTCGGCGCGCTCCTTGGCGGCCGCGCGGCGGGCCTCTTCGATCACCCGCTGCTCGGTGCCGACGAAGGCCGTGGCGCCCTGCTTGATCTGTCGCACCTTGCGCAGCCCGAGACCGGTCTCGCGCAGGAGGGTCTCTTCGCTCGTCGCGTTGAGCTGCTCGACGGTCTTCACCCCCGCGACCTCGAGGAGGTTGATGGTGTGCTCGCCCACGCCCCGCACGAACATCAGACGCTCGCGCTCGGTGAGGGGCTCGGTGCGCTGCGAGGCCTCGCGGATGCGCACCTGCCGCTGCTCCTCCATCGCCGTCTCGGCCGCGGCCTTGATGCGGTCGGCGTTCTCGGCCCCGCCCAGGCCCGGGATGCCCGCGAGCTCCTCGGCGCCGGCCTCGGCCACCTCTTCGAGCGAGCGGAAGCCGAGCTTGTACATCGTCTGCGCGATGGCCGGGGTGACCCCCGCGATGAGCGAGAGCGCGTTCACGCTCTCCTCCTCGATCTGCTTGAACTTGCTGTCGGAGATGATGTCGAGCTTCCACCCCGTGAGCTGCGACGCGAGGCGCACGTTCTGGCCCTTGCGCCCGATGGCGAGGGAGAGCTTGTCGTCGGGGACCACGAGCTCCATCGCCTTGTCGCTCTCGTTGATCACCACGCGGGAGATCTCGGCCGGGGCGATGGCGTTGCAGACGAAGCGCGCGGGGTCGCGGTCGAAGGGCACGATGTCGATGCGCTCGCCGCGGAGCTCCTGCACCACGGCCTGCACGCGCGAGCCCTTCACGCCCACGCACGCGCCCACGGGGTCGACGTCGGAGTGGCTGGAGCTCACGGCGATCTTCGAGCGCACGCCGGGCTCGCGCGCGGCGGCGACGATCTTCACGATGCCCTCGTAGATCTCGGGCACCTCGGCCTCGAAGAGCTTGATGAGCAGGCCCGTGTCGCCGCGCGAGAGGATCACCTGCGGGCCCTTGGCCTCGCGCTCGATCTCCTTCACGAAGGCCACGATGCGCTCGCCGGGGCGGTAGCTCTCGCGCGGCACCTGGTCGCGCGCGCGCAGGATGCCCTCGGTGCGCCCGAGGTCGACGATGATGTCGTTGCGCTCGAAGCGGCGGAAGATCCCGGTGATGACCTCGCCCTTGCGGTCTTTGTACTCGTTGAAGACGATCTCGCGCTCGGCGTCGCGCACGCGCTGGATGATCACCTGCTTGGCGGCCTGCGCCGCGATGCGGCCGAAGCCCTTGCGCACGGTCTTGAGGTGCAGGACGTCGCCGAAGACCTGGTCTTGCTCCTCGGCCTTCTTGGTGTCTTCGGGGCGGTACCAGACCTGGAAGGCGAGCTGCTCGCCGACCTCGGCGTCGAGCCCGAGGCGCTTGGCGTCTTCGAAGGACATCTCCTGCTCGGGCTGCGTCACCACGTCGACGACCTTCATGTACTGAAAGAGGTCGACGCCGCCGTCGCGCTCGTTGAACCGCGCCACCAGCTCGCGCGCGCCACCGAGGTGCTTGCGCGCCGCCGAGAGGATCGCGCTCTCGAGGGTCTGCACCAGCACCGTGCGGTCGATGCCCTTGTCCTTGGCGACCGCGTCGAGCGTGGCGCCGAGGTTCATGGCTGGGATCGCGGGGGCCTGGGTCTGCTTCGCTGCCATACGGGTTCTCACCTTCAACGGGGGCGGCTCTCAACCGCCCGACGTGGGGCCGTCTCCCTTCGCGGGTCGGCGGCTTGGTGCATGCGCGCGCGGCGACTTCTTCGCCGTCGGCGCAGGGATCTCAGCGAGGTTGGCGCGCGTGACGCTCCCGATCGGGAGGCTCACCTCGCCCTCGCGGGTCTCGAGCTTCACGACGTAGCCCCCCGCGGCCGAGGGGTCGTCTTCGGTGCCCCGGAGGGCGCCCTCGAAGGTCGCGCGGCCGTCGCGCGGGGGCTTCACCCGCACCCGGGCCACGAGGCCCGCGAAGCGGTCGAAGTCTTCGCGCTTCTGCACCGGGCGCTCGAGCCCAGGGGAGCTCACCTCGAGGTCGTAGGCCATCTCGGTGAAGTCTTCTTCGTCGAGGGAGGCCGACACCTTGCGGCTCACGCCCGCGCAGAGGTCGGCGGTGGCGCCGGGCCGCGCGGGGTCGCGCGGGAGCCGCGGGTCGCCGCCGGGGACGTCGATGGTCACCCGGAGGAGGCCGCGCCCGGGGCCCTGCATCCATTCGAGGGCCACGAGCTCGGCGCCCTGCGCCGTAGCCAGGGGCTCCAGTCTGGATTTGAGCTTCGCGAGGTCGACGCGCACGAGGGGACACCACCTTGGGCCCTCCCGGGCGCAGGGGTGGGTCTTGTGATCGACCTCCATCACGGCTGAAGGGTCGCTGGCCTTCACCGGGTGAGCGCACGGAGGGACTCTCCGTAGGCTCGCCGCGGCGGTGTCAGGACCGACCGTGACGCGTCGTGGAGCGGGGGCGCGGAGGCGACACCCGGCGCGACGGTCTTCGAGGGGCTCGGAAGGGCACAGAGACGCAGACCCCGAGGACGGCGGCGCTTCTACCATCCACCCTCGCCGCTGGCAAGAGCCCACCGCGGCGCGAGTGTCTTCCCAAGACCGCGCCGCGGCGACTACGCTGCGCGCCACCTACGGACCGCGTCACCGCGGAGGGAGAGCCATGCGCGCCAAGGGAGCCATCACCCGCCTGACCCTCGTTGCCCTCCTCGGGCTCAGCGCCGCCGCGACGGGGTGCGAGAACGAGGCCGACCCGCAGACCTGGGTCAAGAAGCTCGACGACACGGGCAAGCGCCCCGGCGCGCTGCGTCGCTTGAACGAGATGTGGCGCTCGAAGCTCGCCGCCGCGAACGACAACCGGCAGGCGCCCGAGGTGAGGGCCTTCCTCGACGCGGCGCTGCCCGCGGTGGCGCGGGCCTTCACCGAGCACAGGGACGAGATCGCGACGCGGCGCGAGGCCATCGTGATCCTGACCGACTCTCGCGACCCGAGGGCCGTGCCCGCGCTCCTCACCGCGCTGGAGTTCTCGCCCGGCAACGGCGACAGCGAGCGCGTGGCCCTCTCCGCCGCGCAGGCCCTCAAGGAGATGGACCTCTCGCAGTACCCGCAGAAGGCCCAGGTGGTCGCGCGGCTGCGGGCCACCATCGACCGCGCGTCGGGCACCACGGGCAACGCCCCGCGCATCCGCGAGGCCTGCATCCAGGCCCTGGGCAAGCTCGGCGACCGCTCGGTGGTCGAGGACCTCGTGCGGGTCTTGAAGCGCCCCATCGACCAGCAGGAGATCCTCTCGGCGCGCGCCGCGGCCGACGCCCTCGGCGAGCTCGGCGACGCGTCGCAGAACGTCGTCGACGCGCTGGTGTACGGGCTGTACCTCAACGTCCGCCGGGCCAACGCGTTCAACAACTGCCTGCGCGCGCTGGTGCGCCTCGGGGCCGACGCGGCGGTGCCGCGCCTGATCGCGACGGTGCGCGGCGAGAACCTCGAGGTGCAGGAGCTCCTCCGGTCGTACGCCAACGTGCCGGGGATGCCCCCAGTGCCCGAGGGGATGCGCGAGTCGACGGCCATCGACGTGCTCCGCAACTTCGCCGACCCGCGGGCCGTGGACCTCCTGTTGGGCCTGCTGCGCAACAACGAGACCGCGGCGAACGTGCGCGGCGCGGCGGCCGAGGCGCTGGCCTACACGGGCCTCGCCCTGCCTGCGAGCGACCCCCGCAAGGGGCAGATCTTCGACGCGATCGCGCAGGTGTTCCGCGGCGGCACCCCCGGCGGCGAGGACGACATGGCCCCCGCCGTCGCCCCGGCGCTGGTGCTCCTGGGCGACCCTCGCGCGGTGGGGCTCCTCACGCAGCGGCTGTCGTCGCCGCAGCTCCGCGCGGCCAACACCGCGGCCTTCCGCATCGGGCTCCTCATGCCGCTCGCGAGCGCGGTGCGGCACGACTCCTTCGCGCAGTTCGACCGCGAGGCCACGCGCACCGCGTCGGACCTCGACGCGCTCCTGCGCGAGCAGCCCGACTCCGCCGCGGAGATCAACCAGGTGCGCCGGCAGCTCGAGACCATCCGCGCGGTGGCCTCGGTGGCGCGCGACTGCGAAGACGGCAACCTCGCCTGCTACACGGGCAAGCTCAACGACCGCGAGAGCGCCGTGGTGCGCAAGGCCGCCTACATGATCGCGTGGACCGCGGGCGACAACGCCGCCGCCGCGCGCACGGCGCTCCTCGCCAAGGCCGACCACCCCGACCCCCTGGTGCGACGCTCGATCCACACCGCGCTCGACACGCTCTCGCCCTCGGGCTGCCCCGAGTGCGTGACCCGCCTCGAGTCGGTGATCGCCGCCGAGCGCGGGCAGGAGAGCAAGTCGCTCATGCATCTCGAGGCGCAGATGCTGATGGCGCGCCTCCGCGCCCGCTCGTGAACGCGCGCTGCACCCGCGCCGGGCTTCTCTGGTAGTCTCCCGCGCCGTGATCCGGCTGGAGGTCGAACAGGGCGAGGCGCGGGGGCGGGTGGTCGAGAACGACGGGCTCGAGATCTCCGTCGGCCGCGCCCCCAACTCCGACCTCCTCCTGCCCGACTGGCACGTCTCGGGCGCGCACGGCCTCTTGCGCGTCACGCCCGAGTCGGGGGCGGTGCGCTTCCGCGACCTGCGCAGCACCAACGGCTCTCGCATCGCGCGCGACGGCCGCACCATCGCCGTCGACGCGCACTGCCAGTTCGAGGCGGAGCTCCAACCCGGCGACCGGCTCCTCCTCGGCGACCCCGAGCAGTCGGTGGTCGTGCGCGTGAGCTTCGAGCCCGCGCAGCGCGCGCCGGCGCCCTTCCTCCCGCGCACCGGCTCGGCCCTCGCGGCGACGAACCCCTCGGTGATGCGCGGCCCGACGGTGCCGTCTCCCGAGGAGCCCGAGGCCCGGGTCGTCGCGATGCGCCCCGTGGCCGCCGTCGGCGAGGCGCGCCAGTCGGTCGAGAGCGACCCCATCACCCTCAAGGCCGTGTTGAAGGCCCTCGGGGGCTTGTCGGCCGGGCTCGAGCTCGACGAGGTGCTCGACGCGATCGAGGGCGCGGTCTTCGAGACCGTCGCCCGCGCGACGCACCTCACGGTGCACTTCCGCGACGAGAGCGCCGAGCGGCCGCAGTACGTGCCCGTGACCACCCGCGTGCGCGGCAAGCCCGGGTCGCCCACCGAGCCCGTGCCCGTGTCGAAGTCCGTGGTGCGCAAGGTGGTCGAGCAGCGCGCGGCCGTGCTCGCCGCCGACGCCCTCACCGAGGTGGGGGAGACCGCGAGCATCATGGGCGCGCGCATCCTCTCGACCATGGGCGTGCCCTTGTGGAAGGGCGACGAGATCCTCGGGGTCTTGCAGGTCGACAACCGCGCGAGCGCGGGGGTCTTCAAGGAGCGCGACCTCGACCTCTTGATGCTGGTCGCGCAGCAGGCCGGCCTCGCGGTGGCGAACGCGCAGCTCTTCCGCCGGGTGCGCGCGGCCGAGGCGAGCGCGCGGAGCGAGAACAGCTTCCTCAAGGAGCGGGCGCAGAAGAAGTTCGAGGGGATCATCGGCGACAGCCGCGAGATGCGCGCCCTCTTCGACAAGCTCACCAAGGTGATCGACACGAAGGTCACCGTGCTGATCGAGGGCGAGACGGGCACCGGCAAGGAGCTCGTCGCCTCGGCGGTGCACTACCAGTCGCGCCGCCGCGACCGGCTCTTCATCGCGCAGAACTGCGCGGCGCTGCCCGAGACGCTGCTCGAGAGCGAGCTCTTCGGCCACAAGAAGGGCTCGTTCACGGGCGCGACGGAGGACAAGAAGGGCCTCTTCGAGCTCGCCGACGGGGGCACGCTCTTCCTCGACGAGATCGGCGAGATGCCGCTGGGGTTGCAGGCCAAGATCCTGCGGGTGCTGCAAGAGGGAGAGGTGCGGCCCCTCGGGTCGGGCGTCACGCGCACCGTCGACACCCGCATCGTCGCCGCCACCAACCGCCGTCTCGAAGACGAGGTCGCGGCCGGGCGCTTCCGGCAGGACCTCTACTACCGCCTGCAGGTCTTCCCCGTGCGCATCCCCGCGCTGCGCGAGCGCCGCGAAGACATCCCGCTCCTGTGCTCGCACTTCTTGAAGAAATACTCGCGCGAGCTCGGCAAGCCCGTCGCGGGCTTCTCGCAGCAGACCCTCGAGCTCCTCATGAGCTACTCGTTCCCCGGCAACGTGCGCGAGCTCGAGAACGAGGTGCAGCGCCTGGTGATCCAGAGCGAGCCCGGCGGCTACGTCATGGCCGAGCACCTCTCGCCGCGCATCCGGAATATCGAGGGCCTGCTCGACCGTATCCGGCCGCCGAAGGGCACGCTCAAGGAGATGATCGAGCACATCGAGAAGTGGCTCCTCATCGAGGCCCTGCGCGAACACGGAAACAACAAATCCGCCACGGCCAAGACCCTCGGCATCACCCGCGAGGGCCTGCACAAGAAGCTCAAGGGCTACGGGATCTCGTAGCCCCCGAGGCGGTGCGGCAGGGCGCGTCTGACGCTGCGACGCGCGGGTCGCACGATTGCGGCGCGGCGCGTGAAGCCTTTAGCATCGGCGGGTCTCCGTCCCTCGACCCGTCTACGCACAGGGAGCCCCACGATGTCGTCTGGCCGTCACCCCGGTCGCCTGCTCTTGCTCGGGGCGGCGCTCGCGCTCGCCTCCTACGGCTGTAGCGGCGGCGCCGAAGCGATCCCCTCGGGGATCAGCCCCGACGCGTGGGGCTTCGCCGACATCTCCGCCGACGCGACCGTCGACATCGACGCGCTCACGCCGCAGGGCGACGGCGCGACGAGCCCCGACGCCGGCCTCGACGACACCGGCCAGCGACCCGACGGGCCCTTCTCGGGCTGCCGCTCGAACGAAGACTGCCGCGGCAACGAGTTCGGCTTCTTCATCTGCGAGCAGAGCTCGGGGCAGTGCGTCGAGTGCTCGCCCTCGAACGACACCTGCCCCGCCGACCAGCACTGCGACCCGCGCACCTTCCGCTGCGTGCGCGGCTGCCGCGCCGACGAGGGCTGCGCCACCCCGGGCGAAGACGGCGGCGTCACGGTCAACCCCGACCTGCACTGCAACCCCGAGGCGCACACCTGCGTCCGCTGCGTCACCGACGAGCACTGCGCGGCGGGCGAGCGCTGCGTCGGCAACGTGTGCGTGATGGGCTGCGGCGCGGGCAGCCGCTGCGACGACGGCCAGACCTGCTGCGCCGGCGGGTGCGTCGACACCGCCAGCAACGCCGCCCACTGCGGCGCCTGCGACAACCGCTGCCGCGTCGCCAACGGCGAGGGCGCCTGCGCGATGGGCGCCTGCGCCGTGGGCTCGTGCACCGGCTCGTACCGCGACTGCGACATGAGCGCGGCGAACGGCTGCGAGACCGACACCACCACCGACCTCAACAACTGCGGCGGCTGCGGTCGCATCTGCCCCGCCCCCGCCAACGCGACGGCCACCTGCTCGGCGGGCGCCTGCGGCTTCACCTGCAACGCGGGCTTCGCCGACTGCGACGGCGACCCGACCAACGGCTGCGAGGTCGAGCTCGCGTCGAGCGCGATGAACTGCGGCGCGTGCGGCCGCGCCTGCGTCGTCGCGGGCGCCGCGGCGGCGTGCTCGATGGGCGCGTGCACCGTCGGGATGTGCGAAGACGGCCTCGCCGACTGCGACATGAACCCGGCCAACGGCTGCGAGGCCGACCTGCGCTCGAACCCCGCGCACTGCGGCGGCTGCGGGATGGCCTGCCCGGCCTTCGCCAACGCGACGGCGGTCTGCGCGATGGGCCGCTGCGCGCCGCGCTGCGCCGACGGCTTCGGCGACTGCGACGGCAACGCGGCCAACGGCTGCGAGGTCGACCTCGGCTCGACGCCCGAGCACTGCGGCGCCTGCGGGATGGTCTGCGCGATCGCCAACGGCACGGCCACGTGCGCGATGGGCCGCTGCGGCGTCGGCGCCTGCAACGCGGGCTGGGCCGACTGCGACGGCGACCCGGCCAACGGCTGCGAGACCGACACGCGCAGCGACGGCGGCAACTGCGGGATGTGCGGCCGCGCCTGCATGGTCGCGGGCGGCTCGTCGGCCTGCGTCGGCGGCGTGTGCAGCGTGGGGGCCTGCGAGGCGGGCCGCGGCGACTGCGACATGAACCCCGCCAACGGGTGCGAGACGAACACCGCGGGCGACACGATGAACTGCGGCGCGTGCGGGCGGGTGTGCGTGATCCCCCACGGCACGGCGACGTGCATGATGGGCCGCTGCGGCGTGGGGACCTGCGACCCGGGCTACGCCGACTGCGACGGCGACCCGACCAACGGCTGCGAGACCGACACGCGCACCAGCACCGTGCACTGCGGCGGCTGCGGGACGCGCTGCAGCACCGTCAACGGCGCCCCGGCGTGCGTGAACGGGATGTGCGGCGTCGGCCGGTGCAACCCGGGCTTCGCCGACTGCGACATGAACCCGGCCAACGGCTGCGAGACGGTGATCGAGACCGACCCGCGCAACTGCGGCCGCTGCGGCAACGCGTGCCCGACCCCCTCGGGCGGCGCCGCGGTGTGCAGCGGCGGCCTGTGCGCCGTGGGGAGCTGCCCCGCGGGCCGCGCCGACTGCGACATGAACGCGTCGAACGGCTGCGAGACCGACATCTCGACCACGACGAACTGCGGCGTGTGCGGCCGGGCCTGCCCCGCGCCGCCCAACGCCTCGGCGGTGTGCCTCGCGGGCACCTGCGGCCTCGGCGCGTGCAACGCGGGCTGGGCCGACTGCGACGGCAACCCGGCCAACGGGTGCGAGGTGAACATCCGCACGACGGTGACCTCGTGCGGCGCGTGCGGCCGCGTGTGCAACCTCCCCAACGCGACGGCGACCTGCGCGGCGGGGTCGTGCGCGGTGGGGTCGTGCAACGCGGGCTGGGCCGACTGCGACGGCGACGCGGCCAACGGGTGCGAGACCAACATCGCGGGCGACGCGACGAACTGCGGCCGCTGCGGCACGCGCTGCGCGGCGCCCACGGGCGGCAGCGCGGCGTGCGCGGCGGGCGTCTGCCAGGCGGTGTGCCCGGGCGGCCAGTCGAACTGCAGCGGCGTGTGCCGCGCGACGGGCGGCGGCTGCACCTCGGCGGGCTCCGGCGGCTGCGCGCAGACCGGGACGCTGGTCTGCTCGGGCACGGCGACGACGTGCAGCGCGTCGCCGCGCACCTCGGGCTCGTGCAGCTCGCCCGCGGGCGGGGTGTGCGGCGCGGGCGGCGCGTGCGCGTGCCCCTCGGGGCAGTCGAACTGCAGCGGCACCTGCCGGGTGCTGTCGAGCGACGTGAACCACTGCGGCGCGTGCGGCAACGCGTGCGTCGCGCCGGTGGGCGGGAGCGTGAGCTGCGCGTCGGGGTCGTGCGTGCAGGCGTGCCCCGCGGGGCAGTCGAACTGCGGAGGCTTCTGCCGGCCCACCGGGGCGGGCTGCACCTCGGCGGGCACCGGCGGCTGCGCGCAGTCGGGCAGCGTGGTGTGCGCGGGCACGGGCACGGCGTGCAGCGCGTCGCCGCGCACGTCGGGGTCGTGCAGCTCGCCCTCGGGCGGGGTGTGCGGCGCGGGCGGGGCGTGCGCGTGCGGGGCGGGGCTGTCGAACTGCGGCGGCGCGTGCGTGAACCTGAGCGACGACGGGAACAACTGCGGCGCCTGCGGCCGGGCCTGCGGCGCCGGCCGGGCGTGCGCGGCCGGGGTGTGCGTGGGCACCGGCGCCTTGCGCTTCACGCTGACGTGGGACCGCGCGGGCGACATGGACCTGCGCGTGATGCCCCCCTGCGGCACCGAGGTGTACTACGGCCGCACCGCGATCTGCGGCGGCGTCCTCGACCGCGACGACATCACGGGAACGGGCCCGGAGAACATCTTCTGGAGCACGAGCCCCGCCCGCGGCAGCTACCGCGTGTGCCCGACGCCCTACAACATCAGCGGCGCGACCAACTGGACGCTGCGGATCTTCCACGGGAGCACCCAGGTCGCGGTGTACACGGGCACCTCGTCGTCGAGCGTGGGCAACCGCTCGTGCACGTCGGGCGGCTTCCTGCACTCGTACTGATCGCTCAGCGAACGCCCCGCCACCGCGCGCGCTCCCGCATCACCCGCAGGAGCGCGCGGAGCCTCTCCTCCGACCGCGCGTCCATCCCCTCGGCGCGGAGCCTCTCGACCCTCCCCTCGAGCCACGGGCCGAAGCCCTGCGCGTACTGGGCGTAGGGATCATCCACTCGCGCCCGCAGCCACGGCGCCAGCGCGGCGCTCGCCTCGGCGCGGTCCTCCCTCGACCCGCCCTCTTCGCGCACGCGCACGAAGGCGGGGAGCGCCGCCGCGAAGGCAGAGGCCGAGCTCCCCTCGCCCGCGGTGGAGCGCTGCCGCACCGCGCGCGCGAACTCCGCGAGGGGCCGCGCGTCGCCCGTGAGCGGGACCATCTCCGTCGCGGGCCACGCGAGGGTGAGCGCGGGCCCATCGCCCGCCACCGAACGGAGCGCCGCGGACGAGAGCGCGAAGGCGTCGGCCACCGGGTCGACGTCGCCGTAGCCCAGCGCGCGGAGCTCCTCGGGCCGGTGGTCGGTCCCCGCGCGCTCCGCCGCGCGAGAGAGCAGCACGGCCTCGTTGCGCTCCACGAGGTACAGCCCCGCCTCGGGGAACACCCTCACGAAGGTGCGCGCGACCAGCGCGGCCTCCCACGCGCCCCCGTCGTGCAGCGGGAGCCACTGCGCGAGCACGCCGCCCGGAGAGAGCCGGTCGCGCGCGGCGCGGTAGAAGTCTTCGCTGTAGAGCGCGCCGCCCCCCGCGGCGCGCGGCGGCGGGGGCTCGAGGGCGATCACGTCCCACGCGCCGCGGGCGGCACGGAGGTAGCGCGCGCCGTCGTCGGTGACCCAGCGCACGCGCGGCGAGGTCGCGACCTGGTGGTTGACGTGCGTGAACCACCGCAGCGTCTCTCGCACCCTCGGGTCGATGTCGACCGCGTCGACGCGCTCGAAGGGCCACGCGAGGAGCGCGTCGACGGTGGTGCCCGTGCCCACGCACACCACCAGCGCGCGTCGCCTCTGCCGCGCTGTCATCGCCGCGAGGTGACCGATCATGCGCATGTACCGCTGCGCGAAGAGCGAGTCGCCCGCGTACGCGACCCCGTTCGACACGATCTGCCTGAGGCGCGGCTCCACCGTGAGGTCGTGGAGCACCACCGCCGTCGTGTCCTGCACGCCCACGCGCGCGTCGAGCACCGGCGCGCGGTCCCACCCCGCCCCGAGGAAGTGCCGCGGCCCCGGCGCCATCACCGCCAGCGCCGCCGTCGCGAGCGCGCCGCCCGCGAGGGCCCCCCACGCCCGCTCCGCCGCGAGCGCCGCCGCGCAGGGGAGCGCCAGCGCCGCCAGCGCCCACCGCGGCCCGAGCGCGGGGATCAACGCCACCGCCGCCAGCGCACCCGCCGCGCTGAGCGCCGTGCCGAAGCCCGTGACCCGCGCGACGGCCCGCGCGTGCCCGCCCGCCCGCGACGAGATCGCGTCGAGCACCGCGGCCTGCGCGACGCCGAGCGCGAGCGCCGCGGGCGCGACCACCGCCGCCGTCGCGAGGAGCGTCCCGATCACCCACGACACGGCGCCGTCGGTGCGCGAGGGCGCGGCGCGCGCGGCGACGCCGAGCATCCCCAACCCCATCAGCGCCAGGGGCGCGGCCGACGCGAGGCCCACTCGACCGAGGGTCGGCCGAGACGCCTCGGGGGCGCGCGCGAAGGCCGCGAAGCCCGCCGCCTGCGCCGCGAGGTACACCGTCACCACCGCCGCGAACACCAGCGACGACAGCCCCGCGTAGGGGACCACCGTGCGGTGCCACACCGCCTGCGCGCCGAGCCCCAGCGCGCCCGCGGCGCCGAAGCGCAGCGCGCCCCACGCGACGGGGTGATCGTCTCCCTCCACGGCGTCGGCGGAGACGGCCGCGAGACCGACCGCCGCGAGCGCGAGGTTCACGAGCGAAGCGACGTGGTCCGCCGCGATGAATCCCACCGCGGGCGCGACGATCGACGCGCCGACGAGCACCCCCGCGCACGCGCCGACGAGGCCCGCGCGATAGAGCGCGCTCACGGCCGACCCGCCGAGCGAGGGCGCGGCCGCGCCCACCAGCCGGGGCAGCGCGGCGCCCATCGCGAGGCTCGCGGGGGCGAGCGCGAGCGCGGCGCAGAGCACGTCGATCGCGAAGCCCGCGGCCGACGAGGGGTCGCCCGTCAGCGACGACGGCGGAGGCAGCGACGCGAGCGCGCGGGTCGCGACCACCGACGCGAGGGCCACGGCGAGCTCCGCGAGCCTCCACGCGCGGGCGGGGCGCGCGAGCCACGACGCGCGGCGGGCCAGGAGGGCGCCGAGGCCCTGACCGAGCATGAAGAGGGCGAGCGCGAGGCCGACGCTCCACGCGGTGCCGCCCACCCAGCGCGCGAGGAGGTTCGACCACGACAGCTCGTGCAGGGCCGCGGCGAAGGCCGACGCGGCGGCGAGCGCGAGGGCGCGGCGGCGGAGGTCGGGCTGCAAGGCCGCGGGAGACTACACCCGGGGCGGTCGTTGCGATCGCGCGCGGCTTCGCCCAAGATCGGCCCTCTCCCCAGGGTCTGGAGACGAACGCCATGACGCCCCGCCGCCCTCGCCCCGCCGCCGCATCGTCCGCGCTCCCTACGCTGGGCGCGCTCCTCGGGGCGCCGCGGCCTCGCGGGCTGCCACGACCCGGTCTGCGGCACCGCGCGCATCGACGAGCTCCGCACGCACGCCACCGACGCGAACCGCGCGCTCCGCCAGGGCGAGCTCCCCACCGCGGGGCGAGACATCGCGATCGCGCTCGGCATCTCTCCGCACGGGCAGAGCCGCAACGACGAGCCCCAGGTCGCGGGCGCCGCGCCGGTGGTGCAGCCGCCGCCTCCGCCGCAGACGATCCCGCCGCCCGAGGTGGTGACCGGCGGCGTGCCCGCGCCCGTCGACCCGACGCCGCCGCCGCCCGAGCCCGTCGACGTGCAGGCCGACGGTCAGATGCCCGCGGTGCAGCCCACGCCGCCGACGCCTCCGCAGCCCACGGTGCACCCGAGCGGAGGCGCCATCGCGGTGCAGCCCGCGCTCCAGCAGTCGCCCGCGAGGGGCCGTCGTCGTTGAGCGCGCGGTGATCACGGTCCGCGCGATGGGGGGGTTGTTGGAGCGTCACGCCGACGGGTGGCGCTGGGTCGATGGGGCGCCCGAGCCGAGGGTGCACGACGTGACGCCCGCCGAGGCGTTCCCGTTCCCGACGGTGACGATGGTGACGGCGCGGGGAGAGCGCACGACGGGCGTGGCGATCCCGCGCGCGGCGCTCGACGAGGACCGAGAGCTCTTCGACGAGGTGATCCGCAGGGCGGGCGACGACGCCGCGGTGAGCGCCTCGGGCGCCGAGGTCCCGCGCGCGACGTGGGACACGTGGGCGGGCTCGACGGTGATCGGCGTGCGCTGGGAGCCCGCCGACGAGGCCGCGATCTTCTCCCGCGCCGAGGCGTTGAAGCGTGGCCGCTGAACCCCGACGACACTGGCTGCTCCTGCGCGGGCTCGCGCGCGAGGTGCGTCACTGGGGAGCGTTCACCGAGGTCTTCGCGCGGGTCACCGGCGACGAGGTCCACTGCCTCGATCTGCCGGGCGCGGGCACCGAGACCGGCGGGCGCTGCCCCACCGCGATGCGCGGGCTGAGCGAAGACGTGCGCCGCCGCTGGCTCCCCTTGCGCGAGGCGCACCCCGGCGAGTGGTCGCTCCTCGGGATCTCGCTGGGCGGGATGGTCTCGATGCAGTGGTGCGCCGACCACCCGCGGGACTTCGCGAGGGTGGTGCTGGTGAACACCTCGGCGGCGAACATCGGCCTGCCCTGGGAGCGCATGGACTGGAAGGTCATCCGCAGCCTGCCGGGCGCGCTGCGCGAGACCGACATGGTGCGCCGCGAGCGTCTCATCCTCGAGCTCACCTCGCGCGTCGCGAAGGACCTCGACGCCGTCGCCGCGCGCAACGCCGCGCTCGCCCACGAGCGCCCGATGCGCCGACGCAACGTGCTGCGCCAGCTCGCCGCCGCGTCGACCTTCCGCGCGCCGCCGCGCCTCGACACCCCCGCCCTCGTCGTCGCCGGCGCCAAGGACCCGCTCGCGAGCCCCGTGTGCGGCCGACGCCTCGCCGCGCGCTTCAACGCGCCGCTGCGAGAGCACCCCGAGGCCGGTCACGACATGGGCCTCGACGCGCCCGAGTGGCTCGCCGAGGTCGCGCGCGACTTCGCTCAGAGGGCGTAGCGGTCGCCCTCCCGCGCGCACGCGACGGGCGAGGTCTCGACGTCGAAGAAGTCGGGGTAGTGGATCACGCGCATCCGCGCCCGCGTCGCCTCGGGCAGCGCGGCGAGCGACGCGACGGGCGTGTGCACCCCGAGGTTGGTCTCGTGCAGGAACAGGTCGCACGACGCGAGCCACTCGACGAGCGAGGGGTCGTAGGCGGTGTCGGCGCTGTAGCCGAAGCGCGCGCCCGCGTGGGCGAAGCGCAGCGCCGAGGTCGGGATGTGGTGCACCGTCGGGCGCCACTCCACCGAGAGGTCGCCGAGCGAGAAGCGGCCCGGCGTCGAGGGCAGCGGGCGCACGTCGCAGTAGTCGCCCAGCGTGAGCGGGGAGCGCGCGCCCGAGGCGTCCATGAGGGTGTCCATCCCGCCGCGGAGGCGCGCGTCCCAGAGGCCCGCGAGCACCTCGGGGATCGCCCACACCCGACACGGACGTCGCGTGACGAAGCGCCGCCAGAACAAGAGCTGCTCCAGGCCCCCGCAGTGGTCGCCGTGCAGGTGCGTGATGAGCACGTCGTCGACGTCGTCGAGGCCCACGGTCGGCCCGCCCTTCGCGCCGAGCTCCGCGAGGGCCCGCGCGAGCGCGGGGGGCGCGTCGACCAGCACCCGCGTCCCGCCGCCCTGCACGAGGAGGCACGCGTTCCAGTAGCGCGCGGTGAACGCGTCTCCGACCCCGACCACGTCTACGGTGAGCGACATCGCGCGCGAGACTACACGACGCGATACCGTGCGCCGCGTGAGCGAACCCCCGCTGCTGATCCTCGGATGCGGCTTCACGGGCGCGGCCGCCGCCCGCCTCGCGCGCGGCGCGGGCCGCGAGGTGCGCGCGACGCTGCGCCACGACGACGGCGCCGACCGCCTCCGCGCGATGGGCGTCGCGGTGAGCGTCACGGCCTCGCTCGACCCCGACGACGTGCGTCGGCTCGTGGGAGAGGGCGCCGACGTGCTGGTGTGCTTCCCCCCCGACGGGGCGACCGACGCGCGCGTCGCCCCCGCCGTGCGCGCCGCGAGGGCCGTGGCCTACGTCTCGACCACGGGCGTGTACGGCGAGCGCACGGGCCGCATCGACGGCGCGACGCCCGTCGACCCCTCGACCGAGAAGGCCCGCGCGCGCCTCGACGCCGAGGCCCGCTGGCGCGACGAGGGCGCGGTGGTGCTCCGCGCCGCGGGGATCTACGGCCCGTGGCGAGGGCTGCACCGGCGGCTCCTGCGCGGAGACTTCCGCGCGCCCGGAGACGGCTCGCGGGTCGTGTCGCGCGTGCACGTCGACGACCTCGCCGCCGTCGCGCTCGGCGCGCTCGCCAACGCTCCGAAGGGCGGCGCGTGGCCCCTCGCCGACGCGACGCCCGTCCCGCAGGGCGAGGTCATCGCGTGGCTCTGCGCGCGGCTCGGCCTCCCGCTCCCGCCGTCGGTGCCGCTCGACGAGGCGCCCGAGACGCTCCGCCACGACCGCAGCGTCGACCCGACCGACGCGCTCCGCGCCGCGGGCGTCGCGCTGCGCTTCCCGAGCTACCGCGAGGGCTTCGAGCACTGCCTTGCGGTCGAGTCCGCGGGCTGAGCCAGGGCCGTGCGCGCAGGAGCACGGGGGCCGTCCTTCCCGAAGCACGGGGCCGTCCTTCCTGAAGCACGGGGGCCGTCCTTCCTGAAGCACGGGGCCGACACTCCCAAAGCACGGGGGGCGTCCTTTCCGAAGCGCGGGGCCGTCGTTCTCGACGCACAGACCCCGCGATCGGGCAGGGTAGGCGGCGCGCTGGGCGGGCGACAGAGGCCGTGTCCTACCCGCCGCGACAGGGACGCAGATCATCCGCGCCCGGTGATCGCCCCAAGATTTCCGACAAGCCACCGCGGCGCTGTCGGTACCATCGCGCCGCGGCTACGGCGCCCACGGTGGAAACACGCGCCGAGCCCCTGGAGGTGGACCCATGATCGGTTCGTCAACGCGTGGTGTGACCCTTTCAACCGCGGCCGCGTTGGCCGCCTGTCTCGCGGCGTCGACGGCCGCCAGCGCGCAGGGCGTGAGCGTGCAGGCCCAGTACGGCGCCCCGCCGCCCGTCGCCGGGCAGTACGCCCAGCCGCAGTACGCCCAGCCGCAGTACGGGCAGCCGCAGTACGCCCAGCCGCAGCCGGTCGCCGACGAAGACGGCCCGGGCTTCGGGCGCTTCCGCTCCGGCTTCGACGCCGGCCTCGGGTGGATGTTCGCGGGGGGTGTGAGCGGCCCCTCGATCGTGATCTCGGGCCGCTTCGGCTGGCAGATCAACCACCTCCTCGGCGTGTTCTACCAACCCACGCTCCCCATCGGCTTCGCCAGCGGGACCGTTGGGGGCACGGACTACAGCGGCGCCGCCATCGTCTTCGGCAATGGCATCATGGGCGAGGTCACCCTGGGTCACATCTTCAGCGTCGGGCTCGGCCCTTCGTTGGACTTCGTCCTCGGCGCGGTGTGCGCAGGCTCAGGGTCGAGCTCCTGCGTCGGCTCCGCGGGCACGACCTTCGGCGTGCAGGCGCGGGCCAGCGTGAACCTCGGCACGCGCTCGCCGTACCGTCGCCGCGGGTTCCGCCTCGGCGTGAGCTCGCACACGGTGTTCGCGGGCGACGTGTTCCAGTTCGTCGACATCCACGCCGGGTGGGAGGCGTTCTGATCCGCGCCCCTGCTCGCCGCGCGCCCTCCCTGTAGCGCGGCGACGGCGATAGCCTCGCCAGCCTCGCCGATGCGCCTCGCCGCTGCACTCCCCCTGCCCCTCGCGCTCTCCCTCACGCCCTTCGGCTGTCACCGTCGCCCGAGCCCACGCCCGCGCGCCGCGGACGCGAGCGCGCCGACGCCGAGCGCGTGGCGGTGGCGCGCGTCGCCCGCGCTCGCTCCCTCACAGACGGTCGACACCACCCGCGCGCTCCACGGCGCGCTGCGGGTCGAGGGCGAGCGACGCGCCGTGGGCCCGTGGCCCGCCGCGCCGCTGGTCGCGGCCGCGCGCGTCGCCGACGGGTGGCGCTTCGTCGACGTGACCGGCGCCGTGTACGCGTCGACGGACTTCACGGGCCCGCTCCGGGTGGTGGGCGCGCTCCCGCGACGCGCGACGCCTCCGCGGCTCGACCACGCCGCGCTCTCGACGGGCGGGCTCTTCGTCATCGACGACCGCCGCGACGCGTGGACGCTCTCTCCCGACGGCGCCCCACGAAAGCTCCCGCTCGCGCGCGTGCTCGACGGCGTCTTCACCGCGCCCGAGGTCGCGATCGCCGTCGTCGAGCCGGGGGTGCTCCTTCGTTCGCGCGACGGCGGGCGGAGCTTTCACCCCGTCTCGCTCCCCGCGGGCGCGGCCACCGGGGTGACGCCGACGCGGGTGCTCAGCACCGAGGGCGCGCTCCGCTTCGAGGGCGACGCGCTGGTGCGCGCGACCGACGAGGACGTCGCGACGCCCGAGGCGCCGACGCCCGACGCCGCGCTGCCCTCGCGGGCCGACGAGGCCGTCTCGACCTCCGACGGCGCGGTCGCGCGCGTGCGCGGCGACGAGGTCCTGCGCGTCGACGCGCGTGACGGCGCGGTGCGCGACCGCTGGCCCGCGCCGGGCCGCGACTGCGCCTCGCGCGCGCGAGCGACGGGCTGCGCGCCGTGTGTCACCACGACGGGTGGGCCACCGCCGTGTACGCCCTCGACGACGGCGCGCGCGCGTGGAGGGCGCTGCGCGACGAGGCGCGCGCGGAGCCCATGGGCGCGGTGAGGTTCGACCCGAGCTCGCGCGCGTGGGCGGTGGCGGCGCCGTGTCAGCAGCGCGCCGAGGCCGACCCGCGGAGGGTGTGCGTCTACGCCGACGACGGGGCGCGCACCGAGCACCGGCTGCCCTCGCCGCGGCGCCGGTGTTCGTGCGCGACGGGGCGGCGCTCTTCGTCGACGCCGCGGGGCGGAGGGCCGGTCCGACGCAGGCGGCGCTGGTGCGCGGCGGCGACGTGTTGCTGCTGAGCGTGCCCGTGGGTCGGGACGCGGCGCAGACAGTGTTCCCGCGCGGGCGCGCGCTGCTCGCGTGGGACCTCGACCCGACGAGCGGCGGCGTGACGGCGCTCCTGCGCGGCGTGCGCGACACCGACGCGTGGCGGTGGGAGCGCTTCGAGGCACCCGCGGGGTCGCGCCGCGGGCTGATCACGCCCGAGGGCCTCGCGATCGTGGCGGGCGAGACCGTCGCGACCCTCGCGGTGAGCGACGGCGGAGACTTTCGCCCCGCGCGCTCGCCCGTCGACGGCGCGCCCGAGGCGGTGGCGCTGGACCTCGACGGGCCCTGGTTCTGCGCGGGGCCGTGGTGCCGGCTCGGGTCGACCCTCACGTGGACCTCCGTGGGCGCGGGGGATCGATGGCTCGCCCGGCGCGACCCGCCGCCCGAGGTCGCGCGGGCCCGCGCCCCGGAGCGGGTCGTCTTCGACTGCCACCCCGCCGCGGCCCCGCTCCCCGGCGTCGAGATGGACCGCGGCGCCGCCGCGTCGGGCTACGGGCTCGTCGCCACGCGACGCGGTGACGCGCTGAGCCTGCGGTGGTACGGCGCGACGCTCCAGGGGTCGGCCTCGCTCCGGTGGCCCGGGCCCGCGGGGGCGCTCTTCCGCGCCGCGGGCGTGCTCGACGCGCGAACGCCCGCCGCGCTCCTCGAGCGCTGCGGCGACGACCACAGCTGCGAGCGCGCCTTCGCGACGTCGCGCGCGCTCGTGCCCCTCGCGCTCCCGCGCACGCTCCCTGGCGCCGCGACGGCCCACGCCACGGACGACGGCTGGATCGTGCGCGTCGACCACCCGCGCGCGGCGGTCGGCGCCGTCACCCTCGCGCAGCTCTCGCCCGACGGCGCGACCCGCGCGACGCGCACCTTCACCTTCGCCCCCGCGAACGCGCCCGTCGCCGCGGGGACACTTCGGGGCGCGACCGGCCTCTGGATCGCGACGGGAGAGGGCGCGCTGCGGTTTCACCCGATGACCGGCGGCGCGCCGGTGGAGATCGACGACGCCCGCGAGGGCTGCCCCGCGGGCGCGGTCGCCGAGGGAGAGCTCCGCCGCACCACCGACGCGGCCGCGGTGCGCGGCGAGGGATGGTCCGTCGACCCCGACGAGTGGCAGGTGGAGGAGCGCTCGCTCGTGGTCGACGGGCGCGTGTGCGTCGCCTCGGTGTCGGGCGGCGAGCCCCGAGACGAGGCCGAGCCCGACAGCGCCCGCGAAGGGGTCGCCGTGCGGACCTTCATCCTCTCGACCCTGGGGCCGACGACGGCGACCGCGCGCGCGTGGGCGGGGCACGCGATGATCCCGCAGCGGTGTGCGCTGACGCACGGTCGGTGATCGACCTCGTTCCGTCTCGCCCCCAGCGCGGATAGCATCGCCGGTGAGGGGCGCGCTCCGCGCCCCGCGGGAGAGACCGATGCGAACCGTCCTGGTGCGCGCCGCGCGACACGCGGCGCTGACGCTCCTCGCCGCCGCGGCCATCCTCGGCTGCGACGGCGCCTCCGTCGTGGGCGGAGACGCCGGCACCGACATGGGCCCTCCCGCGTGCCCCGCCGGGCAGACGCGCTGTGACGGCCGCTGCGTCGACACCGCGGTCGACGTCGCCCACTGCGGCGCGTGCGGCAACGCGTGCGGCGCGGGGCAGGTCTGCGCGTCGGGCGCCTGCGCGCTGCAGTGCCCGACGGGTCAATCGGTGTGCGGCGGCGCCTGCGTCGACACCCGCACCAACCTCTCCCACTGCGGCGCGTGCGGCAACGCCTGCCCCGCGGGGCGCGTCTGCGCCGAGGGCGCGTGCGCGGTCTCGTGCGGCGACGGCCTCGCCCTCTGCGGCGCGGGCTCCGACGGCGGCGCCGCGGGCGACGGCGGCGCGCCCTACTGCGCCGACACCCGCACCGACCGCGCGAACTGCGGCGCGTGCGGCGCGGCCTGCGCGACCGGCGAGGTCTGCGTGAACGGCGCGTGCACCGTCGAGTGCGTCGCGGGCACGACGCCCTGCGGCGGCCGCTGCGCCGACATCACCACCGACCGGAACAATTGCGGCGGCTGCGGAACGGTCTGCGCCGCGGGGCAGGTGTGCTCCGCGGGCACCTGCCAGGTCTCGTGCGGCGCGGGCCTCACGGAGTGCTCCGGCGCGTGCCGCGACGTGCAGACCGACCGCAACCACTGCGGCGGCTGCGGCACGGCCTGCGCCGCGGGGCAGGTGTGCTCCGCGGGCGCCTGCCAGGTCTCGTGCGGCGCGAGCCTCACGGAGTGCTCGGGCGTCTGCCGCGACACCCTGAACGACCGCGCGAACTGCGGCGCGTGTGGGAACGCCTGCCCCGAGGGCCAGGTGTGCTCCGCGGGCGCGTGCACCGTCACCTGCGCGGCGACCCTCAGCGACTGCTCGGGCGTGTGCCGCGACCTGCAGACCGACCGGCTCCACTGCGGCGCGTGCGGCAACGCCTGCCCCGCGGGCCAGGTGTGCTCGGCGGGCGCCTGCCAGGTCTCGTGCGGCGCGGGCCTCACCGACTGCGCGGGCGTGTGCCGCGACCTCGCGAGCGACAACGCCCACTGCGGCGCGTGCGGCAACGCCTGCCCCGCGGGCCAGGTCTGCCGGTCGGGCGCGTGCGCCGTCTCGTGCGGCGCGGGCTTCACCGACTGCGGCGGGACGTGCCGCGACCTCGCCACCGACCGCGCCCACTGCGGCGCGTGCGACAACGCCTGCCCCGCGGGGCAGGCCTGCGCGTCGGGCGCGTGCGCGACCACCTGCGGCGCGGGCCTCACCGACTGCTCGGGCGTGTGCCGCGACCTGAGCGCCGACGACGCGAACTGCGGCGCCTGCGACAACGCCTGCGCCGCGGGGCAGCGCTGCGTAGCCTCGGCCTGCGTGTTGAGCTGCGCCGCGGGGCAGACCGAGTGCTCGGGCGCGTGCCGCGACCTCAGCACCGACCGCGCCCACTGCGGCGCGTGCGACCGCGCGTGCGCGAGCGGGCAGGTGTGCTCTGCGGGCTCGTGCACCGCGTCGTGCGGGTCGGGCTTCACCGACTGCTCGGGGAGCTGCGTGTCGATCCTCACCGACCCCGCGCACTGCGGCGGCTGCGGCCGCGCGTGCCCCACGGCGCAGGCCTGCGTGGCGGGCGCCTGCCGGCTCATCTGCTCGGTGGGCGAGACCGTGTGCTCGAGCGCCTGCGTCGACACGCGCAGCGACGCGACGAACTGCGGCGGCTGCGGCAACGCGTGCCCGCCCGTCAGCGGCGGCGCGCCCGCGTGCGTGATGTCGTCGTGCACGGCGACCTGCAACGCGGGCAACACCCTGTGCGGCGGGCGCTGCGTCGACACCGGCACCGACGCGACGAATTGCGGAGCGTGCGGGGTGTCGTGCCCGACGGGCTCGCCCTGCGTGTCGGGGCTGTGCACGCGCTTCCCGTCGACGGGGGCCGAGGGGCCCTTCAGCCCGACGACGAACACCGTGCTCACGCCCGGCGTGCACAACTTCACGACCATCAACATCCCCGCGGGCGTGACGGTCACCACCAACGGCGTGGGCGTGCTCGACCTGCGCGCGACCGGCGCGGTCACCATCGCGGGCACCCTCGACGTCTCGGGCGCGACGGGCGGCGCGCACACCGACTGCCTCGACAACGCCTCGGGCTCGGGCGGGGGCGCGACGGGCAACCCCCTCGGCGTGGGCGCGAGCGGCGACGTCTGCACCGTGGGCTCTCGCTGCGGCGGCCCGGGCGGCGGCGGCGGCGTGACGATGACCGGCTACGCGGGCGCGATGCCCGCGGGCTCGCTCTCGGGCGCGGGCGGCAGCGCGGGCGGAGGCGGCGGTGGCGGGTACGCCGCTGGGGGAGGCGGTGGCGGCGGAGGCGGCCCCGCGGGCGGAGGCGGCGGCGCGGCCTACGGCAACCTCGGCCCCGGCGGCGCGGGCGGCGGGCCCGGCGGAGGCGCGGGCGGCGCGGCGGGCGGCGGCGGGCCGAACCGCGGCGGGCGCGGCGGCAGCGCGGGCGTGGCCGCGGCACAACGGCGTCGACGGCACCGACGCGGTGGTGCGCGGGGGATACTCTCCCTACGGCGGCGGAGGGGGCGGAGGAGGCTCGATCGGCGCGGCGGCGGCGAGCGACCTCGCGGTCGACGCGACCTTCCAGCCGGGCTCGGGCGGCGGCGGCGGCGGCGGTGACGAGGGCACCGGCGGCGGAGGCGGAGGCGGCGCGGTGCGCGTCGCGTCGCACACGGCCATCACCGTGGCCGCGACGGGCCGCGTGCTCGCCAACGGCGGCGCGGCGCAGCGCGCGGCCTGCGTCGGAGGCGGCGGCGGCGGCGGCTCCGGCGGCGTGGTGTTCCTCTACGCGCCCGCGGTGACGGTGGCGTCGGGGGCGACGGTGAGCGCGGCGGGCGGCGCGGGCGGAACGGGCGCGACGATCTACTCGAACACGCCCGGCGGCGCGGGCGGCCTGGGCCGCGTGCGCGTGTCGGCGGTGACCACGTCGTGCGCGCTCTCGGGCACCTTCAACCCGCCGCTGGCGTCGGGCTGCGCGGTGACCTCGGGCGCGGGCACCTCGGGCCGCGCGTACGTCGCGGCCTTCCCGCAGTAGCGAGGGTCCTCCACGGCGCGCCGCCCGGTGATGGGGGCGCGCCGCGTCACGACAGGCGCTTGAGGACGGCGAGCGCCTCGCCGATGTGGCGCGTGGCCTCCATCTGCGAGTTGAAGACGTGGCGCACCACGCCCTCCTTGTCGATCACGAAGGTCACGCGGCCGGGCAGCAGGCCGAGGGTCGACGGCACGCCGTAGCGCTTGCGCAGCGCGCCGCCCGCGTCGGAGACGAGCGTGAACGGGAGCCGGTGCTTCTCGGCGAAGGCCTTGTGCGAGGCCTCGGAGTCGCTGCTCACGCCGATGACCTCGGCGCCCGCGTCGGTGAACTCGGCGTAGTGGTCGCGGAAGGAGCAGCTCTCGGCGGTGCAGCCGGGCGTGTCGTCCTTCGGGTAGAAGTACAGCACCACGCACTTCTGGCCCGCGAAGGAGGAGAGCGTCACGGGCTCGCCGTGCTGGTCGTTGAGGGTGAAGTCCGGCGCGCGCTCGCCCACCGCGAGCCCCACCTTGCCGCCCACCAACGCGTCGAGGAGCCCCATCACGCACCGCCCTTCGCGCTCACCGCGGGAGCGCCGATGTCGTCACCCATCTCGACCCGGTGCAGCAGCACGTCGAGCCACCCGTCGTCGTTCTCGTTGAGCACCAGCGCCACCTTGCCGTCGTCGAGGAGCACGCTCGCGCGCTCTTCGTCGCCGAGGAAGACCGACAGCCCCTCGCCCATGTCGCCCTTGCGCGCGCCCGGCAGCTCTCGCTTGAGCACCGCGAAGAGGTCGTCGTCGTCGCAGTCGCAGGCGAAGAAGCCCGCGACCTGCTCGCGCGCCGCGGGCTCCGGCGGGTCGCCGAGGCACCCCGACAGGAAGGCCGCGACGAGCTCGAGCGCCGCGAAGAAGTTGGTGTCGCTCTCCTCGACCCAGCCCTGGTCGACCTTGAGCCACACGCCCGCGATGCCCCGCGTCGGAGAGGTCAGCACCTCGACCTTCGCGCTGCGAGGAAAGCGCGTGAAGCCGAAGTACCTCCGCGCGATGCGTCCCTTGGGCGGCGAGGTGCGGTCGAGGTCGAGGCCGAAGCGCCGGCCGAAGGGCGTGGCCTCGACGTCGGGCGCGAGCCACCCGAGGAGCGCGCCGCGCTCTCCGCCCGCGAAGCGCACCGGGGCTTGAAAGAGCAGCGAGCCGAGGTCGAACACGGCCTTCTGCGTCGCGACCGAGGTGAGGAGCCGGCCGCGCTCGTCGTTGCGGACGATCAGCGTCGCCTGCTTCGACGCGAAGGGAGACGAGGCCTCCATGCGGCGGCCGAGGAAGACCTCGGTGGCCGCGCCGGAGCCGTCTTTCGGGATGAAGGGCAGCAGCGCGCACAGGGGCTCGAAGGTGCGCGTCATGTCGTAGTTCACCGCGAGGAGGTCGCCCACGGGCTTCTTGTCCGCGGCCGGCAGCTCGCCGAGCGCCGACGCGAGGAAGCGCGCCCACAGCGCCACCGCGGGCGCGAGCGCGCCCTTGTCTTGCAGCAGCCCGCGCGGGATCGCGAGCGACACCACCTCGGCGAGGCCCTCGTCCGAGAAGAGCGCCTCGAGCTCGACCCCCTGCGCCACGCGCAGCAGCCACGTCTGCCGCGCGAGGTTCACCCACCGCGGGTCAGGGCGCGCGGGGTCGCGCACCGCGGGGAGGCTCTCCCTCGCGAACTCCGAGGCTTCGATGCCGCTGGCCGTCTGGTCCAGCAGGCGCCCACGCGCAGCTTCCGTCATCCGAGGGCCCTTCTCGGCCGCGGAGGGTCGTCGAAGCGTCACCCCTCCGTCAATGCGCCACGCGCCCCGTGCGACCATCGCCGCCGTGACCGACGACCCCATCAGCACCGCGTCCCTGCTCCGCGCCCCCGAGATCCGCGGCGAGACCCGCGCCGTGCGCTTTCAAGACGTCGACGCCGCCTCGACGGTGTTCTTCCCGCGCCTCTTCGAGTGGGCGAGCGACAACTACATCCAGTGGATGCGCGACGAGGGCGTCGACATCCCCGCGATGCTCCGCGCGCGCAGCTTCGCCGCGCCCCTCGCCCACGCCCGCTCCGACTTCCGCCGCCCGCTCTTCTTCGGCGACCTCGCCCGCGTCTCCCTCGTCGCCGCCCGCGCGGGCACCACATCCTTCACCCTCGGCCACCGCGTGTGCGCGCCCGACGACGTCACCGCCCTTCACGCGGCGCTCGTCACCGTGCACGTCTGCGTCGACCCCTCCACGGGTCGCCCCGTGCCCCTCCCCGAGGTCATCCGCGCGATCTTCCCCACGGGCGCGTGAGCGGGCCCAACACGCCGAGCGCGGCCTTGCGGTCAGGCTTGCCGTTGCTGAGCGTGGGGAGCGCCTCGACCACCGCGAGGCCCTTGGGCCGCTTGAAGCCCGCGAGCCCTTCGCTCACGAACGCGTACAGCCCCTCGCGCCACGCGTCGTCGGTCACCGCGCCCTCGCGCGCCACCACCGCGGCCTGCACCGACTGCCCCCAGACGTCGTCGGGCGCGCCGAAGACCATCGCCGCCGCCACCTCGGGGTGCGCCGTGAGCGCGGCCTCGACCTCGGCGGGGTAGACGTTCTCTCCGCCCGTCACGATCAGGTCGGTGCGACGCGCCGCGACGTGGAGCGCGCCGCCGTCGTCGATCCACCCGAGGTCGCCCGTGTCGAACCACTCGCCCTCGCGCGGAGGGTGCCCCCAGTACCCGCCGCTCACCGTGGGGCCGCGCACCTCGACGCGCCCGACGGGGTCGTCGCCGTCGCTCACCACCCGCAGCCCGACGCCCGGCAGCGGCCGCCCCACGCCGCGTCGCCCCGAGGGGTCGTCGAGGGACCACGTCGTCACCTGCGAGCACGCCTCGGTGAGCCCGTAGGTCACCAGCACCCGCACCCCCTCCGACGCCGCGCGCGCTAGGAGCGAGGGCGTGGCCGCCGCGCCGCCGAGCAGCACCGCGCGCGGGAGGCGCATCGCGCGCGCGCCCGCGTCGAGCACCCGCGCGAGCATCGTCGGCACCAGCGAGACGAGCGTGCACCGGTGGCGCGCGACCGCGTCGTCGACGGCGTCGACGTCGAAGCCCCGCAAGAGCACCAGGGGCTTGCGGGCGACGAGGCAGCGCGTGACCACCGACAGGCCGCCGACGTGACACACCGGGAGGCAGAGGAGCCAGCGGTCGTCGTCGCGCCACCCGAGGTTCGCCGCCGACGCGCGGGCGCTCTCCACGAAGGCGCGGCGGGTGAGCGTGGCGCCCTTGGGTCGACCCGTGGTGCCCGAGGTGTAGACGACCGCGAGCAGCGCGCCGTCGTCGGCGGGTGTGGGCGCCATTGGCGAGGCGCCCTCGCCGAAGGTCGCGAGCGCGTCGTCGTCGAGCACGAGCGCGGGAGACGCGTCGGCCACGATCACGTCGCGCTCCGCGCGCGAGAGCCGCGGGTGGATCGGCACCATCACGGCGCCGCGCTCCATCACCGCGAGCAGCGTGACGAGCGCCTCGACGCGGTTGCTCGCCTGCACCGCGACGCGGTCGCCCGGCGACACGCCCGACGCGGCGAGCGCCGCGACGCGGGCGAGGCAGAGGTCGCGCAGCGCGGCGAAGGTGAGCGCGCGGTCTCCGTCGATGATGGCGGGGGCGTCGGGCGCGTCGCGCGCGGCGTCGACGACCGAGAGGCCGCTCACGACGGGCCGATGAGGTAGGTCGGGTCGGGCTCGACGCGCCGCAGGCCGAGGCCGGCGCGCCCGAGGGCACCACCGCCGCGCGCGTCGAGAGCTGCGCGACGGTGACCTTCGGCCACGCGGCGAGGCCCTGGTGAGGGTCGAGGCCGCACGCGAGCGGCGCGCGGTCGAGCGAGAGCGCGAGCTCGCAGCACGCGGCCAGGGCGACGGGGCCGTCGAAGAGGTGCGTGACGATCACGCCCAGGCCCGCCGCGTCGGCGCGCCGCGCGAGGTCGCGGGCGACGACGAGCCCCCGAGGTGCGCGGGCTTGAGCACCACGGCCACGCAGCCGTCGCGCGCCGCGGGTCGTCGCCGAGGAGCGCGTCGACGTAGGCCGGGTCGCCCATCGACTCGTCGGCGGCCCACGGCACCGCGAGGCGCCCCAGGCGCCACAGGTCGCGCGGCGCGACGGGCTGCTCGATCAGGCTCACCCCCAGGTCGGCGAGCGCGCCGCCGCGCGCGCGCGCCTCGGCCACGGTCCACGCGCCGTTCGCGTCGAGGCGGAGCTCGACCTCGCCCACGGCGCGGCGCAGCTCGGCGAGGGCCTCGAGCTCGCGACGAAATCCGTCGGCGCTCGGCGCGCCGACCTTCACCTTGAGCGCGGTGACGCCGCGGTCGACCGCGCGACGCGCCTCGATCACCAGGTCGGCGTCGAGGGCCGCGCCGGGGTTGCCGTTCACGGCGATGGGCGCGTGCGCGCCGCCCGACCCGAGGAGCGACGCGACGGAGCGGCCCACGCGCTGCCCCGCGAGGTCGAGCAGCGCGGTCTCGACGGCGAAGCGCGCCGAGGGCGCGTGCGCGAGGCGCGGGGCGTGCGGCGCGAGCGCGAGGCGCAGCGCGGCCACGGGGTCGTCGAGGTCGTCGAGGCGCAGCGGCGCGGCGCAGACGTCCGTGAGCGCGGCGAGCACCTCGGAGAGGCTCTCGACGGAGTAGCCCGGCATGGGCGTGGCCTCGCCCTGCCCCGCCCGCCCGGTCTCGTCGAAGAGGGTGAGCAGCGCGCCCTCTCGCCGCCACGCGCGGTGCCGCACAGCGCCCGCGCCGCGCGCGAGGTCACCGCCGAATCGTAAGAGCTGGTGCGCGACGACCTGCACGACGCGACCGCTTGAATGCACCCAACGCGGAGAGAACGCCATACCCTCGCGGGCGATCGTCCGCGGTCAGCGGTAGAGGCTCGCGCGCAGGGTCGCGATGCGCTCTCGAAGCGGGACGATGAAGTCGAAGCTCACCGTCGCCTGCCGCCCCTTCATGGCGCGGGTCGCGTGCCACTTCGCCAGGGCGAGGCGCGCCGCCGCGGCGATGAGGGCCGCGCGCACCTCACCCCTGGGGCCCATGCGCGCGCGGAGCATCCCGAAGGCCGAACCCACGAGCTGGAACTCCTCCATCGTGAGCGTGCCGATGAGCACCTCGTCCTGGAGGTGCTCGCGGATGATCCGCCCGCGCCGCGCGACGAGGGCCATCACCATCACCATGAAGGCCACGACGAAGAGCAGCCACAGCGGCAGGAGCAGCACCGCGAGCGGCACCTGCATCGAGGTCGAGAGCACCAGCGCGCCGTTCCAGGTCATGTGCAGCGCGACCGCGGCGAGGTAGCCGCCGACGGGCGCGAGGGCGCGCACCCACGACCGGGAGCTCTCGCGCGAGAGGCCGAAGCCGATGCCCGTCATCGACGTGAAGAGCGGGTGCGCCCACGGGGTCACCACCCCGCGGAGGATCACCGTCGCGGTAAGGGTCTCGACCGACTCGACGCCGGCCTTGCTGTAGTAGACGACGTTCTCCACCGCGGCGAAGCCGAGCGCGACGAAGGTGCCGTAGATGATCCCGTCGACGACGCCGTCGAACTCGCGGCGCCAGAGGTAGAACATCCCGAGGAGCGCGAGGCCCTTGAAGAACTCCTCGACGACGGGCGCGCTGAGCACCGCCGCGGCCTGCTCGCCCATGAGCGCGCCCACCACGGTGTTGACCACGGCCGAGAAGCCGCAGGCCGCGAGGGCGCCCCAGGTGAAGACCATGAGCAGCGCCCAGAAGGGCTCGGGGTCGTAGCGGTCGAGGAGTCGCGGCACCGTCGAGTAGAGGGCGACGGCGGGGAAGGCCAGCGCCGCGGCCACGCCGAGGGCGGCGTACTGCGCGGCGGGGTCCGGCGCGAAGAGCGGAGGCAGGAGGAAGAGGAGCTGGAGCAGCGCGCCGCCGAAGAGGCAGCCGAGGACGAACAGCACCACGCCGACGGCGCGTCGGCCTCGCTCGGGGTCAGCGACGCGGGGGAGCATCGAGAGGTTGGGGATGGTGCCCCGCGCGCGGAGGGGATGTCTACGCGCGCGAGGGCGACGGGGGCAGGACGCGCGGCGCGGTCACGCCGCGGCGCGGTCAGGGCGAGCCGAAGACCTGGACGCCGATCTCGCCCTCGCCGCGGGCCATCACGATCTCGAGGTCGGCGAACTGGTCGCCCATGCCCTGCGGGATGCAGATCTGGCGGTCGAGGCCGATGACCGGGAAGTTGTCGGGCGCGCGGTCTTGATCGATCAGCACGCCGCCCGGGCCGCGGAGGTAGAGGTCGAGGTCGCGCACGCCCGAGCCGCCGACGCCGATGATGCGGTAGCAGTGGCCCGCGCGGACGCCCGCCTGCACGTGGCGGCGCTCGCCGTGGCGCATGTTGCCGCGCACCAGCTCGGTGATCGCCATGAACCCGTTGGCGTACTGGCGCGCGCGCAGGGTCATGTGGTTCGAGACGAAGTCGCCGACGTTGTAGCCCGTGGCCGTCCACGTCGGAGAGACGATGGAGCCCACCGAGCCCGTGCCCGTCGTAGTGGTGGCGGGCGTCACGACGCCGGGGCCCACCTGCTGCGGCGGCGGCGTGGGCTCGGCCACCGGCTGCGGCGGGGGCGGCGGGGGCGGCGGAGGCGGCGGAGGGTTCGACGCGCACCCGAAGGACCCGATCCCAACCGACACCGCGAGCATGAGCCAGAGGTTCCGCTTCATCTTCCGTACTCCTCCCTGTGAGTTCCTGGGCGCCGTTCACGGGCCCGAGCGGCGCGGAGTGTCACACCCCTCTCTCCGCGAAGTCAAAGCTACTTTTCGCCACGGTGACCGCCGCGCGCCCCCTCGCGGCGGAGCCGCTCGCTCTGGTACGAATCACCCCCATGCCGATCAGCAAGCGAGACCTCGTCGACGACCTGCTCGCGGCGCACAGCGAGCTCAACCGCAAGCAGGCCACGGCCTTCGTGACCGACCTGCTCGCCACCGTGGCCGCGGGCCTGAAGCGCGGAGAGTCCGTGCGCTTCGCGGGCTTCGGGAGCTTCAACGTGAGGGAGCGCGCGGCGCGCACGGTGAAGCCTCCGAAGGGCGGCGAGGTGCAGGTGCCCGCGCACAAGACCGTGACCTTCAAGCCCGCGCGCGCGCTGCGGAGCGCGGTCAACGCCGCGAAGAAGAAGAAGCCGGCCGCGGGCTGAGAGGCTCCAGCGAGAGCCCGGTCACGCAGCGGTCGACCTCGCACGCGGGCTCCGGCGGTGACGACGGCGCCGCGGCGCGGCGGACCTCCTCGGGCACGAGCATCCGGAGGTGCCACGCGTGCACGCGCAGGCGCCGCTCGGCGGTCTGCAGCGACGCGCGGATGCGGGTCATCAAGGTCGTGGTGGTGAGCACCACGCCGAGGTGCGTCACCAGCAGGAACACGAAGGCCGCGGTCGGCGGGAACGACGTCATCCGCGGCGCGACGCGCATCACGCCGCCCTCGAAGGTCGTCGACGCCGGGATCACCCCGCAGAACTCCAGGAGGGCGGGCGCGGCGATGGCGAGGCAGCCGAGGGCCGCGCCGGTCTTGAAGCGCGCCGCCGCGGGCGAGAGCGAGAAGAGCAGCGCGTTGGCCGTGACCATGCTGGGCAGGAGCACCCAGGGGCCGAAGATCCTGTAGGTCGAGGCCGACGCGAGGGTGCCCGCGACGAGGGCCGCGGTCTGCAAGAGGCGCGAGGGCCGCTCGCTCGCTGCGATGACGAAGCAGAGCAGCCCCGCCGAGAGGATCAGCGCGGCCGAGGCGGCGAGGCTCTCCCACTCGCGCACGCCCATCCACGCGAGGAGGGGCATGAACGCGAACCAGCTCAGGTAGGCGAAGCCCCCGGCGTGGGCGCCCGCGCGGGTCTGCGCGTCGCTGTTGGCGTCGAGGTCCTCTTCGGCCTCGGCGGGCACCTCGGCGGGGGCTCGACCAGCAGCCGCATCATCACGCGCAGCGCGGTGGGGTGGTCCGGCGCGAGGGCGATGGCGCGGCCCACGGTGCGCATCGCCTCGGCGCGCGCGTCGAGGGCGCCCGGTCCTCCCGAGAGGGCCCGCTCGGCGAGCCGCTCGGCCTCGTCGGCGTGGCGGTCGGCCATCGCGCGGCGCAGCGCGAGGTCGCGGTCTCCGTCGAGGAAGCGCTCGACCTCGGCGTGCAGCGCCCCAGGCGCTCGGGTAGCGCTCGGCGGGGTCGACGCGCGTGGCGCGCTCGCAGATCGCGTCGAGCTCCGGCGCGATCGAGAGGCCGGCGCGCGGCGCGAGGGCGAGACTCGACGCCGGTGAGGGTGGTGGCGACGATGGCCTCGGCGGAGCTGCGCGGGTGCAGCGGCGTGAGCGCGAGGAGCTCGAAGAGCATCGCGCCGAGGGAGTACACGTCGGAGCGCGCGTCGGCGGCCTCGCAGCGCATCTGCTCGGGGGCCATGTAGCCGGGCGTGCCGATCACGGCGCCGTCGCGGGTGCGGCCCGTCTCGTCGAGGGGCGCGTCGACGACCTCTTCGCGCGAGGGATCCGCGCCCGCGACGCGCGCCACGCCCCAGTCGAGGACGTACACCTCGCCGAAGTCTCCGAGCATGACGTTCTCGGGCTTGAGGTCGCGGTGCACGACCCCGCGCTCGTGGGCGAACTCCACGGCGAGGCCCACGCTGTCGAAGGCCGAGAGGAGCTTGCGGCGCGAGTAGCGCTCCGCCGCGCGCTCGTCTCCGCGCGCGAGGGCCGAGACCACCTCGGCGAGGGTGCGGCCCCGCACGCGCTTCATGGTGAAGTGCGTCGCGCCGTCGTCGCCGAAGGCGATGTCGTACACGGGCACGATGGCCGGGTGCTCGAGCTGCCCCTGCACCCGCGCCTCCCGGAGGAATCGCGCCCGCACCTCGGGCCGCTGCGCCTGGTCGGGGCGGATCACCTTCATCGCCACGTCGCGCCCCACGCGCCGGTCGCGGCAGAGCCGCACCTCGCCCATGCCGCCCTCGCCCAGCAGGTCCGTCGCGTGGTAGCGGCCGCTCGATCGCTCCTCGCCGGAGATGAGGTCGGGCACCACCGCGGGCTGCGGCGTGCGGGGCGCGGGCGCGCGCGGCGGCGCGACCTCGGTGGCGGCCTCGTCGAGCTCCGTCGCGTCCATGGCGGGGCGACTGTAACGGCGGGGGCCTCAGGCCGCGAGGAGCAGCGCGCTGTCTCCGAACTCGTGCAGGAGGTAGCCCTCGCGCGTCGCCGCGGCGGTGACCCGGTCGAGCACCTCCGCCGACGCGAAGGCGCGCATCAGGTCGTAGTGCGAGGTGCCGGGCTCGTGCATCCCCGTGAGCAACCCGTCGACCACGCGCAGCCGCGTGCGCGCGTCGACGCGCAGGTCGGTGACCCCCTCCCCCGCGCGGAGACGCCCGTCGCGCGCGGCGCTCTCGAGCGCGCGCACCACGCTCGTGCCGACGGCCACGACGCGACCGCCGACCGCGCGGGCGCGAGCGACGGCGTCGACCACCGCGTCGCTCACCGCGTAGCGCTCGGGCAGCGGGAGCCTCGCGTCGAGCGCGGGGTCTCCCGTCGACGACAGGCCCGCGGCGTGGGTGACCGCGACGACCGCCACGCCTCGCTCGCGCAGCGCGCGGAGCACCGACCACCCGAGGGGCCTCCCCGCCGAGGGCATCTCGACGCTCCACGGCCGCGACGCGTAGGGCGTCTGCGCGCCCCACAGCGGCAGCTCCCCCTTCAGGTAGCTGTACTGCACGGGACGTCCGTGCGCGTAGATCGCCTCCCACAGCGCGTCGCCCTCCCGGTCGAAGGCCACGCGCGCGAGCCGCGGGTGCTCCGCGTCGACCTCGACCACGCGCGCCGAGAACACGTCGCCGAAGCGCACGCGATCGCCGGGTCGCAGCGCGGGCGGAGGCGCCCGGTCCTCGGTGCGGTCGCGCCACGAGCCCGCGCCGAAGCTCACCGCGGGCCAGCGGTCTCCGTCGGGCATCCCCGCGAGGCGGAGCTCGACCGAAGCGCCCCCGTGGGCTTCTCCGCGCAGCGACGCGGGGATCGTCGCGGCGTCGTTCACCACCACGACGTCGCCCGCGCGCAGCCGCGACGCGAGGTCACCGACGCGACCGTGCGCGACGCCACCCTCGCGCGGGTCGACGAGCATGAGCCGGGTGTCGGCCTCGCGGTCGCGCATCCACGCCGCGGCCTTCACGGCGCCACCCCGAGCGAGCTGGCAGAGACGCGCGAGCCCGTGCGCACGCCCTCAACCGTGAACAGCGACGCGAGGCGCTCGGCCACGTCGTCGGGCGAAGCCAGCGTCGCGACATCGGCGTCGGGGATCGCGTCGGCGTGCATCCGTGTGTGCATCTCGCCGGGGTCGACGGTGACGACCCGCACGCCCGATCCGTCGAGCTCCGCGGCGAGGATCCGGCCGTAGTGGTCGAGCGCGGCCTTCGACGCGCCGTACGCGCCCCACGTGGAGTAGGCCTCGACCGCGGCGTCGCTGCTCACCAGCACGATCAGCCCGCGGCCCTGGAGGAGCATGGGCCCGGCGAGGGCCTTGGTGAGCCGGTGCGGCCCGACGAGGTTCACCATGAGCGCGCGCTTGAGGTCTTCGCACGCCGTATCGAGGAGGGGCACCAGCGGCACGGGGCCGAGGGTGCTGGCGTTGTGCACGACGGCGTCGAGGCCGCCGAGCGCGGCGAGGGCGCGGCCCGCGATGACGGCGACCGCGTCCTTGTCGGCGACGTCGGCGGCGATGACGTGGGCCTCGCGGCCGTGGGATCGGATCGTCGCGGCGACCTCTTCGAGGGGCGCCCGGTCGCGGGCGACGAGCGCGAGGCGCGCGCCGCGGCGGGAGAGCGAGAGGGCGAGCGAGCGGCCGAGGCCGCGGCTGGCGCCTGTGATGAGGACCTTCTGTCCGAGGAGTTCCATGACACGCACCTCCGATGGGGGAATGGTGGTCGTGAGCATGGGTCGCCCGCTCCAAGCGCTTGGCCTTCGCGCCAACGCGTTGGCAGAGTTCCAAGCCATGGGAACCGACGACATGGGCGCGCGGCTCGCGGCGAACCTGCGGGCGCTGCGCGAGGCCCGCGGCGCGACGCAGGCGCAGATGGCGAAGCTCTCGGGGCTACCCCGCGCGACCTGGGCGCACCTGGAGTCGGGCGCGGCCAACCCCACGCTCGCGGTGCTGCACTCCGTCTCGGTCGCCCTGCAGGTGTCCTTCGAGGAGCTCCTGGGTCCGCCGCGCGCGGGCGCGAAGCTCTACCCGAAGGGCACGCTCCCCGAGGTGATCCGCGGCGCGGCGACGATCCGAAAGCTCCTGCCCGACCGCATCCCCGGCACCGAGGTCGACCGGATGACCCTCCCGCCCTACGCGCGCATGGCGGGCGTGCCGCACACCCCCGGCACGCGCGAGTACCTCGCGGTGGAGCGCGGGGTGATCGTGCTGACCGCCGCGGGGCAGAGCTTCACCGTCGAGGCGGGCGACGTGCTCTCGTTCCGCGGAGACCAGCGGCACGGCTACGCGAACCCCAACGCGAAGCCCGCCGTGGGCTACTCGGTGGTGCTCCTGGAGCCCGTGGTGTGAGCGGTCACTCCTTCTCGCCCGAGCCGACGAAGCGGTCGTCGTCGTCGCGGAAGAGGAGGTTGAAGGTGGTCAGCGAGCCGTAGCAGCCGGTGATGTACTGCTGCAGGCCCACGCGCTCGTCGTCGGTGAGCTTGGGGTGCGTGTTGATCTTCTGCTCCAGCACGCGCAGGCGGTCGCGGAGCATCACGATCTTCTTGAAGAAGTTGTCGAGCGGCACGCGGCGCTCCTGGGTGCCCTCGCGGCCCGGCTTCAGGATCAGCTCGCCCCCGCGGAAGCGGTCGGCGATGGGCGCCTCGCTCAGCGAGAGCTCCTCCGTGAGCACCTCGCGCAGCACCTTGCGGAACGTGTCTTCGTCCATGTCGACCTCGATGTCGATGGGCGCCCTTCGGGGCGCCTCGGGCTGGGTGTCACCCGACCTTCGTGTCGCGACACGCGCGGCGGGCTTCTTGAGCCCCCGCGCCGCGAGGCTCCCGGCCTTCGTGTAGAGCGGGCAGGAGGACGTCTCGGGCCGCACCGGCGGGTACTGCCCCGCGCCGCAGTCGCCCACGGTCACGCCCTTCGCCGGGTCGAGCCGCGTCGAGTGGAAGTACGCGCAGGTCCCGCAGCGCCCGTCGAGGGGTCGGTCACGGCGCGCGAGACTACCACCGCCCGCGGCGGCTCAGCCGCTCGCGCGACGACGGCGCGTAGGCTCCACCCGGTTCGCCCCGCGAGGAAGGCCGCCCGCACCGGCGTGAAGGGGTGGCGAAGGAGCTCGTGCTCGCTGAGGTTCACGCCCTCCAGGCGGCACAGGTCGACCAGCGCGCGCATCTCGGCGTCGAGGAGCGACTCGGGGCTCGCGATGCCCCGCCGCAGGCCCGCGCGGGTGCAGTCCTCGCCGAAGCGCGCCACCGTCGCCAGGATCTGCTCCCGGCGATACACGTGGAGGTCCTCGAAGAACGGCAGGAGCGTGCTCTGCAGCGTCAACGGCTCAGCCCTGGATTTGGAGTGCGCACAGGGACTCCGTGTCGCGCCTGCCCATGGCGAACAGGTCGCCCGACGAAGGTCTGACCCTCGTGATCGAACATCTCGAACACCCGTGAAGACCGAAACCACAGCCCACCGCCGCGCCCCAGGTCTCGCTCAAGGCCCGAGACTATCGACCCGCTGACCCGGGTTCAACATCTGAGCGCGCACCGTCTGCGTGGCGTTGTGTTCCGTCCCTGCGTTTGATCACACTCGCGCGCGATGCAGACCGCGATCGACCTGGCCCGACAGCTCGACGGCGAGTACGCGCGGCACCGCGCTGAGCTCGCGGTCGACAAGCCCTGGGTGGGGTATTTCCTCACTCGACAACCGCGGGGCTCCTTCGCCTATCGCATCGGCCACCGCCGCGACCCCGAGCGACGGATCGTCGACTGGCGCTCTCCCCTCGCCGAGATCTATTACCTCGGCGCGGGCGAGGACTTCGAGACCGACAAGGGCGACGGCTACGTCGTCGTCGAGGGGGTGCTCGAGCGCAAGGCCGCGGTGACCGCCGACGGGCCGCGGCTCACGCGGGTGGTGGTGAGCGACCACGACGGGGAGCACGCGCTCTTCGCCACCGACGAGGGCTTCGCGGCCGAGGGCGTCGAGGCGCCGCCGTCGAGCGTGCGGGGCCTGCCCAGCCTCGCGGCCCTCCTCACGCCGGAGCAGTACGCGCTCATCACCCGCAGCCGCGCCCGCGCGGTGATCATCCAGGGCCGCGCCGGGTCCGGGAAGACCTCCGTCGCGCTGCACCGCGTGGCGTGGCTCACCTACCCCGCCGAGGACGCGAAGGCCCCGCCGCTGCCGCCCGAGCGGGTGCTGGTGGTGATGTTCAACCGCGCGCTCTGCGAGTTCGTGCGCGGGTCGCTCGACGAGCTCGGCCTCGGGGCGGTGTCGATCAACACCTTCCACGGGTGGGCGGCGGGCTGCATCAAGCGCGCGTACAAGGGCTCCGTCGAGATCGTCGCGGGCCACGGGCCCGGCGCCGAGGTCGCGGCGCGGTTGAAGAAGCGCATGGGGATGCTCCGCGCCCTCGACGCCTTCGTCGCGCGGCAGGAGGCCTCCCTCGACCAGTGGCTCACCGCGCGGCTCGAGCCCGTCGACGCGCTCGCGTGGCGCGACCGCGCGCGCTCCGACGGCGCCCCGGTGGTGCGACGTCTCGTGCGGCTGCGCGCCGACGCGCGCTCGGCCAGAGACGCCGCGCGCGGCCCCGAGGCCGAGCGGCTCTCGCGGGTCTTCGACGTGCTCGACCAGGCCGTGCGACGGATGACCCAGTACAAGGAAGAGCTCCTGCGGATGCTCTCCGACGAGGCGTTGCTGCGAGAGCACCTCGACGCCGCGCCCGAGGAGGTCGCCGCGCTCGCGGCCTTTCAGCGCGCGCTCCAGTCGGCGGGCGGGGCCGATCGGAGGGCCGGGCCGCGCGTCGCGTGGGAGGACCTCGCGCTGCTCCTGCGGCTGATCCAGAAGAAGAACGGGGGCTACCCCTTGCGCGACTCCGAGGAGCCCGTGGCCCTCTACGACCACCTCGTGATCGACGAGGCGCAGGACTTCGGCGCCGTCGAGATGCAGGCGCTCCTCCACTCGGTGCGCGACCGCGCGAGCGTCACCATCGTCGGAGACGTGAACCAGAAGATCGTCCCCCAGGCCGATTTCGTCGGGTGGGACGGCGTCGCGAGGGCCCTCGGCGTCGACGGCGCCGAGGTGACCCGCCTCGAGGTCGCGCACCGCTCCACGGCCCCCATCATGGCCCTCGCCGACGGCATCGTCGGAGACGTCTCCACGGGCGGTCGACCGGGGCCCCGCCCGCGCTTCTTCCGCGAGGCCGACGGCGAGGCGCTCTTCTCGCGCATCCTCCTGATGCTCCAAGACCTCGGCGAGCGCTCGCCCGACGCCCACGCCTGCGTGGTGTGCCGCCACGTCGAAGAGGCGAAATCCTGGGCCGCGCGGCTGAACTTCCTCCTCGATGGGCTCCTGCCGGTGCGCTACGGGCACAACGACTCGTTCCGCTTCGAGCCGGGGGTCACGGTCACCAACTACCGCCAGGTGAAGGGCCTGGAGTTCGACACCGTGATCGTCGTCGACCCCTCGGAGGAGAACTACCCCGTCGACGACGCGGGCCGCCGCGCGCTCTACGTGACCTGCACCCGGGCCCGCGAGCGCCTCGATTTCGTCGGCGACCGTGAGCCGACGGCGCTCCTCCTCGCGGCCGTCTCGGCGGGCACCCTCGACCTCGTGGAGCCGGCCTCGACCGCGCCCGCGACGCCCGACGAGGGCGACGACGACCCGCTGTAGAGCGCCCGACGCGGCCGCGCGGTGCATCGAAGAGACACGGCGCCCCCACCGCGCCGCGACCTCCGAGGAGGCCCGATGCGACCCTTCGCTCCCTTCGTGCTCTTCGCCGCGCTCACGGGCTGCGGCGTCACCGCCCCCGACGGCGACCCGAACACCCTCACCCCCGTCACGGTCACCCGCGCCCTCGCGCTCGGGCGCGTGAGCGACGCCTCCGCGGGCGCCTCGCTGCGCGTGGGCGTGAACGGCGCCGCGAGAGACCTCCGCCTCGCCGACGACGGGGGCTTCCTCCTGCGCGACCTCCCTTCGGGAGACCTCGCGCTGTCGTTCTCCCTGGGCGGCGCGACCGGCGCGCTCACCGTCGACGGCGTGCGCGAGGGCGAGGTGCTCGACCTCACGCTCGCCGCCCGCGACGGGGCGCTCTCCGCGAGCGTCTCGCGGCGCGCGATGCCCGAGCCCGACGACGCGCTGACCGTGGGCGCGGGCGAGGTGCGGCGCTTCGGGCCCGGCCTGCTCGAAGGCGACCTGCGCGTCACCGGAGACGGCGCGACCCTCCTCGGGCACGACGACGGCTCGTGCCTCCCGGGCTCGCGCACCGTGATCGGCGGAGACCTCGTGGTGGAGGGCGACGACGTGCGGCTCGTGGGCGTCGAGGTGCGCGGGTCACTCACGCTCCACGGTTCGCGCATCGAGATTCGCGAATCGTGCCTCGTGGGTCCGTCGGGCGAGGCGTCGCTCGTCGGAGACGACATCCGGGTGGAGCTCGCCCGGGCGCGCACGCCCTCTCGTTCACCTCCGACGGCGCGCGCGGCGCTGGTGGGCGCGTTCAACCCGACCTGCGCGTCGGGCCGGAGCACGACCCTCCTCGGCTCGCTCTCCGCGCGCGGAGACGACTTTCGCAGCGTCGACGTCGACGTGCGGGGCGCGGTGACCATCGACGGCGCGAACCCGCGGCGCGCGCTGGCCTGCTCCGCGTCGGACTGACCGGTCGGCGCGGTCCGAGCGCCCCGCCACGGCCCCGCCGCCCCGCGCCGCCACCGAGGAACTCGCTCGCGAACGGGAAACGCCATCGCGGCACGCGGCTCGCTCACGGCCGCCGCCCCACCGCGCGCCGCCACCCCGCGGCGCGCCGAGAGGAGGCCGCCATGCACGCTCCGTCGCCCACCCCTTCGCCGCTCCCCGTGTCCGTCGCCGCGGACCTCGACCTCTTCGTGAAGGTCCGCGCCCTCATCGCCGCGAGACCCTCGACCTGGGAGACCGTGATCGAGCACCTCGGCGCGCCCGCGCCTGACTCCCCCTTCGACCGATCGGGAGACTACGGCTACGGCGTGCGGTCGCACTACTCGCGGCACTACGGCGCGTGCACCACCGTCAGGGTCTTCGCGGTGAGCCTCGACGGCGCGCTCGCGCGCCTGAAGGTCTCCGTCGACGCCCGCGCCAACACCGACTTCGCGCGCGGCGTCGTCGCGGCGATCTGGGGCGGCGTCACGCCAGACCCGGGCGAGCAGGTCACCGCCTACGACCAGTGCGCGCCGCGGGTGCTCGACGCCATGCATGCGTCCATCGAGTCCGCGCTCGGGAGCGCGCCGCGGCCGGTCTTGCCGCCCGACCTCGACGTCGCGCTCGACGCGCTGCTCTCTCCCTTCGCGGAGAACGGCGTCTACCTCCGCCCCTTCGGCTACAGCGCAGAGACGGTCCCTGACCCCTTCATGCCTCTCATCGACGCGGAGCGATACGACGCGATCCGTTGTCTCCTCCGCGCGCCGGTTCCCGCGGTGCGCGCCCGGGCGGCCGTGCTCCTCGACGGTCGCGACGACCTCGACGACGCCGACCGTCGAGCGATCGCGATGATCGAGTCCGAGGGACTCGTCTTCGTGAGCCCCGCGGGCTGCGTCTACTACCCGTGCACCGCGGCCTCGATGCTCGAGGAGCGCCGCCTCTACGCCGAAGCGGCCCGCAGGCGCGACGGGAGGACCGCCCTCGAGCGCCTGCGCGACGAGGTCCCCTGGGGATGGGTGGTGGGACTCGTCGCCGTCGGCTCCGCCCTCGCGCTGATGGCCGCCGTCGCTCCCCCACGCACCTGAACCCTCACAGCCTCCGCAGCGTCGCGAGCCAGGCGTGCGCCGCGCCGCCGTCGGAGCCCATCCGGTTCTCGTAGCGCGTGGCCTCCGCGCCCTCCCACGCGAAGGGCCCCTCCAACGACGACCGAAGCTCCTCGCGCGTCACCCGACGCGGCCCTCCCCACGCGGGCTCCCGCTCGCTGAAGCACACGACGAACAGCGTCCCGCCCGGCGCGAGGCGCGCGGCCACCGCGTCGCGGTACCGCGGCCGCTCCTCGTCGCTGAAGACGTGGAACACCCCCGTGTCGAGCGCGACGTCGAAGTCCGTCGGCAGCCCCGCGAGCGAGAGCGCGTCGCCCACCGCGAGCGTGATCGAGACCCCCTCGCGCTCCGCGAGGGCGCGCGCCTGCTCCACCGCGCGCGGCGCGTAGTCGATCGCCGTGACCGTCGCGCCGTGCCTCGCGACGTAGACCGCGTTCTCGCCCGTGCCGCAGCCCACGTCGAGCACGCGCCCGCGGAGCGCGCCGCGCGCGACGAGCTCCCGCACCACGGGCTGCGCGTGGCCGATCACCCAAGGCGGCGCGTCGCCCTCGTAGGCGGCGAGGAATCGTTTCCCGGAGGGCTCCATGGCGCCGAGTCTGCCGCCTCGGCACCCCGGCGTGAAGGCCGCGCCGCGGGAGACGACGCCACGATCGCCGCCGTCGCCATCTTCGCGAGCACGTCGATCTCCCGACGGTCGTCGCCGCGCAGCGCGCGGCGGTAGAAGGCCGCCATCACGCCGACGAGCTGACGGTCGCTCTCGAGGGGCGCCACCACCGCCGAGACGAGCCCCTCGCGCGTGACCCAGGCGGCGTCGAAGCGCGGGTCGCTCGCCAGCTCCCCGCGCACCATCCGGTGCTGGGTGCGCGCGACCCAGCCCACCATGTACGGGTACGAGAGCAGGTCGATGCGCGCGCGGGGGCTGTCGTCCACGCGCGTCGAGAGGCCCGCGCTCGCCGCGAGCCTGAGCCACCGCGGGTCGCGCTCCTGCGCCCAGATGCGCGCGAAGCACGAGCCCGACTGCGCCACCGCGGCCTCGGCCACGCCCTGAAGCGCCCCCTCGCTCGCGAGCGCCCGCGCCGCCGACGCGATCACCCCAGCGCACGCGTCCCGCGGCGGGGCCGCGGCGCGGGGCGACGCGGCGACCACCTCGGCCACCGGAGGCGCCGACGCGAGGAGCGCGCGACGGCCGAGCCGCGCCACCTCGCTGATGGGCAGTCCGCCGTCGACGAGCTGCTTCGCGCGGAGCAGCACCCGCACGTCGGACTCCGAGTAACGCCGGTAGTTGTTCTCCTCGCGTCGCGGGCTCACCAGGCCGTGGCGGCTCTCCCACGCGCGCAGGAGCGCCGACGAGATCCCCACGATCTGACACACGCGGCGCGTCGGGATGAACGTTCGGCGCACGCCCCGCCCGCTACCACGCGCGACGTCCGCGCGACAAGGCGGCGCGCGTAGACCGACGTCATTGACAGCGCGCGACGCGCTCGGATACGCCGGGGGGCGTACGGCTCCCGAAACAGAGCCGCAACACACCCCCAACAACCCACGAGCGCCATCGGGGGCCTCGATGAAGAGCGGTAAGCGTTGGTTCGCCGGGGTCACCGCCGCGGCGCTGGTGACCTTCGGCGTGATCGCGTCGGTCCTCCCTCCGCGGGCGGCGCCCGAGGCGGGGCCTGTGAACTCCGGCGACGTGGCGTGGATGCTCACCGCCACGGGCCTGGTGATGCTGATGACACCGGGGCTCGCGTTCTTCTACGGCGGCATGGTGCGCCGCAAGAACGTGATCTCCACGATGCTCCAGAGCTTCATCGCGCTCGCGGTGGTGAGCCTGCTCTGGGTGGTGGTGGGCTTCTCCCTCGCGTTCGGAGAGAGCCACGGCGGGCTCATCGGCGACCCGCGCACCTTCTTCATGATGGGCGGCGTCGGCGCGGCGACGCACCCGACGCTCTCTCCCACGGTGCCGCTGCTCCTCTTCGCGCTCTTCCAATTGAAGTTCGCGATCATCACACCGGCCCTCATCACGGGCTCCTTCGCCGAGCGCTCGCGCTTCTCGTCGTACGTGCTCTTCATGGTGCTGTTCTCGATCTTCATCTACTCGCCGCTCGCGCACTGGACGTGGCACCCCGAGGGCTTCCTGCACCGCTGGGGCGTGCTCGATTTCGCGGGCGGCACGGTGGTGCACCTCTCCGCGGGCGTCGCGGCCTTCGTCGGCGCGCAGGCCCTCGGTCGGCGGCAGGTCCACGTCGAGGGCCACGCGCACGAGCCCGCGAACATCCCCTTCGTGCTCCTCGGCACGGGGATGCTCTGGTTCGGCTGGTTCGGCTTCAACGCGGGCTCGGCCCTCGGCGCCAACGCGAGCGCGATCACCGCCGTGCTCACCACGCACACCGCCGCCGCCACCGCGAGCCTCGTGTGGCTCGCCGTCGACTACGCGCGCGGGCGAAAGCCCTCGGCCATCGCCACCTGCGTGGGCGCCGTGGTGGGCCTCGTCGCGATCACCCCTGCCGCGGGCTTCGTCGACCTCGGGAGCAGCATCGCCATCGGCGGCATCGCGGCGGCGGTCTGCAACGCGGCCACGCACTGGAAGTCCACCACCACCATCGACGACACGCTCGACGTGTTCCCCTGCCACGGCGTCGGCGGGCTCGTCGGGATGGTGCTCACCGCCGTGTTCGCCCAGTCGGGCGGGCTCATCCGCGGAGAGACGCACCTCTTCGCGATGCACATGGCCGGCCTCGCGGTGGTGCTGACCTTCACCGCGGCGGGCACCTACGCGCTCTACAAGCTCGTCGACCTGATCCAGCCCTTCCGGGTGTCGTCCGAGGAGGAGGAGCTCGGCCTCGACGAGAGCCAGCACGGAGAGGCCATGGGGCGGCTGTCCTTCGCGATGATCCGCCCGCCGCCGCAGGAGTGACCGTCACGCGCCGCGCGTGGTCTTCGCGGCGCGGCGACGGAGGTCGAGCCCCGCGGCGACGGCGGGGTGCTCCGCGGCGACGGCGTCGAGGCGCGGCTGGATACGGTCCATGCGGCGCTTGAAGTGCGAGCGGTTGTTGCTGAGCTTGCGCGCGAGCACCCGCGCGACGCGCTCCGACGGCGCGAGGTCGAGGAGCGACAGACCCGTCTCGAAGCCGTTGAGCGCGCGCTCTCCCGACGGCCCCCAGTCGGTGGTGAGGCGGCGGTAGACGAAGGCCTCGCGGCGCTCGGGGCTCATCGCGAGGAGGACCTCGCGCACGAAGCCCGTCGGGCCGGTGAAGGGTGCGATGACGTCCCAGCGCGGGTCGAGCGCGCCGCGCGCGCGGACGATGGGGAGGAGCGCGAGCACGCCGAGGGTGTCCCAGTCGTAGATGCCGAGGCCTTCGTAGCCTTCGGCGCCCGGTCGAGAGACGGGGGCGTCGGGAGAACGGATCGTGACGAGGAGGTCGGCGAAGGGCTCGGCCCACGCGATGGCCTCGGCGGCGTGCGCGTCGAGGGCCTCCATCAGCCGGTCTTCGAGGGGAGAGCCGACGAAGTCGTACGGCTCCAGAACGATCTCCGCGGCGGCCTCGATGAGCTCGGCGGGCGTGAGCGCCTCCGCCGCGACGCGAGGCACGCCCTGGTTGCGCTCGAGCTCGTCCTCGTCCGCGCGGGTCCAGAGCCGCCAGAGGGGCCAGCGCACGCGCTCACCATCCACCGTCGCGTCGAAGCGTCGATCGAGGGGAGAGGCCGGCTCGTCGCCGATCCACCGACGGAGCAGCCGACGGCTCGCCGGGACGCCGCATCCCCAGAGCTTCACCCCGTCTCGGTCGGCGAGCGCCCGCGCGAGACGTCGCTGGTCGGCGGAGAGGTCGTCGTAGTCCTTGAGCTGTCCGTCGGGCCACGGCGCGAGGCGCGCGGTGGCGGCCTTCGCGGCGGCGTAGGCGCGGTCGAGGTCGGGCTCGCGCGCGATCACGTCGAGGAGCGCGTCGAGGTCGTCGGGCAGCGGCGCGTCGGTCATCCGCGCAGGGTAGACGAAGCGCGGGTCGTTGATCGTGGCCCCTCGCGCTCACGGGCGACGCTACGCTCCGCCCCGTGGACGCCCTCGCCACGGCACGCTCCCTCTCCGCGTCGCGCCCGTCGGCGACGCTCCCCTGCCCGCTCTGCGCGGTGAGCGTGAAGGCCGCGAACCTCGACGCGCACGTCGCGAAGGTCCACCCCTCCGCGACGCCCGCGCTCCCGCCGTGGACGGGCGTCGACCGGCGCGTGATGCGCTCCCTCGCGATCGCCCTCGGTCTGGTCGCGACCGCGATGACCGCGCTCGGAGCGAGCGGCGTCGCGCCACCCGGCTCACCGCTCGCGTGGGCGCTCGTCGCCGCGGTCACCGTGCTCGGCGCAGCGCTCTTCGCGGCCTTCGTGGGTGTCATGCGCGCGACGCTCAGCCTCGACGGTGACGCGATCACCCTGCGGCACACGCTCGGGCTCGGTCGCGTGACGGCGCGCCTCTCGAGTGCGATCACCGTCGGCCCGCTCGTCGCCCGGCGCGCGAGCGTCGTCTCGCCGGACCACGACCCCGACCCCGTGACGACGCGAACGGGGTGGTACCTGCGACTCGGGCCGCTGGTCGTCGGGTGTCGACAGTCGACCTCCTTCGCCTCCCACTGGAGCGAGCGCGGATGGACGCGCGGACCGCGCCGCTTCACCTGCGACGTGATCGTCCCGCAGCGGGTGATGGTCGCGCTGGAGTACGCGCTCGCGTCGCGCGGGGCGCTCACCCCGAAGGACTGACGCGCTCAGCGCGTGCAGAACGCGGGCGCGCAGCGCATCTCGAGGCACGCCCCGCTCGCGCACTGGTACCCGACGAGGCACTCTGCGCCGTCGGCACGGAGCGAGGCGCACCCCTCGCGCGTGCTGCAATACGCTCCCACGGGGCACGCCGCTCCCTCCGCGCCGCGCGGCACGCAGCAGCCATCTACGCAGGCGCCCTCTCGGCAGCGACGTCCGAAGAAGCGTCCGCTCGGGTCGGTACCGCAATCCGCTCCGAGTTCCACAAACAGCGCGTCTCGAACGCGGCATCGGACAGGGAGCTGGCCTCCCCGGGCGACGAGTTGTCCGCGCTGCTGGGCCGAGCAGGGGCGGCACGACCGCCGGGTCGCAGGGATCACCCCACGAGAGCGCGGGAGGCGCGGGGCCACAGCGGGAGACGGGCGCGCCACGCACGCACGCGAGCGGCGGTGCGCAGCGGTAGCGCTGGTCATCGCACTCCGCGCCCTCACCCAGGTACTCCGGTGGACGGCATACCCGACGAACCCACCACGTCGCAGTACGCGCCTTCGACGCACGCGAGCAGCTCACGAGGCTGGCCCGGCACGCCGCGAACGCAGCTCCCACCGAGCGGTACGCGCGCGCTGTCGGTCGAGACCATGCACCGCAGAAAGCAATCGACGCGGCCGCGGGCGGGCGGGAGCACGCCTCTGTCCGCGTGCACTCGGCGTCCGCTGGGGCCGGGGGCGCAGACCCGCGGCACCCGCGGTCCTCGCCCCCGGGAACACCACTGGTCTCCCGCGCACTCTTCGTGCGAGGAGCATCGTTCACCGGCTCGTCTCTCGCCGCGCACCATCGATCCGATCGCACTCGAGCGCCGCGTCAGCGCGGACGCACCCGCCATCGACGAGGTCGAGGCAGCGCTGCGCCGCCGCCGGGTCGAAGCGGACCGCGCCCGCCGCGAGCGCGCGCCTCACGCTCGAGGCGTAGTCGGTGGCGTACGGCCACGCGTCGATCCGCCGATCGGCGCAGAGCGCGACCCACTCCGCGGTCGCGCCTGAGCGCCAGACCAGGTGCACCTCGCGACCTGCGCGCAGATCGCGAACTGAACGCGCGCGAGGAAGCCCTCGAAGGTCATCACCGCCCCCCCGTCTCTCGCCGTGTCTGCTCGCGCGTCCGTCACGGCGTCGTCCGCGTGGGCGTCCACCAGCACCGCGTCGAGGCTCGCATCGCGCCCCGCGTCGCGCCTCACGTCGACGCCCTCGACCGTCGCGCTGCACGCAGCGCTCGCGATCAACAACATCCACGCGCTCCGCCGCATCTTCATCCCTCCCTCACCGCGGGCAGAACCGCGGCGAGCAGTTGGCCCCCACTGGAACGCCCATCGGGCCAATGACCCAGGCGCAGAGCGCCACCAGCGCATTCGTTCGTTGCCGCACCTCGCGCCGTCGGTCTCAGCCGTGTGCAGCCCGTGACGACGCTACAGAAGAAGCCCTCCGCGCACCGGTGTCTCCCCCACAGGCAGCGCCCTCGCCCACGGTCACGATCTCCGCGCGCCGGACACACGCGCCCGCATCACATCGCGCGTCTTCGCCGCACACCGGGTAGCGCCGTCGGTGCCGCACGGCTCCCGACCGCGGCGAACACGCGCGCCCGACAGCGCGCAGGCGCGCCGTCACGATCCTCGTCTCGGAGACACTCCAGGTAAGACACGCACGGTCGCGAGTCGCACGACTCTCCCCACGCCGCGAACGTCGGGGGTGGAGCGCGGGAGGCGCGGGGCCACAGCGGGAGACGGGCGCGCCACGCACGCACGCGAGCGGCGGTGCGCAGCGGTAGCGCTGGTCATCGCACTCCGCGCCCTCACCCAGGTACTCCGGTGGACGGCATACCCCGGACGAACCCACCACGTCGCAGTACGCGCCTTCGACGCACGCGAGCAGCTCACGAGGCTGGCCCGGCAGGCCGCGAACGCAGCTCCCACCGAGCGGTACGCGCGCGCTGTCGGTCGAGACCATGCACCGCAGAAAGCAATCGACGCGGCCGCGGGCGGGCGGGGAGCACGCCTCTGTCCGCGTGCACTCGGCGTCCGCTGGGAGCCGGGGAGCGCAGACCCCGCGGCACCCCGCGGTCCTCGCCCCCGGGGAACCCCACTGGTCTCCCGCGCACTCTTCGTGCGAGGAGCATCGTTCACCGGCTCGTCTCTCGCCGCGCACCATCGATCCGATCGCGCACTCGAGCGCCGCGTCAGCGCGGACGCACCCGCCATCGACGAGGTCGAGGCAGCGCTGCGCCGCCGCCGGGTCGAAGCGGACCGCGCCCGCCGCGAGCGCGCGCCTCACGCTCGAGAGCGCGTAGTCGGTGGCGTACGGCCACGCGTCGATCCGCCGATCGGCGCAGAGCGCGACCCACTCCGCGGTCGCGCCTGAGCGCCCAGACCAGGTGCACCTCGCGACCTGCGCGCAGATCGCGAACTGAACGCGCGCGAGGAAGCCCTCGAAGGTCATCACCGCCCCCCCGTCTCTCGCCGTGTCTGCTCGCGCGTCCGTCACGGCGTCGTCCGCGTGGGCGTCCACCAGCACCGCGTCGAGGCTCGCGTCGCGCCCCGCGTCGCCGCCCACGCTCAGGCCCTCGACGGCGCTGCTGCACCCGAGCGCCGCGATCACCCCCGCGAGAAGCCACCTTCGCATCCGACGCTCCTGACGTTCGGTTCTCACACCTCATACACCCGCGTCGAAGCGCCGACCAGCGAGGGCGGCGCGCTCCCGCCCCGCGGTACAGTCGCTCGCGATGCGCCTCCTCCGCGCCCTGCCCCTCGCGCTGATCGCGTGCGCCTCGTCGCCCTCCGTCGACCGCCCCGTCGACGCCGCGGCGCCCGAGGTCGACGTCGTCCTCGAAGACGCCCCCGCGACACCCGACGTCGACGTCGCCCTTCGCGACGACGCGCCGCCCGCCGCGTGCGCCTCGTGCGAGACCTACGGAGACACGGTCACCCTCTCCCCGGTCTCGTCCCCCGCGATCACCGAGGCTTCAGGGATCGTCGAGAGCCCGACGCAGCCCGGCGTGTACTTCGTCCACAACGACTCCGGCGACACCGCGCGCGTCTTCGCCGTCGACGCGAACGGAGACCTCCTCGCCACCTACCGCCTCGACGGCGCCACAGCCGTCGACTGGGAAGACCTCACCGTCGGCCCCTGCCCCACGGGCGAGTGCCTCTACCTCGGAGACATCGGCGACAACGCGATGAACCGCGCCGACCACGCCGTGCTCCGCGTCGCGCTCCCCACCGTCGCCCGCGGCGACGACCGCGCCCTCGCGTGGGAGCGCCTCGACTTCGCGTACCCCGACGGCCCGCACAACGCCGAGGCCCTCGCGATGCGCCGCGACACCGGCGACCTCTACGTCAGCACCAAGGCCGACGCCGAGGCCGGCGTGTACCGATTCCCGCTCCCGCTCGACCCCGCGTCGCGCGTCACGCTCACGCGCGTCGCGACCCTCGCCCTCCCGAACGAAGGCTCTCCCCTCGTCACCGCCGCCGACCTCCACCCGTGTGAAGCGAGACTCCTCGTGCGCACGTACACCCGCCTCTGGGAGTTCACGCCCCCCGCGGGCGCGCCCTTCGAGGCGATGTTCACCGCCGTGCCGCGTCGTCTCCCCGTGTTCTCCGAGATCCAGGGAGAGTCCGTCGCGTGGCACGCCGACGGTCGCGGCTACGTCACCGTCTCCGAAGGCCGATCACAAGCGCTCCACGACACGCGATGCGCCCCGTGACCCGTTGACGTCCCTTGTAGGCGGGTGTAGGTGCCCGCCCCGATGAAGACCTCGCGGTGGATGGTCGCGTGCGCGCTCACCCTCACCCTCTCGGTGGGCTGCGCGCCTGGGGACGACGCGACGGTGGCGGGGGCCTCCGACGCGGTCGAGACGCCGACGGTGACCTTCGCGGCCGACTGGTCGCAGCGCGTGACGGGAGCGCTCCGCGCGAACAGCCCTGTGCGCGTGAGCTACGACCCCGCGCGCCTCACGGCCTGCCGCGGGGAGATGTACGGCCGCGCCGCCTGGGGCATCACGGGCTTCTACCGCGTGAACGACGGAGAGCCGCAGTCCTTCGCGGTGACCGACAACGGCGCGGCGGTGACCGCGACGATCACGCTGCCGGCGAACCCCGGCGCGGTGGAGTTCTGGTTCCAGAACAACAACCGCTGGGGCTGCAACGCCTACGACAGCGCGTACGGGCAGAACTACCGCTTCACCTTCGCGCCCGCGGCCAACGCGCCGGGGTGGATCGGCAACGGCGCGGCGGTGATCTCGCGCGCGAGCTGCGACGGCCACGCCTGCGACGGCGACCGCCGCCAGCTCGCGGTGCCCTTCCGCTACGAGACCTGGGCGCGGCAGCGCGCGGCCGTGCGCGTCGTGACCTTCGACGTCTGGAAGGAGGGGGTCACCGACCGCGACAACCCCGACCTGTGGCGTCAGCTCGACGTGCGGATGTACCGCCGCTTCGGGGCGTCGGGCGAGTTCACCTTCAGTCACGTCAACTTCGTGCGCCGCGTGGGCAACGACGCGCGCTACGAGCTCGACCTGCGCACCGTCGACCCGATGCCCGATTTCCCGATGACCAGCGAGTGCCCCGGCGGCCTCGTCGAGAGCGCCGACCCCGCGCTCGTCGAGACCACCATGGAGTTCTACTTCACGGTGAACGGCGTCGAGTTCCGCCCCGACGGCGGAGGGAGCTTCCGCGCGGTCTTCGCGAACTACCGCACGTCGGTGCCGTCGCGCTGCCTGCCGCGATGAGGGTCTTCGTCACGGGCGCGTCGGGCTTCGTCGGCGGGCACGTCGTCGAGCGGCTGCTCCGTGACGGTCACTCCGCGTCGGCGATGGCGCGCTCCGAGCGCTCGGCGAAGACGGTGGAGTCGCTCGGCGCGACGGCCGTGCGCTGCGACCTCACCGACGTGAGCGCGTCGCACCTCGCGGGGCACGACGCGGTGGTGCACTGCGCGGCCTACGCCGAGGAGTGGGGCTCGCGCGACGACTTCTGGAGCGCCAACGTCGAGGGCACCGACCGCGCGCTCTCGGCCGCGAAGGCCGCGGGGGTCGGCCGCTTCGTCTTCATCGGCACCGAGGCCGCGTTCTTCACCGGCGACGACCTCGTCGACATCGACGAGACCCTGCCCTACCCCGACGCGCAGCGGTACCTCTACAGCGAGACGAAGGCCGAGGCCGAGCGACGGGTGCTCCACGCGAACGCCGAGGGCTTCACCGCGCTCTCGCTGCGCCCGCGGCTCGTGTGGGGGCCGCGCGACACCTCGGTGCTCCCGGCGATCCTGCGCATGGCGCGCGAGGGGAGCTTCGCGTGGCTCGACGGGGGCCGCGCGCGCACGTCGACGTGCAACGTGGCGAACCTCGCGGCGGCGGTGTCGCTCGCGCTGACGCGCGGTCGCGGCGGCGAGGCGTATTTCATCGCCGACGACGGCGAGCGCACGGTGCGGGAGTTCCTCACCGCGCTGGCCGAGACGCAGGGCGTGCCGCTGGGGGAGAAGAACGTCCCTGGGGTGATCGCGCGGCCCGCGACGGCGGCGCTCGAAGCGGTGTGGCGCGCGATGAGCATCGAGCGAAAGCCCCCGGCGACGGCCTTCGCGACGGCGATGATGTCGCGCACGGTGACCGTGAAGACCGACAAGGCGCGGCGGGAGCTCGGGTACGCGCCCGAGGTGACCGTCGACGCGGGGCTCGCGGCGATGCGCGCGGGCTGACGGCCCACGGTTGCGCGGGGGCGCTCGGAGAAGGTATCGCAGCGTCCCTCACCCGAAGCGGAGCGACAGCGCCATGAGCACCGAAGGCAAGGTCTACGACTCGATCCTCGACACCATCGGGGGCACGCCCCTCGTGCGACTGCGCCGCGTGGGCCACGACACGGGCTGCGAGATCCTCGCGAAGTGCGAGTACCTCAACGCCGGCGGCTCGGTGAAGGACCGCATCGGGCTCCGCATGGTGCGCGAGGCGCAGAAGAGCGGGCGCATCCGGCCGGGCGACACGCTCATCGAGCCCACCAGCGGCAACACCGGCATCGGGATGGCGCTCGCGGCGGCCGTCTACGGCTACCGGATGATCATCACGATGCCCGAGAAGATGAGCCGCGAGAAGCAGGTGGTGCTCGAGGCGCTCGGGGCCGAGATCATCCGCACGCCCACCGAGGCCGCGTGGGACGCGCCCGAGAGCCACATCGGCGTCGCGAAGCAGCTCCAGAAGATCCTGCCGAACGCGCACATCCTCGACCGGTACGGCAACCCCGACAACCCGATGGCCCACTACGAGGGCACCGGCGCCGAGATCGTCGACCAGAGCGGCGGGCGCTTCGATTTCCTCGTCGCGACGGCGGGCACCGGCGGCGCCATCTCGGGCGTCGCGAAGCGCGTGAAGGAAGACGTCCCCGGCGTGAGGGTGGTGGGCGTCGACCCCGTGGGCTCGATCCTCGCGGGCCCCGGGCCCATCGGCTCGTACAAGGTCGAGGGCATCGGCTACGACTTCATCCCCGACGTGCTCGACCGCTCGCTCGTCGACGAGTGGATCAAGAGCGAAGACCGCCCTTCGTTCCTCATGGCGCGGCGGCTCATCCGGCAAGAGGGCCTGCTCGTCGGCGGCTCGTCGGGCGCGGCGGTGTGGGGCGCGCTCCAGGTCGCGCGCCGCGAGGGCCCCGGCAAGCGCATCGTGGTGATCCTCGCCGACTCGATCCGGAACTACATGACCAAGTTCCTCGACGACCGGTGGATGCGCGAGAACGGCTTCGTCGAGAGCAACTGGGAGACGGGCTCGGTGGGCGAGCTGTTGATGTCGCTCCCGCGCCGCCCCGTCATCACCGTGTCGAGCGGCGAGGGCGTGGCCGAGGCCGTGCGGCGCATGAAGGCCCACGGGATCAGCCAGCTCCCCGTGGTCGACGGCGGCAAGATCGTCGGCATCGTGACCGAGAGCGACCTGCTCGCGAAGATCGTCGACGGGCACGTCTCGCTGAACAGCGCCGTGGCCGAGGTGATGTTCCGCAAGGTGACCACGGTGCGCGCGGCGGCCGACGCGGGCGAGCTCCTCGAGCTGTTCTCGAAGGGCATGGTCGGCCTCGTGGTCGACGACGACGAGTCGCTCCTCGGCGTGGTCACCAAGATGGACCTCGTCGAGGTCCTCACGGCGCGACCCGCGACCCGCTGACCCTCAGCCCTTCTTCGGCATCGGAGGCACCTGCGTGGGCCTCCGTTGCCGCGGCCCCTCGTGCTTCGGCGCGGGCTCGGGCTTCGACTTCACGGGCTTGCGCTCGCCCGAGCCCAAACTCAGCCGGTCGCGCACGGCCTTCAACTGACGGACCTTGTACTGCTCGTGCGAGGCGTCGCCCGAGTCGTTGAGCGCCTCGGCGGCCTGGTGCACCACCTGGAACTCCGTCAGCACGTACACCACCGGCCCGAGCTCCCGCGCCGCCGCGGGGGCTTTGCGGAGCATCGCGTCGGGCAGGCGCACCGGGAGGTCCATCACGAAATGGATCACCCGGTAGCTCGCCGCGCTGAACTTGTTGTCGACCAGCACCGACACGGGGTCGCCGCTGGCGTTGCGCCGAGGGTCGTCGACGAGCGCCCTGAGCTTCGGCGACGCCTCGCACACGGCGCGCGCGCTGAGCAGGGTGTTCTTGCTCTCGCCGGGGATCAGGTAGTTGAAGGGCGTGAGCTTGCGGGTCATCCACGCGAGCACGGGGAGCACGTCGTCCTCGTCGCGGGTGACGATGCGGAAGCGGAGCTTGTCGTAGATCTGCGCCGCGATGGTCTCGCTCTTCGAGAGGAGCTTCGTGTAGAGCGAGTCGCGCGCCTTGCGCCCGCCGCGGAACATCACGATGGGCACGCCGCCGCTGAGCGCCTCGCCGATGACCCGGTAGATCCTCGCCTCGACGAGCTGGAACACCTGCGCGTCGCTGAGCGGGAGCATGAAGAGCAGCTCGCGCCCCTGCAGGTGATTGATGATGTGCATGACCTTGAGGATCACGCAGGCGCACACCACCCGGTGACGCTCGCCCTTGCCCGACGCGAGGAGGAGGAGCTCCTCGGTCGACATGGCCCGCAGGGGCTTCGGGATCGGGTACTCGAAGTGCCGCCGGAGGTAGTCGACGGCCTGGTCGCGCACCGCGTCGAGGCGCTCGCGGTCGGCGGGCTGGTCGGGGCGGTACTCCTGCGCGCGCAGGAACTCCCGCGCCGACTCGAGGTCGTGGAAGTGCAGGCCGCGCCAGTCGATCACCGACCCGCCCGCGAGGAGCGTCCAGAGGGCGTCGAGGTCGGCGAGGGTCAGCTCGTCGAGGGCGCGAAAGCCGAGCGCGTCGCTGTCGGCCATCGGAGTGGCGCCCGGAGACCGCGCCGCGCCTTCAGCCCTGCAGGCCGGGCGGCGTGCGCTGCCCCTCGACGGCGCCGCCGCGAGGCGCGCTGCGACCGAGGGAGAGCGTTCCGAAGAACAGCCCCGCCGCCATCACCAGCGCCATCACGTTGCCCACCATCGCGTGGTTGCAACCCATGAGCAGCAGGGGGAGACACGCGGTCAACGCGCCGTACAGCCTCGGTCGGGACATCTTCGTCGTCACTCCAACAGACAGCGTCTCGATTCCGCCGCCGCGCCCTGTGACGCGTCGACGCCTACATGTAAGCAAATGTCGCCGAGGCCCTGAAGCGGGCCAACTTCTAGTCAACCTCCCCCTCGTCTTGCAACGGGATTGTGAAGTCCCCCTTGGAGCTCCCGCGCGGAACTTGACCCGCGTCGTCGTGGCGTGTGTGTCTCCCTGCGTCATGGGAGCCCCTGTCATCCTCGCGGTCGCCAACCAGAAGGGCGGGGTGGGCAAGACCACCACCGCCGTGAACCTCGCCGCGGGCCTCGCCATGCGCGGCCTGAACACCCTGCTCGTCGACCTCGACATCCAGGGCAGCGCCGGGGCGAGCCTCGGGGCGACGGTGGCCGAGGGCGACGTCGACGTCGCGCGGGTGCTGCTCGAGGAGCGCCCCCTCTCCGACGCGGTGCGCCCCACCCGCATCGAGCGCTTGAGCGTGGCGCCCGCGGGAGAGGGCATGGCCGTGGTCGACCTGCACCTCGCGTCGGTCTACGGCCGCGAGCGGGTCTTCGAGCGCGCGCTGCGCTGCCCGGGCCTCGCGGGCACCGACGTGGTGGTGGTCGACACGGCGCCGTACCTCGGGCTGCTCACGGTGAACGCGCTGGTCGCGGCCGACCGGGTGGTGGTGCCCGTGTCGTGCGAGTACCTGCCGGTGCTGGGGCTGAAGCTCTTCGGCGAGACCCTCGCGAAGCTGCGCGACCGCGCGGGGGCGCGGGCCGAGGTGCTGGGCTACCTGCTCACCATGGTCGACCGTCGCGAGCGGATCACCACCGAGGTCGAGGAACTCCTCCGCGAGCGCTTCGGCGAGGCGGTCTTCGAGGGGGTGATCCGGGCGAACACGCACCACAAGGCAGCGCCCTCGCACCGGCGGACGATCTTCGAGCACGAGCCCGAGGGCGGCCGCGGCCGGGAGGACTACGAGCGCCTCACCGACGAGGTGATGACGCGGGCGGGGCTGGTCGGGGTGCGCCGCAAGGCCGCGGTGCGCGCGACGAAGCCCGCTTCGGAGGGTGGGCGCGCGGGGCGACGACGCAGCGCGTGACGAGCGTTCTCGCGCGAACCGTGTTCGGGCCTTGCCACGGTACGGGGGGTTTTCTACGGTTCCGCCATCGTGAGCCGCACTGAAGAACCAGCCGGGCAAAGGGCCTGGCCGTCGAGATCCTTCCGGTCCTCCCGCTGCGCAACGCGGTGCTCTTCCCCGCCGCGGTGGTGCCGATCAACGTGGGCCGCGCTCGGGCGTGCGGCTCGTCGAGGAGCTCGCGCAGAGCGAGGTCCGCCTCATCGCCGTCGTCACGCAGAAGTCCCCCGAGACCGAAGACCCCGCGCTGGCCGACCTCTACACCGTCGGCACCGTCGCGCGCATCGTGAAGGTCATCAAGCTCGGCGCGAGCAACTACTCCGTGCTCCTGCAGGGCATCGCGCGGATGAACCTCCTCGGTCTGGTGGGCGAGCACCCCTACCTCCGCGGTCGGGTGCAGCGCATCACCGAGAACGCGACGCGCACGCCCGACGTCGAGAAGGTCGCGCGCGAGCTCCGCGAGCTGGCCCGCGCCCTCGGAGAGTTCTCGCCGCCCGTGCCGCGCGAGCTCGTGTCGGTGGCCGAGAACGCGGCGGACCCCGGCGCGCTCGCCGACCTCGTGACGCTGCACCTGCCGTCGCCGCCGGTGAACCCCAACGACCGGCAAGAGGTGCTCGAAGCCAGCGACATCGAGGCGCGGCTCCGCCTCGCGCACCAGCTCGCGCGGCGCGTCCACGAGGTGCACCGCGTCCGCAAAGAGATCCAGTCGATGGTCACGGGCGAGATGGGCCGCAGCGAGCGGGAGGAGATCCTCCGCGCGCAGCTCCGCACCATCAAGGAGGAGCTCGGCGAGACCGACGAGAGCGAGGAGGAGCTCGACCAGCTCCGCGAGCGCATCGCGAAGGCGCGGCTCCCCTACGACATCGAGAAGGTCGCGCGGCGGCAGCTCGGGCGGCTGCGCTCGATGCAGGGCCACTCTGCGGAGTACCAGGTCACGCGCTCGTACATCGAGTGGCTGGTCGACATCCCCTGGCAGAAGTCGACGGAGGACCGCTTCGACGTCGAGGCCGTGAAGCGCGCCCTCGACGAGGACCACTTCGGCCTCGACAAGGCCAAGAAGCGCATCATCGAGTACGTGGCCGTGCGCAAGCTCCGCAAGGACCGGCGCGGCCCCATCCTGTGCTTCATCGGCCCGCCCGGCGTGGGCAAGACCTCGCTCGCCAAGTCGATCGCGAGGGCCATCGGGCGGCAGATGGTGCGCATCTCGCTCGGCGGCGTGAGGGACGAGGCCGAGATCCGCGGCCACCGTCGCACCTACGTCGGCGCGCTGCCGGGCCGGATCATCCAGGCCATGAAGAAGGCCGGGACGATCAACCCCATCCTCATCCTCGACGAGGTCGACAAGATGGGCGCCGACATGCGCGGCGACCCCGCGGCGGCCTTGTTGGAGGTGCTCGACCCCGACCAGAACAGCACCTTCGTCGACCACTACATCGACGTGCCCTACGACATCTCGCACGCGATGTTCATCTGCACGGCGAACAACCGCGAGACGATCCCCGCGCCGCTCTACGACCGCATGGAGGTCATCGAGATCGCGGGCTACACGCGGGTCGAGAAGCTCAACATCGCGAGGGAGTACATCGGCCCGAAGTCGCTCGAGGAGCACGGTCTCACCCCCGAGCGGCTGGAGTGGCTCGACGAGGGCTACCTCTCGCTCATCGACAGCTACACGCGCGAGGCCGGCGTGCGGAACCTCACGCGCGAGGTGGCCTCGGTGTGCCGCGCGGTGGCCGTGCGCCTCGCGTCGGGCGAAGACGTGCACGAGCGCGCGACCGAGGAGTTCGTGCGCTCGGTGATGGGCCCGCCGCGCTTCATCGAGGAGGGCGCCGAGCGCCAGCCCGCGGTGGGCATCGTGGCGGGCCTCGCGTGGACGCCCGTGGGCGGCGTGATCCTCTTCATCGAGGCGACGCGCTTCGCGGGCCGCGGAGACATCTCGATCACGGGCTCGATGGGCAACGTGATGAAGGAGTCGGTGGCCGCGGCCTTCTCGTGGGTGCGCACCCACACGCAGGACCTGGGGATCGACCCCGAGTTCCTCGCGAAGAGCGACCTTCACGTGCACGTGCCCCAGGGCGGCACGCCGAAGGACGGGCCCAGCGCGGGCGTCGCCATCGTCACGGCCATCGCGTCGCTCTTGAGCGGGCGGCCCGTGCGCAGCGACCTCGCGATGACCGGTGAGATCACCCTGCGCGGCGTGGTGCTCCCCATCGGCGGCGTGAAGGAGAAGGTCCTCGCGGCGCACCGCGCGGGCATCACCCACGTGCTCCTCCCGCAGCGCAACGCGAAGGACCTCGAGGACATCCCCGAGGAGGTCAAGAAGGACATCCGCATCGACCTCGTGAGCCGCATCTCCGAGGTGCTCGACTTCGCCCTCCTCGACGCGCCGGCCCCCTCGGTTCCGCCGCCCGCGCCCGACGACGACGACGCCCCGCTCCCCGCGGGCCGCTGACCCCTCCCGCATGCCCGCCCTGCGCGCGCTCGCCTCGCTCTGGCGCGCGCGCGTCGGGCTCGCGCTCTCCCTCCTCCTCGGCCTCGCCTGCTGGTCGAACACACTCACCGACCACCTCGGCTTCGGCGCCTCGCTCGTCACCGCGCTCTTCGCCTCGGTCCTCGCCTCCGTCGTCGGCGCGGGCCTCCCCGTCGCGCTGCGCGCCCGCGGCGAGATCGCGACGGCGTCTCAGGTCACCCTCGCCTCGGTCGGCTACGCGCTCGCGGTCACCGCGCTCCCGCTGCTCACGGCCCTCGCCCACGCGCTCGTCGCGCCCGCGTGCGACCCGGGCCAGGGCGCGGTCGCGGCCCTCCTCGTCGCGCTTCCCGGGCCTCCGCTCGCGGCGCTGCTCGGCGTGCTCCTCGGCGCGGCCTTCACCCGCGAGCGCGTCGCGACCACCCTCGCCGCGCTCCTCGTGCCCGCGTTCATCGCGTGGAGCGTGGTGCGCTTCTACCGCTCGCCCGCGGTCTTCGCGTACGACCCCTTCTTCGGCTTCTGGCCCGGCGCCCTGTACGACGAGAACGTGCCCCTCGGGCTCACGCAGGTCACGCACCGCGCGGGCACGCTCGGGTGGTTCGTCGCGCTCGCGGCGCTCCTCCAGCTCGCGTGGAGGACCGACGCCACGCTCTCCCTCCGCGGCGCGCGCTCTGTCGCCGCGTGGACCGTCGCCGTCGCGGGCGCGTGCGTGGGGCTCGGCATCTACGTCGCGGGCCCCGCGCTCGGTCACCGCCTCGACGCGGGCGACGTCGCCGAGCGCCTCGGCGGAGAGGCCTGGTCACGCCGCTGCGTGGTGCGCTTCGACCGCTCCATCGCGATCGACGACGCGCGCCTCGCCGCGCGCGACTGCGACGTGCGGGTCGCGCAGCTCGAAGACTTCTACGGCGTGCGCGGGCCGCGGCGGGTGACGGTGTTCCTCTTCGCGAACGCCGAGCAGAAGCGCGCGCTGATGGGCGCGGCCGACACGTACATCGCCAAGCCATGGCGCGCAGAGGTCTACCTCCAGTGGGCACCCTTCCCTCACCCCGTGCTGAAGCACGAGCTCGCGCACGTCGTGGCGGGGGCGATGTCGTCGGGCTTCCTTCGCATCCCGACGCGGGGCGCGCTGCTGCCGTTGCCCGGCCTCATCGAAGGCGCCGCCGTCGCCGCGGCGTGGGAGGGCGAAGGCGACCTCACCCCGCACCAGTGGTCGCGCGCGATGCTCGAAGCCGGGCTCGCGCCGCGCGTGCGTGCGCTCACGGGGCTCGGCTTCCTCGCGTCGGCGTCGGTGACGGCGTACACGGCGGCGGGCTCGTTCTGCCGGTGGCTCCACGACACGCGCGGCGCGGAGCGCTTTCGTCGCGTGTACGACACGGGCGATTTCGAGGGCGCCTACGGCGAGCCGCTCTCCTCGCTGGAGTCCCGCTGGCACGCGTTCCTCCGCGAGGTCCCGCTCCCCGATCGCGCGCTCGCGCGCGCGCGCACGCGCTTTCGCCGCGCGTCGGTCTTCGGGCGGAGCTGCCCGCTCACCCTCGACGCGCTCTCGGACCAGGCCGCGCGCCTCGCCGCGTCGGGGGATCTCACCGCGGCGCGCTCCGCGTGGGCGCGCTTCACCGCGCTCGACCCCACCGACCTCCGCGCCCGCGTCGAGGTCGCGAGGATCGACGTTCGCGCGGGAGACCTCTCCGCCGCCGACCGCGCCGCCGACGAGGCCGCGCGCGTGCTGGGCCCCGCCGCGGGCGCTCGGGTGCGCGCGAGCGTGGCCGACGCCGCCTGGCGCTGGCGCTCTCCGCGCGACGCCGCCGCGCGCTACGCGGCGCTCGACGAGACCTTCGCCTCCGACGACGAGCTCCGCAGCCTCGACATCAAGCGACGCGCCCTCGCGCTCGGCGGAGCCTTCCTCGACGCGACGCAGGACCTCCTCATCGGCCGCCGCGACGACGACCCCTCGCTGACGGCTTCGGTCCCGCGCCTCGCGACGCTCGCGCCGAGCGACCCGGTGGCGGCCTACCTCCTCGCGCGGCAGCTCTCCAACGCTGGGCGCTTCGCGCAGGCCCTCCACGCGCTCGACCTCGACGCCCTCGCGCGCGCGAACGCGCCCAGGGTCTTCGGAGAGGCCCGCCGCGTCGCGGCCGTCGCGCGCTACCGCGTGGGGGACCTCGACGGCGCCGAGGCCCTCTTCCGCGCCGTCGCTGACGACCCCGAGCGCCCGCGCGGCGCGCGCGACCTCGCGCTCGACTGGGTGGACCGTATCCGCCGCGAGCGACGGTGACTTGCGCGCGGGCGCGCGGTCCACGATAGAGGCGCGAGCACGATGATCTCCTACGACGAGGCGTTGCAGCGGGCGCTCGACGGCGTGCCCCACCCCGCGCGCGAGCGCGTGAGCGTCACCGACGCGGTGGGCCGGGTGCTCACCGACGACGTGACCGCGCGCGTCGCGCTGCCCGCGTTCGACCACTCCTCGATGGACGGGTGGGCCGTCGCGACGCGCGCGTTCTCCGGCGACGGACCGTGGACGCTCCCGATCGAAGGAGAGTCCCGCGCCGGCGCTGAGGGCCTCGCCCCGCTCCGCGACGGGAGCGCGATGCGGATCTTCACGGGCGCGCCCCTCCCCCGCGGCGCCGACGCGGTGGTCCCGCAGGAGGACGCGTCTCGCGACGGTGACCTCGTGCGCTTCGAGCGCGTGCCCGCGGTGAACGCCTTCGTGCGTCGTCGGGGCGACGACGTCTCACTGGGCGGCGCGTTCGCGCGCGCGGGGACGCGCGTCACGCCGTGGCACGTCGCGGCCTTCACCGCCGCGGAGGTCCCCTCGGTCTGCGTCGCGCGCCGACCGCGCGTGTCGATCCTCGCGACCGGAGACGAGCTCCGCGAGGCGGGCGAGCCCCCTTCGCAGCGGAGCGTCGCTGACGCGATCACCCCCGCGCTCGCCGCGCTCGTGCGTCGCCTCGGCGGAGAGCCGCGCGTCCTCCCCTTCGCGCGCGACGAGGCCACCGCGACGCGCGACGCCGTGACCGACGCCCTGCGCGGCGCCGACCTCGTGCTCACCGTCGGCGGCGTGAGCGTGGGCGACCACGACCCGTGCGCGGCGCGCTCGAGTCCGCGGGCGTCGCGCTCGACTTCTGGCGTCGCGATCAAGCCCGGAAAGCCCCTCTGCCTCGGCCACGCGCCCGACGGCGCGCGCGTTCTCGGGCTGCCCGGCAACCCCTCGTCGGCGCTCCTCACCTTCGCGCTCTTCGGCGCGCCGCTCCTCCGCGCGATGCAGGGCGAGCGACGCGTGCAGCCCCCGCCGCTTCGACGCGACGCTCGCGCGCGCGATCACCCGCCCGCGGGCCGACGCGAGTTCTACCGCGTGACCCTCGACGACGACTCCGACGGCTTGCCCGTCGCGACACCGCTCGCCAATCAGGCCTCGGGCTCCGCGCTCTCCCTCGCCGCGGCCGACGCGCTCATGGACGTCCCCGCCGCGGTGACCCACCTGCCCGCGGGCGCGACGGTGCGCTGCTTCTGGTTGCGCGATGTCTGAACCGACGCGGGTGACGGTGCTGTGCTTCGCCGCCGTGCGTGACGCGGTGGGCGCGGGCGAGGTGGCGCTGGAGCTTCCGCCTGGAGGCGACGGCGCGCGACGTGGTGCCGTGCCCGCGCTGGTGGAGCGCTTCGCGTCGCTCTCGCCGTGGGCCGAGGCGCTGCGCGTCGCCGTGAACGGGGCCTACGCGGCCGAGGGCGACGCGGTGCGCGCGGGGGACGAGGTGGCGGTGATCCCGCCCGTGTCGGGCGGTTGAGCGGTCGTCAGCTCTTCGCGACGATGGTCTCGATCTCGGTCTCGATCTCGGACTCGGTCGCCCGCTTGGCGAGGGCGAGCTTTTCACGAGGAGGCTCCGCGCCTGTCCATCAGCTTACGCTCGCCGTAGGAGAGGTCTTTCTCGTTCTGGAACTTGATGCGGTAGAGGTCGCGCAAGACCTTCGCGACCTCGAAGGGCGAGCCGCTCTTGATCATCTCGTTGTAGGCGCGCTGCCTGCGGTTCCACGGCCCGCCGTCTACCGCCTTCTCGGCCGAGCGGAACACCGCCAGCACGCTGTCGGCCTCCTTCGGCGACATCACCCCCCGGAGCCCCACCGACTCGACCGACGCCGTCGGCACCATCACCTTCATCCCCGTGTCGATGATCCTGAGCACGTAGAAGGCCTTCAGGCGCCTCCGCGATCTCACGGCGCTCGACGCCGTGACCTCGCCCACCCCGAAGTGCCGGATGAACGGCCTTGTCACCCACCTGGAAATCTGGCTGCATGCGCATCTCCTCGCGACACGCGTGACCGCGCGGGCCCGTCGCTTCGGGCCTGCTCGGATTGCTGCTGGCGTCGTTCGCCGCATCCCGTCGGTTCTTTGATGAGATCAGCAGCGAGAGCCCGCACGCGCCGCGCTCATCGCGGCGACCTATCTAGGTAGCACCCTCACGCATCGCGTCAAAGCTCACGCGCGCCCCGCACCGCCCCCCGGAGCACCTCGGCGAGCGCCTCGACCCCGCCCCACGGGGTCAGCGACGCGCGAACCCGCCCGCGGAGAGGGTCACGCCTACCCGCTCCCGCGAGGCCCACGCGCCCGCGCCTACCGCGCGCCCGGTCGCTCGCGGCGGCGAAGGCCTCCTGACCGCCGCCCGCACCCGCGCGACGTCGCCCTCGTCGAGCGCGCCCACCAGCCACAGCGAGGCCGTGAGCTCCTCGCCCGTCGCGTCGACGTCGACGTTGAGCGCGCGCACCCGCGCCGCGAGGGCTCCGCCCGCGCTCGCCCGCAGCGCGTCAGGCACGCCCCGCGCCCGCCACCGCAGGAGCGCCGTGGGGTCGCCGGGCGCGCGCGCGTCGCGAGACCCCGTCGAGAGCACGCGGTCGACGTCGCTGGGGTCTCCCTCGGCGAAGGCCGCGAGCCCGCACGACGCGTCGAAGGCCGCGGCGACGGGGCGGCCGCCGAGGGAGCCCTCGACGCGAGAGAGCCCGCGCCCGGGGTCGGCCCTACGCCGAGGCGGGAGCAGCCGCTCCCACAGGAGGTCGGCCACGCGGCGGGTGTCGAAGGGCGACATTCCGATCGCGACAAAGTCTTCGCCCTTCCACGCGAGGAGGGCGCGGTCGACGGTGCGCAGGTCGAAGCCCACGCGGTCGGCGCGGCCGAGGAGGGCGAGCTCTCCGCGGTCGTCGAAGCTCCGCGACGCGAGGGGCCCGAGGCGGGGGTGCTCGAAGATGGCCCGCGGGCGCACCCACAGCTCGCGGTCGACGTCGCGGTCGACCATCGAGGCCAGGGCCGTGGGGCACGGGCGCGGTGTGGGCGGGGTCGCGCGCCCGTCGCGCGGCGGCGACGGGGCGCGGTGGCACGCGGGGGAGAGGGCGAGGAGCACCGCCAGCGCGAGCGATCGCGGAGGCGGCGCGGGGGTCACGCCTGGGCCTTGGGGCGCTCGCGCGTCGCCTTGGCGGGCGCGGCGTCGGCGGGCGCGGCGTCGGCCTGGGCGGGCGCGGGGCCCTTGCGGATGTTGTGCTTGGTGAACACCTCGGCCTCGATGCGCGCCAGCACCTCGGGGTGCTCGTCGAGGAAGGTCTTCGACTGCTCGCGGCCCTGCCCGATGCGCTCGCCCTTGTACGAGTACCAGGCGCCCGACTTCTCGACGATGCCGCCCTCGGTGGCGAGGTCGAGGAGGTCGCCGCTCTTCGAGATGCCGAGCCCGTAGAGGATGTCGAACTCCACCTCGCGGAAGGGCGCCGCGAGCTTGTTCTTCACCACCTTCACGCGGGTGCGGTTGCCCACCACCGACTCGCCGGACTTCAGCGAGCCCACGCGGCGCACGTCGAGGCGCATCGACGCGTAGAACTTCAGCGCGTTGCCGCCCGTGGTGGTCTCGGGGTTGCCGAACATGACCCCGATCTTCATGCGGATCTGGTTGATGAAGACCAGGAGCGTGTGCGAGCGGTGCACCGTCGCGGTGAGCTTGCGCAGCGCCTGAGACATGAGCCGCGCCTGGAGGCCGGGGAGCTGCTCGCCCATCTCGCCCTCGATCTCGGCCTTCGGCACGAGCGCGGCGACGGAGTCGATCACCACGATGTCGACGGCGCCGGAGCGCACGAGCATGTCGGCGATCTCGAGGGCCTGCTCGCCGTTGTCGGGTTGTGACACGAGGAGCTCGTCGACCTTCACGCCGAGCTTGCGGGCGTAGTTCACGTCGAGCGCGTGCTCGGCGTCGATGAAGGCCGCGACGCCGCCGGCGCGCTGGGCCTCGGCGATGGCGTGCAGGGTGAGCGTGGTCTTGCCCGAGCTCTCAGGGCCGTAGATCTCGACGATGCGCCCGCGGGGGTAGCCCCCGACGCCGAGCGCGAGGTCGATGCCCGCCGAGCCCGAGGGGATCACCGCGCAGGGCTCGCGCTTGTCGTCCTCCCCCAGGGTCATCACCGACCCCTTGCCGAACTGCTTCTCCAACATACCGATGGCCGCGCGCACGGCGCGCAGCTTGTCCGAGACCGCCATGTGATCCTCCCTTTCGAGGGCCCCCGGTGCGCTCACCAGCGAGCGCGGGGCGCGGCGCCGTGAGCGAGACCCGTGCCGTCTCGGCGAGAGCACGCGTTTCGCGAAGTGAGGGATTTCGTCGGGTGGCGGAGCGTTGGTGGCGGCCGTGGCCCTACACCGGGACGACCGCCGCGAGGGCCATCGCGAGGGCCACCGAGAGGCCCTCGTCGTCGCGCTCGACCCGCTTGCGGGCGCGGGCGCGGGTCTTCGCGGGGGCGGGCTTCGGGGCCGAGGGCTCGCGCGAGAGCGCGTCGCGGAGCTTGTTGCGGGCCTCGTGCATCCGCCACGCGACGGTGCCCTCGGTGGTGGAGAGCACCTCGGCGGCTTCGGGGTAGGTCATCCCCTGGAGGGTGGTGAGCGCGACGGTGGTGCGGAGGAGGGGAGAGAGGGTGTCGAAGGCCGCGACGAGGCGGTGGTAGGTCTCGCGGAGCTCCATGGCGCGGGCGGGGGAGCCCCCGGCGTCGACGGCGACGGCGAGGTCGACGCGCGGGTCGTCGAGGGGAGACTCGGGCCGCGCGCGGCGGCGCTCGCGGGCCTGCAGCGCGCGGTTCACGGCGATGCGGTAGATCCAGGTGAAGAAGGCGCTGCGGTGCTCGAAGGTGGGCAGGTGCTGCCAGGCGCGGAGGAAGACGTCTTGCGTCACGTCTTCGGCGTCGTGGGCGTTGCCCGTGAGGTGCAGGGCGAGGGCGAGGACGCGCGGGCGGTAGCGGAGCACGAGGCCCGCGAAGGCCCGGCGGTTGCCGTTCTTGGCCGCGAGCACAAGCGCGTCGGAGGGGACGGGCGGCGGCGCGGCGGGCTCGGCGAGGTGGGAGAGGTCTTCGAACACCGCGCCCGGTCGACGGAACGCCGCCGCCGGGGGCGGTGGTGGGCTGCTGCGACGCGGGGCCATGGGGCGTTGGATCGTCGCCCAGGTCGACCCTTGGGTCAGTACTTCACGCACACGCTCTTGGCGTCGGTGAAGAAGCGCATGGCCTCCCAGCCGCCCTCGCGGCCCACCCCGCTGTCCTTCACGCCGCCGAAGGGCACGCGCAGGTCTCGGAGCATCCACGTGTTCACCCACACGAGGCCCGCCTCGAGCGAGGCCGCCACCCGGTGCGCGCGGGAGATGTCCCTCGTCCACACCGAGGCCGCGAGGCCGTAGCGGGTGTCGTTGGCGATCGC
>JAWKRC010000019.1:0-130862 GCA_041389825.1 Polyangiales bacterium | reverse complement strand
GGGGACCATCCAAGGACCTGCCTCGGGTCGCGCGGTTGAAGGAGGCGAAGGGGCGACCCGTCACGGGGTACATGGCCCCATGGAACGAAGGGCATCACGCGAAATGCGGCGCGACGTCGCGTCCGCGAGGTGCGGCGCGGGGCGCTCCGCACGTCAGCGCGCGGCGGTCACCTTCACGGACCCAGGCGCAGCACCGCGCCCCGCGCGCCCACGGCCCACGCGACGGAGCCGTCGCTCCACACCGCGGAGAGGCTCACGTCGGGCGCGGACTCGGCGCGCCACTGGCCGTCGCTCCAGCGCGCGGTCTGCCCGCGGTCGCCCACGGCCCACACCGTGGTCGCGCCGCACCACACGCCCCGCAGCGGCGCGGTCGCGGGCGGCGCGGTCGCGACCCACGCGGTGGACTCGTAGCGGAACACCGTCGCGCCCTCGCTGGTGGCCCACGCGCCGCCCGCGGGCGTGACGCACAGCGCGCCGCCGAAGCGCGCGCCGCCCGGCGCGGAGGTGGAGGTCGGCGACGCCCCGCGCACCTTGTGGAACGCGAGCGGGCCCGCGGTGGCGAACCAGAGGTCGTCGTCGGACGGGCCGCCCGCGACGGCGGTGAGCGCGGGCGAGAGCGACCCGCCGAAGCTCTCGGCGTGCCACTGGGAGCCGTCCCACTCCCACGCGGGAGGGTCGCCGTCGTCGGCGTCTCCGCCCGCGACCCACACCTCGCGGTCGGCGTCGCCCCACACCGCGCGGAAGGGCTCGCGGTCGCGCGCGGGCACGGTCACCTGGCTCCAGCGCGCGCCGTCGTAGCGCAGCGCGACGGGCCCGCTCGCGTCTCCGCCCACGGCCCACGCGTCGCGCGGCCCGCGCACCCACACGCCGTAGAGCGTCGCCGTGACGCCCGTGGCGACGGTGGTCCACCGGGCGCCGTCCCAGTGGAGCGCCACGCCGCCGTCGCCCACGGCCCAGACGTCGCTCGGGCCGCTGCCCCACACGGCGCGGAGGCCCTGCGTCACGCCGCTCTCGACCGCGCGCCACGCGGTCACGCCGGCGTCGTCGCCCGTGACGGGCTGACCGCGCACGAGCTCGACGTCGTAGACGCACGCGGAGGGACAGAGCGCGAGGCTGAGCGCGGCGAGGGCGCGTCGGGTCATGGACCCGCAGACAATAACGGACGCACGCGAGACGCGTAGGGGCTCTCGGGGAAGCGCGCGACCATCGCCCTCGCCCTCGCCCTGGCCTCGTCGTCGCGGCCCATCGCGCGGAGCGCCTGCACCGCGAGGAACTCCCGCTCCGCCGCCATCTGCCCGCGAGGGAACTGCCGCTCGTGCTCGGCCGCGCGCGCGAGCGCCGCGGGAGGGTCGCTCTCGGGAGACGCTCCCTGGAGGAGCCGCGTCTCGCGCAGCAGCGGGTCCTCCGCGGGCGCGGTCTCAGGCGCGGGGGCGGGCGCAGTGGGAGCCGTGACAGTGGGGGCGGTGAGCGGGGCGACCCTCACCCTCGGCCCCGAGGCCGTAACGGGAGAGGGGGCTGACTCCACGGGGGATGGGGAGTCGGTCGAGCGACGCGCGATCACATGCGCAGACGGAGCCGCGCGCGCGCGGGGAGCGGACGGGGCGGTGATGGGCTCCACCGCGGGGGTCGCGGCTCCCCTCTCCCGGTACGGGAGAGGGGCCGGGGGTGAGGGTCGCTCCCCCGTCGCGGGGACGCTCGCGGTGGTCGTCGTCGCGCGTCGCGCCGACGTGGCCGTGGTCGCAGTGGTCGTCGCGGTAGTCGTCGCGATGGTGTGCGTGTTCGTTCGGTGGCGTACGACCGCGGTGGTCGCGGCGGTGACGGCGACGGCGCCCGCGAGGCCGAGGGTGAGGAGGAGCTTCGATCCGCCCGCGGCCTTCGAGAGGCCGAAGAGCTTCGACCCGCCCAGGAGCTTCGCGCCCGCGGCGGCGGTGGTGGCGCCCGCGGCGATCTTCGCGACGGCCGCGGCGTGGCGGGCGCGGGTCTCGGGGTCGAGCGCCCGCGGAGTCGCCGCGTGACGGAGCAGCTCGCGCGCCTCGGCGGGGGCGTTCGCGTCGGCGCTCCAGCGTACGGGGTCACTCATCGTCGCCCTCCGTGCTCGGCGCGGGACCTGTGCCGCGCGAGCGCCTTCTCGAACTGCTTCCGCGCCGCGTGGAGGCGAGAGTACACCGTGCCCACGGGCACTCCCAGGAGGGCCGCGATCTCGTCGCAGGGCAGCTCCTCGACCTCGAACATCACGAACACGGCCCGCTTCTCGACGTCGAGCTCGTCGAGGATCGCGTCGAGCCGCTGCCTCGCCTCGCGCCCCAGCGCGGCGTCTTCGGGGGTGGCCGCGTCGTGGCCGGGGCGGTCTTCGAGCGGGGTGTCTCCGACCTGCTCGCGACGTCTCCACGCGCGGCGGCGGTAGTCTGACGCGACGCGCAGGCACACGCCGAAGAGCCAGGTGGTGAGCTTCGACGAGTGGTCGAAGGTGTGGATGCGCTGGTGCACCACGACGAAGACCTCTTGCATCACGTCGTCGAGGTCGGGGCCCCGCACGCCCATGCGCTGGAGCGAGGCCCACACGAACGACGCGTGGGCCTGGTAGACCTCGGTGACGTCGAGCGTGCGTTCGGCCATCGGTGCGGTCAGCGTGTGGGCCGGCGCGTTCATCCGGCGGATGAATGGGGGTACCGCGCTTCGCGCTTCACCGAAACTGAAGCGCGAGCGCCGCTGCGCCGACCACCGACACGACCGAGGGCTGGTAGAGCGTCGCGCCCGCGTCGGAACCCGAGGTGAAGCGCGGGCTCACGATGGGGGCCACCGCGTCGGCGCTGAGCTCCACCGCCACGGGGCCGGCGACGTGGAGCCGCGCGCGCGCGCCGAGGGAGGCCGCGACCCAGGGGTGGTCTCCCGCGTCTCCGGGCGCGCCGCGGAGCACGTAGGCGCGGAGCGAGCCGGCCTCGACGCCCGCGCACGCCCCTGCGGCGAGCACGCCGACGCGGAGGGGTTCCCAGCACGCGGAGACGGACGCGACGACGAGGCCGAAGGCGACCTCGTGCGACTCGCTCTCGGAGGTGAGGAGGTAACGCACGCCCCCGCGCACGCGCAGCCACGCGAGGGGAGAGCCTTCGGCCGACGCGACGAAGCCCGCGCCGGTCTCGGGGACGATCCCCGCGGCGATCACGCCTCCACCGACGCGCTGGCGCGGCGCCGCAGGAGGGCGCGTGACGTGACGTGGGCGCGGGCGTTGGGGTTGGCGTGGGCCTGGGTGTCGGCGCGACGGGCGGTGGAGGCGTCGGCGGACGCAGCGCGGCCTCGGGGTCGATGGAGAGCGCGACGCCGAGGGTGACGGCTTGCGTGATGGGTCCGCAGTCGGCGGCGGTGGAGGTGAACTCGCGGGGAGCCGACAGGGTGGCGCCGAAGGCGTCGCAGGCGACGATGCGGGCGATCCAGCGGTCGTCGTCGCGGCGCACGGTACCCTCGATGGAGGGCGTTGTCGTCGGAGACGAAGGGGTCGCAGCCGAGGCGCCGAGGGCGGCTGCGGACGAAGGTCGTCGGAAGGCGGCGCCGACGGTGTCGGGGCCTGGGCGGGGGCGACCGACGGTCTGGGCGCGCGCGGACACAGCAGCGCCAGGAGGGCGCAGGCCAGCGCGGCGCGGCGGGCGACGGTCATGCGGCAGTCATACTGGCGCGGCGCGATCGCGCCGCGGATGTTGCGTCGGACGGGGGCGGAGGAGCGTGAAGTGGCTGAGAACAAGGTGTTTTCAGAGGGGAGACGGTCTGCGAGGGTCTGGGGAACCATCGGGGTAGATGTGGAGGCCGGAGGGACGGCGCGTTGTGCGGCTGAAACTGGGGTAACAGTTCAGACCAAGTAGAGGCCGTGACGTGTTGGACGCCCGAAGGATCACACGGGCGATCCCCTCGACCTGGGAGGTCTTCGGCGCCTTGTGTCTCGCCGGGCTCTCGTGGCTCGCGTGGAAGTGCAGCCCTTGGGGAAGCTGGCGTACTTCGAGCGTACGGGCATCGACTTGCCGACGTTCCCGTCGGAGGCGGCGGTGTATGACGACCTCGAAATGAGCAGCACCCTCCACGTCGTCCTGCCGCCGGAGCGGGTGTCGAGGGTGCTCGCGATGCCGAGCTTTCAGCGCGGAGAGCAGGAGCGCCTCGTATCCGCTCGGGCGTAGAGGTGAACGAAGATCGGCAGTTTGCCAGAGCGATATCAACATCCGACTCGCGGGGCGCGTCTTCATCAGGCACGGGGTTGTCGTGGCCGAACGAGCTGGCGCGCCGTCCTTGGTGAGGAACAACGGAGCCCTCTGGGTCGAAGTGCAATATCCGGATTGGGGCGGTGACGCTCCTCCCTGCTCATGAGCGGGTGAATGCTCTGATGCACAGACGAACCGAGGGGTCCCGAGCGCGATGCAGCGCAGAGAACACACCATGAAACTGAGCTTCACGCATTCAGCGGTGCGCTGCGTACCTTCGCGTACTTCCTCTCGAGCGGGACGCACTCCTCCTCGAAGACCTCGACTACCTCTCCCTTTACGGGAACGAGCCGAGCGCGATCGAGCGAGGTCGCGATCTGCGCCGAACGTCCTCGAACTCGACGAGGACGGCGAGCTCCTCAACCATAACTACGCTGAGAAGCGCGCCACCGACTCGCTGCGCGCGGCCATCTCGACCCGACCTTCATCGTCGACCCTCCCTACGAGGCCTGGGAGGTCGAGCTCCACCTTGCCGGGCCGCGTGAGGATCGGACATGGTCGCACGCGAACGCGCGATCCGTCCGTGTGCGATGAGGTGCCAAGCAGGGGAGTGGTGAACTCGCCAGACGGGACACTTCGCCTGTACCGAGTGCAGAGAGATCCGTGGACGCCGGGTATCGCTGGGCGTACTGGTCTGGAGTTCAGGCATCGTGGAGCGATCGCAACCCGTCTCGGTCGACGCGGTCTTTGGTGCGTCGAATTGCTGGAACTCGACGGAGGGCGACGCCCGGTGGTTGTTGGAGGATGTGTTGCCGCGCGTCCGGTCGTTCCTGGAGCGCCACCGCGCGCACCCTCTCGTCTACATGGTGATCTCGAAACCGATTCTCAGGAACGATCTCGGGCAGCTTATGGACTGGTTGGATGTCAGCCACCTCCGGATGGACGCCTCGGTACTTCGTGGAGGTGCTGCACCTGCGCTCCTGGGGACGAGGTGATGGCGTGGGTGAACCGCGCGAACCCGACGCCGTGGTGATGGGAAGACCCCGAGCTGAAGGCCTCCGCGGAGAAGTTCGACGCTCTCATTCGCGACGCGCTGTAGAGCGCGCAGAAGCGACCGGTGAAGGTCCGCGTCGACGCTGAAGGCCGGTGACGCCATGGACTCACGATCCTTCGTCCTCGACCCCTCACGACCAACGGAGGGTAGCGCTGTGCGCGCGAGAATCACCCGACCGCCTCGTGCCGTCTCGGCGGCTCGCGCGCTTGAAGGGTATCGTGAGCCCCGTGAGACGCATCGCGACAAATCTCGCTGAGATCATCGCCAGGGCGGCGCGAAGCTGCGGGCCTCCCCGTGGGCGACGGGTCGCGTGCTCGTGGGTGGCCGTCGATTCGTCGTCACCGGCGAGCTGCACGTCAACACGCCGGTGGTGTTGGTGTTGGAGAGCGGCGAGACGCTCGAACTCTGGGCCGAGTACATCGCCGAGTTCGGCGTCACCTGGAACACCATCGACCTGAGCGCCAGGTCCTTCGACTTCGGACAGGTCGCCCGAGACCGACGCGCGGCACGGGTCGTGAACGGAAACGCCGCTCGCGCGGTGTTTCCCAACGTGATCGGAGACGTAACCCTCTTGCGGAACGACCCACAAGACGGTTTCTGCGGCGGCGTCGAGCTGACACTCGAAGACGGCCAGCGGCTCATCGTGGCGAACGACTGCGACGAGCTCTACCTCGGGGCCGGATGCCGGGCTTGCGTTCGATCGGGTGCCCTGGTCGTTACCCGTGATCTCTCGCTGGACGGGGGTCGTGGCGGCCGCCGCGACTCGTGCTCCTTCGACGGCTACCCGCGCGAGCTGGCCGCCGCCGAGGTCTCACCGAACCTCGCCACGCTGATTCGCGCGCTCGCGGCTCGCCTCCTCGACGGTCCCGGCGAGGAGCACCAAACGCTCCTCCGCCAGCTCGCCGCAGCGCGCATCGAGGAGGTCCGCCTTCACCGGGGTCGGCCTCTTCGCGTACTTCGTTCACCCTCCTGACACTCCTCGGTGTCGCCCGCGGGATGATCGGCGGAGAGGTGAGGATGCGACTTCCCGCGCTCGACGCGCCCGCGGGCTCGCTGGTGGTGATTCTGAGGGCAAGCTGGCTCCGTCGTGGAGATCCTACACCTACGGTCAGCTCCCCTGGCCCGACGAGCCGCGAAGCCTCGTTCGAGGAGACGACGCCGTTGACGATTCCTCCGCGAGGTGACTGATGGATCGAACGCAATCGCCACACCCGCTCGTGCAGGCGCTGTCGACGCGCCTGCTCGGCCGACTCCGAAGCATGCGCCGCCGAACTGCGAGGAGTTTCCTGCGTACGCCATCGGCGTTTCGCAGTCTTCCGTGGGGGCGGACGAGTACCTGGGACACGTCTTCGCTCTCGAGTCCTCTTTCCGAGACGTCGCCGCCTCCGAGCCGGACCTGTTGTCTCTCTGCATTGACGTAGTGGGCCTGGCGACGACCCCGCGCATCAATGGCATCGTGTGTTGGGGCCATCCGTCTCCGCACGTCGAATGCGAGGTGTGGGACGAGTGGACCTCCGACGCGGACTGGCCCGAAGCGAGCCGCCGTCGTCGAGCGCTGATCGACGCGCTCCGCGGCTGGGCAAGCCTTTCGAGCCGCGGTCGCGCGTGCGGCCCCGTCGTATGCGCGTCAGAGTCACCCGCGGAGACCGAAGGCGGTGGATGACGCGCCGCCGATGACCCTGTCGAGACCGCCCTCCGTCGCATGCGCGCCGCCGCGGGAGCGCGTCGCGACCCTGGACTCGCCGTACCCGCTGGAGCCTCCGCGATTCGCCGCGGGATGCAGCCCTGCGGAGATCGACGAGCTTTCTCGGTGACGCCTCGGCGCGCGTGCGGCCTACGCGGAGTTCCTCGCGCTGTCGGGCAATCGACGCCGCCGACGTCTTCAACGGGTACTTCCTCTTCTCTCCCATCGACGTGATCCGACAGACGCACGCCGCGGCGTGCGTGTCGGGCAGGAATACGTCCTCGTGGAGTCCGAGGTCATCGCTGTCGGTGGCGACGATGGCGGCAACCTCTTCGTGATGGGCACTTCTGCGAACGCCCCGGGTCGCGTCTGGAGGTGGAACCACGAGCACCCCGCGCGCGCCGACGGGACCGCCATCGACGGCGTCACCGAGGTCGCGGCAGACTTCGTGAGCTTCGCCAGACGGATCGCGCTCGATTGGGAGCGCATCGTCGCGAACGACACGGAGTGGCGATACATCTCAGGGTGATGGGCAGACCTTCGGGCGGGTGACGATCGACGATCGCGGCGTTCGCAAGGCGCCGTGGCTGTGGGAGTGTGATTCCGATTCCACGTCTGCCCGGCCCTGCGGACTTCCTTTCGAGCGGCGAGGCGGGCAGCTCCATCGCGTCGTCCATCGGTGGCTGAGGGCGGTCGCGCGGAGGTTGACGACGTTCCCGGCCGACTTCTCCTTCCATCGCGCACCCGAGCGTTTGAGGCGGACATTGAAGACGCTCTTGCAGCTGGCTTCGACGGGACCACTGCCCACGGGCTGGCCCGCGCGTCGGGCCGCAGCGTAATCCAGACGGCCTGCGCGAAGCTGCCGCGTCAGAACCCACCGCTTCCTTGAGCGGGTCGTCCTCACCGAGGGGCTCATCTTCGGGCACCGCGAGCGGAGCGCAGCTCGTCACGCAACGCAGTCGCCGCGTTCGAGCGGTTGAGCGAGCGCAGCTTCCATACGCGCAGCTCCGCCGCCGTGCGTGCCTCGCTGTATCGCGTCCGCAGAGCCTTGCCCACCTTCTGCAACACAGATGCCACAGGTCCGCAGTTCGCGCAGCGGGTCTCCAGCAGCTCCTCGGTGAAGCGCCCATGGAGCAAGTTCCTTCTCCGCCGCGCCGTCGCAGCAGGCCCACCTTCAAGTCCGGCCGACGCTCGCGAAGCGCTTCACGTCGTTGAAGAGCGCGGTCACCACCTCGGCGTCCGGGTCGCAGCCCGGCATCGCGCCGTACCGCAGCGTGCGCAGGCTCCGACCTTGAGCGTCGTGCAGCGTGACCGTCGCGCAGTACGACATCCGCCTTTCCTACGCGACGGGTCGCCGGGCCGCTCCCTTTCGCGGTCGCCCGCGGGGCGCGCGGCTCCACCATCGGGGTAGCGACGCGGTCGAGCGAGACGGTGATCCCGGTGGCCTCGTCGAGGATGCGCACGCGGGCGATCAGCGCCTCCTCGATGGCGTCGCGATGCTCGGTCCATCGGTCGCCCATCGCCTGCATGACACGATGGAAGCTGGTGTCGCTATAGGGCAGGACGTTCAGCATCTGCGCGGTGCGCTCGGCCTCGCGCAGCGGCGCGACTGCTGCACCAGGAACGCCATGGCCTCGGCGGTGGTAGAACGGCTACGTGCCGCGCACGGCCCCGACGCGCAGCGCGACGAGGGTCCACCGTGACCAGCCGCGCGCGGAGTCGTCGACGGGGCGGTAGCGCCGGCGTGACTGTGACAGGTCCGGCCAGCCCGTAAAAGGTCGTGGCGGCGGGCGCAGCACGCGTGCGGAAGCCCCATCGATCCACGAAATTGGGGCTCGTCCCTGACGAGGAGTCGAGGATGGGTTGGTGAAGGGCTCGTTGGATCTCGCTCGCGCCGAGGGCGAGGGCGCGCTCGAGGTCCACGAACGGCATCGGCGCGTCCGTCTGCCCGAGATCGCAGGCCGACGCCGCGAGGGCGAGTAGCTGCTGAAACAAACAGCCGCGCTCTTGAAGGCGGCGGGTACTTCAACGACGATGCATTCCACGGGGCATCCGAGGGGTTGGGAGCGTAGAGAACTCCGACCTCGCACGGCTCTGCCCGCCTTCAACCACCCGCCCACCCTCGCGCGGGAACTCCCAGCCTGCCGAGGGATGGAAATCACACCCGCTGTGGCTCTTCGGAGAGCGCTTCGACCTGACCTGGGGTGACATCACGGGGTGGGCCGCGTTCGGGCGGTGCTCTCGGGCGGCGGGGCCGAGACCGTCGTGGCGCGGTCGATCGAGCTGCACACCACCGGGAAGATCCACTTCGCCGAGGTGTCGGCCTCGCACTACACGGCGATCGTCGCGGCGCTGGAGCAAGGGCTTCCCGGCAAACGGGTGGAGAGCGTGGTGGAGCAGGTGCAGCAGCTCCCAGGCAGCGGCGGGTCGTGATGAACCTGGAGCGCTCGCTGAAGATCGTCCGCGGTCATGCGCCGATCGCGGTTCCTGACGCGGCGGCGCGGGCGGGCTCACTGCGGCGGTGGCGATGGTGCTCCGCACGCACCGGAGCGACGCCGACGGCATGGTGCTCGACCACGAACTCTGGCTCGCGTGCATGCGCGCGTGACGCGCGCCGTGGGCGCTGACCGAACCGAGGTGTTCGGCGTCTTGGAGGAGGCGGTGGTTGGAGCGGCCTGAACGTCCGGTCCTCGGCCCTCCGCTCGGGTCGCTCGACGACTACGGTCAGCGATTGCGAGACGACCTCGCGCGCGGCGAACACGACAGCGGCGCCTGGGGAACCGTGCTCTGGTGGAAGGACGCTGCCGTCGTCGCGTCGGCGAGCTGCGAGGCGTGGTTCGCGGTCGGAGGCCCGCGCCCTATCACGACTCGTACACGTCGAGCGTGCTCGTCGACCCGCGCGTCGACGCGCTCCTGCGCGAGGTGCGCGAGAGCGTTCGTGACGTGGGCGGGTGGGTCGAGGAAGTCGTCGGCTGACGGCCTCCCTCCCGCGCCACGACTATCGCCCCGCGGTCGTCTCCGCCCCCGCTCGCATCCCCTCCGCCGCTCGCGCACGTACGCGTCGTACCCGCGCGGCGCTCTCCCAACAGCGCCGTCGTGCGCGCCACGTCGCGCGCGCCGACGTCGGCACCGCGATCCCCGCCAGCGGCCTGTAGCTCGCGATGATGTCGTCGCGCTTCTTCCCCGTGAGCAGCGCGCCTCGCGAGTAACCGCTCGAAGGCCGCCATGTCCTCCCCATTGTACGTCTCGCGCGACCCAGCGCGCGTCCGCGCCACCGCGCACTCCGCGCCCGACAGCAACGCCGGGCCACCACGGGGTACGCGCCCGGCGCCAGCGCGTCCGTGAGCGCGCAGGTGGCCTCTCCGAGGTCGCGTGTCGACGCGGTTCACGCCCTTCGCGCTCAAGGGCAAGAGAGTGCTCCCCGACGCGATCGCGCCCTCCACCAGCTCGTCGTTCTGGAAGAAGTTCGTGGCATCAGCACCACCGCCCGCGGCCCGCGAAAGCGCACCCGCTCCGAGAGCCTGAACTTCGGCGCGTAGTGACCGAACATCACCGTACACCGCCCGCGCGAGCGCCGCACCACACGGTTCGGCCGTCGGCGTGCACGCCCACGAGCACGACGCGGACGTCGTGCTTCGCGCAGGCGGCGGTGAAGGCATCGGCGAGGGCCTCCTCGTCGGGCTCGTGCGGCGAGACGTACAGCGCCGCGCTCACGCCTTCGAGCGCGCGGTCGACGGAGGCCGCGTCGCGCAGGTCTCCTTCACCGTCACCACGCCCTCAGGGAGCGCCGCCCGCGACGGGTCGCGCACCAGGGCGCGCACCGTCACGTCTCCGCGCGAGAGGAGCGCGCGCACCGCGTCGCGACCCACCGTGCCCGTCGCGCCCGTGACCAGCACCGCCCTCACGCCGCCACCTCGCCCGCGAGCCGCGCGTAGCGGGACTTCCACGACACCCGGTAGAGCAGCCGCGCGGGCCACGGGAGCACCTCGTTCACCATCTCGCGCTCGCGCTCGTTCGCCGCGTCGAGCACCCACGGGATCACCATCGCGAGGTCGGCGAAGGACGCGGTCTTGCCGCCCTCCTTCTCGAAGCCCTTGAGCTCCGCGACGGTGACGGTGCGGAGCATCCGCGGGACCACCGCGGCCTCCTCGCGGTCGAGGTGCTCGCGCATCAGCGCCTCGAAGGCCACGAGGTCGTCGTGCAGCGCCTCGGCGGATCGCGGCAGCGACGCGAAGCCCTCGGTGATGCGCGCGATGTACGGGTCGAGCTGCGCGTGGTCGGCCTCGAGGCGCGCGAGGTCGTCGGCGAAGGACGGGTCCTTGCGGAGCAGCAGGGGGTAGAGGTCGCTCTCCTCGCTGTGGTGGTGGTGGATCGAGCGCGCCATGAACGAGAACCACTCGCCGCGCGCCGGCGTCGGGGCGGTGGTGGCCAGGGTCGCGAGGCCCCTTCGGATGGCCTTGTGCATGAGGAGGAAGAGGGCGATGTCGTCGTCGGAGACCAGGGGCGAGTTCTTCATGCGCCCCCAAGTGGCGCGACCCCCACGGGGGTTACACACAAAATTCCGCGGCGTGATATTTCGCTCCCGATGAGCGTGACGGTGGAGGTCTCGGCGCCCGCGCCCACCCCCGACGAGCGGGAGCTGTGTCGCCGTCTCGCGCCCGCGGTGAGGGCCTTCGCGCAGCGACGTCTCCGCGGCGCCGCGGCCGAAGACTTCGCGCAGGACGTGCTCCTCACCCTCGTGGGCGCCCTGCGCGCCGGGCGCATCGAGGACGTGTCGAAGGCCGGGGCCTTCGCCCTCGGGATCTGCCGCCACCTCGCGGCCGACCGCGCGCGCTCGCGCGACCGTCGCCGGGAGCTGATGGAGCGGTATGGCGTGACCGAGCTCCCCGTCGAGGGGGCGTGGGAGGAGCCGGCGGTGCTCCCGCGCGACCACCTCGAGGACTGCGTGTCGCAGCTCGGGGCGAAGGCGCGGGCGGTCTTGCGCGCGACCTTCTACGACGACGACGGCGACGCCGAGATCGCGGCGGGGTTGGGGGTGACGGCGCAGAACGTGAGGGTGATCCGGCACCGGGCGCTGGCGACCTTGCGCGAGTGTATGGACCGGCCCATCTCGTGGAGCGTGCGATGAGCGACCTCGAACGGCTCGACGACTACCTGCGCGGCGCGATGACCGACGGAGAGGTCGACGCGTACGAAGAAGACCTCTTCGCGCGGGCGGCGACGGGAGACGCGCCGGAGCTCGCGTTCCGCGAGCGGCTGGCGACGTCGGTGCGGCTCGCGGTGGAGCGCGGCACCTTCGAGGTGCACGTCACGGCCGCCGAGGCCGACCGCATCGCCGCGAGCGGCCTGAAGGTGCAGCGGCTGGAGCTCGCGAACACGCCCGAGATGCAGACCTGCGCCGTGGAGCGCGACTGCGACCTGATGATCTCGCGCTTTCCCATCGACCTGACGGGCGTGCGCGGGCTCGACGTGGAGATCTACGCGGGCGATCGCCTGTCGAAGGTGATGCCCGACGTGAGCTTCGACGCGAACGACGGCGCGGTGTTCCTGTGCTGCGAGGGCGAGCTGGCGCGCAAGGCCGCGGGCTTCGTGGCGAGGACGAAGCTCTACGCGCGCTACGACGACGGGCGACGGATGGTGGCGGAGATCAACGCCGTGTCGGTGGTGGTGGGCTGAGGGAGAGGCGCGAGCTCGGGAACGAACCGCCCCCGCTGCGGAGCCTTCGCTCCGCGCGGGGGAGCGCCCGCTACATCCGCGGGGTGAGCGTGAGGCGGCCCTGGTCGATGACCGTCCCGTCGAGGCGGTAGGGCGTCACCGTGAGGCTCGCGTTCGTCGCGTGCACGCGGACGTAGTTCACGACGCTCTCGTAGTAGGCGCTGTAGGGCATGTTCATGGTGCGCTCGTAGAGCTGCGCGCCCGCGCCCGCGGCGACCATGTAGTAGGTGCCGCGGCGGCCCGAGACCTCGTTGCCGTTGCCGTCGAGCTGCTTCGAGAGCTCGAAGTCGTGCTCGTGCCCGTTGAACACCAGGTCGACGCCGAGCTGGTCGAAGACCGGCGCCCAGGTGCGCCGCAGGAAGAGGGTGTCTTCGCTCGACGAGTGCCGCGAGCTGCCGAAGCAGGGCTTGTGGTGCACCGCGACGACGAAGGGCACGCGCGCGCGGTTCATGTTCGCGCGGGTGAGGTCGGCGCGGAGCCACGTGAGCTGCGTGCCGCCCACGTTGCCCGTGTAGTCGCCGCGGAAGGGCGTGTCGTTGAGGAAGACGAAGTGGATCGGGCCGTAGTCGAAGGAGAAATACAGCTCGCTCTGCTGGGGGTCGCTGGTCTGCGGCTGCGCGAACTGCATGAGGTAGTTGATCGCGAGGGCGTCGTGGTTGCCGTGCGCCATCACCATGGGCATGAGCCGGTGCGAGGCGCGCGCGCCGTCGAACCACTGCTGCCACGCGCTCTGCTGCGTGCCGAGGAGCACCGCGTCGCCCGAGAAGATCTGGAAGTCGGGCTGCGACATGGCGGGGCCCATCACGGTGGCCTCCTGCACCTGGCGCCAGGTGGTGAAGTTGTCGCGGGAGTCTCCCGAGACGACGAAGTTCACGTCGTAGTCGGTGCGGCCGGGGGCGGGCGCGGTCTTGAAGCTCTGCACGTCGCTCCAGTGGCCCTCTCCGCCGACGCGGTAGTAGTAGGTCGTGTCGGGGGTGAGCCCGCACACGTGGACCTCGTGCATCGTCACCTCGCCGGTGCTCGTTCCGCCCGACGAGACGTGCCCCGTCACGGTCTGGTCGAGCGCCGTCATCGAGGTGCCGTACTGCACCACCGTCGCGCGGGTGCCCTCGTCGGTGCGCCACAGGAACGCGATGGTGCTCGACGGGTCCGCCGCCCACGAGACGTGCACGTTCGCGGGGGCGGGGGCGCTCCCGAAGGTGGCGGTGTCGTCGCGGAAGTTCAGCCGCGTGCCCATCTCGGTCGAGACGGTGTGCATGCAGCCCGCGGGCGTGTACGAGAGGCGCTCGGTGCCCTGATCGCCCGCGTCGGCGGGCGGCGTGACGGCGTCGGTGTCGGTGGACGCGTCGGTGTCGACGGGGCCCGTGTCGGTGGTGGTCGAGGCGTCGTTGGTGGCGGCGGGGAGCGGGTCCTGGCAGGCGACCAGGAGCGCGGCGAGGCCGAGGGGCGCGGCGCGGAGGAGCGTCATGCGTGAAGTCCTTTAGAAAGAGCCGGTGAGCTGGAGGGTGAAGAGGTCGTTGGTCACGACGCCGGCGCCGGGCCGCGTGTCTGCGCTCACGCCGCGGTGCTCGGTGTTGATCGTGTAGGCCGCCTGGACCTTGAACCCGTGACCGAGCTGGTACCAGTTGAGCCCGAAGGTGAACGCGCGGCTCAGCATGAAGTCCCTGTAGACCTCGCGCGACTGCGAGCTCGCGATGCGCACGCCGCAGTTCTCCCCCTGGGTGCGGGTGTAGCAGCCCGAGGGGTCGAAGCCCTGCGCCCGCGCGACCACCTCGAGGTGGTTCTGCAGCGCGGGCACCGGGATGAAGTACCCCGCCTGCACCAGCCACCCGAGCGACTGGGTGTTGGGGTTGGTCATCGTGTCGGTCTCGGCCGTGTCGCGGAAATAGATCTCTCCGTAGAGCGACGCGCCGTAGCCCGAGAAGTACACGTCGGCGCCCATCGAGGTCACGTCGATGCGGTTGGGCACCGGGGTGGGGTTGCCCGGGAGCGTGACGAGCCCGACCTGGCGCACCTGCGTCGCGGCGTTGAGCCCGATCGACACCGTGGGCGTGCGCGGGAGGTTGATCGCGCCCTCTTGAAACGACCGCGGCCGACCGAGGGGGTTCACCGCGACGCGGCCCGCGTAGAGGAAGAAGCCGTCGAGGTTGAAGGGGGTGTTGGGGCCCTTCCCGTTGAAGACGCCGAGGTAGTACTCGAAGAGGTCGCGGGGGCCGACCCAGCCCCAGGCCATCACGCCGAGGTCGAACGAGGGGAGGAAGCGCACGCCCGAGGCGTTCGCGCCGCCCGACCAGAGCGCGCGCTCGGCGAACTGGTAGCGCGAGCTCGACACGAGCTCCTGGCGCGAGAAGGGCACGCGGAACTGCCCGACCTGCACCTGGAGCCACCGTCGGATGGGCACCAGCGCGTAGGAGTCGAGGAGCTCGAGGCGGTCGGAGAGGTTGAACTCCATGCGCACCTGGAGGAGCGGGTGCACCTGCCCGTGCACCACGAGGCGCGTGCGCTGGAGAGAGACCCCGGGCGGGAGCGAGAAGTTCGTGGAGGAGCCGAAGTCGTAGCCGGTCTGGAAGATGAACTGCGGCTGCGCGAAGAAGCCGATGTCGAGCCAGCGCACTGCTACGCCCTCGGGGTAGCGCGAGGCGCCGACGTGGCCGCCCGCGGCGAGGGGCTGGCTGAACTCGGGCAGGCGGAGGTCCGGCGAGGCGCCCGCGCCCGTGAAGGCGTTGGAGATCGAGAGGCCCTGCGGGGCCATCATGCCGGGAGGGGGCGTCCACCCGGCGCGGGGCTCTTCCCAGAGGCGCACGGCGTGGGAGGTGGAGGGGAGCGCGGAGAGGGCCGCGGCGCAGAGCGCGGCGGCGGAGAGGGCGCGGGGTGTTCTCACAGGGCGTTCCTGCCGCGGGCACATACCAGACTCACGGCGGCGCCCCCGCGGCGAAACGGTGACAGGGCTGTGCCGGGGGCGACCGCGCTACGAGAACTTCCCCGTGACGGCGAGGAAGGTGACCTTGTCGGTGGTGTCTCTCAGCCGCGCGGCGAGGAGGCGCACGATGTTCCAGAGCACCTCGTAGGCGAGGTCGCGGTGCATGAAGAGCAGGTGCTCGAGGGCGTCGTTGCGGATCTCCATCACGGTGCAGTCTTCGTGCACCCGCGCGTCGGCGCTGCGCGGCGCCGCGTCGACGATGGAGAGCTCCCCGAAGGCGTCTCCCGGGCCGAAGATGGCCAGGGCCTCTTCGCCCATCCCGGGCACCTCGCGCGAGATCCGCACGCGGCCCTTGAGGATCACGTACAGCCGGTCGCCCACCTCCCCCGCGCGGAACAGCACGGTCCCTTCGGAGTAGGCGTTCTCGGTGGCGATGGAGGCCACGCGCGACAGGGCCTTGGGCGACAGCCCCGCGAAGAGCTGCACCCGCGCGAGCGACTCGGTGGCGTCGGTGGGCATGAGAGCGGCGGGCAGCGTCGCCCGCCGCGCCGGGCTTGTAAAGGGTTCTACAGCTCGTTCGCGGTGAGCCAGCGCTCGGCGTCGATGGCCGCCATGCAGCCGTGCCCGCGGCCGTGACGGCCTGGCGGTAGGTGTGGTCGGCGACGTCTCCGCAGGCGAACACGCCCTCGACGTTGGTCGCCGTCGAGCCGGGCTTCACCGCGATGTAGCCGTTGTCGTGCGTGTCGATCACGCCCATGAAGAGCTGCGACGCGGGGGTGTGGCCGATGGCGACGAACACGCCGTCGATGCCGAGCTCGCTCTTCTCGCCCGTCACCGTGTCGCTCAAGAGCACCGAGGTGACCCGCTTCGCCTTCACGTCGCGGATCTCGTCGATGGCCTTGTTCCAGTGGAAGGTGATGCAGTCGTGCTTGAGCGCGCGCTCCTGCATGATCCGGCTCGCGCGCAGCGTGTCGCGGCGGTGCACCACGTGGACGCGGCGGCAGAGGTTGGCGAGGTAGAGGGCCTCCTCCATCGCGGTGTCGCCGCCGCCCACGACGATGACCTCCTGGCCCTTGAAGAACGAGCCGTCGCAGGTCGCGCAGGCCGACACGCCGTGGTTCATCAGCTCCTTCTCGCCGGGGACCTCCAACCACTTCGCCACGGCGCCCGTGGAGATGATCACGGAGTGGGCGAGCAGGGGCTCCTCGCGGCTCTCGATCCAGACCTTCTTGGGGGTGCTGGTGAGGTCGACGCGCAGGGCGTCTTCGGTGAAGAACATCGTCCCGAAGCGCTCGGCCTGCGCGCGGAAGAGCTCCATCATCTTCGGCCCCGTCACCCCCTCGGGGAAGCCCGGGTAGTTCTCCACCTCGGTGGTGATCATGAGCTGGCCGCCGGGCTGGTGGTCGCCGCCGAGGCCCTCGATCACCACGGGCCGCAGGTTCGCGCGGCCCGCGTAGATCGCCGCCGTGAGCCCCGCGGGGCCCGAACCCAGGATGACCACCTTGTGCGGTACGGTGTCGGTCACAGCGTCCCCAGGAGCGCGGTGTAGGCCGCGGGGTCGAGGAGGTCGTCGAGGCCGCCCTCGGGGGTGACGGCGATGATCCACCCGTCGGTGTAGGGGGCCTCGTTCACCTTCTCGGGGTGGTCCTTGAGCGCGTCGTTGACGGCGACGAGGGTGCCCGTGATGGGGGCGTAGAGGTCGCTCACCGACTTGGTGCTCTCGACCACGCCGAAGACCTTGCCGGCCTCGATGCGCGCGCCGACCTTCGCGTCGACGTTCACGAGGATGATGTCGCCGAGCTGCTCCGCGGCGTGCGCGGTGATGCCCACGGCGACGCGGTCGCCCTCGACCCGCGCCCACTCGTGGTCGCGCGTGTACTTCAGATCCGAAGGGACGTCACTCATCGCGGTCTCCGCTCCGTTGTGCTGTGCAGTGTGAGACTGAGGCCGGGGGAAGGGTTCGGGCTCAGTGACCCGGCTCCACCGCGGCGTCGCCCTCGACCGCGGCGTCGCCCGTCGCGGTGGGCGTGCTCATCACGCCCGGCGAGATGAAGAGGTAGACCCCCAGGGCGCCCGCGAGGAGGAGCGCGAAGCCCACGAGGGGCATCCACCCCGGCGTGCGCAACGGGTCTTCTTCGGGCTCGTGGTGGGCGTGCTCGTGAGAGCCTTCTGACCCGTGTGTCCCGTGGGACCCGTGCGCGTCTGCCATGGCGGGCGCCGTTGGTAATCCCACAGGCCGCGGCCGGTCAACTGCCGAGAGGCCAGCTCGCCCGCGCCTCGAGCGCCGCGCCGTCGCGCCGACCCCCCCGCAGCGCCACCGCCCCCGCCCACGCGATCATCGCCGCGTTGTCGGTGCAGCTCCGCGCGGGCGGTACGTGCAGCGCGATCCCCGCGGCCTCGCACGCCTTCAGCGCCTCGGCCCGCAGCCCCCGGTTGGCCGCCACGCCCCCCGAGATCACCGCGTGCTTCACCCCCTCGCGCCGCGCCGCCGCCATGAGCTTGCGCACCAGGGTCTCGACGATGGCCGCCTGCACGCTCGCCGCGAGGTCGGCCATGGCCCTGTCGTCGGCGGGTCGCCCATACGCCGCGACGTGCTGCGCCACGGCGGTCTTGAGCCCGCTGAAGCTGAACTCCAGGTTGCCCTTCGCGCGCATCGGCCGGGGGAGGGTGATCGCCGTCGGGTCTCCGTCGCGCGCGAGTCGGTCGATGACCGGGCCGCCGGGGTAGCCCAGGCCCACGAGCTTGGCGACCTTGTCGAAGGCCTCGCCCGCGGCGTCGTCGCGCGTCGCGCCCAGCTCGCGGATCTCGCTCGGGCTGTCACATCGGTAGAGCGCCGTGTGCCCGCCCGACGCGAGGAGCGCCACGAAGGGGAACCGTGGCCGCGTCCCGATGGCCTGCTCGCGCAGGAGGAAGGGCGCGAGGAGGTGACCCGCGAGGTGGTTCACGCCCACGAGCGGGAGGCCCCGCGCCCACGCGGCGGCCTTGGCGGCCTGCACGCCCACGAGGAGTGCGCCGACGAGACCGGGCCCCGCGGTGACGGCGACGGCGTCGATGGAGCCCCACCCTCCGGCGGCGTCGACGGCCTCGCGCATCACCGGGGTGATGGCCTTGAGGTGCGCCCGCGACGCGATCTCGGGGACGACCCCTCCGTACGGCGCGTGCTCCTGCACCTGGCTCCACACCACGTCGGAGAGCACCTCGCCGCCCCCGTCGTTGGGGAGCGCGCGCACCACCGCGGCGGCGGTCTCGTCGCAGGAGCTCTCGACGCCGAGCACCGTGAGGGGCGCGTCGTCGGGGGGGAGGGGGCGTGTGGGCTTCGCGGTCACGGCGCTTGTCGTGCGGCGGGGGACTGTGGTGCCATCGGTCCCCGCGGCGGGAGCGCTGGCCTCGTGCCACGAAGGCCGCCCAGGAACAAGCAGCACGATGCCCGAGACGAAGAAGAAGTCCGCCGCGACCACGACCACGCGCCGCGCCACCACGGCGAAGGCGACGACGAAGCCCGCGGCGAAGTCCACGACCAGGACCTCGACGAAGGCGACGTCGAAGACCGCCGCGAAGCCCACCACGAAGGCGACGTCGAAGGCGAAGCCGAAGGCCCCCGCGCGCAAGAAGCCCGCGGGCGACGAGGCCGAGGCGACGCCGCGCAAGCGGGCCATCGCGGGCGCCGCGGCGGCGGTGAAGGCCCTGCGCGGGGCCGCGCCTCCGGGCGAGGCCAAGGCGAGGAAGAAGAAGTCCGCCGCGCCGGTGGAGCTGCCCGAGACCGACGGGGTGACCAAGCGCCGCGAGGCCGCGCAGTCGCTCGCGCTGAAGGCCGCCGCCGCGGGGCTCGAGAAGAAGGCCGAGCGCATCGAGATCATCGATGTGGGCGAGAAGGTCGACTACACCGACTTCCTGGTGCTGATGTCGGGGCGCAGCGACCGGCAGGTGAAGTCCGTCGCCGAGGGGATCCTCGCGGCGGTCGAGGAGCTCGGCGCGCGCGCGCAGCAGGTCGAGGGCCTGTCGCAGGGCCACTGGGTGCTGGTCGACCTCGGAGACGTGATCGTCCACGTCTTCCTCGACGAGGCCCGGAGCTACTACGACCTCGAGGGCTTCTGGATCGACGCGAAGCGCGTCCCCGTCGAGGGGGCAGCGGCCGACTCCGCGCCGCGCGCGTGACGTGAAGCTGGTGATCGCCGCCGTGGGTCGGGTGAAGGAGCCCGGCCTGCGCGCGGTGCTCGATGACTACTACAAGCGCGCGCGGCGCTACTGCGCCCTCGACGAGGTCGAGCTCCGCGAAGACCGCGAAGACCGCGTGGCGCAGTCCTTCGCGCAGTGCCTGTCTTCACAGGGCCCGCGCGGCGAGCTGGTCACCCTCGAGATCGACGGCGAGCCCCTCTCGTCGGAGCGCTTCGCCGCGCGCCTCGACGGCGTGCTCCAGCGCGCGGCGGTGCCCGTGTTCGCCATCGGCGGCGCCGACGGCCTGCCCGACGCGGTGCGCGCGCGCGCGCGCTGGAGGCTCTCGTTCGGGCCGATGACCTTGCCCCACCGCCTCGCGCGCGTGGTGCTCGCCGAGCAGGTCTACCGCGCGTTCACGATCCTGCGTGGAGAGCCGTACCACCACTGACGGACTCCACCACGCGGTCGCGCCCGCCGCGCTTGGCCGCGTAGAGCGCGCGGTCGACGCCCGCCAGCACCGCCGCCGGGTCGCGCCCGAGCTCCGCGGTGCCGCCCACGCCGATCGACACCGTGGGTCGCACCTCGGCCGCGCCCGCGCGGAGTGACAGCGCGCGCACCGTCGTGAGCACCTCGTCGGCGACCCGCGCGGCCTCGCGCAGCGAGCGGCCCTCCAGGAGCAGCGCGAACTCCTCTCCGCCGTAGCGGCAGGCGCCCTCGGCGGGGCGCGACGCGCGCGCGACGCACTCGGCCACGGCCACGATCACCTTGTCGCCCACGGGGTGCCCGTGCTGGTCGTTGATCGACTTGAAGCGGTCGATGTCGATCATCAAGAGCGACGAGGGCCGCGCGTCGGCGCAGAGCTCGGCGAGACGTCGGTCGAACCACGCGCGGTTGTAGAGCCCCGTGAGGCCGTCGACGGAGGCGCGGGTCGAGAGCAGGTCGAGGAGACGTCGCGTGCGCAGGGCGGCGCGCACGCGGGCGCGGAGCTCGGCGGGCTCGAAGGGCTTGGTCACGTAGTCGACGGCCCCGAGGTCGAAGCCGCGGACCTTGTCGTAGGTGGTCTGCAGGCCCGTGAGGAAGATCACGGGCAGCGCGTCGGTGAGGGGGTCGCTCTTGAGCGCGGCGCAGACCTCGAAGCCCGAGCGGCCGGGCATCTCGACGTCGAGGAGGATGAGGTCGGGCCGCTGCGCGCGGGCCATCGCGACGCCCTCGTCGGGCGAGTGCGCGTGGAGGATCGCGACGCCCTCGGGGCGCAGCCGCGCCTCGAGCAGGGCGTGGATGTCGGGCGAGTCGTCGATCACGAGGACGCGTTGCTGCATGGCGGTCGGGCCTTTCAGTGGGCCCCGCGGGCGGCGCGGGCGCAGAGGTCGGTGACGGCGGCGAGGCGCCCTTCGAGCGCGGGGCGGTCGTCGCGGCGCGCGGCGTCTTCGAGCGCCGCGGCGGCGTCGGTGAGCTCAGGGTAGCCGTAGCCCCCGGCGGCGCCCTTGAGCTGGTGCGCGAGGGTGCGCAGGGCGTCGTGGTCGCCCGCGGCGAGGGCCGCGCGCATCGCGTCGGCGCGAGAGGGCAGCTCCGTCGCGAAGGTCACCACGAGGTCGGCCATGTCGGGGTCGTCGGCGAACTCGCTGCGCAGGGGCGGCAGCGAGGCGGGCGCGCGCACCGCGGAGCCCGTGGGCCGCGGCCGGTCGATGGAGGGCGCGCGGCGGCGCGGCGAGGCCATCTGCTGGTTCACCATGTCGATGAGCGCCGCGCGGTCGACGGGCTTGGTGAGGAACTCGCTGCACCCCGCGCCGAGGCAGCGCTCGCGGTCGCCCTGCATCGCGTGCGCGGTGAGCGCGACGATGGGCGCGTCGTAGCCCAGGAGCCTGAGCTTCGACGTGGCGCCGTAGCCGTCGAGCTCGGGCATCTGCATGTCCATGAAGATGATGTCGAAGGTCTTGCCTTCGCCCTTGGCGGCGAGGGCCTTCTCGACGGCGATGCGGCCGTTCTCGGCCACCACCACGTCGGCGCCCGCCTTGCGGAGGTACAGCGAGATCAGCCGCTGGTTGTCGACGCCGTCTTCAGCGAGCAGCACCCGCGCGGGGGCGCGCACCTTCAGGGTCGAGGGCGCGCTCGGGGCCTCTTCGGGCCCGGCCTCGCGCAGGTCCTTGAACATCGGCACGCCCTCGAGGGAGCCGGTCTCGACGGTGAGCGTGAAGCTCGACCCCGCGCCGGGCTCCGAGCGCACCTCGATGTCTCCGCCGAGCATCCGCGCGAGCCGGCGCGAGATGGCGAGGCCGAGGCCCGTGCCGCCGAAGCGCCGCGTGGTCGACGCGTCGGCCTGCTCGAAGGCCGCGAAGACCCGCGCGCACTGCTCGGGGGTCATCCCGATGCCCGTGTCGGCCACCTCGAAGCTCAGCGTGGGGCGCGCGCCCTTGGGCGACGAGCAGCGCACGCGCACCTCCACCGAGCCGGTCTCGGTGAACTTGATCGCGTTGCCCACGAGGTTGAGCAGCACCTGGCGCAGCCGCACCGCGTCCGACGTGACGTACGCGGGCACCGGCGTGAGGAAGCGCGCCTCGAAGTTCAGCCCCTTGTCGACGGCGCGCACGCGCATCAGCGAGGTCACGTCGACCACCACCTGCGCGGGCGACACCTCGGCGCGCTCGATCAAGAGCTTGCCCGCCTCGATCTTCGAGATGTCGAGGATGTCGTTGATGATCTCGAGGAGGTGCTCGCTGTTGCGCCGGATCGTCTGCACGTAGTTGAGCCGGTCGGACGGGTCGAGGTCGGGGTCGAGCAGCAGGTCGGAGTAGCCCTGCACCGCGGTCATGGGCGTGCGGATCTCGTGGCTCATGTTCGCGAGGAAGGCGCTCTTGGCGCGGCTCGCCTCCTGGGCGCGGGCGGCGTCGAGGGCGGCGCGGTGCCGGGCCTCGAGGTCGACCTGGCGCTCGGCGATGGTGCGCATCTCCTTCACCGAGCGCAGGCACGAGTACACGAGGAAGAAGCACTCGAAGACCACCCAGAAGGCGTGCTCGGCCGTGCGCCACAGGGGCGCGTGGGCCACGCCGTAGACGCTCATGGGCGCGAGGAGCCCGCGCAGGAGGTGGTCGAGGGCCACCACCGTCGACGCGGTGATGAGCACCCGCCAGTCGCGGTAGAACGCGAGGAAGGCCAGCGAGCCGAAGATGTGAAAGTGCGTCTCGATGCGGCCGTCGGTGACGTGGATGAGCAGCGCGCCCCAGGCCATCTGCGCGACGGCGACGGCGTGGCGCGTGGCGGCCTCGCGCGGCGCGCGCAGGGCCATCACCGCGGGCGGCAGGGTGATGAGCGCGCCGAGGAGCGCGGCGAAGACGACGTGCGGGTGCGTCGCGGCGCGGGCGCCCTCCCAGGTGGTGGGCGAGAGCACCGCCGCGAGGAGCACGCCCGACACCCACTCGGCCACGAGGAGCGCTGCGAAGAGCCGGCTGGTCTTGGCCCAGATGCCCCCCTGGTGCGCGGTGAAGAGCGCCTCGACGCGCGCGGGGTCGCGCGGCACGACGTCGGTGTCGAGCACCACCGACGCGGGGCGGATCGAGTCGGCGCTCGCGGGCGCGGCGTTCGCGGAGGGTCTGAGCGAGAGGGCGGTGGTCATCGGGTCCTCGAAGAGGGGTCGTGGAGGGCGCAGCCGTAGGCGTGGGCGACGAGCGAGCGCCCCGCGGGAGAGGGCGTGGTGATCGATCGGGCGAGGGCCTCGAGGGCGCGGCGGCCCTCGTTGTCGCCCTCGTGGCCGCGCGCGGGGGTGATCCCTCCGCGGAAGCGCACGTTGCCCGAGGCGTCGACGGCGACGACCTCGCCCGAGGTCCGCGCGCCCGCCCGCGCCGCGCGCGCGCCGCGCGGATCAGCCTCGACGCGCAGACCCGGGATCGCGAGGGCCCTGCGCGCGGTGGCGGTCTCGCGCCACGCGTCGTCGTCGGCGCGGAACCACACGGTCACCGCGACGCGGTCGCCCACGCGCGCCATCAAGCGCTCGAGCTCCGAGAGCGTGGCGCGGGTGCAGGGGCATCGCGGGTGCGCGAAGACGTGCAGCGCGAGCCTCCCGTCGGGGGCGCGGAGCGAGGCGTCGGAGACGCGCTCGACGCGCGCGGCGGCGACGGGGCCCGGGGTGAGGGCGTAGCGGTCGAGGGCGGCGAGGCCGCCGACCACGAGGGCGCCCCACCCGAGGGCGAGGGCGAGGGCGAGGGTGCGTGCGCGGGGTGGGTTCACGAGGCGTGCGCGGAGTAGAGCGCTCCGCGCGGCCTCGCGAAATCAGGGATAACCAGTGTGAGTGCGTGTCAGCGCGGGTCGCCGATGAGGGCGTCGCCCCAGGTCGAGGCGTCGGTCGGGGCCGCCGCGTCGGCGACGTCGACGTCGTCTGTCACCGAGGCGTCGACCTGCCCCGCGTCGGCCGCGCCCGCGTCCCTCGCGAGGGCGGGCACGTTGTCGCAGACGTTCATCCCGGCGTCGAGCGCGCCCTCGTAGCAGAGCACGAACTCGGGCGGAGACTGCGGCGTGCCGTCGCCGGTGAAGAACAGCGACGCCATGCGGCTGCGCCGCAGGAGCTGGCCCTTGAGCGGCACGCGCTCGCTGCGGGCGACGTCGACGTCGCCGCCGCCCACGGCGCGCGCGGCGAACTGCACGGTCTCCTCCTCGGGGAGCTGGCTCGCGAGCCACCACGCGTTGTCGCAGTCGAAGCCCGTGCCGCCCACCGGCGCGGTGCCTCCGTAGGGCACGTTCGTCGCGAAGATCACGTTCACGAGCCCGGGGCCCGTGGTCGGGTCGGTGTTGTAGTTGATCGAGAGCTCGAGGCGCTCGCCCGCCGACGCGAGGCTCGCGTGCACGGCGCGGATGTCGAGGGTGCCCGCCGGGCAGGTGCCGCAGGCGCGGTCGCTCAGTGCGCCGAGCACGCCCACGAGGCCCTCGCTGCCGCGCTGCGACGAGAACAACAGCGTGGTGAGCGAGCGCGGCTCGGGGCGGAAGTTCAACACGGCGATGGCCTCGCGCGAGGTGCCGACCTCGGCGCAGACGGTGCCCGCGGGCACCACCGCGAACTGCCAGAGCTCGTTGGTGACGAGCACCGGGGTGTTGGTGGCGACGTGGCGCGTGACCTGGCGGTAGCCCACGCCGCCGTCGGGCCACTCCATCGCGTCGACGCCCGAGAAGGCCACGCCGGCGAGCGCGCGGCGCATGCACAGGTCGACGGGGGCGAAGCCCGAGGCCATGTGGGCGAGGCGAACGCGCGCGGTGGCGGGCTCGCCGCAGCCCGCGTCGACGACGGGCGCGTCGGGACGTCGACGCCGACCTCGACCACGGGCGAGCCCGCGTCGACCACGCCCGCGTCGAAGGAAACGTCGACGGGCGCGTAGCGGTCTTCGACGGCGGGCACGTCGGCCCGCGCGCCGCCGCGGAACTGCTCGAAGTCGAGCACGCAGCCCGACGCGAGCGGCGCGAGGAGCGCGGCGGCGAGGGCGCGCGCGCGCATCAGAAGCTCCCGCCCACGGAGAGCCCGCGCGGGCCGACCGACAGCGAGGGCCCCGCGCGCGTCTCGGTGGGCGCGCGGCCCGTGACCCACCACAGCAGCACGCCCGAGACCGCCGCCGTCGCGCCGACGAACATCAGCGCGTTGCCCAGGTCGCGGTGAAAGATCCCCTCGTCGACCTGCGCGTCGTCGCCCGAGCCCCGCGCGCGGAGGACGTCGTAGTCGCCCTGCGCGACGAGGGCGAAGCCCACGCCCACGGCGAGGGTCGCGACGCCCGCGGCGGCGGTGACCACGCCCGCGACGCGCCACGGAGAGGTGCGGGTCGGGGGCGTCACGGCGGTGAGCGCTCGGGGCGCGCGGGGCCGCGGCGGGGGCGGCAGCGCGGCCATCGCGAGGGCCACGGTGCGCGACGCGTCGGCCGAGAGCGTCACGCGCTCGGCGGAGCCGCGGTAGCCCGGCGCCGAGACCTCGACGCGGGCCTCGCCCGGGTCCATCGGGAGCGACGCGCCGAGGAGCGCGCGCTGGATGGGGTGGCCGTTCACGCGCACGGTGACGTCGGCGGGGGCGGGCGTGACCTCGACCACGAGCCGGGCCACCGAGGGCGCGAGCGCGTCGGCCTCGGCGCGGGCGCTGTCGCGGGTGGCGGCGTAGCGGGGCTCGGCCTCGGCCCGCGCCGCGGCGTCGGAGGCCGCGCGGTCGAGCATCGCCCAGGCCTCGGCGTTGCGGCCGAGGTGCTGGAGCGAGCGGCCGAGGTACATCCGGGTGTTGGGGCTGTCGACCACGTCGAGGGAGGCCGCGAAGGCCGCGCGCGCGCCGTCGAAGTCCTCGGCGCGGAAGCGCTCGCGGCCGATCTGGTAGAGCTGCTGGGCGTGGGCTTCGATGGCCGCGGTGGGCGGGGCCGGGCCCTCTCTCGGCGCGGTCTGCGCGGCGGAGGTCGACGTCAGCGAGAGCGCGGCCAGGAGCAGCGCTGCGGTCACAGCGGCGCGGGTCTCGGAGTGGCGTCGTCCCATCGGCCTAGATGCCGGTGGGATCGTACATCGTCGGGGGCTGCGTCGTCGCCCCCTCGCGGCGGTTTCCTTGCCGCGGCTCTCGGTCAGACCCTGTGGGTGTGTGGTGGTGTCGCCGGTGTCTCCCGCCGCGCGAGGGGGGATCGTCGCCCTCGGCGGAGAGCTCCTGCGGGGCAGGAGGTTCGAGCGCGGCGGGGCTGGGCGCCGCGGGCGCGGGAGGCGCAGGCGCGGGCGGCGCGGGCGCAGGAAGCACAGGCGCGGGGTCGGGCCGCTCGGGCGGCGCGTGGGCGCTGCTCACGGGCGGGGCGGCGGGCTCGTGGCGCACGAGCCGGGCGATGGCGACGATGCCGAGGCCCGCGACGAGGGCCATGGGGAGGGCGATCCACCACGAGGCCCGCAGGCGCGAGCGGCCCGTCGCGCGCGTGGCGTCGACGACGGCGGCGGGCGGCGCGGCGACGGCGATCCCGTGGCCGGGCGTGGGCTCGGACACGGCCGCGGCGGGGAGCTTCGAGGTCGACTCGGCGGTAGCCTCGGGGGTGGGCTCGAGGGCGCGCAGGGCGGGGCGCTTGACGCGCAGGGTGCCTCCGGCGCGGGCCTCTTCGCGGGTGGCGCCCGAGGTGATGGCGCTGGAGCCCACACGCCACGCGGACTCGTCGTGGCCTTCGAGGGCGAGCGCGAGGGCGTCGGCCATGTCGCGGCCCGAGGAGAAGCGGTCGCCGCGGGCGCGGGCGAGGGCCTTCTGCATCCACGCGTCGACGGAGGCGGGGAGCGCGGGGTTGACCTCGGAGGGGGCCTCGATGCGGTGCGTGAGGATGGCGACGAGGAGCTCTGCGATGGCCTCGCCCTCGAAGGGGTGGCGGCCCGCGAGCATCTCGTAGGCGAGCATCCCGAGGGCCCAGAGGTCGCTGCGGCCGTCGAGCTCGCGCGACGAGCGGGCCTGCTCGGGGGACATGTACCGCGGCGTGCCGACGAGGGTGTTGCTGGTGGTGGCGTGGGCGCCGTCGGAGAGCGAGTCGGTGAACTTCGCCACGCCGAAGTCGAGGACCTTCACGGTCACCGCGCCCTCGGCGTCGATGGAGAGGAAGATGTTCTCGGGCTTGAGGTCGCGGTGGACGATGCCCTCGCCGTGCGCGCGGTCGAGGGCGCTCGCGACGCCGCGCACGATGTCGAGGGCCTCGGCGGGCGGCAGGCGGGCGGTGCGGTGCAGGCGCTTCGCGAGGGACTCCCCGTGGAGGAGCTCCATCACGAGGAAGGGCCGGCCGTCGGCGGCGAGGCCGTAGTCGACGACGCGCACGACGTTGGTGTGCTGCAGCCGCGCGGCGATGCGCGACTCGCGGAGGAAGCGCTCGACGGCGCCCTTGTCGCGGGCGAACACGTCGGCCATGAGCACCTTCACGGCGACGTCGCCGGGTCGGTCGCGGTGGCGCGCGCGAAAGATCTCCCCCATCGCCCCCGCGTCGATCTTCTCGGCGAGGATCCATCGATCGGCGAGGATGTCGCCGGCGTGCGCCACGGCCCAACCTTATCGGTCCGATGGGGCGTAGGGCAAATGGTGCCGCGCGCTCACGGCTCGTCGTCGGGGCCGAGGCCCTGCCCGTCTTCGACCAGGGCGCGCAGCGCCTCGGCGTCGGACCACGCCTGCGCGAAGCACCCGACGTGGCGGTGCGGGGGGTCTCCGTCGAGCACCTCGGGGAGGTGCCCGAGCCCCTGGGCGCGCAGGGCCTCGTCGAGGCCGCTGAAGAGGGCCATCACCTCGCGGCGGGCGGCGCGCAGCGCCTCGGGGTCACCCGTTCGCCGTGCGGTGCGGGTGAGCGCCGAGGTGTACGCCCCGAGGAGGAAGGGCCACGCCGTCCCTTGGTGGTACGCGCTGTCGCGGGACCACGGGTCGCCGGTGTAGCGCCCGCGGTAGCGCGGGTCGTGGGGCGAGAGGGTGCGCACCCCGAGCGGCACGAGGAGCTCCTCGCGGGCGCGCTTGAGCACGGCCTCGCACTGCTCCAGCGGCACGAGGTCGCCCGGCGTCGCGAGGGCGTAGAGGGCGTTGGGTCGCACGCTCGCGTCGTGGCCCCCGTCGCGCTTCGCCACGTCGTTGAGGTAGCGGGTGGTGTCGTTCCAGAAGCGCGCGCGAAAGCTCTCCTCGCGCGGTCGGCGTCGGCGGCCCAGCGGGCGGCGGCGTCGGGGTCGCCGTAGGCGCGGGCCATCCACGCGAGGGTGCGCAGGCCCGCGTGCCACAGGGCGTTCACCTCGACGGGCGCGCCGTCGCGGGGGGTGAAGACCACGTCGCCGACCTTGGCGTCCATCCACGTGAGCTGCGTGGTGGGGTCGCCGCCGTAGAGCAGCCCGTCGGGCCCGACGCCGATGCCGTAGCGGGTGCCCTCGAAGAGCCCGCGCGCGACCTCGTGCAGGGCGCCCCACAAGACGTCGCGGCCGAACTTGTGGTCGCCGCTGTACTGCAGGTACCGCCGCGCGGCGTGGAAGAACCACACGGGCGCGTCGAGGGTGTTGTAGTCGGCCTGGCCTCCGCCGCCGTCGGAGAAGCGGTTGGGGAGCATCCCGTGGTCGACGTAGCGGGCGAAGGCCGCGAGGAGGTCTCTGCCCTCGTCGAGGCGCTTCGGCACGAGGTAGCAGCCCGTGAAGGCGATGAGCGTGTCGCGGCCCCAGTCTTCGAACCAGGGGTAGCCCGCGAGGAGGGCGGGGGGCCGCGCGGCGTCGGCGCGGTAGGCGTCGACGGCGACGTGCAGGGCCCTCACGCGCGCGTCGGGCTCGCTCTCGGGCGCGAGGGAATTCAAGCGCGCGACCTCGCGGGCCTCGAGCTTCGCGGGGTCGTCGGTGAAGCGCTGCTCGGCGGTGAGGGTGACGTGGGCGCTCTCTCCGGGCGCGAGGGCGAGCACGAACTCCCCTGGGGTGAAGAGGTCTTCGACCTCGTCGAGGCCGCGCTCGCGCTCGTGCTCGTGGACGAAGTCGCGCCACCAGTCGGGGGAGGGGTTCCACACGCCGGGGGCGATCATGGTGACCGCGGGGAGGGCGGGGTACGGGCGGATCACGATGGCGCCGGGGCGGTCGCGGGCCACGTCGGCGGCGACGCGCGCGCGGGGGTTCTCGCGGGCGTGCTGGTGAAAATCCCTGAAGGCGCAGAAGGGGCGCACGGCGAGGGCCACGGCGCCGGGCGCGCTCACGAGGGTGTAGCGGACGACGGTGGTGTTCTGCCCGTGGGGCATGCACACCGACTTCTCGATCACGGCCGCGCCGACGCGCCATCGCCAGGTGGGGAGCGGCGAGAGCGAGAAGTGCTCGAGGGCCTTGTAGCCCTCGGGGAAGACCACCCCCGCGGGGAAGAGGTGCGACGCGAGGGGCGCCTTCAAGAAGCGCAGGGTGACGGTCTCGTCGAGGTGCGACACGAGCACGTTGCGGCCCCGCGGTGGGGCGAGCGCTGCGACGAGGAGGCCGTGGTAGCGGCGGGTGGCGATGCCCGAGACGGTGCCCGCGGCGAAGCCGCCGAGGCCGTTGGTGACCAGCCACTCGCGCGCGGTGGAGGAGGCCCGGTCGCGAAGCTCGTCGGCGCTCAGCTCGATCATGGGTCGATGCCTTCTCCCATGGAGCGTGGGCGTCAACGGAAAAGAGGACCGAGCGCTGAGATGCGCGAGGCGGGCGCGGCTCCCCGCGGCCTCAGCGCGGCGCGCCGTTGAGCATCTGGAACACCTCGGCGTAGCGCCCTTCGGCGGCCGCGTCGCGAAGGAGCTTCACCCGCTCGACGTTCACCTCGGGGGCGCCCGGGTGGGCGTCGAGGAGCGACATCACCTCGGAGATGTACGCGTCGAGGCTCATCCCGCGGGGGTTGGTCTTCGACCCCGGCATGAGGTCGGTCTGCACCGCGGGGGGGATGACCTCGATGACCTCGGTGGTGGTGCCCGCGAGCTGCGCGCGGAGCGACTCGGTGTACGAGTGCAGCGCGGCCTTGGTGGCGGAGTACGTCGGCGTGATGGCGAGGGGCACGAACGCGAGGCCGGACGAGACGTTGACGACGGCCGAGCGCGGCTGCTTGCGGAGCGTCGGGAGCAGCGCCGCGGTGAGGCGGATGGGTCCGAGGAGGTTGGTCACCACCATGGCCTCGGCGTCGGCGAGGTCGTCGGGCTGCGCGCGGAGGTCTTCAGCGCGCATGATGCCGGCGTTGTTGATGAGCACGTTGAGGGAGGGGTAGGCCGCGGCGACCTTCGCGGCGAAGGCGCGGACCTCGTCGGCGCGCTCGACGTCGAGGGTCATCGAGGCCATGCCCGGGTTGGCCGCGGTGGTCTCGTCGAGGGCGGACTGCCGTCGCCCCGCGATGATGACCGTGTTGCCGCGCGCGTGGAGCGCCTCGGCGAGCCCCCGCCCGATGCCCGAACCGCCGCCCGTGATGAGGATCGTGTTGCCGCTGGTCTCCATGGAACGCCTCCTGCGCGCGTCGGCCGCGCGTCGAGGGCGGAGAGTCGGTCCGCGCGACCCATCAGTCCAAGAGATAGGAGCGATGGGAGACATTGACGGGGTGGATGGGTGCGGGGCGCCTACGGGGCGCGGTCACGCCGCGGTGCCGAGCGCCCGATCGACGCATGGGAGCGACGGCGCCGTCCGCGCCGTTGAAGGGGCGAGCCACCTCCTCCGTGGCCGTGATCGCGCGCCTCCGCCGGTGACAGAACCGACGCCGCGCGGTAGTCGAAGCCATCGCGCGGGCCCTCTCCTGCGAGGGCGCGCCGGAGGTTGCGTTCGTGCGTGGTGGCCTCGCGTTCGGCATGGCAGCGCTCGTCGCGTCGTGCGACGGATCGCCCACAACCACCGACGCGGGGCGTGACGACCGCGCGCCCGTCGCCGACCTCCCTTCGACGGACGCGCAGCGCGCGGACGCGGGCTCGACGAGCAGCGACCTCGGTGGCGACCCGCCCGACGCGCGCCCCGACGCGGCGTGGGCGCCGCCGTACGGGGGCGAGGTGTGCGCCGAGGTCGACCGCTTCGTCCCGCAGTACGCGTCGACCGTGGCGCGCTGGGCCGCCCAGGACGCGGAGGGGCCGTGGCCGCGCGGGGGCGTGGTCTTCGTCGGCAGCTCGTCGATCCGACGGTGGGCGGGGCTCGCGCGGTCGTTCTCGGACTACGACCCGATCCAACGTGGGATGGGCGGCGCGCAGCTCGCGGAGGTCGCGGTGCACGCACGCGCGTTGGTGAGCGTGCACGACCCGCGCGCGGTGGTGGTGTTCGCGGGGACGAACGACATCGACGCGGGCGTCTCGCCGTCCGTGGTGTTCGATCGGTTGCGCTGCCTCCGCTGGCGCCTCGGGCGCGAGCTCGGGTGGGACCGCCCGGTGCTCTTCGTCGGCGTGACCCCGACGCGCGCGCGCTGGAGCCAGTGGCCCTCCGCGAGCGCCTTCAACGCCTCGGCCGCGTCGCTGGCCGACGGCGACCCGGGCCTTCGCTACGTCGATGTCGCGCCCGCGTTCCTCGCGACGGGGTCTCCGCCCGACGCGTCGCTCTTCGTCTCCGACGGTCTGCACCTCTCCGAGAGCGGGTACGCGCTCTGGCACCGCGCGATCCGTTCGGCGCTCGAAGCCGCGGCGCGCCCGAGACCCCCCGCGGGCCCGCCCTCGATCACCCTCGCGTCGGGCGCTCGCGTGCTCGTCGACCTCGGCCCGGGGAACACCCTCGACGGAGAGCCCACCGCGTCGCCCGACTACATGGGCCAGCGTTGGAACAACTGGTTCCCCATCGACGGCGGCGCCGCGGTGCTCGCTGGAGAGCGCAAGCGCGGCCTCGTCACCGCGACGGGCGAGGCGACCGGGGTCGAGGTCGTGATCACGGGAGGCTTCCTCGCGAACGGCCGTCGCAACGGCGGGCTCCTCTGGCCGTCGCCCTCGCGACTCTCGACGCTCGCGGTCGGCACCGCCACCGAAGATTTCTTCTACACCGACGGCCCCGACAACCCCGGAGGTCTCTCGCTGATCGGGCTCGACCCGTCGCGCGCGTACACGCTCCGGCTCTTCGGCGCGCGCGAAGACCCCGAGGTGCGGGTGACGCGATACACCGTGCGCGGCGCCGCGGCCGCGTCGACCACGCTGCAGACCTCGGGCGCAGGCGCGGGCGCGGGTCGCGACGGGGCGACGACGAACGACGGCGCGATCGCGGCGCTCTCGGGCCTGCGCCCCGACGCGTGGGGACGTCTCTTCGTCGACCTCTCCATCGAGCGCGGCGCGTACGGCTACCTCTCCTTGTTCGAGCTCATCGTGGAGTGAGCGCCGCGACCCAAGGGCGCGCGACGTCGGGCGACATCCTCCTTCGCGCGAGCCCGCGCGCTGCGCGGCCCGCGAGCGTGACGCGGGAGGCGCGAGCGAGTCGCGCGCGTCTCGCAGCGCGGAGAGGTCATCGCGAAAACGCCGCGAGCGGACGAGTGGCACGCGCGCTGCTCTACCGCTCTGCGTCCGCGGCGCAGCGGCGCCCACGCGGCGCGACGCGCCGACGGACTCGCGACAAGGAGCGACCTCATGAACAAGCGCCTGCTCTCTCTGTTCCTCTGCGGCGTGGTGGCGACCAACGCCTGCGCGCCGGTCGACGACGCGCCGGAAGACCTCGGCAGCGTCGAGCAAGACATCGTGAACGGCACCGTGCTCTCCGACGCGGTGGCCGCTCGCTACGGCCTCGTGCGCGTGAGCTCGTCCGGGGGGCTCTGCTCTGGCGTGCTCTACAAGAACGCGTGGGTGCTCACCGCGGCGCACTGCTTCGGGTTCGCGCAGCCCACCGGCCCCGTGCTCGTCGACCACGGCGGCACGCGGTACACCGCGGCGCAGGTGCGGATCCTCTCGAACGCCGACCTCGCCCTCGTGCGGCTCCAGACCCCCATCACGCTGAACGGCAGCGCCACGGGCTACACGATGCCCATGTACCAAGGCACGCTCCCGTCGCTGATGGGCGCCGGGCTCTACTGCTTCGGCTACGGCACGAGCTCCTTCGCGCCCGGCGGCGGCGCCGTGATCGACGGCCAGGCCCGATGGGCCTACATGACCGTGTCGGGCTACTGGACCGGTGGGCCCTTCTACAGCTTCACGCCGAACGCGCAGGGGCAGATCCAGGGCGGCGGTGACTCCGGCGGGCCGTGCTTCGCGTACCAGAACGGGCGCATGGCGCTCGCCGGCATCGCGCGCAACGGCGGACGATACTGCGCGAACCTCCCGGCGGGTCAGCAGTGCGACGACAACGCGGTCACCTCGATCGGCTGGCACGACCAGACCTACGTGCCCGCCTTCGCGGCGACGCTCGACTTCCAGAGCGGAGGGCTCCCGCGCTTCCCCTGAGCCCTCGACCGCCCGGCCCGCGTCGGGCCGCGGCGCTCAGCGCGAGAGGGCGCCCGCGATGAAGCGGAAGGGCGCCGCGAGCGCCCACGGGTCGACGCTCACGCCCGCGACGAGGTCCACCGCGCCGTCGGTGGGGTGGTAGCGGGCTTCAGCCCACAGGCCGACCGCGATCTCGTAGGGGGAGCTTCCGTCGATGAGGCCGCGCAGGCCCCACCAGGCGCGCGCGAGGGCCGCGGGGTCGAGGCCGTCGCGCGACCCGAGCGCGCCGCCGAGCGAGAGCACGAGGGAGGTCCCGGGGTCGCTGCGAGAGAGGTGGATGGCGAGCGCCGCGCCCGCGGACGCGGAGAGCTCGCCGTGCCCCGTGACGCGACCGCCGACGAAGGCCCCGCCGCGCGCGCCCGCGGCGCCGACGAAGCCCTCGACGAGGAGGTCGAAGGCGCCGTCGACCTCGGCGTCGCCGCGGAGGCGCGTGTGCACCGCGCCGGCGAGCGAGGGCGTCCACGTGAAGCGGGTCTGGGCGCGCGCGGTGGCCGGCGCGAGGGCGAGGGCGACGGCGACGAGAGCGATGCGCACGGCGGTGGCCTGATGATCGCCTGCGAGTGAGCGAGGGGTCGAGACGACGCCGTGCCCGAAGCGCCCACCCCACGCGCCCTCCGCCCGGAAGAGTCCGATCGACTATCCTCCCGCGGCGTGAGACCGGGCGACATTCCGTTTCCAGCGAGCGCGTTCACTGTGCCGAGAGAGCGCGACCCTGTGCGCGTGACGTGGCTCGGCACGGCGGGATTCTCCATCGAGCACGGCGGCACGACCGTGCTGATCGACCCCTACCTCACCCGCGCGTCGCTCCCGCGGGTCGTCGCCTCATCGCTCCGGAGCGACCTCGACGCCGTCGCGCGCTACGCGCCGAAGGCCGACGCCATCGTCGCGGGGCACACGCATTTCGACCACGCGCTCGACGTGCCCGTGATCGCGCGGCGCACCGGCGCGACGGTGTACGGCTCTCGCTCCTGCGCGACGCTCTGCCGGGCTGCTGGCTTGCCCGAGGCGCAGGTCGTCGACGTGGAGTCGGCGATGCGCACCGAGCCCGTGCGCGTCGAGGTGGGGCCCTTCGAACTGCGCTTCGTCCCGAGCGTTCACTCGGCCTTCGCGCTGGGGCGCGTGCCCTTCCCTGGAGACATCGCCGACTGCGATCAGGTGCCGACGCGCGCGCACCACTACCGCTGCGGCGCGGTCTTCGGCGTCGACCTGCGCGTGGCCGGTCGGCGCATCTATCACCTCGGGAGCGCGAACCTCGTCGACGCGCGCGTCGAGCGCGACGTCGATCTCTTGCTCATGTGCGTCGCGGGGTGGACCACCACCGAGCGCTTCACGACGCGGGTGATGTCGGCCTTCACCCCGGGCGCGGTGCTCCTCTCGCACTGGGACGACTTCTTCTCGCCGATGCGCGCGGGCGCGCGGATGCTCCCCGCGATGCAGCTCCCGCGTCTCGTCGAGGGCCTCTCCCGCGAAGACCGCTCGGTGCGCATCGGCGCGGTGCCGCTGCTCGGGGCTGTCGAGCTCTGAGCGCTCCCCCTCAGAACCACTCGGCCTTCGCGTCGGCGTAGGCCCGATCGCCTTCGCGAATCCGCGCGACCAGCTCCCCCACCCGCGGGACTTCGTTCGCGAACCAGTACCGCGCCGCGGCGAGCTTTCCTCGGTAGAAGTCCTCCGCGACCGCGCTCTGCGCGAGGCCGCGCTGCGCCGCGGCGGCCATCGCGAGCCACTGCCACGCGATCACCACCACGCCCATCAGGTCGAGGTAGTCCGTCGCGTGCAGGAGCAGCCCCTCGCGGTCGCCCGACGCGCCCTTCGCGCCGAGCTCCATCGTGAGCCCGCCCAACGACTCCACCGCCGCCGCGAGCGCGTCGCACCACGCGGCCTCCACACCCGCCGCCCGCGCGTCGTCGATCGCGGTCGAGATCGTCGCGCCGAGCGCCATCAGCGCCGCGCCGCCCTCGGCCATCACCTTGCGACCCAGGAGGTCCATCGCCTGGATGCCCGTCGTGCCCTCGTGGATCGTGTTGAGCTTCTGATCGCGCAGCCACGCCTCGGGCAGGTACTCGCTCGTGTACCCGTAGCCCCCGTGCACCTGCACCGCGAGCGCGTTGCTCTCGAACCCGCGCTCCGCGGGGAAGCTCTTCGCCACCGGCGTGAGCAGGTCGAGCATACGCTGCGCGTCGCGCTTCACGTCGCCGTCGCCGTGCGCCGCGAGGTCGGCGTAGAGCGCCGTCGTCGCGAGCAGCGCGAGGCTCCCCTCGACGATGGACTTCTGCCGCAGGAGCATCCGCCGCACGTCGGCGTGCTCGATGATCGGCACCATCTCGCCGCCGCCGGTGCCCGCGAGGGCGCGGCCCTGGGTGCGTGAGCGCGCGTACTCCAGCGCCTCGTGGTAGGCGACCGAGGCCGTGGCGGCGGCGTTCATCCCGACCATCAGCCGCGCCTCGTTCATCATCTGGAACATGCACGCGAGCCCGCGCCCCTCGGGCCCCACGAGCCACCCGCGGCAGTCGCCCTCGTCGCCCAGGTTGAGCGCGATCGAAGGGAGACCCTTCCACCCCATCTTGTGGAACACGCCCGCCGCGTGGACGTCGTTCGGTACGAGGGTGTCTCCTTCAGGGCGCAGTCGCGGCACCGCGAAGAGCGAGACCCCGCGCGTGCCCGCGGGTGCCCCGTCGATGCGCGCGAGCACCAGGTGGACGATGTTCTCGGTGATGTCCTGGTCGCCGCCGGAGATGAAGACCTTGGCGCCCTGCATCGCGTAGCTGCCGTCGCTCCGTGGCGTGGCGCGCGTACGGATGTCTCCCAACGAAGACCCCGCGTGCGGCTCGGTGAGGGCCATGGTGCCCGTCCACCGCCCTTCGTACATCGGCCGCATGAAGGTCTCGCGCAGCGCGTCGGTGCCAAACGCCTCGATGAGGTGCGCGGCGCCGCTGGTGAGGCCGACGTACCCGTAGGCCGCCGCGTTCGCCGCCATCAGGTACGCCGTCGCCATCGCCGCCACGACCTGCGGGAGCTGCTGCCCGCCCACCTCGTTCGGGCGCGTCGCGTGGACGAAGCCCTGCTCCACCATCGCCGGGTAGAGCGACCGCATCGCGGGGTGGACGCGCACGCGGCCGTCTTCCAGCCGCGGGGGGGCGAGGTCCATCGCGCGGAACGCGGGGAAGAGCACCTCGCGCGCGAGGCGGCGGGCGTTGTCGAGCACGAGGTCGAAGGTCTCGCGGGAGTAGCCGTCGAAATGCGGCAGCGCGCCGAGGCGCGCCACGTCGAGGAGCTCGTACAGCACGAAGGCCACGTCGCGGTCAGAGATGAGCGGGTTGGTCACGGGCGTCCTCGGGGCGATGGGGGCGCCACTGTACCGCCACCGCTCACGTCATCGCGCGATGGGCGCGCGGGCGTGATGCCAGACGTGTACGACGTACAGCGCTTCGGGCGCGCGCTGATAAAACAGCAACACGGGAGCGACGTACCAACGCCGACACTTCTCCCCGGTGTCGAGCGTGACCTCGCGGCCCTCGGTGCGTGGCGCGGTCGCGGCGAGCGTCGCTACGGCCTGCATGAAGGTGGCGCGCACCCGTTCAGCAGCGCTTGGGTTTCGTTCCGCGATGTACGCCACCAAGTCGTCGAGCTCGGCCGCCGCTTCGGGTGAGAACTCGACGCGATCGGCGGTCACCGGGTGCGCGACGCGGCGATGGTCGCTCGCAGCCGCGCGTCAACCTCCGCGAGCGAGATGCCTCGACCTTCCACGATGCTCCGAATGCCAGCGCGCACACGATCCTGGAGCTCAGGAGGGAGAACGTCGCCCGGCTCTGCGGCAGAGGTCAGGTCTGCTTCGTCGTCCGCAGACACCGCGGCGAGTCGGTAGCGCCCCGGCGGGAGCCCCGCGAGAAGCTCACTCACCCCGTCGGGGAGGTCCGTCCCGTTCCAGTCGATCACCTTGGCCGCGCCACCCATACCCAGCAGCGTGCCGCACGGCCGTTGCTCCGCGCAACCCACGCACCCAGCGCGGCCCACTCACGCCGTGAGGGAGCCCTTGTGACGTTCGTGTGAACCCCGTGGTAGCGTTGCCCTCGCCGGCGCGGACCGTCACTCACGACGGCCGTGACCGAGCAGGAAGAAGTCCTCCGATGCCGTCGAAGCTCACGGTCCCGGAGCTCCGCGCCCGCAAGGCCACCGCTGGCCGCGGCGAGAAGCTCGCCCTCGTCACCGCCTACGACTTCACCTTCGCCCGCATGCTCGACGCCGCGGGCGTCGACGCGATGCTCGTGGGCGACTCCCTCGGCATGGTGATCCAGGGGAACGCCAGCACCCTGCCGGTCACCCTCGACGAGGTGATCTACCACTGCCGCGCCGTCGCCCGCGGCGCGCAGCGCGCGCACGTCATCGGCGACATGCCCTTCATGAGCTACCACGGCGACGCCAACCTCTCCGTCGCCAACGCGGGCCGCATGATGAAAGAGGGCGGCTGCGAGTCGGTGAAGCTCGAGGGCGGCCGCGAGGTCGCCGAGGCCATCCACCGCATGACCCGCTACGGCATCCCCGTGCTCGCGCACGTCGGCCTCATGCCCCAGCGCGTGCACGCCATGGGCGGCTTCAAGGTGCAGGGCCGCGGAGACGAGGCGGCCGAGTCGATCCTCGAAGACGCCATCGCCGTCGCCGACGCGGGCGCCTGGGGCGTGGTGATCGAGGGCGTGCCCGCGCCCCTCGCCGAGCGCATCACCCGCGCGATCGACGTCCCCACCATCGGCATCGGCGCGGGGGTCGGGTGCGACGGGCAGATCCTCGTGTCGTACGACCTCCTGGGCCTGAACGACGCGATGCGACCGCGCTTCGTCAAGCGCTTCGAAGAGCTCTTCCAGCGCGGCGTCGAGGCGACGCGCGCCTACGTCGACGAGGTGCGCAGCGGGGTCTTCCCCGGGCCCGAGCACAGCTTCGGCCTGGGCGCGCCGCGGCCCGCCACCGTGGCCGACGCGCTGCCCTCGCTCAGCGCTTCGCCCACCTACGGGCCGACCCAATGACCCCGCGCGTCGTACGCGAGCCCGAGGCCTTTCGCGCCGCGTGCGACGCCGCCCGCGCCGAGGGACGTCGCGTCGCCTTCGTGCCCACCATGGGCGCCCTGCACGACGGCCACCTCGCCCTCGTCGCCGAGGCCCGCCGCCGCGTCGGCGAAGACGGCCTGGTCACGGTGTCGATCTTCGTGAACCCCACGCAGTTCGGCCCGAACGAAGACCTCTCGCGCTACCCCCGCGACCTCGACGGCGACCTCGCGCGCTGCGAAGACGCTGGCGTCGACGTGGTCTTCGCGCCGTCTCCCGAGGCGATGTACCCGCCGGGCGAGCAGACCCGCGTGCGCGTCACCGAGCTCACGGGCCCGCTCTGCGGAGACTTTCGACCGGGGCACTTCGAGGGCGTGACCACCGTGGTCGCGCGGCTCTTCTCGCTCGCTGGCCCCTGCGTCGCCGTCTTCGGCCGCAAGGACTACCAGCAGTGGAGGGTCGTCGAGCGCATGGCGCGCGACCTCTTCATGCCCGTCGAGGTCGTGGGCCACCCCACGGTGCGAGAGCGCGACGGGCTCGCGATGAGCTCGCGCAACCGCTACCTCTCCCCAGTCGACCGCGAGCGCGCGCGGGCCGTACCGAGGGCGCTCGCCACCGCGGCGAGCCGCTGGGGGCACGGCTCGCGCGACGTCTCCGTGCTGCGCGACGTCGCCGCGCGGGAGCTCGACGCCGCCGTCGACACCACCGAGTACGTCGAGCTGCGCGACCCGGTGACCCTCCTCCCGCTGGAGGGAGAGCTGCGCGACGGCGACCGCGCGCTCCTCGCGGTGGCCGTGCGCGTGGGCGGCACCCGCCTCATCGACAACGTCGTGCTGGGCGAAGAGAGCGGCCCCGCGTAGGGGCGCAACCTCTCCGCGCCGCCGCCGAAGAGGGCCGCCCATGCGAGCCCTCGACCTCTCCCTCGCGATCGCGCGCGCGGTCGCCGACACCCTCACCGCCGTCGTCGACCTCGTGGCGCCGCGCGCGTGCCGCGGATGCGACGCGCCCTACGTCACCGAGGCCCTGTGCGCCGCGTGCGCCTCGACGCTCGAAGCGGCCGACGACCCTCCCGAGGGGGTGCTGGTGCCCTGGAGCCACGAGGGGCCGCTGGCGCGGGCGATCCACCGCGCGAAGTACGGCGACGACCCCGCCGTGGCGCGCGACCTCGGGGCGATGCTCGCGCCGCGGCTCGCCGCGCTGCGCGGAGAGGTCGACGTGGTGGTGCCCGCGCCCCTGCACCGGTCGCGGCTCGCGTCGCGGGGCTTCAACCAGTCGGCGGAGCTCTCCCGCGCGGTGGCCGAGGCCCTGGGCGCGCGGCTCGACCTGAGCGCGGTGGAGCGGGCGAGGGCGACGCGCTCGCAGACCACGCTCGACATCGAGGGTCGCGAGGCCAACGTGGCCGGGGCCTTTCGGGTGAGGGCGCCGAAGCGGCTCGCGGGGCGGCGGGTGCTGCTGGTCGACGACGTGGTGACCACCGGGGCGACCCTGCGCGCCCTCGGGGCCGCGGTGGAGGCCGCGGGGGTGACCTCTGTGCGGTCGGCGGCGCTGGCCCGGATGACAAGGCTGCACAAGCCTCGCGGGGCGGACTGAAGGCGCGGTAGCGTCGGAGGGATGGACCCTATCGAGCTCCAGAAGCAGTTGCAGGCGCGCGTCGCGTCGGGGCAAGGCGTGGCGGAATTCGTGCGGGGCGTCGCGGACGAGGCGCACGCCCGCGCGCGCACCGGGGCGCGGGTGAACGCGGTCGTGATGGGGCTGATGCTGTCGCTCTTCGCGCTGGGCCTCCTCGGGGCCGCGGTGGGGGCCGCGACCGGCGCGCTCGGGGGGGCGAACCTGGCCGCGGCGGCGGGCCTCACGCTCGGCGCGCTGGCCGTGGGCTTCGGGGCCGGGTACGCGCTCTTCCTCTTCGGCGCGCTGCGCCCGCCGCCCAGCGGGATCGCGGCGACGGGCGTGCCCGTTCGACTCACGGTGAGGGACTACCGCAGCGCCCGCGGCAGCTTCACGCTGGAGAACCGCGCGGGGAGCTTCTCGTTCCAGCGCGTCGCGATCGACGTCGACGTGCAGCCCTCCGAGGGCGCGCCCTTCAGCGCCACCCTCTACGAGTACCCCCCGATGCAGGGGCTCGGCGCGCTGCGCGCGGGCGCGGTGCTCAGGGGCTACGCCGACCGCGCGAACCCCGCGAAGGTCTACGTCGACTGGTCCGCCGTGGCCTGAGCCGCGCGCAAGGGCTTGTCGCGCGCGCCCCTTCGCGCTGACCCTGCGCGGCCATGTCTACGCGCAGACCTCCCCCCTCCGCGCAGCGCCCGTGGGTGCGCGGCCCGCGCCGCAAGCGCGCGCTGGTGAACGTCGGCGGCCCCGCGGACACGTACGGAGACCCTCGCCTCGCCGCCGCGCTCGCCGCGGCGCTGAGGGTCGCCCCGGGCGAGGACGACGCCGCGCTCACGCACCCCTTTCACGCGTACCCGGCGCGGCTGCACCCGGCGGTGGCGCGCGCGCTGATCGCCGCGCTGGAGCTCCCGCGCGGGGCCACCGTGCTCGACCCCTTCTGCGGCTCGGGCACCGTGCTGATCGAGGCCATGGTGGCCGGGATGCGCGCCGTGGGACGCGACCTCTCTCCCCTCGCGGTCGCCCTGAGCCGGATCAAGACCCGGCGGACCACCAACGCCGAGCGCAAGGCCATCGTCGAGGCCGCGCGCGCCGCGAGCGAGCGCGCTGCGATGCGCGTCGAGGCCGGGGAGCGCCGCGACGCGCCCAGGGGCGAGGCGGTCTGGTACCCGAGTCATACGTTGGCCGAACTTTCCGCGCTCAGGGACGAGGTCGAGGCATCGAAGGGCGTGGTGAGAGAAGCCCTGCCCATGCTCCTGTCGTCGGTGCTGGTGAAGGTGTCGTTCCAGGCGAGCGACACCGACGCCCGGCGGGTGCGCAAAGACATCCCCCCTGGGGCGGCGCTGCGGCTCTTCTCGTACAAGTCCCGCGAGCTGCGCGCGTGCCTCGGCGCCCTCGCGGCGGCGCTGCCGCCCGACGCGAGCGTCGACGTGGCGGTCGACGACGCCACGCGGCTCGGCACGGTGCCCGACGCGAGCGTCGACGCGGTGGTGACCTCGCCCCCCTACGCGAACACCTACGACTACGCGGCGCACCACGCGCGGCGGTACGCGTGGCTGGGCCTCGACGCGAGGGCCATGGGCGAGGGAGAGGTCGGCGCGGCGCGGTGGTTCCGCGCGCCCGAGGCGGGGGTCGAGAGGTTTCGGCGGGAGCTCGCGGCGATGGCCGGGGCGATGGCGCGGGCGCTCAAGCCCGGCGGGCGCGCGGTGGTGGTGATCGCCGACGGCGCCGCGGGGGAGCGGGCGCTCAGGGCCGACGAGATGGTGGCCGAGGCCGCGGCCGGAGCGGGGATGAAGGTCCTCGCGAGGGCGTCGCAGCCGAGGCCGAGCTGGGACCGCGAGAGCCGTACGGCCTTCGCGAGGTCTCCGCGGAGGGAGCACGCGATCGTGCTCGAGAGGGCAGCGGGCGCCGTCACCGGTGGCGACCGAAGGGGCCAAGCAGAAAGGGAGTGACCCATGAGACAGAAGGAACTGATCGACATCGCGTCGACGGAGCTCGGCGTCGGCAAGGAGCAGGCGGCTCGCACCCTCGAGTCGGTGTTCAACGCGCTCGCCAAGGCGGTGAAGGACGGCGACGGCAAGGTGCCCCTCGCGGGGCTGGGCACCTTCCACGTGAAGGAGACCAAGGCCCGCAAGGGGCGCCACCCGACCAGCGGCGCCGAGATCGACATCCCCGCGCGCCGCAAGGTGACCTTCAAGGCCAGCGGCGAGCTGATGGTCGCCCTCAACGGCTCCGAGGGCGACGACGACGAGCCCGAGAACTGACGCCTCGCGCCCGAGGGATGTACTAGCGTTGCCCGAATGAGTGACGCTTCGTCGGTGAGGGTTCCGCTGGTGGGGGCGCCGCCCTGGCTCAGCGCCGGGGTGGCGGGGACGACCGCGCTCTCGAGCGCCGCCTTCGTGCTGCTCTTCGCCGCGGAGCACGCCACGCCGTGGCTCGGGCTCTTCCCCGGGCTCACGGTGGGCGTCTTCGCGGGGAGCGCGCTCTCGGCCTGGGCCCGCCGCCGCGGCGGCGCGGCCGTGGTCGAGGCCACCCCCGGCCGCCTCGACCTCGTCGACGCCGACCACCGCCGCGCCCTCATCGACCTCGGCGCCCGCTGGGCCGCGGTCCTCCTCGTGGGCCGCGACCGACGGATGCTCGTGCTCTCTCAACACGCCGACCCTGTCGTACTCCTCGAAGCCCCCGGCGCGTTCCGCGACGGGCCCCCCGCGCCCGAGGGCCCCTGGGCCGCGCGCGCGCGCCACGTCGACCTCGACGGCGTCCCCCTCGGCGCGTCGAGCGCGCACGTCTTCGCCCTCGCCGCGGGCGCCACCCTCGACCCGCTCTTGAACCACCTCACGCGCACCCTCGAGCCCGACGCGCCCTTCATCCTCCAGAACCTCTCCGGCGGAGAGCGCCTCCGCGTCGACACCGACGGCGTCACCCTCGGCGACCGCGCCCCCTTGCGCGGCGCGATCCACGCCGCCCCCTACGTGATCCGCGCCGACGGCGGCAGCCTCGCCGCGCTGGGCCTCGCCAGCGCCGAAGACGAAGGCGCGCTCCTCCTCGTGGCCTGCGACGAGGTCGCGCCCGCGCCGGGCTCCGTCGCCACCGAGTCCTCCGCCGAGGCCATGCTCCCCGCGGCCAGCTTCGCGCTCCTCAAGGCCGTCGCCGACGCGAAGCCCGGGCCCCAGGGAGCCGCGTACCGTTGAACCCGCCCGACCCTGGGATACAGTCCGCGCCGCCCATGGAGCCCAACGACGTCGCGTGGCACGCGCTGCCGGCCTCCGAGGTCGCCGCGAGGCTCGACACCGACCCCGCGCAGGGGCTCTCGAACGACGAGGCCCGCGCGCGGCGTGAGAAGTACGGCCCCAACGCGCTGCCGCCCCCCGCGCGGCCGTCGGTGCTCAAGCAGATCCTCGGGCAGTTCTTGAACCCCCTGGTGGGCACGCTGCTCGTGGCCGCGGGCATCGCCGTGGGCGTGGCGGTGATGGGCCACGAGGGCGGCACGGGCCTCGCGCGCTTCGGCGACGCCATCGCCATCCTCACCATCGTCATCGTCAACGCGGTCATCGGCTTCTATCAAGAGCGCAAGGCCGAGAAGGCCCTCGACGCGCTGATGAAGCTCGGCGCCGCGCGGTGCCGGGTGCGACGTCACGGCGAGGCCCACGACGTCGACGCGCGGGTGCTCGTGCCCGGAGACGTGGTGCTGCTCGAGGCGGGCGACCGCGTGCCGGCCGACCTGCGGCTGGAGTCGACCACGGAGCTTCAGACCGTCGAGGGCGAGCTCACCGGCGAGAGCGCCCCCGTCGAGAAAGACGCCGCGCGCGCGCTCGAGGGCTCCACGGCCATCGCCGACCGGGTGACCATGGCCTTCAGCGGCACCACCGCGGTGAACGGCCACGGCGTCGGCGTGGTGGTCGCCACGGGCCAGAAGACCCAGGTCGGCCGCGTCGGAAAGATGCTCGCCGAGGTGCAGAAGCAGCAGTCTCCCCTGGAGGAGCGGCTGGAGCGCTTCGGCGCGCAGATCCTCTGGGTGACCCTGGGGCTGAGCGCGGCGCTCTTCGCGCTGGGCGCGCTGCGCGGCGAGGTCGCGTGGCACGTGCTCCTCCTCACCGCGGTGAGCCTCGCGGTGGCGGTGATCCCCGAGGGCCTGCCCGCCATCACCTCGATCACCCTCGCGCTCGGGATGCAGCGCATGGCGCACCGCGGGAGCGTGGTGCGCAAGCTCGCGGCGGTCGAGACCCTCGGGTGCGCGACGGTGATCTGCACCGACAAGACCGGCACGCTCACGCGCAACGAGATGACCGCGCGGCTGGTGGCGGTGCACGGCCACGAGGTCGAGGTCACGGGCGGCGGCTACGACGACCGCGGCGAGCTGCGCGAGGCGGGCGCGGCGCTGAAGGATCGTCCCCGAGTCGCTGCGGCGGCTCATCGCGGCGGGCGCGCTCGCGAACACCGCGGCGCTCAAGCGGGTCGAGGGTGAAGAGGCCCCGACGGCCACGGGCGACCCCACCGAGGCCGCGCTGGTGGCGCTCTCGGAGAAGGCCATGCTCCCTCGGCGCACGCTGATGGAGCGCTGCGAGCACGCGCTCACGATCCCCTTCAACAGCGAGCGCAAGCGGATGACCGTGGTGATGCGCTACCGCGGCTCCGACGGCGAGGCGCGGCTCGCGGCGCAGGTGAAGGGCGCCGTCGAGGTGCTGCTCCCGCGGTGCGCGCGGGTGCGCACCGACGACGGGGTGGTGGAGCTCGACGACGCGGGGCGCGCGGCGCTCGCGGCGCAGGCCGAGGGGTACTCCTCGCGCGCGATGCGGGTGCTCGCGATGGCCGAGCGCGAGGGCGGTGAGGAGCTCCTCGACCGGGAGGAGGCCGAGGTGGGGCTGACCTTCCTCGGGATGGTGGGGATCATCGATCCACCGCGGCCCGAGGTGAAGGAGGCCATCGCCGCCGCGAAGACCGCGGGGATCACGGTGGTGATGATCACCGGCGACCACCCGGTGACGGCCAGGGCCATCGCCGAGGAGCTGGGCCTCTGGGGAGAGGGCGACCGCGCGCTCACCGGCGACGACCTGCGCACGATGGACGACGACGCCCTCGCGGCGGCGCTCCCGTCGGTGCGGGTGTTCGCGCGCGTCGACCCCGAGCACAAGCTCCGCATCGTGCGGCTCTTTCAAGAGCGGCGGAACGAGGTCGTCGCGATGACCGGCGACGGCGTGAACGACGCGCCCGCGATCAAGCAGGCCGCCATCGGGATCGCGATGGGCAAGGGCGGCACCGACGTGGCGCGCGAGGCCGCCGACATGGTGCTGCAAGACGACAACTTCGCGACCATCGTCGAGGCCGTGCGCGAGGGCCGCGCGATCTACCGCAACATCCAGAAGTCGATCTTCTTCCTGCTCAGCTCCAACGCGGGGCTGTGCATGGCGGTCTTCGCGGCGGGCTTCTTCCCGCAGGGAGAGGTTCCGCCGCTGACGGCGCTGCAGCTCCTCTGGATCAACCTCGTCACCAACGGCCTGCCCGCGCTCGCGCTCGGGGTCGACCCCCCCGAGTCGGGGCAGATGCGCGAGCCCCCGCGGCACCCCGACGCGCCGATCCTCGGGCGCGAAGACTGGATGGCGCTCCTGGGCGTGGGCGCGCTCATGGCCGCGAGCGCGATGCTGATCTACTGGCTGCCGCTGTGGCCCGGGCACCCCGTGGCCGAGGTGCGCGCGTCGAAGCTCACCATGGTGTTCACGCTCCTGGCCTTCGCGCCGCTCGCGCACGCGTTCAACTGCCGCTCGCGCACCGCGTCGATCTTCAAGCTCGGGTTCTTCTCGAACAAGCTGCTGGTGGCGGCGGTGCTGGTGTCGGCGGCGATCCACATGGTGTCGCTGGTGGTGCCCACGCTCCAGCCCGTGTTCCGCACGAACCACCAGTGGGACTGGCGCGAGGCCGCGGTGGTGCTGGGCCTCGCGCTCCTGCCCATCCCGGTGGCCGAGATCTTCAAGGCCGTGGGCTGGCCCGTGGCGCGCGCGGGCGCAAGGAGCTTGCGGCCCGAGCGACGTCCGTCGTAGCTCCGACGGCACGATGCGCCGCCTACTCGTCGCGTGCTGCGCGCTCGCGGTCGGCTGCACCGAGACGACGGTGCGCTGCCGCGAGGGCTACGTCTCCGCGGGCGGAGAGGGAGACGCGCTCCGCTGCGCCCCCGCCGACGCCGCGGCCACCGACGTCTCTACCGACGTCTCCGTCGACGTGATCGACGCGGGCGGCGACGTCACCGACGCGAGCGGGATCGACGCGTGCCGCGCCGACGCCGAAGACCTCCCGGGCGACGGCCTCGACCCCAACTGCGACGGCGTCGACGGGGTGCTCTCTCGCACGGTCTTCGTGTCGCCCGCGGGCGACGACACGGCCGACGGGCTCTCTCCCGCGCGGCCGGTGCGCACGCTCGACCGCGGGCTCTCGGTGGCGGTGACCTCGGGCCGCGACAGCGTTCTTGTGGCCGTGGGCGACTACCCCGCGTCGGCGCGCGCGGTGAGCGACGGCGGGCCGGAGCTGCCGTTCTACGACCTGCCCGACGGCGTCTCGATCTCGGGCCGCTACGAGGGCGGATGGCTCCGCCGCGCGACGGACCCGATGAGCGTGACGACCTTGCGCGGCGTGCTGGTGGGCGCGCGCGCCAACGGGCTCCAGCGGCGGGTGGTGCTGAGCGACCTGGTGATCGTGGGGGAGTCTCCGTCGGGGGCGATCCCCGAGGCGACGGTGTACGGGCTCTTCGTGGTCGACAGCGCCGACGTGGCGCTCCGTCGGGTGACCTTGCGCGCGGGCCGCGGAGGCCCCGGCCGCGACGGAGACGACGGCGACGCGGTGACGGGCGCGGCGATGGTGGGTGCGAGCGCGACGAGCGCGGCGGTGGCGATGGGCGGCGCGGGCTGCGCGCAGGGGCGAGGCGGCGCGGGCGGGGTGAACACCGCGGGGGCGATGGGGTCGGCCGGCGCGGCGCCTGGGGGGCTCACGGCGGCGATGGGCGGCGCGGGCGGGGTGATGGGCTCGGGCGAGGGGGGGGAGGGCGCGATCGGGGCGCCGGGCCGAGACGGGGCGGCCGTGCAGCTCGGCGAGTTCGGGGTCTTCGGGTACGTGCCCGCGCCGAGCGGTGACGGCGGAGACGGGGGCGAGGGCGGCGGCGGAGGCGGCGGCGGCGCGTCGGCGACCACCGCGGGCGGCGGCGGCGGAGGCGGCGGCTGCGGCGGTCACGGTGGTCACGGCGGCACCGGGGGCGGCGCGTCGGTGGGGGTGTTCGTGTGGGGGATGTCGAGCCGCGTGGAGGTGATCGACGGGCGGATCGAGACGGCCGAGGGGGGCACGGGCGGCAGCGGCGGCGCGGGCACGACGGGCGCCGACGGCGCGATGGGGGGCGGCCCCTTCGGGGCGGCGGGGCGCGGCGGGCGCGGCGGGAACGGTGGGCGCGGTGGGAACGGCGGGCGCGGCGGGGGCGGCCCGAGCCTGGGCGTGATCGTGGGGCCGGGGGCGACGGTGACGGTGAGCGACGCGACGGAGTACGCGCTGGGGATGGGCGGCGCGCCGGGGACGCGCGGCGCGGGCGTGATCCCGTCGGGCCTGCAGCAGCGGGTGTATCGGGTGACGCCGTGAGGTGCGCGAGCGGCGCGATCGATCGCTGCGCCGAGGCGCTGTCGCGCGAGGGCTTCGCGGCGCGGGTGGCGTGGTGCGGCGGAGAGGGCGCGCGGCGGCTCTACACGGCCCTCCTCGCGCGGGGCGTGGCGGGGAGCGAGGGCGGCGGGAGCGAGGCCGCGGGAGAGGCGCTGGGGGCGGCGGCGGCGGGGCAGCGGGTGGTGCTGGCGGCGTCGGGCTTCGAGGGCGCGGCGGCGGCGGTGCCCGCGGTGCGAGAGATGGCGCGCGCGGGCGTGGGGGGGTTGGTGGTGGTGCCGTCGCACGGCTTCGAGTCGGGGGCGCCGCTGCCCGACGCGGGCGACGTCGACCTCCGCGTGCTCGCGGTGACCGACGTGGCGGTCGTGCGCGTGAGCGACGCGCGCGACCTCGACGCGGTGGAGCGCGCGTGCGTCGCGGCGTGGGAGCGCGCGCGGCGCGAGGCGCGGCCGGTGGTGCTGACCTTCTCGTTTGTGGAATGAGAGGTGCGGATAGATGTCGCACGGCGCTGCGATGTCTCTTGAGACGGCTTGACCTCGCTTCGCATGAAGCGTTACCCGAGGGGCATGAAGGCCCACACGAAAGAGACCCAGGCGACCATCACGCCCCGCCGCGCGTTGCAGTTCCTCAAGGAGGGCAACCAGCGGTTCGTGAACAACCTGCAGGTCGACCGCGACCTGCTCGCGCAGGTGAACGCGACGCGCGACGGTCAGTGGCCCTTCGCGACGATCCTGTCGTGCATCGACAGCCGCACGTCGGCGGAGCTGATCTTCGACCAGGGCCTCGGCGACGTGTTCTCGATCCGCATCGCGGGGAACGTGGTGAACACCGACATCCTCGGCAGCATGGAGTTCGCGTGCCGGGTCGCGGGCAGCAAGCTGCTGGTGGTGCTGGGCCACACCAAGTGCGGCGCGATCAAGGGCGCGTGCGACCACGTCGAGATGGGCAACCTGACCGAGCTGATCTCGAAGGTGCAGCCCGCGGTCTACCAGGAGCAGTCGGTGACCGACCCCGCGCAGCGCAACTCGAAGAACGCTGACTTCGTCGAGAGCGTGGCGCGCATCAACGTGCGCCGCTCGGTGCAGGCCGTGATCGAGCGGAGCTTCATCCTCGAGGAGATGGTCGCCGAGGAGAAGATCGGCGTCGTCGGCGGCGTGTACGACATCGACACGGGCCGCGTGGAGTTCTTCGAGGAGGACGGCGCGTTCAACGCCGACGACGTGCGGCGGCTGCGCGCGAGGTAGCGCGACGGCAGACGTCGACGTCGCGAACCCCCTGTCGCGACGTCGACGTCGTCTGCCGCCCCCCGCTCACGCGGTCTTCGCTTCGGCCTCCTTCGCCGTCTCCTCGCTCTCCTCCGGCTCGCCCTTCGCCTCGGCGGCGCGGCGCACGGGGGCGCTGAGCGCGCGGAGCGCGTTCATCACCGGGGCCATCTCGGAGGAGAAGCCGTTGCGCGAGAGCGAGCGGGCGAAGTCGAGCGAGCGCTCGACGGGCACCGCGAGCGAGTCGCCCTTGGCGAAGGCGTGGTCGCGGAAGTCCCGCGCCATCGACTCCAGCGTCTCGGCGAGCGACTGGCACGCGCGCAGCGTCGCGATCTCGTGCCGCAGGTGCTCGACCTCGAAGCGCTCGGGGTCGACGCCTCCGTCTTGCGGGCCGACGGTGTCGAAGAGGTCGCGCAGGCGCTCCCATCGCTTGTGCGCGGCGGCGTACTTGGGCGACGCGTCGGGGGTGTCGCTCGGCGGCGTCGAGAGCACGTCGAGGAGCGCGCTCATCGCGCCGAGGAGGTTGAAGGTCGCCCGCGCGTTGGGGCTCGCGCGCTGCGCGCCGTTGAGCCGCTGGAGCTCGGGCCAGCGCTGCCGCGCGCCCTGGAGCATGCGCTCGGTCTCGGCGACGTTCTCCTCGATGGAGGCGTCGACGGGCGCGACGTCGGTGGCGAGGGTGACGGTGCAGGGAACGGCGACGGTGGTCTTCTTCGACATGGTGTCCTCACGGTGAGCGAGGGGGTGCGGCGTCCGACCGTCGGGCGCTGTCTGCTTCGCTCATGGGTACTGAGGGCGAGGCGGGATTTCTGTCCGCGGAATCGACGTCGGGTCACCGAAGCGCGCGGCGGAGGGCTTCGGAGAGCGCCTCGAAGCGCCGCAGGAGCGACTGCCGCGTGGTGCCGAGGTCGTCGGCGAGCTCGTCCCAGGTCGCGCCGTCGAGGGCGCGGCGCAGCACGAGGTCGCGGTCGTCGGGCGGGAGCGTCGCGATCGCGTCGCGCCACGCGGCGAGGGCGAGCGTGTCGTCGGGGACGGTGAACGACGGAGGCGGGTCGAGGCCGGCCTCGTTCTCGGTGCGGCGCGAGAGTTCTTCCGCGTGGGCGAGGGCGGCGAAGTGCGTGAGGCGCGTGAGCCAGGAGGAGGGGCGTCCGCGGGTGGGGTCGAAGCGCTCGCGCTGCTCCCACGCGAGGAGGAGCGCGTCCTGCACGATGTCGTCGACGTCGGCGGAGGAGCGGCCGGGGCGGCGCGCGAAGCGGAGGAGCGCTGGGCGGTGGGACTCCATCACGGAGAGGAGCAGCGCGACGGCGGGGGAGTGGGCGTGGTCGTGGGGCATGGCGAGGGCCTCCTGCGGGGTGCGCGCGGGTCCTCGGCGGCGGGTGTCGCGGGTTGCGTGAAAAAGTGAGCGGGGTGCGCGGGCCAGGAGGGTGCGCGGGAAGCCCGGGAGGGGTGCGCGAAGGGAGGGTAGAAGCCTTCGCGGAGGAGGGAACGGGGATCGCGAGAGCGCGCGGGGCGGCTCCGCGGAGGAGGGCGCGCGGCTGGGTGCAGGCGGGAGCGCGGCTCTCTGGAGCGGGGCGCGCGGCTCCGCGAAGGGTGGAGGCGAGCTGTGTTGCGAGCGCGTCGCGCCTCGGGGCAGTGTGGCGGCGATGCGTGGGATCTTCCTTGGCGGTAACGCTCGCGGCGTGCTCGTCCGACCCGGTGCCTCCCGACGCGGCGGCGGCGGACACCGGCTCGACCGACGCGCCGACGATGGACCTCGGCGTGGACGCGCCCGACGTGCCGACGCTCGACGCTCCGCCCGAGGATCGCGGTGTTGTGGACGCGTCGAGGGCGGAGACGGGAACGGACGCGACGGTCGTCGACCGCCCGCCGCTCGACGCGGGTCAGGACGGATCGACCCTCGACGCGAGCGCGGACGTGGGGACGGATCTCGGGCCGGACGTTCCGGTGGACGCGGGCGCGATCGACGCGGGAACCGCCGACGCGGGCGTGGACTCAGGGCCAGTGGATGCCGGGAGGGACGTGCCCGCGGATGTCAGGGTCAGTTGCTCCGTGCCGGCACAACCACCCAGGTCGTGCATGACGCACGACGACTGCAACGTGTGCATCCCGGGGGACTTCGGTGAGCGCTACTGCTGCGCGCCGCTCGTGGGCGGCAGAGGCGAATGCCGACTCTCTCTGGAGCCGACCTGCCGGTGAGCTCGCGGGACTTGCGGCGCGGGGCGCAGCGCGGCGACCCTCACCCCCGACCCCTCTCCCGTAAACGCTCAGGATTGACCTCATCTCCCTGTGGTCTCCATCGGCTCGCCGGACCGATTTCTCTCGGCTCTCGCCGCGGCTCGTCTCTTCCCTCGTAGGTAGTCCATGACGCGCGTCCAGCCTCGCGCGATGACGGTTGCTCCTGGCGGTCGCGTCTTGCTGCCAGCCCATCCACCCAGCAAGGCGAGGGCGACGATCACCTGCCAGAGCGAGGCCCGCCCGGTCTCGGGCACGACCTCGTCCTGCTGCATGTCGCGCACGGCCTCCAACTGCTCCTCGGTGAACTCCTCTTCGGCCGGCGTCGTCGGCGACTGCACCGCGAGCAACTGCCAGCGCAGCAACGTCGCCGCCACCACCGCGAGGATCAGGTCCCAGCGCGCGCGGTGGTCCGCCGCGTGGAGCTGACTGCTCTCCACGTCGGTCCCCGCGCTCTTCCACGTCTGGTGAAAGCGCTCGATGCGCCAGCGCAGCGCGTATCCGCGGAGCACCTCGAACGCCAACGCTAGCGTCGACGCCTCGTAGGTCGTCAGCAGCATCCACTCCAGCGGGGTGCTCCCCGCGGGCACCTCGCTCACCTCACGCGCGCACACCACCCAAAGCGTCGCGGGCGCGTGCTTCTTGGTCCGCTTGTCCTTGAGGTCCAGCGTCGCCGCGCAGGCGCGCACCGACAGCGTCGCCTCACGTGCCGCGCGGCCCGGCCCGGCGGGCACCTCGAGCTCCATCTCCCCCAGGACCGCGGCGTCGGCCAACGCTTGCCGCAGGTAGCGCGTGGGCGCATCGGTCGCGGCGTCGGTCGGATCCCACAGCCGTCGGTCCCACGCCGCGCGCACGGTGGTGTGCTCGTTGGCGCGCGGCTGCACCATGTCCAGCAGCACCGGCCACGCGTCGGCGCCTCGGTCGTGCAGGTAGTGGCGCACGACCTTGGGGCATACCTCGGAGAAGGTGCCGCGCACGCGCTCGCGCACGTCGAGCCACTTCTGCGTCTCCTTCTGCTCCACGGGCAAGGCCGCGCGTCGCGCGCGGGTCATCGCGGGCCCGCGCTGCCATAGCTCCAGCGCCGCGATGCCCAGGGGCACGCCTTGCGGGTCGAGCACGAGCGCGTCGTGCGCGAGGTCCCCGCGGCCGGCGCGGTGTCCGCTGCCGACCCTCCCCGTGCCCTTGGTTCGCTTCAGATCGGTGACGCTGAGGCTGGTGCCGTCGGTGGGGATCCACACGAAGGGCAGCCCTCGCGCCCTTCGCGCGGTCGCGATCGCGGCCGCTTCACGCATGGCGTCCACGTCGACGTGCTCGTTCTCGACGAAGTCGTAGGCGCCGTGAAGCTCCGCAGGGTGGTCGAACACGGCCTGGATCGTCCCCATGGGCTGAGACAACACGCGATCGGTCATCGACACCAGACGAGCCGTGCGCCGACGGTCCCCGAGACGCGCGTGCCCGAACAACTCCCACCCCGCCGAGGAATCCGAAGGAAATGATCTCATCGCGCTTGAGTTTCTCCTTCACTCGGAGCTCTGGCGAGATGAGGTCAATCCTGAGCGACATACAAGGGGTCGGGGGTGAGGGCCGCCACGCGCCTCCCTCACTCTCCGCGCGGTGACCCGCCTCGCCCGCTCCCCGCCTCGCCCGTTCCCCGCGGCGACGTCGCGCCGCTGACCCCCCGCCGCCGACGTCGCGATCCCGCTGTCGCGACGTCGACGTCGTCCGTCGCGCGTCAGTGCTGCGGCACGCGCTCGGGGCCGCCCGACGTGCCCAGCGGCTGGTTGTCGTAGTGGACGTACACCCGCGTGCCGGGGCGCTGCGGGGTGCTGTACGCGCCGTGCCACCCCTCCGGGAGCTGCGGCTCGGTCCAGTTGAAGAACCAGCGCGCGTCGGAGGGGGCGAGGTTCACGCAGCCGTGCGAGCGCATGATCCCGAAGCCGTTGTGCCAGAACGCCCCGTGCAGCGCGAAGGAGCCCTCGAAGTACATCACCCACGGCACGTCCTCGATCGAGTACGGGCCGTCGTTGGCGCTGTTGCCGTCCATCGTGGTCGCGACGTGCTTCGCCGCGATGCGGAACCCGCCTTGGATCGTCTCGTAGTTCTCGTCGGGGTTCGACCGGTTGCGCCGACCCGTCGAGGCCACCGTCACGTACACCGGGTTCGCGCCCTCGTAGGCCACCACCGACTGGTGGTCGAGGTTCACGTCGATCCACTTCTCGCCCGGCGCGAGGTCCGCCGGAGGCTCGTGCCGCGTCACCACCCGCACGTGCCGCGAGCGCACGAAGTACCCCTCCGTCGTGTGGAAATACTGCTCCCCCGCGACGGTCACCGGCGGCTCGTCGGTGAGCGAGTACACCGTCAGCCGCGGCACGCGCGCGACCAGCGCCATCCCGTTGCGCCCGTTGGGCTGGTAGGTCGCGCTCGCCGTCGAGATCATGAAGCCCATCGGCAGGTGGTGCTGCTCGTCGAGCACCACGCCCTGAAAGGTCGGCGCCGAGCGCAAGGTCGACACCGACCCCGAGCGCACGTAGCCCCCCGCCTGCGTGTGCCAGTACGTCGACCCGCTGCTCGCGCGCACCTCGCGGTCGAGGGAGACGTACATCCCGCGGAGCATCCGGCGCAGCAGCGGCGTGCCCGAGGCGCCCTCGAGGTCCTCGATCCGCGGAGGCCCGTCGGTGGGCACCGCCGCGTCGGCGTTCGCCAGCAGCGCGCGGCGCGTTCCCGCGTCGGTCGCGGCCACGGGCGCGAGCCCTCCGTCGGTCGCGGCGAACAACGGCACGGGCGGAGGCGCCTCGGGCTCGCGCGGCGCGAAGCGCTCGGGCTCCACCTCACGCTCGTCTTCGGTCGACGGGAGCCAGCGGTACACTGCCACCGGGCGGTAGTTGATCGCGTAGGTGAAGGGCATCGCCTGGCTCTGGTCGGGCGGAACCGGCAGACGTCGCTCCACGGGGCGCCCCACCACCTGCTCCTGCATCGCCGCGAGCGGGCCCACGCACACGAAGCCGCCGCCCTGCACCTCCCACCATCCCGAGCCCGGGGTGTTCCGTCGCTCGGGGCAGCCGTCGAAGCCCACCGGACCACGAACGGCCGCGATGCGCCCGCCCGCGCGCACGTACCCGATCCACCGCGCCCCGCGCTGCGGCGCCTCGACGATGCCCGCGCGGTAGCCCAGCGACACGATCACCGCGCCGCCGCCCGCGTCGCTCACCGCGGCGTCGCTCTCCACCGACGCGTCTCCGTCGACGCTCGCGTCTTCGTCGGTGGGCTCGTTGGGGTCGGGCTCCACGGCCGAGCCGCCCGCGTCGTCGTCGGCGCGCGGACGGAGATCAGGCTCCGCGTCGGCCGAGGTCAGCGTGTCGGCGTCGCTCGCGGCGTCGTCGGTGACGGCGTTGTTCCACAGGGTGTCGAGGCGGTCGCAGCCCGCGCTGCCGACGGCGCCGACGGCGAGCGCCGCCAGCGTGGCCCAGGCCCGAAGGCTCGGTCGCATCGTCGGGAGTTCGCGGCGGGGTTCGGTCATCGTGGGTCGCTCCTCCGGTAGCGCAGGGCCCCGCGATTAGCGCAGGGAGGCCGCTCCGGTCCAGTTCGCACCCCCATTCCAAAGGCCGCGCCAGCGGCACCGCCGATGCTCTCGCGGGCGCGTGACCGACGTTCCTGTTAGCGTGCGCGACTCTCACGCACGGATGCACCGCGGCTCTCCCGACACACGACGGTGGCCCACGAGACTCGCTCCCGCGGTGGCGCTCTCCCTCGCCCTGCACGCGGGGCTGCTGCTCTTCCGCCTCGCGCCGCTCCACGGCCCGAAGATCCCGGTCCACTTCAACCCCGTCGTGGAGCTCGGGATCGAAGAGGCCCGCCCCGGTCCCACCACACCGCCCGCGGCGACGGAGCCTCCGACGCCCGAAGCGACGCCCGCGCCCGCGCCTCCGCCGCGCCGAGAGGCGCCGAGGCGTGTCCATCGACCCGCGCCTCCGCCGCCGCGCGAAGAGAACCCCGAGCCTCCGCTCGCGCTGCCCGAGCCCCCGTCGGTGGACCTTCGCGCGCCCACCATGGCCCGCGCGGAGCCGTCGATCGATTTCAACGACGACGCGGGCGTGGGCGAAGACGTCTCGCTCGCGCTGAGCGACGACGCGGGCGTGGGCGAGGACGTGGCCCTCGCGGCGCTCGACGACGTGGTCGACGCGAGCGCGCCGGGCGCGGTGCCGGGGCTGCGCGACGTCGAGCCGGGCCTCGCCGCGGCCGTTCCCCAAGGGAGCGCGGTGTCGCTCCTGATGCGCACTGACCGCCTTCGCAACAACCCCAACGGGCCCGCGGTGGCGCGGCTCCTCGACGGCATCCGCGACTGGCAGATGGTGCTCGGCGGCACGGAGCTCAACCCCATCGAGGACTTCGACGCGATCCTCCTCGCGAGCGCGAACCCGATGATGACCCGGGGACGTCCCGCCGACATGGCCGCGGTGGTGCGCGCGCGGGCGTCGAGGGATTTCCTCCGCGCGTCGGTGGAGCAGATGGCGGGCGCGCGGGAGAACAGCCCCGCCGTGCGCGCGCCCGACGCGGGGACCTTGCGCCAGCGCGTGAGCTCGCGCGACGCGGGCCCGCTGCCCGCGCCCACGCGGCCCGTGTGGAGGCGCGAGAACGGCGTCGAGGTGGCCGAGGTCGACCGCTACATCGGCCCGCTCACCGTCGCGCTGATGCCGGGGAACATGGCCGTGATCGCGCCGCGGGAGCGCATCGCGCCGCTCCTCACGATCCTGCGCGGCTCGCGCGCGATGGCCGCGGCGAGCGACGACACGGGCCCCGCGTCGCGGCTGGTGGTGCTGCTCGAAGCGCGGGGCGTGCGGAACCTGATGAACATCCGCGGAGACGTCTCGCTGGTGCCCGAGCGCGGCGAGCTCGCGGTGATCGAGACGCGCCGCGGGGGTCGCGCCGACGGCGGGGCCGAGCTCGCGGGGCGGTTCATGTTCGAGAACGAGGCGCAGGCGCGCCGCGCGTCGCGCTTGCTGCAGGCGTTCTTCGAGGAGATGGACGAGGCCGTGGGGCAGTTCGCGGTGACGCTCCAGGGGCGCATCGCGTCGGGCACGGGCGCGGTGCACTTCGACCGGCTGCACCGGGCGCTGCGGGCGCTGCGGGCGACGCACGACGGGAGCGCCCTGGTGATCGAGGCGACGCTCGCTTCGGACGAGGTGCGCGAGCTGTTGAACGCGCAGCAGCTCGCGGCGATGTTCCAGTAGGGGTTCCACCGATGGCACCGGAGGGCGCCCTCCGGTACCGTCGAGGTTCGGGACGCACGACCTGCCTGATGCCTACCTCTACGCCCCCGGTCGCTCGCCGACGCTGGACCACCGAGAGCGTCGACCCCGGGCTCCGCCACCTCCGCCTGCGCTCGCTGCAGGGCTTGAGCGCGCTCGTGTCGCTGAGCTTCTCGCTCTCGACGGTGACCTCCACCGCCGTCGGCGTCGAGGGTCGCTTCAACCACGTCGTCTACCCCACCATCGCCGCCCTCACGGCGCTGCTCGGCCTCGCCACGCTCGTGCGCCCCCGCGCCCTCGAGCGCCTCTCGGCCGCGGCCTTCTGGCTCTTCGCCGTCTACTACGCCGCGCAGTTCGCCGTGACCCTCTCCGTCGCCGACCCGCGCGGAGACCTCCTCTCGCGGCTCTTCCCCTTCGTCACGGGCGTGCCGCTCCTGCTCCTCCTGGCCTTCCTGCTCTTCGAGCGCTCCCGCGCGGCGCGGCGCGCGTCGGCGGTGTGCGCGGTGATCGCCGCCGAGTCCGTCGCGTGCGTGCTCCTCGGCCCGGCCTGCGCGCTGTCCCGCGACCGCGGCGAGCTGCTCAACCTCGTCCTGCTGATCTACCCCGCCTACGTCGCGACCCTGTCGCTCATCGCCCGCGCCGCCGAGCGCGCCGCCGACCACGCCTACGCCGCCCGCGTGATGCGCGGGCTCGCCCTCACCGACGAGCTCACCGGCGTGGCCAACCGCCGCGCGGTGCTCGCCGCGCTCGCCCGCGAGGCCCGCGACGGGGGCGCGGCGCTCGCCGTGGTGACCTTCGACATCGACCATTTCAAATCGATCAACGACCGCCACGGGCACGCGACGGGCGACGCGGTGCTGCGCGGCGTGGCCGCGGTGGCGACGGCGACGGTGCGCGGCTCCGACCGCGTGGGCCGCGTGGGCGGAGAGGAGTTCCTCGTGCTGCTGCGCGGCGCGGACGAGGCCGAGGCGACGCGGGTGGCCGAGCGCCTGCGCGAGGGCGTGGCGGCGATGCGCGTCGACGGCGCGCCGGCGGTCACCGCGAGCTTCGGCGTCGCGCGCCTGCGCGAGGGAGAGGGCACCGAGTCGCTCCTGCGCCGCGCCGACGCCGCGCTCTACGCAGCGAAGTCCAGCGGGAGGAACGCCGTGAGCGTGAGCGAGGGAGCCCTCACGACGGCCCCGTGACCTCGCCCCTCGCGGCCTCGACCTCGGCGAGGATCCTCCGCGCCCGCGTGAGGAGCCGCTCGCCCGTCGGCAGGAGCGCCACGCCCCGCGGACGTCGCTCGAAGAGCGCCACGCCCAGCTCGTCTTCGAGCGCGCGGATCTGCCGCGTCAACGGCGGCTGCGACACCCGCAGGCGCTTCGCCGCGCGGGTGATGTTCTCCTCCTCGGCGACGACGACGAAGTACCGGAGCTGATCGAGGCTCACCCGCGCGACACTACCGCGCCGGGGGCGCCCGCGTCGCGCCATGCGAAAAGGGTATTGGTGCGGGGGTCGCCCCGCGGCGCAGGGTGCGCCCGATGGCGATCGAGATCCTGTCGGCGCGAGAGATCACCCGGATGCGTCGCGCGGGCGAGGCCGCGGCCGAGACCCTGGCGCACGTCGGCGCGCGGCTCGCGGCGGGCGTCACCACCGCGCAGATCGACGGCTGGGTGCGCGAGCGCACCGCCGCGCAGGGAGGACGACCGTCGCTGCTCGGGTACCGGGGCTTTCCCGCGGCGGTGTGCACGAGCGTGAACGAGGTGGTCTGCCACGGCATCCCGCGGCGCGACGTGGCGCTGCGCGCGGGCGACATCGTCAACGTCGACGTGACCACGGAGATCGACGGCTTTCACGGAGACACCTCGGACACCTTCGTCATCGGCGAGGCGAGGCCCGAGCGCGCGAAGGTGGTGGAGGTCGCGCGCCGATGCCTGGCGGCGGGCATCGCGGCGGTGCGAGAGGGCGCGCGCATGGGAGACATCGGCGCGGCCATCGAGGCCGTCGCGCGGGGCGAGGGCTGCGGGCTGGTGACGGAGTTCGGCGGCCACGGCATCGGCCGACGGATGCACATGGAGCCGCACGTCTCGCACGTCGGGATCGCGGGCCGGGGGCTGCGCCTGCGCGCGGGGATGGCCTTCACCATCGAGCCGATGGTCACGCTCGGCGACGTCGCGATCCGCGTGCTCGACGACGGGTGGACGGTGGTGACGGCCGACGGCTCTCCGTCGGCGCAGTGCGAGCACACGGTGCTGGTGACGCGCGACGGCTGCGAGGTGTTGACCGCGCGCGCATGATCCGGACGCGGCGGGTCGTCCGCCGCGGAACGTCGCCGCTCTACCGCGGGCGTTTCTGCGGGCGAGGGTGCTCGTAGCGACACCGATCCGCGGCGGACGACCCGCCGCGTCCGTTCCGCGCCCGGTCACTCCGTCCAGGCGCGCATCCAGGGCTTGGCGCGGTAGCGGTCCCACCCGTCGGGGAGGACCGTGACCACGGGGCCGTCGAGGTCGCCGCGCGCCGCGACGCGCAGGGCCGCGACCACGTTGGTGCCCGCCGACCCCCCGACGAACAGCCCCTCCTCGCGCGCGAGCCGCCGCGCCATCGCGAAGCTCTCCTCGTCCGACACGCGCTCCGCTGCGTCGATCACCTCACGGTGCAGGTTCGCGGGCGCCTCGCTGCCGCCGATGCCCTCCACCGCGTAGGACCCATCCGCGCCGAGCACACCCGTCTCGACCCAGTCCGCGAGGGACGAGCCCACGGGGTCGGCGAGCACCACGCGCACCCGCGGCAGAGCCCTCTTCAAGCGACGTCCCACGCCCGAGATCGTGCCTCCGGTGCCCGCGCCTACGACGAAGGCCCCGACGCGGCCGCCCGTCTGCGCGAGGATCTCCTCGCCCGTGGTGCGCGCGTGCGCCTCGACGTTCGCCGGGTTGTTGAACTGATCCGTGAGGAACCACCCGCGCTCCGCCGCGAGCCGCCGCGCCACGTTGCGGAAGTTCTCCTCGCTCGACGGCGGCGCGTTCGCCGTGACGATCACCTCGGCCCCCGCGGCCGCGAGCGCCACGCGCTTGTCGACCGACATCTTCTCGGGCAGCACGCACACGAGCCTGTACCCGCGCACCGCGGCGACGAGCGCGAGGCCCATTCCCGTGTTGCCCGCGGTGGCCTCGACGAGGGTCATCCCCGGTCGCAACGCCCCGCGCGCCTCGGCGTCGTCGACCAGGGCGCGCGCGAGGCGGTCCTTCACCGAGCCGCCGGGGTTCATGTGCTCGCACTTGGCGAGCACGGGCACGGGCAGCCCCGCCCCGACGCGCGAGAGCGTCACGAGCGGCGTCGCCCCGACGTGGTCGAGCACGCTGCGCGCGGGGAGCATCGCGCCCGCCGTCACAGCCTCCCGCGGCCGTGGTCGTTCACCCGCTTGCGCAGGTACCACGGGCGCGTCGAGGCCGCGCTCACCGGGTACGCGATCCCGAGGATCAAGAGCGTGATCCCGAGGATCAGCGAGCGCCCGACGGTGAGCGACGGCCGCGACCCGAGCATGTGCACGCTGGGCATGTGCGCCGACACCACGAAGGGCACCCGCGCGCACTGCCCGTCGGTCACGCAGCGGTGCAGCCCGTAGCCGCACTCGTCTTCGAGCGTCACCGTCTGGCCGTCGCGGAAGGTGTACTCCGCGCGCACCGCGTAGCGCGGAGACCAGTACCCGCGGCGGTTCTTGGGCTTCACCCACACCATCCAGTGCCGCGTCTGCGTGGGCCGCGCCATCACCGACACGCCGTCGACGGTGAGCAGCTCGACCTTCGGGAACACCGTCATCGCGAGCGTTCCGCCCACCACCACCAGCGCGACCAGCCACTTCAGGTGAAAGAGCGCGCGCTTCGAGAAGGTGTCTCCCGGCGGCTCGGTCGACACCATCAGCGGCGCGCCCGGGGCCGCGCGCAGCGTGGGAGAGCCCTGCATCCCGCGGTAGGCCGCGTTGGGCTGCGCGAGCGCCGCGCCCGAGAGCGCGCCCGTCGCGAAGACCCGCTCCCCGCGCTGCAGCTCCGCGTGCCGCGTGCGCGTGTCGACGCCGTAGCGCTGCAGGCGCGAGAGGTCGTCGCGCAAGACCACCGACTGGTCGGGCTCGACGCGCACCACGGCGCCGTCGTCGCGGCGGATCCAGAAGGGCCGCGCCCACACCTCGCGCTTCACCTCGCTCCAGGTGTGCGACCACTGCCCCTTGTTCTGTGCCTCGGTGCCGCGCTGGTAGATCGTCACCGCCACCGCGGGCGCCTCGGGCCCCGGGTCGGTCTCGACCACGCCCATCACCGCCGCGGGGCCGTCGCGCAAGGGCGCGCGCGGGTCGAAGGAGTGCTCGAGCGTCGCCTGCGCCTGGTGCTTTCTCCACCAGAAGGCCGCGAGGCCCATCATCGCGAGGAGCGACAGGTGCACCACGCCGAAGAGGTACACGTCGCTGCCCGTCGACCCGACGCGGTCGCGCTCCAGCACGTCGCTGCGCTCGCCGCCGAGCGGAAAGGGCTGCGTCGGGTCGGCGCCGTAGGGCGAGGGCGCGTCGACCCACGGCTCCATGCGCTTGTCCTGACATCCGACGGAGAAGAGCGCGGCGAGCGCGAGGGCGAGGGGCAGACGTCGCGAAGACATGAGGGCACCAATGAACGGGAGAACGCCCGCGAGGGCAAGCGCGCGTCAGAGCATCTGCACGGGGTCGATGTCGATGGCGACGCGCACGCCGTCGCGGGTGAACTCGTCGAGCTTGTCGACGAGGCGCCCCAGAACCCGCCGCAACGGAGGCCGCTCGGCGCAGCGCAGGAGGCTCTGCATCCTGAAGCGCGCGCGGATCTTCTCGACGGGAGAGGGCGCGGGCCCGAGCACCTTCACCTGCGCGTTCACCACCTCGGGCATCGCGCGCAGGAACCCGTCGAGGCGCGCGCAGGTGGCGCGCAGGGCCTCTTCGTCGGGGCCGTCGATCTTGAGGGCGGCGAGGCGGCCGAAGGGGGGGTAGCCGAGCTCCTGCCGCGCGGTGACCTCGTCGCCGTAGAAGCCCTCGTAGTCGTGCGCCTTCGCGCGGTGCAAGACCGGGTGCTCGGGCTGAAAGGTCTGGATGAGCACGCGCCCCGGCAGCCCCCCGCGACCCGCGCGCCCCGCCACCTGCGAGAGGAGCTGGAAGGTGCGCTCCGTCGCGCGGAAGTCGGGGAACGCGAGGGCCGCGTCGGCGTTGATGACCCCGACGAGGGTGACCCGCGCGATGTCGTGGCCCTTGGTGACCATCTGCGTGCCCACGAGGATGTCGATGTCTCCGCGCCGGAGCTTGTCGAGCACGGCCTCGGAGCCCATCCCGCTCGCCACGTCGCGGTCGAGCCGCCCCACCCGCGCAGCGGGGAAGCTGTTCACCAGCGCGCCCTCGAGCTTCTCGGTGCCCACGCCCACGAGCGCGACGTCTTCGCTGCCGCACACGACGCAGGCGCCCTCCCACGCCGCGGTGAAGTCGCAGTAGTGGCAGCGCAGCGCGGCCTGTCGTCGGTGGAGCACCAGCGCGACGGAGCACGACGGGCACTCGATGGCCTGGTCGCAGCGCGCGCAGCGCACGCTCGGCGCGAAGCCCCGTCGGTTGAGGAAGAGGATCGCCTGCTCCTTGCGCGCGAGCGTCGCCGAGAGCGCGCGCACGAGCGGCAGGGACAAGAGCTCGTGACCCGTGGGCCCGCGCGGTCCGACCCTGCGCAGGTCGACGATCTCGATGTCGGGCAGCGCGGCCTTCGTCGCGCGGTCGGGCAGGTGGAGGAGGCGGTACCGACCGTCCATCGCGGCGTGGTAGCTCTCCACCGAGGGGGTCGCGGAGCCGAGCACGCAGGGCACGCCCGCGCGGTGCGCGCGCAGGAGCGCGAGGTCGCGGCCGTGGTAGCGAAAGTGGTCGTCCTGCTTGAACGAGGGGTCGTGCTCCTCGTCGACGATGATGAGCCCGAGGTCGCGCACGGGAGCGAACACCGCGCTGCGCGCGCCGATGGCGACCTTGCACTCCCCGCGGTGGAGCTTCTTCCACATCGCGTGGCGGTCGCGGTCCTTGAGCCCCGAGTGCATCACCGCGAGGTCGTCGCCGAAGCGCGCGCGGTACCGCGCCACCAGCTGCGGCGTGAGCGCGATCTCGGGCAGGAGCATCAGCGCGCCCTTGCCCTTGCGCGCCGCGGCCGCGATGGCCCGCAGGTACACCTCGGTCTTTCCCGACCCCGTGACCCCGTGCATGAGGAAGGTCGCGCGCTCGTGCGCCTCGACCGACGCGACGATGGCGTCGACGGCGTCGCGCTGCGAGTCGGTGAGCTCGGGCGGCGCGTCGCGCGGCACGGGCGCGCCGAAGAAGGGGTCTTCGGGCACCTCGCGCATCTCGACCTCGATCACGCCCTTCGCCTTGAGCGCGTCGACCACCGCGTGCACGCCCTTCATCTGCTGGCGCAGCTCTGACAGCGGCACCTCGCCGCGCGACGCGAGGATCGACCACGCCTGCGCCTGCCGCCCCCCGCGCAGCTTGGGCGGGTCGGCCTTGGCCGAGGCGCTCACCGTGATGAAGGCCTCTTCGCGCACGCGGGCCCACTTCGCCTTCAGCGCGTTGCGCCCCGGCGGAGCGTCGTGAGGGTCTCCCTTGCGCTTCTCCACCGCGGGCGCCGCCGAGCGCAGCACCTCTCCGAGCGGGTGGAGGTAGTAGTCCGCCGCCTCGCGCAGAAAGCGCAGGAGGTCTTCGGGGAACACGGGCTCCACCTCGAGCAGGTGGAAGATCGCGCGCACCTTGTCGGGGTCGAGCCCCGCGGGGCAGCGGTTCGAGGTCTCGACCACGTACCCCACCAGCCTCTGCCCCCCGACGGGCACCACCACGCGCACGCCCGGGGCGACGTGCTTCACCATCCCCGCGGGCACGGCGTAGGTGAGCGTCTGCCGCAGCGGCACGGGAACCGCCACCTCGCAGAAATGCTCCGGCGCCGACCGCGCCGCGGGCGCGAAGAGTTCGGGCTGTCGCAGGCTCATAGCCCCCGGGTTCTACCCCGCCGACCCCCCGAGAAGACAGTCTCGGGTGGACAGGGAATGTCTTCACGAAACACCCTCTGGGAGCGCTTGTAGACGCCTCTCGGGCCTGTGCCGTACTGTGCCGGGCCGACGGGTCGATCAGACGTCGTCACCCTACGGGCGAGCGGTCGCACGCGGCGCGGTGGGGGTGCGGCGCCGACGGCGCGGTGAATGCTTGGAATGAATCCCTGGCGGAAGTGATGGCACGTAGGCTCCCGGCGATCGGATTGGTGTGGGTGCTCGCGGGAGCGGGCTGTGTGTTCACGTCGCGGCCGATGATCCCGCTCGACGAGAACTCGGCCGACGCGGGCGGCGGCGCAGACAGCAGCGCGACGGGCGGAGGCGACGGCGGGATGCGCGGCTCCGACACGGGCGGGGCCTTCGACGTGTGGGTGCCTCCGCCGAGCGACGCGGCGGTGCCCGCGGCCGACGCGGGCGGCGCGGCCGACGCGGGCGGCGCGTTCGACGCGGGCGGCACGCAGCTCGACAACTGCTACCCCGTGGAGGCCGACGGCGGCGACGGAGGCTTTCAGACCGCGGACGGTCGCCCCTGCGACCCGGCCGCCGTCGACGCGGGAGCGCTCGGCGACGCGAGGGCCGACGTGACCGACGCGAACACCGACGTGACTGACGCGCACGGTGACGCGGGCGACGCGCACGACGACGCGAGCGTCGATGACGCGTTCGAGTCTCCGGAAGACGCGCGCGGGGGAGGCTGAGAGCGTGTTCACGCCGAGACCCGTCGGATCGCGAAGAGACACGAGTCGGGCAAGGAACGGCGCCGAAGCAATACCGTGGGTATTGCGAGGTGACGTGACGCCGGCCGACGACGTGGATCTGAAGCGAGGCGGCGGGAATTCGGCGCGAACGCGCTCTGGGGTGCGCCTCGCGCTCGCGCTGGGGTTCGCGCTCGCGGTGGGCGGGTGCGCGTTCACGTCGCGGCCGATGATCCCGGGCACGGGCGACGAGGACTCGGGCGCGGGCTACGCGGCGAACGACGTCGCGACGCTGGCTCCTGACGCCGGGGCGATGACGGGCATCCCTGACGTCGACGCGCGGAGCGACGCCGCGCCGAGCTTCGACGCCGCCTCCGCGGACGGCGACACGGAGTCGTGCGACGACCTCGACGGCGGCGCGGCCGACGCCGCGTGACCGACGCCGCGACCGACGCCGACGTGACCGACGCCGCGAGCGACGCCGACGTGACCGACGCGTCGCGCGGGTGCCCGGTGCGCGACGACGCGGGCCCCGACGTGACCGGCGCGCGATGACGCTGCGCGCCGCGGGGCGGTGGTATGGTGCGCGGCCGATGGGCATGGGTGCGCGCGCGGTGCTGGTGGCCTTGGGACTCGCTCTCTCCGCGGGCTGCGTCTCGCCGCCCGAGGCCGAGCGCGACGGCGGCGCCCGCTGCGCCACCGACGAGGACTGCAACGACGGCCCGCTTTGCGGCGACGTGCGGCGGTGCGTGCTCGGGTACTGCAGCGACGACCGGGTGTTCCGCGCGTGCGAGGCCTACCCCGACGCGAGCGTGGCGGTGGGCGAGTGCCTCACCTGGATCAGCTGCAACACCTCGTCGTGCGGGCGGCTGGTGCCGTGCGTGAACGGCCGCTGCGACAGCACGCAGCCCTTCACGCTCCCCTGCGACGGCGGCGCGCGCGACTGAGGGGTCAGGGCGCGGCGGTGGCGGGGGCCACGTCGTCGGGCTGGTCGTCGTCGGGCGCGGGGGTCGCGTCGCGCACGGCGGGGGCCTCGACCACGACGTCGTCGAGCTCGGCGTCGGCGCCCGCGGGGGCGGTCGCGGGGGCGGCGGGCGCGGCGGCGTTCTGCGAGGGCGTCGGGTCTGTCGGCGGGCGGTCGAGGCGGCCGTAGCGCGGGCGCTGGCCGGGGCGCGACCAGTCGACCCAGGTGGCCGACTCGGAGCGCACGTCCATGTGGATGAACACCGAGCGGGGGTAGAACCCGCAGCCCACGTTGGGGACGGTGCGGCAGTAGTCCCAGAGCGCGCGGTTGCGCACGCCCACGACCCTGAAGTCGATGGCGCGGCCGACGTTGTGGTTCGAGTGCGGCGTCCACTGCCCGCGGCGGAAGGGCCTGAAGCCCGAGATCACCTCGACGGTGCGCCCGCCGAAGTGGTCGCTCACCATCGCGAGCGCGCGCATCAACCGCGGGTCGATCGCGTGCGAGCCGCCCGAGGTCGATCGCAGGAACCTCCGCAGCGCGCCCTGCGCCGCGCGGCCCGGCCGACGCAAGAGCACCGTGAGGCTCAGAGGTCGCCACGCGGTGCAGGCTCACGAGCCCTGGGCGGCGCGGGCGGCCCAGCGGCCTCCGCCGCGGGGCTCGGGGCGGGCGGCGACGGCGCCTCGGGAGCGCGACGGCGGCGTGCGCTCGGCGCGACGCTCGGGCGCGGCGCTCGGGGCGGGCGCGCGCGCGGGGGCGGGCCGCTCGGCGGCAGGGTCGGCGGTGACGGGCGCGCCGCCGACGGTGTGGCTCGGCAGGCGGAGCCGCTGACCCGCGCGGAGCACGGGGTTGGCCTCGGTGAGGTGGTTGCGCTCGGCGAGGGCGCTCACGCTCACGTGGTAGCGGCTGGCGATGACCGAGAGGCTCTCGCCGCGGGCGATGGTGTGGAACAGCGGCTGCGCGTCGACGTGCGCGGCGCTGAGCCAGGTGGCGAAGGCGAGGCCCAGGGCGGCGAGGGGAGCGGACGTGCGCGGCACGAGGTCGGGTATCCCGGTCAGGGCCGTCGGGTCAAGACCAGGGGAGGGCTCACGAAGCGACGCGGGCGATGACGGCGACGAAGACCATGACCACGGTGAACGCGCTGACGACGCCGCCGACGCGCGCCCAGGTGGGGAGGGCGAGCGCGTCGGGGGTGAGGGCCGCGGCGGGGCCGGTGCGGTCGGGGGAGGTCTTCGGGGGCATCGGGTCGACTCGGTGAGAGGCTTCGTTGAGCCGAGAGGGGGCGGACATTCACCCAGGACGCGAAGCGAGTCCAGGGCCTTCGATGACCGCTCAGGGTGCGGCGGGCGTGTCGCGACGCGCCCGCGCGAGGACGAGCTGGGCCACGGCGCGCTCCCGCGACCAGGAGTAGCCGTCGCAGACGAACTCCGGCGGGGCCCAGCGCTCGCCGTCCCACACCTCGGTGAGGAAGGTGACCCGCAGGTTGCCGTTGGCGTTCACGCGGAGCTGCACGTGGTCGCGGTTGACCCCGTCGGAGTCGAGCACCGCGTCGATGGACATCCGCCGCTCGTCGACGCGCACCTCGCGCCAGCGAGAGTCTTGCGCCGTGGCGCGCGCGGCGCTGAACACGTCGGGCGCGGCGACGCGGCTCGAGAGCACCAGCGGTCGGTACGTGTGCACGCCCTGGTAGAACACCGACGAGCAGCTCGCGAGCGAGAGGAGCGCCGCCGCGCCGACGCCGCGCACCCAGCGGCGCTGAGCGGTCCAGAAGCCCGAGCGACGGCGCGCGCCGGGGAGCCGCGAGGGCCGCGCCGAGGGGCGCATCGTGATCCTCGGGACGGCCCGCATCGAGGGGCGCATCGAGGGCAGCGGCCGCGGGCGCATCGACGCGGGCCCCGCGGGGAAGGCCGACGGGCGCACCGAGTAGCGCGGCGGGAGCACCGACGGGCTGAAGGTGGGGAGCGCGGGGGGCCTGAGGGTCGCGGCGAGGGGCTTCACGGGGTGCGTCTCCTTCGGCGTCGGACGCCGGGCTTCAGCGGAAGAGGACGTTCAAGGCGAAGAGCGTCGCGGCCACCGAGGCGGCGAGGGCCACGGCGAGGGCGAGCACCCCGTAGGGAGACTCGCGCGGCGCGGCGGGCGGAGGGAGCGAGGCCGCGAGGGCGGGCTCCTCTACGATGGCGCGGAGCACCTCGGTGGTGACCCCGGGGACGGCCCGGCGGACGTCTTTGAGGGAGTTCCAGCGGGGGCGGCTCGAGGGGGCGATGGACAGGGGCATGGGCGTGGTCTCTCCGGGTTGCGGGCGTAAGGGTTCAGGGTTCATCGGAGCGCCGTGACGGGCGGCGCGCCTTGCCGAGACGCCGCCGCGGCGACGCCCGCGAGGCCGGCCATCACGACCAGTGCGGCCACGGCGCCGCGACCGCGGCCCCGCGCGGGCGAGCGGGCGATCGTCGGAGCGGGCGCGAGGGGCAGCGACACCACGGGGAGGGGCGCGCTCAGGGCCGCCACGGGGGGCGTCGTCGCGGGGCCGCGCGGGGCCGCGGGCCGCTCGGTGGGGCGCTCGTCGTCGCTCGCGTCGTCGCTCTCGGGGTCGATGGAGAGGGCCGGCGCCGCGTCGCGGGTGAACACCGCCGAGACGACCTCGTCGTCGATGTCGGTCGCGCGGAGCTCTTCGTAGGCGAGGTCGAGGTCGCGCTGGAACTCCTCGGCGGAGGCGTAGCGGTCGGCGGGGTCGGGCGAGAGGGCCTTGCGCACCGCGGCCTCGAGGCGCGGCGTCGCGCCGGGGACCGTGAGCTCATCGGCGGTGGCGGCGATGGCCGCGCGGATCTGCAGGCAGGCCTGCCAGGGCGTCTCGGGCTCGACCAGCAGGTCGAAGGGCAGCCGGCCCGTGAGCATCTCGAAGAGGATCACCCCGAGGGCCCAGAGGTCGGCGGCGTGGCCGACGTAGCGGCCCTCCAACTGCTCGGGGGACATGTACGGCGGCGTGCCGAGGAGGCGACCCTCTTCGGTGCGGCGGCCGAGCTCGCGGCCTCGCTCACCCTCGAAGCGCGCCACGCCGAAATCGATCACCTTGATCATGTCGCCCAGGCCGGGGACGTGCGTGACGAGGATGTTCTCCGGCTTCAGGTCGCGGTGCACCACCCCGGCGGCGTGCGCGGCGCTCACCGCGCGGCACACCTGCCGGGCCACGCGCACGGCGCGCATCCGCGACACCGGCCCGCGCCGCACCTCCTGGTAGAGCTCGTGGCCCTCGACGTGCTCGTACACGATGAAGTGAACGCCGCCGTCGACCCCGGCGTCGGTCACCCGCACCACGTAGGGGCAGTGCAGCGACGCGGCGGCGAGCACCTCGGTGCGGAACCTCCGGCGCGCGTTCGGGTCTGCGCCCAGGTCGCGGTGCAGGAGCTTGAGCGCCACGTCGCCGCCGGTGTGCAGGTCGCGCGCGAGCCAGACCGTGCTCATCCCGCCCTCGCCGAGGGGCCGTGAGAGGCGATAGCGACCGGCGAAGAGTGCGCCAGGTCCGAGGGTGCCGATGCGTTCGCGCGCCAACATCGAGGTGCCGCTCCAGCGGGGCGCCGAGGCCGCTCTGACCTCTCGTTGTCTTCAATGAAGACGCCCTGCGTGATGGGCAGTATCGAACCCGATTCGACCCGGTCAATGGAATCAGGAATAGCCCTTATCGGCGCTCGGGGTGTTCCCCTGTCGAGGGTGTGGTCACAGCCGCCCACCTCTGCGCGCACGGGCGCTCAGGAGAAACCCTTGCACCGCGGGGCGCGGCGCCTCGCGGCGGGAGCAAGGGCGGCCGCCGAGGCCCCCGCGGGTCAGGGAAGTCCCTGATCGGACACGCGCGCACAAAAACGAACGCGCCTCAGCCGATGGCGCCCTCGAGGGACCGCGACACGCCCTCGAGGAGCCTGCGCCGCGGCCCGATGACCTCGTCCACCGCCCGCAGGAGCACCTGCCCCTCGGCGTAGCGCGGGTCTCCGTAGCGCTCCCCCGCGAGCGCGTCGCGCAGGCGCAGCACGCCCATGAACGCGTCGAGCGCGCCCCTCACCGCGTCGAGGAGCGCGTCCCTCGCGTCGAGGCTCCGCACCCCGGGCTTCGCCGCCAGCGTCGCCCGCACCGCCTCGCCGCCCACCGCGAGCGGGCCGTCGGCGAGCGCCCGCAGCGCCGTGAGCGTCGAGCGCGCGAGGTCGAGCCGCCGGGCACCGTCGAGCGCCGACACCCACGCGTCGACCGCCCGGCCGAGCGACTGCCACCGCGAGGTCAGCACCCCCGACTCGGCCCGCACGTTCCAGGTCGTGAGGGCGTTGGCCGTCCACGCGAGCGCGAGGCGGTCTTCGAGGCACTCGGGCAGGCGCACGGCCTCGGGCTCCAGCAGCCGCCGGTAGCGCTCCAGCAGCACCTCCCTCGACGCCTCGGGGTCGGGGTCGAACAAGAGCGCCAGCGGAGACGCGAGGCGCAGGCGCTTCGCGAGCGTCCCGTGGTCGACGGCGCCGAGCTGCCAGCCCGACAAGCCCTGCAGCGCGAGGTGCATCACCACCCAGTCGCCCGTGCCGCCCACCTCGGCGCTCACCAGGTCACGGATCGACCGCCGGCTGCGCTTGCCCTCGTCGGTGACCTCAGACCCGCGGCGGGTGAGCCCCGGGAGCACCCGCGCGCCGTCGAGCCAGAGCTTCTTCGTGGCGACGGTGTAGACCGGGCGCCACCCGTCGTTCAGGGCGCGGTCCCACGCGCGGCCCGTGACCCGCTCGCCCCCGCGGAGCACCGTGCGCGCCCGCCACCCGCCGCCCTCGGTGAGGTACCGCAGCACCGCGAGAGAGACCCGCCGCGCGCCGGCCGCCAGGAGCTCCGGGCGCACCACGTCGAGGCGCACCGGGCCCGGGAGGTCCGAGCCCTTGCCCCGCCCCAGGAGGGCCGAGAGGCACTGCAGGGCCTGGCCCTCGGTGACGGTGAAGACCACCCGGGGCAGGCGGGCGATGGCCGCGCCCTGCGCGCTGGTGCCCGCCGAGACGAGCGTGCCCCACTCCGGCGGCTCGGTCTGTCCACGCATCGGGGCCGGGGATGGTGCCGCAGGCCGAGGCGGGCCCGCAAGCGCCGAGATCCCAAGGGCCCCGGGAGTGCCCACGCATCCACGGGAAAGTCCAGGGGAAACCATCCATGGTTCAATTTCGCGACGGAGAGGCTTGACGTTTGGAGAGAAAGATGGACGAAGCGACAGAGACGATGGTATGGCAGGCCCACGATCGCGGTCTGTCAGGGGTTCATGAGTTCTTCTACCGCGACCTGGAGTGACGCATGGCGAAGGGCAAGGGGACGAAGCCGCGGCCCGCAGCGAAGAAGCCTACGGCGAAGAAGCCGGCGGCGAAGAAGCCCGCCGCGAAGCCTGTAGCGAAGAAGCCGGCGGCGAAGAAGCCCGCCGCCAAGCCCGCGGCGAAGGCCGCGGCGACCACGAAGAAGCCCGCGGTGAAGAAGGCCCCCGTCGAGGCGGCCCCTCCGCCCGCGCCGGCCGCCGAGGGCGGCGACGGGCTGGTGAAGAAGAAGAAGGTCAAGCGGGGCGCGCCGCCGATGCTGCCGCGACGTCTCGCGCGCAGGGTGCCGCCGCCGCTGCCGCCGGGGTCGACGCCGCCGCCGTTGAAGGCCACGCAGCCCGGGTCGCTCCACGCGCCGGCGCGGGTGCCCGAGGGGGCCGAGGCGCTCAAGGCCCGGCTCATGGCCGTGGTGAACGACCTTCAGCGGCTGAAGGCCATGAAGCGCACGATCCAGAAGAACTTCTGGGAGGCGGGGCTGCTGCTCAACCACCTCTCCGACCCGACGCTCTACGGCGCGAAGGGCTACGGGTCGTGGGAGTCCTTCGTCGAGCGCGAGGTCGAGCGCGAGATCGGCATCGGCCGGCTCGTGGCCGAAGACCTCCGGCGCATCGTGCGGATCTTCCAGCGCGAGAACGCCGAGGAGCTCGGGATGGAGCGCCTGCGCGCGGGCCTGAAGGCGCTGTTCCCCGAGCCCGGCGCGGCGCCGAGCACGCCGCCCGTGGCGATGCCCGGGGCCTGAGCCCGCGGCCGCCACCGTCGTCGGGGCGCGATTCGAGCGCTCCCGACGGCGGTTGTGAGAGTCTCACCCCACACCCTGCGTGCTGGCCCTCCTCCTCACCGCGGTCTTCATCTTCCTCAACGGGTTCTTCGTCGCCGCGGAGTTCGCGCTGGTGAAGCTCCGCGCGACCCAGCTCGAGCGCCTGGGTCGCCGCCCCGACGCGGCCGCCCGCACGGTGGTGTCGATCTTCCACCGGCTGGAGCGCTACCTCTCGGCGACGCAGCTCGGGATCACCCTGGCCTCGCTGGGCCTCGGGTGGGTGGGCGAGCCGGCCATCGCGCACGGGCTCGAGCGCGCGGCGGTGTGGGCGGGCGTGCCGGTGACCCCGGCGCTGCACTCGGTGGCCTTCGTGGTGGGCTTCAGCGCGCTGACCGCGGGGCACATCATCTTCGGCGAGCTGGTGCCGAAGCTCCTGGCGATCGCGTCGGCCGAGCGGGTCGCGCTGGTGGTCGGCCGACCGTTGCAGCTCTTCTACTTCGTGGCCTGGCTGCCGCTCATGGCGATCAACGCCGCGGCCTCCCTCGTGCTCCGCGGCCTGGGCTTCGGGCCCATGGACCACGCCGAGGGCGCCCTCTCGGAGGAGGAGATCCTTGGTTTGATCACCCGCTCCTTCGCGAAGGGTCGGCAGTCGCAGCCGAAGCGGCAGCTCCTCGAGCGGGTGATGCGCTTCACCGAGCGCACCGTGCGGCAGGTGATGGTGCCGCGGCCCGACGTGACCACGCTCGACGCCGACGCGCCGGTGAACGAGTCCATCGCGCGGGCCAAGGCCTCGGGCTTCACCCGCTACCCGGTGGTCGAGGGCGGCGACCTCGACAAGGTCCTCGGGTACGTGAACATCAAGGACGTGCTGCTCGGCCCCGAGACGCCCTCGTCGCTGCGCGAGCGGCCGCTGTTGCGAGAGGCGATGCTGGCGCCCGAGACCCAGGGGCTCTTCGAGCTCATGCGCGAGATGCAGCGGCAGCAGTGCCCCCTCGCGGTGGTGGTCGACGAGTACGGCGGCGTCGCGGGGATGGTCACCCTCGAGGACGTGCTCGAGGAGATCGTCGGCGAGATCCGCGACGAGCACGACAGCGAGCACGAGGCCCCGGTGCTCGAGGTGCGCGCCGACGGCGCGGTGATCGCGGGCGGGATGGTCTCGCTCATCGACCTGAAGCAGAAGGGCGTCGACCTCGGCGTCGAGGACGCTGACACGGTGGGCGGCGCGGTGATCGAGCGCCTCGGCAGGCTCGCGCGCGAGGGCGACGTGGTGGCCTTCGACAAGCACGACGTGAAGGTCGAGAGCGTGCGGAGGCGCCGCGTCGAGCGGGTGTCGATCCGGAGCCGGCGGCCGTGAAGCCCGACCCCGCGGCGCGCAACGCAAGGCCCGTGGATCACGTCGCCCGCGCGCTGATCGTGCAGGCCCTCCGCGGGGGCGAGGCCGTGACCTTCACCGCGCGGGGCGGGAGCATGTGGCCGCTGCTGCGCGACGGCGCGACGGTGCGGGTCGACCCGAGCGCGTCGCGCGCGCTGCGCCCGGGCGAGCTCGGCTGCTTCGCGCGCGGAGACGTCCCCGTGGTGCACCGGGTGGTGGAGACCTCCGAGCGCGGGGTGACCTTCGCGGGCGACGCGCTCGGCCGCGGAGACGGCGAGGTCCCCTGGGCCGACGTGCTCGGCCGCGCGTCGGTGCTCGCGCAGCCCGCGCTGCGTCTCCGCTGGCCGCGCGCGGGAGAGTCGCTGCGGGCGTTGCGCGCGCTGGGCAGGGTCGCGCGCGCGCGCTGGGGGGCGCGGTGATCGCGCGCACGCTCTCGCTGGCGGGGCAGCGCGTCGACCTCTCGCTCGAGGGCGAGGTGGACGTCTCCCACCTCGACGCCCGCTTCTCGGCCTTCTACGGCGACGACGACGCGCCCGCGCTGGGGCCTCCCATCGCGCTCTCGCTGCGCGCGACGGCGGGGTGGGCGCCCGAGACCGCTCCGCGCGCGGCGTACCCCGGCGTCGACGTGGCGCGCGACGGCGGCGCGCTGGTGTTCACCCGCGAGACCGAGCGCGTGCGCTACGAGCCCGAGCGGGCGCGGGTCGAGGCCGAGGCGCGGCCGACGGCGCGGGGGCTCCCGCCGCTGGTCGACCCGACGCCCGTCGACACGCCGCTGCGCTTGCTGATGGCCTACCTCCTCCCGCGCAGCGACGGCGTGCTCCTGCACGCGAGCGGGTACGCCGACGCGCGCGGGGCGGTGTGCTTCCTCGCCGTGTCGGGCGGCGGAAAGACCACCACGGCGCGCAAGCTCCCCGAGACGTCGGTGCTCTCGGATGACCAGGTGGCGCTGCGGAGAGTGAGCGGCGCGTGGGAGGCCTTCTCGCTCCCCTTCGTGGGCGAGTGGGCGCGGGCCACGAGACGTCTCCGCGCGCCCCTTCGCGGGCTGGTGCTGCTCGCGAAGGGAGACGAGACCTCGCTCGCGCGGGTGAGGGGACCGGCCGCGCTCGCGGGCCTCGCGCGCTCGGTGGTGAACTTCGTGAGCGATGACCCCGCGTCGGCGCGCATCCTCGACCACGCGGCGTCGCTCATGGCCGAGGTGCCCGCGTGGCGGTGGACGACCCCGCGAGACGGCGCGGTGGAGCCCGTGCTCGACGCGGTGCTCGGGTGAAGACCCTGCGCTTCGGGCCGGTGGCGTGGGCCTTCGAGGGCAGCGCCGCGGCGTGGCTCGCGCCGTGGGTCTTCGACGAGAGGCCCGAGGCCCTGCCCGCGCTGCGGGTGCGCGACGGCGACCCGAGCGCCGTGGGAGAGGTCGTAGGTCGCGGCGACGGGTGGTGCGTCGCGAAGGTGGACGAGGGCTACGAGGTGGTGACCGCCGCGACGCCGCGGAGGGCGGGGGAGCTGCGCGCGGCGGTGGCGTCGATGGTGGCGCGCGAGGCCCCGGGGCGCGGCGCGCTGCTGGTGCACGCGGGCGCGGTGCGCGTGCGCGGTGGCGTCGCGCTGCTGGTCGCGCCGCCGGGAACAGGGAAATCCACCGCGGTGCGGGCGTCGGGGGCGCGCGCCTTCGCGGGCAACGCGGTGCTGGTCGACGCGCCCGGCGACGAGCCCCTCGCGATGGCCCTGCCCTTCGCGGGAGACCCCGACCCGAGCCTCGACGCCCCGGGCGAGGCCCCGTGCGCGCGGTGCTCTCGCTCCACCGCGCCGAGACCGCTAGGGTTGAATGGATCGAGGGTGGCGCGCAACCACCTCCCTCGCGCGGGCGGTGGTGCGTCCACAAGGCGACGACCCCTACGCGCGCGAGCGGGCCGACCTCACGCTCGCCCTGCTCCGCTCGACCCGCCACGCCGTGCTTCGCGCGCCGCCCGGCCCAGGATATCTTCCCGCGCTCGACGCCGCCCTCGAGTCTGTATGAACCCCCGAGAGAACCGCACCGACGCTACGCTGCACCGCGCCCCAGACGCCGCGTGGCGGCGCGTCGACGCGCAGGTCGCGATCATCTCCCTCGGCGCCAACCGCGTGCGGGTGCTCAACGACGTCGGCAGCTTCGTCTGGGAGCGCTGCGACGGCGCCACCCTCGACGGCCTCGTCACCGCCGTGTGCGGGGCCTTCAGCGTCGACGAGCCCACCGCCCGGCGCGACGTCACCGCCTTCGTCGACGACCTCCTCTCGCGCGGGATGCTCGTCCCCGGCGCGAGCGCGGAGCCTGCCCCGTGAGCGCGCCGGCCCGAGAGGGGCGCCGCGGCGTCGACGTGCTCCGCGCCCTGGCCGAGCGCGCGGGCCGCCCGCTGGGCGTGCACCTCCAGGTCGCCGACCGCTGCAACCACGCCTGCCGCCACTGCTACCAGGTGCAGGGCCTCAAGGGAGAGCTCGACCTCGACGGCGTGCGGGCCGTCATCGACGACCTCGCCGACGCCGGCGTGCTCACCCTCAACGTCTCGGGCGGCGAGGCCACGCTCCGCCCCGACCTCGTCGACATCCTCCGCCACGCGCGCGCCCGGGGCTTCGCCGTGCGGCTCTACACCAACGCCTTCCTCGTCGACGACGCGATGGCCGACGCCCTCGCCGCCGTGGGCCTGCACGAGGTTCACGTGAGCGTGTACTCCGGCGTCGCCGCCGAGCACGACGCCGTCACCCGCGTGCCGGGCTCCTTCGCCCGCACCACCGCGGGCGTGCGCGCGCTCCGCGCGAGGGGCGTGCGCGTGGTGCTGAAGTGCCCGGCGACCTCGCTCGCGCCCGAGGGCGCCAGGGGCGTGGCCGCCCTCGCCGAAGAGACGGGCTGCGCCTTCGCGCCGAGCACCGAGCTCACCCCGCGCGAAGACGGAGCGCTCGACCCGCTCGCGGTGCGCGGCGGCGAGGCGCAGCTCGCGCGCGCGGGCCTCCTCAAGCCCTGGAGCCCCGGCGGTGAAGACGCCGCCGCGCTGCGGGCGAAGAAGCTCACGGGGGCCTCGTGCGGGGTGGGCTCGTCGGGGCTCGTGGTGCTGCCCGACGGCGCGGTGCTGCCGTGCACCGACACGCCGGTGGTGGTGGGTCGGCTCACCGAGACTCCGATGCGCGAGGTGCTGGCGACGAGCGACGCGCTGGCGATGATGCGCGAGCTCACCTGGGGAGACGTGCACGGGTGCCGCGACTGCGCGCTCCTCGGCGGCTGCCACCGGTGCCACGCGACGGCGCTGCACGAGGCGGGCGACTACCTCGGCCCGTACCCGTCGGCGTGCGCGCGGGCGAGGGCGCGCTACGCGCTGGGCGGCGGCGACGCCGAGCCCGCCGCGCCCGACCCCTCGTGCGCGCCCGGGAGAGACCCCAGGGTGGGCCCCTACCGCGTGGGTGACGACGGCCGCCTGGTGCCGATGCCCGACCGGCGGAGCGCTGAAGACGATGAGAGGGCGCGGCGCTTCCCCTGGATTCGCAAGGCGCCTCGCGAGGCGCTGGTGACGCTGCGCGTCGGCAGGTCTGGCGCCGCTTCGGGGGCATCAAAGCCGGCAGCCGAGACGGGTGCTGTGTTAGACAACGACGCTTCGAGTCTCCTTCTCGTGGAGTGAGGTTTCCCATGGTCAGGTGGTCACGCTTGGGGCTGATTCTGTCGCTGGTGTCGTTCGGGGTGGGGTGCTCCGACGACCCGCCGGCCTCCACCGACGCGGGCACCGACGCCGGCGATGTCACCGATGTCACTGACACGGGCGACACGGGCGACGCGGGCGACGGCGGCGTCTGCCCCGTGGTGACCTTCACCCGCCCCGCGGCCGACGCGGTGCTCGGCGTCAACGACGACGCCGACCGCAACTGCGGCAACGGCTTCACCTACGACGTCGAGGTCGCCACCAACGCGCCCGCGGGCGCGATGATCGAGCTGTCGGTCAACGGCCGCGTGGTGGGCACGCAGACCGTGGCGTCTCCCGCCGTGCGCTTCGCGGGCGTGCAGCTCGACTCCGGCGCGGCCTCGGCCATCGAGGCGCGCGTCGTGGGGGCCGCGGGCTGCTCGCCGACGAGCGTGTCGGTCACCGCGAACTGCAACCTCCCGCGCTGCCAGATCACCGCGCCCACGGGCTCGACGCTCAACGCGAGCGACAGCACCGCCGGGGCCGGGATGCCCTTCGCCACGACCTTCACCGTCGGCACCGACATCGAAGACGGGCAGAGCGTCGACCTGATCATCGGCGGCGCGACGGCCCCGCTGCGCGCGACGGCCATGGGCGGCACGGCGCGCTTCACCAACGTCGGGCTCAGCCCCGACGGGATGTACCGGCTCCGCGCGTCGTGCACCAACCGCGCGGGCAACACGGGCCTGTCGGCCGAGGTGGCCTTCACCGTCGACGCGACGCTCCCGACGCTCGAGGTCACGCGGCCCATGGGCGGAGTGACCATCGGGCTCTCCACCGACGTGAACACGACCCTGGCGGGCTTGCAGTTCAACGTCTGCGCGCGCAGCGACGCGGCGGGGCGGCAGGTCTGCTCGCAGGTGATGGGCGGGCGGCCCGACGACCCGGGCGGCTGCGCGGCGGTGCCCGCGAGCGCGGCCACCGAGGTGTGCACCGAGGTCACCTGCCCCGACGGCAGCGCGCCCTTCGACGTCGAGATGTCGGTCTCCGACGCGGCGGGCAACACGCAGCGGGTGACCGTGGCGGGCGTGCGCTGCCAGTCGGCGCTGCCCAGCGTGCGGATCGTGGCGCCGCGGGCCTTCGACGCGATGGACCCGACCTCGGCTCTCAACGCGAGCGCCGACGCCGACCCGATGACGGCGGGCTTCCAGGCCGAGGTGGTGGCGTGCACCGACCGCGCGGCGGGGATGGCGCAGCTCTTCCTCGGCGAGGTGATGACCCCGACGGCCACGGCCACGGTGGCGCCCGTCGCCCCGGGCGACCCCTGCGCGACGCTGGGCATGGGCTTCACGGGCATCGTGCGCTTCCCGAACGTGACGCTGCCGCAGAGCTTCCCCGCGCGCACCACGTCGACGTCGCCGGCGCCGACGAACCCCTCGCTCCGCGTCGCGGTCACCGACGCCACGGGCGACGAGGGCCGCTCGGCCCCCTCGGTGCTCTGGGTCGACTCGGCCCCGCCGAGCCTGAACATCTTCGACTGCAACCGCCTCGTGCGCCCGGCCGCGGGCGACACGGGCGCCGCGGTCGACATCGCGGTGTCGAGCGACTCGTACCCCGTGACCCTCACCCTCGAGCGCATGGGAGAGATGCCTCGCACGCTCACCCTCGCCGCGCCCACCGCCCCGGGCGGCACGGGCCGCTGGCTCGGGCAGCGCTTCGAGGCTGGGGTGACCAACCTCCGCCTCTCGGCGACGGACCTCGCGGGCAACACCTCGACCACCTCGGGGATGTGCTCCATCAGCGTGGGCAACCCCCCGACGGTGCGCTTCGTGAGCCCCACGGCGGGTCAGACCTTCACGTCGAACCCGACCACCGACGTCGTGGTCGAGACCGACGCGCCGGTGGGCACCACGGTGACCCTCACCGTGGCGGGCGGCGCGCCCGTGACGGGCACCGTCGCGACGGGCGGCCAGGTGCGCTTCTCGGGCGTGACGCTCCCTGAGTCCGACGCGGTCTCGCTGGTCGCGACCACCGCCGACGTCGCGGGTCGCGGGGTCGGGACGAGCTCCATCGCGGTGGTGGTCGACACGCAGGCGCCCACCGCGCCGACGGGCCTCTCGGCCGCGGTGCCGACGACCCCGGCGTCGGCGCGCCGCGCGGGCACCGTGCGGCTGACCTTCACGCACGGCAGCGACTCGGCCCCCGCGGGCGGCACCCGCGCGGTGGACGGCTACGAGCTCCGCTTCGCGAACGTGCCCCTCACCACGTCGAACTACAACATCGGCACGCGGCTGACCGCGGTGATCCCGACGGGCGCGCCGGGCGCGATGGCGCAGGTCGACGTGCCGGGGCTGCTCCTCGAGGAGAACCTGTACTTCGGCCTGCGGGCGCGCGACGCGGCGGGCAACGTGAGCGGCGACATCGCGTTCACCGGCCCGTTCCGCATCCCGGTGAACGTGCAAGAGGTCTCGAACGCCACGCCCCCGCTCGGCAACAGCGTGTCGGGCGGCAACGACGTGAACGGCGACGGCTTCGCGGACATCATCGTCGGCAGCGGCAGCTACTCCGCGGGCAACGCGGGCCTCGCGCGCATCTACTTCGGCTCCGCGACCGGCATCTCGGCGACGAACTTCACCGAGATCCGCGGCGCGGTGAGCGACGGCCGCTTCGGCACCTCGGTGGCCTCGCTCGGCGACGTGAACGGCGACGGCGTGGGCGACATCGCGATCGGCGAGCCCGGCCCGCCCACCACGTCGGCGCTGCGCCCCGGCGCGGTCTACATCTACTTCGGCCGCAGCACGTGGCGCACGGGCGCCAGCGCCCCCTACCAGAGCAGCGAGGCCAACGTGACCATCGCCAACGGCACGGGCGATTTCGCCACCGCGCGCCTCGGCCTGGTGGTCGCGCGCGTCGGCGACTTCGACGGCGACGGGCTCAACGACGTGGCCGCGAGCATCCCCAACGCGCCCAACGGCGGCGGGGCGCTGCTCTTCCGGGGCCGCACGACGTGGCCCGCGACGCTGACGCCCGGCGACGCGAACCTGACGATCCGCAACGACGGCACGTCGTCGTTCCTCGGGTTCCACCTCGCGGGGGCGGGGCGTCTGCTCGGCAACGACACCCGCGACGACCTCATCATCGGCGGTGGCTTGTCGTCGACCCCCGGCTTCACCCTGGTGTACGCGGGCCGCGCGCTCAGCGCCCCGCTGACCCTGAGCGTGACCGACGCGACCTTCAACCGACCCGGCGTCGCGCCGGGCTCGGTGATGGGCTCGACGGTGGCCAACGCGCAGTACATCGCGAGCGCGGTGGGCGACATCGACGGCGACGGTCGGCCCGACCTCGCGATCGGCAACGCGGGCACGCCCCCCTCGGGCATCACCGCGGGCGGCGAGGTGGCGCTGTATTTCGGCACGGGCGCGGGCGGCCTCGAGGGCCCCGTGCGCGTGAGCGGCCCGGGCCCGAACCAGGACCTCTTCGGTCGCTACATCGCGGGCATCTCCGACGCGACGCAGCTCCACCCGCAGTTCCTCAACCCCAGGGGGACCTACGCCGACCTGCTCGTCGCCTCGGCGGCCTTCGAGAACGGCGCCCCGCGCTTCTACCTCTTCCGCGGCCGAGAGCGGAGCACCTGGCCGCTCTGGACCACCCGCAACGCGCCGCGCTCCATCGACGCGCGCGGCAACAACACCAACTCGATCAACGCCGCCGCGTGGGTCGGCGACGTGAACGGTGACGGCTACCCCGACGCCGCCTTCGCGCAGTTCTCCGGCGACGGCACCCTCTACATCGTTCAGTGAGCGAGCGCGACAAAGGAGCCATGACCATGCAGCACGACACGCCCCTCGACCCCGACGCGCGCGCCGCCTACGAAGCGCCCGCGGTGATCGAAGACCTTCCCCTCGAGTCCTTCAGCCTCGCGTGCGGCAAGGCCGACAACGCCTGCGAAGACCAGGGTGGCGCGCTCTCGTCCTGAGGGCGCCTCACCTCCTCTCTTCTCTCCCCGAGAGGTCATCGCCCGCGCGTCGGCCGGCTCGCTCCCGGCGCGCTGGCGCGTGACCGTCCCCCCGCTCCTCCCTCGCGCGTCGCCGACCGTACGGCTCGTCCACCGGGGCCCCGGCCCCGTGGGCGCCCTCGCGTGCGTCGCGTCTCCCACCGGCGCGCGCGTCCGCCGCGCGCTCGCCCGCGACGGCGATCGCTTCCTCCTCCGCGCCGACCGCGCGCCCTTCGACGACGGCTGGCACCGCGTCCTCGGCTGGGTCGAGCCCGACGTCCTCGACCGCCTCGCCGCCGTGGCCCCGGCCGCGTGGTGCGCCCTGCGGTGGGAGCTCGCGACGGCCCGCGCCTCGCTCCGCGCCCCCCGCGCGCCTCGTTCGAGAGCGCGCGTCGCCGTGTCTCCGTTGGGAGCGCGCCACCGCGACGCGTGGGAGGCGCTGCACCGCGGCGCGGCCCTCCCTCGGCTCGACGACGGCGTGCCCTTCGCGCGCGCCGTGATGGGCGCGTGGGTCGACGGCGCGCTCGTCGGCGCGGCGTTCCTCACGCGCGAGGGCGACGACGGGTGGGTGAGCGGCCTGCGCGTCGCGCGGGCCCACCGAGGAAGGGGCGTGGCTGGCGCGCTCCTCGCGGCGCTGAGCGACCTCGCGCCGCGCTGGGGGCTGGCGTCGCTGCGCGCGCACGTCCACCCGCACAACGCGCCCAGCCGCGCGGCCTTCGCGTCGGCGGGCTACGCCCCCACGGGGCGGTGGTGGAGCGACCCCGCAGACCCCTTCGCCGCCGCCGAGCGCGCGTGGGAGGAGCTCTCCCGGCTCAGCCCGTGAGGGCCTCGAGCAGGGCGTCGCCCGCGCGGAGGACCGACCAGCGCGCGACGAAGCGCGGGCCCGCGGTCCAGTCGCCCGAGAGCGCGGGCAGCCGCAGGAGCGGGTCGGCGTGGCGGTGGTAGGGCACCGCGCGGCGGAGCCCCGGGGGCGGAGCGAGCCAGCGGCGCACGAGCGACTCGCGAGTCGCGAAACCGAGGTCGTGTCTCCAGGGCAGGTCGGGCGCGTCGGCGCCGAGGGCGCGAACGGCGTCGAGGGCGAGGGCGAGGGCGAGGTCGGCGCGGGCCTCGCGGGCGCGGGAGAAGACCTCGGGCCAGCGGACGGGAGCGACGGAGAGCATCCGGGCGACGTCGCGGGTGTGGCGGTCGTCGAGGGAGAAGAACTCCGCGGCGTGGTGGAGCGCGAGGTGGAGGAGCTGGTCCTCGGGGCAGAGGGCGCGCACGGCGCCCGAGGGCGAGGGCCAGTCGACGGCGCGGGCGATGAGGGCGGCGTTGTCGACGGGGAACCACGGCGGCGCGCCGAGGTCGCGGTGCAGGTCGACGGTGCGCCAGGGCGACGGGTGGGTGAAGGTCCACGCGCGCGAGGCGGCGGTGCGGAGCCGCGCGCGGGGCGCGAACCAGCGGACGAAGCCCTCGCGCTCCAGGGCGCGGGCGAAATCGCCGAAGCGGCCCGCGGGGACGAGCGCGTCGAGGTCGCAGCCCCGCCGCGCGCCCCGGTCGCCCCAAAGCGCGGCGTCGCTCCAGGCGCCCTTCAAGAACACCACGGGGGCGCCCAGCGTGCGGCCGAGGTCGGCGAGCAGTCGGCGCTGGCGCGAGAGCACGGCGCCTTGGACGGCCTGGGTGACGCGGGCGTCGAGTGCGGTGACCACGGCGTAACGACCGGGGGACACTGTACGACGGACCGCGGCGAGGGAACGGATCGACCGAGCGCGCGCCCGTCGCGCGCCCACGGAGGCAGCGCATGAGCAGACCGAGGCGGTACGTGATCGTGGGCAACGGCGTGGCGGGGGCCACCGCGGCGCTCACCCTGCGCGCGCGCGACGACCGCGCCGACATCACGATGGTGAGCGACGAGGGGCCGTATTTCTTCTCGCGAACCGCGCTGATGTACGCGTTCATGGACCGCCTGCCGCGCCGCGGGATGGAGCCCTTCGAGCGCAAGGTCTGGGATGAGCAGCGCATCACCCGCGTCACCGACCGGGTGGTTGACCTCGACGCGGGCGCGGGCGAGCTCCGCACGCGGGGCGGAGAGACCCTCGCCTTCGACCGGCTGCTCCTCGCGACGGGCTCGACGCCGCGTCGGCTCGAGGCCGACGGGCTCAGCGCCGACACCGACGGGCTCGTGCACTTCGTCACGATGCAGGACCTCGACGCCTGCGAGCGCTGGGCGCCCACGACGCGCGAGGCCGTGGTGGTGGGCGGCGGGCTCATCGGCATCGAGCTGGTCGAGTGCCTCCTGCACCACGGGATCAAGACCACCTTCCTGGTGCGCGAGCCCTGGTACTGGCCCGTCGCGCTGTGCCGCGAGGAGGGCGACCTCATCACCGCGCACATGCGCGCGATGGGCGCCGACGTTCGCCTCGGCGTCACCCTCGAAGGCGTCGAGCGCGACGCCACGGGGCGCGTGTCAGGGGTACGCACCAGCGAGGGCGAGACGCTCCCCGCGCAGATGCTCGGCGTGAGCATCGGCGTGGTGCCGCAGGTCGACTGGCTGCGCGAGGTGAAGACGCCGCCCAGGCTCAACCGCGGGGTCGTCGTCGACGACACGCTGAAGACCAGCCTCGACGGGTTGTGGGCCGCGGGCGACTGCGCAGAGATCGCGTGGCCCGACCGCCCCGCGCAGGTGGAGCAGATCTGGTACAGCGCGAAGCGCCAGGGGGAGCTCGTCGCGCGCAACATGTCGGGGCCCGCGGTGCGCTACGCGCCGCCCGTGTTCTTCAACTCGGCCAAGTTCTTCGAGGTCGAGTACACCACCGTCGGAGAGCTCACGCGCGTGCCCGAGGGCTCGATGAGCGTGTACCGCGCACCCCACCAGGCTCGTCACGCAGCGGGTGGTGCACGACGGGGGCAAGGTGCTCGGGTTCAACTTCCTCGGGTCGCGGTGGGACCACGCCGTGCTCTCGCGGTGGATCGTCGAGGAGCGCCCTCGACTGGGTGCTCTCGCACCTGCGCGAGGCCCAGTTCGACGTCGAGTTCGGCCGCGCCGACCTCTCGCGCATGGTCGAGCGTGAGATCCCCGTGGCGCTCCCCGAGCGGAGGCGCGCGTGAGGCGGCCCGGCGTCGCGGGCGCTGTCGCGCACGACCTCCAGCACCGGGGCGTCTCGGCCTGGGCGCTCTCGTCGGTGCTCCTCGGCTTCTACTTCGGGCTCTACCTCCCTGGAGAGACCAAGCAGCTCCTCACGTGGTTGGGCTTCGCGCGGCCCGAGTCGAACGTCGCGACGCTCTCCGAGATCGCCTCCGACGCGCGGGTGCACCTCACCTTTCCGGGGCTCGGCGCGTGGGCGTTGACGGCGGCGATCGCGGCGCTGGTGGCGCTCCCGTGGGCGTGGTTCGCCGCGCGCGACGAGGGCTTCGCGTGGAGCGACGCGGTGAAGCGCGGGGCGCTCACCCTCGCCGCGAAGACCGCGGGGCTCACCCTCGCGACGATGGCCCTCTCGCTCTTCTTCGCCAACGCGTTGGAGCGACCCGAGCGCGGCGGGCGGCACCTCCTGCCCGTCGCGGGGGAGCACTGGCCGACCCTCGTGCTCGCGCCGCTCCTCGCGCTCTCGGCCGCGGGCGTGCTCTACGGTCTCGTTCGCGCGGCGCATCGCAAGGGGGACACCGGCGCGCTCCTCCGCGCGCTCGCGCTGCCGCTGGCGTCGTTGTTCGCGGGGTTGCTGGTGGTGCTCTACGGCACGCACTGGCTCGAACCCGCGGGCGTGCCCGACCACGAACACTCGGTGCGCGGCTTCTTCGCGCTCGTCTACGGCAAGCTCGACTCGAAGTGGACCCTCTACGGCCTGCTCTACACGATGTCGGTCACCGTCGGCGGCGTGTGGATGATCGGGAGGTACCTCCACAACCGCTACCAGGTCGTGCGCACCATCGTGGTGATCTTCGTGCAGTCGACCTTCGCCTTCTCGGTGCCGGCGCTGCTCGAGCTCTTCCAGCGGCCCGGCGCGTACCTCTCGTACTTCTGGCCGCTGAAGATCGACAGCTTCTACCCCGACAACATCCTGCGGCAGCCGATGCCCTTCATCCTATGGAGCTTCGTGGGCGCGCTCGTCCTCGCGCCGCTCCTCGGGGTCTTCTTCGGCAAGCGCTGGTACTGCTCGTGGGTGTGCGGCTGCGGCGGCCTCGCCAACACCGCGGGCGAGCCCTTTCGACACCTCTCGCAGAAGGGCACGAGCGCGTGGCGCTTCGAGCGAGGGACCATCTACACGGTGCTCGTCGTCGCCATCGTGGTGACGCTCCTCGTGGTGCTCTCGGCCTTCGTCGGCGAAGGCAGCTCGGTCACCGGCGCGTGGTGGCCCGGCCACGGCGACCCCTCCTCCTGGCGCTTCGAGCCCACCGCGAGCGGCGGCCTCGTGCGCGGCGCGGCGCGCGCCCGCTACGTCTACGGCGTGCTTGTGGTGGCCGTGCTCTCGGGCGCGGTGGGCGTGGGGCTCTACCCCCTCGGCGGTACGCGCGTGTGGTGCAGGTACTTCTGCCCCATGGCCGCGATGCTCGGCCTCGTGCAGAAGTTCGGGCGCTACCGCATCAAGGTGAAGCCCGACATGTGCATCTCGTGCGGGATGTGCACGCAGTACTGCGAGATGGGCATCGACGTGCGCGCCTACGCGCAGTCGAACGAGAGCTTCACCCGCGCGAGCTGCGTCGGCTGCGGGATGTGCGCCGAGGTCTGCCCGCGCGGCGTGCTCCAGCTCGAACAACGCTTCCCGAAGGAGCCCGGTCCGCGGCCCGCCCTGGTGCAGCTCCGGGTGCGCAAGTGAACCGATCACGCGCGACGACCGTACCCGCGGTGATGAAGCCCGAGGTCTTCGCGCTCGCGCTCTCTCTCCCGCTCACCGCCTCGGCGCAGTCGGCCCCGCCCGGCTACGACGCGATCCTCTCGGCGGTGGCGCGCCCTTCGGGCGTCGACGTCTCCGCGCTGCGTGCGCGAGTGGCCGGCGTGCAGCGCGCGCACCAGTGGCTCGCGACGCACGGGCCCACCGCGACGCCCGCGGCCTACCCCTCGCGCGACGCGCGCCTCGCGTACTGGATCAACGCCTACAACCTCACGGTGCTCCGAGGGATCGCCGAGGCGCCCGCGTCGATGGACAACCTCCTCACCTACCGCCCCGCGTCGGGCTTCTTCCGCCGCGACACCTGGCGCGTCGACGGCCGCGCGCTCACCCTCGACGCCATCGAGAACAGCGAGGTGCGCGCGGTCTTTCACGACCCGCGGGTGCACGTCGCGCTCAACTGCGGCGCGCGCTCGTGCCCCCCGCTGCGCGCGACGCCCTACACCGCAGAACACCTCTCGCGCGAACTCGACGCGCAGGCGACGCGCTGGGTGAACGCGCCTGGTAGCGTGCGCGTCGACGAGGAAGCCCACCGCGTGACCGTGTCGCAGCTCTTCGAGTGGTTCGCCGACGACCTCGCGGGGCCCATCCCCGGTCACGCTTCGACCGCCGCGCGCGGCCCGCTGGCCTTCGTGTACGCGTACGCGTCCCCGACGCTGCGCGCGTCGCTCACCCGCGCGTGCGGCGCCGACGCCCGACGCTGCGCCGTGTCGCACGCCCCCTACGACTGGTCCCTGGCCCGCGCGCGGTAGCGCCGCCTCCCGCTCGCGCGCCGCTCTGTGCTACGCCCGGCCGCGGTGACCGAAGACCCGCTCCCGCTCACGGCCCCCACGGACTTCGACCGCGTCACGCGCCGCCTCGCGGACCCTTCCGTCGCGCGCGTCGACCTCTCCCGCGCGCACGGCGGCTCCCTCGGCCTGCGTCCTCGCCGAGCTCGCGCGGCGACCAACGCGCCGCCCGTGCTGGTGATCTCCCCCGACCGGAGACGAGGCCCGCAAGCTCGTCTCTGACACCTCGTTCTTCTACGGCGCGGGCACCGAAGACCGCGAGGCCGCCGAAGAGGGCCGCGGCGAGGTGCTGCTCCTGCCCGCGCCCGACCAGTCTCCCTACGTCGACGTGGCGCCCGACCGTCGCGTGTCGATGGCGCGCCTCGCGACGCTCTTTCACCTCTCGCAGAAGCTCCCGTGGCGCGTGCTCGTCGCGCCCGCCGCCGCGCTCGCGCGCAAGGTCGTGCCGAGAGACGCCCTCGCGCCGCGGTGCGACCTCGTGCAGGAGGCAGAGTTCGTCGACCGCGCCGGGCTCCTGCGCGGCCTCGCCGAAGGAGGCTACCTGCGCGTGCCCGTGGTCGAAGACCCCGGCACCTTCGCGGCGCGCGGCGCGGTGATCGACGTGTGGCCGCCGAGCTCGCGCTGGCCCGCGCGCATCGAGCTCGAAGAAGATCTCTGCCTCGGGATCAAATACTTCGACCCCGAGGGCCAGCGCACCGTGCGCGCCGTGAAGGAGCTCTTCCTCCACCCCGCGCGAGAGGCGCTGGTGGGAGACGCCGAGCGCAGCCGCGCGCGACGCCGCGTGCGCGAGCTCACCGACGCGGTCGACATGCCGAGCGTGGCCGCGTCGCGCCTGCTCGAAGACGTCGAGAGCGGCCGAGCCTTCTTCGGCGCCGAGGGCTTCCTGCCCGCCTACTACGAGTCGCTCGAGGCCTTCACCGACTACCTGCCCGACGACTTCCTCGTCGTGTGGGACCGGCCCGCGCGCGGGCTCACGAACCTCCGCGAAGAGATCGACCGCGCCTCGCGCGACCTCGCCGCCCGCGTCGAGAAGAAGCAGCCCGCCTTCGACCTCGCCGCGCACTACCTCGACGAAGAGGCCCTGCTCGCGACCCTCGCGCCGCGACGTCTCGCGGTGACCCACGACGTGGTGGTGCGCTCCTCCGACGCGCTTCGCTCCGGCACCGCCGACGCGCTGGAGTACGCGCCGCCCGAGGCTGAACCCCTCGACGTGGGCGCCGACCCGCTCACCCGCCTCGCGGCCGACATCCGCGCCGCGCGCAACGAGAAGGGAAAGGCCGACGCGCTCATCCCGCTGGTGGAGCAGTCGCGCTGGTGGTTCGAGCACGGCTATCGCGTCTTCGTCACGGGCCGCACGCCGACGCAGACCGAGCGCGTCGCGACGCTGCTCCGCGGTCACGGCGTCGCGGTGAAGGCCCACCTCGGCGCCTTCGACCTGCGCTGGCTCCGCGGAGAGGACCGCCCCGACGCGCCCTACGTCGAGGTCGTCACCGGAGAGGTCGCGCGCGGCTTCGCGCTCCCCTCGCGCCTCGTCGCCTTCGTCACCGAAGAAGAGATCTTCGGCGCCCGCGCCCGCCGCGGCTCGCGGAGGAAATCCAACGACAGCACCTCTCGGCCCTTCATCGACGACCTGCGCGCGCTCGCCGTGGGCGACCACGTCGTGCACGTCGACCACGGCATCGGGAAATACCAGGGCCTCGTCCACAGGAAGCTCGGCGAGCAGGAGGCCGACCTCCTCGTCATCGAGTACCTCGGCGGCGACAAGCTCTACCTGCCCGTCACGCGCCTCAACCTCATCCAGAAGTTCAGCGGCGGCGAAGGAACACCCGCCTCGATCGCTTGGGCGGCGCGACCTTCGCGAAGGCCAAGGCCAAGGTCGAGCGCGCGGTGCGGGCAGCTCGCCGACGAGCTCTTGCGCCTTCAGGCCGAGCGCAAGGCGCACCCGGGTCGGACCTTCTCCGAGCCCGACATGATGTACCAGGAGTTCGAGGCGACCTTCCCCTTCGAGGAGACCGCGGACCAGGCCAAGGCCATCGACGAGGTCATCGCCGACCTGCGCCACGCGACCCCGATGGACCGCCTCGTCTGCGGCGACGTGGGCTTCGGCAAGACCGAGGTCGCGATCCGCGCCGCGTTTCACGTCGCGACGCAGGGCGCGCAGGTGGCGGTGCTCTGCCCGACCACGGTGCTCGCGCAGCAGCACTACCGGGTCTTCGCCGAGCGCATGGCGCCGTACCCCATCGAGGTCGCGGTGCTCTCGCGCTTCGTCTCGCCCGCGCAGCAGCGCGAGACCTTGAAGCGCTTGAAGGAGGGCAAGGTCGACGTCGTCGTCGGCACCCACCGACTGCTCTCCAAGGACGTCCACTTCAAGGACCTGGGGCTGCTGGTCGTCGACGAGGAGCAGCGCTTCGGCGTGACCCACAAAGAGCGCATCAAGCAGCTCAAGGCGCAGCTCGACGTGCTCACCCTCTCGGCGACGCCCATCCCGCGCACGCTCCAGATGGCCGTCTCGGGGATGCGCGACCTCTCGCTCATCACCACCGCGCCCGTCGACCGACGCGCGGTGCGCACCATCGTCTCGCGCGAAGACCCGCAGATCTTGAAGGAGGCCGTCTCGCGCGAGCTCGCCCGCGGAGGCCAGGTCTTCTTCGTCTACAACCGCGTCGAGGGCCTCTACGAGCGCGCCGACAAGCTCCAGCAGCTCGTGCCGCACGCGCGGGTGGCGGTGGCGCACGGGCAGATGTCCCCCGACGCGCTCGAAGCGGTGATGATGGACTTCGTCGAGGGCCGCTACGACGTGCTCTGCGCGACGGCGATCATCGAGAGCGGCATCGACATCCCGCGCGCCAACACCATCATCCTCGACCGCGCCGACCTCTTCGGGTTGTCGCAGCTCTACCAGCTCCGCGGGCGCGTCGGGCGCAGCCGCGAGAGGGCGTGGTGCTACCTCTTCGTGCCTCCGCCCTCGAAGCTCTCGGACGAGGCCCGCTCGCGCATCGACGCCATCGAGCGCTTCACCGCGCTGGGGTCGGGCTTTCACGTCGCGTCGCTCGACCTCGAGCTCCGCGGCGCGGGGGATTTGTTGGGCGCCGAGCAATCGGGCAACGTCAGCGCCGTGGGCTTCGACCTCTACTGCCAGATGCTCGAAGAGGCCGTGGCCGAGCTGCGCGGCCAGCCCCTGCCGCAGGGCGTCGAGCCCGAGCTCACCTTCGACGAGCCCAGCTACATCCCCGAGGAGTACATCGAAGACGTCGGCGTGCGCCTGTCGCTCTACAAGCGCCTCGCGAGCGCGTCGGGCGAAGACGAGGTCGCCGACCTCGCCGCCGAGATGGAAGACCGCTTCGGCCCCGCGCCCGTGCCCGCGCGCATCCTGGTGCGGGTCATGGCGATCAAGACGCGGCTGCGGAAGATGCGCGCGCTCGGCATCGAGGCGGGGCGCGAGCGCGTGGTGATCCACCTGAAGGAAGACTCCCCCGTCGACGGCGCGAAGCTCGCCGAGCTCTGCGCCGCGAAGCGCTCTCCGTGGAAGCTCACCCCCGACCTCAAGCTCTCGCGCCGCTTCGAGCCCGGCGAGGGCGTGGCGAACGCCGAGCGCCTGCTCGACGAGCTCGACCCGCTGGTGACGTGAGGGCGCGCGCGGCCGTCGTCCTCCTCTCGCTCGCGGCGTGCACCCACGCGCCGCCGAGCTTCGTCACCGCGCCTGAACCAGGCGCTCGCAGCGCTCACGCTCCAGCGCGCTCCGACGGCGGCGTCGCGAGGGTTCCCACCGTCGACGCGGGGTGCCCGCTCACCGCGCCGGGGACCGACGCCGTGCTCGCGACGGTGGGCGACGCGACGATCACGGGCTGCGACGATCTACGTCGAGTGGCACCGCCGCACGCCTCGGGTGGAGGGTCGACGACGCCGCGGCGATCCTTCGTGACCTCGTCGATCGCGCGTTGATCGCGTCGCGCCACGGGCGCGCGCTCCCGCCCGAGGCGCAGCCGCAGTGGCCGAGGCCTTGTTGTTCGTCGAAGGCCCTGGCCGAGATGGAGCCCGTCTCCGAGCGCGCTCCGCCGTTGGATGGACCGCCACGACGACCCCGAGACCGCTCCGCGCGCGCGGGCGCCGCCTCGTGTTCGCGACGCGCCCCGCGGCCCTGGCGGCGCTGCGACGTCTGCGTGACGGGGCGAGCTTCGACGAGGTGCTGGCGGGCTCCATCAGCCCTTGCGCGAGCAGGATCAGGGCGACCTCGGGTACGTGTCGACGGGGCGGAGTGATCTCCCCGCGGAGCTGGTGCGCGCGGTCTTCGCGGTGCGCGAGGTGGGCGCGTGGTGCGACGAGCCAGTGCGCGTGACGCAGACCGTGACGGTGCAGGTTGCGGCATGCGGCGACGGCAACGCCAGCGGCAGGTGGTGGGCTGGCACCTGGTGCAACTGCTCGACCTGGCGCCAGCGCGGGTGGTGTCGCCCGAGGCGCTGCGGCGCCGCGCGCTACACAGGCTGAGCCGGGAGCGCTACGAGGCGGCGCTCGACGCGGCGCGTACACGGTGGGCCGAGCGGTTGCGGACGGAGCTGCCAGGGCGCGGTCGACGCGCGCTGGGCGCGGTGCGGAGTGCGCGCCCCGCGGGGCGGAGCGGTAGCGCAGGTCAGGGCTCGTCGCTGAGGTCGTCGGAGCGGTCGGTGTCGCCGTCGCCGTCGGCGTCGTTTTGTCGACGCGCAGGGTCAGGCCGTCGCCCATCCAGTCGGCGTAGTGGACGCTGAGCACGGGCTCGCGGTGGCCGCGACGCCCGCGTGGCGGAAGACCGTGGTGCCCGTCTCGGTGACGCGCTCCATGTAGAGCTCGAAGGTGGGCGCCGAGGTGCTGCCGTCGAAGCTCACGCACGCGCTGGGTGAGAAGTCCACCGCAGGCGGAGGTTCACCCCGCGGTCATGGCGCCGGAGCGGAGCTCGATGAGGTAGTCGGCGCCGGGGCGCTCGAAGGCGAGCGCGAGATCCGGCGTCTCGGCCCCCGACGAGGATGGGTCACGTCGGGCGCGTCGGTGCGGTAGGTGATCGTGTCCTCGCTGCATCAGGTCGAGGGCGATGTCTTCGACGCCGAGCGAGAAGCCGCGGCCCGTGATGAGCAGCTCGAGGGGCTCATCGACGAGGGCGCGCGCCGTCGAGGAGGTGAGGGTGAGCGTGCCTCTGCAGGGCACCGTGTACTGCAGCTCGAGGGCTGTCGATTGTCGAGGTCGTCGGAGCCGCACGCGCTGGTCGCGTTGGAGCCAGGATGCCCGTCACGATGTTCCCCGTCGCGTCGGTGCCGGTGGTGCGGCCCTTGGCGATCGCGGATCGAGAGGTCGCCGCCGAGCATCGAGACCTGCACCGACCCGCGGCTGCCTCCGCCGCCGGTCATCATCTCCGGCGTCGCCGCAGAAGGGGCACGCGTGCGGCGAGACGGCGCGGCTCGATGTCGGCGAGGGTGAGCGTGCGGGTGTTGGCGTCGCCCTCGTAGTTGAGCGGCGTCTCCATCGGGTTCGTCGAGGTGACGTAGCGGAAGGTGTTGGCCATGAGTTCACCGTCACGACCTTCTCCTGGTTGGGGTAGTTGTTGTCGTACGCGAGGATCTCGGCGACGTCGGCGCCCACGCAGCGCACGGCCAGGGCGTGATCGCGTGGCCGTTGCCGCGCCCGGGGCTGGTGTGAGCCCGAGCACCGTCCGCGGAAGGAGGCCGTGCCGCGGGCGAAGCTCGTCTCCAGGGCCTCGACCACCTGCCGCGGCGTGAGGTCGCCGCGCTCGGGTTGGGCAGCGTGAGCTGCGTGACAAGACCACATCGCCACCTCGCGCTGCAAGGGCCGTGTTGCCCGTGAGCGTCAGGCCGTAGGTGCTCGACGCGCCGGAAGCCATCCGGCGACCGCGCCCGAGTGAAAGTGCGACGCGAGCACCGCGAGGCCCTCGCAGTGGCCTCCGTTCGGCCTTTCCTGGTTCTGGGTCTCCATCCACTGCTGCGCCTGCGAAGTGAGGCGGCACGCGCCCGTCGCCGCGGCGCCCTCGCACACCTGCGGGCCGAAGGGACGTCGCATCTCCTCCTCGGCGGTGAGGTTCGTGGTGCCCATGGCGTTGGCGTAGTTCTCGAACGCGAAGCCCTGGGGCATCCGGGCGAAAGCCCAGTCGGCGCCGCCCTGGCCGCCGCCGTCGGTGGTGGAGCCGCGTCCGGTGGGAGAGCCCGCGTCGGTGGGAGAGCCCGCGTCGGTCTTGGCACCAGAGTCGGACTCGATGCCGGAGTCGACGGTGGAGCCCGCGTCGGTGACGGGCGCCGCAGGGTCAGGCTGCACGCGACGGCGGAGAGGAGGAGCGGGCAGGAGCGAGGAGAGAGCGAAGGAAGGACGAAGACGACGCATGGGAGAGACCTCTGTTGACCGCGGAGGGGCGCGAGGTTGAAAGGGAGGCGCGACCATCCCGCGGCGCGCGGGCCGCTGGCGGGTCGAATCATTTCGACCCCTCGGCGAAACGCTCGGAGACGCGGAGTTCCCGAGGATGCGAGGGACCACGGTGGCGGTCAGGCTTTTCGGCTTGCGTGACCGCGTGCGCGGCGGCGATGGCCCACCCCAGGGTAGCGGTGACGGCGAGCGGCGGGTCCAGGCGCGGCAGGGGCGATCAGAGGTGTTCGCGGCGGACGACCATGAGATCGTGTGCGACGGGCTGGAGCGCTGGTGCGCGTCAGTGCCTGGATTGGAGTGGGCAGGGTCAGGCAACTGGGAGACGCTCCTCGCGCGCGTGAGGGCGCGTGCGACGTGCTGGTGCTCGACCTGTCGCTGCCGGGCCGGTCGGGCACGCGGCTGCTGCGCAGGTGAAGGGCTTCGGCCCGCGCTGCGCGTGGTGGTCTACTCGATGTACCCCGCGTCGGAGTACGCCGCGTGGGCGCTGTCGTCGGGGGCGAGCGCGTACGTGTCGAAGTCGGCGCCCTTGAGCGAGCTGCGCGACGCGCTGTTGAAGACGCGACAGCCGGCGGCCGTCGAGAGCGACGCGCGGCTGCCGCGCGAGAGGCCTCTCCGGCGCGCGAGGCGCAGGTGTTCCGCGGGTGGCGCGCGGGCGCACGCCGTCCGGAGAAGTGTCGTGGGACCTGGAGATGGCGCCGAGCACGGTGAGCACGCACCTGAAGTCGATCCCGCGCGAGAAGCTCGGCGCGCGCTCGCTGCTCGACGTGGTGAACTACGCCGCGCGCCACGGGATCACGGGCGAGGAGGAGTGACCCCGCGGTTGTCGCGGGGGGCCGAGCACCATCATCGCGGCACGCGGTGAGCCGTCGGTGCTGAGACGCGCGCGAGACTTCTTCGCGCCGGAGCGCGAGCTCGACCCGAGGCGCGCGCGGAGTTCGGCGCGGCCGGGCGACAGACGTCCAGCGCTTGCGGATGGCTCCTGCCCATCGTGGCGCTCACGCTGGCGACGGCGTGGTCCTACGCGACGATGCGCGGCTTCCGACGTGACCACCCGGCTGTGGCAGCGAGACCAGGCGCGCATCTACGTCGGCGCGGTGGCCCTCGACCTGCTTCCTCGCAAGCGCTGCGCTCTTCATGGCGCGCGGTGGGCGCGCTCTCACCTCGGGTGGATGTCTCGCATCCTTCTCCTCGTGCCCTTCGCGCTGGTGGGGTGAACACCCAGCGCATCCTGATCTTGGGCCGTACATCCTCGGCCTCGCGGTGGCGCCCTTCATCACGCGCGCGTCGTCCGCGGGCCTCTACCTCACGGTCACGGCGGTGACGGGCGCGCTGGCGGCGGCGCTCGGGTGGGTGCAGGCGAGCCCGAGCCTGCGGGCGATCAGCAGATCTCGGCGGTCACCCTCACGCTGGTGAGCGTCGGGCTGTCGCGGCTGCACACCGCGACGCTGGTGAGCGAGCTGCGCAGCCGCCTCGCGCTGCGCGCGCTCAACGAGGAGCTCGAGGCCAGGGTCGAGGCTCAGACCGTCGAGATCGGGCTTCGCGACGCCTCGACGAGGGCCTCGAGGCCGAGCGGCGACGTCTCGCGCGAAGGCCGCACGACGACCTCCGGGCAGGAGCTCACGGCCATGCGCTTCGAGGTCGAGGCGATGCGCGCGACCGTCGAGGACCGCGCACGCCGAAGGCCTCGCGCGGATGTCGTCGGCGATCACGCGCTCGCACCAGGCGGTGCGATTGATCCTCGAGTCGCTGCGCCCGCGCATCGCTCGACGGAGGGCCACCTGATGGCCGCGGTGCACTGGCTGGCGCGGCAGTACCGCAACCTGCCAGGGGAGGCCTGCGTGGCGTCGGTGTCGCTGCCCGAGGAGCCCGACGCCGACGCGGGGCTGGTGGTGTTCCGCGTGGTGCAGGAGGCGCTGGACGGAACGCGGCTCGATGTCAGCGCAGGCACGCTCCGACCGTCAGGCGACGCGGGTGTCGCAACGTTCCGTGCGCGCTGTCCGCGCCGAGGGCGGAGTTCGCTGCGCGCTCGCCATCTGATTCGGAGACCGACGGCCGCGGCCTCCCGGCGTCTGAGCAGGGCTCGAGCGCGGCACGGCCTCGTCAGGATGCGCGTACCGCGAGCGGGTCCGAGGGCGCTCGGCGGCGCGCTCGACCGTTCGTCGCGGTAGAGCCGCGAGGCACGCGCGTGAGGGTGCGCTCCGCGGGCGCGGGGGAGCGGTAGAGAGAGGGCGACGATGACCGAGCGACCCTTCCTCCACTACGCGGCCGAGGTGTCGCTCTACTCGGGCAAGACCCGCGCGTACCTGCGCTACCGCGACGTGCCCTTCCGCGAGGTGCCGCCGACGCTCGGGGTGTACCGGAAGGTGATCGTCCCGAACGTGGGCCGCCCGATCATCCCGGTGTTGCAGACGCCCGAAGGCGAGATCCTCCAAGACACCACGGTCATCATCGACGCGCTCGAAGCGAGGCTCGGCCCGTCGGTGTACCCGACCACGCCCGCGCAGCGGCTCGTGGCGCTCCTCTTCGAGCTCTACGGCGACGAGTGGCTCGTGATGCCCGCGATGCACTACCGCTGGCACTTCAAGCGAGAGAACCTCGCGTTCATCCTCCGCGAGTTCGGCGAGGCCGGCGGCGCCGACGCGCCGAAGTGGGTCCGGCCCCTCTTCGGCGTGATCCCCGCGCTCGTCTTCGGCGGTCAGTACGCGCGCTACTTCGGCATCAGTCGGCGCAACTGGTCCGCGCTCGAAGGCTCCTACGAGGGCTTCCTGCGCGACTTCGACGCGCACCTCGCCGTGCACCCCTACCTGCTTGGAACGCGCCCGAGCATCGGCGACTTCGGCCTCGTCGCGCCGCTCTACGCGCACCTCTACCGCGACCCCGCGCCGGGGAAGCTCATGCGCGCGATCGCCCCGAACGTCGCCCGCTGGGTCGAGCGGATGCAACACCCGCCCACGCCGAACAGAGGCGCGTTCCTCGACGACGACGCGATCCCGCCGACGCTCGACCCGATGCTGCGACGGATGTTCACCGAGCAGCTCCCGGTGCTGGTCGACACGGTGGCGAAGACCGACGCGTGGTCGCGCGCGCACCCGAGCGAAGAGCGCGTCCCGCGGGTGATCGGCGCGCATCGCTATCGCCTCGGCGACGTCGAGGAGGAGCGCGCCGTCACGCCCTACTCGCAGTGGATGTTCCAGCGCGCGCTCGACGCCTACGCGGCGCTCGACGAGGCCACGAAGGCGCGCGTCGACCCGTGGCTGCACGAACTCGGAGGGCTGCCCGGGCTCGCGACGCCCGTCCCGACGCGGGTCGCGTACCGACGGCACCGGGTGGTGGTGGATCGGGGGTGAGGGCCAACCCCCCGCCGCGCGTCGGTGCTATGCCCGCGCTCGCGATGGGAACCCCGACCGACACGCGCCCCGCGCTCGCGCCGCTCCGCGGCCCCACCCCGGGAGGCCGATGGGCGACGCTCGCGCAGCAGGCGGGCCTCCTCGTCGACCCCTTCGGCGTGGTGGCGGGCCGCTTCGCGCGCTACGGCGACCTCTACCGCGTGCAGACCCGCGACGGCGCGCTCTTCGTCGCGCGGCACCCCGACCACCTGCGCGACGTGCTGGTCACCCACGCGGCGAAGTACACCAAGCAGCACACGGCCTTCCGGCAGCTCGCGCGGGTGCTCGGCGAGGGCCTCCTCACCTCCGACGGAGAGACCTGGCAGCGACAGCGACGGATGGTGCAGCCCGCCTTCGCGCGCGCTCGCATGGAGGGCTACGCCGACGCGATGGTCGACGAGGCCGCGCGCGCGGTGAGCGGGTGGCGCGACGGCGAGGCGAGGGAGCTCTCCGCCGACATGATGGAGCTCACGCTGCGCGTGGTGAGCCGCACGCTCTTCGGCCACGACGCGGGCGCAGACGTCGGTGATGTCGCGCGGGCGATGAAGGACTTCCAGTCCATCGCGGCGACGCCCGACCTCTTGCCGTCGTGGATGCCGTCTCCGTGGCGGCGTCGACTCGACCGCTCGGTCGAGACCCTCGACCGGATCATCCACGACATCATCGCGAGGCGGCGCGCGTCGGGCGCGGGCGACGACCTCCTCCAGCGGCTCATCGACGCGGTCGACGAAGAGGGCGACGGGGCAGGGCTCACGACCCGGGAGATGCGCGACCAGCTCGTCACGCTCTTCCTCGCGGGGCACGAGACGACCTCGCACGCGCTGACGTGGACGCTCTACCTCCTCTCGCAGCACCCCGAGGTGGAGTCGAGGCTCCACGCCGAGCTCGATGGCGTGCTCGACGGTCGCGCGCCGACGCTCTCAGACCTCGACGCGCTGCCCTACACCGAGATGGTCTTGAAGGAGTCGCTGCGGCTCTATCCCCCCGTGTACATGGTCGCGCGCCAGGCCGCGGAGGACACCGCGATCGGCGGTCACCCCGTGCCGCGCGGGAGCGAGGTGGTGCTGTGGATCTACCTCACGCACCGCGACCCGCGGTGGTTCCCCGAGCACGCGTCGTTCAAGCCCGAGCGCTTCGCGCCCGAGGCCGAGGCCGCGCTCCCGAAGCACGCGTGGCTTCCCTTCGGCGCGGGGCCGCGCGCGTGCATCGGGAGGGCCTTCGCGATGATGGAGGCGAAGCTGTTGCTGGCGGTGATGGCGCAGCGCCATCGCTTCGCGCTGGTGCCCGGTCACCCGGTGGAGGTGCTCCCGCGGGTGACGCTGGTGCCGAAGCACGGGATGCGGATGACCGTCCACGCGCGCTGAGAGCGATCAGTCGCCGGGCCGGAACGTGAAGGGGAAGTCGAAGTCCACGCTCCCGCCCGCGGGCACCGGGAACACCAGCCCGCGGACGCTCCGCACCACGCACGCGCCCATCTCTGGCGCCGCAGACATCCCGCTCGACGACGCGCGGGTGACGCGGCCCGAGGCGCCGATGGTGAAGCGCAGGTCGAGGCGCCCCGCGAGCGAGGGGTTGTTGCGCGTCGAGCGCTCGTAGCAGCTACGGATGCCCCCGAGCTGCCCGCGGAGGATCCGCGCCACCTCGTTCGCGTCGACGGTGCCCTCTCCGCCCGTGGCGTCTCCGTCTCCGAGGCGCGCGTCGAGGTGGAGCACGCGCTCGCGCGTGACCGCGGCGCCGCTGGTGATGGCGTTCCCGTCTCCGTCGACGCGGGCCGAGACGCCGAGCCGCCGCCCGCCGACGTCGCCGCCCGCGCTCGCGACGGCGCCGCGCTGCACCTGCGTCTGCCCCGTCGCGGCCGTGACGCCGTGAACGGCCGCGAGGTCGGCCTCGGTGCCCGCCATGAGCCCGCCGTTGTGGAGCGCGTCGCGCGCGCGGTTCTCACCGTCGCCTCGTCCCACGAGCGCGGCGAACTCGGCGCTGTTGTTGAGGGAGCGCATCGCGGCGTCGGCGGCGCGCTCGGCCCGCTGCGCGGCCTCCACGGCGTTGCGTTGCGTGTGCCGCTGCGCACCGCCCGCGTTCCCCGGCGGAGCGTTCGCGGGCGGAGCGTTCGCGGGCGGAGCGTCGGCGGCGTCGGGTCGCGCGGGCGCGGGCTCGGCGCTCGCGGCCTCCTGCGGCGCGGGCTCGTCTTGCGCGGGCGGCGCCGCGAGGAGGCGCACGAGGCGAGCGTCCTCGGGCGTGAGCTCCACCGTGGGGTCGTAGACGTACTCGGTGTAGGCCACGCCCGCGACGGCCACCATCAGGAAGAACGCGAAGCTGGCGTTGTAGGTCCAGTCGACGCCCTTCACCCACCCCGCGCGGATCGCCGCGGGGAGCTGCGCCTTCGGCTGCGCCGGCGGCGGCGCGACGAACTGGAAGAGCACCGTGAGCTCCCCGAGGTGGACCTTCCCCCGCGCGCCGTCGGTGAGCGGGACCCTGTGCGCGCTCGCGCCCGCGCGCAGCTCCGCGAGGGAGCGCACGCCCTCGGGGAGAGCCACGCGACCCTCCATCGCGTCGGTGACGTTCAGCGCGTAGCGCCCGTCGGTCACGGTGAAGAGCTCGAACGACGGAGGCAGCGACGGGTCGTTCACCGTGAAGGTGTTGCGCTCCGTCGTGCCCACGGTGACCGCGCCGCGCTCGCGCAGCACGCGCTCGTCGAGCATCCGCGTGCCGTGGAGCACGCCGACGCGGAGCGCCTTGGGCTCCGACGAAACCTTCGCCGCGGCCATCGCCTGCGACATCGCCCCAGGGCGCACCACGCCCCGTCGAGATGGTGTTGCCATCGCGTCCTCCGCAACCTCTCCCCGACGACCGATGTCGGTTGGGAGCGGTAGACACGCGACCCCGCGAGAGGTTCCGCGAGGGCGCGCCCGAGGGGATGACGTCGGTCCGCGCGGAGGTCTCGCCACACGCGCTCTCCTGTGTAGAACGAGCGCGATGCCTCGACGCCTCGCCCCGACCGCGCTCGCGCTGCTCCTGCTCGGCTGCGACGGCGCGTCTCCGCCCGCCTCGCCCGCGGATGTCTCCGTCGACCTCGCGCCCCTCGACGCCGCGATCGACGTCGCGCCCGACGACGTCCTCGACGCGGGGACGAGTGACGTGACCGACGACGCGCCCTCGGTCGACGTCGCGGTGGAGCCTCCGGCGCGCCGCGCGCTGCCGCCGTCGCCGCGAGCGCTCTCAGACCTCGTGGGCTTCTCGCTCCCCGGGAGGGACCTGCCCCTCGGGGCATCGGCCTCGGCGCGGGGACGTCGCGAGTGGGCGCTGCGGGCGCTGCGGGAGATGGGCGTACACCGCGTGCGGCGCGAGGTCTTCTGGCGCGAGGTCGAGGGCGTCGAGGGCGCCTTCACCTGGGGCGACTACGACCAGGTCATCGACGAGTGCCGCGCCGCGGACATCGAGCTCCTCGCGGTGCTCGCCTACGGGAACCCCTGGGCCTCGTCTCGACCCGGCGCGACGGAGTTCTACCCGCCCGACGACCCGCGCACCTTCGCGCGCTACGTCAGCGCCGCCGTGACGCGCTACCGCGACCGCGTGCGCGACTGGGAGGTCTGGAACGAGCCCAACGCGGGCTTCCGCTTCTGGCTCCCTACGCTCCGCGGCGACCCCGCGGCCTTCGGTCGGCTGGTGTCGCTCTCCCGCGACGCCGCCGTCGCCGCCGACCCCGCCGCGCGCGTCGCCTTCGGGGGGACGGTCTTCCTCCCGCAGGTGATCACCGCGGGCGTGGCCTTCGCGCGCAGCGCCTTCGAGGCCAACCCCGGGCTCGCACCCGCGCTCGGCGCCTACGCCCTGCACGCCTACACCCTCTACCCCCCGCGGGTGTCGCCCGAGGCCGAAGGGAACGGCGAGGTCTCGCTGGTGCACAAGGTCGAAGAGACCGCGGCGATGCTCCACGACGCGGGCTACGACCTCACGCGCCCGCTCTGGATCACCGAGCTGGGCTGGCCCGTCACCGACGCCGTCCCCGAGGAGCGGCAGGCGCGCTACCTCGTGCGGAGCGCGCTCTTGTCAGCGCTCGCCGGCGTCGACGGCGTGTGGCTCTACGAACTGGGAGACGGCGACGCCCGCGGAGACCTCATCCCCGAGGACCTCTTCGGCGTCTACCGCTACGACCCCGACACCGCCGACGCGGTCGACCCCGAACCCAAGCGCGCCGCCCTCGCGCTGCGCGCGCTGCTCTCGACCCTGGGCGCGTTCCACGTCACGGGCCGCGTCGCGACGCCGGGCGCGCCCGCCGACGTCCACGTGCTCTCCCTCGCCGACGCCGAGGGCCGCCATGCGTGGGCCGCGTGGCGCGCCGACGACAGCGCCGCGCCGTGGGCGTGGTCGCCACCCGCCGAGGTCACCACCCTCGTCGACATGGTCGGGTCGCCCCTCGCGCGCGACGGCGCGACCGTCCCCGTGGGGGGAGCGCCCGTGTACGCCCGCTGAGGTCCGACGCGTTGATCCCGCGGGCGCGGGCGTGCTACTGCGCCAGCGCCCATGACCACGCGTTGGAGCGCTGCGGCGGCCCTCGCCGCGTTGATGCTGTCGGGAGCCTGCAAGCCCAAGCCAGCGCCTCGCCCCTCCGCCTCCGACGCGGGCGCCGTCGCCGCGGCCGACGCGGCCACCCCTCAGCCCCGCGACCCCTGCGCCGGCCTCGAGCCCGCCCAGCGCGACCTCGTCGTGGCCCAGGTCGGCGACCAGCGGCTCACCCTCTGCGACTTCGCGCGCCGCGTGAACTCACAGAACCCCTACCTCCGCGCGCGCTTCAACGCCCCCGAGCAGCGCCGCGCCCTCCTCGAGTCGTGGGTCGACACCGAGCTCCTCGCCGCCGAGGCGCAGCACCGCCACCTCGACGACGAGCCCGAGGTGCGCCGCGCGGTGACCATCCAGCTCGCGCGACGTCTCGAGCAGTCGGTGCGCGAGGGCGTGAACCCTCCGCAGGTCACCGACGCCGAGGTGCGCGCCTACTACGACGCCCACCGCGCCGACTACGAGACCGACGCCCAGGTGCGCGCGAGCCAGATCGTGCTCCGCACCCGCGAAGAGGCCGAGCGCGCCCTCGCCGACGTGCGCGCCCACGCCGACGACGACGCGTACTTCCGCGCGCAGGCGAGGGAGCGCTCCGTCGCCCCCACCGCGCGCACCGACGACGGCGACCTCGCGTTCTTCCCGAACACGGGCGGCGCGTCGGTGCCCCCCGAGGTCGCCCGCGCCGCCTTCACCCTCACCCGCGCCGGAGAGGTCTTCCCGCAGGTCGTCGAGAGCGCGCACGGCGGCCCCGACCACGGCCCGGGCTTCCACGTGATCCGCCTCACGGCGCGGCGCGAGCCCCTGCACCGCACCCTCGAAGACGAGACCCGGCGCATCCGCAACCTCCTCACCCGCCAGCGCCTCGACGCCGCGCAGCAAGAGGCCATGCGCGCGCTCATCGCCCGCCTCCGCGCCGCCTCCACCGTGCAGATCGACGAGGCCGCCCTCGCGAACGTCAGGGTGCGCGCGACCCCCGGCGCCCCCGCCGCGCTCCAGGCACCGCCCAACGGTGGTAGCCTCCCGGCCCCGCCCCGATGAGAACGCCTCTCTACGCCACCGTCCTCGGCCTCGCCCTGGCGCTCGCGCCGCGCCTGCCGCGCGCCGAGCTCCTCGACCGGGTGATGGCCGTGATCGACGACGACGCCATCCTCCTCTCCGACGTCCGCCGCCGCGCGCGGCCCTTCCTCGCCGAGGTCTCTCGCACCCGCGACCCCGCCGAGCGCGAGCGACAGCGCGAGGAGATCATGCGCACCACCCTCCAGCGCATGATCGACGACACGCTCGTGCGCCGCGCCGCGACGCGCGCGCACATCACCGTGAGCGAGCAGGAGGTCGACGAGTTCATCTCCCGCATCGCGCAAGAGCGCGGCGCGACCCCCGAGCAGATGTACGCCGCCCTTCAGAACGAGGGCATCTCGCGCACCGAGTACCGCTCGTACATGGAGAGCGAGGTGCTCCAGCTCAAGGTGCTCCAGGTGCGCGTGCGCGGGCGCATCAACATCACCGAGAGCGACCTTCAAGAGGCCTACCGCCGCGCGGTGCGCGAGAACCAGGGCGCCACGGTGCCCACGGTCGCGCACGTGTTCATCGCGGTGCCCGAAGACGCCTCCGAGGCCGACGTGGCCGCCGCGCGGGCCCGCGCCGCCGACGTGACCCGCCGCGTGCGCGCGGGCGAAGACTTCGCCGCGGTGGCGCGCGCCGAGAGCGAAGACACCGCCACGCGCGAGTCGGGCGGAGACCTCGGAGAGATCCAGGCCGGCACGCTGCCCGAGGCCCTCGACCACGAGCTCACCACCATGGCCGTGGGCGCGGTGAGCGACCCGGTGCGCGGCCCCTCGGGCTTTCACGTCTTGAAGCTCACGTCGCGGCGCGCGGTGGAGCCCCCGCCCTTCGCGCAGGTGCGCGACCGGCTGTACGCGGCGCTCCTCAACCGCGAGATGCTGCGCCACCAGCGGATCTACCTCCGCGAGCTGCGCCGCGCGGCGTCGATCGACGACCGCAGCGAGGCGCCCGTCGCGCCCGTTCCGCCCGCGACCCCCGCCCGCGAGGGGAGCGAAGACGCTCCCGCGCGCTGACCTCTCACCCGCCTTCAGGGGAGGCGTAGACTCCACCGTGCTTCGGGGGCTCCACCGCACGACACCCACGACGCTCGTGGCGCTCACAGCGCTCACGGCCGGGTGCCCGTCGCGGCCGTCGCAGCCCGACGCGCCCCCCGCGGTGAGCCCCGCGCAGCCCGCGCCGCAGAGGCCCGCGACGCGCCCGCCGCCGCCGAGGGCGCAGCGCGACGACGAAGACCGCGGGTGCGCGCCGCCGCCGCCGCCCGTGGTGGCGCCGGGGTGGGTGCTGCGGGGGTACCACCCCGGGCCCGCGCTCGAAGACGTGGTGGCCGTGGGCCCGCGGCGCGGGACGCTCCTCGCGACGACGCGCACCGCGGTGTGCGCGAGCCGCGACGGCGGCGAGACGTGGACGACCTCCCTCGAGGGCGTGGGACGTCTCCCGGCGCCGCGCATCGAGCGGCTGGAGTCGACGGGCGCGGTGCTGGTGATCGCGCAGGGCGACGAGGGCCGCGCGGCCGCGCCGCGGGTGTGGGTCTCGCGCGACGACGGCGAGCACTGGGAGGGCCTCGCGCTCCCCACCGACGGAGACGCGGGGAGCGTCGAGGGCGCGCGGGTGTTCACCGACGGCTCGCGGCGGGTGTTCGTCACGACGCCGCAACGGATGTGGACCTCGGTGAACCTCGACGCCTTCGACGGCCCGGTGACCCTGCCGGGCAGCCGGGCCGAGGGCGTGGACGTCTGCGGCGACGTGCTCGTCGGCAAGGCCCAGGTCGACGCCGACGGGGTGTGGCACCACAGCGAGGACTGGGGCCGATCGTGGCGTCCGTTGCGGCTCGGGCGCATCGGGCTGGAGGGCGGCTCGGGGATGCTGCGCTGCCTGCACTGGCGCGGGGGCATCGAGGCGGGGCGACCGCCGCTGCCCGGGTGGTGGAGCTTCGACCAGGGCCGCACGTGGCAGCCCGCGCGCTACGACCACCACGCGACGCGGCTCGCGCGGGCGATGAGCGAAGACCCGACGCTGGGCGGCGAGGCCCCGCGGTGCATGACCGCGCCGACGGGGGCGCTCGCGTGCGTGCAGGCGGGGCGGCTGGTGATGCCCGACCCCGACGGGGAGTGGAGCGTCGCGCGCCCGGCGCAGAGGGGGGTCCGCGCGCCGGGCGGGGCGAGCACCTGAGGCTGTTGGACGACCGCAGGGTGCTGGCCTTCGGGCCGTCGTGCGGGGTGTTCCTGAGCGCCGACCTCGGCGGGCGGTGGAGGGCGCTGGCGACGAACCTCGACGCGGCGCCGTTCCAGGCGACGGGGGCGGGGCGGGGAGGGATCATCGACGCGGCGCACGCGTGGAGGCTCGACGGGGGCCTGTGGTGGACGGAGGACGGCGGCGAGCGGTGGCGGCTGGTGCCGTCGGTGAACGCGCGGGTGCTCGACCGAGGGGTCTTCGTCGACGCGCGGCGCGGGGTGTTCTCGCAGAGCGACGGGTGGGTCTCGGCCACGCGCGACGGCGGGCGGACGTGGACCTACGTGCTGCGGGGCGAGGCCGAGCGCATCGCGAGCGCGGGCGAGCGGGTGATGGTGACCACCGCGAGCCGGGTGCTGCTCTCGCGAGACGGGGGAGAGAGCTGGAGGCCGAACGGGACGATCCCGGCGGACGTGCCGCTCGACCCGGTGCTGGTGGTGGAGGGCGACGCGCGGCGGTACGACCCCGCGCCGGGGCTGCGGGTGGTGCAGACCAACGGGCGGGTGAAGGTCACCCCGCGCGCGGGCGAGGCCCCGGTCGAGGTGCTGCGCGGGATGCCCCGAGGGTGGGACCTCCTCGCGGCGCGCGCGCGTCGAGGGAGCGTGACCCGCGTGCTGCTCGCGGGCGGCGCGGTCTTGCACCGGGAGTGAGCGCGGCGCTCGACGGCCTGCGCTCTCGCGGGGCGACGTAGCGTTTCGCCTCACGTGTCCCGGATGTCCGCTCCCGCCTCGGCGCCGAAGCGGCCGTTGTTCCGTACAGATCGCGCGCTGCGGCCCACGCGGCATGGGCCTTGAACAAGCCTCCGCGCCCACCGCCCCCGAGGCCGTGGACGCGACGCCATGCCCGCCCCCGAGGTCACCGCCCCGAGACATCGCCTGACGCGCTGACCCTCGACGTCACCGTCTGTCCGCGACCTCTGAGCGAGCACCCACGGCGCACGCGGCGACGACGCGGCCCCGACGCGACGCCCACGGCGCCTCCGCCGCGGTCGCCGTCGGCGCACCCCTCACGCCACCGAGACGACGATGATCAAACGCTTCATCCACCGCCCCGTGCTCGCGATCGTCGTGTCGCTCGTCTTGATCTTCCTCGGCGTGCTGGCGATCAAGAACCGCCCCATCTCGCAGTTCCCCGAGATCGCCCCGCCGCTGGTGACCGTGACCCTCGCCTACCCCGGCGCGAGCGCCGCGGTGCTCATCGACTCCACGCTCATCCCCCTCGAGCGCGCCATCAACGGCGTGCCCGGGATGAAATACATCGTCTCCGACGCCACCAGCGCCGGCGAGGCGACCATCCAGATCGTCTTCGAGCCGGGCACCGACCCCGACATCGCCACGGTCAACGTCAAGAACCGCCTCGACCAGACCATCAACCTCATCCCCGAGCTGGTCCGCCTCGAGGGCGTGGTCGTCACGCGCATGCAGCCCAGCATGCTCATGTACGTCAACCTCTACAGCACCGACGAGAACGCCAACGAGACGTACCTCTACAACTACGCCTCGGTGAACCTCATCCCGGAGCTGCAGCGCATCCGGGGCGTCGGGCGCGCGACCATCCTCGGCAACCGCACCTTCGCCATGCGCGTGTGGCTCAAGCCCGACCGCATGCGCGCCTACAACGTCTCCACCGAAGAGGTGATGCGCGCCATCGCCGACCAGAGCGTCATCGGCCGCCCGGGGCGGCTCGGCAGCGCCACGGGCCGCACCGCGCAGTCGCTCGAGTACGTGCTCACCTACCAGGGCCGCTACAGCCGCCCCGAGCAGTACGCCGACATCATCATCCGCGCGACGCGCGAGGGCGAGACGCTGCACCTGCGCGACATCGCCGACGTGCAGTTCGGCAGCGAGTTCTTCGACATCTACTCCAACCTCGACGGGCGCCCCTCGGCCGCCATCGTGCTGAAGCAGAGCCCCGGCTCCAACGCGAGCCAGGTCATCGCCGACGTGCGCGCGCGCTTGGAGCAGATGCAGCGGGAGCGCTTCCCGCCGAACATGCACTACTCGATCAACTACGACGTGTCGCAGTTCCTCGACGCGTCGATCGAGAAGGTGGTGCACACGCTCTTCGAGGCCTTCGTCCTCGTGGCGCTGGTGGTCTTCGTCTTCCTCGGAGACTGGCGCTCGACGCTCATCCCGACGCTGGCCGTGCCGGTCTCGCTCATCGGCTCGTTCATCTTCATGCAGGCCTTCGACCTGACGATCAACCTCATCACGCTGTTCGCCCTGGTGCTGGCCATCGGCATCGTCGTCGACGACGCCATCGTCGTCGTCGAGGCCGTGCACGCCAAGATGGAAGAAGAGCCCGACCTCACGCCCTACGAGGCCGTGAAGAAGGTCATCGGCGAGATCAGCGGCGCCATCATCGCCATCACCCTGCTCATGGCCGCGGTGTTCGTGCCCGTCACCTTCATGACCGGCCCCGTGGGCGTCTTCTACCGCCAGTTCGCGATCACCATGGCCTCGTCCATCGTGATCTCGGGCGTCGTGGCGCTGACCCTCACGCCCGTGCTCTGCGCGATCATCCTGAAGAAGCACCACGGGCACGCGAAGCGCCGCACGCCCATCGGGATGTTCATCGACCTGTTCAACCGGGTCTTCGACAAGGCCACCAACCGCTACGTGAAGCTCCTCGAGCTGGTGGTGAACCGCAGGCTCATCACCTTCCTCGTGCTGGCGATCTTCTGCGGCGGGATCTTCGCCGCCAACCGCGGCCTGCCCGCGGGCTTCATCCCCAACGAAGACCAGGGGCAGATCTACGCGATCATCCAGACCCCGCCGGGCACCACGCTCGAGCGCACCAACCACGCCTCGCGCGAGCTCCAGGAGATCGCCCGCCACATCGACGGCGTCGAGTCGGTGTCGTCGCTCGCGGGCTACGAGATCCTCACCGAGGGCCGCGGCTCCAACGCCGGCACCTGCCTCATCAACCTCAAGCCCTGGTCGCAGCGCTCGCACAACGTCCGCCAGATCATCGAGGAGCTCGAGGAGCACACCCGCGACCTCGGCGCACGCGTGGAGTTCTTCGAGCCGCCCTCCGTCCCTGGCTACGGCGCCGCCGACGGCTTCGCGCTGCGCCTCCTCGACCTCAGCGAGACCACCGACTACAACGCCTTCGACCGCGTCAACCGCGAGTTCATGGCCAACCTCGAGCGTCGGCCCGAGCTCGCCGGGCTCTTCACCTTCTTCGCGGCCAACTACCCCCAGTACGAGCTCGTCATCGACAACGAGCTCGCGATGCAGAAGGGCGTCTCGATCCGCGCCGCGCTCGAGAACCTCAACATCCTCATCGGCAGCACCTACGAGCAGGGCTTCGTCCGCTTCGGGCGCTTCTACAAGGTCTACGTCCAGGCCCTGCCCGAGTACCGACGTCTCCCGTCGGACCTCCTGAACCTCTACGTGCGCAACGACCGCAACGAGATGGTCCCCTACTCGGCCTTCATGACCCTGCGCGAGACGCACGGGCCCAACGAGATCACCCGCTACAACCTCTACAACTCGTCGGCCATCCGCGGCGTGCCCGCGCGGGGCTACACCAGCGCCGACGCGATCCGCGCCATCCGCGAGGTCGCCCACAACACCCTGCCCCGCGGCTACGACATCGCCTGGGAGGGCCTCTCCTTCGACGAGGCGCGCCGCGGCAACGAGGCCGTGTACATCTTCATGGTGGTGGTGGCCTTCGTGTACCTGGTCCTCGCGGCCCAGTACGAGAGCTTCATCATCCCCCTGGCGGTGCTGTTCTCCCTGCCCGTGGGCATCTTCGGGTCGTTCTTCATGCTCCGCGTGCTCGGGCTCGCGAACGACATCTACGCCCAGGTCGCGCTCATCATGCTGGTGGGCCTCCTCGGCAAGAACGCCGTGCTCATCGTCGAGTTCGCCGTGCAGGCGCACCACAAGGGCATGGCGATCCGCGAGGCCGCCATCGAGGGCGCGCGCGCGCGCTTCAGGCCCATCCTGATGACCTCCTTCGCGTTCATCGCGGGCCTCGTGCCCCTGGTGCGCGCGACGGGCCCCGGCGCCGTGGGCAACCGCACCATCGGCTCCGCCGCGCTCGGCGGGATGCTCTTCGGCACGGTCTTCGGCGTGCTGGTGATCCCCGGGCTCTACTACGTCTTCGGCAAGCTCGCCGAGGGCCGCTCGCTCATCCAGTTCGAAGAGGAGCGGCCGGTCACCGAGGGCGACGAGTTCCACGATGAGTAGGCCCCTCGCGCTCGCGCTCGCGCTCCTCGCGGCGCTCGTGGGCTGCGTGCCCTCGCTCCCCGGCGGCCCCGCCCGCGCGCCGCGCAGGGCCGTGCCCGCGACCTTCGGCGTCGGCGAGAGCGACGCCGAGAACTCCGCGCGCGTCGACTGGCGGAGCTTCTTCAACGACCCGCAGCTCGTCGCGCTCATCGACGCGGCGCTGCAGGGCAACCAGGAGCTCAACATCGCCGTGCAAGAGGCCCTGGTGGTCAACAGCGAGGTGATGGCGCGGCGCGGCGAGTACCTGCCCAACCTGAGCTTCTCGGCGCGGGCGGGCATCGACCGCGTGGGGCTCTACACCTCGCAGGGCCAGAGCGACGACCGGCACGGCGTCGCGGCCGACCTGCAGAACTACTCCTTCGGGCTGTACTCCTCGTGGGAGGTCGACGTCTGGAGCCGCCTGCGCAACGCCGCGCGCGCGCAGCAGCTCCGCTACCTCGGCAGCCTCGAGGGGCGGAACTTCATCATCACCCGCCTCGTGGCCGAGATCGCCAACCGCTACTACGAGCTCCTCTCGCTCGACCGGCGCCTCGCCATCGTGCGCAACAACATCCAGCTCCAGGAGAACGCGCTGGAGATGGTGCGCATCCAGCAGCAGGCCGCGCGCGTGACCATGCTCGCGGTGCGGCGCTTCGAGGCGCAGCTCCAGGGCTTTCAGGCGCGGCAGTTCGACCTGCAGCAGCGCGTGGTCGAGACCGAGAACCAGCTCAACCTCCTGCTCGGGCGCTTCCCGCAGCGCGTCGCGCGCAGCACCGACGACCTGATGAGCCTCGAGCCGCCGGTGGTGCACACGGGCCTGCCGAGCCAGCTCCTCGAGAACCGCCCCGACGTGCGCCGCGCCGAGCTCGACCTGCGCGCCGCGGGCCTCGACGTGGCCTCGGCGCGCGCGGCCTTCTACCCCGCGCTGCGCCTCGAGGGGGCGGTGGGCTTTCAGTCCTTCGACATCCGGCACCTCCTCGATACGCCGGACTCCATCCTCTACAACCTGCTCGCGGGGATCACGGCGCCGCTCCTCAACCGCGCGGGCATCACCGCGCAGTACTACGCCGCCAACTCGCGGCAGATGCAGGCCGTGCTCCAGTACGAGCGGGCGATCCTCACCGCGTACCTCGAGGTCAACACCAACCTCAACCTCGTACGCAACCTCTCCCAGAGCTACGGGCTGCAGCGGCAGCAGGTCGCGCGCCTCGCCGAGGCCGTCGAGATCTCGACGCTGCTCTTCAACTCGGCGCGGGCCGACTACCTCGAAGTGCTCACGACGCGGCGCGACTCGCTGGAGGCGCAGATGGGTCTGATCGAAACGAAGCAGCGGCAGCTCACCGCGGCGGTGGCGCTCTATCAAGCGCTCGGCGGGGGCTGGCGCGCGCCGCAGCGGGCGGCGCAGACGGCGAGCGCGGGAGGCGCGCGATGATGCGGTTCACTCACGGATGGCTCGTCGCCGCCGCGCTCAGCGCGGGCGCCGCGAGCGGTTGTCACCACCAGCAGCACCACCACGCCGAGGCGCCGCGGCGGCTCGAGGTCACCACGGTGATCCGCCGCGACACCGACATCACGCACGCGTACGTGTGCCAGATCCGCGCGTTCCAGCACATCGAGGTGCGCGCCCTCGAGCGCGGCTACCTGCGCGACATCTACGTCGACGAGGGGCAGTCGGTGCGCCGCGGTCACCCGCTCTTCCAGCTCACGCCGGTGATCTACCAGGCCGAGCTCGCCCGCAGCGCCGCCGAGGCGCAGCGCGCGCAGGTGGAGTTCCAGAACACCCGCATGCTCCGCGAGGGCAACGTGGTCTCGCAGAACGAGCTCGCGCTCGCGCAGGCGTCGCTCGCCAGGGCCACCGCCGAGCGGTCGCTCGCGCAGGCCCACCTCCGCTTCTCGCGCCTCGACGCGCCCTTCGACGGCATCGTGGGCCGGCTCATGGCCCGCCGCGGCAGCCTCGTGAGCGAGGGCGACCTCCTCACGGTGCTCGCCGACAACAGCCAGATGTGGGTGTACTTCAACGTCAGCGAGCGGGAGTACCTCGCCTACCGCCGCGCGCACCCCGCGGGCGACCACGCCCCGGTGCGGCTGCGCCTCGCCAACAACGAGATGTTCGCGCAGCCCGGGGTGATCCAGACCATCGAGGCCGACTTCAACAACGAGACGGGCACCATCGCGTTCCGCGCGGGCTTCCCGAACCCCGACGGGCTGTTGAGGCACGGCGAGACGGGCGAGATCCTGATGGAGACGCCCCTGCCGCACGCGCTGATCATCCCGCAGAAGGCGACCTACACCGAGCTCGACAAGGTCTTCGTCTTCGTCGTCGGCCACGACAACGTGGTGCACGCGCGCGAGATCTCCGTCGCCGCCGAGCGCCCCCACCAGTACATCATCGGCCGCGGCCTGCAGGAGGGCGACCGCGTGCTCATCGAGGGCCTGCGCCGCGTGCGCGACGGCGACCGCATCACGCCCAACATGCGCAACCCCGACGACGTCTTCAACGAGATGAGCCACCTGCTCGCGGAGTGACCCGCGTCGCCGTGAGGGCGTCGACGAGGCGCTTCGCGGCGTGGCCGAGCGGTCGGTCGCGGTGGCACAGCCGCGGCTCGAAGGCGTGCGTGCCCCCGCGCGCGAGGGGCAGGGCCACGAGCTCTCCGCGCGAGAGCTCGCGGGCGATGAGGTGGTCGGGCAGCCAGCCGAAGCCGATGCCCTGGAGGATCGCGCTCTTCTTCGAGGCGAAGTCGGGCAGGTGCACCGTCGAGCGGTCTTCGAGCGACACCGTCGAGAGCTGCAGGCGAGGGTCGCTCCCGCGCACCGTCACCAGCACGTGCGCGTCGAGGTCGGCGAGGGTGACCCGCGAGAGCGACGCGAGGGCGTGGCGCTTGTGGGCCACGAGGCGCGCCTTCAAGGGGGGCAGCTTCACGGTCACCAGCCCCGGCGTCTGCGGCGGCAGGAGCGTGATCATCACGTCGGCGTCGTCGCGCGCGAAGCGCTCCTCCACGCCGCCGAGGAACTCCGCGGCCACCTGCACCACCGTGCGCGCGCCGTCGCGGGCGAGGCCCGAGATCACCGCGAGGATCGGCTCGGCGGGGTAGACCCCGTCGAAGACCACCCGCAGCGAGGGCTCCCACCCGCTCTTGATCTCTCCGCACGCGGCCACCAGCGCGCGCTCGGCCGCGAGCAACCTCCGACAATGGGCGAGCACCTCGTCGCCCGCGCGGGTGAGCCTCGTGCGGTAGCCCGTGCGGTCGAGGAGCGCGAGCCCCGTCTGCTCCTCGAGCTTCTCGACGGCGTAGAGCACCGCGCCGTGGCCCTTGTGGAGCGCCTTCGCCGCCGCGACGAAGGTGCCGTGGCGCGCGAGCGCGTCGAGGGCGCGGGCCTGGTCGAGCGTGACGTCCATCGGCCGAACACTGTCGCATCGGTCGACAGTGTCGGTCGAAACATCTCGCTTTCTTCGTCAATGTCCGGGGCGCAAAGCTCTCGACCACGATGCAGATCCCGTACGTCCGCGGTCGCGTGGCGCAGCAGGCCCACGTCGGCCTGCCCGAGGGCACCGTCGAGGAGGAGTACGCCCGCAACGGCTTCTCCGGCCGCTACGCGCACCTCTACCGCCGCAACGCCCCCGTGGGGTGGACGCGCATCGAGGGCCCGCTCCGCCCGCGCGCCTACGACCTCCGCGAGCTCCCGCGCGTCGACGGCGACTACCTCGCCGGGCGCGCGCCGCTCCTCGAGAACGACGACGTGCGCGTCTCCTTCGCGCGCCTCGCGTCGCCGATGCCGTACCTCTTCCGCGACGCCGACGCCGACGAGCTGCTCTTCGTGCACGCGGGCGCGGGGCGCGTCGAGACCGACTTCGGCCCGATGCCCTACGAGGCCGGCGACTACGTGCTCATCCCCCGCGGCACGGCGCACCGGCTCGCGCCGACCTCGCCCACCGAGCTCCTGGTGATCGAGGCCTTCTCCGAGGTCACCGTCCCCGACCGCGGGATGCTCGGCCAGCACGCCCTCTTCGACCCGGCCGTGCTGCGCGTGCCGTCTCCCGACGAGCCCTCGACGCTCGCGCCGGTCGACGGCGAGTACGAGCTCCGCGTGCTCCGCGCCGGGGAGCTCACCTCGATCTACTACCCCCACTGCCCCCTCGACGTGGTCGGGTGGAAGGGCACCCTCGCGCCGACGCTCCTCAACGTGCGCGACATCCGCCCGGTGCTCTCAGACCGCTACCACCTGCCGCCGTCGGCGCACTCGACGTGGCTGATGCAGAACGCGGTGGTGTGCACCTTCCTCCCGCGGCCCCTGGAGAACGGCGACCCCCGCGCGCTGCGCGTGCCCTTCTACCACTCGAACATCGATTTCGACGAGGTGCTCTTCTACCACCGCGGGGAGTTCTTCAGCCGCGCCGGGATCGCTCCCGGGATGCTCACGCTCCACCCGCAGGGCATCCACCACGGGCCGCAGCCGAGCGCCTTCACGCGCGTCGAGGGCGCGAGGTCGACCGAGGAGGTCGCCGTGATGATCGACACGCGACGTCCGTTGCGCGCCTGCGCCCCCGCCGCGGGCGTCGAGCGAACCGAGTACTGGCAGAGCTGGCGACCGCAGGAGAAGCCGTGAGCACCACCGAGACCAACCCCACCGGCCTGCGCGGCATCGACTTCGTCGAGTTCGCCTCGCCCGACCCCGACGCGCTGCACCGGCTCTTCATCGCCTTCGGCTTCTCGCGCACCATGCGCCACGCCTCGCGCGCGGTGGACCTCTACACCCAGGGAGACATCACCTTCCTCCTCAATCGCGAGCCCGGGTCTTTCGCCGGGGGCTTCGCGAAGGCCCACGGCCCGAGCCTCTGCGCGATGGGCTGGAGGGTCGACGACGCCGCGCGCGCTCGTGACGTCGCCGTGGCCCGCGGCGCGCGCCCGCGGCCCGAGGGAGACCTCGCCTACGCCGACCGCTCGCCCGTGCCCGCGATCTACGGCATCGGCGACAGCCTGATCTACTTCGTCGACCGCCACGACGACCCCGCGCGCTGGGAGCGCTTCGGCTTCGTCGCGCTGGGGTCTCCCGACCGGGTGGAGCCCAAGGGCTTCACGGTGATCGACCACCTCACCAACAACGTCGAGCGCGGCACGATGCAGCGCTGGGCGGGCTTCTACAAAGACGTCTTCGGCTTCACCGAGGTGCGGTATTTCGACATCCGCGGCGCGAAGACCGGGCTGACGAGCTACGCGCTGCGCTCGCCGGACGGGAGCTTCTGCATCCCGATCAACGAGGCCGACGAGGCGAAGTCGCAGATCAACGAGTACCTCGACGAGTACAAGGGCCCCGGGGTGCAGCACCTCGCGTTCCTCACCGACGACATCCTGGCGTCGCTGCGGGCGATGGAGGGCACCGCCATCGAGACCCTCGACATCGACGACGAGTACTACGCCACGGTCTTCGACCGCGTGCCCGGCGTGACCGAGGACCACGACGAGATCCGCCGGCGCAACGTGCTCGTCGACGGTGACGCCGAGGGCTACCTGCTGCAGATCTTCACGAAGAACCTCATCGGGCCGATCTTCATCGAGGTCATCCAGCGCCGGAACCACCTCTCCTTCGGCGAGGGGAACTTCGGCGCGCTCTTCCGCAGCATCGAGCGCGACCAGGCGCGGCGCGGGGTCTTCGCCGAGGGCTGACGCGCTCAGCGAAGGGCGCGGCCCAGGGCGATGTGCGTGCGAAAGTCGATGCGCGTGTCGCGGCCATACCAGCCGTAGGCCGTGGGGTCGGCGTCGGGGACCTCGACGAAGAGGGTGATGTTCCCGTCGCCGAAGCCGCTCTGGTGCTGCCGCGGTCGGGTGTCGTCGCCGTGCGGGATCGAGGTCGAGTCGGTGATGGGCACGAGCCAGCGGCGGCCGTCGCGGTCGAGGCGGCGCGGCGCGGCCCGCACGAAGGCGACGTGGCCGGTGTTGCGCGAGGCGACCGTGGCGGGACGTCTCCACGCGATCACGTCTCCGGGGCGCAGGTCAGCGACGCGGGTAAGCCGTAGCCACCCCTCGCGCGGGTGGCCGGTGGGCGCCGCGGCGATCACGTCGTGGAAGTCTCGGGCCACGGGGCGCCCGCGCCCGTTGCGGCGCTCGACGGCCTCGTTCGCGCGCGGGGCGGCGCGGCGGAGCACGTAGCTGGCCATGGCCGAGCAGTCGAAGTCGAAGCGCCCCTCGCGCTCCACCACCCGCGTGGCGTGCGCGTAGCGCGTGGAGCGCAGGGCGCGACGGATGCGGCCGAGCTCGGCGTGAACGCGCGACGGAGCGACGGAGGCGGGCGGCGCGGCGCCGGTCGAGCGGGTGGTGCGCTGCGCGAGGGCGGGGGTGGTGAGCGCGAGGAGCGCGAGGAGGGGGAGCGCGCGCGGGGTCATCGCGCCACGGTATCGGAGCGCGCGGGGCGGGGGGAGTTTCGAGCGGGTCAGTCCGCGACGGGCTGGTAGGCGAGCTCGGCGATGAGGGTGTCGTTGGCGACGTACTCGCTGAACTCGGGAGAGGTCACGACGCGCACGCCCGCGTCGAGGAAGACCTTCGCCGCGTCGGGGCGCACGTAGCCGCTCGCCATGAGGTCGATACCCTCCAGCGCGCGGATGAGGGGCGAGGCGATGAGGGCCTTGGCCTGGGGCACGCCCATCTTCCACCCGTGGATGGAGAGGAACTTCAGGCTCGGCAGCGCCTCGGCGGCGCGCAGGGCCTTGGCGGCCTTGTCGTGCGCGGCGTACATCCCGCCGAGCACGAGCACCTCGACGCGGTCGAGGTTGCCGCACGCGAGGAAGCGCGCGAGCTCGCCGCCGTCGATGCTCTCGGCGCGCAGGTGCGTCACCGAGCGGAGGAAGCGCGCGGCCTTCCAGTCGGGCTTGGGGCCGCCGTACCAGCTCGACGCGTCGAGGTGGGTGACGGGCACGGTCTCGACGTCGCGCAGGCGCTCGATGAGCTCTCCCCAGGTGGCGTTGGCGAAGCTCACGTTCAGCCTCCGCAGGCGCGGCAGCGCGCGGCTGGAGAGCAGCGCCGCGACCCCCTCGCTCAGCAGGGGCTGCCCCATCAAGAACAGCGAGTGCAGGTTGCGCAGCGCCGCCGCCTCGGCGAGGGCCTTCGCGCCCTCGGCGGTGATGGGCGCGTCGGTGGAGTTCGACCGCAGCGAGAGCCAGCGCAGCTCGCCGAGCGCCTCGCAGCGCGCGAGGCCCGCCACGCCCGCGTCGCCGACTTCGTTCGACGAGAGGTCCGCCGCGCGCAGGGCCTTGAAGCCCCCGCCGGCGAACATCGCCGCGAGCCCCTCGGGGCCGAGCTCGTTGTAGGGCAGGGTGAGCGACTCGATGGGGTGCAGCGCGCCGATGGCAGCGAGGGCCTTGCCCGCGGCGGCGCCCGTGAGGCGGGTGTTCTCCAGCTTGAGGTGACGGAGGTGAGGCTCGCCGCGGGTGAGGGGCGTGAGCTCGTCGCGGCTGACCTTCACGCCGTACACGCAGAGGTACGAGAGCCCGCGGCCGAGGGGCTCGTTCCACCACCGCGCGGTGTCGAGGCCCGTCACGTTCCGCGACGAGAAGTCCTGCACGGCGAGGGCGTCGAGGGGGATGCCCTTGAGCGCGTCCCACTCCGCGGCGGTGGGCACGCCGCGGAGGTTGAGGTCGCGCACCCTCGGCAGCCGCTCCCGGTGCGCGAGGAACGCGTCGAGGTCGTCGACGTAGAGCCGCTCGAGGTCGTCGAAGCGGCCCGAGTCGATCTTCTCCGCGAGCCCTTGGCTCCCCGAGGCGCGCACGAACTTCTTGTGGAGCGAGAGGTCTCCGCGGGCGAGGGCCTCCTCGGTGCGGACGGTGCCGCCGCGGTGGTACGCGGGCCACGACTCCAGCGCGGCGAGGGCGCGCGCCTCGGCCTCGGTGGGGTGTTGGTCCTCGGGCCAGGTCGCGAGGAGCATGTGGAGCTCGGCGTAGTTCTCCGAGCACGGCCTCGCGAGGGCGCGGTCGAGGCGCGCGCGGCGGGCGGGCTCGTCGAGCCCGTCGGGGCTCTGGCGCTCGATGTCCGAGGCGGTGACGGAGGGGCGGTTGCGGTTGAAGAACTTCGCCGCGGCGGCCGTGTCGTCGTCGTCGACCACGCCGTAGCCCGAGAGGTCGGTCTCTAGCGCGAGCTTCGTGAAGCGCGAGAGGAACGCCTTGATCCGTTCCCCGCGCTCTCCGTGGACGCTCACGGTGAAGGGGTACCCCCAGTGCACGGGCCCCGCGGGCGCGAAGGGCTTCGACGCGAGTGTGGTCTCGGCGGGCTTCTTCGCGGGCGCGGGCTTCTTCGCGGGCGCGGGCTTCTTCGCGGGCGCGGGCTTCTTCGCGGGCGCGGGCTTCTTCGCGGCGGGGGTCTTTCGTGCGGCCATGAGTGGCGAGAGGGTATCGGAGCAGGCGGAGGAAGGGGGAAGAGGTTGCGGGAGGGAGAGATTCCGCTTGTGACGCCGACCGAGGAGCGCCGAGACTCGCCCGCCGAGGGAGCGATGGGGAGAACGACGGTCATCGACGGCATCGAGCTGACGCTCGCGGCGCCCGTGGAGCACGCGGCGGAGTGGATCGACTACAACGGCTACGCGCGGGAGCTCGAGGCGGCGTGGCTGCGGCTGCGCGACGACGAGCCCACGCTCAACCCGCGGCTCATCGGAGAGCCCGGCCTGGGCAAGACCACGCTGGCGAGCTTCGTGGGGCGACGCCTCGGGCGCGAGGTCTACATCTTCCAGTGCACGATGGACACGCGGCCCGACGACCTGTTGGTCGCGCCGGTGCTCGCGGCGGACCGGAGGGTGGAGTACCGCGCGTCGAGCGTGGTGAGCGCGATGGTGCGCGGCGGCGTGGTGATCCTCGACGAGGGCAACCGGATGCCCGAGCGGTCGTGGGCGGCGCTCGCGCCGTTGATGGACGACCGCCGCTACGTCGAGAGCACGACCGCGGGGATCAGGGTGCACGCGCACCCCGACTTTCGCCTGTGCGTCACGATGAACAACGACTCCAGCGTGTATGAGCTGCCGGGGTACATCCAGAGCCGGCTCAAGCCGCGCATCGACGTGGTCAAGCCGTCGCTGGCGGTGCAGGAGCGGGTGCTCCGGGAGAAGTGCCCGGGCGTCGACGCGAGGCTGCTGCGCGAGGTGCTCAAGGTGCTCCGAGAGCGGCAGGAGTCGGCCAACGACAGCGTCAGGGACATGATCACGCTCGCGTACTACGCGCAGCGGTTGAAGAGCGCGAAGGTGGCGAAGCCCGTCGAGCGCGCGGTGGCGCAGGTGCTCCAGGAGCTGCGCGAGAGCGAGAGCGAGGGCGAGAGCGAGGGAGACGGGGAGGGCGAGGGAGACGGGGAGGGCGAGGGAGACAGTGAGGAAGAGGCCGAGGCGTCGTGACGGCGCTGCGGTACCAGAACCTGCTGGGGGTCCCGTCGCGGCACTACGCGCCGGTGTTCGGACAGTTGGCGCGGCGCTCCATCGAGAGCTTCGCGCCCGAGGTGGTGGCGCTGGAGGTGGTCCCCGCGATGGAGGCCGCGCTGGCGAGCGCGGCGGCGTGCTGGCCCACGCCGGTGCTCGCGGGCGGCGGTCGGATGTGGGCCCCGCTCGTGCCGGGCGACTCGATGGTGGAGGCCTACCGACTCGCGATCGCGCGCGGGGTCACGGTGCGCTGCGTAGACCTGCCGGTGCGACGACCGAAGCGAGACGGGCGTGTCGTGCCGCTGGGCGCGGAGCTCGCGGCGCACGTCGAGCTTCCGTCGCTGGTGCAGGCCGTCGACGCGCTCTTCGCGGCGGAGGGTGAGCCCCTGGTGGAGGACATCGCGCGCGAGGCGGCGATGGCGCGCGCGCTGCGGGGGTTGATGGCGACGCACGCGAGGGTGCTGTGGGTCGGCGGCATGGCGCACTGGACGCGGCTGGTGCGCCGGTTGGAGGCCGACGATTTCGACGCGCCCGCGGTGGAGCTGGAGCCCGAGGCGGAGCAGGCGGCGTATCGGATGACGGGCGCGGCGCTCTACGAGCTCACGGGCCGCACGCCCTACGACGTCGCGCGGTGCGCGAGCGACCTGGAGGGCTACGCGTCGAGCGACGCGCTCCGCGCGCTGGCGGTGGAGTCGTGCCCGACGCTCGACGACGACGACGCGCGGGAGTTCGAGGACGACGACGAGGAGACGCAGTCGACGGCGGACCTCACGCGGCTGTGGGCGTACGCCCGCAACCTGTCGGCGGTGTCGGGGGTGTGCGCCGAGCCGTCGTTCGAGACGCTCCTGCGGAGCGCGGTGGCGTGCGTGGGTGAGCGCTACGCGGCGAGGGTGTTCCTGAGGGCCTTCGAGGAGCCCGCGTCGACGGAGGCCGCGGCGGAGATGCCGGTGATGGACCGGGTGTGGACGCAAGCGCGAGGGGAGTTCCGCGCTGACGGTGAGAAGCACGAGGTCGAGCCGTGGTGGGGCGTCGAGCGGTCGCCCGGTCGGATGCGGTGGACGATGGAGGAGGCGCGCCGCGTCGCCACCGGGCGGCAGCGGTTCTTCGTCGAGACAGAGGACGACGAGGACGAGGAAGAGTTCGACGAGAGCAAGCGCCGCTGGACGGTGCTCACGAAGGACGAGGTGCGGTACCGCGCGTACGTCGACAGCGTGCTTCGCATCGCCAGTCGACGGCTGACGTACGAGTCGCTCTCGACGAAATTCGTGTCGGGCCTCGGCGACGGGATCGACATCCGGGAGACGATCCGGCGCTGGCAGGACGACGAGGTGTACGTGCGCGCCGCGCACGACGAGGGCTTCGCGGTCACCAACGTGGTGATCGACTACATCGGTGATCGCGAGGGCACCGACATGCACCTCTCGCGCGGGGTCCACGCGAAGGATGGGTGGATCGACCCCTCGTGGCGGATCGCCGGGAGCGTCTCACGGACCGGCGATCAGACCGTCCTCCAACGACGGCCGATCTTCGTTCAGCGCAACCCGCGGTACCTGTCCTTCGTGACCACGGACTTGATGACCATCACGGACTTCGAGCCGCAATTCGACCTCTACACCGAGGTCATCTTGAAGCTGCTCGACCTCCCGAAGCGCGACAACACCCTCTACGGGTGGATGGACGTCTGGTGCCGGTTCTGCCAGGGCAAGCCGCTCGGGTACTTCAGCCGGTACCGCCCGAGCCGACGGCTGTACGCGATCGCGCACCGACACGGCGTGAAGCTCATCCACGTCCCGCTCTCTCAGATCTCCCCGAAGATGCAGAAGGCGCACAGCCACCTCTACTTCATGTGCATGACCCGGCCGCAGTGGGAGCGGTTCTTCAGCCTCCGACCCGACCAGCAGGAGGCCTTCGTCCGCGGTGAGGGGTGACCGCGTGACAGCGCGCGATCACCTCTCAGCGCGCCCCGCGTCACCGCGTCGCGAAGTACAGCGCCGCGCCCACCACCACGACGACCGCCCCGAGCACGCCCGCGGCAGCTCGCCGGGTGGAGCGGCGCGCCCGTGGGGAGCGCGACGTTGTTGCGCGCCGCGACGGCCTTCACCCACTCCACGGAGGCCGGCGCGGACGACTTCGTGATGCGGGGGTGGAGGTACAGCACCGCGAGCTGCCCCGCGGGGCCGCCGCGCATGGTCTCCACCGCCCACGCCTCGAGCGCGGGCGCGTCGTTCGCGAAGCGGGCCACGTAGTCGAAGCCGCACGCGGCGCAGACGTAGGCGCCGCGCAGCTCCTGCACGAGGGCGTTCGCGCCGCAGCCGGGGCACTTCGTGTAGATCGTCGATCGTTCCATGGCGGGGCTCAGCGGCGGACCATCGCGTTGCGCGCGCGGGCCGCGGCGGCCTCTTCGCTCGTCACGATGGTCTTGCCCACGGGCAGGAGCGAGAGGCTCGCGAGCTTCAAGTGCTGCACGCCGAAGGGGATGCCGATGATGGTGATGAAGCTGCTCACCGCCGCGATGAGGTGGCCGACGCCGAGCCACAGGCCCGCGAAGATGAACCAGAGGATGTTCCCCAGGGCGCCGAGGGCGCCGGTGCCGAGGTCGTCCTGACCGGTGAGCTCCTTGCGGTCGATGGCCTCGCGGCCGAAGGGCCACATCGCGAAGACCCCGATCACGAAGCACGCGCGCGCCCAGGGGATGCCCACGATGGTGATCGCCATGACGACCCCCGCGACGAACCACCCGAGGCCGAGCACGAAGCCCCCGAGGATGAACCACAGAAGGTTGCCCAAGGTCCGCATGAAGGCGCCTCCGATGGGGGGATGAGAGTCACCGTTGCGCGGCGAGGTCAACGGCGACCGAGGCGCCGCTGCGCTCGCTCACCGCCGCGCGAAGCGCAGGTCGGCGACGAGGGCCACGCCCCAGGAGGGCCGCGGCCCCGAGACGGCGATTCCGTAGGGCGCGTCGAGGGCCACCGTCGCGTCGAGCAGGATGCGCTGCGCGCCGATCGAGACGCCCGCGCCGAGGCCCGCGCTGAGCTGGTCGAGGTGCTCGTTCTCGAGCGCCAGCGTGCGGAGGAAGTACGACAGCCCCGCGTGGCCGACGAAGGGGCCGACGGTGAGCACCGCGTCGGCGCCGGCGGCGAGGGCGAGGCGCGTCGGCCGCTGGTTCACCGACACCAGCAGCGCGGGCGCGACGCGCGCCTCGACGGTGAGGTGCCGCGACGCGCGCCACGCGCCCTCGAGGTCGAGCACGATCGGGACGGCGTTGGGCTCCCACACGAAGGGGTCGCGGTACCCGAGGGCCACCGCGGCCTGCGTGAAGCTCAGCTCGGCGAGGCGGTTCTCGGCGATGCCTCCCGGAAAGACCGCGAGCGGCGCGCCGACCCGCAGCCCCGCCCGCAGGTTGAAGGCAGGGGCGAGCCACAGCGCGCGGTCGACCCCGAGGAGCGCGTTGCCGAAGCGGACCCCTCCGCGGTCGGCCTGGCCCTCGGCCGACACCGCGTTGCCCACGAAGCCCAGCGCGGCGGTGAGGCCGAAGCCCCCTGAGAAGCGGTACCCGCCCGACAGCCGCGTCGCCGCCGCGAAGGACGACACCCCCTCGCCGCTCGGCCCCGCGGTGACCGCCACGTCGACCCGCGCCCGCGCCGCGTAGCCCCGCTCGCGCGTCGCCCTCGCGTCCGCGGGGAGGTCGTCTGCGCGGGCCGCGGGCGCGAGCGCGGAGAGGGCCAGCGCGACCCCGAGGCTCCACCGACGCGGGCTCACCGCGGCGCCCCCAGGGTGCCCAGCACGCGCCCGTCGGCGGAGAGGTGCACCACGCGGTCGCCCCGGTCGTCGACGACCCACAGCGTGCCCGCGGCGTCGACCGACAGCCCGTGCGGCCGCTCGACGAGGCCCGCGCCGATCACGGCGGTGCGCGCGCCGGTGGCGCGGTCGAGCACCCACACCGACGCGGGGTCGCCCTGGTGGCCGACGTAGACGCGGTCTCCGTCGACGGCGATGGAGAGCGGCTCGAGGCCGGGCGTCGCGCCGAGGGAGGGCCAGCCCGCGACGACCTCGTACTCGCAGGCCGGGTCGCTCGGCGCGCACCCCCCGCGCGGCGCGAAGCGCTGGACGCGGTCGTTGCCGATCTCTGCGACGAAGACCTCGCGCTGCGCCGAGACCGCGATCATGTGCGGCTCCGAGAGCGCGCCGGGGGCCGTACCGAAGCTGCCGAAGCGGCGCACGAAGCGCCCGTCGGGGGCGAGCTCGACGACGCCCGCGCGCGGCGCGTCGGGTCGCTGGTCGCCGCCGTCGGCGACGAAGAGGGCGCCGTCGGGGGCGCGCGCGACGCTCCAGGGCCGGCCGATCTGCGGGCCGGAGATCACGTCGATCAGCGCGCCCGCGGCGGTGAAGCGCTGGAGCCTGCCGTTGTCGCGGTCGGCCACCACCACGACGCCGTCGGGCGTGACGAGCAGGCCGTGCGGCGTCTGGAGCTGCCCGCGGCCGTAGCCCCGCTCTCCCCACGCGGTGACGAAGGCCCCGTCGGGCGCGAAGACCGCGACCCGCGCGTGGAAATACCCGTCGGCCACGTACACCCGCCCGTCGGGCGCGACGGCGGCCTGCGTCGGCCCGTCGAGATCGGCGAGGTCAGCGGTGCAGCCCAGGAAGACCGCCGCGGCGACCACCGCGCGCAGCCGTGAGGACGTGAGGAGCGCCACGCCGCGGCGCGCGGCGCGGACGATCGTGGAGCGAGGCATCGAGGGGCCATCATCGCGCGACGGGGCGGGCGTTGTCGCGGGGGAGCGGAGCCTCGACCGCGCGCTACCCGAGGAGCCTCTGCGCCCGCGCGTAGGGGGCCCACGAGGCGAGGGCGCCCGCGCGGGTGCGCGCCTCGTACCAGGCCGAGAGGGCCTCGCGGGCGCGGTCGTCGAAGTGGCGCTCGAAGGCCGTGAGCACCACGTCGCACGCCGTGCTGTTGGCGGCGAGCGCGTGGACGAAGACCTCGGTGGTGCGCGCGTCGGCGACGCGGGAGAGGAGCGTGAGGGCCTGGCGGTCCCACACGTTCACGAAGCCCGGCGTGAGGTGGAGGTACGAGAGCAGGGGCTCCACCCAGGATTCATCGAGGGTGAACCCGTCGAGCGCCCACACGGCGTGGCCGCCGAGCACGAGGTCACCGAGCAACGGGCGGAGCGCGTCTCCCCAGCGGGCGGGGAGCGGGTTCACCGTGCGCAGCGCGAGGAGCACCCCGATCGCGCGGCTCCGCGCTGGCTCTTCGCGCGCCGCGTGGAGGGGGAGCATCGGCGCGAGCCGCTCGAAGGCCGCGTCGGGGTCGCGCGCGTAGACGGCTCGCGCGCCGTAGGCGATGGCGCGGAGCGCGTCGGGCGTGGCGTCTCCGTCGAGCAGCGTCGCGAGCGCGTCGTACTCGGTGAGGGTGAGGTGCTCTGGCGCGTCGAAGCAGGCGCGCGCGACCTCGAAGCGCGCGGCGGGCGACCCGTCGCGGAAGCGCTCCAGCGCGGCGGCGCGGCCCTCGGGCCACGGGAGCAGCGTGCGGGAGGCGTAGTAGAGGCCCCACGCGCGGGCGCGCACGGCGGCCTCGACGGCGTTGTGCGTGCGCCTGAGGGCGCGCTTCGTCGCGGCGTCGAGCGCGTCGTAGGTGGATTGATTCCACGGCGCGTCGCCGAGGTCTGCGCTCTCGGGCAGCGCGAGGTAGCGCAGCATGAAGGCGCGCAGCGCGGGGGAAGGATCGAGGATCGCCCGATCGACCTCGACGTCGCCGCCTCCGTCGCGCAGCCATTTCTGCACGCGCTGGAGGAAGGGGTCATCGGTGTCGAGCGTGGGGAGCGGCGACGGCAGACGGTGCCCCCAGCGGGGGTCGATCTTCGGGGCGGAGCGCTTCGCCATGGCGCGACGGTACCGCGGCGCTCGATACTGCACCGTGGAAGCGGCATGAAGCGGTGGAGGAGCGCGCTCGGCCCGTGCGCCGTCGTGGTGGCGATGAACGCCGCCGCCATCGCTCGCGATCGCTCCTCGTTCGAGACCTGCGTGCGCGGGCTCGGCCCCTACGAGTTCGCCGTGCTCGCGGTGAGCGCGGTGTGCGCCGCGCTCCTGGGCGTCGCGCGGGTGAGGGGCGCGCGACCGTGGGTGCTGCTGATCCCTGTGCTCCCCTGCGTGACCGCGCTGCTGGGCGGCGTCGCGAAGCTCCATGAAGCGCAGCCCGCGCTCGTGCGGAGCGCGAGCGTCTCCTGGATCGGCAACAGGTCCCTGTCCGTCATTGAGGTCTTCAAAGAAGCAGGGAGGCTCCGATCGTTAGGAGCCCTCGAAGGGATCGCCCTCGCGACGGCGTGGCTCGTCGCGTCGGCGCCGACGTGGTGGCCCCGCGACGGCGTGCGTCGCGCCTCCACAGCGCACGCGGCGTTGCTCCTCACGCTCGCGGCGGCGGGGTTGTACGGGCCCGTCGTCGCTTCCCTGCGCGTCGGGGCGGCGGATGCGTACCTCCTGACCCTCGTGGCGTTGGGGATGTTGGGACCCACGCTGCTCACCCTGACGTTCCGTCCGCGCGCCGCGGAGGCTTCGGACTCGGGTGTGTCGGCGCCCTACCGTGAGCCGATCGAGAGCGCCCCGCAGAGCACGACGCTCGATGCGTCTTCGCTGGCGCTCTTCGCGGCGCTGCTCCTCCCGTGGCTCCTGCACGAGCATCTGCGCGGCGCGATCCTGAGCGCGTCTCGATCGCTCTCGTGCCCCGAGCCCCGGTGGCGGGGCAAGTTGGGCGACTGGGAGGACTGGGTCTCGCTCGACCAGTACGCGTCGCGGTTGGCGCTCGCGATGCGATGGGACTGTTGGCTCCTCTCGCTCGCGGTCGTGTCCTCCCTCGTCGCGCTCGCGCGCGGCGCCGACCGCCGCGTCGTGCGCGCGTGGGCCGTCGCCGTCGCGCTCCTCACCGTGGGCGACGTGGGGCTGACGGCGCGAGGGCGAGCGCTCCACGGCGCGGTGCGATCCGCCATGCCACAGACCACATGGCTCTGGACGCCCGGCGCCGCGTGGCTCGACGACGCACCGACCCCGTGGACATCCACCGACGCAGAGATCCGTTGGACCGCCTCGGGCGCCGAGACGCGCGTGCCCCGCGCCGCGCGGACCCACGAGGTTCGGATGGGACCGCTCGTTCACCTCGACGCGAACGTGTCGGGCCGCGCCTGGGAGTCTCACCTGCGGCGATGGCGCGCCTCGTCACAGGGCGACGTGCTCACGGTGTACGGAAGTTGCGCCCCGGAGCACGACGACACGTTCCTCTCCGACCCGCGCCACGAGGTGCTGCCCTCGAACGTGAGCACCGTCTCAGCGTGCCCCACGGTCATCGAGGTCGCTGCGGAGGCCATCGACCCCTCCGACACACAGCGCGTGGTCGTGCGCGTCACCGGCCCATGGAGCGCGCGCGTGCGTGACCCGCTCACGCAACGTGACGGCGTCGTCGACCTGCACACGTGGCGCCCCGACGCGCGCCTCGGGTCGGTGGTGGTGGTCCCCGAGCGAGACGACGTGCGCGGCGTGGCCGTGGTGAGCGCGGCCCGTCGACTGCGAGACGGGCGCGTGCGCGTGCTGCTCGGGTGGCGCGGGGAGCCTCGCTCGCCAACGCAATCCCCGTGAGCGGGACGGACCGTCGACGGTGCGTTGGGGCCGCGTGCTCCGTTCCTTCGTGGCGTGAGCACTTCGTCGGCCGTGACCGGTCACGGTTTATACAGCGCGAGCACTTCGGCGACCGCGGACCGGTGCCGCGAGTGCCCGCCGAGCACTTCGGCGACCGCGGACCGGTGCCGCCGATGCTCGTCGGGCACGGACGTGACCGTCGACCGGCGCCGCCGATGCTCGTCGGGCACGGAAGTGACCGTCGACCGGTCGCCCCAATGCCCCGCGGGCATCACCCACGCTGCGTGCGCGTCTATCCCTGCGCGAAGACCGCGTCGCCGTCGCTCGCCGTCGCCGCCGCGGAGAGCCACCGCGCGAGCACCGCGACGTCGGCCTCGCTCACCACCCGCGCGTGCTGCTCTTCGCGCAGCGACAGTCCGCGCGCGTCGCAGAGCGCCAGTACGCCTCGCGACATCGCCACCTGCGCCGTCGAGAGCCGGTCGAGCGCGTCGTCGAGGCGCTTCTCCGCGTCGTCGAGCTGCGACTGCTTCTGGTCGGTGAGGGACTGCAAGCGCGCGACGAGCTCTCCTCGGTCGGCACCAGCGCCTGGTTCGCGTAGAAGCGCAGGCGCAGGTCGACCACCGCGAGCTCCAGCCCGAGCACCTCGGAGCGGAGGTATCCCCCTTGCGGGACGATGGGTTGATAGACCCGCGCGCCGGGCTCGGTGAGGCGCCAGCCGCGGAGCTGCCCCGTGCGACAGTGGAAGCTGAAGTACTCGGGCACGCGCCGCCGCGCGTAGTCGCGCACGTTGTCGACGATGTCCTTGTGCTTCTTGCCGAGGTTGCGGACCTCGACGATGACGTCGATGCCGCGGCCCTGGTCCTGCACCACCCACGACTCGGGCTCGATGTCGGGGTCGCAGTCCATCACGGCGAGCACGTCGGGGACGATCACGGGCTCCGCGGGGTAGAAGACCGCGAGCTCGCACGCGACGAACACCCCGCGACCCGCGCGGCGAAAGTGAGCGTCGAGGTCCGCGCCCGCGCCCGCCTTGCGCCGAAAGTGCCGCACGCCCTCGGACATCGCCGCGCGGTACTCCTCCAGCACGTCGACGATGCGCTCGATGACCCGCTCGCGCTCCGCGGGAGGGAGCCCCGCCCAGGTCTCCTCGTCAGGGAAGATCAGCCGCGGGTCGTCCCACGGGCTCGGCGGCTTCGTCGGGTGAGACGGCGGCACCATCGCGCGGCCGACGGTATCACCGCGCGCGCTGCGCTTCCTCCCACTCGGGCGCGGTGATCGCCCACTGCCACCCGGTGCCCGCCTCACGCGCCGCCTCGCACGCTTCGAGGAACGCGCGCGTCTCCGACGGATCACGGTGCGCCTCCCAGGTCATGTGGAAGGGCAACGCGGGGTCGGTCACGTAGGGCCAGAGCGCGCCGACGTCGTCGACGGTCACCGGGCGCAGACGCAGCCGCGAGGTCGTGAGCTGGAGCGCTGACATCGCGGGAGATGGTAGGCCCGGCACGCGCCCGACTACCACGCCACGGGCACGGGGACGCGACACGCGGTGCAGCGCCCGTCGCCGTAGAGCCCTGAGTCGCCGCGTCCCCAGCACCAGAGCGAGCCGTCGCTGCGACGCGCGCAGGTGCTCCAGTTGTTCGCGCGGACCTCCACCGCGTCGTCGATGCCCGGGACCGCCACCGGCGTCGGCCCCGAGGGGCCGTCGGGGGTGCCGAGCTGACCCGCGCTGTTCGAGCCCCAGCAGCGCACGCCTCCGCCCTCGAGCACCGCGCAGGTGTGGTTGGAGCCCGCGGCGAGAGAGACCACGCCGGTGAGACCCGGCACGCTCACCGGCGTCGCGAGCGACGCCGACGGCGAGACGCCCACCTGCCCCGCGCTGTTCGCGCCCCAGCACAGCACCGCGCCGTCCGACACGACGCAGGTGTGGCGTTCGCCGATCGCGAGCGCCGAGACGTTCGCGATGCGATACGGCGACGTCGGCAGGGGGCGCGCGGTCGACTCCAGGCCGTCTCCGATCTGCCGCGCGTCGTTGTGCCCCCAGCAACGCACCTGACCGTCGCCGAGGCGCGCGCACACGTGCTCGGCGCCCACCGCGACCTCGGCCACGTCGACGAGCCCGATCACGGGGCCCGCGCGGGGGCGCGAGTCGCTCGTGCCGTCGCCGAGCATCCCCCACGCGTTGCTGCCCCAGCACCTCGCGGTGCCATCGGTGAGCCGCGCGCAGCTCGCGTTCGGACCGACGCTCACGACCGCGCCGCGCGGCGCCACCGTCACCTCGACGCGCTCCCAGCGTTCGCCCTCGGCGCCGTCTCCGAGCACGCCGAACCAGTTGCGACCCCAGCAGCGGGTGACGCCGTCGTCCGAGCGCGCGCAGGTGCTCTCGCGGCGGCCCACCACGTCGACCACGCGACCGAGCCCCGCGGCCAGGGTGGGCACGAGGCGCTGCGGCGTGCGGCCGTCTCCGAAGCGGTCGTCGGTGCCCCAGCACCAGAGCTCGCCCGACGTGGTCCGCGCGCAGGCCGCGAGCTCGGTGAGCGCGAACTGCGCGACGTCCGCGACGCCCGCGACGCGCGTCGGCCCTCGCGTGAGGTTCGCGAGCCCGACGCCGAGCCGCCCCTCGGTGTTCGTGCCCTGGCAGTAGACCCCGCCGTCACGGAGCAGCGCGCACGCGTGGACGTCGCCGCACCGCACCTCGACCACGTCTCGCAGCGCGCCCACGCGGCTCGGCACCGACGACTCCACCCGCGGGTCGGGGCCGGAGAGCCCGGGGTTGCTCCCCAGCACCACGCCGTGCCGTCGAGGCGCACCGCGCAGGTCCCGTTCCCGCACGCCGCCATCTGCGAGATGCCCGCGAGGAGCGTGCCGCCCACCGCGACGAAGCTGTTCGAGCGCTCGCCCGTTCCGAAGGTCCCGCCCGAGTTGCGCCCCCAGCACCGCGCCGTCCCATCACGGCGCCACGCGCAGGAGTGCGTCGACCCGGCGGTGACCCCGATCGCGCCGCTCGCGCCCATCACCCTCGTGGGGCTCGTGCGCCGCGTGATGGTGCCGTCGCCGATCTGCCCGTAGGCGTTCTCTCCCCAGCAGCGCACGTCTCCGGCGGCGTCGACCGCGCAGGTGTGCGAGACCCCGAGGCCGAAGCCCCGCGCGCCATCGAGCACCCGCACGGGCTGCGTCGCGGTGACGCTGCTCCCGTTCCCGATCTGCCCGAAGGTGTTGTCTCCCCAGCACCACAGCTCGTCGCTCCGCGTGCGCGCGCAGACGTGCGCCAACCCTCCGCCGAGCTCCACCGCGTCGGAGAGGTTCAGCACGCGCTGCGGCCCCGTCGCGGGCTGCACGTTGCCTACGCCGAGCTGCCCCGAGTGGTTCGCGCCCCAGCACCACACCGACCCGTCGCCGCGCAGCGCGCACGCGTAGCTCTGCCCGACGGCGACGGCCACCGCGTCGGTCACGCCCTCCACGCGCGTCGGCGACTCGACCTGGCGCGGCCCGCCCGGCGACACCTGACCGTACTGGTTGAGCCCCCAGCACCACACCGTGCGGTCTGCGCGCACCGCGCACGACGGCCCGTGCGAGACCCCGAGCCGCGCGCTCGGCGGCGTGACCGCGACGCACGCGCCGTCGGCGCACCGCTCGCCCTCGCCGCACGCTCGATCGCACGCGCCGCAGTGGTCGAGCGTGAAGCGCAGGTCGACGCACGCGCCGTCGCAGAGGCCCTCCGACGCGCCGCACGCGCCGCGGTCATCGGCGGGAGGCGCGTCCGTGACGTCGACCGGAGCGCCGACGTCGACCGCGTCGGTCGCGTCGATCGCGCTGGGGACGTCGGCGAGGTCGGTCGCGTCGGTCGCGTCGGTCGCGTCGGTCGCGTCGGGGCTGTCAGTGGGAGTGGGTGTATCCGCGGCGTCGATCGCGTCGATCACATCCGCCGCGTCGACCACATCCGTCGCGTCGATCACGTCGGGCGTGTCCGTCGTCGCGTCGTCGGTCGTCGCATCCAGCGGGCTCACCGCGTCCATGACCAGGGTGAGGTCGGCGCGCGCCGAAGCGTCGCTCGTGGTCGTTCCGTCTGCGGACGAGCAGCCCCAGAGCAAGAGCGCGGCGCCTGCGCAGCGCGTGAGACTCGCGCGTCCCCTGACCTTCATGGGCGCGACGGTACGTCACTTCGGTGATTGCCACGACGGCGCCGCGGTCTGATCTCGCTTGCACCGAGAGGCGCTCTCGGAGCGCTCGCGCCGGCGCTGCCCTCGCCTCCCCGTACTGAAGTACGGGGCATCGCCTTACGCTCAAGCCCTCGCAGCGCGAGGGCTTACCGCTGTTCCATCCTGCTCGGGTCGTGCAACGCGACGCGAGCGCCAGCGCGAAGCCCTCGCAGAGCGAGGGCTTGAGCGTAAGGCCTGCCCCGTACTTCAGTGCGGGGGAGGCCGCGCAGCTACCGATACCGGATCCCCACCCGCAGTCGCACCAGGCCGAGCGGGTTCATCGACTCGCCCGCGGCGTTGTCGAAGGCGCTCCCCGGAAGGAAGATCCCGCCCTCGACGCCGCCCGAGAGCACGAGGTTGTTCGCGATGGGGTGCTGCAACAGCACCGCGCCGTCGAACTCGAAGCCCAGGTCGCGCGCCGTCGACGAGCCTCCGCGGAAGTTCTCCGAGCGCGAGTAGGCCCGCTGGATGAAGGGGTCGACCACGTCGGTCGTCGCCCACGCGAACACTCCCCCCAGCCGCAGCTCGATCCACGGCTTCGGCCGGAACATCGCGTACGGGAACAGGTACGCCGCCCCCGACACGCCCCCGTTCGTCGGCAACAGCTCGCTCCCGCGCGGCGGGCGCGCGCCCAGCGTCGGGTCTTGCGCGAGGTAGGCCGAACGCGCCGTCTGCGACGCGATCACCTCGGGGAACAAGATCAAGCCCACGCGGTGGTCGGGGTCGATGGTCGCGCGGCTCTGCACCGCGTCGTCGGTGTTCGCGTCGCCCGTCGCCACGCCCGACTCCAGCACCACGTCGAGCTTCGTCGAGAGCCTCCCGAGCTGGAGCACCGCCATGAATTGCTGGATCGACTGCTCCGGCCGCTCCGTCGAGCGCGCGTAGGTCGTCGTGCCCCCCGCGTAGGCCGCCTCCACCGCGGCGTAGTAGCGCGCGCCCGAGCGGCTCCGCACGCCCCAGCGCGCGAACACGTCGACGAAGACCGCCGCGAGCGTGTCGCTCAGCGCGTTCTCCTGCCAGCGGTACACCCCGTAGGCGCCCACGCGACGGTCGCCCTCGCCGTAGTAGCTCGCGAGGATCCCCTGGAAGGCCAGCTCGTCGCGGCGCTCGTAGTCCGCGATCTGATCGCGCACCACCCAGTCGCCGCCCACCGCGACCACGAAGGGCACCTGCCTCCCGAGCGGGCGCGTCGCGAGCATCACGCGGCGGACGATGTCTCCGTAGCGGTAGTCGCCGAAGACCGTGCGCGTGTCGCCGTCGTTGGCGACGATGCCCAGCCCCCACGAGAAGCCCATCTGACCCACGCGCAAGAGGCCGATGGGCGTCTCCCAGTCGACGTAGAGCCAGCGCAGGCGAAGGCCGGGGTAGCCGTAGTCCTCACGCAGCCGCTGCTCGGGCGTGACCCCGAAGGCGAGGTCTCCGAAGGCGATTCCGTGGAGCAGATCCATCTGCCCGACCACGCGGAGGTTCGGCGTGAAGGCCACGTCGCCGCGCAGGCGGAGCCACTGCTCGCCGTAGAGGTTCTGCCCGGTGTTGCCCGTCGCCGCGGGGTCGGTGCGCGGGAGCGGTCGCAGCGGGATGTCGTCCATCGCGTTGAGCCGCAGGCGGTACTCGCCGCCGAGGTGCACCACGATGCCCCTCCGCGCGGGCGGGGCCTCGCGGGCCGTCGCGGGCGCGGGCGAAGGAGGCGTCTGCGCGGGCTGCGCCGCCGAGAGCGCAGGGCAGAGCAACGTCGCAACAACTCCCGTGAGGCGGGACAGCCCCCGCGCAGATCGCATCAACCCACTCGCTCCTTCGCAGACGCCGGTGTTCCGCCAGCGCGCGCGGAGGGTACACTACCGGCCCTCGACCTCGATCGATCTTCC
>JAWKRC010000018.1:0-138631 GCA_041389825.1 Polyangiales bacterium | reverse complement strand
ACGCGGGGGATCCGGTTTCGCAGCGCGGTCCTGATCGAGGGTGACGCGCTCGCGACGCTCAACGCGCAGTACAAGTCGCGCTGGCCGTCGATGGAGAACGAGATCAAGGCGCTCGTATCGCGCGGCTTCGGGCGCAACCGCACGCGTCGCCTGGAGCTCACCACGAGCCGCGGCACCGACGGCGAGCTCATGCGCCGGACCGAGCGAGAACAGACGCTGCGCGACACGCTCGCGACGCTCGACGCCGAGCCCACGTCGGGCGAGGTGGTCTCGAAGATCATCGCCACGGCGAACAAGGTCCGCGGTGCGCGCAACGCGCGGGAGCAGGTCGAGCAGAGCGCGGCGCGCAAGCACGCGCGCGTAGAGGAAGGCACCGAGCGTCTGGGCAAGTGGCTGCACCTGCTCGTTCACAACGCCCTGGCCTTGGGTCTGGCGACGAGCGAGGACGCGGCGGTGCGTGCGATGGAGCCGGCCACCGTCTTCGAGCTGCTGCTGGGACGATCGGCGCTCACCTGCGTCGAGGACGGCCGCCTCACGATGTGCGTCGACGTGATGGACGGCGCACGCGATCGACGACGACAGGCCGCCCTCATCGAGGTCTTCAACAAGCTCGGGCTGCGGTGCCGCGGCCGAGACGTGGTGATCCGGACGCACGAACGGCCTCAGGCACAAGTGGCGTGACGGTATTCTGGCGAGAGTGCGGATCCCTGTTGAGTGACACCTCGCCTTCGCTCGCACTCCAACAACTGCTGGTCGTTCAGGAGAGGCTCCGTTCGTTCGGCCGCAAGTTCACGGTGCGCGCGTTCTTCGTCTCGCTCGACAAGCGCGGGGCGGAAACTCTCGGTCGCCTTCGAGAGCGATTCCCGGGGGCGGAGATCGAGATCGTGACCGGCGCGTTCGAGGCGCACATCGACGCCGCGCGTCGCTTCATCCGCGCCGGGGACGACCCCTTCGCGTTCATTTTCATCGACCCGAAGGGATGGACCGGCTTCGGGCTCAAGGCGATCACACCCCTGCTCCAAGAGGGCCGCAACGAGGTCCTCCTCAACTTCATGACGCGGGATATCAGCCGCTTCATCGACAACGGACCGGTGAGCGTCGGCCCGTCGTTCATCGACCTCTTCGGCGACGCCACACACCGCGACGCGTGGCGCGGCCTCGCACTACTGCGTCAGGTTGGCGGTGCGGGTCCGTCCCGTACCTGCGGCGCGCTCCGGCGCTCCAGTTCGCGGGCGCAGATGGGGCATCGGGGCAACCACCGAGCGAGGGCCGCAGCGGCAAAGGCGCGTCGCAACGACGGCAGCGAATCGGCGACGTGGCGGGCGGGCCTTGCCTCCGTGCGGGTCAACGCTCGGATCGCCGGGCGCTCCGGGGGGAAAAGCCATGCATCGTTCGGCGACGAGCAGGGCGTAGGCGCTCAACACCACGCTCATGTGGTGGTTCCACCCAGGCCAGGAGCGGCCCTCGTAGTGATCGAAGCCCACCTCCCCCTTGAGGTCTTCGTACATCCGCTCCGTGCGCCAGCGCTCCTTGAGCGCTCTCACCAACGCCTTGCGCGTCCACCGGCGAGGAAGGTCGCTCACGTAGAAGCGGCCCGGTGCGGCCTCGCCGTCGCGCCATTCCATGATCAACCACACAGGCCGATCACGACCACGCTCGGGCTCACGCGAACCGTCGGCAAGGTACACCCGCCGGAAGGCGAAGCGCGCCGACAGCCTTCGCCCCTGGGTGTCGTCGCGCCACGACAGCCGCTTGAAGCTGCGCCCCGAGAGGTATCCGCACAGCTCGGCCACCGTCATCGGGGCCGTCCACACCCCGCGGGCGTCCCAGATGCGCTGGCTGCGATGGATCCCCACCGCGTAGTTCATGCCCAGCTCACCCGCGAGCGCACGCGTCTCGGGGTCACGGCCGTAATCCGCGTCGGCCAACAGAAGGTCGCCCAGAGGCACCCCATCGGCAGCGGCCTGCCTCAGCATCTCGCGCGCGATCTGCCCCTTGGTCTGGAACTCGACCCGCTCGGGCACGCGCACCTTGAGACGACGCTCCGGGTCGTCGGCCCAGCTCTGCGGCAGGTACAGCGCGATGTCGACGGGGAGGGTGTCGTGGCCGTTGCTCACGCAGAGGGTGACGGCCACCTGGCAGTTGGTGATCTTGCCCGCGGAGCCGGTGTACTGGCGCTGCACGCCGACCGAGGCCTTGCCCTGCTTGAGGATGCCCGTGTCGTCGAGGATGGTGGTGTTCACCGGCGCGGCGGCGCTCAGTCCCCACAGCCCCCAGGCGAGCGCGCGTCGCCGCACGGCGCGGTCGTTCCAGGGGGAGTTGGCCACGAAGTGCAGAAGGGCCTGATGCGCGGCCTCGGGCGATGCCGGCTCGGCCTGCGTGGCGATGGGCTCGATGGACTTGCGCTCGGCGTCGCTGAGCAGGCCCAGCGTGTACAGCGCGAACTTCTCCCGCTGGTCTGAGCGAGGAAGCTCCTCGCCGAGGTAGCTCAGGAACTGATCCAGGCGGGCGTCGAATCCGGGGGCGAGGGGCGGCATCGCCCTCGAAGGGAGCTCCAGCCGGGCGGAACGTCAACCTGACGCAGTAGTGGTAGGCCCCTCCTTCACTCCCGCGCGCAGGTCACGTACACCGCGCCACCGCGGCGGCCGTCATCACCCACGCCCGACGCCGTCCACGCCACGATCGTGCGCGGCGCGCGCTCGTCCACCGACACCGTCACCGCGTCGACCGCCCACCGCTCGGGCTGCCCCTCGGGGGACCACGTCCGCGCGCCGCTCACCGTCCCCAACTGTTCGTAGGCGAACGACACCGCGCCGTTCCACCCGCGGCCCGCGTGGCGGCTCCACGCCATCGCGAAGCCCATCCTCCACGGCGCGAGGGAGGTCTGCGCGTAGTACCAGGCCCCGGCGGGCTCTACCTCCACAGGGATCGGCGCCATCCCCACATCCGCGATCCGCACGAGCTGCGCCCTCGCCTCGCGCGACCCGCTCGTCGGCGTCGAGTGCAGGAGCCCCAGCGCGTTCGCCCCCTGCGCGAGCGAGTGACCACCCGCCCACGCCTCGGGGATGTCCTCTGCGCCGCCGCGCAGCGCGGCGATGTCGGTGACCTCGAGCGCGTCAGCGCCCCATCGAAGCCGCGACGCGCGGAGCTCACTCCGACCGACCACCTCGTAGCTCAACCGCACACCGTCAGCGCTGAAGTGCAAGGCCATCGGGGCCCTCCCCTGCACCGCGAGGCGACCTCTCCGCTGCCCCACCATCACCCCTGCATCGTCGAAGCGCGTGAGCGTGAGCGAGTCTCCCAGGTAGGTCAGCACCGACCAGTGCGCGCCCTCGCGCCCCGCGCCGATCAACGCCTCTCCCATCGGAGTCGCGAGCGCCGTCAGCACCCCGCTCCCGATGGAGATCCTCCAGACCCCAGCCCCCGCGCGATGCGGCGTCCCGAGGATCACCGCGGGGAGTCCATCACCGCCCGCGCCCTCCGACGCGAAGGCCACCGGCACCGCCGTCTCGTCAGGGATCTCCATCCCCCACGGAAGCACCGGGCGCTGGATCCTCCCCGTCGAGAGCACCGCCGTCAGCGCGATCCGCGACGCGCCCACGGGGCGCCACGTCACGAAGGTGGTGTCCCGCGTCGTCGTCATCAGCGCGCGAGACCCTGGCTCCGTCGCGAGCGTCACCACGCCGTCGAAGCAGTCGTCCGTCACGGGCGCGTCCGGCGTCGACGTCACATCGGGCGCATCAACAACGTCCCGCGCGTCGACGACGTCCTGCGCGTCGACGACATCTCGCGCGTCCACCGCGTCCACCACGTCGACCGTGGTCACGTCGGTGACATCGCTCGCGTCGCCCGCGGTGGCGCCCACCGTCGACGCGCACCCGAGGCCCATCACCGCGCACAGCGCTCCCCCCAGGCGCGTCACTCCTTCACCCCCTCGATGGCCTCGCGCACCAGCGCGTCGGCGTTCACGCCCTCGCTCTCTCCCTCGAAGTTCAGCAGCACCCGGTGCCGCAGCGCGGGCAACGCCACCCTCCGCAGGTCGTCCATCGACACCTGCGCCCGGCCCGCGGTGAGCGCGCGGGCCTTCGCCGCCAGCACCATCGCCTGCCCGCCGCGCACCCCCGGCCCCGCCCGCAGGAACCTCCGCGCCTTCGTCATCGCCTCGCCGTCGTGCGGGTCCATCGCGCGCAGCACCCGCGCCACCCACTCCACCAGCGGCGTCGCGACCAGCACCTTGCGACACAGCGCCCTCGCCGCGATGAGCTCCTCGGCGCTCATCACCGCGTTGGGAGGCTCGCGGTCCTCGCCCGTGGTGCGCGGAGGATCTCCACCGTCGTCGCCACGTCGGGCCGCGGCACAAGGATCTTCAGCAGGAAGCGATCGAGCTGCGCCTCGGGCAACGGATACGTCCCCTCCATCTCGATGGGGTTCTCCGTCGCGAGCACGGTGAAGGGCTCCTCCAGCCGATGACGCTCGCCCGCGATGGTGACCTGATGCTCCTGCATGGCTTCGAGCAACGCGCTCTGGGTCTTCGGCGTCGCGCGGTTGATCTCGTCGGCCAGCACGAGCTGTCCGAAGATGGGCCCGCGCACCAGCTCGAAGCGGCGACGTCCGCGGTCGTCTTCGGTCACCACGTTGGTGCCCGTCACGTCGGCGGGCATGAGGTCGGGCGTGAACTGGATGCGCGTGAAGCGCAGCGAGAGCGCGCTCGACAGCGCGTGCACGAGGCGGGTCTTGCCGAGCCCCGGCACGCCCTCCAGCAGCCCGTGGCCCCCCGCCACCAGGCAGAGGATCGCCTCGTCCACCACCTCGCGCTGCCCGACGATCACCTCGGCCACGGCGACGCGCACGCGCTCCACCGACGCGCCCACCGACGCGAGCTCATCCACGGCGCTCACCGCTCTCCCTCGCTCATCCCCCGCACACTACACCCCGACGCGCGACCGTTGGCACAACCCGTCCCACGCGATTCATCGAGAAAACGAGGGCTTCTCCGCGGCCCGACCATTGCTCATGCGCTGTCTCCAAAGGGAGACGCCGATGAAGACCATCCTTCGACCGTTGACGCTCGCGCTGGCCATGATGGGCGCGGGGGTGGCGCTGGCTCCGCGCGACGCGCAGGCGTGCGGCGGGTGCTTCGCGCCGCCCGACGCCGTGCAGGTGGTGACCGACCACCGCATGGTGCTCTCGCTCTCCACCACGCAGACCACCCTCTGGGACCAGTTCCAGTACTCGGGCCGCCCCGAGGACTTCTCCTGGATCCTCCCCATCCGCTACACCGACGCGACGCGGGTGCAGCTCGCGAGCGACGACTTCCTCACGCTGCTCTTCAACGTCATGGCGCCGGTGCTCACCCGCCCCGCGCCCCCGCCCTTCCCGCCGGGCTGCGAGCCCCCGTACGACACCGCCGTGGGGGGCTTCGCCGACGCGGGCGCCTCCCCCGCTCCGCAAGACGCGGCCTCCGCGGCCGACAGCGGCGTGACCGTGCTCCGCGAGGAGGTCGTCGGCCCCTACGCCGTCGTCATCCTCCGCAGCACCTCGGGCATGGGCCTGCGCGACTGGCTGCGCATGAACGGCTACACGATCCCCGCGGCCACCGAGCCCGTGATCGACCACTACCTCGGCCTCGAGATGGACTTCATCGCCCTGCGCCTGCGCGCGGGAGAGGGCCTCAACCGCATGGTGCCCGTGCGCGTGACCCTCGACGGGTACCAGCCGAGCCTGCCGCTCCGCATGATCGCCGCGGGCGTGGCCGACCGCGTGGGCCTGTCGCTCACCGTGATCGCCCCGTCGCGCATCGAGGCGATGAATTTCCCCAACGGCGAGCTCACCAACGACGACTTCACCTACGACTGGAACGCCCCCGTCACCGACCTCCCGAGCGCGTACCTCAACGCCTTCAACGTGATGAACCGCGCGCAGGGCCAGCGGGTGTGGCTCACCGAGTCGTCGCTCCCGCAGCAGCGGCTCCAGATCCGCTCGCTCGCCGAGCGCCTGCCGCGCCGCGCGGGCTTCGACGACGGAGGCATGCCCTCAGCCACCGCGGCCGACGACGTCGACGTCGCCTTCACGGGGCTGGGCGAGACGGCCACCTTCACCCGGATGCGCGCCGACCTCCCCGCGGCGATGCTCGACCGCGACCTGCAGCTCGGCGCGAGCGACCGCGGGATGCGCGACCGCTTCTACACCTTCGGCGTCGAGCGCAACCGGCCGATGTACTCCGCGTGCCCGTGGCCCGCGCGCGACGGAGGCACCATCCCCACGGACTTCGACGCGGGCGTGGGCACCGGCCCGGTGGGCAACCCCGCCGTCGACGCGGGCGCCTCCAACAGCCTCGCGCCCGCGGCCTCCAGCGGCGGGCTCCAGTGCGCGACCACGGCACCCGGCCTCGCGGGGAGGGGCGGCGCGGCCCTCGCGCTGGGCGTGGCCCTGGGCGCGCTGGTGGCTGTTCGACGCAAGCGCCGCTGACCGCCGCGCGCGGTACTGTCTCTCGCGATGGGCGCGAGAGAGCTCGACGCGCTGCTGCGGCAGACGCTCGACGACACGAGGATCACCCCCGCCACCCGAACGGCCATCGAGCGCGTGTTCACGCAGCGCGCGCTCGATACAGACGCCGTGACCCTGTTCTGCGCGCAGGCCATCGTGCTGGCGCGGGCGTCGCTCACCGACGGCGCGATGCGCGACGTGTTCGGGTGGGTGCTGCGCCTCGCCGAGATCGCGCGCGACGCTCCGCCGGCGAGGGCGTGCTTCTCGCCGGGGGAGGAGTGCCTCGACGCGATCGTGGGGTGCTTCGAGCGCGCGCGGCGCACGGCCGACGTGTGCGTGTTCACGATCACCGACGACAGGATCACCCGCGCGATGCTCGCGGCGCACCGTCGCGGGGTGAAGCTCCGCGTGGTGAGCGACGACGACAAGGCGGGAGACCAGGGGTCTGACATCGACGCGCTGCGCAGGGCGGGGGTGCCGGTGCGGCTCGACCAGAGCGAGGCGCACATGCACCACAAGTTCGCGCTCTTCGACGGCGAGCGGCTCCTCACGGGCAGCTACAACTGGACGCGCGGCGCGGCGAACTACAACGCCGAGAACGTGCTCGTCACGGGCGACCGCGCCCTGGTGCGCGCGTTCACCGAGGAGTTCGAGCGGCTGTGGGAGCGCTACGACGCGAGGCGGTGACCGCTACAGCGAGAAATCCAGCTCGGGGTACCGACGGAAGATCCCGTCTTCGTTGAACGCGATCCGCCGCGGTGACTTCAGGTACGCGGCGATCCCCGGTCGCTCGGCGACGCGGTCGCGCAGCTTCACCAAGCCCGGCACCGTCGGCTCCGCCGCGGCCATCGCCTTCGGGAAGGCGTAGCGCAGCCCCTCGATCACCTGGAACAGCGACAGGTCGACGTAGGTCGTCTCACCCCCGAAGAGGTGCGCCCCGTCGTTCGCCGCGAGCGCCCGCTCGAAATACCCCAGGTACTTCGGGACGCGGTTCTTCACGAAGGCCCGCGCGCGACGCTGCGCCTCGTCCTTCTGCTCCTCGTAGCGCACCGTCACGTCGGCGGGGTGGTGCGTGTCGTGGATCTCCGCGACGAAGTCGGTCACCGTGAGCTGCAACTGGTTCACGCGCAGCCGGTCGGCCTCGCCCTCAGGCGCGAGCCCCAACCGCGGACCGAGGTACTGGAGGATGTTCGCCACCTGCGCGAGCACCACGTCTCCGTGCTTCAGGATCGGCGGCGCGAAGGGCGGCGTGCCCTGCGACCCCTTCAGCAGCGCCATGAGCGCCTTCACGCCCCCGTCGCCGCGCGCGACGTCGGTGTACTTCGCGCTCGCGTCTTCGAGGGCGAGGCGCACGAACTCCCCGCGCCCCTGGATCGACGGCCAGTAATAGAGCTCGTACTCCATCGCGAGGCGCACTCTACCCGAAGAGCTCTCCCTGGGCGCTCGGTCGCTTGAAGGTCGTCGGCCCGTCGGGGAGCCACCCCTCCCGGTTCAAGCCCAGCCGCTTGCACGCGCCGTGGAAGAGCGCGCGCACCGCTTCCCAGCGCGGGCCCTCGCCCTTCATCCTGTGGCCCGACACCGACCCGTCGCGCCGGCCGCGGCGCAGCTCCACCAGCGCGTGATCCATCCGCTCGAAGCGGTCGGGGAAGGCCGCTCGCATCCGTTCGTCCCACACCGCGCCCACGGCGTCGTCGAGCCGGAGGAGCTGCATCCCCGCGCCCTTCGCGCCCGCCTCGGCCGCGCGCTCGAGCACGCCCGGCACCATGTGCTCGCTGAGCCCCGGGATCACCGGCGCCACCAGCACCGCCACGGTCACCCCCGCGTCGGCGAGGGTCTTCATCGCCGCGAAGCGCTTCGACGGAGACGGCGCCCACGGCTCGACCTTGCGCGCCACCGCGTCGTCGTCGAAGGCGACGGAGAAGAACACCGACGCCCGCGCCACCCGCGCGAGCTCGCTCAACACGTCAACGTCACGCGCCACGAGCGCGCCCTTGGTGATCACGCTGACGGGGTTGCGAAAGTCCCTGCACACCTCCAGGCAGCGCCGCGTGAGCCCGTAGTGCGCCTCGACGCCCTGGTAGCAGTCGGTGTTGCCCGAGAAGGTGATGGGCTCGCCCTCCCACGAGCGCTTCTCGAACGAGGCCTTCAGCACCTCGGGCGCGTTCACCTTCACCACGACGCGGCGGTCGAAGTCGGTGCCCGCGCCGAAGCCCAATTGCTGGTGCGAGGTGCGCGCGTAGCAGTACGCGCAGCCGTGCGTGCACCCGCGGTACGGGTTCACGCTCCAGCGGAACGGAACGTCTCGGCTGTGGTTCTCCGCGAGCACGCTGCGGGCGCGCTCTTCGTAGAGCTCGAGCCCCGCGTCGGGCGGGGGCGCGTCGAGGTACTCGACGTGCGTCGAGTGCCACGGGTTCGGCGGGTTCGACACCGGCCGCGGCATGGGCTCACCGAAGCCCGGGCAGCGCGGGCTGCTGCGCCACGCAGTCGAACTGCGTCACCCCCGTCTGCGACGCGACAAGCAGGCGCGCGGGGTGGTCGCAGAGCGCGTCGGCCGCCGTGTCTCTCGCCACGTCCGGGAGGTTGTTCTTCTCCGAGAGGTGCATCAGCACCACGGTGCTCACCGCGCGGTCGAGGCGCTTCAAGAGCGCGTGGGTCTGGTCGTTCGAGAGGTGCCCCCGCGCCGAGAGGATGCGGCGCTTCAACGAGGCCGAGTACGGCCCGCGGCGGAGCATGTCGACGTCGTGGTTCGACTCGATGAGCACCGCGTCGCACCCGCGAAAGAACGGGACGACATCGGCCGTCACCTCGCCGAGGTCCGTGGCGATCACCGCCGAGCCCGAGGCGTGCGAGAGCTTCAGCGCCACCTGCGGCGCGTCGTGAGGGAGCGGCAAGGGCGCGACGGTGACCCCGCCCACGGTGAAGGCCGTGCGGGCGCCGAAGACGCGCTTGTGCGGGAGCCGCAGCGCCAGGTGGCGGTGTACGGACTCGCTCATCCACACGGTGAGGCCGTAGTGCTCGGCGACCTCTTCGACGCGGCCGTAGTGGTCGGCGTGGGCGTGCGTGAGCACCACCGCGGTGGGCGGCTTCGTCACCCCCGCGCGCTTCATCTGCCGCTGGAGCGACGGCAGCGGGATCCCGCAGTCGACCAGCACGCGGTCGTCTCCCGCTTCGTAGAGGGACGCGTTGCCGCCCGAACCGCTCGCGAAGACCGTGACGCGCACGACGGCAGAGCCTACCCCCGCGGGGCGTCACCCCGCCATGCGTTCAGTGCCGAAAGATCCAGGTGGTGCGCTCGCCGCCGCCCGCGATCCACACCGAGCCCGAGTGGAGGGTCAGGAGAGACAGCCCCGCGAAGGGCAGCCGACCCACGGTGCCGAGGGAGGTCGGTGACCGCGGGTCACGCAGGTCGAGGAGCTCGAGCGCGTCGGCGGGGGCGGTCCCGTCGGTGGTGCCCGAGGCCACGAGGAGGGTGTCTCCGTTGGCGAGCGCGGCCGCGGGCGACCGACGTCGCTGGGTGAGGAGCGTGGGGGTGCCGATCACCACGGGGCACGAGCCGTTGAGGCAGCCCGTGTCGATCAGCGCGTCGGCCGCGGAGAGCGAGCCGTCGTCGCGCACCACGCCGCCGAGCACGGCCACCACGCCGCCGCCGAGGGCGAAGAGCGTCGCCCCGTCGCGCCGGTCGACCGCGGTGACGCCCGTGGTGAGGGCGCGGCTCTCCATCGGGAGCGATGGCCCCCAGCGCTCGAGGAAGGTCGCGTCGCCCGACTGCCCGCCCGCCACGAGGAGCTCGTCGGGGCCGAGCCGCAGCGCCGAGGGGCTCACGCGCGCCGAGACCATGGCGGGCGCGGCCTCCCAGCTCCCGTCGGGGAGGACGCGGTCGACGCGGTCGCTCGGGCCCATGGGTCCGCGGCCTCCGAGGATCCAGCCGCCGCCCGCGGGGTCTTGCACCGCGGTGGAGGCGACGAGGTCGCAGCGCGCGGTGGGCGGCATGGCGTTCATGGGCAGGCCCACGGCGTTGGCGCTGGGGCTCCAGGTGATGGCGGCGCAGCCGCGCACGAGCATCACGCGGCCGTCGGCGAGCCGCAGCGCGCTCGCGTCGCGGTTGAAGAGGTCGTCGAGGGTGGTCGAGCCCGTGACCGCGTTGAGGGTGAGGTTGTCGTAGACGTCGATGGGCGCGGTGACGCGCGCCCCGCCGAAGGCGGCGACGAAGGGGCTGTCGAGGAGGAAGAGGAAGGGGCTGGTGCGCGCGGTGCCCAGTCCCCACGGGGCCTCGACGACGGAGTCGCGGCGCTGCACGAAGACCGGGAGGATCACCGCGCCGAGCTGCGACCAGCGGAGCGGGGGCGTCGCGCCGGAGCCGAGGATGGTGGCGCCGTCGAGGGCCTCGATGACCATGCGCGCGTTGGCGTTGGTGGCGCCGAGGTCGAGGGCGAGGGTGAAGCCTCCGCGGGCGTCGACGGCGACGGTCTGCGGGGCGATGGAGGGGTCGTCGATGGTGACGCGCGCTTGCGTGGCGCCGTCGGGGGGCGCGAAGGGGTCTCCGCCGTCGGGGGTGACGACGAGCACGGCGAGGTTCACCTCGCGCGCGCACGCGGCGGAGAGGGAGAGAGCGGCCGAGAGCGCGGCGACGCGGAGGCGCGAGGGCGAAAGCACGATGGCCGAGGGCCATACCGCCGAACGGGAGCGGCGTGAAGCGCGGCGGTCACATCGACGCGGGGCCGACGGACTCCACGAGGAAGGGGCAAGGCCCGAAGGGCACGCCCCACCCGGGCTGAGAGGGTTGCTGGGTCTGCTCGACGACGAGCCAGAGGGGGCCGCTCCCTGGAACGTCGGCGACGCTCTCGGCGGAGCCGCGCGGAGTGATGTTGTCCGTGGAGGGCGGCGCGAGGGTGAACTCCCGCCACACGCCGTTGGCGGCGACGACGCGCGCGGTGATGTCTCCGGGGTCGGTGCAGCGGTAGGCGTAGCGGAGCGAGACGCGGGTCGCGGGGCCGAGGTCACCGAGCGCGACGAGGGTGCGGGCGCGGTCGCGCTCAGACGACATCGGGAGCCTGCCGCCCTCGGGGGCGCGCGTCGGTGAGACGGCCCCGGCGGGAGGCGCCGTGTCGAAGCTGCCGTCGGTGACCGTGGCGGTGGTGCGCAAGGTGATGAGCGCGCCGTCGGTGGTGAAGGGACGTCCCATCACGTCGCGCAGGGTGGAGAGGTCGAGGGTGACGTCTTCGTTCACGGGCCAGGGCGCGGTGGGCTCGACGCGGAGCACGCCGTCTCCGTAGGTGGCGGTGGCTCGCACCGCGGCGCCCGCGACGGTCATCGTGACGCCGTCGACCCCCGCGGCGATGGGCGCCGACGGGATCAGCTCGATGGGGAGCGTGGGCGCGGCCGGCGTGGCGAAGCGGAGCGTGGGCGCGGGCGCGCCGTCGGGGCAGAGCGTGAGCCGCGCGCTCACGAAGTCGGGCACGTCGGTGGAGAAGTTCAGGTTGCGGGTGACCTCCATGACGGGCGCGCCGTCGGGCCCGTCGAGGGAGAGGCCGAAGGTCACCTGCCCGCCGCGGTACCCCGAGAAGGCGAATCCCGACGCGCCGAGCGAGGCGTCGAAGGTCCCGGTGAGGGTCTGGAGCCGCGTGGTGGGCCAGGAGCTCAAGAACGCGAAGACCACCGGCGCCCCCGCGACGCGCCCCATCGGGAGGTACAGGTCGACGGTCTCGGTGATCATCGTCGCGGCCCCCGCGTCGCGGTACGCGGCGCCCATCCCTCGGAGGGTCAAGGCGACGGCCCCGGCGGGGGCGAGGGTGCACGGCGCGGAGCCCGCGTCGGGCGCATCGGGAGTCGCGACACCGACGTCGGGCGTGTCCGTGGTGAGCGTGACGTCGGGCGCGTCGGGGCGGTCGACGGCGATGTCGCTGCCGATGTCGGTGGGCGCGCTGGCGTCGAGGGTGGTGGTCGACCCGCCGCAGCCGGCCGCGATCACCGACGCGCACAGGGCGCGACGGAGCGTCGTTCGTAAGCGAAGTGATGTCCCCATGGAGCGAGACTATCCGCATCGGGGAGGTCTGTCAGGGGCGCGACGTCCCGCGCGGTTCACTCGGCGGGCGTGATCGTGACCTCGTCGATCCACAGCGCCCCGTTCATGAGAGGAAGGGTCCCCGGCGCCGAGAGCGCCCCGAGGCGCGCGAAGACGATCCAGAGCGGGCCGCGCGCGTTCATGTCGGCGACGGCTTCGACGTCTACCCCCGCGGGCTCCGTCGGGGTGAAGGCCGTCCATCGGCCGTCGGCGTCGATGAGCCGGAACGAGACGCGCTCGACGCGGTACTCGTAGCGGTAGCGCATCGACACGCGCGAGACGGCGCCGCGGTCTCCGAGCGCGATGAGGAAGTACGTCGACACCGGAACCGCGCCGATCGTGAGGCGCCCCATCTCGACCCCCGCGCCAGGCACCACGGCGCCCGGGGGCGGAGCGGTCTCGAAGGTGAGGTCCGAGACCTCGGCGGTGGTGCGGAGCGTGGTGATCGGGTCGGGCACTGTGAAGGCTCGCCCCATCAGGTCGCGCAGGCTCGACGTGTCGACGGCGATGTCTCCGCCCACGGGCCACGGCGCGGCGGGGGTCACGGTGAGCACGCCCTGGGCGTAGGAGACGTTCGCGGGCGCCGCCTCACCGCCCACGGTCACCCGCACCGCGTCGAGCCCCGTCGCGATGGGCGCCGACGGGACGAGGCTGACGCCGACCGTGGGCACGATGACCCGAGGGCCGACAGAGAGCTCAGGCGCAGGAGCGCCGACGGGACACAAGGGCACGCGCGCGGTGACGACCTCGGCGCTGTCGGTGCGCTCGTTGAGGTTGCGGGTGACGTCCATGACGGCGCCGCGGTCGGGGCCGACGAGGCGCACGGTGAAGTCGACCTGTCCACCGCGGTAGCCGTGAAACGCGAGGCCGCCGTTGCCGAGGGTGGCATCGAGGGTGCCCGCGAGGGCCTCGAGCCGTGCGTACGGCCACGTGCTCTGGAACGCGTACACCACGGGCGCTCCCGCGACGCGCCCCCTCGGGAGGTACAGGTCGATGGTCTCTGTCAGGGCCGAGGCGCGGCCGCTCCCGCGCTCGCCGACCGCGGTGCCGCGGAGGGTGACCGCGAGCGGCCCGCTCCCGTCGATGACGCACGTGACGGGGTCGGCGTCAGGCGCATCGGGTGTCGCGACATCGACGTCGGGTGTATCGACGGAGCCCGCGTCGCGCGGGGCGCTCGCGTCGGGGGTCACGGTCGACCCGCCGCAGCCGACCATCACCGCCGAGGCGTAGAGGCCGCGACGGAGCGTCGTTCGTGAGCGAGGCGATGTCCCCATGGAGCGAGACTACTCGCTCCGTGGGGAGGGGTGGCGAGCGAGGGCCGGGCTCAGTGGCCCGCGTGGGGGTCGGGCGCGCCCGCGTCGGCGGCGGGGGGAGGCGGGTGGCGGTTCACCGTGATGCGCTGCTCGACGCTGTTGAAGGGGCCCGGCACGGGCTGCCCCTCGGGGTTGAGCAGCGTGAGGCCGATGGTGTGCTCGCCGTCGGGGAGGTTGACGATGTAGTGAGGCACCCACGCGGTGAGGGGCTCCATGTCGTTGCCGTCGATGCGCGGTCGCACGCGGTAGCCCTCGGCGCCGAAGCGGCCGTCGGGGATGCCCGAGAGGTACCAGTCGAGGAGGATGCGCTCGGCGTCGGCGCCGTTCACCGCGCCCTTGGGGCGGGAGTAGGTGAGGAGCGGGTCGCGCGCGTTGAAGCCTCCCGCGCCCGGGGCGGGGCGGCCGACGTTGAAGACCACCATGGCGTAGGCGCCCGGGGTCTTCACCGTCTCGTGCGTCTCCCACCCGGGGAAGGCCCTGAGCACGTGCCGCCCCGGCGTGAGGTTCTCGAGGGTGATGGGGCGCGTGGGGTCGTCGATGCGGCGGTAGGGCTCGTTGTCGAGCACCAGGTGGATGTGCCGGTGGTCGTCGGCGTTGTTCACGTCGCGCCAGTTCTGCACCGCGAGCCGGACCTCGACGCGGTTGTCGGTGATCGTGCGGTTGTTGGCCGGGGCCGTGATGCGCACCGTGGGGTTGGGCGTGGGCACCTCGCGGCGCTCGCCGCGCTCGATGGCGACGGGGCCCATGGCGGGCTCGGGCGGGGTGACCGCGGCGTCGGCCTCCATCGACGGGTCGTTCGACATCATCGAGACGTTGGCGTCGACCTCGGTCGGCGGCGGCGCGGGGGTCGTGGGCTCGTTGCTGCGAGTGCTCGAGCACCCGAGCCCCAGCGCGACCACGGTCAAGAACACAGAACGGTGGAACATCATCGGCCTCCCTTTCGTGGCCGATGCCTCTAATCACCATCCCTCACGGGTTCAACCGAAGTCGCCGCCCCCGCCGAGCTCTCCTCCGTCGTCGAAGGGCGGGAGCGCTCCCGCGTCGTCGACGCCCCCCACCATGGCGTCGGCGTAGCCGTGCTCGTCGTGCGCGAGGTTCTCGAACTTCGTGAGCTCCCGCACGAAGCGCAGCCGCACGTTGTCGGTGGGCCCGTTGCGCTGCTTGGCGATGATGATCTCGGCGATGCCGCGGTCTTCGGTGTCGCGGTTGTAGACCTCGTCGCGGTAGATGAACATCACCACGTCGGCGTCCTGCTCGATGGCGCCCGACTCTCGCAGGTCGGCGAGCATGGGGCGCTTGTCCTTTCCGGGGCGGGTCTCGCACGAGCGGTTGAGCTGCGAGAGCGCGATGATCGGGATGCCCAGCTCCTTCGCGAGCGCCTTCAGCCCTCGGCTGATCTCAGAGATCTCCCGCTCGCGCGACTCGCTCTTCTCTCGGCTCGCCTTCATGAGCTGGAGGTAGTCGATCACGATCATCGAGATGTCGCGCTCGGCCTTCATCCTCCGGCCCTTGGCGCGGAGTTCCAGCAGCGTGAGGTCGCCCGAGTCGTCGATGTAGATCGGCAGCGAGTGCAGCCGGTTCGCCGCCGCCGTGAGCGCAGTGAGGTCGTCTTGCGTGAGCAGGCTCGTGCGGATGCGCGACTGGTCGACCCGCGCCTCGGCGCACATCAAGCGGTTGGCGAGCTCCACCCGCGGCATCTCGAGGGAGAACACCATCACGGGCTTCTGCGACGCCGACGCGGCGTTGAGCGCGAGGTTGAGCGCGAAGGAGGTCTTCCCCATCGCGGGGCGGGCCGCGATGATGATGAGCTGGCCGGGGTGCATCCCCGCGGTGAGCCGGTCGAGGTCCCTGAAGCCCGACTCGACGCCGGAGATCATCGCGCCGCGCTCGAGCACGCTCTCGATGCGCTCGAACGCCTCGAGGATCGCCTGCTCCAGCGGGATGAGCGTCGACTTCGCCCTCTTCTGCGCGACCTCGAAGACCTTGGCCGCCGCGAAGTCGAGGAACTGCTCCGGGTCGCCCCGCTCGCCGTAGCCCCGCGCGACGATCTCGTGCGCCACGTCGATCATCCGACGCACGCCCGCGAGGTCGGCCACGATGCGCGCGTGGCTCTCGGCGTGCGCCGTCGTCGGGATCACGTCGGTGAGCTCGCCGAGGTACTGCGCGCCGCCGATGGTGTAGAGCCGCTCGCGCGCGCGGAGCTCCGCGGCGAGGGTCACCACGTCGACGGGCTCGCGCCGCGCCGAGAGCCCCTGGATCGCCTCGAAGATCACCGCGTGCGCGGGGTGGTAGAAATCGCCGCTGGTGACCGTCGAGTCGATGCTCGCCAACACGGAGTTGTCGAGCAGCACGCTGCCGAGCACGGCCCGCTCGGCCTCGAGGTCGTGGGGCGGCACGCGCCCGTGCGCCGAGGCCGCGGCCGAGAGCGAGGCCGCAGCGTGAACGAGCGCCTCTCGGGCGTCGCGGGAGTCTCGTCGGTCGCGGTCTGCGAAGCCCATCAGACCGCTTCGGTTGCCACACCCGGAGAGCCTCTCGGAAATTGTCGGCAACGCATCGCCGACCCGAGACCCGCGACGTCACGACGTCGCCGCGGAGCTCTACACGGCGAGGACGACCTTGCCGAAGGCCTCGCGCGCTTCGAGCACGCGGTGGGCCTCGCGCGCGTCGGCGAGGGGGAGCACCCGGTCGACCACGGGCGTGAGCGCGCCGCGCTCGACGTGCCGCAGGACGTCGAAGAGCGCGCTCTTGGGCCCCATGGTGCTGCCGAGCACCTGCACGTTGCGGAAGAAGATCTGCCGCAGGTCGACCTCGGGCGTGAACCCGCTGGTGGCGCCGCAGGTGACGACCCTGCCGCCGCGCCCCACCGCGAGGAGGCTCTTGGTGAAGGTCTCTCCGCCCACGTGCTCGACCACCACGTCGACGCCGCGTCGGTCAGTGAGCTTCTTCACCTCGGCGACGAAGTCGTGGGTGCGGTAGTTGATCGCGCGCTCGGCGCCGTTCTCGACCGCGCGCCGGCACTTCTCGTCGCTGCCCGCCGTCGCCCACACCCGCGCGCCGAGGAGCCGCGCGATCTGCGTCGCGGCCACGCCCACGCCCGAGCCCGCGCCCTGCACCAGCACGATCTCGCCGGGGCGCACCTTCGCGCGCAGCACCACCATCTGCCACGCGGTGAGGTAGGTGAGGGGTACGGCGGCGACGCGGGTGAAGTCCATGTCGCCGGGGTACGGCAGCGCGTTGGCCGCGGGGACGTTCAGGAGCTCGCCGTAGCCGCCGTCGGTGTTCTCTCCGAGGATGCGGTAGCGCGGGCAGAGGTTGTCTTCGCCCGCGAGGCAGCGCTCGCACACGCCGCACGACACGCCCGGCGCGACCACCACGCGCTGACCAACGACGGCGTGGGTGACGCCCGCGCCCACCGAATCGATCTCGCCCACCACGTCGCTGCCGAGGCGGTGCGGGTACTTCAAGCGCAGGTTGGGCAGGCCGCGCCGCACCCACAGGTCGAGGTGGTTGAGCGCCACCGCGCGCACGCGCACGCGCACCTCGCCGGGGCCAGGGTCAGGGACGTCGACCTCGCCGCGCTCGAGCACGCCGGGGTCGTCGATCGCCCCGTGCCGATGGAGCAGCACCGCCTCGCACACCGTCATCGCGCGCCCTCCTCGGGGGACGCGCTCAGGCCATCAGCTCCGTCGCCGCGCCGCGCGGCGGAGAGAGCGTCTGCCCGAGCGCCAGGATCTCGATGAGCACCGCGCGGTACGCCGCCGACACCGCGTCGAGGTCGACCTCGGCGGGCTCTCCGTCTTCGTCGGGCTCCAGCGCGGCCTCGACCTGCTCGCGCACGAAGGCCACCAGGTGCGGCTGCCCCATCGCCACCACGTCGTCGCTCTCGAGCACCTCGTCGGCGGCGCCGCGTCGCAGCTCTTCGTCCCACGAGAAGGTCGCCTCGACGGCGGCGATGGTCGCCTCGTCGACGGGCTTCACGCGCGAGGCGAAGGCGTCGACGAAGGCCTTCCACACGGTCACGCCGAGGTAGCGCCCGAGGGCCTGCGCGGTGTCGTCGGTCACGCCGTCGAGCGCGCGCGCGAGCCACTGCGAGAGGGCGGGCTGCAGCCGCTCGAACTCCCGCGTCGCGACGTCGACCTGCTCCTCGACGTCGCCGTCTTCAGAGAGCTCGGCCTCGGCGCCGTCGACGGCCTCGCGCGGCACGACGGCGTACGCGGGCACGGGGCGGATCGCGGCGCGCGCGGGCCACATCTCAGCCCTCTTCCTCTTCGATCTCCCAGCGCCACAGCGCCGTCATGCTCACCGCGAGCGCGCAGCGCTCACACAGCGGCGGCTCCTCGCGCTCGACCTCGTCGCCGCGCACCCAGAGCAAGAGGCCGCGGCCCGCGGGCTCGCCCTCGATGGGGGCTTCGCACGCGTCGCAGCGGAGCTCGGTCTCGCGCTCGGTCATCACGTCGGGTCACCATACACCCCGTCGTCGGGGTCGTCTCGTGTTCGATGCACGCGCTCAGCGCGCCGCGGCGGCCACCACGCGCGCGAGCATCGCGGGCGGGCACACGATCAATCCCCGCGGCAGAGGGAGCGCGCCGACGTCGTAGCGCACGGGCGCGCCCGTCGCGTCGGTGAAGGCCATGCCCGCGGCGACGGCGATGGCCTCGGGCGCGCACGCGTCCCAGAGCTTCGGGCCGAGGCCGAGGTGCGCGTAGAGGTCGGCGTCGCCCGAGGTGATGCGGCCCACCTTCACGCCGATGCTGCCGCAGCGCTCGCGGCTCGCGACGCCCAGCGCCTCGGCGAGCGACACCACCGCGGGGGAGAGGTGCGAGCGCGAGGTGAGCATCCGCGCGCGCGTCGGGTCTCCCTCGGTGGAGGGCGTCAGCGCACGCGGTTCGCCCGCGCCGTCGTCGGCGAAGGCTCCGACGCCGACCTCGCCGTAGAAGCGCTCGCCCGTGACGGGGTTCACCACGGCGCCGACGCGCGCGCGGCCGTCGACGGCGAGGCCCACCATCACGGAGAACTGGGCGACGCGCTGGACGAACTCCGCGGTGCCGTCGAGGGGGTCGACGAACCAGCAGCGGCCGCCGAGCGCCGAGGCGCGCGCGCCCTCGTCGAGGTCGCCCTCCTCGGAGCACACCGCGTCGGCGGGGAAGCGCTCTCTCAAGAGAGACACGGCGAGGGCGTTGGCGCGGCGATCGGCCTCGGTGACGGGGTCGTTCTCGCCCTTCCACTCGACAGAGAAGCCGCGGTCGTAGACCTCGCGAACGAGGGTCGCGGCGCGGGTGGCGACCTCGAGGGCCGCCGTGAGGTCGCGCGAAGGAACCATCGGCCGTCAGCGTACCATCGCCCCCCAGCGGAACCGCCGCTCGGGAGCCTCGCGCCGCGAAGGGCGCATGGTGTAGAAGTCCCGCGCGGTCGTTGGGTCGAGACCGACCATCAAGGCCGCCAAGGAGAAGGTTCGATGAAGCTTCGTGGACTGGTTGGCGTCGCCCTCATCGGTGGCGGTGCGTGGCTGCTCTCGGGCTGCGTGGTGCGCACCCGCGGTGGGTACGTCTCGACGGGGCAAGTGACGGTGCAGGCGCCGCGTCCCACGGCGCACGCGCAGATCAGCGCGAACGTGTCGGTGCCCGCGGGCGTGACGGTGATCCAGCAGGCCTGTCAGCAGGGCGCGCCCGAGCAGTGCAACGGCCTCGACGACAACTGCGACGGCGTGATCGACGAGGGCTGCGGCTACAACACCGGCAGCATCCAGGTCACCGCCGCGTGGAACAGCTCGTCGGACATCGACCTCCACGTCATCGACCCGATGGGCGAGGAGGTCTACTACGGCCACCGCAACAGCCGCTCGGGCGGCGTGCTCGACCGCGACGCCAACGCGGCCTGCTCGGTCTCTCCCCCCACCGTGGAGAACGTCTACTGGGGCGAGAACCCGCCGCAGGGCACCTACCGCATCCGCCTCGTGGCCTACGACATGTGCGGCAGCCCGCAGACGCCCGTGACCGTCTCCGTCGCCGTGGGCGGGCAGATCGTCGGCGCGTACAGCTTCAACTTCACCTACAACCGGCAGGAGTTCGTCCTGCCCTTCTCGATCTGAGCCCCGCGACGGGCTGACCGGCCCGGAGCTCCCCCTCCTCCCTCGCGGCGCTCTCTCTGTAGCCGCGCCCATGACACCTCCTCCCACGCTCGAATCGCTCGTCGGCGGCCGCGTCGAGTCCGCGACGCTCACCCCAGAGACCGGCCTCGTGTGCCTCTCGGTGTGGACCGCCCTCGGCGCGCTCCGCCTCGCCGTCGGCGTCGGCCCGCGCGTGTGGGGCGTCGGCCTCGCGCCGCGCGAGCCCTCGTTCCGCGCGCCGTCTCGACACCCGCTGCTCGCCGCGATGCGCGCCCACGTCGTGGGGCACCGCGTGCGGCACGTCTCCTACGAGCCCGACGACGCCGACCTCTGGCTGAGCGTCGGGGACGAGCGCGCGACGGCCCGCGTACGCCTCCGCCCTGGAGCACAGGGCGAGGTCGAGGTGCTCGACGTCGAGGGCGCGCGGGTGGTGCACTGGCGCGGAGAGCCCTCGCGCTCGCCGGGGTTGGGCGTCGACGACGCGCTCGAGCCCGCGGGCGCGACGCTGGTGCGCGCGAGCGACACCCTCGCGGCGGAGCTTCGTCGCGCGGCGCTCCTGAAGGCCCTGGAGTCGCACGCGCGCAAGCTCACGCGACGCGCCGAGGCGGTGACCGAGGACCTCTCGCGCCTCGACAGCGTCGAGGCGTTGCAGCGCACCGGGAGGCTCCTCCTCGCGCAGGGGTCGAAGATCCCCGGGGCGCGACGCGCTACACCTCGACGACTGGGAGACGGGGGCACGCTGGAGGTCACGCTCGACCCCGCGACGCCCGCGAAGTCGCAGGCCGAGGGCTTCTTCCAGAAGGCGCGTCGCATCCAGCGCGGCGAGGCCGTGATGTGGGCGCGGCTCGAGGCGACCGAGCGCGCGAGGGAGGCCACGCGCGCGCTGATCAACGTCGTGCGCGACGTCGAGGAGGTGACCGCGACGTCGCTGAAGGCCTGGGGCGACGAGGCGACGTCGCTGGGCCTCGCGCAGGCCGCGACGCTCCCGCCGCGAGGGCGCGCGAAGGCCGCGCCGCGGCAGCCCTTCATCGAGTACCTCGGGTGGCGCGAGCAGCGGATCCTCGTGGGGCGAGGCGCGGCCGACAACGACAAGCTCACGCTCCGCGTCGCGCGCCCGCAGGACCTCTGGCTGCACGCGCGCGGCGCGCCGGGGGCGCACGTGGTGGTTCCGATGGCGAAGGGCGCGGAGTGCCCGCAGGAGCTGCTCCTCGACGCCGCGACGCTTGCCGTGCACCACAGCGACCTGCGCGGAGAGGCGAGCGCCGAGGTGACCTGGGCCGAGCGGCGCCACGTGCGAAAGCCCAAGGGCAGCGCGACGGGCAAGGTGGTCGTCGACCGCGAGCGCGTGCTCCCGCTGCGGGTGGAGCCCGAGCGCCTCGCGCGCCTGCTCGCCGCGCGCCGCGAGGGCTGAGCGTTCAGCGCGGCTCGGCGAAGACCTGCGCGACGCGCTCCGCGGTGACGGCGCGGGCGATCCAGCGTTGGAGCACCTCGACGTTCGTCTCCGTTTCCACCTGCGCGCGTCGCATCGGCGAGAGCTTCATCCCGCGCGCGGCGAGCACCTGCACCAGCGCGCCGCGGAGCCCCGCCATCCCCTGCGCCATCCCCTGCGCCATGCCTTCGGCCACTCCCTCCGCGCGGCCCCGCTCCAACCCCTGCGTGTAGACCCAGCTCCGCATGACCAGCTCCTCGGGCAACTGTGCCGCGATGGCCGAACGCAGTCCACGGCCGCGGCGGTCGGCGTCGGCCAGCACCGTCATGGCGAGCGCGACCTCGTCGAATCGAGGCCGCGACAAGGTCCGCTTGAGCGATCGCACCACCGTCGCCATGGCGTCGCCCGTGGCGTCGATGGCCAGCGGCGCGAAGACCATCCACAAGGCCGAGCGACGCGCGGCGAGCTCAGCCACCGTGTACTGGTAGACGGGCTCGATCCGCACGCGCAGGCCCGAGAAGCGCTCACCCCGCGGCGTCGTGCGGAAGGCGCGGTACGTCGGCCATCGTCGATCCGCGGGCCCCGAGAGCAGCACCACCGTGCTGCGGATGCGCGGCGCTTGCTCGCCCGGCGCGAGCGCGTCGCGCAGCGCGAGCGTGCTCAGCGAGTGGTACTCGTACACGCGGAACAACAGCTCGGGCGTCCACCGCGACTGCCACTCGACGTGCTCCACGCGCGGGACGCCGTCGGCCACCACGAACAAGCTCTTGTCCATGCGGCGCTCGCGCGAGGTCACCTGCGTCTCGCCCCACGCGCAGCGCTCCACCCGGCGCGCCTCGGGCAGCAGCGCCCGCGCCAGCTCCTCGGGGAAGCGCTGCGCCACGTGACGCAGCGTCAGGTCCACGTCGTCGGCCTCGTCCTCCGCGGGCGCCATCGCCGCGCGCTGAGCACGGCCCGTACCGCGCCCCCTACGACCTCGACCGCGACGCCCACGCCGCGAGCGCGCCCACCGCGCCGATCCCCGCCAACAGGAACACCACGCCGCCGCCTCCCCCTTGCGCCGGGGGCGTCGGCGCGGGCGAGACACCCGACGTCGGTGTCGTGACTCCCGCGTCGTGCACCACCGGAGCCTCAGGCGGCGGGGCGGGCTCCGGCGTCACCTCGTGGGTGAGCGTCGGCGGAGGCGGCGCGGGCGCCACCGCGGGCGCGTCGTCGCACGGGCGCGTGCACCCCAGCGCGGCCCCTCGGCCCTGCACCCGACCGCAGGCGTTGTCGGCCCCCGTCCACCGCGCGCCGGCGCCCGTGAGCTCTACGTCGGCCTCGCGGTTGCCGCACGCTGTCGCGCCCGTCACCGCGCGCGACACGCAGCGACCGCCCGCCGTCGCCGCGCGACCCGCCGCCGCGCACGCGCGCGCGAAGTCCATCACCAGGTGCGGCGCGTCGAGCGGGTGCTCGACCTGGATCGACCGCGCGTCGGCGCGCACCTTCGCCACCGCGCCGCTCGCCGGGCACGCGTAGTTCGGCACGCACCCGGGGATCCCCAGCGCGTCCATCACCGCGGGCGCGCAGTGCTCCATGTGCCGGTCGAAGCGCGCCTCGGCCGCCTCGTGCCCCGCGCCCGTCTCCCGCAGCCGGATGTCCGCCCCCTGCGCGCGCAGCGTGGGCAGCCACCCCTCGTGCACCTGGCACCCGCCGCAGCCCGACGAGAACAGCAGCGTCGTGCCCGACCTCACCCCCGGCAGCCCGGGCGCGCACACGCAGCGGTCGTACGCCCCCGAACCACCCGACGGCTCCCCGAGCCGCAGCCCCACGCCGCCGTGCTGCGCGCGCACCTCGCGCAACACCGGCACCGCGTCGCAGGCCGCGACGCCCACGCCCGCGCCCTCGACGCTCGTCGCCTCGACCACCGCGCCCGGGCTGCGCAGCGGAGACGGCGCGCACCGCCCCTCTGCGTCGGCGCCGAAGCTCACGCCCACGCGGCCTCCTTCGATGGAGCCTCGCACCACGCGCAGGTCGGGCGAGCGCTCCACCGACACCGCGGTGCCCGTGACCGAGAGCGTGAGGTGGTAGAGCGTCACGCCGCGCGCGCCCGCCACCTCGACGCCCCGCGTCGCGCCGCGCACGCCCACGTTGCGCACGAAGACCTCGTCGGCCTCGACGCGCACCCCCACCGCGCCGTCGCCCACGATCGCGTGGCCCGCGCCGTCGAGGCGCGCGTGGCGCCCGCGGATCGTCACGCACGCGCCGGAGCCGCCCGCGCGAAGGTCTCCCGTGAGCTCCGCGGTCACGTCGGGCTGCGCGAGGATCGTCGTGCAGTCGGCGCAGCTCCCGCAGAACGCCACCGCCCACGACGGCGTCGAGAGCAGCACACCCGCCGCGACGGCGGCGATCCCAGAGAGGCGCATCGCTCGCTTCTACCGCATCGCGGGCTCAGTCGGTGTCCTCGCCGTCCCAGTAGTCGACGCCGTCGGCGAGGCGCGCGTAGGCCGTGAGCGTGCGCGCCGCGGGGTCGTGACCGGGCGCCGCGCCCACGAACACGCCCACCTTCCCGCTGTCGGTGTAGACCCCCACCTCGGGCTCGATCATCGTCGACACGCAGAGGTACCGCAGCGGCTCGTCTCCGTCGTTGATCGTCTGGTGCGCGCACCCGGGCCCCTTCGGCAGCGCCACCCAGTCGCCCGGTCGCAGCTCCACCTCGGCGTCTCCGATGCGCGCCCTGCCGCGGCCCGAGAGCACGTAGATCGCCTCCTCGTTGGCGCCGTGCCAGTGCGCCGGCCACGCGCGCTTGCCCGGCGGGATCTCCATCCACGAGCACCCGATCTGCTGCCCGCCCGCCGCCGCGCCCAGTTGCCTCCGCCGGAACCCATAGCGCTCGCCCTTCGCCCTCTCGGTCTCGGGGACCTCATCGACGTTCACCACGTGGGGGTGCCTTCGCTCGCTCATCGCTCGCCTCCGTGGGGGAGAGCATTGGGTACGATCCGCCCGTGACGACAGATCGATTCGTCCGTCGACCCGCGCGCTGGATGACCGCCGACGAGGCCGTCGCCCTCCTCGGCGTGCGCAAGGCCACGCTGTACACCTACGTCTCCCGCGGCGTGCTGCGCTCCCGCAGCGACGGAGGCCGCGCCTGCCACTACCTCGCCGAAGACGTCGAGCGCCTCGCCGCGCGCACCGCCGCGCGCAAGGGCCACGGCCCCGTCGCCGCGGGCGCGCTCCGCTGGGGCGAGCCCGTGCTCGACAGCGCCATCACCGCCATCGAGAACAACGCCCTGCGCTACCGAGGCAAAGACGCCGTCGCCCTCGCGCTCGAGGGCGCGTCGTTCGAGTCCGTCGCTGACCTCCTCTGGAGCGCGCCCGCGGGGGAGCCCTGGCCCAACTGCCCCGTCTCCATCGCGCCGTCGAAGCTGCCGGGCGTGTGGCGCTGGGCCGCGCTCCTGCCCTCGATGGCCCTCGCCGACCCCGGACGTCACGGCGCCTCCCCCGAGGCCGAGCGCGACCGCGCGCGACGGCTCATCGTCGCACTCGCCTCGTCCCTCTGCCGCCGCGACGTGAACGCCGACCGCGTCTCGAAGCGCGTGTGCGCCGCGTGGAGGCTCCCTCAGCGCCACGCCCCGCTCATCGACCGCGCCCTCGTGCTCTGCGCCGACCACGAGCTCAACGTCTCGACCTTCGCCGCGCGCGTCGCGGCCTCGGCCGGCGCCGACCTCTACGCCTGCGTCGGAGCGGCCCTCAACGTCTTCTCCGCGCCCCTGCACGGCGGCGCCGCCGAGCGCGTCGAGGCCCTGCTCGATGAAGTCCCCACCCGGCGCGTCGACGCGTGGCTGCGCGACCGGCTCGCGCGCGGAGAGAGCCTCCTCGGCTTCGGCCACCGGCTCTACCCCAACGGAGACCCGCGCGCGCCCGCGCTCCTCGACGCGCTCCCCTCGGGCGGAGACCGACGACGTCGCTCCGCCCTGCGCGCGCTCGTGCCCGCGGTGGAGTCGCTCACGGGCCAGCGGCCCACCATCGACCTGGCCCTGGTCGCGCTCACCACGGCGCTGGGCCTCCCCGCGGGGAGCGCCACGACGCTCTTCGCGCTGGGTCGCACGGCGGGCTGGGTCGCGCACGTCATGGAGCAGCGCGAGAGCCGTGGGTTGCTTCGCCCGCGCGCGCGCTACGTGGGCCCGCGGCCCTGACCATCGTCGGGCACGGGCTCGTCGCGGAGCTCGTGCAACAGGTCGACGGTGCGCTTGAGCGAGCGCGCGATGGCCTCGCAGGGCGCGCACACGGCGAGGTGCATACGGATCACAGCGACCCGCCACGCCGGGAGCTTGCCGTCGAGGGCGTCGCTCAGGTCTCGCCGCACACCGTTACAGAGCAGCATCTTCGAGGGCCTTTCGCAGCCGGTGACGGCCGCGATGGAGGAGCACGCGAAGGTGCGTCGGCTTCACCCCGAGGGCGTTACACGCCTCGGCGTGGTCGAGGTCCTCGACGTCGACCATCAGCACGGCGAGGCGCTCGAGCTCGGGGATCGCCCCGAGCGCGCGCTCGATCACCGCGAGCGACTCGCGCCGCGAGGCGTTCTTCTCGGGAGACTGCGACGGCGGGGTCAACAGCTCGGGGCCGCCGTCGTCGTCTCCAGGGAGCAGGGGCTCGCGCTTACGCCTACGGAACAAGTCGGCGATCTTGTGCGAGAGGATGCCCACCACCCAGGTGCGCAGCCGTGACCGATGGGCGAAGCCGTCCTGCGCGGCCACCGCGGCGAGGAGGGCCTCTTGCACCAGCTCGCGCGCGGTCTCGACGTCGCGCACCGACCGACGGGCGAAGGCCAGCATCACGGGCTGGAGCGCCCGCACCTCGTCGTCCGTCAGGAGCTTCGGGGGGTCATCGGGCACCGTGGCCGCGGTTCTACACCCATTCTCCCCTCGCCGAAGCACTATGCTCCCTCGCCCGATGGCTCAGGGCGCAGACACGATCGTGGTCGGGGCGGGCGCGGCGGGTGCCGTGATCGCCGCGCGGGTGACCGAACGCTCAGACCGGGAGGTGCTCCTCCTCGAAGCGGGGCGCGACTACCCCGACCCGACCTCTCTCCCGAGCGACCTCCTCGACGGGACGCGCAACGCGATGAAGTCCCACGACTGGGGCTTCACCCATCGGGTCAACGAACAACAGCGGTTGACCTTCCCGCTGCCGCGCGGCCGCGTGGTGGGCGGCTCGTCCGCGGTGAACACCTGCATCGCGCTCCGCGGCGTGCCGTCGGACTACGACGAGTGGGCGGGCCTCGGGCCTGCCCGAGTGGTCGTGGGAACACTGCCTCCCGGCGTTCAAGCGGCTGGAGAACGACCTCGACGTCGTGAACGAGTGGCACTCGCAGTCGGGTCCCATCCCGCTGCGACGTCACCCCCCCGACGAGCTGGTGCCGTGGCAGCGCGCCTTCATGGAGGCCGCGGCCTCACTGGGCTTCCCTCGGTGCGACGACCACAACGACCCGCGCGCGAAGGGCTACGGCCCTCACGCGATGAACAAGATCAACGGTCAACGGATGAGCGCGGCGCGCTGCTACCTCACCCCCGCGGTGCGCGCGCGACCGAACCTCACGATCCGCGCGAACACCGCCGTGCGTCGCGTGCTGATCGAGAACGGCCGCGCGGTGGGCGTCGAGGTCGACGGCGCGAACGGCGTCGAGGTGATCCGCGCGAAGTCCGTGGTGCTCTCGGGGGGCGCCATCGCGACGCCGGGCATCCTCCTCCGCTCGGGGGTGGGCCCGCGGCGCGTGGTCGAGTCGCTGGGCGTCACGCTCGCCCGTGACCTCTCGGCGGTGGGCGCGCGTCTCCTCGACCACCCGGGCGCGGCCTTCTTCCTCCGTGCGAAGCGCGGCGTGAGCCACGCCACCGACCCGTTGATCCAGACCGCCCTGCGCTTTCGCAGCGAGGGCAGCGCGCACGAGAACGACCTGCAGATCCAGGCGGGATCGTTCTGGGCCTTCCCCTTCGCGCACGTGCCCGGCGTCTCGCTGATGATCCAGGTGGGAAAGCCTCGCGGCCACGGGCTCATCCGTTGGACCAGCGCCGACCCCGCGGCGCGGCCCGTCATCACGTCACGCCTCCTCGATGACCCGATCGACCGCGCGAAGGCCGTCGACGCGCTGGAGGTCGCCCTTCGCTGCGCCGACACGCCCGCGATGCGCGCGCTCGCGACGCCGGTGTTCCCTCCGACGCGGGTGCTGCGGGCGCGGGCCGCGCTCGACGCGTGGGTGCGGATCGTGTGCGACTCGGGCTACCACCCCTGCGGCACGGTGCCGATGGGCGCGAGCGCGGTCGAGGGCGCCGTCGACGCGCGCGGGAGGGTCTTCGGCGTCGAGGGCCTGCGCGTGGCCGACGCGTCGATCATGCCGACCATCCCGACCTGCAACACGCACCTGCCCACGCTGATGATCGGCGAGCGCATCGCCGAGTGGGTCCGCGACGGAGACTGATCACGTTTGCGACGTCACCACCGTGAACGCGCGCGAAGGGTCGTTAGCCTCCCGTGACCCAGCGGAGGTACTCCGCCACCCACGCGTCGGCCCCAAGCAGGTACTCCAGCGCTCCCAGCGCGAGGAACGGACCGAACGGAATCCGCGTGCGCATCAGCCCGGGGTCTTCGTCCTCATCGGGCTTCGCGTCGTCGGGCTTCGCCTCATCGGGCTTCGCTTCAACCGTGGCCTCGACCGCCGCATCGCGCTCTCCCGCGTGGGCTTCGTCTTCGTCGTCTTCGTCTTCGTCCCACGCGTGCTCGGGGCCGAGCTTCCAGCCCGTCACGCGAGAGACCACCGTGGCGATGATCCCCTGCATCGACCCGACGCTCAGCGAGAACAACACGCCCGCGGGGCCGAGCAGCGCGCCGATCATCGCGAGGAGCTTCGCGTCGCCGAGGCCCATCCCCTCTCGCTTCAACAGACGGCTCCAGATGAACCACAGCGAGAACGGGATCGCGAAGCCCAGGCCCGCGCCGAGGAGCGACATCCGAAGCCCCACCCCCGGCAGGAACGCGCTCACCGCGATTCCGATCACCGTGCCCGAGATCGAGATGAAGTCCGGGATGAGCAGGGTCTCGAGGTCGATGAAGGCCGCCGTGAGCAGCCCCCACGCGAAGGCGAAGCGCGCGAAGAAGAGCGCGAAGCCGACCGACATCGCCTGCGAGGGGTCACCCCTCCAGAGGCGCTCCATCAGCGCGAAGGCCGCGAGGGCGTAGATCCCTTCGACCAGGGGGTAGCGCGGAGAGATCGGCGCCTTGCAGTCGCGGCACCTCCCGCGCAGCCACAGCCACGCGAGGATCGGGACGTTGTCGTAGCCGCGCACGGGCTTGCCGCAGTGCGGGCAGTGCGAGCCCGGCCGCACCAGCGAGAGCTCGTTGGGCCAGCGGTAGATGGCCACGTTGGCGAAGCTCCCCCAGCAGGCGCCCCAGCAGATCGCCAGCAGGCGCAGGTACCAGACAGGGAGGTCTCCGAGGGTCATGCGTCAGCGGCCGTAGCACGACCCGCGCGGGTCGAGGGAGTTCAGGGCGCGGGCGGCGATGAGGGCGACGCGTTGCCCCCGCGCAGCCGTTGGAGCTCGTCGCGGGCGCGACGCAGCTCCCACGCGAGGGTGAGCGAGCGCAGGGGGTCGGCGGCGTTGCGCTTCACGAATTGCTTGAGGTTGCGACGGGCCCGCGCGCGGTCGCCGGTGCGCGCGTACAGCAACCCCAGCACGAAGCGGCCGTAGCCCTCGCCGCAGCGGGCGCACTCGAGGTCGGTCACCCGCTCTTCGAGGTCGTCGATCTCGTCGACCGAGGCGCCCATCTCCAGTCGGGCCAGGGCCATCTGCGCGCGGTAGAGGGGTCGGCTCCCGAGGGACCAGCGGGCGGCGCGCTCGAGGGCGCTGAGGCCCTCGGCGTGTCGGCCCTGCCGCTGGAGCGCGGCGGCCAGCAGGCCCCAGTGCATCGCGCGGCGCGAGGCCGGGGCGATGCGCGCGGCCACCCGGTACGACTCGGCGGCGCGGTGCCACCACCCGAGGGCGGCCTGCGCGCGCGCGAGGTCGGTGTACGCGATCTCTTGCGCGACGCCGACGCGGACCATCTTGCGCGCTACGGCGTGCGCGCTACGAAGGCGCCGCGCGTAGAGGTGCGAGCGGTAGATCTCTCGGAGGAGCAGGACCAGGGTCTCGGGGTTGGCCTGGTCGGTGACGGTGCGCAGGCCCTTCTCGGCGTAGGCGCTCGCGGCGTCGGGCGACCCCGTCTGGATCGCGAGCCGCAGGTAGTCATCGGCGGACATCGGCCGGACCTTGCGCACGTCGTCGACCCTAGCAGCTTCGATGGACCGGGCGAATGGCCCGGTCGAAACAATTCGCTCACCCGACACCATGATCAGCCTCGTTCTGGCGAATGCGCCTCGAAGGTCACTGGGTGGATAGAGAACGTCAGCCGAAGAGCACACTTCCCCACATCGTCTCATCAGGGGAAACCCTATGGAGTTCCAAGAGACTTGATTCTGGAACAGGAATGTCCCTGTCAGGAACGGAGCACGTCACGAAGCGCCGCATCGAGCGACGGGAACGCGAAGCGATAGCCTGATCGGCTCATCGCGCCGGGCGTCGCCCGCTGGCCCGTGAGCAGCACCTCGGCCACCTCTCCCGCGACGGCCTTGAGCGCGAAGCTCGGCACGGGCAGCCACGCGGGCCGGTGGAGCGCCTTGCCCAGCGCGTCGGCGAAGGCCCCGAAGCGCACCGGCGACGGCGCCGTGATGTTCGCCGCGCCGCGCAGGGCGTCGTGGTCGACCGCGTGGGCGATCATCCCCGCCGCGTCGTCGAGGTGCACCCAGGGGAACCACTGCTTGCCGTCTCCGATGGGCCCGCCCACGAAGAGCTTGAACGGCAGCAGCATCTTCTCCAGCGAGCCCCCCGCCTCGCCGAGCACCACCCCCATGCGCGCGCGCACCACGCGGACGCCGTGCGCCTCGGCCCGACGCGCCTCGGCCTCCCAGTCGCGGCACAGCGTCGCGAGGAAGTCGTCTCCGGGCGGGGCGTCTTCGGTGACCTCCTCGTCGCCGCAGGGGCCGTAGTAGCCCACCGCGCTCGCGTTCACGAGCACCGACGGCCGCGGGGCCGCAGAGGCCAGGGCCTCGACCACGGCGCGCGTGAGGTCGAGCCGGCTGGAGCGGAGCCGGGCCTTCACCGCGTCGTTCCAGCGGTGCTCGGCGATGGGCTCGCCCGCGAGGTTCACCACGGCGTCGATGTCGGCGAGGGAGGCGCCGTCGACCGCGTCGTTCGCGCGGCACTCGACGCGCTCGCCGAGGGCCGACTTCGCCCGCGCGGGGTCGCGGGAGTACGCCACGACCACGTCGCCGCGCGCGGCGAGCGCCTGGACGACGCGCCGACCGATGAACCCCGTGGCGCCGAAGACCGCGACACGCATCGTGGGAGTGAGATGACCTATGCCTGTTTCTGCGGTGCAGCGCGCGCGACAAATGGTCGCGCGCCGCGCGGAGCGACCGACGTCAGCCGTCGAGGAGGAGCAGGTCAGGGTCCTGGAGGAGGTGGATGATCTCGTACGCGAAGGCCGCGCCGACGTGGCCGTCGACCACGCGGTGGTCGAAGGACAGCGAGAGCAGCATCACGTCGCCGATCACGATCTGCCCGTCGCGCACCACGGGCTTCTGCTTGATCTGGTGCACGCCGAGGATCGCCACCTCGGGGAAGTTGATGATCGGCGTCGCGAAGAGCCCGCCCTGCGCGCCGAGCGAGGTGATGGTGAAGGTGCCGCCCTGCAGGTCGTCGACCTTCTGCTTGCCCGACTTCACGTCGTTGGCGAGGCGCTCGACCTCGCGGGCGATGCCGAGGATCGAGCGCTGGTCGGCGCGCTTCACCACCGGCACCACGAGGCCCGCGTCGGACGAGGCCGCGACGCCGACGTTGTAGTACTTGCGGTAGACGACCTCGTTGGTGCTCTCGTCGACGGCCGCGTTGAGCGTGGGGTGCCGCTTCAGCGCGACCACCGCGGCCTTCACGATGAAGGGCAGGTACGTGAGCTTCACGCCCTGCGCCTCGGCCTTGGGGCGCACGCGCTCGCGCAGCGCCTTGAGGGCCGTCACGTCGCACTCCTCCACGAAGGTGAAGTGCGCCGCGGTGTTCTTCGACTGAGACATCCGGTCGGCGATGCGCCGGCGGATGCCCGAGAAGGGCACGCGCTGCTCGAGGGCCTCTCCATCGCGCGAGGGCGGGGCGGCGATGGAGACCGGCGCGCGCGAGGGCGCCGACGTCGCGGGCGACGTCGCAGGCGCGGGCGCGGGTGTAGACGCGACCGAGGGCGCGGGTGAAGACGCAGGCGCGGACACCGACGCGGGAGAGACGCCGCGAGCGGCGAAGGCGCGGATGTCGTCCTTGGTGACGCGGCCCGAGGGGCCGGTGGGGCGCACGCGGGCGAGGTCGACGCTGAGGTCGCGCGCGAGCTTGCGCGAGGCGGGCGTCGCGAGGACCTTCCCTCCCGGCGCGCGGTACTCGTCGTTCGCGCTCGCGGTGGGCGCGGTCTGCGTCGACACCGACGACGGCGCCGTCGCGGTGACGGTCTGCACGAAGCCGCCCATGCCCGGGAGCGACTCCTTGATGTCTCCCACCGCTGTCGCCGCGGGGCCTTCAGACTTCGCCTCGGTCTTCACCGGGTCTTGCGCGGGCGCCGACGTCTCACCGCCGAGGTCGAAGACCACCAGCACGGCGCCGACCTTCACCACGGCGCCCTTCGTCCCCTGGAGGGCCGCGATGCGCCCCGCCTTCGGCGCGGTGATGGTGACCGTCGCCTTGTCGGTCATCACCTCGACGAGGGGCTGATCTTCCTTCACGACGTCGCCGACGGCGACGTGCCACTCGACCACCTCGCCCTCGGTCACGCCCTCGCCGATGTCGGGGAGCTTGAACTCGTAGCGGCTCATCAGAACCTCGCCGTCTCGACGATGGCCGGGAGGATGCGCCCCGCCAGCGGGAGGTAGTCCATCTCCAGCGTGTACGGGAAGGGCGTGTCGTAGCCCGTGACCCGCACCGGCGGCGCCTCGAGATGCAAGAAGGCCTTCTCGTTGATGAGCGCCACGAGCTCGGCGCCGAAGCCGCAGCTCTTGGGCGCCTCGTGCACCACCACCACGCGGCCGGTCTTCTTCACCGACGTGACGATGGCCTCGATGTCGACGGGCCACAGCGTGCGCAGGTCGAGCACCTCGCAGTCGATCCCCTGCTGGGCGGCCTGGTTCGCGGCCTCGATGGCCTCGTAGATCATCGCGCCCCACGCGATCACCGTCACCTGCGAGCCCGGGCGCAGCACCTTCGCCTGCGACAGGGGAACGGTGTAGTCGCCCTCGGGCACCTCGCTCCGCGCCGCGCGGTACACGCGCTTCGGCTCGAAGAAGAGAACAGGGTCCTCGTCCCGGATCGCCGAGAGCAAGAGCCCCTTCGCGTCGTAGGGGTTCGACGGGCAGACCACCTTCAGGCCCGGCGTGTGGATGAAGTACGCCTCGGGAGACTGTGAGTGGTAGTGCCCGCCGCGGATGCCTCCGCCCACGGGCGTGCGGATCACCAGCTTCGCGGGGTACTCGCCGCCGGAGCGGTAGCGGTACTTCGCGAGCTCCGACACGATCTGGTCGAAGGCGGGGAAGATGAAGTCCGAGAACTGGATCTCGGGCACCGGGCGCATCCCGTAGAGGGCCATGCCGATGGCGGCGCCGATGATCCCGCCCTCGCTCAGCGGCGTGTCGATCACCCGGTTCTCGCCGAACTCGTCGTAGAGCCCCTGGGTCACGCGGAAGACCCCGCCGACCTTCCCCACGTCTTCGCCCAGCACCACCACGCGATCGTCGCGCCTCATCTCGACGCGGAGCGCGTCGTTGATGGCCTGCACCATGTTCATCTGCGGCATCGTCGACTCCCGAAACCCTTCAGTGACCGTGACCCGCGGCGCGCGGGGCCTTGCGGCACTCTTCAGCCTGCTCCTCGAGGTGCCACGGGCGCGTCGCGAACACGTCGTCGAACATCGACCCGAGCTCCGGCCCGGCGGCCGACTCCGCGGCCTCGACCGCGCGCTTGATGTCACCCTCGACCTGCTCGACCCACGCCTGGTGCTTCGCGTCGTCCCACAGGCCCTTCGCCGCGAGGTGCGCGCGCAGGCGCGGGATCGGGTCCTTCGCGCGCTCGGCGGTCATCTCGTCTTCCTTGCGGTAGGCCTTCGGGTCGTCGGAGGTCGAGTGGCCCGACAGCCGGTGCGTGAGCGCCTCGATGATCGTCGGGCCTTCACCCCTGCGCGCGCGCTCCACCGCGTCGCGCGTGGCCTTGTACACCGCGAGCAGGTCGTTGCCGTCGACGCGCACCGGGGTCACCCCGTAGGCGAAGCCCTTCTGCGCGAAGGTCTCCGACGCGGTCTGCTTCTCCGTCGGCACCGAGATCGCCCAGCCGTTGTTCCTGCACAGGAACACCGTCGGCGTCTTGTAGACCCCGGCGAAGTTCATCCCGTTGTGGAACTCCGACGACGAGGTCGCGCCGTCGCCGAAGTACACCAGCGTGACGATCGGGTCGTTGCGGAGCCTCGCCGCCCACGCGAAGCCCACTGCCTGCGTGATCTGCGTGCCGATGGGCGAGCTCACCGACCCGAAGCGGTACGACCGCCCCGTGTAGTGGTCGGGCATCTGGCGGCCCTTCACCGGGTCGTCGCCGTTGCCGTACATGTTGTCGAGGTAGCGCTGCAGCGGCATCCCGCGGAGGAGCAGCGCGCCGAACTCGCGGTAGCAGGGGAAGAGCCAGTCCTCTTCGTTGAGCGCCGCGGCGCTGCCGAGGATGCACGCCTCCTCGCCCATGCTCCCGATGTGGAACCCGATGCGCCCCTGCCGTTGCAACAGCACCAGGCGCTCGTCGAGCATGCGCGTCAGCACCATGTGCTTGAACAGCGCCACGAGCTTCTCGGGGGCGATCCCAGGGTCCACCGACGGGTCGGCCGAGCCGTCGGGGCCCAGCACCGTCAACACGTCATCGAGCACAAACGAAGCGTCCATCCCTCACTCCAGATCCATCACGGGACCACGGGCAGCATCCGCCGCGGGGTCTTCTCGACCTCAGCGCCCACCCGGTGCAGCGCGCCACGCAAGAAGGCCTCGGCGGCCTTGTAGCTCGACCGCACCAGCGGCCCCGAGGCGACGTACTTGAAGCCCATCTCGCGCCCGCGCTCGGCGAGCTCGTCGAACTCCGCGGGCGAGAGGTAACGGTCGATGGGGTAGTGCTTCGGCGTCGGCCGGAGGTACTGCCCCAGGGTCAACACGTCGACCCCCACGTCGCGGAGCATGGCCATCGCGTCGAGGGTCTCGCGGCGCGACTCTCCGAGGCCGACCATGATCGAGCTCTTGGTCCACGTCTCGGGCGAGACCTTCTTCGCGTGGGCGAGCACGGCGAGCGAGCGCTCCATCGAGCAGCGCGGGTCGCGCACCTCGCGCTGCAAGCGATCGACGGTCTCGATGTTGTGCGCGAACACGTCGGGCCGACCCTCGGTCACCACCGTGGCGACGTCCTTGAGCGCGCCCTGGAAGTCTCCGAGCAGGGCCTCGATGAGGATCGCGGGGGAGTGCTCGCGGATCGAGAGCAGGGTCTCGGCGACGTGCGCGGCGCCCCCGTCGAGGATGTCGTCGCGGTCGACCATGGTGATGACCACGTAGTCGAGGCCCATCGCCGCGATGGTGCGGCCCGTGTGCTCGGGCTCGCGCGGGTCCACCGCGCCGCGGGGGTTGCCCGTGGTGACGGCGCAGAAGCGGCACCCGCGCGTGCAGGTGTCGCCGAGGATCATGATGGTGGCCGTGCCGTCGGCCCAGCACTCGCCCACGTTGGGGCAGCGGGCCTCTTCGCAGACCGTGTGCAGCTCGTAGCGGCGGAGCGTGGACTTGATGTGCGCGTAGCGCTCGCCGCCAGGGGCGCGGACCTTCAGCCAGTCGGGCTTGCGCTCGGTTCCCATTCGCGACACCTCCACCCGAATGAGGCCTGACGCGACCCACCGGGCGCACGTGGCTGTAGGGTCGAGCGGGCGCGGACGCTATCCCCTCGCGCCACGCGAAGTCAACGCTTCACGCTGGGCCGCGCGGGCTTCGCGCAGCGGGTGATGATGGAGAGGTAGAGGCGGGGGAGCGCGGGGCGACGGCGTGGCCGCCCCGCGAGGGAGGAGGGTGGGTCTAGGTCACTCGCCGGCGTAGGCGGCGGAGCGGGTCGAGGGGCGCGCGCGCTCGGTGCGGACGGCGCCCTCTTCGTCGACGAGGACGTCGAGGTTGCGGTAGGCGGGCAGGCCCGTACCGGCCGGGATGAGCCGGCCCATGATGACGTTCTCCTTGAGGCCGCGGAGGTCGTCGACCTTGCCCGAGATGGCCGCCTCGGTGAGCACCTTCGTGGTCTCCTGGAAGGAGCTCGCGGAGATGAACGAGTCGGTGCTGAGCGAGGCCTTGGTGATGCCGAGGAGCAGGGGCTCGGCGATGGCGAAGGACTCGTGGAAGGACTTCCAGACGTTCTGGATCTCCTGCGCCACGGTGGAGTCCGAGCCGTGCCTCATCTCCGTGTCGGCGAGGCGCTCGTTGAGCACCGCGGTCATGTCGGAGAGGGGCACGTTCACCGCGCGGCGGATCGCGTCGGACACCGACTGGTGCTTCACGCGGCCCTCCTCGACCACGCGCCCGAGGACCTTGCGCGCGGCCTTGAGGTTCTCCTGCTCGAAGCGCCACTTCTCGACCTGCTCGTCGACGAGGAAGTCCGTCTCGCCCACGCTCACCACGCGAACGCGGCGGAGCATCTGGCGCACGATCGTCTCGATGTGCTTGTCGTTGATGGCCACGCCCTGGAGCCGGTAGACCTGCTGGATCTCGTTCACCAGCCAGGCCGACAGGTCCTTCTCGCCCTTCACGCGCAGGATGTCGTGGGGGTTGATCGGGCCGTCGATGAGGGGCTCGCCCGCCTTCACGAACTCGCCCTCGCGCACGATGAGGAGCTTGGTCTTCGGCACGAGGAACTCCTCGACCTTGCCCACGCCCTCGGCCACCGGCACCACGGGGGTCGCCGCCTTGCGCTTCGAGCCCTTCTTCGGCTCCTCGTCCATCGGGATGGCGAGGAAGGCCTCCTGGCCCTTCGGCACGATGAAGACCTGGCGCTTGCCCTTGGTCTCGCGCCCGAACTTCACGTAGCCGTCGATGGGAGACACCACCGCGGCGTCCTTGGGCTTGCGCGCCTCGAACAGCTCCGCGACGCGGGGCAGACCGCCGGTGATGTCCTTGTTGCGCGTGGTTTCGCGCGGCACCTTCGCGAGCGCCGAGCCGGCCTCCACGGGCTCGCCGTCCATGACGGTGATGTTGCAGCCCGCGGGCAGGAGGTACCGGCCCTCGGCGCCCGTCGCGAGCTTGCGCACGTGCCGGGTGTTCGGGTCGATGATCTCGATGCGCGGCCGCAGCGACGCGTTGCGCGACTCGATCACCACCTTGCGCGACAGGCCCGTCACGTCGTCGACCTTCTCCTCGAAGGTCTCGTTCTCGACGAGGTCGGCGTAGCGCACGAGGCCCGCCACCTCGGTGAGGATCGGCACCGCGTGCGGGTCCCAGGTCGCGAGCTGCGTGCCCGGGCTGACCGCGTCGCCCTCGTTCACGTGGATCTCGGCGCCGTACACGAGGTGGTTGCGCTCGCGCTCGCGTCCCGTCGCGTCGACCACGACGATCTCGCCGTGGCGGTTCATCACCACCAGGCGCCCGTCCTTGCGGGTGACCGACTCGACCTTGTCGAACTTCACCCGGCCCTCGTAGCGGGCCGAGAGCGAGCTCGCCGACCCGGCGCCCGACACCGCGCCGCCGATGTGGAACGTGCGCATCGTGAGCTGGGTGCCCGGCTCGCCGATCGACTGCGCCGCGATGATCCCGACGCTCTCGCCGATGTTCACCATGTACCCGCGGGCCAGGTCGCGCCCGTAGCACTTCGCGCAGATGCCCCGGCGCGTCGCGCAGGTGAGCACCGAGCGGATGGTGACCTCCTCGACGCCCGCGTCGACGGTCTTGCGCACGGCCTCCTCGTCGAACTGCTCGCCCTCGTCCACCAGCACCGAGCCGTTCACCGGGTCGTACACCGGGTGCAGCGCGATACGACCGAGGATGCGGTCGCCGAGCTGCTGGATCACCTCGCCGTTCTCCTCCAGCTTGGTGACCGTCACGCCGTCCATGGTCCCGCAGTCGTACTCGGTGACCACCGCGTCCTGCGCCACGTCGACGAGGCGGCGGGTGAGGTAGCCCGAGTTCGCGGTCTTGAGCGCCGTGTCGGCGAGGCCCTTGCGCGCCCCGTGCGTCGAGATGAAGTACTGCAGCACCGAGAGCCCCTCGCGGAAGTTCGCGGTGATCGGCGTCTCGATGATCTCGCCCGAGGGCTTGGCCATGAGGCCGCGCATCCCTGCGAGCTGGCGGATCTGCTGCGTCGAGCCGCGGGCGCCCGAGTCGGCCATCATCCAGATCGGGTTGAACGAGGGCATGCGCTCGACCTTGCCCGTGCGGGGGTCGATCACGTCCTCCTTCGACACCTGCTCCATCATCTCCTTCGCGACCTTGTCGGCCACGCCCGCCCAGATGTCGACGATCTTGTTGTAGCGCTCGCCCTCGGTGATGACCCCCTCGAGGTACTGGTCCATCACCTTGCCGACCTGCTCCTGGGCGTCGTCGATGAGGCGCTTCTTCGACTGCGGGATGTGCATGTTGTCCATGCAGATCGACACGCCGCCGCGGGTCGCGAACTCGTAGCCCAGCGTGCGCAGGCGGTCGGCCAGGAGCACCGTCGCCTTGTTGCGGTGCGCGCGGTAGCACGCGTCGATGAGCGCCGAGAGCGACTTCTTCTCCATCACCTTGTTGATGAGGGAGAAGGGCAGCTTCTCTTCGGCGTCGAGGGTCTCGTTGATCCCCTCGGCGAGCAGCACGCGGCCGCAGGTCGACTCGACGCGCACGGCCACGGGCTCGCCCGACGCGGTGCGCTTCTTCTCCTTGGCCGCGAGGCGGTTGGCCGCCTCGAGGTCGGGGCCCTCGACGATCTCGCCCTCGCGCAGGCGGGTCTCGCCGGGGTCGGTGACCCTCAACGCGGGCATGCGCACCAGGATCTTGGCGTGCAGGTCGAGCTCGCCGCCGTCGTAGGCCATGCGCACCTCGCTCGGCGAGGCGTACACGCCCTGGAGCTTGTCGGCGCCCGTGGCGTCGGCGCGGTACGAGCCCCGGGCGAAGTCCTTCGCGCGGGTGAGGTAGTAGAGCCCGAGGACGATGTCCTGGGTGGGGTTGATGATGGGCTTGCCGCTCGCGGGCGAGAGGATGTTGTTCGTGCTCATCATGAGCACGCGCGCCTCCATCTGCGCCTCGACCGACAGCGGCACGTGCACGGCCATCTGGTCGCCGTCGAAGTCGGCGTTGAAGGCCGCGCACACCAGCGGGTGGAGCTGGATCGCCTTGCCCTCGATGAGCACCGGCTCGAAGGCCTGGATGCCCAGCCGGTGCAGGGTCGGAGCGCGGTTGAGCATCACGGGGTGCTCCTTGATGCACTCCTCGAGGATGTCCCAGACCTCGGGGCTCTCCTTCTCGACGAGCTTCTTGGCGCTCTTGATGGTCTGCGCCTTACCCCGCTCTTCGAGCTTGTTGTAGATGAACGGCTTGAAGAGCTCGAGGGCCATCTTCTTCGGCAGGCCGCACTGGTGCAGGCGCAGCGCGGGGCCGACGACGATGACCGAGCGGCCCGAGTAGTCGACGCGCTTGCCGAGGAGGTTCTGGCGGAACCGCCCCTGCTTGCCCTTGAGCATGTCGCTGAGCGACTTCAGCGGGCGCTTGTTCGGGCCGGTGATGGTCTTGCCGCGGCGGCCGTTGTCGAAGAGGGCGTCGACGGCCTCCTGGAGCATCCGCTTCTCGTTGCGGATGATGATCTCCGGGGCGTTGAGCTCCTGGAGGCGCTTCAGGCGGTTGTTGCGGTTGATGACCCGGCGGTAGAGGTCGTTCAGGTCGCTGGTGGCGAAGCGGCCGCCGTCGAGGGGCACGAGCGGGCGAAGGTCCGGCGGGAGCACCGGGATCACCGTGAGCATCATCCACTCGGGCCGGTTGCCCGACTCGCGGAAGGCCTCGATGACCTTGAGGCGCTTGGCGAACTTCTTCCGCTTGGCGTCCGAGGTCGCCGCGCGCATCTCGGAGCGCAGCTCCTCGGCGAGCTTGGCGATCTCGACGTTCTTGAGCAGGTCGAGCACCGCCTCGCCGCCCATCTTGGCGGTGAAGCCGTCGTCGCCGTACTCGTCGAGGGCCTTGTAGTAGGCGTCCTCCGAGAGGAGCTCGCCGACCTTGATGGCCGCGGCCTTGTCCTTCACCTCGGTGACGACGTAGGCCTCGCAGTAGAGGATCTTCTCGAGGTCGCGCAGGGTCATGTCGAGCACCGCGCCGATGCGCGACGGCAGGCTCTTCAGGAACCAGATGTGCGCGACGGGGGTCGCCAGGGTGATGTGCCCGAGGCGCTCGCGGCGCACCTTCGACTGGATGACCTCAACACCGCACTTCTCGCAGACGATGTTGCGGTGCTTCATGCGCTTGTACTTGCCGCAGTTGCACTCGTAGTCCTTCACCGGCCCGAAGATCTTCGCGCAGAAGAGGCCGTCCCTCTCCGGCTTGAAGGTCCGGTAGTTGATGGTCTCGGGCTTCTTCACCTCGCCGCGCGACCACTCGCGGATCTTCTCCGGCGAGGCGAGCGAGATGCGGATCGAGCTGAACGCCAGCGGGTCCTTGGGCTTCTCGAAGAAGCTGAAGATGTCCTTCACGGTTCCTCCGCGGCCGCCGTTGGCCGTTCGTCGCGACGCGCGCGTCACGCGTCGTGGTGGGCTCTGTCCCCGCGTGTGACGCGCGGGCCTCCGGGGTCCAGAGCCCGGGTGCCGTCACCGCTCGCCCCTCTTCTCTCAGGGCGCCGCGCCGACGGCCACCGGCGGCGATTGCTAGTTCGTTACGGTCTACCGAAAACACCACGAGACCCGCCGCGGGAGATCACCTCCCCCGCGACGGGTCGAACCATCACTCCGCGGCCTGGGGGTCGCCCGGCTGGCGCGCGACCCCGTCCTCCACGAGCTCCACGTTGAGGCAGAGCGACTGAAGCTCCTTCACCAACACGTTGAAGCTCTCGGGGATGCCCGGCTCCAAGGTGTAGTCGCCCTTCACGATGGCCTCGTACATGCGGGTGCGCCCCTGCACGTCGTCGGACTTCACCGTGAGGAACTCCTGCAGCGCGTACGCGGCGCCGTAGGCCTCCATCGCCCAGACCTCCATCTCGCCGAGGCGCTGCCCGCCGAACTGGGCCTTGCCGCCGAGGGGCTGCTGGGTCACCAGCGAGTACGGGCCGATGGAGCGCGCGTGGATCTTGTCGTCCACCAGGTGGTGGAGCTTGAGCATGTACATCACGCCCACGGTGACGTCGTTCTCGAAGGCCTCGCCGGTGCGGCCGTCGAAGAGGATGGTCTGCCCCGAGAGGGGCAGGCCCGCGAGGTCGAGCATCTTCTTGATGTCCGACTCGGGGGCGCCGTCGAACACGGGCGACGCGAAGAACACCCCGTTCTGGAGCGTCTCGGCGTAGCGGCGCACGCCCTCGGCGTCGAGGCCCTTGAGGATCGCCCGCTGCTCCTTGTCGCGCTCGAAGATCGAGAGCAGGAGCTTCTGCACCACCTCGGCGGGGGTGCCGTCTTCGAGCATGCCCTTGAGGCGGTAGCCGAGCTGGTGCGCGGCCCACCCGAGGTGCACCTCGAGGATCTGCCCCACGTTCATGCGCGAGGGCACGCCGAGGGGGTTCAGCACGATCTCGACGGGGCGGCCGTCGGGCAGGTACGGCATGTCCTCCTCGGGGAGGATGCGCGACACGACGCCCTTGTTGCCGTGGCGGCCGGCCATCTTGTCGCCGACCTGGAGCTTGCGCTTGATGGCGACGTAGACCTTCACCATCTTGATGACGCCGGGCGGGAGCTCGTCGCCCTTCGAGAGGCGCGAGACCTTGTCGGCGCAGTTCTGCTCGATCTGCGCGACGCGGTCGTCGAGCTCGGTGAAGACGTGCGCGAGCTCGTTGGAGTCGTGGTCGTCGAGGGCGACCTCGCGCCAGAGCTTGCGCGGGATCGACTCGAGCGTGGCCTCGTCGATCACGGCGCCCTTGGCGAGGAGCACCTTGCCCTTGTCGTCGACGAGCTTGGCCTGCGCGGTCTTGCCCTCGAGGAGGTTCCGCACGCGGCGGAAGTAGCTCTCGCGGACGATCTTGACCTCGTCGTCGTGGTCCTTCTCGAGGCGGGCCTTCTCCTCGTCCTCGATGTCCTTGGCGCGGTCGTCCTTCTCGGTGCCCTTGCGCGCGAAGACGCGGGCGTTGATGACGATGCCCGTCACGCCCGGGGGAACGCGCAGCGAGGTGTCGCGCACGTCGCCGGCCTTCTCGCCGAAGATCGCTCGCAGGAGCTTCTCCTCGGGCGAGAGCTGGGTCTCGCCCTTCGGGGTGATCTTCCCGACGAGGATGTCGCCCTGCTTCACCTCGGCGCCGATGCGCACGATGCCCGACTCGTCGAGGTCCTTGAGGGCCTCTTCACCCACGTTGGGGATGTCGCGGGTGATCTCTTCCTTGCCGAGCTTGGTGTCGCGGGCGACGCACTCGAACTCCTCGATGTGAACGCTCGTGAAGATGTCCTGCTTGGCGATCTTCTCCGAGACGAGGATCGAGTCCTCGAAGTTGTATCCGCCCCAGGGGGTGAACGCGACGACGATGTTGGCGCCGAGCGCGAGCTCGCCCGTGTCGGTGGCCGGCCCGTCGGCGAGGACGTCACCGACCTCGACGCGCTCGCCCGGCTTCACGATGGGCTTCTGGTTCCAGCAGGTGTTCTGGTTCGACCGCTGGTACTTGAGCATGTTGTAGATGTCGGGCTCCTCGCCGCGCTTGCCCTGCGCGCGCACCACGATGCGCGCCGCGTCGGCGGTCTCGACGACGCCCGGGCGGCGCGCGGTCACGCACACGCCAGAGTCACGCGCGACCTGCGCCTCGAGGCCGGTGCCGACCACGGGGGCCATGGTGCGCACCAGCGGAACGGCCTGGCGCTGCATGTTGGCGCCCATGAGCGCGCGGTTCGCGTCGTCGTGCTCGAGGAAGGGGATGAGCGCCGCGGCCACCGAGACGAGCTGGTAGGGCGAGACGTCCATCAGCGAGATCTGGTCCGGCGGCATGAGCTTGTACTCGCCGTTGAGCCGGGCCGAGACCAGCGGGTCCATCAGCTTGCCGACCTCGTCCATCGTCGCCGAGGCCTGGGCGATGTACTGCCCCTCCTCCTGCAGCGCGGAGTGCCAGATCACTTCCTTGTGGACGACGCCGTTCTCCACCTTGCGGTAGGGCGTCTCGACGAAGCCGTACTCGTTCACCCGCGCGTAGGTGCTGAGCGACGCGATCAGACCGATGTTCGGACCTTCGGGAGTCTCGATCGGGCAGATGCGGCCGTAGTGCGTGGCGTGAACGTCGCGCACCTCGAAGCCCGCGCGCTCGCGGGTCAGACCACCGGGGCCCAGCGCCGACAGGCGGCGCTTGTGGGTGACCTCCGAGAGCGGGTTCGTCTGGTCCATGAACTGCGAGAGCTGCGAGCTCCCGAAGTACTCCTTCACCACCGCCGAGACGGGCTTGGCGTTGATGAGGTCGTGGGGCATCAGCGTGTCGAGCTCGGGCGAGATCGACATCCGCTCCTTGATCGCGCGCTCCATGCGCACGAGCCCGATGCGGTACTGGTTCTCGAGCAGCTCGCCCACCGCGCGCACGCGGCGGTTGCCGAGGTGGTCGATGTCGTCGACGGAGCCGCGGCGGTTCTTGATCTCGATGAGGTGCTTGACCGTCAGGAGGATGTCCTCCTTCGTGATCACCGCGAGGTCGAGGGGCGGCTGCTTGTCGGCGGGCAGGTCCTTGTAGAACTTGTAGTTCAGCTTGAGGCGGCCGACCTTCGAGAGGTCGTAGCGCTCGGGGTTGAAGAACAGGTTCTCGAGGAGCTTCGCCGCCTCCTTGGGCTCGGGGATGTCACCGGGCCGGAGCTTGCGGTAGATGTCGATCTGCGCCGCGACGGCCTGACCGTACTGCCGCACGAAGGGCGCCATCGGCCCGTCGGGGTCGTCGTAGTGGTCGGCGACGAGGGTGTCGCGCAGGTACGAGCCCACCACCATGCTGTCCATGAACAGCACCTTGAAGCTCGACGCCCCCGAGGCGATCAGCGCGTCGAGCTTCGAGTCGGTGACGACCTCGTTGCACGACACCATGACCTCGCCGGTCTCGGGGTCGATGATGTCCTTCGCGGCGACGCGGCCGACGACCTCGGCGCGGTCGACGGGGATGCGATCCACCTTGGCGTCGCGGAGCTTCTTCACCGCGGCCTTGGTGAACTTCGTGCCCTTCTTCACCAGCACGTCTTCGCCGACCTTGATGTCGGCCGTGGTGCGCTGGCCCGCGAGGATGTTGAACTCGAGGCTCTTCGACAGCTTGTCCTTGCCGTCGAGGTAGATGGTCTCGGTCTCGTAGTAGTAGTTGAGGATCTGCTCGGCGGTGTACCCGAGGGCGCGGAGCAGCACCGTCGCGTGGAGCTTGCGGCGGCGGTCGATGCGGACGAAGACGATGTCCTTCGGGTCGAACTCGAAGTCGAGCCACGAGCCGCGGTACGGGATCACGCGGGCCGAGTAGAGGAACTTCTGCGACGAGTGGGTCTTGCCCTTGTCGTGGTCGAAGAACACGCCCGGCGAGCGGTGGAGCTGCGACACCACCACGCGCTCGGTGCCGTTGATGATGAAGGTCCCGGTCTCGGTCATCAGCGGGATCTCGCCGAAGTAGACCTCCTGCTGCTTGATGTCGCGCACGGCGCGCTCGCTGCCAGCGCCCGGGGCCTCGTAGGTGATCAGCTCGATGGTGACCTTGATCGGCGCCGCGTAGGTCATGCCGCGCTGGCGGCACTCGTCGACGTCGTACTTGGGCTTCTCGAGGGTGTACTCGCGGAAGACCAGCTCCGCGGTCTCGTCGAAGCTCTTGATCGGGAAGACCGACCGGAACACGCCCTGGAGGCCGAAGTCCTTGCGGTCCTTCGGGTCGGTGTCGGCCTGGAGGAACTTCTCGTACGAAGCCTTCTGGATCTGGATGAGGTTGGGAATCTCGATGATCTTCTCGATGCCGCCGAAGTTCTTGCGCGCTCGGAAGTTGCTCTGGATGACCGATCCCATCAACGTCTCCTCGGTGCTGGTCGCGCGCCCTCCCTACGGGCCCTTCAGCGCCACCGCCCCGACGTTCCTCGCGGAGTAGTATGACTCGACGCGCGGGGTCTCCCGGCGGCGGTGGCTCCTTCGCACCGGCACCCCGCGCTGGCGCCCCTCATCGGGGCGGCGGAGTCCGGTGCGAGTGTCGCTGTTCAGGCTCTAGGGGGTGGCGCCGACCTCGGTACCTGCCATTGGATTCCGCGGACGACCGGCTGCGGGAGATGCGCGGTGTTCACGGGTCCTCCGATGTCTCCGACAGGGGAGAGACACGGCGGGGGGTGAGGGTGTGGCACGGTTCGCGCGTGCTTGCAAGACCCTGGGAGAACTTTCTTGCAGACCCCGGGCCACTGAACGGGTGACCGGAGGACCGAGCCGGGGGCCAAATAGACGAAGCCCCCGGTGGGAGTGTGATCCCATCGGGGGCCTCGTTCAGCGACCCTGCGTGGAGCGCAGGTCGCGGCCGGTCACTTGACGGTGACGGTCGCGCCCGCGTCGGTGAGCTTCTTCTTGAGCTCCTCGGCGGCCGGCTTCTCCAGGCCTTCCTTCACCATCTTGGGCGCGCCCTCGACCAGCGCCTTCGCCTCGGCGAGGCCGAGGCCGGTGATCTCGCGGACCACCTTGATGACGTTGATCTTGTTCGCGCCGGCGGCGGTGAGCTCCACGTTGAACTCGGTCTGCTCCTCGACCGGGGCGGCCGTGGTCGCGGGGCCGGCCGCGGGGCCGGCGACCGCCACGGGGGCGGCCTTGACGCCGAGCTTCTCCTCGAGGGCCTTCACGAGCTCCGAGGCCTCGAGCAGGGTGAGCTTGCTGATGTTATCGACGAGCGACTGGATTTCCATGGTGATCTCTCCTTCAGACTTTCTTGTGCGCGGTGAGCGCCTTGTTGAACTTCTTGTGTACGAGCTTGTTCGTCATCCACCCTGGGCCGCGAGCTTGTCCTGCCAGGCCTTGAGGACGTAGACGAGGTTCTGCGCCGGGGCGTTGATGATCGCGACGACGTTCTGCGCCGGGGCCTGGAGGGTCGCGAGCGCCATGGCCTGCGTCTCCTTGAGGCCGGGGAGCTTCGACATCTCGCCCTCGACCCACGCGCCGTCGCGGACCTGACCGCCGAGGAGGCCGGCCTTGACGGTGAGCTTCTCGCCCGCCGGGCCCGCGTCCTTCTTGAACTGGACGATGGCCTTGGCGGCGGCCGAGGGGTCTTCCCTGCACCACGCGATGCCGGTCATCCCCATGAGGGACTTGTGCTGCGTGCGCAGGGAACCGCGGCCGAGGTCGCCGACGATCGCCTTGTAGGGCGTGTCCTTCAGGGCGTGGCGGATCAGGGTGTTCTTCACCACCTTGTACTCGACGCCGACCTTCTTGAACTCCCTGCGGAGCTTCGAGACGGACGCGACGTTGAGGCCCTTGAAGTCGATCAGCACCGCGGCCACGGCGCCGTCGAAGCGCTCGCGGACCTGCGTGATCTCGTCAGACTTCTGCGTCTTGTTCATGATCAGGCCTCCTCGGTCTTCTCGGTGAAGGCCGCGGGGTCGATCTTCACGCCGGGGCCCATCGTGGACGACAGCGTGATCGACCGGAGGTAGGTGCCCTTCGCCGTCGCGGGCTTGGCCCGGACGAGCGCCTGGACGACCGCCTTGGCGTTCTCGCGGATGGCGTCGGGCGCGAACGAGGCCTTGCCGATGCGGGCCTGGACGACGCCGGCCCTCTCGGTGCGGTACTCGATCTTGCCGCCCTTGGCCTCGCGGACCGCGTTGGCGACGTCGAAGGTCACGGTGCCGACCTTCGGGTTCGGCATGAGACCCCGGGGACCCAGCACACGGCCGAGCTTGCCCACCTGGACCATCATGTCGGGGGTCGCGATCACGCGCTCGAAGTCGAGGAAGGACCCGTCGGCCACCTTCGCCACGAGCTCGTCGGAGCCCACGAAGTCAGCCCCGGCCTCCCTGGCCTCGCGCTCCTTGTCGCCCTTCGCGAACACGAGCACGCGCACGGACTGGCCCGTGCCGTGCGGCAGCACGAGCGCGCCGCGGACCATCTGATCGGCGTGCTTCGGGTTCACCCCGAGCCGCACCGCGATCTCGACGGTCTCGTCGAACTTCGCCGTGGCGCACTTCTTCACCAGCTCTGCGGCCTCATCGAGACCGTAGCGCCGGCTGTCGTCGACCATCTTCTCGAGGGCCTGACGACGCTTCGGAATCTTCGCCATCCATCACCTCCATCGGCCCGACCGTGGACTCAACCCCGGGCGGAGCCTCCCACCGCGCCCCGCGGGCGGTGGTGCTGCAAAGGGCTGTTGAACACCGCGCGAGCGCGGGGTCTGCGGAGCCCCGGAAAGAGAATTCAGTCCGTGATGTCGATGCCCATGGAGCGCGCGGTTCCGCGCACCGAGCGGATCGCCGACTCGAGGTCGTCGGTGTTGAGGTCTTCAAGCTTCTGCTTGGCGATCTCGACGACCTTCGACGCGGGGAGCGAGCCGATCTTCTCCTTGTTGGGCCGGGCCGAGCCCTTGTCCGCGCCCACGGCCTTCATGAGAAGGATCGAGGTGGGCGGGGTCTTCAGGACGAACGTGAAGGACTTGTCCGAGAAGACCGTGATGACCACGGGGATGATCATCCCCTTCTGGCTCGCGGTCTTGGCGTTGAAGTCCTTGATGAACATCGGGATGTTCACGCCGGCCTGACCGAGGACGGGGCCGATGGGGGGGCCCGGCTTCGCCTCGCCCGCCGGGGCCTGGAGCTTGACCTGTCCGACTACCTTCTTCATCGCGTTGCCTCACCGACGGGTTCTCGGCGCGCCCTCACCGCGGAGGGAGAGCGCCTCGCACGAGGTCCGACAGGGTCGTCTCCCTCTCGGTTCGTGCTGGGCCCGCCGTCGTTGTCAGGTCGTGAGCTTCTCGACCTGGTTGTACCCGAGCTCGACGGCCGTAGGACGGCCGAAGATGGTCACCAAGACCTTCAGCTTCTGCCTCTCGGGGCGGACCTCTTCGACCACGCCCTGGAAGTTCGCGAAGGCCCCGTCGACGACCTTCACCTGGTCGTTGACTTCGAAGTTCACCTTGGGGCGGGGCGCGATGCCCGTGCCCTCGATCTGGCGCTTGATGTTCTCGACCTCGCGCGACGGCACCGGGGTCGGGTTCTGGTCGCCCAGGAAGCCCGTGACCTTCGGCGTGTCCTTCACGAGGTGCCAGGTCATGTCGTTCATCTCCATCTCGACGAAGACGTAACCCGGGTAAAACTTGCGGCTCTCGAGCCGCTGCTTGCCGTTGCGCGTGGTGGAGACGTTCTCCGACGGCACGAGGATCTCGCCGAAGTACTTGTCCATCGAGGCGTTGCGGATGCGCTCGAGGAGCGAGGCCTTCACCTTGTTCTCGTACCCCGAGTAGGCCTGCACGATGTAGTAGTTCATCGACATGAGAGTTCTCCGGGGGCTGACCGCGGGCCCGCGCCCTCCGTCAGGGTCGCGGCGCGTCGGCGCTCCCGCGCGTGGCTACTCGCTCAGGTAGATCAGGTTGGTGAACCAGTTCCAGAAGCGGTCGAGGCCGAAGACCACCACCGCGGCGACGACGGAGGTGCCGAGCACCACGAGCGTGGCGTTGGTGGTCTCTTCCTTGGTGGGCCAGGTGACGGCGGCGAGCTCCTCGATGGTCTCCATCGCGAGCGAGCGCAGGCGCTCGTTGCGCCACGCGAGCGCCACGCCGACGATGCCCACCACCACGCCGATGACGTTGGCGGCGTTCTCGTGGCCCGCCCAGACGGCCTCGGTGAGGTGGCTCACGAGGTACGCCACGATGCAGCCGCCCACGAAGTACCCGGTGTAGAGGTACTTCGCGGTGCCGAGCTGGAGCGAGGCGGCGCGTTCGGGTTGGGTGCTCACGGTGTTACTCCGAGGTGACTTCGGCAGGGGGCGAGGGACTCGAACCCACGACCTGCGGATTTGGAATCCGCTGCTCTACCAACTGAGCTAGCCCCCTGTAGGGCGGAACGGTCAACGGCTCTCGTGGTGGAGGGTGTGGGCGTTGCAGCCGAGGCAGAACTTCTTCAGCGCCAGCGGCTTCGCGCCCGGGGAACCCGCGCGGGTCGTCTTGTAGTTCCGACGCCCGCAGATCTCGCACGCGAGGACCACCTTGATCCGCGCGGTTCCCATGGTCGCCCTCTCGTCTCTCCGTAAGGGTTATTCGGTGATCTTGGTGACGACGCCCGCGCCGACGGTCTTGCCGCCCTCGCGGATGGCGAAGCGCATCTGCTCTTCGAGGGCGACGGGGGTGATCAGCTCGATCTCGACGTCGATGTTGTCACCGGGCATCACCATCTTGACGTCCTCGGGCAGCTTGACGATGCCCGTCACGTCGGTGGTGCGGATGTAGAACTGCGGGCGGTAGTTGGTGAAGAACGGCGTGTGGCGGCCGCCCTCCTCCTTCTTGAGCACGTAGACCTGGCCCATGAACTTCTTGTGGGGGGTGATCGACCCGGGCTTGGCCAGCACCTGGCCGCGCTCGATGTCGTCCTTCTCCACGCCGCGCAGAAGCACGCCCACGTTGTCGCCCGCCTGGCCCTGGTCGAGCAGCTTGCGGAACATCTCCACGCCGGTCACCACGCTCTTGCGCGTGGGGGCGAAGCCGATGATCTCGACCTCGTCGTTGACCTTGATGATCCCGCGCTCGATGCGGCCCGTGGCCACCGTGCCGCGGCCCTTGATCGAGAACACGTCCTCGACCGCGAGCAGGAAGGGCTTGTCGATGTCGCGCTGCGGCTCGGGGATGTAGCTGTCGAGCGCGCTGCCCAGCTCGACGATCTTCTCTTCCCACTGCGCGTCGCCGTTGAGCGCCGGGAGCGCCGCGCCGCGGATCACGGGGGTGTCGTCGCCCGGGAAGTTGTACTTGGAGAGGAGCTCGCGCACCTCCATCTCCACCAGGTCGAGGATCTCGGGGTCGTCCACCGCGTCGCACTTGTTGAGGAAGACGACGATGCGGGGCACGCCCACCTGGCGGGCGAGCAGCACGTGCTCGCGCGTCTGCGGCATCACCGAGTCGAGCGACGAGACCACCAGGATCGCGCCGTCCATCTGCGCCGCGCCGGTGATCATGTTCTTGATGTAGTCGGCGTGGCCGGGGCAGTCGACGTGCGCGTAGTGACGGTTCGCCGTCTCGTACTCCACGTGCGCCGCCGCGATGGTCACGGTCTTGGTCGCGTCGCGGTCGATCCCGCCCTTGGCGATGTCCTTGTACGAGATCGCCTTCACCTTGCCGCCGCCGCGCTTCGACAGCACCGCAGAGATCGCCGCCGTCAGCGTCGTCTTGCCGTGATCGATGTGGCCGATGGTCCCCACGTTCACGTGGGGCTTGGTGCGGTTGAACTTCTCCTTCGCCATCGCCGTTGACCCTCCGTAGGCGCGGCGACCGCCGCGGCCAGGGACCGGAGCCCACCATCGGGATTGAACCGACGACCTCGTCCTTACCAAGGACGTGCTCTACCAACTGAGCTAGGTGGGCGTGTGAACTGTCGAGTCTAAGTCATCTTCGAGCGGGAGACGGGGTTCGAACCCGCGACGTTCAGCTTGGAAGGCTGACGCTCTACCAACTGAGCTACTCCCGCGAAAGCGCTCTCCGTGACTGTCAAAGACCTTGGTGGAGGGTGATGGATTCGAACCATCGAAGGCGTGGAGCCGGCAGATTTACAGTCTGCTCCCTTTGGCCACTCGGGCAACCCTCCGTATGTTTCCTCTTGTTCTCTCGGTCGGTTCTCGTTCTCTCGGTCGGTTCGCTGGGAGCTGGCGATGGGAGTTGAACCCACAACCACCGGTTTACAAAACCGGTGCTCTGCCATTGAGCTACGCCAGCGGATCGAATGAGGGCGCGGACGCTACACCTACCGCTGGCGGAGCGCAAGACGCTCCTCGGTCGTCGCGGGCGAGTCGGTCCCGCGTCGGGGAGCGGCTGACTACTCCCACTCCGCGGCGTGTGTCGCCACCCCGCCGCGTCAGCCCGCGGGTCGCACCGTGGGCGGCGCGTTTTCCGGTGGGCGTCGTCATCGCGAGGGTCTTCGCGGGCGTCACGCCTGCCTCGCCCCGTGATCAGCGCGCGCAGCGCGTCGACGGACTTCGCGCGGCGCACCCAGGGTTGTCGGCGATGCCGTTGCGCCTCGCCATCGAGAGGGTGGCCTCCCAGCTCCGCATCGCGCCCTGGAGGAGCGGCGCAGCCGCTCGCCCGCGCGTCGTCGGTACGCCTCGCGCTCGGGCTCTCCCCACGCGTCGGGCGTGGGCGCGTCGACGATGGCGTCGTAGAGGGCGCGGTACGCCTCGCCGATGCTGAAGCCCGAGGCCGCGGCCCACTCGGGGTTCCCCACGCGGATGGTCTCGTTGTACTGCGCGTGGGCGCGGGTCACGAGCTGCACGCGGCGGGTGATCTTCTGCTCGCTGTCGGCGTCTTCGACGCGCCAGGTGATGGCCGCCGCGCGCAGGCGCGACACCTCGGCGAGGACGAAGCGCGCGCGCGCCGCCCAGGTGTCGTCGTCGAGGGCGCTCACGGCCTCGGGGGTGGGCGCGACCCGCGCGGCCTCGCTCGCCGTGAGCTCGGCGGCGTCGAGGTCTCCGCGCGCGAGGAGGGCCGCGGCGCGGCGCGCGTTGGCCTCGACGCGGTCGGTGATCGAGAGCGTGGTCGACGCGAGGAGCGCGTCGGTGGACTCGATCACCCACTCGGGCCGCTCGGCGCTCTCTCCCACCGCGGCCACGCGGAAGCGCGCGTCTCGCACGAGGGCCGCGTCTCGCTCGGTGCGGGAGGCCGCGCGCATCGCGTCGACGGCGTCGGGCCACCGCCGCGCGCGCTGGAGGCACAACCCCCGGTTGTACTGCGCGACGTGCCACACGCTCGCGTCGGGGAACTCCCTCACGAGCCGGTCGAGGTCGACCAGCGCGTCGTCGCAGCGCTGCGCGCGCATCGCGGCCACGGCGCGGTCGAACAGGAGCGCGGCGTCGTAGGCGTCGCCGGGGCTGCGCTCGGTCGCCCCCACCACGCGGAACTCCTCTCCGCGCTGCGCGACGTGCGGTGAGCGCGGCGAGACGACGGCGGGGCGCGACGCGGCGCAGGCGACGCAGAGCGAGAGGCAGAGCGTGAGGAGTGTTCGCATCGGAGGGGCTCGACAGGCGCTGGTGCGTGAAGGTTCCCACCGCGGGAGGCAGAGGCGCCAGGGCGAGTTGACGCGCGCGGCGTCGGGCGCGTAGGTGCGCGGGCGATGACCAAGGAGTCGCTCAGGGTCGGGGTCGACGAGAACGGGCTCGGTCCGTGGCTGGGCCCGATGCTGGTCACGGGCGTGCGCGCGGCGGTGCGCGGAGACGTCTCCGACGTGACCGCGAGGGCCGCGGCGCTGGGCGTGGGCGACAGCAAGGCCACGGGCGCGCACGGCGCGATGCGCGCGCTCGAGTCGCGGGTGCTCGCGGTGCTCGACGGCCACCTCGGGCTGCGTCCGACGTCGCTCGACGAGCTCGCGGGGATGCTCTCGCTGCGCACCGAGGCGGAGCTGCGCGCGCTGTGCCCGAGCGGGGCCGCGCCCGAGGTGTGCTTCGGCGGGTCGGTCGCGCTGCCCGCGTTCGGCGGCTCGGTGAGCGAGGGCGCGGCGGTGGCCGAGGCGCTGCGCGAGGCGGGGCTCACGCTCGTGGAGGCGCGCTTCGTGACGGTGTGCGCGGGTCGGCTCAACCACGAGGCGGAGCGCGGTCGCGGGCGCTTCGACCTCGACCTCGACGCGATGGTCGACCTCGTGGCCGCGCTGCGCAGGGGCGCTCCCGGAGAGCTCACCGCGGTCTGCGGCAAGGTGGGAGGCCGCAAGAGCTACGTCGCCGCGATGGACCGCCTCGGCGCGCTGCCCGTGATCGTGGAGGAGAAGCCCGAGCGCTCGGCGTACCGCGTGCGCGGCGTGGGCGAGGTGTCGTTCGCGCGCGACGCCGACGCGGGAGACGTGACCGTCGGCCTCGCGTCGATGATCGGCAAGTACCTGCGAGAGCTGATGGTGGAGCGGCAGCACCGCTGGTACGCGGCGCGCGTCGCGGGGCTCAGGCCCGCGAGCGGCTACCACGACCCGGTGACTGCGCGGTACGTCGCCGCGACGAAGCTCGTGCGCGAGAGAGAAGGCGTGCCCGACCGCTGCTTCGAGCGGTGAGCGTCAATCGAGCTCGACGCCCGTCGCGTCGAGCTCCACGCGGGCGACGTGGCCGGTCTGCTCGGCGGCCTCTTGCTCGCAGTGGCCGTTGGGCTCTCCCGCGACCACGGTGGCCTGCACCCGCGCGTGGCGGCCCGAGGCGTTGCGAGGGATGAAGAACGAGTGGCCGTGCATGCGCACGTGTACGCGGCCGTCGCCCTCTCCGAGCTGCATCCAGCAGCCCATGGCCTGGCACACCGCGGTGACGGTGCCCTCGGTGCGCACGGTCTGCCCCGAGTAGCGCGACGCGTTCTGGAGGATGTCAGCGAGGGCCACGGTGGTGGTCGCCGTGAGGGGCGTGCCGAGACGCTGCGTCGCGCCCGAGGGCTGCGCGGCCGGCTGCGCGGGCGTCGGGGCGGGGGCGGCCTCGGCGTGCGCGACGGCGGGCTGCGCGGCGGGGGCCGCGTGCGCGCGGTTCGAGGGCTCGGGCGCCACCTGGGGGGCGGGGGCGCTCAGCGCGCATCCAGAGGCGAGGGCGAGGGACACCAGCGCGAAGCGAGTCATGGCGTCGGGCGATCTAGCACGGGGCGCGAGGGGCCTCCAAGGGGGCGCCGCGTCACTCGACGCGGTGCAGGAGGTGCGGCGGGATCGACGCGACGAACACGTCGGCGGCCTCGCGCACGCGGGCGGCGTCGCGGCCGTCGAAGGTCACGCGCACGCTGTACTCGGGGTCGCGCCAGCGGGGGTAGCTCCCCACCGACACGTCGCTGAAGCGCTCGACCACGGCGTCGATGAAGGGCTTGAGCGTGCCCTCATCACCGTGGAGGTAGACGCTGCGGTTCACGAAGGGCGCGTCGTCGCCGCGCAGCCGCGGGAGCAGGCCGCGGAGCTTCACCGCGAAGATCTCGGGCACGCCGGGGAGGACGAAGACGTTGCCGACGACCATGGTGGGCCAGCGGGGGGTGTCTCCCGCGTAGAGCTCGGTGCCCTCGACCACGTCGGCCATGTGGAGGTGGCCGTCGGTGAGCTTGTCGGCGTAGTGCTCGCGGAGGAGTTCCATCACGGCCTCGTCGCGCACCACGGCGCGGCCGAGCGCGAGGGCGACGCCGGCGACGGTGAGGTCGTCGTGGGTGGGGCCCACGCCGCCCGAGGTGAAGACGAGGTCGTGGGTGTTGCGCAGCGCGTTCACCTCGGCGGCGATGAGCGCGACCTCGTCGGGGATGGTCACCACGCGGCGCAGCTCGACGCCGAGCGCGCGGAGCTCTCGGGCGAGGCAGACGGTGTTGGCGTCTTGCACCTTTCCGCTGAGGATCTCGTTGCCGATGACCAGCAGGGCCGCGGTGCGCGCCATAGGGCGGGGACGATACAGCGGCGCGGGGCGATGGGGGTACACTGCGCGGCGATGGTCGCGACGCTGCGGGTGTTGGCTGTGGTGACGGCGCTCGGCGCGGTGACCGGGTGCTCGTGGTGGCGCTCGCGGAGCGCGGCCGACGCGGGCGCGGCCGACGGGGCGGTCTCGGGCCCGGTCGACGTGACGCTCTCTCCGACCCGCGACGGGTGGACGCTCGCGGCCACGGTGGCGACGGGCGAGGCGTCGTCGCAGGGCGCGGCGGTGCTGCTGGTGCACCAGCTCGGGTCGAGCCGCGGCGAGTGGAGCGCGTTGATGGACCGCCTGGCGCGGCCTCCGTCGATCACGGCGATGGCGATCGACCTGCGCGGCCACGGAGAGAGCACCCTCGGCCCCTCGGGTCGCGCGACCTGGGAGCGCTTCAGGCCGACGCCCGCGGCGTGGGCCGCGACGGCGACGGACGTGGCCGCGGGGGTGGACTACCTGAAGGTCAGCGGCGGCGCGCAGCGGGTGGTGATCGTCGGGTCGAGCCTGGGGTCGACGGCGGCGGTGATGGCCGCGGCGGAGGACCCGTCGGTGGCCGCGGTGGTGATGATCTCGCCGGGGCTGGAGTACCGGGGCGTCGATCCGCGGCCGGCGTTCACGCGCTTCGCGGGGGTGTTCGCGGGCGCGTCGGCGCGTCCGGCGCTGCTCCTCGCGGCGGACCAGGACCTCGCCGCGGCCGAGGCGGTGCCGGCGCTCGCGTCGATGGCGGGGCCGGCGACGGAGCACGAGGTGATCGGCGGCACACGCGCGCACGGCGTGTCGCTCCTCGACGAAGACCCGCGGCGGTGGGACCGGGTCGAGGCCTTCATCCGTCGCGCGCTGCGCCTGCCGCGACCGGGTCTGCGGGTGGCGGAGCCCGCGCGACCTCCCGCGGTGAGCGCCGACGCGGGGAGAGCGACGGGCGACGCGAGCGCGCTGCAGAGCGACGGTGGTGACGGCGAGGACGCGACGCCGTGATGAAATGTGAACAGCGTGCTTGACACCCCCACCGCGGGACGATAGAAGCCGCGCTCGTCCAGACGGGACCTCCTTCGGGGATCGTCTAATGGCAGGACGACGGATTCTGGCTCCGTCTATCTAGGTTCGAATCCTAGTCCCCGAGCTAAGCCTTCTGTCTGAAATGTTGGCCCCATCGTCTAGTGGTTAGGACATCGGCCTCTCACGTCGGTAACACGGGTTCAAATCCCGTTGGGGTCGCCAACAGAACCCCGCGCTATCCCAATCGGTAGCGCGGGGTTCGCGCATTTGGGGGTGTGTCGCGCTCAGCCCTCCTCGCACGCGGTGATCGCCGCGAGGGGGCCCGCGAGGTCGTCAGGGAGCGCCGCGCTCACCGACAGGGCCTCTCCGGTGACGGGGTGTACGAGGCTCAGGCGCTCGGCGTGCAGCGCGAGGCGCGCGAGGCCGAAGCGCGCGCGGTACTCACGGTTCAACGGACCCTTGCCGTAGTTCGCGTCGCCGATGACGGGGTGCGAGACGTGGTGGCAGTGCCGCCTCACCTGGTGGGTGCGCCCGGTGAAGACCCGCGCGCGCACGAGGCTGCACCGCGGGGTGGCCCTCCACCACACGGGCTCGATGAGGCTCCGCGCGTCGTGCGCTACGCCGCTCTCGTCGCGCAGGGGGTGGTCGACGTCGAGGGTCTCGCGCAGCGCGCCGCGCACGAGCGCGAGGTAGCGCTTGTCGGCGAGGGAGAGCGACTCCTGCCACGCCCGCAGCGCGTCGGCGCCGCGCGCGAAGAGGATCACCCCGCTCGTGCCGCGGTCGAGCCGGTGCACCGGCGACCACCCCTCGCCCAGCGCCTCGCGGACCTCGTCGACGAGCGTTCGTTCGCGGGTGCGCGTGAAGGACGAGTTGTGCACCAGCAGCCCCGAGGGCTTGTCGATCACCGCCGCGTCGTCGTCGCGGTAGAGCACGCGCAGGGGCATCGTCGCGCTTGTCGCCCGCGGTTCGCCGCGCCGCAAGCGGTGGCGCGCCGCCCGCGACGGGTGTAGTCCTCCCGACCTCGGAGGGAAGCGATGACGGAGAAGCGCGCGCTGCGCCCGTCGGTGGTCGAGATCGTCGACGCGGTGTCTCAGCTCACGCTCGAAGAGGCGGCGGAGCTCTCTCGCGCCCTCGCCGACGCGCTCGACCTGCCCCACCCGAGCGACCCCTACGAGTACCGGGGCAACCCTCCGTGGGTCTTCGAGGGGACCAACCCTCCGTGGGCGATGGGCGCCGAGGTGAAGGTCGGCCTGCTGGGCGCCGAGCGCAGGGCCGCGCTGATCGTGCTCCGCGAGGCCTTCGGCTTCTCGCTCGGTGAGCTCGTCGCCTTCGAGAAGACCCTGCCCGCCTACGGCCCGAGGATGTTCTCGCAAGAAGAAGCGCAGCGGATCGTGCGTGAGCTCACGCGCCTCGGCGTCGAGGCCTCGATGCGCTTCGCCGTGGAGGAGTGAGCGTCAGCCGCCCGCGGTGAAGAGCCCGCTCAAGTCCTGCTGGATCCGCGCGCGGCCCGTGGCCTCGACGCGCACCACCACGCCCGCGTCGGTCACGAACGCGCCTACCGGGCGCACGTCGGTGATCTCTCCGTCGAGGGTCGTCCCCTGCGCGAGCGGACGTCGCAGCGCGGTCTGCGCGCTCGCGCGCATCCGGTCGATGCGGTCTCCCATCGGGAACACCGCGCGCTGCGCCAGGCCCTCCCTCAACGACGACCGCAGGAACCACTCGCCCACCTGCATCAGCGTGCTGCGCGTCTCGAGCGAGTAGTCCAACTGCCGCACCACCAGCGCGCGCCGCGTCGCGTCGTAGTCGGGCACGCCCGTGAGGTAGATCGTGCCGGGCTCTCCGCGCGCGGGGCCGTCGGCGAAGGTCACGCCCACGCTGAACAACAAGCCTCCGCCCGAGGGCTCGACGCGCATCGTGTTCACCCGCGCGTGGTAGCCCTCGAGCTCCAGGGTCTGCCCGACGAACTGCTGCGACGCGAGCCGCGTCACCTCGTCGAAGCCCACCGTCGTGTCGAAGGCGATGCGCAGCGCGCCGTCGGCCCCCTGCGCCGGGGCCGCACCCAGCGGCGGCAACGGACGCGGCGCCTCGGGGACCACCGGCCCGGTCTGCACCCTGGGCCGCGCGCCCACGCCCACCGTCGCCGTCACGGTGCTCGCGTCGATCTGCAGCGGCGTCGCCCACACCGACTCAGGGTTCAGCCGCAGCGTGAAGCCCTCGCCGAGGTCGATGGGCGATTGCAGCGAGGTCCACATCGCCTCGCCGCGGGGGCGCAGGTCGCCCTGCGCGTTCACCCGTCGGTCGAGGGAGGCCGTCGCGCGCGCGACCTCTTGCGAGACGACCCCCGCGACGAAGTCGGTCACGTCGACCTGCAACGGCGTCAAGCGACAACGGGTGTGGAACACAGGCGCGCCCGGCTGCGTGCGCGCGACCACCCGCCACGATGGGTCGAGCGTGACCGCGGTGTCGGCCGACACCGTGAGGCGGATGGGAGAGTCCGCCCCGCACTGCGCCACCACCTGGCAGCCGTTGGAGAGGAAGGGGATCGGGATGCCCATGGGCGCTCCGAGGCAGGCCTCGGCGCGGAGGTTCACCTCGGCCTCGGCGTGGATCACCCCGTCGCGCGCGCTGAAGCGGAAGGGCTGGCGCTCCACGGACCAGCGCACGCCCACGGGCGTCGGGCCGATCATCTGGAAGCGGCCGTCGGTGCCGAAGCGCGTGGGGACGTCTCCGTCGAGCGCGCGGAGCGTGGGGCCGAGGTCGGCGCGGAGCGGGGCCGCGATCTGCGAGACGCCGAGCGGAGGCAGCGGCGCGCCGGGGCCTCCCGACACGGGGCGAGGGATGTTCAGGCTGTGGGTGCAGCCCAGCACGAGGGCCGAGGCGAGGAGCGGCGTGGCGAGGGAGCGCACCCGGGGAGTGTACGCGCGGGCCTCGCGGGCGATGAACTCCGCGACGAGAGGGACGTCAGCCCTCGGCGAGGGAGCGCGCGACGCGGGCGGTCACCACCTGACGCAACCGCTCGGGCTCGATGGGCTTCTCGAACCAGGGCACCGCGCCCGACGCGAGGAAGTCCCGCGCCCGCGCGGTGAAGGCGCCCGCCGTGAGGAAGAGCATCCGCGCCGCGACGTGGGGCGCGAAGCGGGCCACCGCGGCGTGCAGGTCGATGCCCGACATCTTCGGCATCATCAGGTCGCACACGATCGCGTCGAAGCGCTCGCCCGCCTCGATGCGCGCCAGCGCCTCGGTGGGGTCGCTCGTGCCCACCACCTCGTGGTCGGCGTGGAGGATCCGCGCCATCAGCTCGACCAGCAGCTTCTCGTCGTCGACGATCAGCACCCGCCCCCGCGGCGCCTCGCTCGCGGGCCGCGACGACAAGGGCGGCACCCACTCGCGCTGCTCCGCCGCGAGCAGCCGGATCGCCACGCGCGTGCCCCGCCACGACGGGGTCACCTCGAAGGCGCCGCCGAGCTCCTCGGCGATGGAGCGGCAGATCGCGAGCGCGAGGCTCCGCGGCGCGGCCCCGCGCTCCAGCGCGGTCATCGGGTCTGACGGGTCGACCAGGCCCTCGTGGTCGTCGGGCTCGCCCGAGTCGTTCACCTCGATGAGCACCGCGTCGCCCACCCTCGACGCGCGCAGCGCGATCTCGTGCCGGTCGGCGTCGCCCTCGGGCACCGCCTGCGCCGCGCGCACCAGCGCGGAGAGGAGCAGGTGCCCCACCCGCGCCTCGCTCCCCACCACCTTCGGCAGCGGGCCCACGTCGGTCACGAAGCGCGCGCGGTGACGGATGGAGTTGCCCGTGAGCGCGACCACCGCGGCCAGGGTCTTCTCGAGGTCGACGGGGCGGCCCTCGGCCTCGCTCTGGAGCGAGAACATCCCGAGGCCCCGGGCGAGCCGCGCCGCGTTGTCGGCCCCCTCGTGCAGCCACTTCAGCGCGTCGGCGAGCTCGCGCAGCGCCGCGCGCACCCGGTCGAGGTCCTCTCGCCCCGCCGTGGCGTCGAGGCCCTCGAGGAGCCTCCGCGCGTCGTCGCGGGCCAGCGCCGCGCCGGCCACCACCTGCGTCATCGGGGTGTTGATCCCGTGCGCGATGCTCGCCGCGAGGGTGCCCATCGCCGCCGACCGGTCGGCCGCGATGAACTGCCCGAACAGCCGTCGGCGCTCGGTGAGGTCGCGGGTCACCACCAGGCACGCGCCCTCGCCCTCGAAGCCCTCGAGCGGCGTGGTCGACACCTCCAGCGCCACCCACGCCCCCTCGCCCTTGAGGAAGCGCACCACCCCCGGCTCCGGAGGCCGCGACGCGCGGGTCTCTCGCATCCTCCGCGCCGCCGAGGGTCGGTCGGCCGGGTGCACGCTCGACAGCACCTCGACGCCCACCAGCGCCGCGGTGCTCTCGGCCCCGAGCTGCCGCGCGAGCGTGTCGTTCGCGTAGACCCACACGCCGTCGCGGTAGATCCCCATGCCGTCTTGCGCGCGGTCGATCACCCGCCGCGCGTCGGCGCGCATCCGGGCCTCGGCCTCGAGCGCGCGCTTCAGCTCCGCCCGCGAGCGGTGGCGCTCCAGCGCGTGCCGCAGCGCGCGGCGCACCGTGCCCACCGTGGCCCGCGGGCGCTCGATGTAGTCCTCGGCGCCGAGGCGCAGGGCCGCGCGCGCGAGGTCGTCGTCGCCGAGGTTGGTGAGCACCACCACGGGCGTGTCGGGCGCCGCGGCGGTGAGCTCGGACACGCACTCCAGCCCCGACTCGTCGGGGAGCTGCAGGTCGGCCACCACCACGTCGAAGCGGCCCTCGCGCAGGCGCTCGACGGCCGCCGCGAGGGTGCGCGCGTGAACGACCTCGGCCTGCTCGTAGCCCGCTTCGTGCAGGGCCGCGCCCAGGGTCTCGAGGTCGAAGGGGTCGTCGGTCGCCACCAGCGCTCGGATCGTCGCTCCGGCCGCGGGTCTGTCGCTGTTCCTCGCCATGGGCGCGCACCTCCCTGGGTCGGACTCGTCACCGACCCCCCACCGGCGCGCACCCTAACGCGAACGTGGAGAGTTTCCCAGGGGCGAGCGTCACCGCAGCGCACCGCCCCGAGGGGGCTCGGTGTAGCGTTCGCGGCCCATGAGCCACGCCCCCGTCGCACTCATCACCGGCGCCAACGGCGAGATCGGCCGCGCGCTGATCCAACGGCTGCACGCCGAGGGTCGCTTTCGCCTCGTGACCCTCGACCTCACCCCCCTGCCCGAGCCCCTGCGGCCCCTCTGCGCCGAGACCTACGCGGGGAACATCCTCGACCGCTACCTCCTCGACCAGGTGGCCGCGCACCACGAGATCGAGGCCGTGTTCCACCTCGCGGCGCTGCTCTCGACCCGCGGCGAGCGCGACCCCGACCTCGCGCACCAGATCAACGTCGAGGGCACCATCCACCTCATGCGCATGGCGCAGGCGCAGTCGTCGCGCCTCGAGCGCCCGGTGAAGTTCATCTTCCCGAGCTCCATCGCCGTGTACGGGGTGCCCGACCTCGACGAGAAGGCCCGCGCGGGGCGCGTGCGCGAGGAGCAGTGGTGCGAGCCCATCACCATGTACGGCTGCAACAAGCTCTACTGCGAGCACCTCGGGCGGTACTTCATGCGGCACTACCGCTCCATCGGCGCGACCGCCGCGGCGCCGCGCATCGACTTCCGCGCGCTGCGCTTCCCTGGGCTCATCTCGGCCGACACGGTGCCCTCGGGCGGCACCAGCGATTTCGGCCCCGAGATGCTCCACGCCGCCGCGCAGGGGAGGCCCTACCACTGCTTCGTGCGCCCCGACGCGCGCATCCCCTTCATGGCGATGCCCGACGCGATCCGCGCGCTGGTGGGCGTGCTCGACGCGCCCGCCGAGAGCCTCTCGCTCGCGGCCTACAACGTCAGCGCGTTCAGCCTCTCGGCCGAGGAGATCGCCGCGCGCGCCAAGGCGGCCTTCCCCGGGGCGGAGGTCACCTACGAGCCCGACGCGGTGCGCAACCGCATCGTCGACTCGTGGCCCGCCGACCTCGACGACTCCCGCGCCCGCGCCGACTGGGCGTGGTCCCCCGAGTGGACCGTCGACCGCGCCTTCGACGAGTACCTGATCCCCTCGATCCGCGAGCGCTACGCGCGCTGACGTCGCCTCCGCAGGGCGAGCGCCGCGAGCGCGAGCGCCCACCACCCGCTCCCGGTCTTCGTCCCCGTCGACGCGCGGCACGCGCAGCCCGGGCCCTCGGGCAGCTCGCGCAGGCCGTCATCCGTCGACGCGCCGACGTCGACCCTGCCCGCGTCGGCGACGGCGACGTCACGCACGACAATGGCGTCGGGTGTCGCGGCGACGTCACGCACGACAGAGATGTCGGGTGTCGCGACGTCGACCCCTCCCGCGTCGACCACCGTCGGAGCGTCCACCGCGGGGGTGCCCGCGTCGACGGGGGGCGCGGTGGGGTCGACGGTGAGCCGGAGCACCGGGCCGCGCGACGGAGAGACCTCCCTCGCGTCGAAGTGCGCCGAGTCGCGGTCGCCAGACTCGGGCAGCACCGCGAAGGCCACGTCTCCCGCGCCCGACACCGCGGTCGCGCCGAGGTCCACCGCGTAGACCTGGTCGGGCTCGACGCCGTTGATCCGCGCGAGGCGCGTACCGCGCGGCCCGGGGCGCGCGCCCCACGCGAGGAGCGCTCGCTCCACGACGCGCTCGCGGCGGCGTACACGCTCGCGCCCGTGCCCTGCGCGGAGGGGTAGCTCGCGCTGTGCAGGAGGAGCTGCGCGCGCACCACGCGGCCCGCGAGCGAGGGCACCCTGAACTTCACGTAGAACTCGCTGTCGCCCTCGCCCACGGCGAGGTCGTTCGCGTCGGGGTACACCGTCGTCGGGAGCGTCGGGTCGACGGTGACGTCCTCCACCGCGGGCAGGTCGATCACGTTCATCGACGGAGCGCCCGCGTCGATGACGCCGACGTCGGGCGCGCCCGCGTCCATAGGGGCGGTGCCGGGGCAGACCGCGAGCGAGCCCTCGGCGCCGTCGACCACGAGGTCGGTGAAGACCGCGCCCACGGGGAGCTGCGCCTCGCCCACCGCGCTCGGCCGCGAGGTGCCGAGCGAGAGGTGCAGCTCCGACGGGCCGAAGTTGAGCCCCGAGCGCGACCAGTCGATCTCGAGCACCTCGGCGCCGTTGCGGTAGAGCCGCGTGTGACCGTCGCCCCACGCGACGCGAAAGCGCACCGCGGAGCCGTCCCACCCGCCGGGGCCCGCGAAGGGCTCTTCGAAGAACGAGCTCCCGCACGCGCACGCGCCGTGGCCGGGAGATCCCCCCGGGCACATCCCCCACATCAGCTTCTGAAAGCCCGCGCGCCCCGCCTCACCGTTGGCGTACACGCGCAGCATGCACTTGTAGTGGTTCTCCCTGAAATCGCTGTACGAGATGGGCTCCGCGATGCCGTAGCCCGCCTCGTACATCGCGAAGAGCTCGTTGTCGCTCGTGTCGGTCAGGCTCGACATCGTCACGTTCGAGATCGTGAACTCCACCGAGCCCGACACGAGCCGCGGCACGGCGTACCAGATCCGGTCGGTGCGGTCGGTGACGTGCCACCCGTCGGCCATGAAGGCGCCGCCCACCGCGTGACCGACGGTGGTGCCGCCGCGCAGGCTGTCTTCGAGGTGGTACGCGCCCGCCGAGGGCGTCAGCGTGAGCGCCGCGAGCGCGAGCGCGCACCCGCGGCGGATCGTCGTGCGAGGCCCCTGCATCGGTGAACCCTCCGCGAGAACGCACCAGTCCCAGCGAGGGAGACGCTACCGCGAAGGGCCGACGCAGGGGTAGGACGCGCGGTCAGCCCGCCAGCAGGCGGTACCAGCCGAAGCCGCGCTTCTCGAGCGTGCCCTCTTTCAACATCGCCTTGATGCGCGCGTCGTTGTAGCCCATCGCCTTGAGCTCCGAGGCCATCACGTCGCGCGCCTCGGTCGCGGGCTTCGGCGCGGGCGCGGGCGCGAGGGCGGGCGCGGCCTTCACCGCGGGCTTCTTCTCCTTCGCCGCCGCGGCCCTCACGGGCTTCGGCGCGGGGGCCTCGACCGCGGGCGTGACGCCCGAGCGCGAGGTCGCCTCGGCGCGCGTGGTGACGCCCTCGGGCAGCGCGAGCCTCACGCGCAGCTCGGGCGGGGCGGCGGCCATCTCGGGCGCGCGGGCCTTCGCGTCGCGCGGCGCCACCAGCGTCGCCGCGTCGTCGGTCACGCCCCACGCCGAGGCCGCGAAGGCCACCGCGGCCTGGCGCTCGGCGCTCATCGCGCTCGCCCGCGGGAAGATCAACCGCCGCGCGCGCACCGCGGGTCGGCCCGCGCCCGTGAGCCAGTCTGAGAGCACGGCCTGCAGCGCCGACTCGTCGAGCACGAAGCGCATCCCCGCGGGCACGAGCAGCCCCGCGGCCTCGAAGGCCAGCTCGGGGTGCGCCGCGCACAGCGCCGTCAGCGCCTCGGAGGCCAGCGCCGCGTGCGGGCACCGCGCGGTCGACTCCTCGGCGCGCAGGTCGGCCATGCGCTTCAGATGAGACTCCGCCGAGCGCTGCCGCTCCGCCGCGGAGTCGCTGCGGCGGCCCTCGCTGGCCTCGCGCTCCAGGGCGGCGATGCGCTCCTTCACCACGGCCTCGTGGATGGGCGCGCAGGCGGTGCACACCGCGCGCCCCGTCGCGGCGGGGTCGCGGTCGATCACCGCGCGGAGCGACTCGCGCAGAGACACCAGCGCCTTCGCCGCGGGGCCTCCCTTCACGATGGAGGGGTCGTCGCCGCCGAAGATCAGCGCGGGCCGCGAGAGGAGCTGGTGATCGACCAGCAGCGCGCGGAGCCCTCCGCCCTCGGCCATCGCGCGCCACGCCTCGGGCGAGGTCGTCGGGGCCGTGAAGGAGAACGAGGTGTTCACCGCGCCCGCGCCGCCCGTCTTCACGACGCGCGACACCGCGAGGGGAGAGAGCGTGAGCCGCAGCGTGGCCCACCGCGACGTGGCCGACTCGCGCTCCAGCGTCGCCGCCCCGAAGGAGGTCTCGTGCAGCTCGTAGCGCAGCCTCGCGGAGCTCCGCGAGACGCCGGCCACCGCGTCGGCGACGTCGGCCCTGGGGTCACACACGGTCATCGGTCTCCTCCTCGTCTACCTCCCCGAGTGAGAGCAGCGCGCGCAGCGCCGCGTCATCCAGGCTCGCGAGCCACGCCTCGTCGGCGCCCGCGAGCACGTCGTCGGCCATCGCCCGCTTGCGCGCGAGGGCCTCGCCGATCCGCTCCTCCAGCGTGGAGCGCGACATCAACCTGTACACGTTCACCGCCCGGGTCTGCCCCGTTCGATGCGCGCGCGCGGTGGCCTGGTCCTCCACCGCGGGGTTCCACCATCGGTCGAAGTGCACCACCGTCGACGCCGCGGTGAGGTCGAGGCCCGCGCCCCCCGCCTTGAGCGACACCACCATCACCGACGGCCCCTCGCCCCTCTGGAACCCGTCGACCAGCGCCGCGCGCGAGGCTTCGTCCAAGCCCCCGTGGTAGAAGCCCGCGGGCTCGCCCAGCCGAGACTCCAGCGCGCGAGAGAGCAGCCGCCCCGCCTCCAGCGAGTGCGTGAACACCAGCGCGCGCTGCCCCTCGGCCACGGCCTCTTCGACGATCGCTACGGCCCGGTCGAGCTTGCCCGAGCGGCCGAAGACCTCGTCGGGCCGGTCCTTCTCGAAGACCTCGGGGTGCGCGCACACCTCCTTCAAGCGGGTCACCGCCGCCAGGACGTGCATCCGTCGCTTCTCGCCGTCCTTGTCGCGCAGGCCCTCGAGCGCGGCCTCGCACACCGCGCGGTAGAGCGCGGCCTGCTCGGCGCTGAGCTCGCACAGCTCATCCTGCGACTGCACCGGCGGGAGCGAGGCCGCGACGCCGGGGTCTCCCTTCAACCGCCGCAGCACGAAGGGCGCGACGCGACGTCGCAACCGCTCGACCGCCGAACGATCTCCCCGCCGCGCGGGCGCCTCGAAGGCGCGCGCGAACTGGGCCTCGTCACCCAACAACCCCGGCGTGGTCACCGCGAGGATCGACCACAGGTCCCGCAGCCGGTTCTCGACGGGCGTGCCCGTGAGCGCGAGCTTCGCGTCGGCGCCGAGGCCGCGCGCGAGCTTCGCCACCCGCGACGCGGGGTTCTTCAGCGCCTGGGCCTCGTCGAAGACCGCCGTCGACCACCGCGCGGACATCAACAGCTCCGCGTCGCGCCGCGCGACGGCGTAGCTCGTCACCACCACGTCGCAGCCCTCGGTGAGCGCCGAGGGGTCCTTCGCGCGGCCCGCCCCGCGGTGCGCGCGCACCGTGAGCGAGGGCGTGAAGCGCGCGGCCTCGCGCTGCCAGTGGGTGAGCACCGCCGTGGGGCACACCACCAGCGCGGGGCGCTCTCCCTTCAGTGACGCGAGCGAGGCGAGCACCTGCGCGGTCTTGCCCAGGCCCATGTCGTCGGCGAGGCACCCGCCGAGGCCCTGCGACGCGAGCAGGGTCATCCACGCCACGCCCTTGCGCTGGTAGCCCCGTAGCTCTCCCGAGAAGCCCGGGACCTCTCCCTGCGCGAGGCCCTCCGCGCCGCGCAGGCCCGCGAGGAGCGCCTCCCATTTCGGCGCGATGGTCGAGGTCGTCTGCGGCGCGCGCGCGGCCATCCACCCGTCGTCGAGCGAGGCCGCGCGGGCGTAGCTCACGCCTCCCTCTGCGGTGAGCCGACGCAGCACCTTCTCTCTCGCGCGCAAGAGCTCTACCGCCTCGGCGAGCGCCTCGCGGCGCATCGTCGCGCCGTCGTGCTTCACGAACTCGCCGGCGCCCTTCGACGCGAGGGCCTCGGCCTCGTCGGCGGTGAGCGACGCGGGGCCCGCGGCGATGTCGAGCGTCGCGGTGAAGCGCGCGCCGCGCAGCGTGAGGTCGTCGTTGCAGAGCTCCCACCGCGCGCGCACCAGTGGCGCGACGGCCTTGTCGGGCGCGGCGGTGAGGGCCGTGGCCTCGGCGTAGCGACGCCCGCGGAGCGAGAAGCCCAGCGCGTCGAGCCAGCGCGCGCGAGACGACACGTCGGCGGGCACGGGCGAGGCCGCGAGGAGGCGCTGCGCCTCGGCGTCGGTGAGGGTGCTGCGGCCGGTGAGCAGCTCGGGCCTGCGGAACAAGGGGTCGGCGCCGCGTGCGACGTCGGACCAGTCGCGGGCCATCACCGCCGCGGGCACCGTCCACACGACGTCGTCGTGGTCGACGAGGGCGTCGTTGAGCGCGCCCGACGCGGCGACGTCGGCGAGGGGGAGGAAGTCTCCGCTCGGGTTGGCGACGCCGAGCTCCATCGCGCACGCGCCCTTCGCGCCCGTCGTGACGAGCCGCGCGTGCAGGTTCGAGCGCGGCGCGGTGAGCGGAGAGAACAGCGGGTGCTCGGGGTAGAGGCAGCTCCCGTACTCGTCGTGCAGGGCGTCGGCGGAGCCGTCGTCGAGGGCGTCGCGCAGCGCGCGGCGGTCGACCTCGGCGCCCGCGTCGACCGCGGCGGCGGAGAGGCACTCCACGAGGAAGACCCCGAGGCGCGCGGGGCTCTTCTCGCGCGCCCACGCGCCCGATTCGAGGTCGGCGCCGGCGTAGGTAGCCGGCAGGAAGGGCGCCGCGGTGAGCGCGCGGTGCAGGTCGTGGAGCTCGTGCAGGGTGAAGGGCGGGACCCACGCGACGCGGCCCTTCGCGTCGGGCTCGTACGCGGGCGCCTCGGGCTCCTTCTCGCTCCCCACGGCGGGGGCCTCGGTGGGCAGCAGCGGCCCCTCGTCGAGGCGCGCGATCACCGCGTCGAGGACGTCGGCGACGGTGGCGGCGTGCGGCGACGCGAAGCCCGCGCCGTAGGTGGCGATCCACCCCCGGAGCAGGTCGCGCAAGGGGCGGAGCGAGAGCTCGACGGGGACCTCCCAGCCCTGCACTTCGTAGGTGCTCAGGCCGACGGCGCGGGAGGTCGAGCGGAACGCGTCGGCGTCCCAACCCTCGACGAGGCCGGGGAGGGGAACGGGGTGGAGGTTCGCGAGGCGAGGGAGGGTGAGGTGGAGCTTGACGCGACCGAGCGAGGCCGGGAGCGCGGCGGGTTTTCTCGCGTGGGGCGCGCAGGCGGGGTGCGCTAGAGGGGCGTCAGTGTTCGACCGTCGCGGGGCCTTGAAAGCGAGGGCGGTGCCCGGCTCTTCGCACCAGAGGACGAAGCGCAGGGAGGCGCCGCGGGCGACGGTCTGCACGTGGAGCCCCGACAAGATCGGGGAAGCAGACACGGGGCGCGACGCTAGCCCACTCCCACCCGTCTGTGAAGCGATTTGGCGTGCGGTTCTTCACCGCCCCTCACGCGCGTATGCGCTCGCGCAATGGGGTGTGCGCCGTCACCCCACAACCGCCCGTGGGTCATCCGATGTCGAATGATGCTTCACCGAACATCGCTTCGCTTCAATGGAGGGCGGCGAGCCCGACGATCACCACCCCGACGACGCCCGCGGCCCACAGGAGCGTGCGGAGCACCGTGACCCCGGCCACGTACACCGGGAAATACGCCAGCCGCGCGAGGAGGAACACCCGCGCGCCGAGCACGACCCGCTCGTGGTCGGCCTGAGACCAGTGGGCGGCGCACATCACCGCGGTGAAGATCACCATGTTCTCGAGCATGTTCTTCGCGGCCCGGTCGGCGCGGCCGCCGATGGGCGTGGGCTCGGGCATCGACTCGCGGTTGCCGAGGCTGAGCTTGAGCCCGTCTGGGGTCCACAGCTTCGACTTGAGCAGCGCGCCCGTGAGGACCATCACCAGGGTCAGCGCCGCCGAGAGCGCGAGGAGGCCACCTTCACTGTTCATTCTCGTCTCCTATGCGCCCCACCCCGGGCGTGTCACGCGAAAGCTCCGCAGGTCACTTGAGGGGAAGCTCTCGGAGCCGCGCGCGGAGCGCCCCCGCCGAGGCCCCGTCGGGGTAGGCGTCGAGGTAGCGGCGGATCGCGTCGCGCTCGGCGTAGACCCGCCCGAGGTGCTGGTTCACCGAGACGGCGTACTCCATCTCGGTGAGGGTGTGCGCGCGGCCGCCGTCGAGGGCGACGGCGATGCACGCGGCGTAGCTGCCTCCGAAGCGGGCGCCCACGGCGACGCAGTGGTTGACGGGGTTGGGGCTGAGCCGCGCGCGGTAGCCCTCGTCGGCGGCGGGGCCGACGATCTCGGGGTCGTGGGGGGGCTCGTCGCGCGGAGGCCGCGGCGGGCGCGGCGGCAGCCACACGCGCGAGGGGACGGCCGCGGGCGCGGGGCGTAGAGGCTCAGGGCGTTGACGGTGCCGCGGGGAGAGAGCGGCGCGCGGGGCGTGAGGGGCGACGAGGGCGCGGGGGCCTCGCGGGGCGGGGCGAGCGGGCGCGAGGCGGCGTACATGGCCACGGCGAGGGTGACGACGCCCGCGGCGGGGGCGAGCGCGGCGACGCTGGCCTTCACGGGGTCATCCTCGCGCGTTGGAGGCCGGCGGGGTAGGACCCGTCGCGGGGAGGGACCGGGTCGGGGTATGGTGGCGCCCCCCACGAAGAGGACGGAGGCGGTGATGCCCGAAGGGAACACGGACTACAGGGTCGTCTTTCGCAGCAACGCGGTGTCGCCGGGAGACCTCCTGGTGCGGTCGCTGCACGGGCACGAGGCGCTCTCGGCGCTGTACGAGTTCGAGATCGAGGTCGAGACGACCTTCGGCGGCCCGCTGGAGCCCGACGACCTCGACGCGCTCTTGCAGCAGCCCGCGGCCTTCGCGTTCGGCGAGCAGGAGGAGCACCTCTTTCACGGGTACGTGCGCGAGGTGGAGCTGATGGCCCTGGCCGACCCGACCCCGGTGGTCTACCGGCTGCGCTTCGTGCCGAAGCTCTGGGACCTCACGATGACCTTCGGGTCGTGGGTCTATCAAGACCTCGACGCCCCCGGCGTGGTGAGGGACGTGCTCGACAACGCGAAGTGGGTCGACGGCGAGGACTACGAGCTGCGGCTGACCGGGAGCTATCCGAAGTACGAATACAAGGTCCAGTACCAGGAGACGGACTTCAATTTCATCTCTCGTGTGATGGAGCACGAGGGGATGTTCTATTTCTTCGAGCACGGGCCGAAGAAGGCGAAGCTGGTCATCACCGACGGCAACACGGCCTTCGCGCCGCGCGAGGGGCAGGAGACGCTCCCCTACGAGCCGCGGCAGGGGATCAACGGGCCCTCCGAGGCGGTGACGGGGATCTCTCGGGTGCAGCGGGTGCTCACCACGAAGGTCACGCTCAAGGACTACAACTACCGCACGCCCACCACGCCCATCAGCGGCGCGTCGGACGTCGACGAGGCCGGCGTCGGCGAGCAGATCTACTACGGCGAGCACTTCAAGGACGCCGCCGCGGGCAAGCGCCTCGCGAAGATCCGCGCGCAGGAGCACTTCGTCGCGCGCGAGGTGTACCGCGGCTCGACGGCGGCGCGGGGCCTGCGCTCGGGCGACCGCTTCACGCTGGAGGGCCACCCCCACACGGCGCTCGACATCGACTACGTGGTCACGCACGTCACGCACTCGGTGACGCAGTCGCACACCGCGGGCGAGACCTCGAACGACAGGGCCTACGCCAACGAGTTCACGGCGATCCCCTACGCGGTGCCGTACCGCGCGCCGCAGGTGACGCCGAAGCCGAGGATCGTGGGGGTCATCCACGGTCGGGTCGACGCGCCCTCCGACGGCGACCGCACGGTGCCCGTCGACGAGATGGGCCGCTACAAGGTCGTGCTCCCGTGGGACCTCGCGGGGCAGGAGGGCGGCAAGGCGTCGCGGTGGATCCGCATGGCGCAGCCCGCGAGCGGCGGGGGCTACGGCGTGCAGTTCCCGCTGCACATCGGCACCGAGGTGCTGCTGATCCACATCGACGGAGACCCCGACCGACCGATCATCATGTCGTCGGTGCCGAACCCGGCGACGGCCTCTCCGGTCACGAGCGCGAACGCGTCGCAGAGCATGATCCGCACGCGCCACGGGATCACCGTGACCTTCGATGACCAGTCGGGGTGAGCGCCGCCGGTGGATGAGAGTGGGCGCCTCCCTGACGGCGCGGGCCTACCCCGGACTGAAGTCCGGGGCAGGCCACGCTCAAGCCCTCGTAAAACGAGGGCTTCCCGCGGTTCCATCAGGGCGGGGTCGTTGGACGCGATGCGAGTGCCCTCGCGAAGCCTGCGCGCAGCGCGGGCTTGAGCGTAGGCCTGCCCCGGACTTCAGTCCGGGGTCGGCGAGCGACGAGCCACGCTCCACAGACCCTCTGCGGTCAGCGAGCGACGAGCCACGCTCCACAGACCCTCTGCGGTCGGCGAGCGAGCCCCTCTCCCATGACCCTCTACGGCGTCGACCTCGGCACCACCCGCTGCTCCGTCGCCGTCGCCGAGCGCGGCGCCGTGCGGTCGCCCCGCTCGAAGAGGAGACGTCACGCTCTCCAGCGTGGTGCTCCTCGACGGCCGCGACCCGTCGCGCCCGCGCGCGCTCGTGGGGCGCGCCGCGCTCAACCGACACCGCGACCTCTGCGAGACCCACGGAGACGTCCCTCCGGGGGTGACGCTCGTGCGCGGGAGCAAGCGGCACATGGGCGCGGGCGAGACCGTCGCGGGAGGGCCTCCGTGGTGGCTGGGCGACGTGCGGATGTCGTCCACCGACGTCGCCGCGGTGCTCTTGCGTTCATTGATGGAGCGCGCGCGCCTCGCGCCGGGGATGCCCCCCGTCGACGGCGTGGTGGTCACGCACCCGCAGCGCTTCCGCAACCGCGAGCGCAGGGCGACGGCGCAGGCGGTGTACCTCGCGGGGCTCCACGGCGTCGCGACGATGCCCGAGCCCGACGCGGCGGCGTGGGCCTACGGGGTCGGCGCGCGCATCCGCGAGCGCACCGCGCGGTTCATGGTCTTCGACTTCGGCGGAGGCACCCTCGACGTCACCGTGCTCAAGCGAGAGGGCCAGGGGTCTTCATTGAGGTTGGAGGCGCTCTCGTCCCACGGCGTCGAGCTCGGCGGGATGGCCGTCGACGAGGCGCTGCGCGAGGCGATCTTCGACCGCTACACCACGGCCATCGGGCGGAGGGAGCTCACCCTCGACGCGCTCACCGAAGCGTCCGCCGAGGCGCTGTTGTCGGTGGCCGAGGGCGTGAAGGTGCAGTTGAACCAGCACGCGACGCACGACCCGAACCCGTCGGCGCGCGCCGCGGCGCGGGTGATCGCGCTCGACATGAGAGACGGAGAGGCCCTGCCCACGGCGACGGTGCGGCTGACCCTGGGGGAGCTCGCCGGGATCATCCACGAGACGGTGGAGCGCGCCGCGGACTGCGCGCAGGAGGCGGCTTCGCTCGCGAACCTCGACGTGGCCGACCTCGACGAGGTGCTGCTGGTGGGTGGGTCGAGCTGGCTACAGCCCGTGCAGGCGCGATTGCGGTCGATGGCGCGCCGAGACGCGGTGCGGATCTTTGATGACATCGATGATCCGTTGAACCCGGCGACGGCGGTGGCCGCGGGCGTGGCGCTGTGGGCGGAGCGCTTGAGCGAGGGCGACCGCGGGGCCGAGGCGTGGCGGGGCGTGATCCCCGACGCGTTGGGGGTGCGCGCGAGGAGGCCGACCCGACGCGTCCCGGTGAGCGGAGGAGACGTTGGCGGTGCTGGTGTGGCGCTGACGGGGTCCCTTCGGGCGAGGGGCGGAGGGTGTAGCCGCACGACGGGAGAGTACTCTTAGGAGTTCTAAAGCGTGGTCGCCCCGTTCGGGGCTCCAGGAGATCGTTCACGTCACGGCGTCCGCGCGGCAGCCCTCGCTCCAAGCCCCGTCAGGGGCGCCCGCGCTCTTGCGCAGGGTGAACGCGGCGGCAGACGCGGAACCCCGGTCTGGGCGCCCCGACGTGACCGCTACGGAGAGGCGCGCGGGATGATGCAGCCGCGCAGCGGGGGGTCGGCCGAGAGGTTGAAGAAGCCCGGCGCCGACGTGAGCGGGCCGATGGTGTCGAGGAAGTACGTCAGCACCGCGTAGGTCGCCGACATCAGGATCAGCGGGATCACCCCCCAGGTGCTCTCGCGCCGGGGGGGCCTGACCTTCTTCTTCGAGGTGGGGGTGGGGCCGCGGGCCATGGCTGCGACCCCGGAGACTATCAGCGACGGCGGCGGGAAGACGAGTCGCGCGTGCCGGGGTCGGCCTCGGTCGCGCTCTGCACCTGCACGGGCAGCGTGCCGGCCTCGCCGGGGGCGGGGTCGGTGATGACGAACTCCACGCGGCGGTTCTGCGCGTGCGCCTCCTCGGTGTCGCCCTGCGCGATGGGGCGCGTCGAGCCGAAGCCCTGGTGCGACACCCTCCCGCGCGCGATCCCGTGCGAGCGGAGGTACTGCGCCACCGCCCGCGCCCTGCGCTGCGAGAGCTCGCGGTTGCGCTCCGCGGTGCCCGTGTCGTCGGCGTGTCCCTCGACGCGGATGCGACGGATCTCGGGGTGCGCCTGCAGCACCGCCACCACCTGATCCAGGATCGGGAACGAGTCCCGCAGGATCACCGCGCGGTTCAACTGGAAGTGGATCGTCTGGTTGATCGAGATCCGTGACTCCTCCACCGTCGCGGTGGGAGGCGCCTCGTCGGGGCAGCCGTCCTCGTCCTCGAAGCCGTTGCGCGTCTCGGGCTGATCGCGGCAACGGTCGCTCGTGTCAGGAATGCCATCCCCGTCGTTGTCGGGGTCAGGGCAGCCGTCCTCGTCCTGGAAGTTGTCCCGGTCCTCGGGCTCCTGCGGGCAACGGTCTTGAGAGTCATGGATGCCGTCGGCGTCCGAGTCGGGGTCATCGGGGCAGCCGTCGGTGTCTTCAAAGCCGTTGCGGTTCTCGGGCTCCGTCACGCAGCGGTCGTCGGGGTCCATGATCCCGTCGCCGTCGGTGTCCGTCGGCGGCGGAGGCGGCGGAGGCGGAGCGTCCTCGCGCGAACCGTGGATCGACAGCGCGATGCCCGCGCTCCAGAACACCGCCGTGCTGCGGCCCGCCGCGTCGTCGTCGGCCGTGGCGAGCACCGTCCCCACGCGCACCGCGGGGCCGAGCCCGACGTACTCGCCCAGGCCAAACAGCCACCCCACCCCGCCCAGGATGCCAAGGCGCGTGCGAGAGACCGTCCCGTTGGCCGTGTTGTCGCTGCCCGTGAGCGTCGCGCCCACCTCGGCGTCGATGAAGAACCCGCCCACGCCCCGGCCGAACCAGGGATGGATGCGCAGACCGCCGCCGAGGAGCGTCGCCGTCCCGTCGGCCACCGCGGTGTCCGCCGACCACCAGAACGTGCTCCCCATGAGGTGGATGCCCAGCGGCCCCGCCACCAGCAAGCCCGCGCGCAGCCCCCCGCCGACGCCGAGCCCGTACTCGCTGCTCTGCGGCGACGAGAGCATCGTGCCGACGCCCACGTCGAGCTCCGCGTAGAGCCTCCGCGTGAACTGCGCCCGCGCCTCGCCCGCGCCCAGCAGCACCGCCGCGCCACACAACAACGCCGCGCACCCTCGCGCGGGAGACCGTCCCAGAGCCCGTGCCTTTCCCATGGCCCCGCATTGTGCGGAAAGCGTGAGGCGTTTGTGAACAGCTTTAGTGCGCTACCGACGTCGCACACCGTGCCCTACATCGCGCCCGTCAACGCTCCATCGCTCGCGCCCCGATGGCCTTGCGCACGAAGAGGTCCTCCAGGGTCTCCCTCCGCGGCGTGACCGCGAGGACAGGGACAGAAGACTCCAGCGCGGCGCGCAGCACCCGCTGGGCCTCCTCCTCGCCCTCGACGGTGACCACCGCGTGGTCGCGCAGCGCGCTCACCGCCACGCCCTCCATCGCGGTGAGGGACGTCGGCAGCGCGTCGGGGGTCGTGCCGAGCTCCACCTCCACGGCGCGCACGCTGCGCTGCAGGAGCTCGTCGAGGGAGCCGCAGGCCGTGAGCTCCCCGCGGTTCACGATCGCCACCCGGTCGCAGAGCATCTCGACGTCCGAGAGGATGTGCGAGCTGAACATCACCGTGCGCCCGCGCTCTCGCTCCTCGAGGATGAGGTCCCTCACCTCCTTGCGCCCGATGGGGTCGAGGCCGGTCATCGGCTCGTCGAGGATCAAGAGCTCGGGGTCTCCCATCAGCGCCTGCGCGAGCCCCGCGCGCTGCAGCATCCCCTTCGAGAAGCGACGCAGCGGACGGTCCATCACCGAGCCGATGCCCACGCGGCGCAGGAGCTGCTCGGCGCTCGACGCGCGCTCGTCGGCGGGGATGCCCGAGAGACGTCCGCACAGGTCGAGCACCTCGCGCGGCGAGAGGTACTGATAGAGGTACGGGTTCTCAGGCAGGAAGCCCACGCGACGCCGCGCCGACGGCGAGGTCACGGGCTCGCCGAAGAGCCGCACCTCTCCCTTCGACGGGAAGATCAGCCCGAGCAGGGTCTTGATCGTGGTCGTCTTGCCCGCGCCGTTGGGCCCGAGAAACCCGAAGATCTCTCCGCGCTTCACCTCGAAGGTGACCCCGCGCACGGCCTCGACGACCTTGTGGATCTTCTCTCCCCACGAGACCTTCGCGGTCTGCCGCTCCAGCCAGCGCGGGGGCTCTCCGGGCATGCGCGGGCTCGTGCGGATGAAGCCCGTCGAGAAGACCTTCACGAGGTTCTTCACCTCGACCACCGCCTCGCTCATGCGACACCTTCAAAGGGGTTGATCCCCTCGGCCCAGCCGCACAGCTCGCGCAGCGCGGTGATGACCACGTCGACGTCGCCGTCGCTCATCAAGGGGTGGAGCGGCACGGCCACGCCGCCGTCGACGACGGCCTCGGCCACGGGGAGCGCGCGCCCGGCGTTCACCGCGAAGCGCGCGAACTGCGGCAGGCGGTGCAGCGCGTAGGAGAGCACGCCGGCCTGCACGTCACGCGCGTGCAGCGCGGCGATCACCGCGTCGCGGGCCTCGGCGCGAGACATCCCCTCGCGCGGAGGGAGCACGAAGCCCAGGGTCTGGTGGTTCACCGTCGCCCCCTCGGGCGCGCCCTGCCAGCGGAGCTTCACCGCGCCGCGGATGCGCTCCGCGCGCTCGACGCGCCGCGCGAGGATCGCGTCGAGCTTCTCCATCTGCGCGACGCCGAGGGCCGCGTGCAGCTCGCTCATGCGCGCGTTGGGCCCCGCGTCGACGAAGACCCCGGGCGTCGCCTGACCGTGGTTGCGCAGCGCCCGCACCCGCGCGGCGCGTGACGGGTCGCGCGTGAGCACCGCGCCGCCCTCGGCCGTGGTGATCACCTTGCGCGGGTGGAAGGAGTACGTGCCGACATCGCCCAGGAGTCCGCAGAGGGCTCCGTGAAGCGATGACCCGAGCGCGCACGCGGCGTCTTCGATGAGGTCGATGGAGGGCGCGACGGCGCGGAGCGCGGGCACGTCGGCGGGCACGCCGAACTGGTCAACGGCGATCAGCGCGCGGGTGCGGTCGGTGAGCGCGGGCGCGACCGTGGCGGGAGAGAGGTTCCAGGTGAGCGGGTCGACGTCGACGACGACGGGGGTCGCGCCGCGGAGGATCACCGCGTGACCGGGCGAGGGCCAGGTGACCGCGGGCACGATCACCTCGTCGCCGACGCCCGCGGGGGTCGGTGACGACGCGAGGGCGAGCTCGAGCGCGACGGTGCCCGTGGCGACGGCGGCGACGTCGAAGCCCCCCGCCGCGCCGCGGGCGGTGAGCGCGCGCTGGAGGGAGGCCTCGAAGGCCGCGACCTGCGCGCCTTGCACGAGCATCCCCGAGCGGAGCACGGCGTCGACGCCCGCGTGCTCGGCGTCGTCGAACCACGGTCTCGTCAGCCGGATCACGGCGCGCGAGTGTAGGCGCGAAGCCCATTCCGCGGAACGCCTGTGTTACATCACCGGCCGCACCGATGGCCCCGCGCTGCGTCGCCGCCGCGCTCGCGCTCGCGTCGCTCTCCGCCGCGCCCCGCGCGAGCGCCTACACCCAGTGGAGCGCCGCGGTCACCCTCGGCGTCGGCGGCACGGTCACCCCCGAGCCCCAGCGCGAGGTGCTCTGGACCCTGGGCCTGCGCGCCGACGTGATGTTCGGCCCGCGCACCCCCTACGGCGCGCGCGTGGGGCCGTTCATCGCGTTCCGCACCGACGACTTCGTCGACGTGTCGGCGATGGCGGGCGCGTCGGTGCAGCTCCCCGTGAGCCCGACCTTCCCGCTGGTGCTCTCTGCGGGCGGGGCGCTCGACCTCTTGCGCGACCCCGTCGCGCCGGGCGCCTTCGGCCGCGTGTGGTGGGGTCGCGCAGCCTCAACTACCACGCGAGCTACGGCATGGCCGTGGGGCTGTGGGTCGAGGCGCGGTACTTCCCGGGCGATCAGCGGGCCGACGTGATCGCGGGCCTCGACGCCGACCTCGGGTTCATCACGCTCCCGCTCGTCGTGCTCTACGAGTGGATCCGCCGGTAGCGGGTTCCGATCCCACCGCGCGCGGTGGTATGTCCGCGGACCCATGCGCCACGGACTCACGCTCGCCCTCGCCACGCTCCTCGCCGCCTCGGCGTGCAGCTCCTCGCAGCGCCCGCAGCCCGTGGCGCAGGCCGACACCACCCCGACGCCTCCGCCCGCGCCCACGCCCGACCTGTCGCCCGTGCCCGTGCCCCGCGGCGCCATCGCCACCGTGCGCGTCGACTCGCTTCGCGGAGAGGCCCGTCGCTTCGGCGCCCTCTCGGGCCTCGGCGACGCGGCCAACGAGATCCTCGACGGCGCCCTGCCCGAGATCGTCGGCGGCGAGTCGATGCTCCCGCTCCTCGACCGCGACGGCCCGGTCGACCTCTTCTTCTTCTTCGACGGACCGCGCAACACGCCCCGCGGGGCCTTCGCCTTCGCGGCCGTGCCCTACGAGCAGGCCGTGGCGCGCGCGAGCGACGGCTTCACCCTCCGCGCCGAGGGAGAGGCCCGGCAGCGCTGGCAGCGGGTGGTCGACCGCGACCGCGGCGAGCGCGGAGACCCGCGCTGGATCGCCCCCGCCGCCGGCCCCGAGGGCAGCGCGCGGCTCGTGGTGTCGGAGCGCGGCGTCGCGACCGAGACCATCCTCTCGACGGTGGGGCCGTACCTCACGCGCACCCTCGCGGCGAGCCCCGTCCCGCCGAGCGAAGGGAACGTCGTGGTCGACGTGCACGTCCCGCAGCTCCGCGAGGTGGTCGACGTCGACCTCCGGCACGAGCTCGACCGCGCGGTGAGCGACCTCGCGCCGGGGCCCGACCCGAACGACGTCGCCTTCGAGGGCGTGATGCACCGCTGGATCGCCGACGCGCTCCAGGCGATCCCCACCACCCTCGCCGAGGTCGACGCCGCGCGCGTCGCGCTCTCGCTGGGCGACCAGGGCTCGCGCGTGACGGCCGCGGTCGCGATGCGACGTCCCTCCGCGCCGCTGGTGCAGCAGATGGTGGCCGCGGTGAGCGGGCAGCGAGCGCCGGTCGACCTGCTCGCGCGGATGCCCTCCGGCGCGAGCTTCTACTCCGCGAGCGCCGCGTCGCTGGAGCCGCTGCGCACCACCCTCAACCTCGTGCCCTCGGCCGTCTCGCGCTCGCTCATCCCGCGCACGCGGATGCTCGAGGCCGACCGCGTCGCGCTCCGCACGGCCCTCGCGTCGCTCCTCGCGCAAGACCGCGTGCGCTACGCCTCCGCCGCGGGCCGCGACGCCGCCAACCACTACTGGAACGTCTCCCTCGCCGAGCTCACCACGCCCCCGCGGCAGTTCGTGGCGAACGTGCGCGAGCTCGTCACGGCCCTGCGCCGCTTCGGCGTCGCGCGCGCGATGCGCCTCGACAAGCACTTCGACCCCACCCGCTGGACGGTGCTCCCCGCGAACGCGAACGGAACCGTGGGCCCGGGCGTCCCCGCGGGGTCGCTGCTCGTACGCATCCCGCCCGCGTCGCTGCGCGCCCCGACGCCCCCCGCGCGCCCTGGCGCTCCGCGGCCCGCCGCGCTCGACAACACCCCCATCGAGCTCCTCTTCGTTCCCGACGGCGCGCGGGTGTGGATGGTGATGGCCCCCGACGCGCGCGCGAAGCTCCGCGAGGCGATGGCCGAGCACCCCGCGCCGGTGACCATCGAGGGCGCCGACGCCGAGGGCGTGTTCGGCGTCGCGGCGATCTTCCCCGGCCTCGTCGACGCGCTCCTGCAGGGCGAGACGCAGATGCTCCGCCGCTGGCGCGAGGTCACGGCCCAGTCGCAGGGCTCGCCCGTCGCGACGCTCATCACGTCGCTGCGCGCCGAGGGCGAGACGCTGCGCCCGTCGGCGGTGCTGTCGATCCCCGCCTCCACGCACGCGCTCATCGGCCGGATGCTCAACCAGGGCAACGCGCCGCCCCACCCGTAGCGCCCCGCGCCCTCTGCCACACTCGCGCGCGTGAACCCCTGGGACGACTCCTACCGCCGCGTCGTCGACGAGGCCCTCCGCGCGCTCCGCGTCGACGCCCTCGTCTTCGGCATCCACGACGCCTCGCTCCCCGCCTTCCCCGATGAAGACCTCGGGTACGGCTCGCCCTACAGCCACGGCGCACACGCCCTCTTCGCCCACGCGCGCGCCCTCGGCTTCACGGGTATCCAGCTCGGACCGCAGGGAGAGACCTCGCGCGACAACCCCTCCCCCTACGACGGCACCGCGTTCTCGAAGAACCCGCTCCTCACCTCGCTCCCCTGGCTCGTCGAGCGCGGGCTCCTCTCCGACAACGAAGCCCGCGCGCTCGCCCTCACACCCCAGTCCCACTTCGCCGACCGCGTCGCGTACCCCATCGCCTACGACCGCTGCCGCGAGGCACTCGCCCTCGCCTTCGCCCGCGCCGACGCCCTCCGCGACACCCTCGACGACTTCTCCGCCCACAACGCCTCGTGGATCGAACCGGGCGTCCTCTTCCCCGTCCTCCAATCGCTCCACGGCGCGTGGAGCCCCGAGCGCTGGGCCGACCCCCTCGACGCGCGCCTCTACGACCCTCCGCCCGAGCGCCTCTCCGACGCGCGCGCGCGGCGCGCCTTCCTCCTCGACACCCACGCCAGCGAGCACCGACGTCACGTCTTCGAGCAGTGGTGCCTCTCCGAGCAGCACCGCGCGCTCCGCGACCGCTGCGCCGCCCTCGGCCTGCGCCTCTACGGCGACCTCCACGTCGGCCTCGGCGCGCAGGACCTCTGGCGCTGGCGATCGATCTTCCTCCGCGGCTACCGCATGGGCGCGCCGCCGAGCCGCACCAACCCCGAGGGCCAGCCCTGGGGCTACCCCGTGCTCGACCCCGACCAGCGCGACGGCGCCGTGCGCGAGTACCTCCGCGCGCGCTTCGAGAAGCTCCTCGACGAGTTCGACGGGCTCCGCGTCGACCACCCGCACGGCCTCGTCTGCCCCTGGGTCTACCGCGACGACACCCCCGACCCCCACGCCGCCGTGCGCGCCGGCGCGCGCCTCTACGAATCCCCCGACCTCGACGACCACCCCGACCTCGCCCGCTTCGCGATCGTCTCTCCTGAACAGATCGACCGCTCGCTCCCGCGCCACGCCGACCGCTGGGCGCGCGACCTCACCGCCGCGCAGGTCGATCGCTACGCCTGGGCCCTCGACCTCCTCGTCGCCGCCGCGCGCGACCGCGGGCGCGCCACCCACGACCTCGTCTGCGAGGTGCTCTCCACCCGCCCCGCGCCCCTCGCCGCCGTCACCGCGCGCCACGGCCTCGGGCGCTTCTGCATCACGCAGAAGGCGAAGCCCGCCGACCCCGACGACGTGTACCGCAGCGAGAACGCCCTCGCCGAAGACTGGATCATGGTGGGCAACCACGACACCCGCACCATCTGGTCGGTCGCCGCCGAGCAGGTGTCGTCGGGCGCCGCGGGCCCCTTCGCCGCGCAGCTCGCGGGCGTCCTCTCGGGGGGAGACCCCTCCCGCCGCGAGCGCTGGGAGCGCGCGCTCACGCACGACGCGTCGCTGCTCGCGCACGCGCGCCTCGCCGAGCTCTTCACCAGCCGCGCGCGCAGCGTGATGGTCTACTTCTGCGACCTCTACGGGATGCGCGAGAGCTACAACGTCCCCGGGACGGTCACGGCCGACAACTGGTCGCTGCGGCTCACGCACGAACACCGCGAACGGCACCTCGCCGCGGCGCGCGAGGGGAGGGCGCTCGACCCCGCGTGGGCCATGGCCGTCGCGCTCACCGCCACCCACGGAGACCCCGACCTCATCGCCCGCCTGCGCGCGCTCACGGTGTCTCCGCACCCGGTAGAACCGTGAAGCACTCTTAGCGCTTGCGGTCGGGCTGGCGCGAGGTCTGTACTCCCGCTCCGCCCTCTACCACCCCCCAGCGGAGACCCACGACGATGGCCACAGCGAAGAAGCCCGCGGCGAAGAGCACGAAGAAGACCCCGGCGAAGAGCGCCGCGAAGACCCACGCGAAGCCCGCGGCGAAGCCGCAGGCGAAGGCCAGCGAAGAGGAGAAGGTCACCGAAGAGACCTCCGCGGAGGAGGGCACCGAAGAGGGCACCGAGGAGACCCCAGAGGAGAAGCCCGCCGAGGCGCACTCCGAGGAGGGCCTGCCCGAGACGAAGGAGGTCGCGGAGCTGCGCGCGGCGGGGCGCGAGGCCATCGAGGCGCTGAAGCGCTTGAACGACCTGCTGCGTCCGTTGTCGGTGAAGCTGAACGCCGACGAGAGGAAGAGCGGCGTCGGCAAGATGCTGAAGGGCGAGGCCGAGCAGCTCGTGAAGGTGGCCCGCTACGCGATGAAGCACCCCGAGTTGGTGAAGGGTTTCGCCGCGAAGGACGGCGGCGCCGACCTCGCGGTCTTCGAGGGCGACCTGCTGGCGGCGCATCTGGCGACGCACGAGGCCGCGCGCTCGCTCCGCGAGGAGGTCGAGGGCCACACGCAGGAGATGCTCTCGCTGCTGGGCGACCTGGCGATCCACCGCGGGCTGCTCGCGCGCCCGGTGCTCTTGAAGGTCTACAAGGTCTTCGCGCAGGTCGCGCAGAACGACGCCGGGGTCTACAGCGCGATCCGCTCGGTGATCGAGTTCTTCGACCGGCCCTCGCGCGACGCGAAGGCCGACGAAGCCCCCTCCGAGGGCTGAGCGAAAAGGGCCGTTTTCACGAGGAAACACCCATACGTATGGGTCGACGGACCCATGCGTATGGGTCGACGGACCCATAGGGGCGGGTCGGCGGACGCATAGGGGTGGGTCGGCGGAGGCTCCCGAGGGCGCGCGCGGGCGGGGGCGGGCTGTTGGCCCTCACCCCCGGCCCCTCTCCCGCACGCGGGAGAGGAGAGGGCCGGGCTCGCGAGGGTCCGACGCGTATGCCCTCCCAGCAGCTCCCTCTCGTCTCCCCTGCGGCGCGCCTCCCTCTCTCCTCACTCCAACAGCGCCAGGAGCGACTCGCGCGAGGCGAGGCCCACCCCGCGTCGCGACGCGCGCTCTCCCTCGCGAACACCATCACCGTGGGCGCCGCGCGCACACGTAGCGCGCCGCCGTCGCGGGCGCGTCGTCGACGTCGACGGTCACCACCTTCACCCGCCCCGCGAGCTCGCCCGCGAGTCGCTGCACGATCGGGTCGAGCGCCCGGCACGGGCCGCACCACCGCGCCAAAATCCACCATCACCGGCACGCTCGCCCTCAACACCTCGGCCTCGAAGCTCGCGTCGTCTACCTGGGTCAGTCCTTCCATCGCGGGTCTCCTTCGGTGAGGAGAGGTCGCCGCGAGGGAAATTCTTACCGCTGTAAGATCCCCCTCCCCGGCACCTCTGCTCCCCACTGGCGTGAACACCGACCCCCTCACCGACCTCGGGGCGCTCCTGCCCGCGATGCGCCGCCCCCTCTCCGCCGCCGCGCGCCGCGAGGGGCTCTCGCCCGAAGACGCCGTCGACGCCGTGCAAGACGCGCTCTGCGCCTTCGTCACCCTCGCCCGCGCCGGCAACGCCCCCGCCGACCGCGCCGCGTGGCCCGCGTTCGTGCGCGCGATGGTGACGAACGCCGCGCGCAACCGACGTCGCCTCCACCACCGCGCGAGGCCGCACCTGCCCGTGGAGTCCGCGCCGCCCGACGAAGAGGGATCGCCCGCCGAGATGGCCGAGCGCGCCGAGGACGCCCACCGCCTGCGCCTCTGCATCACGCGCCTGTGCGGCCCGCAGCGCGCGGTGGTCACCCTGCGCCTGTTGGATGAACGCCCCGGAGACGACGTCGCCGACGCGCTCGGGATCTCCCGCGGCTACGTCGACGTGCTGCTCCACCGGGCGAAGGCCGCGCTGCGGGCGTGCATGGAGGATGAAGCCTCCCCCTCGCCATCACCCCCTCGGTCGTGATGCCATCGCGGCATGCGCAGCCGTGATGTCTTCCTCGCGTGCGTCGTGAGCACCCTCGCCGCGTGCAGCGGCGACACCACCACCACGACCCCTCCTGGCACCGACGCGGGCGCTGACACCGGCGTCGACGTCCCCTCGCCCATGGACGTCGTCGACGTGACCGTCGCCCCCGACGCGCCCGACGTCCCCGCGGTGAACGACGCGCCCGACGTCCCTGTCGACACGGGCCCGACAGGCTGCACCAGCAACACCGACTGCGCGAGCGACCCGGGCGGCCCCGCGTGCGACACCTCCACCGGCCGCTGCGTGGCCTGCACCGCGAGCGCCGACCTCTGCCCCGCGGGGCAGTACTGCGTCGCCGCGACCAACGCCTGCGCCGCCGGGTGCCGCGACGACGCCGCGTGCGCCTCCTCGGCGGGCGACGGCGGGAGCACCTCGCGCCGCTGCGACACGGCCACCCACGCCTGCGTCGACTGCCTCACCGACGACCACTGCCCCGCGGGGATGCTCTGCGTCGGCAACACCTGCGTCACGGGCTGCAACGCCACGCGCCCCTGCCCCGGCACCCAGTCGTGCTGCGGAGGCGCCTGCGTCGACGCGCAGACCAACACCGCCCACTGCGGCGCGTGCGACCAGCGTTGCGAGGTCACCAACGGCGCCGCGGCCTGCATGAACGGCGCGTGCGCCGTCGCCATGTGCACCGCGCCCTTCGCCGACTGCGACGCGAGCGCCGCCAACGGGTGCGAGACCGACACCTCGCGCTCCACCGACCACTGCGGCGCCTGCGGGACGGTGTGCGCCCCGCGCGCGAACGCCACCGCGTCGTGCGCGGCGGGCGCCTGCGCGTGGGCCTGCGACGCGGGCTTCGCCGACTGCGACGGAGACCCCTCGAACGGCTGCGAGGTCGACACCCGCGCGAGCGTGAACCACTGCGGCGCCTGCGGGACGGTGTGCGCCCTCCCCAACGCCACGGCGACGTGCTCGGCGAGCCGCTGCGTGGTGGCCTCGTGCGCGACGGGCTTCGGAGACTGCGACGGCGTCGGCAGCAACGGCTGCGAGACCGACACGCGCATCACGGTCTCGCACTGCGGGACGTGCGACAACGCGTGCGCGAGCGCTCCGAACGCGGTGGCCGCGTGCGCGGTGGGGGCCTGCGCGCTGACCTGCACCGCGGGCTTCGCCGACTGCGACGGCGCGACGGGCAACGGGTGCGAGACCGACACGCGCGTGACCGCGGCCCACTGCGGAGGCTGCGGTCGCGCGTGCGCGCTGCCCCACGCGACGAGCTCGACCTGCGCGGCGTCGACCTGCGCGGTGGCGTCCTGCGAGGCGGGCTACGGCGACTGCGACGGGATGGCCGCGACCGGGTGCGAGACCGACACGCGGGTGAGCGAGCTGAACTGCGGAGGCTGCGGGACGGCGTGCATCTCTGGGCAGGCGTGCGTGGCGAGCGCGTGCGAGACGCTCGGGAGCTGCGCGGCGATCCACGCGCGCTTCCCGACGCTGCCGAGCGGGACGTACCCCATCGACATCGACGGCGCGGGGGCGATGGAGTCGTTCCCGGTGTACTGCGACATGGTGACGGACGGCGGCGGCTGGACGATGGTCTACAAGCTCTCGTCGGGCGTCGCGGGCGAGCCGAGCGACCTGTGGAACAGCGCCGGCGTGAACGAGGGCGTGGTGGGCGCGCTGAACGTGTCGCGGTCGAGCGTGCACTACGCCTCGCGGATCCTCGCGCGGTGGAACAGCGGGTTCACCGTGTCGCAGGCGCGGCTGGCCCTGTACGAGGGCGGCGCGGAGCGGGCCTTCCTGCGCTTCGACGCGAGCGGGACGAGCCGCACCGACTGGTTCACCCGCGCGCGGGTGCAGTCCGCGACGTGGACCGACCTCGCGTCCGAGGGGCAGAACTTCTTCCAGATCGAGGGCCGCGGGAACTACGGCCGCCACTGGTTCATCAACCGGAACTACGGCGGCTGCCCGGCCGACACGGGCTGGCTGGTGGTGAACGGCAGCACCGAGACGACGTGTGACTGGTCGCTGCGCGTGCCCGCGGTGTCGATCATGTACGCGCGCGGCGCGGTCACCCGGAACTGGAACGACTACCCCAACGTCGGCCTCGCCGACGCGATGGCGGTCTTCGTGCGCTGAGCCGTTAGGTGGACCGTGCGGCGAGGGCGGTCCTAGAGTGCGGCACCTGCGATGAGCTACCTCGTCCTCGCGCGCAAGTGGCGCCCCAGCACCTTCAGCGACCTGGTCGGGCAGGAGCACGTCGTCCAGACGCTCCGCAACGCCATCACCCAGGGCCGCGTCGCGCACGCCTTCCTCTTCACGGGGGCGCGCGGCGTGGGCAAGACCACCATCGCGCGCATCCTCGCCAAGGCCCTCAACTGCCTCGACCGCGACGGCGCCACGACCGACCCGTGCCTGAAGTGCGCGGCCTGCACCGAGATCGCCCTCGGCCGCGACCCCGACGTCACCGAGATCGACGGCGCGTCGAACAACGGCGTCGACGACGTGCGACGTCTGCAAGAGACCCTGCCCTACCGGCCCTCGCGCGACCGCTACAAGGTCGTGATCATCGACGAGGTCCACATGCTCTCGACGGGCGCCTTCAACGCGCTGTTGAAGACCCTCGAGGAGCCTCCGCCGCACGTGAAGTTCATCTTCGCGACCACCGAGGCGCACAAGGTCCCGATCACGATCCTCTCGCGCTGCCAGCGCTACGACTTTCGCCTCATCCCGACGCAGCTCATCCGCGCGCGGCTCGCGAGCATCCTCACCGAGGAGAAGGTCTCTCACGACGACGCCGCGGTCGCCCTCGTGGCGCGCGAGGCCGCGGGCTCGCTGCGCGACGCGCTCTCGCTCCTCGACCAGGTGCTCGCGGGCGTCGAGGGAGACCTCACCGGCGCCGCGGCGGCGAAGCTCCTGGGCGTCGCCGACCACAAGGTCTTGTACGACCTCGCGCGCGCGATGCTCTCGGGCGACGCCGCCGCCACGCTGAAGATCCTCGACACGGTCGTGAACGAGGGCTTCGACCTCGGGAACGTCTCGAAGAACCTGTTGGGTGTGCTGCGCGACCTCGTGGTGTCGCGCGTGGTGAACGAGCCGGGTCCCCTCCTCGACCTCGCCGACGAGGAGCGCGCGGAGGTCACTTCGCTCGCGGCCTCGCACGACGCGATCGACCTCGAGCGCCTCTTCGCGGGCTGGGCGAAGGTCACCGAAGAGGTCGCCCGCGCGCGCGAGCCCCGCTGGGTGCTGGAGATGGGCGCCGTGCGCCTCGCGCACCGACCGCCGCTGCTCCCCGCCGACGACCTCGTCGCGCGGCTGATGGACATGGAGCGCAGGCTCTCGTCGGGCTCTCCCCCGCCGCGCCCCACGGGCTCGTCTCCCGGCGGCGGCGGCGGAGGCGCGTCGCGACCGGGCCCCGCGGCGAGCGCGTCTCCCGCGAGCGGGCCGCGTCCTGGCGCGCCGCAGGCGAGCGGTCCGGTGACGGCGCCCACGATGCGCGCGACGACGCCCGCTCCGACGGCGGCCGCTCCGACGGCGAGCGCGACGGCGACGGCGACGGCCGCGGCTCCGTCGCAAGACTGGCTCGCTCGCGCGCGGGCGCAGACCCAGCGGCAGGAGGCCGCCCGCGCCGCGGTGGCCCCGTCTGCCGCGCAGGCCCCGCAGGCGCAGCGCGTCGCGGCGCAATCTCCGCCCGAGGAGATGGTCGACATCTCTCGCGCGATGGAGGTGATGCCGACGTGGCGCTCCCTCGTCGCGGCGATGGACCACGCGCTGGTGCCGGTGCTGAAGGGCGCGGTGCCGCTGCACGTCGACGGGTCGGTGGTGCGCCTCGCCATCGACGCGCGCGACAGCTTCTTCCGAAAGAAGCTCGCGACGCCCGAGGCGCAGGAGGTCATCGCCGTCGCGGCCGAGAAGGTCTTCGGCTCGCGCCCGACCATCGAGCTCGCGCAGGGGAGCCTCCCCGACGAGGCCCCGACGCTCGCCCGCCTGGAGGAGTCCGCGCGCAACGAGGCCCGACGTCAGCGAGAGGAGACCGCCCGCGCCCACCCCTCGGTGAAGGCCGTGTGTGAGGTGCTCGGCGGAGAGGTGCTCCGCGTGCGCTTCGACGACGACCAGGAGTAGGTCGGCTCCTAGGAAGCCCCTGCCAGGGAATGTCCATCACCCGTGACAGGGAATGTCTACGGGGGATGGTGAGGATTCGCGGGCGTGCGTAGGGTCGCCGCCATGACGACGGCGATCGACACCGGGCGCGTGGAGCGGGTGGTGACCCGCGGGGCCTCGTGGCTGTGGCTCGAGGGCGAGGCCGCGCGCCACCCGCGGATGGCCTCGGGCGAGCGGCGCGACGCGCTGCGGACGGCCTTCGTGACGGGGGTGATGCCGTCGATGCGCGCGCGCGGGGCGAAGCGTCGGGTGCTGGCCGCGGGCGGGTTGCGCGACGCGGCGGCGATGCACTGGGCGGTATGGTCGACGAGCGACGGCCGGGTGGTGTGGGCGCTCTACGCCGACGCGCGGCGCGCGCTGGAGAAGGACCGACCGGCGAACGACGGCGCGCGGATGGTGGCGTGGGGCGACGGCCCGGTGATGGCGTGGGTCGACGCCGACCCGGGCCTGCAGCGGGCGCTGCGCGACGCGCTGCGCGACCCGCCGGACTTCCTCGACGGGGGAATGGTGTCAGGCGACGCGACGCTGCCGCTGAAGATCACCCGCACGGCGTAGCGCGCTCAGCGCAGCGCGGTCACCAGCAGCGCGAGCGCCAGCGCCGCCGCGATCACCCACGGCAACACCCCCGCCCACCGCGCGCGCCGCTCGGCCCGCGTGACCGCGGCGTCGACCTCGGCCACCGCCGCGGTGAAGGCCGCGAAGGTCACCCCCTCCACCGCGCGCAGCATCGCCCTCGCGGCGGTGAGCTCTCCGCGCGACAACAGCGCCCGCGCGTCGTCGGCCACCCGCGCGCCCAGCGCGCCCGCGAGCTCGGCGCCGTCGGCGCTGTCGGCTCCACCTTCGCGAGCGCCGTGAGGCTCGCCACGCAGCGCTCGCGACGGCCCTTCGCGAAGGACGTACGCGCCTCCTCCACCAATGCCCACGCCGCGGGGCCGTCGAGACGTCGCGCGAGCTCGCGCTCGGCCTCGACCAGCCGCGCCACGCACGCCTCCCACTTCAGGCAGGTCGCCGCCGCCGCCACCGCGCGCGCCCGCTCGTGCTCGCCGCGACGCGCGAGCGCCACCACCGCCGCGCCGAGGGACTCCGCGCAGTCCGACGCGCCCGGGTGCGCCGGGTCGACCTCGGCCACCATGCGCGCGGGGCGCGATCGCGTCTTCCACGGCGTCGCGCGCCATCGCGCTGCGGGCCTCGTCGAGCCGCGCGTCGGCCCAGGCCTCGAAGGGCGTTCGCGCCGCCCATACCGCGCCGCGCGCGCCGTGCACCACCACCTCGTGCGACGCGCCCTCGACCGCCCACGACGCGCGCGCGACGGGGTAGCGCCGCACCACCACCCGCTGCCGCACCACGCGACGTCCCTCGCCCGCGCGCGCCGCCTCGGCCGCCATCAGGTCGGCCAACGCCGCCGCGAGCGCCCGGTGCGGGATCTCCCTCGCGAGCGCCGCGGGGTCGACCTCGTCGGCCTCGACGTACACCACGGGCTCGGCCTCGGCGTCTCCCGCCGCGATCAGCGCGCGCACCGCGTCGGGGAGCTCGCCCGCCACCAGCGCCCGCGCCGACACGCCGGTCACCGACTGCACCAGCGAGGGCGCGCGCTTCACCCGGCCGACGCCCTCGCACGCGGCGCAGGGGTCTCCGCCGCGGCCCTCGCAGGGCACACACGGGACGCGGCCGAGCTCGCAGGCCTCGCAGCGCAGGTCGCCGCGGCCCGCGCACACGGGGCAGCGCGCGTCGCCCGCGGGGGTCGCGACCTCTCCGCCGCCGGCGCAGCGAGGGCAGCGCGCGCGGGCCCTGCCGCTGCACGCCTTGCACTGGATGGTGCCCGCGCCCTCACACGACGTACATGTCGCGACACCGCCGTCGCACGCCGCGCAGGGCGCCTCGCGCGCGGGGAGCGCCAGCGGGAGCGTCGCGGACCAGTGGCCCCACGTCTGCGCGGGCGGCAAGGCCACGGCCCACGGGTCGACCGCGCCGTCGTCGCCCACCGCGTCGGGGGGGACCTCGACCGGGTCGTCTCCGGGGGGCGCGTCGTCGAGGGTCAGCGCGCGCGACTCGAAGCGCGTGGCGACGAAGACCTCGAAGGCCGGCTCGGCCTGGGCCGCGGCGACCTCGGCCGCGTCGCGCAGCGCGGAGGCCATCGGGTGCCCCTCGCGCGACGACGCCCAACGCGCGAGGGCCTCTCGCAAGGGCGAGAGCGCGTCGTCGTCGGTGAGCGCGTAGGACTCCGCGAGACGGTCGACCTCGACCCGCCACGCGTCGGGCTCCACGTCGGAGAGGTCATCGACCTCGACCTCGGGCGCCTCGTCGGACTCCACCACGCCGTCGAGGGCCTCGCGCAGCGCCTCGGCCTCGGCCTCTTCGTCGACCGCGTCGGGCGCGGCGGCCTCGTCGGCGAGCGCCTTCGCCTCGGCCCTCGCGCGCACCACGGCCTCGGCGAGCCGGTCGAGCTCGCCCTCGGCCCTCGCCCGCTCGGCCCTCCACTCGGACTCCAGCGCCGCCTCCTTCGCGGCGCGCTCGGACTCGGCCTCGGCCTCTGTCCGCGCGTCGGCCTCGGCGCGTCGGGCCTCCTCCGCGGCGAGCGCCTCGGCGTGGCGGGCCTCCTCCTCGACCCGGGCCTCGTAGGCCCTGCGCGCGGCCTCCTCCTCAGCGACCAGCGCCGCCACGCGCGCCTCGACGTCGCGGCGCACCTCGTCGACGCGCCGCGCGGCCTCGGCCACCCGCGCGGCCTCCTCGCGCGCGACGACCTCGGCGGCCTCGCGCGCGGCCCGCTCCAAAGCCTCTCTGCGCGCGGCCTCGTCGTCGGCGATCACGCGCGCGGCGGCCTCCTCCGCGGCCCGACGCGCCGCCGACCGCAGCGCCTCGTCGAGCGAGGTCGAGCTCGCCCCTCGCTCGGCCTCCAGCGCCGCGAGCCGCGCCGACGCGACGTCCCGCTCCGCGGTGACCGTCGCGAGCGCCCGCGCCTGCTCGGCCTCACGCAGCGCCCGCGCCGCCTCTGCGCGCTCGAGCTCCCAGCGCAGCGACGCGCGCGTCGACTCGCGCTCCGTCACCGCGCGCTCCAGCTCCCGCGCGACCTCCCTCCGCGCGGCCTCGCGCTCGGCCTCGAAGCGCAGCCTCGCCCGCGCCGCCTCGGCCTCTCGCTCCGCGCCCTCCAGCGCCACGCGCGCGGCCTCGCGCTCGGCCGCGAGCCGGTCGGCCTCGGCCTCGAGACGTCGCCGCTCGCCCTCGGCTTCGGCGCGACGTCGCTCCTCGGCGAGCGCGTCGGCGAGCGCGTTCGAAGCGACGGGCGCGCCGGTGGCCTCCATCGCCTCGCGCAGCTCGGACTTCGGGACCGTCTCTCCTGCGGCCACGCGCGCCACGACGGGCGCGAGCGAGGGCGCGTGGCGCACCGCCCACAGGAGCGCGGTGTGCTGCGCGAGGGGAGACCCTTCGGCCTCGAACAATTCCTTCCACGCCGAGGGGTCGCGGCGGTCGGGGTCGATGGAGGTCCACCCCGAGAAGCGCGCGCCGCGCGGCCCGCCCGAGCTCCGCGGGTCCGCGGGGAGCGCGTCGAGCCCGCACAGGAGCGCCACGCGCAGCGCCGCCACGCCCGGCGTCGTCGCCCCCGCGCCGAGGTCCTCTCCCCAGAGCGCCACGGCGCGCGCGAGGGTCATCCCCGCCACGCCCGCGTCGGCGTGCGCGCGCGAGAGCCACGCCCCCACGTGCCCGAGCGCCACCTGCGCCTCGAGCTGCGCCGGTCCGCGCTTCCACGCCGCGACGAGGTCGCTCGGCGAGGTCACGCCCAGGCCCGCCGCGCCCCACCCGAGCACCAGCCCCGCGTGCCCTAGCGACCACAGCGCGCGGTTCAAGCCCACGTCGTCGTCGGCGCTCGGGTCGTCGTCGACCTCGACGTCGGGCGCGGCCACCGCCAGCCACGCCGAGAGCTCGCCCGCCCGCCGCGCCTCGCGCAGCGCGCCCCACGCCACGGCCACGCGCATCGTCGACCGCAGCGCGCTCACCCCGTCGAAGCGCACCACGCGGGTCTCGCCCGCGGCCTCCACCGCGACGCGCAGGGCCGCGCGGGGGGCGCGTCGGTAGGCGCCCTCCCAGAACGCGCGCTCGTCTCCCGCCGTCGTCGTCGCCAGCGCGTCGCGCCACACCGGGTCTCGCTTCGCGCGAGGGAGCGCGTCGAGCCACGCCACCAGCGCCCCGCTCCGCCACAGCGAGAGGGCCTCGGCGCGGCACTCCCTGCGCGCGAGCGACTCACGCGCGAGCCGAGCCGGGTCGTCGACGGCGCGGCCCGCGAGGCGCAAGGGCTCGCCCAACGCCCAGCGCAAGCGCATCGCCGCGTGGGCCTCTCCCTTCGCGAGGGCCTCGCACGCGGAGCCCACCGCGCCGTGCCCCGCGTCGCGGAACCACCGCGCGAGCACGCTCCCCATGGCGGCCACGCGCGCGTCGTCGAGACGTCCCCCGCGGAGGTGCTGACGCAAGGTCTCGGGCGAGGTGACCACCACGCCGTCGACGGCGACGCCCTCTCGACCGAGCGCCCACGCGAGGCTCCACCGGGCGACCTCGGCCGCGTCGGGGTCACGGCCGGCGAGGGCCGCGGCCTCGCGCGCGACCTCGACGAGCGCGTCGGGCGCGTGGTTGGCCGCGAGCCACGCGGCGATCGAGCCGTCGATCAGCGCGGCGAGGCACTGCGGAGAGGGCGACGCGAGCTGCGCGGCGACGGCGTCGAGGGTGCGCGGCGCGTCGGGGAGCGCGACGCAGGGCGTCCACGGGGCGGCGGTGTCTTCGTGGAGCGCGACCCCGACGGAGGCGCACGCCTCGGCGAGGGCGGCGTCGTCGAGGCCGCGCGACCGGGCCTCTTCGCGCAGGCGCTTCGCCTCGGCGGCGTAGAGGGCGCGCTCGTCACCGCCCTCGTCCCTCACCCGCGTCGCGAGGGCGCGCTTGTGGAAGGCCACGAGCTCGCTCACCGCCGCGGGGAGCGCGACGCCGACGTCGTCCCTCGCCCCGAGGGCGGAGAGACGTCGCGAGAGCGAGGCCGACGCCACCTCGGCGCGAGCGCGCCACTCGGCCCCGCGGCGGGTGACACGGTTGAGGGTGGTGCGCGCGAAGCCCACCCGCTCGCGCAGCGCGTCTTCCGAGGGAGGATCGGCCGCGAGGGCGAGCCGCGACGGCCACAGCGCCGCGAGGAGCGGGCACGCGTCGTCGGCGAGCGCGATCACCACGCGCAGGTCCTCGTCGCTGACCACCCGCGCCCGCTGCGACGGAGAGGGCGCGTCGATCACTTCGAGGAAGGCGTCGTCTTCGTCGACGGGGGGGAGCTCGGGCGTCGGGTCTTCGCGCGGGTCGACCGCGGGGTCGAGGTCGGCGTCGACCTCGAGGAAGGCTTCGTCGTCGCGGCTCATGGGTCCGTTCGCCAGAGGGAGTGGGAGTATCCGCCGCGCGCAGAGAGAGGGCCAAGAACGCGGCGGGACCGCGCGGCGCCGAACGCTCACGGGTGGCGCCAGCGACAACGCGGTTGGCTCCCGCCTCACGACCCGTCACCGCGCGTTTCACGGGACGTCGCGCGCGGCCCCGCGGTTGCTCTGCACCCTCCCGCGAGACGCTCCTCGCGCTGGAGGTGTTCCGATGCCGCTCCGCCCCTCACGTCACCTGCGACTGGCCCTCTTCACCCTCGCCGCGGGCTGCTACGAGCGCCCCTCTGCGACACCCCACAACCAGCTCAACGCGAGCTTCACCGCGCGCATCGAGAACCACGCCATCGACGCGGTCGACCTCCTCTTCGTCGTCGACAACTCCAACTCGATGCAGCCCTACCAGGCCCGCCTCGGGGAGCAGTTCGGCGTGCTCATCGACCAGCTCGTGAACCCTCCGCGCGACGCGACCTCGGGCCTGCCCCTGCGCCCGCCCGTGCGGAGCCTGCACCTCGCGGTGGTCTCGACCGACCTCGGCACGCCCGGCACCACGGCCATCGGCACCTGCGACCGCGCCAACGACGTCGGCGACGACGGGCTCCTCAACCCGATCCGCAGCGGCGCCGCGATGCGCAACCACCGGCCGTGGACCACGCTCCCCGCCGACGCGCGCCCCGAGCGGTGCACGCAGAACCCCGACCAGTACCCGACCTTCCTCACCTTCGACGCCGACACCAGCGACGCGGCGGCCTTCCGCGAGGACTTCGTCTGCAACGCGTACCTCTCGACCCAGGGCTGCGGGCTGGAGCAGCAGTTGGAGTCGGCCTACCGCGCCCTCGTGGTGCACAACCCACGCGCCACGCCGGGCAACATGGACCCGAACGCCGGCTTCGTGCGCGACGACGCCGTGCTCGGCGTGGTGGTGATCTCCGACGAGGAAGACGGCTCGGTGCGCGACTGTCGCTACGCCGAGGCGGGCCAGCCCTGCGACGACGCGCTCTCGGTCTACGACCCCGACGCGACGCGCTGGGCCCCCACCCGCGAGCTCAACCTCCGCTTCTATCAATACACCCCGGGCTCCCCGCAGGACCCGACCTGGCCCATCGATCGATACGTCGACACGACCAACGCGCGCCGCGGCTTCCCTTCGCTCAAGCCCGACCACCCCGAGCGCGTGATCTTCGCGGGCATCGTGGGCGTGCCCCTCGACATCCCCACGCGCGGCGGCCGCACCGACTGGGGCGCGCTCCTCGGGAACTCCCCCGACGGCGCCGACGCCGTGGAGAGCGCCAACGCCCAAGGGCCCTACACCATGCGCCCCAACCGCGCCGACCCGAGCTGCCCCTCGACCCGCATGATGCCCGCGTGCCGCGCGCAGACCAGCGGCTTCGACCCGAGCACCCTCTCGTGCGGCGAGCCCGGTCCCCGCTACGCCTGGCCCTCGCGGCGCATCGCGCAGGTCGCGCGGCGCTTCGACGAGGCGTGGAACTCCGGCGCCGTGGCCTCGATCTGCGCCGACGACTACCGCCCCGCGCTGCAACAGATCGTCGACCGCATCGGCAACGCCATCGGAGGCCGCTGCCTGCCGCGCGCGCTCCCCACCTCGCCCGCGTCGCCCGCGCCGGGGGAGCTCACCCGCGTGTCGTGCGTCGTGCGCGAGACGCTCCCCGCGGGCGCGCAGTGCGAGGCCGCGCACGGACGTTACCTCGCCGAGCGCACCGCCGACGGCCGCGCGGTGTGCCTCGTCGATCAGGTCGCCGTGCCCTTCGGCGGAGCGCCCCCCGCGGGCGCGCACGGGTTCTTCTACGACACGCGCCCCGACCCGACCGCGCCCGACTGCGCGCAGCGCGTGGCCTTCACCGACGGAGACGGCGTCGCGCGCGAGGGCTCGGCGCAGGTCGACTGCGTGGCCGTCGCGTCGGAGTCGTCGGCTACTTCTTCTTGAACACCTCGAAGCGGTGCGTGAGCACGGACTTCAAGGTGTTCCCGCTCACGGGCTGGTTGAGCTTCTCGAAGAAGCTCCGCCGGTCGCCCGACGGCAGGATGTCGTTGGGGAAATGCGGGTGCGTCTGCCACGGGCGCAGCGCCTCGTAGAGCCTCTCCTTGCGCTCCTTCTCGGCGAGCGAGAGGAGGTTGCGCAGCGCGCGGAACACCCGCTGCTGCGCCTCGGAGGGCTCGACCTCGTCGTTGCCCTCCAGCACCGCCCCCACCAGCAACCCCAGGTGCCCGCACACCTGCTCCATCCGTGGTGAGCCCAGCGGGGCCTCCAGAAGCTCCTGCTGGAGCACGCCCCACAGCGCCATGGTGAGCGCCGAGCCCTTGAGCGCGTCGACCCCCGGCAGCGACGCGAGCAGCGTCGCCACCGCCGAGTCCGTGCCCTCTTCGCGGATGCGCTGCACCAGCGCCCGCACCCGCATCGAGTGCGCGCTCTGCGACGCGGGCGGCGGGTACGACATCGACGGGTGCGAGCCCGCGGCCGGGTACGAGCCCGACGACGCCGCGGGGTACGAGCTCACCGACGGGTACGAGCCCGACGACGGCGCCACGGGCATCGACGGCCGCGACGAGGGGTTCCCGCCGTACTCTCCGTCGAAGCCCGGCGTGGGCGCCTGCGAACGTCCCCGCGACGGGGGGTAGGTCGCCTCGGTCACGCCCCACGACGCGAGCTCGGCGAGGGCGGCGACCATGCCCTCTCGCACGAGGTCCATCGAGCCGGGGCGCGCGGCCGGGTCCTTCGCGAGCATGGCAGCGATGAGCGACTCGAGCTGCGTGCCCGCGAGGTCGGGGCGCGCCGACGACAGGAGCGGAGGCTCGGCCGTCGCGTGCTTCACCGCGAGCTCGAGCATCGACGCGGCCTTGAAGGGCTTCTCGCCCGTCACCATCTCGAAGAGGATCACCCCGAGCGCGTACACGTCGCTCCAGGGGCCCACCGCGCCGGGGCGGTTGGTGAGCTGCTCGGGCGCGATGTACTCCACCGTGCCCACCGTGGTGCCCGTGGCCGTGAGCTCGGCGCCGCCCTCGTCGGTGCGGATGCGCGCCAAGCCGAAGTCCACCACCTTCACGAAGTCTCTCCGCGAGGGGTCGCGGAACACGAGGATGTTGTCGGGCTTCAGGTCCCTGTGGACGATCCCGAGCCGGTGCGCCGCGCTCATCGCGTCGCACACCTGCTCGAAGACCCGCCCCGCGCGGCCGAGCGGCAGGCGCTTCTCCTTCCGCAGGATCTGCGCGAGCGAGGGGCCGTCGACGAACTCCATCACCAGGTACAGCCCGAGCTCCGGGTCGGACCCGAAGTCGGTCACGTACACCACGTTCTCGTGCTGCAGTCGGCTGCACGCCATCGCCTCTCGGCGAAAGCGCTCGGCGATGGTCTCGTCTCCGCTGAACTCCTTGCGGAGGATCTTCACCGCGTAGGGCGTCTTCAGCGCCCGGTGCCCCGCGCGGTACACCGCGCCCATCGCACCCTCGCCGATCTTGTAGACCAGCATGATGTTGCCCACGGCCCGACCGATGTAGGGGTCGGGTTTTACCGAGACGTTCTCCGTGCGACCGCACGAGAAGCACTCGCCGGTGGCGCGATCGAGCTCGTTACCGCAGGTGGGGCACTGGGCCATCGACTCGCACTCTCCCTACACCGCTCTCGCGAGCCCGATCAAATCGGGACGAAACCCCGACGGCTCACCACCCCCACGCGGGGATCGGGCACTCCACCCGCCGCGCGTGCCGCGGAGACGTCACGGGCACCCACGCCCCGCGCGCCACCCACTCCGTGCGCCCCTCCGCCGCCCGCGGCGGCGCGAGGCCGAAGCCGTCGCGGACGTCGTGCACCATCCAGCAGCCGTCGCCGCCCGCGTCGAGCAGGTGCGCGCGCCCCGTCGGGAGCGTGAGCGGCCGCGCCTCGTCGCGGCCCTCGCCGCGCACCACCACGTCGAAGCGCCCCGCGCGGGCCCGCGTGACCACCACCTCGTCGGGGCCCACCGTGAACGAGCGGCCGTCGGGCAGGCGCACCACCCTGGGCGTAGCCCCGCTGTTCGCGATCATCACCCGCGGGAACACCATCTGCCACGCGCCCCACGCGCTCATGAAGGCCGCCGCGCAGGAGCCCCAGAGCGCGAGCGTGAGCCACTCCTTCGGGCGCGCGGGCGGGCCCTGCACGGGCTCGGCCTCGGGGCCGTTGCCCGCGGCCTCGCGGTAGTGCCGCGCGGGGTTGTCGGCGACGTTGGCCGCGACGTAGGACTGGACCACCACCGCGCGGCGCGCGCCTTCGAGCAGCACCACGGGCCAGCGCGAGCGCTTCGTCCACGCGCGCACCGCGCACCAGGCCGCGGCGACGCTGAGGGCCGCCACCGCGAGCACGAGCGCGGGGGGCTGGTTGGTCACCCCGTCGACCCACGCGGGAGGGACGGGCGCGAGGGTGAGCGCCACCGCGGGCGCGAGGGCCGCCACCGCGAGGAGCACGCGCGGCGCGAGGTAGAGCCTGCGCGCGGCGAGGCGCTGCTCGGCGTGGCAGGCCGCGCAGAGGGGAACGGGAGGCACCCAGTCGATGAGCGCGTCGGGGTCGAAGCCCGCGCCCTCGACGGGCCGCGCGGGGCGGGTGGGGCCGTGGCCGCAGCCCACGCACGCTTCGGATTTCGCCAGGTCGCCGAGGGTCCACCGCACGCGCACCGGCTGGGTCATACCGTCATCGTACCGGGAGCGTCGGCGCCGTTGAACCCCGAAGCCGCGTTGGACTAGCCTGCGCGGCCCTATGCTCGACCTTCGCTACGTGGTGGAGCACCTCGACGAGGTGCAGGCGTCGCTCTCGACCCGGGGAGCCCTCCCCGAGGGCTTCGAGCGCGTGTCTTCCCTCGCGGCCACGCGCCGTGAGGCCATCGTGGCGTGCGAGGCGCGTCGCCGTCAGGTGAACGAGGCCAGCGCGGCCATCGCGAAGCTGCCGAAGGGATCGCCCGAGCAGGCCGAGGCCCGCGCCAAGGCGCGCGCGCTCGGCGACGAAGCCGCTGCGTTCGAGAAGCAGCAGAAGGAGGCCGAGGCCGAGATCGCCGAGCTCCTCCTGCGCGTGCCGAACCTGCCCGACCCGACGACGCCCGTGGGCGGCTCCGAGGCCGACAACGTGGTGGTGCGCACCTGGGGAGAGAAGCCCTCGATGGACTTCACCCCGAAGGACCACCACGACCTCGGCGTCGCCCTGGGCCTCTTGGATTTCGAGCGCGCGACGAAGCTCTCGGGCCCGCGCTTCTCGGTGCTCTGGGGCGTGGCCGCGGCGATGGAGCGCGCGCTCGCGCAGTTCATGATCGACCTGCACGTCACGCAGCACGGCTACACCGAGGTGTACGTGCCCTACCTCGTGCGCGACACGGCGCTGCGCGGCACCGGCCAGCTCCCCAAGTTCGAGAACGACCTCTTCAAGATCGCCGCCGAGGGAGAGCGCGCCTACGACCTCTACCTCATCCCGACGGCCGAGGTGCCGGTCACCAACCTGCACGCCGACGAGATCCTCGACGGGGCCTCGCTCCCGCGGAAGTACGTCGCGTTCACGCCCTGCTTCCGCAGCGAGGCGGGGAGCTACGGCCGCGACACCAAGGGCCTCATCCGTCAGCACCAGTTCGACAAGGTCGAGGTGGTTCGCATCGAGCGCCCCGAAGACAGCGAGCGCGCGCACGAGGAGCTCACCGCCGCCGCCGAGGCCGTGCTGCGAGCGCTCGGGCTGCACTACAGGGTCGTGTCGCTGTGCACGGGCGACCTCGGCTTCGGCGCGAAGAAGACCTACGACCTCGAGGTGTGGCTGCCCGGTCAGGGCGCGTACCGCGAGATCTCGTCGTGCTCGAACTTCGGGGATTTCCAGGCGCGGCGCGCGTCGATCAAGTACCGCCCCGAGGGCGACCCGAAGGCGAAGCCCCGCCTCGCGCACACGCTCAACGGCTCGGGTCTCGCGGTGGGACGCACCTTCGTCGCGATCCTGGAGCAGTACCAGCAGGCCGACGGCACCGTGGTCGTCCCCCCCGCGCTGCGCCCGTACCTGCGCGGCCTGGATCGCATCACCCCGCAGCGCTGAGCGTCACTCCTTCTTCGCGGCGGAGCGCTCCATCGCCCGCGCGTAGACCTCGGCGCGCTTCAGGCCCAGGGCGCGGGCCACCTCGCGCGCGGCCTCGGACGGCTTCATCCCCGCCGCGAGCGCGCGGTCGAGCGCGTCGTCGACCACGTCTACCGCGTCGTCCACCGCGGGCGGAGGCGCGCCCTCGACCACGATGGTCACCTCTCCGCGCACACCGTCAGAAGCGCGCGCCGCGAGCTCGCTGAGGGTGCCGCGCCAGGTCTCTTCGAAGCGCTTGGTGAGCTCCCGCGAGAGCGCGCCCCGTCGCGCGGGCTCGCACTGCGCCGCGAGCTCTTCGAGCGTGCGCGCCGCCCTCTCGGGAGACTCGTACAGCACCGTCGGCAACGGGTCTCTCGCGATGGCCGTGAGCGCGGGCCTGCGCTCGATGCCCTCCCGCGGAAGAAAGCCCACGAAGCGGAACCCGTGCGCCGCCAGCCCCGACACCACCAGCGCGCACAGCGCCGCGCTCGCGCCAGGGACGGCCTCCACGGTGATCCCCGCCTCCACCGCGGCGCGCACCAGCACGCCCCCCGGGTCGCTCACCAGCGGAGTGCCCGCGTCGCTCACCAGGGTCATCACCGCGCCTTGGGCGACGCGCTCCAGCACGCCCGCGAGGCGCTCTCTCACCACGTGGTCGTCGAGGCGCTCGACGGGCCGCTCGATCCCGTGCGCGGTGAGCAGCGCCCTCGTGCGGCGCGTGTCCTCGGCGAGCACCACGTCGCACTCCTTCAACGAGCGCAGCGCGCGCAGGGTGATGTCTTCGAGGTTCCCGATGGGGGTCGCGACGACGACGAGCCGACCTTCGGTGGTCACCGTCAGAAGAACCGCGGCGTGAGCGCGATCGAGGCCATCACGTCGAAGATGATGTCGCTGCTGGTCATGAATCGACCGCCGGGGGCGTCGATCACGTTGCGGTGCGTGGGGTCGGGCGCGGCGTTCCCCACGCAGCCGCCGCGCCACTCGGGGTGGTTCGGGTCGACGGCCTGGTTCGGGTTGCACGCGTCGGTGTTGGTGATGAGGTGCGGAGACACCCACGAGAAGCCCGCGCCCAGGCTGAAGCGCAGGAACTTCGCGGGCTGCACCGAGACCAGCACGTTGCCGCCGAGGATGACGTGCGAGGCGTTGGTGGTGAGCCCATCGAAATAGACCTCGCGCCCCGACTGGCACGACCCGTCGCTCGCGCGCGCGTTCGACGGGCACCCGGGCTGGAGCAGCGGCCGACTGTTCGAGGTGCCGAGCGCGTCGTAGAGCGGGGAGTAGTCGCGGCCCTGCGAGCGGTAGGTGCCGCGCAGGCGCAGGTCGACGATCATGCGCTGCCAGGTCTCGCGGTTCTCCCAGGGGATGATCTCCATGCCCACGGTGAGCGAGCTCTGGATGGGCGGGAAGTTCGAGAGCTGGCCGAAGGGCGTGTCGTAGTAGCGGAAGGGCGACGAGCGAAGCGGGAACTCCGCGAGGAAGTCGAAGCCCGCGTAGGGCTCGACGTACCCGAGCCGCCGCGACAGCGCCGTCTGGAAGTACACCCCGTGAAAGCCCCGGGAGATCCCCGGCCCCTGCCCCGACGACGCACGGGTGAAGCTCTGGGTGGCGTTGATGCCTCCGTCGGCGGGCAGCGGGGGCACGCTCGAGGTCGACGGGCAGGTCACGCCCGCGGTGGTCTCGGAGCACGGTCGCATCTGGTCGCCGACGGGCGGGCGCCACTCGAAGCCCACGAGCCACGTCGGCTTCGAGCGGTCGCGCTGCTGGTTCAAGATCGACCAGCGCAGACCCAGGCGCACCTGGTCGATGCCCGATCGCTCGGGCGCGTCGAAGCTGGAGTTGAACAGGGCCGTGGCGTTGCCGTTCTGGGTCCAGCCGTCGGCGAGCGTGCTGTTGACCGTGCCCATGGCGACGCCGCTCGCGGGGCGCAGGCGGCGGGTGTTCGACAGCACCACGGGCAGGCCGAAGGTGAGCGAGAGGTCGCGGAAGAGCCCCACCTCGGCGTCGATGAGGAGGGTGTGCGTGCCCTCGGTGTAGTCGGCCACGGGCTGCGACTGGGTGAGGCCCGTCGAGGTGGCGGGGTCGCTCACGCGGAGCTCGCGGGAGATCGTCGCCGAGCGGCGCGAGAAGGTGTAGCCCGCGCTCAGGCGGAAGGAGAACTGCGAGCCGCTGTCGAAGGCGTCGACGACGTCGACGACGCGGGCGGTCTCGTTGAGCAGGTGCAGCGGCGGAGGCGGCTCACCCGCGGACTGCGCGTGCGCGCCAGAGGGGGCCGCCGCGGCCGCGAGGGCCGTCACCGCGCCGAGTACGCAAGGAAGCCCCGCCGAACATCTCCCTCGCGCCATCGCCGTGGTGACGGTACGAAAGGGCGCGAAGGGGTGTCAACACGACTCTCGCGCGGGCTGTCGCGACTGGTAGTCTCCGCGGCGGGAGAGCGATGAGCGAACGGTCGACGAGCGACAGCGTGGTGGCGATGTACGGGCTCATCGCGGGCGGGGCGCGGCTGGTCCTGCCGCCGATGATCGACCTGCCGGTGGTGCGCGCCCTGCGCACGGCCATGGTCGAGCGCATGGCCCGCGCGCACGGGGTGACCCTCACCGTGGGGGCGCGGCGCATCCTCGTCGACATCGAAGAGAACGGCACCATCCGCGGGAACTTCTCCCAGGGCGTGCGCCTGATGCTCCACCGCCTGTTGCCCGGCACGCGCTTCGTCGACGCCGCGGGCAACCTCTACCGCACCTACGGCACGGGCGTGCTCCTGCGCCGCTACCTCGCCGTGCACCGCACCACGAAGGACCCGGTGCTGAGCGAGATCGAGGCCGAGCGCGTACGGGCGGGGCTGCGCGCGGCGCTCACCCTCCTCGACGCCGAGCAGGCCAAGGCCGTGGCCGACGCGGCGCTCACGCCCATCCACACCGTCTCTGACGCGAAGGGGCTGAGCGCCGTCGAGCGCTGGGCCGAGGCGGGCATCGCGACCGTGGCCGAGCTGCCCGCCGCGTGGCTCGAGGCCGCCGACAAGGTCTTCGTCGAGACCCTCAAGAAGTACCAGTAGCGCCGCTCACCGACGGGTCACGGCAGGTCGAAGAGCAGCACCTCGCCGACGTTCCCGTCGTCGCCCACCGCGCCGGCGAGCGAGAGCGCGCCGCCCTCTTCGATGGCCGCGGCGTCGCCCGCGTCGAGGCGCTCGCCGTTGAGCGTCACGCGCCCCCGCGCCACGTGCACCCACGCCTTGCGCCCCGCGGGGAGCTCGTAGGTCACCGCGTCTCCCTCGCCCAGCAGCGCCGCGCGGATCGTCGCGTCTTGATGGATCGTCACCGACCCCTCGCGCCCGTCGGGCGAGGCCACGAGCCGCAGGGTGTTGCGCCGCTCGGCCTCGGGGTACGCGCGCTGCTCGTAGCCCGGGTCGTGCCCGCGCCGGTCGGGCACCACCCAGATCTGGAGGAAGTGCACCGGCTCGGTCTTCGAGGCGTTGAACTCGCTGTGCTGCACGCCCGTGCCCGCCGACATGCGCTGCACCTCGCCCGGCCGGATGATGCTCCCGTTGCCCATGGAGTCCCTGTGCTCCAGCGCGCCCTCGAGCACGTAGGTGACGATCTCCATGTCGCGGTGCGGGTGCCGGCCGAAGCCCTGCCCCGGCGCGACGCGGTCGTCGTTGATCACCCGCAGGGCGCTGAAGCCCATGTGCTTCGGGTCGTGGTAGTCGGCGAAGCTGAAGGTGTGCCGCGAGCGCAGCCACCCGTGGTCGGCGTCGCCCCGCTCGTTCGCGCGTCGGATCTTCATCGTCGCTCCGCTCCTTCTGGCGCCCCTCGCGACCGGTCCGTCGCTGGCGCCGTCGGGCCATAGAAGCCACCGACGCCGCGACGTCAAGCTCGACGCCCCGTCGACACGTCGACCCTCGCGACAGGTGTACCGTCAACCTGTCGTCAATATGTGCAGACACATTGACGACAACCATTCGTCCATGTGTCGGCAACGCCTCGCGCCGGGCGGACGTCCCCCTCGCCCGCGCGCGCACCCCCACGCGCGGGCTCAGCGGAGCGGCTGAAAATCCATGGGGAAGCGCAGCTCCACCGACGCCCCCCGCGGCGCGGGGAAGCTCAGCGTGCGCAGGTGCCCCAGGATGCAGTGACCCACCTCGTCGAAGCCCTGGCCGCCCACCACCTGAGCCTCGACGATGCGACCGTCGACCGAGAGCGCGAAGCGCAGCTCCACCCTGCCCCGCAGCGCCGGGTCGGCGATCAGCGCCCGCTCGTAGCACGCGCGGAACTCCGCCCCCTCGCGCCGCAGCACTGCCGCCACCGCGTTCACGTCGCCCTCCCCCAACAAGGCCTCTCGCGAGGGGGTCTCCTCGCGCCGCGCCATCATCGCCCGCACCGCGGCGCTCACCCCGGCGCCCGCGACGGTCCACCGCCGCACGCGGTCGGCGCCGTGAAACGGAGCGACGTGCGCCCGCTCGATCATCCCGAGCACGCACGCGCGGGTCGTCTCGTCGAGCGTCACGCCCTCGGCCCCCGCCCGCTGCGCCGCGAAGCGGCCCGTCTCGGCCACGAAGCGGCCCTCCACCGTCACCCGCGCCCCCGCGGGGAGGCACCGGCCCGCGCGGCCTCCGTAGCGCTCCAGGGCGGCCTGCGCGGCGTCTTCGTCGAAGGCCCTGCCCCGCGGCGCCTCGCTCGCCCCCGTGGTCGCGCAGGCCCCGCAGAGGGCCGCCGCTAGCGCGAGGGAGCGATTCACACCGTCACCCTCCGGCGCGAACACGTAGGGCGCCGTCACCGTCGCCGCGCCCCTCCGGCGCGGGAAAACGCAGCGTGCGCAGCGCGCCCTCGATGCAGCGCGCGAGGCCCGTGAGCGACGACTCGCCGCTGGCGCTGGTGCGCGAGACGTGGCCGTCGTCTTCCACCCTCAGGCGCACGGTGATCTCTCCGCGGATCACCCCCGGCGCCGTACGGAGGGCGGTGTTGTAACAGGTCCGCACCTGCTCGTTGCGCGTCGCGAGCACGCCCTGGGCGGCCTCGGGCGCGATGCGTCCGTGGGTGGGCGGGAGCACGGCTTCGACCGCCGCCGCGCGCCGTCTCGGTCGCCGCGGACGTCGTCGCGGCTGCGCCTCGGCCCCGAGGGTCGCCGCCAGCACGATCAACGAGACGACGGAGGCCGCGCGCACGGTCACACCTTCGCGAAGGAGAAGCCGTCGTCGCCCACGTCGACGCGCACGGTCTCTCCGGGTCGGTACCCCCCGCGGAGGAGCTCCTCCGCGAGCGGGTCTTGGAGCTGCTTCAGGATCACACGCTTGAGCGGGCGGGCGCCGTAGGCGGGGTCGTAGCCGAGGTCGGTGAGGAGGTCCCTCGCGGCGGGGGTCACGTCGAGGGAGATGCGGTTCTCGGCGAGGAGCCGCCCGAGGCGACGGAGCTGGATGTCGACGATCCCGCGCAGGGCCTTCTTGCTCAGCCGCTCGAAGATCAGCGTGTCGTCCACCCGGTTGAGGAACTCCGGCCGGAAGTGCTTCTTCAGCTCCTCCTGGATCTCTTCGCGCAGGGTCTCGTCCGACGCGCCGGCCTCGGTGGCCTCGAGGATGCGCGGCGCGCCGATGTTGCTGGTCATCACGATCACGGTGTCGCTGAAGTTCGCGAGCTGGCCGCGGTTGTCGCTGAGCCTGCCGTCGTCGAGCACCTGCAGGAGGATGTTGAAGGTGTCGGGGTGCGCCTTCTCGACCTCGTCGAAGAGCACCACCGAGAAGGGCCGGCGACGGATCGCCTCGGTGAGCATTCCGCCCGACTCGCTGTCGACGAAGCCCGTGGGCGAGCCGATGAGCCGCCACACCGAGCCCTTCTCCATGAACTCGCTCATGTCGAGGCGCACGAGCGCGTTCTCGTCGTCGAAGAGGAACTCCGCGAGGGCCTTGGCGAGCTCGGTCTTCCCGACGCCCGTGGGCCCCAGGCACAAGAACGACCCGATGGGCTTACCGGGGTCTCGCAGGCCCACGCGCCCGCGACGCACGGCCTTCGAGATGAGGTGAACCGCGCTGTCCTGCCCCACCACGCGCTCGCGCAGGTGGTCCTCCATCTTCAGGAGCTTCTCGGTCTCGCTCGCGAGGAGCTTGCTCACGGGCACGCCCGTCCACTGCTCGACCACCTTCGCGATGCCCTCGGCGCCGACGTTGGTCGAGAGCAACAGCGGCTCCTCCGCGGCGAGGGCCTTCTCCGCGTCCATCAGCGCGCGCTCGGCCTCGGGGATCTCCCCCGTCGCCAGCCGCGACGCGCGCGCCGTGTCGCCCGTGTGCGCGGCCCGGTCCCGCTCCGTGCGCAGCGTGAGGATCCGCTCCCTCGCCGCCCGCACCGCCGCGATCACGCTCCGCTGCCGCTCCCAGCGCGGCTGCATCGCGCGCAGAGACTCACGCACCCTCGCGAGCTCCGCCTCGACCTTGCCGCGCACCTCCACCGAGCTCGCGTCGTCTTCGTCCACCAGCGACCGGTGCTGCGCCTCGAGCGCTGACAACTGCCGCTGGAGCGAGTCGAGCTCGGGCGGCCCCGCGTCGAGCGCGAGCCGGCACTGCGCCGCGGCCTCGTCGAGGAGGTCGATCGCCTTGTCGGGGAGCTCCTGCCCGAGAGGTAGCGCTTGGCGAGCTTCACCGCGGCGACCACCGCGGGGTCGGTCACGCGCACGCCGTGGTGCACCTCGTAGCGCTCCACCACGCCGCGGCACATCGCGAGGGCCTCGTCCTCGCTCGGCGCCTCCACCGCGAGGATCGCGAAGAGCCGCGACAGGGCCGCGTCTTTCTCGATGTTCTTCTTGTACTCGGCGGGGGTGGTGGTGCCGATGATCTGCACCTCTCCACGGGTGAGCGCGGGCTTCAAGAGGTCGGCCGGGCCCGAGCCCACTGAGCTGCTCCCGAAGAGCGAGTGGAGCTCGTCGACGAAGAGGATCACGTCTCCGTCCGTCGCCGCCGCGGCCTGGAGCACCTGGCGCAGCCGGTCTTCGAGCTCCCCGCGGAGCTTCGCGCCCGCGACCAGCAAGCCCAGGTCGAGCTGCATCAGCCGCTTCTTCTTCAGCGGCGCGGGCACGTCTCCCTGCGCGAGGCGCGACGCGAGCGCGTACACGATGGCGCGCTTGCCCACGCCGGCCTCGCCCACCAGCACGGGGCTGTTCTTCTGCCGACGCGCGATCACCTGGAGCAAGCGTCGCAGCTCTCCGTCGCGGCCCACGATGGGGTCGAAGCGGTCTTCCTTCGCCTCGGCGATGAGGTCGCGGGTGTAGCGGCCGAGCACGCTCGGGTCGGCGGGCTGGTTCGTTCCCCCACCGAACGACCCGCCGCTCGACGACGGAGCCACCGCCGCCGCGCCCGCCTCGGAGAGCGCGTCGGGCAACGCCTTCAGCGACGCGCGCACCTTCTCGGCGTCGACGTCGAGCGCGCGCAGCACCGCGCCCACGAGCCCCGTGACCTCGTTCACCAGCGCGAGCACCAGGTGACGCACCCGCACCGCGCTCGCCTCGCGCGAGGCCTCGGACTCCGCGCGCGTCCCTACCCCCAGGAGCTTCGGCGAGACGTAGGCCACGGCGCCGGGCACCTGCGGGATCTTCCGCAGCACGGCCTCGCACTCGACCAACAGGTCTCCCGGGTCGTAGCCCGCCATGCCGAAGGCCTGCTGGGTGAGCGGGTCGCGGTCGAGCAGGCGATAGAGGAGATGGATCGCGTCGACCTCGGCGTGGGCCCTCTCGTCGGCGAGGCTCTGGGCTCCAGCGAGGGCGGCCTTGGCGTCGGGGGCGTAGCCCTCCATGCGCCAGCTACGAGAAGGCGAGCTCATAGGAGCGCGGACGGTATCACAGGCCCTCGGCGCGGAGCCTCCGCACCACGTCGCGGTAGAAGGCCACGTGGTCGAAGCCGCTCTCCCCCACCGGGCCGGTGTGTGCGATCTGACCGATCTCGTCGAAGTGGTCCGCGGGGACGCAGCCCATGAACCTCCCCCAGCGCGCAGAGCGCACGCTCACGAGGCCGTCGTTCACGTTCTCGACGGGGTCGTTGTTCTCGATGAGCAGACCCAGCGCGAGGAGCGGGGTGAAGAGCGAGTCGACCCGCGTCGGATCGTCGGCGATCGCTCCGAGCGGGCACCAGCGCTGACCGTCGCGGCGGTTCGATCGCCCCGCCCAGGACCAGTAGGTGACCCGCGGGTCGTCGGGGTTGTCGCGGTTGAAGTCCTCGATGGTCGCTTCAGACATCGACGACAGCGCGAGGCGGATGTCGGCTCGCCCGCTCGCCGTGTTGTACGCAGCCCCCAGCACCGACGCGAAGATGTTGATCACCACGTCGGCCCCGCCCGGGACGGCGCCGTTGATCACGTCTCCGAGGCGCGTGCCGTGGTGCGGGGTCGAGACCGTGACCAGCGCCGCGACGCGGTCGCCGTAGCCCACCGAGGAGATGAGGTAGCGCGCGTCGAGGCCTCCCTGCGAGTGCGCGATGAGGATCACCTTGCGCCGGCCGCTCTGGCGCAGGGCCATGTCGACGAAGGGCGCGAGCATGGGGCCGCGCACCTCAGCCGAGGAGAAGGGCGTGGTGACGGCCTCGATCACGGTCTCCCCGCGCGAGCGCAGGTCGCGGGCGACGTTGAAGAAGTAGTTGATCGGTCCGATCGAGGTGAAGCCCGCGAAGCCGTGCACCAGCACGATGGGGTAGGGAGGGCCCGTGCGAGGGTCGGGCGCGTCGACGGGGACATCGTTCGGGGCCGTAGCGTCGGGGGTGTACGCGTCGTTCGGGGCCGAACCGATGTCGGCGGTGGGCGCCGAGGCGTCGGTGAACTGCGGGAGTTCGGGTAGTTCGGGGAGCGAAGCGACGTCGATGGTGCCCGGCGCGCTCACGGCGGGCGCGGAGCCGCAGCCGAGGCAGAGCGCGAGGATCACGAAGGGCGCGAGGCGACGCACGACGGCGACGCTACACCCATCACCACACCCGTTGGAGTTGGGGTATGAACGCCGCGCGATGGACACCGACCTCAAGCGCACTCCCTTGTACGAAGAGCACCTCAGGCTGAAGGCGAGGATGGTGCCCTTCACGGGCTACTCCATGCCGGTGCAGTACACGGGGCTCGTCGACGAGCACCACGCGGTGCGCCAGCGAGCGGGCCTCTTCGACGTGTCGCACATGGGAGAGCTCGTGGTCGAAGGCCACGGCGCCCTCTCCGAGGTCGACCGGCTCGTCACCAACGACACGCTCTCGCTCATCGACGGCCAGGCCCGCTACACCCTCTGCTGCAACGAAGAGGGCCACGCCCTCGACGACCTGATCGTCTACCGGGTCGCCGCCGACAAGGTGCTGGTGGTCTGCAACGCGTCGAACCGCGAGAAGATCGTCGGGCACTTCACCCGCGAGGTGCGCGGGGCGACGGTGCGAGACATCTCCGACGACACGGCGCTCATCGCGGTGCAGGGGCCGAAGGCGATGCAGCTCCTCACCGACGCCGGGGTCGACCCGCGGGTGGGCGAGCTCCCCGCGTTCCATTTCGCCGACGCGGAGCTGTTCAACGTGCCCTGCACCTTCTCGCGCACGGGCTACACGGGCGAAGACGGGGTCGAGGTCTTCTGCCCTCCGGGCGAGGCCGCGCGGGTGTGGCGCTCGCTGCTCACGCTGGGTGAGCCCTACGGGGTCGCGCCCGCGGGCCTCGGGTGCCGCAACACGCTCCGGCTGGAGTGCCGCATGGCGCTCTACGGAAACGACATCGACGAGACCACCGACCCCATCGAGGCGGGCCTGGGCTGGGCCGTGCGGTTGGACGCGGGGGACTTCATCGGCAAGGAGGCCATCGCGAAGGTCAAGGCCGAGGGCCCGACCCGCAAGCTGGTGGGCTTCGAGATGACCGACCGGGCCATCGCGCGCGACCACTGGGAGGTGGTCGACGAGACCGGCGTGAAGCTCGGCTACGTCACCTCGGGCAGCCCCTCGCCCACCACGGGGAAGAACATCGGCCTCGCCTACGTGCCCGTGGCGATGAGCCCGATCGGGACGACCCTGCGCTTGAAGGACCCGACGCGCGAGCGCTTCGGCGCCGCCGTGGTGGTGAAGACGCCCTGGTACAAGCGGGCGAAGTAGTCAGATCCCGAGCCAGCCGGACTCGAGCGCGACGAACATCGCGACGGCGCAGAAGACCAGCGCGTCGATGCGGTCGAGGATGCCTCCGTGGCCAGGGAGGATGCCGCCGGAGTCCTTCACGCCGGCGCTGCGCTTGAGCACAGACTCGGCGAGGTCGCCCATCTGCCCGACGGCGCCGCCCACGAAGGCGAGGAGCACGCCCTTCCCGAGCGGGAGCGCGGGGAGGAAGGTGAAGTGCGCGAGCACCGCGCCGAGCACCACCGCGGTGAGGCCGCCGATGGAGCCCGCCCAGGTCTTGTTGGGAGAGACCTTGGGGTAGAGCTTCGGGCCGCCGATGAAGCGTCCGGCGAAGTAGCCGCCCGTGTCGCTCATCCACGCGAACATCATGGTGAGGAGCACCAGGCCCGCGCCCTGGACGTTGGTCCCGTGGGAGCGGATCAGGGCCATCATCGCCATGGTCGCGCCGAGGTAGGCGGGGCCGAGGGTGAGGGCCGCGGTGCGGGGGAGCGCCGTGGGGATCTCGCTCGGGCGCAGGAGGGTGAGGAGCAGAGAGACGGGGGCGATGAGGGTGGCGAACCAGACGACGGCGGGGGCGTGGTGGTGGCCGAAGTTCGTCCAGACCAGCAGGCCGTAGAAGGCCATGGTGAGGGCGGTGCCGTGGAGCTGGCCGAGCTTGTCGCCGGGGTGGGTGAGGTTGAAGAACTCCCAGGTCGCGACGAAGGCCGCGGCGGTGGCGAGGATCACGTAGGCCCACACCGGGGCGAGGTAGAGGATCGCCAGGATGATCGCGGCGCCGATGAAGCCCGTGATCAGCCGGACGGCGGTGTTTGACATGCGGCGTGTCCGTTCGGCGTGTGGGCGCCGAGCCGGGTCGGGACCAGTCCGAAGCGTCGTTGCCGTCGCTGGTAGGCCGCGATCCCCTGGTAGAGGTGCTCGGCGGTGAAATCTGGCCAGAGGGTATCCGAGAACCAGAGTTCGCTGTAGGCCGAACCCCACAACAGGAAATTCGAGATCCGCAGCTCGCCCCCCGTGCGGATCATGAGGTCGGGGTCGCCGTGCTGCACCGAGGGGATCCGCGCGCGGAGGCTCGCTTCAGTGACGTCGTCGGGAGAGAGCTTTCCCTCGGCGACGGCCTGGGCGAGGGCGCGGGCGGCGTCGACGATCTCTTCGCGGCCTCCGTACGAGAGGGCGAGGGTGAGGGTCATGCCCTGGTTCTCACCCGAGGCAGCGGAGACCGCTTCGAGCACCTCGCGGACGTGGGGAGGCAGCCGTTCGAGGTTGCCGATGGCCCTGAGGCGGATGCCGTTGGAGAGGATCTCTTCGCGCTCGGCGAGGAGGAACTCCTGGAGCAGGGTCAAGAGCCCGTCGACCTCGTCGCGGTCGCGGCCCCAGTTCTGTTCGCTGAAGGCGTAGAGGGTGAGCTCGCGGTAGCCCGAGGCGGCGGGCGGCGCGCACGGTGCGGCGCACGGCGTGGCTGCCGGCGCGGTGGCCGTTGATGCGCGGTCGGCCGCGGAGCTCGGCCCAGCGCCCGTTGCCGTCCATGGTGATGGCGACGTGGGCGGGGAGGTTTCGTGCTTCGATGATCATCGGTCGAGGGGTGGGTGGTCGATTAGCACCGGCGCGGCGCGGGCCGCAACGCGTGAAGGGGCCGAGCGGCGGGGATTGCACGGTGAGCGGTCGCGTTCTTAGTGTGCGCGGACGCCATGAGTGACACGGATCTCTACGCAGTCCTGGGCGTCCCGAAGAGCGCGGACGCTGAAGCGATCAAGAAGGCCTTCAGGGCCTCGGCGATGAAGTTCCACCCCGACCGCAACCCGGGCGACAAGTCGGCCGAGGACTCGTTCAAGAAGGTCAACCACGCCTATGAGGTGCTGAGCGACCCGAAGAAGCGCGCCTCTACGACGAATCTCGGCGAGGTGGGCCTGCGCGAGGGCTTCGACGCCGACCGCTTCCGCCAGTGGCAGAACGCGGGCGCGGGCGGCGGGGGCGCGTCGTACGAAGACTTCTTCGGTCAGGGCGCCGGGGGCAACGTCGACTTCGGCGACATCTTCTCGCAGTTCTTCGGCGGCGCGGGGGCGGTGGCGGCGCGCGGGTGTACGTCGGCGGAGACCCCACCGGCGCTCGCGGCGGCAGATGAAGGGCCGCGACCTGGAGGGCGAGATCACCGTCGACTTCGCCGACGCGGTGCGGGGCCACGAGGTCGGGCTGAACGTGAACGGCAACAGCATCCGGGTGAGGATCTCCCCGGGGCGCAGGAGGGCTCTCGGGTGCGCATCGCGGGCAAGGGGGTTCCTTCTCCCGCGGGCGGGCCTCCGGGGGACCTTCTGTTGACGGTGCACGTCACGCCGCACGCGTCGTACTGGCTCGAAGACAACGACCTGCACGTGCGGGTCCCGGTGACGGTGATCGAGGCGTGGAAGGGCGCGAAGGTGAACGTCCCGACGCCGTCGGGCGAGGTGACGGTGAAGGTGCCTCCCGCGCACGAACACCGGCGCGAAGCTCCGGCTCCGGGGGAAGGGTGTTCCGAAGTCGAAGCCCACGGACTTGATCGTCCACGTCGAGATCGTGCTGCCCGAGGCGACGCCCGAGGTGGAGGCCGCGATGGAGGCGCTGGAGAAGGCCGCGGTGACGAACCCCCGCGAGGCGCTGGTTTTCTAAGGGATCACCAGGTCGACGAGGCCCTCGGACTCGACGGCGGCGACGCAGGCGTCGTCGTCGCCGTCCCAGGGCAGCGGGCCGACGAGGGGGAGGTCGGGGACGAGGCGCTCGAGCTCGGCGACGTGGTCGATGGGGGCGACGTTCGGCGGTGGGGGTGTCGTTGAAGACCACCGCGAAGGGCGCGCCGCCCCGGGCGCGGAGGGCTTCGAGGGTGAGGCGGGTGTGGTTGAGCGTCCCGAGGCGGTGGCGGGCGACGACGATGACCCGCGCGCCGAGTGAGCGCGGCGAGGTCGGCGAAGGAGAGGTCGTCGGTGATCGGGACGAGCGCTTCCGCCGGCTGCCCTCGATGAAGAAGGGCTCTCCCAGCCGCGAGGCGAGGTCGATGGCGGCGAGGACGGCGTCGCGGGAGAGGGTGAGCCTCGGCGCGGGCCGCGGTGGAGGGCGCGGCGGGGAGGCGGAATCGCAGCGGGCACACCAGGTCGAGGGGGAGCCCGCTCGCGGCCGCGAGGCGTACCCCGTCTTCGGGGAGGGAGAGGTCGGCGCAGCCCGTCTCGATGGGCTTCACCACGGCGGGGCGGAGGCCGCGACGGCGCAGGGCGAGGAGGAGAGCGCGGGTGACGTGGGTCTTTCCGACGCCGGTGTCTGTTCCGGTGACGAGGTGATGGGAGTGCTCACGGGGTGTCTTCGAGGCAGCGGTGGAGGGCGGCGACGAGCCCGTCGACCTGCGCGGGCGTGTGCGCGGCGGAGAGGGTGACGCGCAGGCGAGAGGTCCCGACGGGCACGGTGGGGGGACGGATGCCCTGGACGAAGTAGCCCTCGTCGAGGAGGCGCTCGGTCACGCGCATCACGCGACGGTCGTCGTCGAGGCGGATCGGGACGATGGGCGAGAGGTCGCTCCCGCCGTGGGGGATGGAGCGCTCGCGGAGCCCGGCGCGGAGGCGGGCGATGTTGGCGCGGAGGGAGGCGAGAGTTTCCGGGTCTTCACGGACCGGGCGCGTCGCGAATTGGACAGGGGCGACGGAGGCGGGGCGAGGCCCGTGGAGAAGACGAAGGCGCGGCAGCGGTTCCAGAGGAAGGACTTGAGCGAGGGGGAGCCCGCGATGAAGGCGCCGCTGGCGCCGAGGGCCTTGCCGAGGGTTCCGACGAGGCACTCGGGGACGACCCCGAGGTGGCGGCAGAGGCCGCCTCCGTCACCGATGACCCCGACGGCGTGGGCCTCGTCGACGTAGAGCGCGACCCCGTAGCGCGCAGTGACCTCGCGGAGGGCGACGAGGTCGGGGAGGTCTCCGTCCATGGAGAAGAGGGACTCGGTGACCATCCAGCGACGACGGGCCGGGGGCGCGTCGCGGAGGAGGGTTTCGAGGGCCGCGAGGTCGTTGTGGGGGACGATCACCGTGCGCGCGCGAGAGAGGCGGATGCCGTCGATGAGGCTGGCGTGGTTGAGGGCGTCGGAGAACACCAGGTCGTCGGGGCCCATGAGGGCGGCGAGGGCTCCGACGTTGAGGGCGTATCCCGACGAGGCGAGGAGGGCCGCGGGGAGGCCGACGAGGTCGGCGAGGCTCTGCTCGGCCTGCTCGTGGAGGTGCGTGTGACCCGAGATGAGCCGCGAGGCGCCGACCCCGGTCCCGTAGGCGGCGAGCGCGTCGCGGACCGCGGCAGCGAGGGAGGGGTGCTCGCGGAGCCCGAGGTAGTCGTTGGAGCAGAAGACCGTGACCTCGCGCGTGCCGTGGAGGGCGCGCACGGCGTCGAGGGGAGTCAGCGCGCGGGGCGTGCGGAGCCGACCGGCGCGTTCGAGGTCGGCGAGGGCGGCGTCGATCCACTCCATCGGGAGGGTTGCGCGTGTACCACAGGGAGCCGCGGTTCTGGCCCCGGGTAAGGGCTCTACGACGTCGCGTAGGGGTGCCACTCCCCCGGTGTCACCTCTACGCGGCCGCGTAGAGCCGTCTCCCCTCGGGTGCGCGCGCTACGGCGCCGCGTAGACCTGCCACTCCCCCGGGTGGCGCTCTACGCGACCCCGTAGAGCCGTCTCCCTCCGTGGCGGAAGCGCTACGCAGCCGCGGCGGGGCTACTCCACCGTGGCGCGGACGATGGTGTCGCCGACCATGATCCGATCGACGGAGCCTAATCCCTCGATGACGCGGCCGACGAAGGGGTACTGCCCGTCGAGGTGTGGCGTGTCGGCGAGCATGACGAAGAACCCGCTCCTCCGGTGTCGAGTCCTGCCAGGGCGACGCCCACGGTCCCCGGTCGAAGGTAGCGCCAGAGAGCTCGGTGGGGGTGATCGCGCTGACCCTGCCGTAGCCATCACCGCGCGGATCGCCTCCCTGGGCCACGAAGCCTGGGACCACGCGGTGGAAGGGGGTGCCGTCGTAGGTGTGGGCGCGGGCCGCTTCGACCATGGTGCGCACAGCCGGCTCGCTGGTGTGGGGGTCGAAGGCGACGAGGAAGGTGCCCGCGGTGGTCTCCAGGCGGAGCCGCGCGGCGATGGCCTCGTCTCCAGAGACGGTCGCGGGGGTGACCGAGGCGTCGGGGTGCGCCGCGGCGGTGATCGCTCGGACCGAGCTCGCAGCGACGGTGGGGGTCATCCCAAGCGCCTGCTGCACGCGGATCGACTGGAGCCGGGCCTCCAGCGAGACGGGCTCGGGGAGCTCGAAGGGTCGCTGGAGGAGGGCCGTTCGGGCGGCGGAGGAATCGCCCGCGCGTGTTGCACGTGCAACGCGAGGGTCTCGAGGAAGGCCGCGAGCACGCCGGGGTCGTTGCTCTGGGTGAAGCGGGTGAGGAGCGGTCGGGCCGCGCCGGGGGTGAGCTTTACGAGCGCCTGCGCGACGGCCGCCTGCACGCGGAGGTCGTCGGGGCGCTTCATTGAGGAGCGAGGTGAGGAGCTCGGGGGTGGGAGCGTCGCCGAGCCGTTCGACGCGGGCGACGACGGAGCGCCAGCGCTCAGGCCCGGCGGCGCAGCGGGCGGTGCGGTCACCGTTGTCGATGGCATCGGCCCGGCGCGCGATGGCGCAGCGGAAGGCCGCGGCGACGCTCGCGGGCTCGACCGCGATGGGGTTGATGATGTCGGGGAGCGCGATCACCCGCTCACGCACGAAGGCGGTCTGCCGAGGGACGGCGTCGAGGAGCGCGAGAAGCGCGTTGCCCCAAGCGCGGGGGTTGGCGACGGTGCGCGCGGAGACGTGATCGAGGGTGGTGGTCCAGAGGGCGGAGGGGACGGCGTTGCGACGGTGGAGGGCGCGCGAGGCGAGCGCGACGGCGACGGGGTGCAGTCCGGCGACCACGAGCGGTGAGGGCATCGGCGCGTTGGGCGCGTCGAGGAGGCGAGCGCCCGCGCACTGCTCGGTGAGGTCCGACGAGGCGAGGAAGCGCGAGACGAGGGGGAGGTCCTCGGCGGCGAGGGCGAGGCGGAAGCGCGAGACGATCTCGGCCACCACGGGGAGCCCGTCAGGGGTGCGGAGCAGGTCGCGGAAGCGGCCGAGCTCGCGTGGCGCGGACTCGGGAGGGCGACCGACAGCGCCGCGGGCGAAGGCGACGAGGCTCGGCGTGGGGAGCGTCGCGGCGACGGTCATCAGGTCGTCGGCGGGGAGCCTGCGGCCGAGCACGAAGGCCGCCTCGGGGCCCGGTCGATGTCGGTGGAGACGGCCTCGGCGGCGAGGGTCGCGCGGGTCGCGCCGTCGAGGGGATTGCCGGAGTAGGCCATCGCCCACCGGCTCGACACCGTGACCGCGGGGACATCCACCACCACGGGGACGTCTCGACCGTCGCGCCCCCCGCGTCGATCACCCGCGGGGAACGGGGGTCGGCGCAGGCGGCGGAGGTGGCGTCTCCTCCGGCAAGCGAGGGCGACGGCGGCGAGCGCCATCGCGTGTTTCACGTGCAACGCCCTATCTCGTATCGTGCTCTCGCGCGCCATGACCTGTCGGAGTCTATCGAAAGCCGTGCGTCTCCGATGGCTCTCGCTCACCTTGCTCGGCGCGTGCTCCGCGCCGACCATCGACGGACCCGTCACTGACCTCGGTGAAGCCCGAGACGCCTCCACGGTCGATCGTCTGACGTCCGTGACGTCGTCGACGTGCCCTCCTCGATCACCCGACGCCCGATCTCCCCTCCCCATCGACGTCCTCCCCCCGACCGCGCCGAGGTCGCGATGGACGTCTCCCCGCGACGTGGTCACGCGGGACGTGGTCGATGTCCTCGCGCGGTCGACACGGGTCCGCCCTTCGCGACTGGGACCAACCCCGTGATCGCGGGAGACGCGCCCGACCCCGGCGTGCTCCGCACCGTCATCGACGGTCGCGTCACCTACTACCTCACCGCCACCGTGCACGACGGCGGCGACTATCCCCTCTACCGCTCCTACGACCTCATCCATTGGACACGGCTCTCGCGCGGGCTCTTTCAACGACCGCGCACCCCTGGCCGCTCCATCGCCCTCGGCGACCGCCACTACTGCTCGCTCTGGGCGCCCGAGATCACCGAGATCGCTCCGTCGAGCTACCTCCTCTCCTTCACCGCGCAACGCTTCACGTCACCGCAGTCGGCCTGCCCCGCGCCTCGCGACAACACTGGCGTCTACCTCGCGTGGGCCCCCTCCCCCGAGGGCCCCTTCGCGCGCAGCGATCACCCGTGGGAGCCGCTCCCCGCGGGGGGCCAGTTGGGCGTGTGTCCGACCGCCACCCGAGACGCGATCCCGCGCAGCCTCGACACGAACTCCCGCAATTGCCAGGGAGGCTATTGCCACCAGGTGATCCGCCTCGACTCGACGGTGTGGCGCGACCCCGACACGGGCCGTTGGTGGATGGGATACGCCTGGTACACCAACGACCCTCCGATGGTGGACTGGGAGCGCAGCCACCACGGAGAGCACGTGAGCCTCGTCGAGGTGCGTCGCGAGGACCCCTTCGCGGTGGTGTGCTCCACCAGCGTCGCCCAGGTGTTCATTGGACAATCCCACGACGACGCGCTGCTCGAACGGCTCCGTACGTCGTGCCCCCGCTGCGGAGAGATGCTCGCCTTCGACCGCGGGCGTCAGGGCGAGCGGATGTCGCGCGGGGGGTCTTCGTGGGGGGTGAACGAGGGCCCGAGCCTCTTGCGACACAACGGCTGGGTCTACGCGCTCATGAGCGGGAGCGCGTGGGACTCCGCGTACTACTCGGTCTTCTGGGTGGCGGCCCGCACCGTAGAAGACCTCGCGTGGGACAGCGGTCGGCGCATCGCGGGACGGCTCTTGATCCCGAGCCGGGGGATGGCCTTCGGCCACGGCTCACCCGTGTTGGGCCCCGACGGGCGGAGCTGGTTCTACGTGCACCACCGCCTGCGCGCCGACGCGTGCAGAGCCTCAGGGGACTGCGCGCGCGACGTGTGGGTCACGCCGATCGTGTTTGAAGACCACGACGACGGCCGCGGGGCGGTGTGGATGCAGGCGCGCTTCCCTGCGGAGGAGGGGAGCGTGCGGGTGCCGCTGGGGTGATGGAGGAGAGCGGAGGGCGGGCGCGGTTAGAGCGCGTATTCGCTGACGGGCGGGCAGATGCAGACGAGGTTGCGGTCGCCGTAGGGGTTGTCGATGCGGCCGACGTGGGGCCAGAACTTCGAGTCCTTCAGCCAGGGGGCGGGGTAGGCCGCCTGCTCGCGGGTGTAGGGGTGCTTCCACTCGCCCGCGATGGCGTGGGCCGTGTGGGGCGCGTTCTTGAGGGGGTTGTCGGCGCGGTCCATCGCGCCCGACTCGATGGCCCGGATCTCTTCACGGATCGCGATCATCGCGTCGGCGAAGCGGTCGAGCTCCGCCTTCGACTCGCTCTCCGTGGGCTCGATCATCAGCGTACCCGGGACCGGGAAGCTCATCGTCGGCGCGTGGAAGCCGTAGTCCATCAAGCGCTTGGCCACGTCGTCGGCCTTCACCCCGGTGCTCTTCTCGAAGGGCCGCAGGTCGATGATGAACTCGTGCGCGCAGCGGCCGCGGGCTCCCTTGAAGAGCACGTTGTAGTGACCCTCCAAGCGCTTCATCAGGTAGTTGGCGTTCAGGATCGCCACCTGCGTCGCGCGCTTGAGCCCTTCAGCACCCATCAGCGCCATGTAGACCCACGGGATCGTCAGGATCGCCGGGCTCCCGTAGGGGGCCGCCGACACCGGTCCGATCGCCTGCGGGCGGTCTTCACCCGGGAACACCACCGGGTGACCCGGGAGGAAGGGCGAGAGGTGCTGACGCACCGCGATGGGGCCCATCCCAGGACCGCCGCCCCCGTGGGGGATGCAGAAGGTCTTGTGGAGGTTGATGTGACACACGTCGGCGCCGATCTCTCCAGGGCTGGTGAGGGCGACCTGGGCGTTGAGGTTGGCGCCGTCCATGTAGACCTGGGCGCCGTGCGAGTGGACGATCTCGCAGATCGCGCGGATGTTCTCATCGAACACGCCATAGGTGGACGGATAGGTCACCATCACCGCGGCGAGCTTGTCTCCGTGCTGGGTGGCCTTCGCCTCGAGGTCTTCGAGGTCGACGCTCCCGTCGGGGCGGCAGCGCACCACCACCACCTGCATCCCGACCATGGCCGCCGTCGCGGGGTTGGTCCCGTGGGCGGACTCGGGGATGAGGCAGACGGTGCGGTGCTCCTGACCGCGGCTGCGGTGATAGGCGCGGATCACGAGCAGGCCCGTGTACTCGCCCTGCGCGCCGGCGTTGGGCTGGAGGCTCACGTCGTCGAAGCCCGTGATGGCCGCGAGCCAGCGCTGGAGGTCGGTGAAGACCCTGTCGTACGCGGCGGCCTGCTGCGGCGGCGCGAAGGGGTGCAGGCCCGCCATCGAGGGCCACGTCACCGGGAGCATCTCGACGGTGGCGTTGAGCTTCATGGTGCATGAGCCCAGCGGGATCATCGAGTGGGTGAGCGAGAGGTCCCTGCCCCGGAGCTTGGTGATGTAGCGGAGCATCAGGCTCTCGGAGCGGTGCTGCTGGAACACCGGGTGAGAGAGCGGGGCGGTGGTCCTCTTCAATGAAGAGGGGATCGACTCGGGAGACTCCGCGAGGAGCGCGTCGGCGGAGAAGTCAGGGGACGCGTACTCGTGATCGAGGTTGAAGGACTCGAAGAGGCACTCGAGGTCGTCTCGGGTCGTGGTCTCATCGAAGAACACCCCCAGGGTGCCGTCCCCGAAATCGCGGAGGTTCAAGCGACGGTCGAGCGCGGCCTGAAAGACATCGGGGCCGCGCAGCCCCTTGATGGAGACGCGCACGCCGTCGAAGAAGTGCTCGCTGGAGATGGTGTGCCCGAGGCGCTTCACGCCCTCGGCGAAGGCGCGGGCGTATCCGTTGACCCTCGAGGCGATGCGGCGGAGCCCGTCGGGGCCGTGATAGACCGCGTACATCCTGGCCATGATCGCGAGGAGCGCCTGCGCCGTGCAGATGTTGCTCGTTCGATCGCCTTCTCACGACGGATGGTGCTGCTCCCGCGTCTGGATGGCCATGTGCGATACGCGGTGTCGCCGTGCGCGTCGCGGGAGACGCTGATGATGCGACCAGGGAGGCGCCGGGCGTGCTCGGTCTTCGTGGCGATGTAGCTGCATGTGGGGGCCTCCGAAGCCCATGGGGACGCCGAAGCGCTGCGAGGTGCCGACGGCGATGTCGGCGCCGAGCTCTGCGGGTGGCGTGACGAGGGTGAGCGCGAGGAGGTCGGCGGCCATCACGGCCTGCGCTCCAGCGGCGTGGGCGCGGGCGATCACGTCGCGCCAGTCGACGAGCGGGCCGTCGGTGGAAGGAGGTACTGGAGGAGCACCCCTGCAGAGGCCGGGGATGGCGGTGAAGTCGGCGGTGGAGGCGTCGCCTTCGACGACAGTGACCTCGAGGGGCTCGGCGCGGGTGCGCACCACGGCGATGGACTGCGGGTGGCAGCCGCGGTCGACGAAGAAGGCGCGGGGCCCGTCGTGGCCGTGGATCGAGAGGCACATGGCCACCGCCTCGGCGGCGGCGGTGGCCTCGTCGAGGAGGGAGGCTCCGGCGAGGGGCAGGCCTGGTGAGCTCAGACACCATGGTCTGGAAGTTCAGGAGGGCTTCGAGACGTCCCTGGGCGATCTCGGCCTGGTAGGGGGTGTACTGGGTGTACCAGCCGGGGTCTTCGAGGATGTTCCGCTGGATGACCGCGGGGGTGACGGTGTCGCAGTAGCCGCAGCCGATGAAGGACCGGTAGACCTCGCTGTTCTCGGCCTGCCGCGCGAGGGTCTCGAGGAGCAGGTGCTCGCTGCGGACCTGGTCGTCGTCGCCGAGGTGCGAGGTGTCGAGGGTGAGGGCGGTGCGGAGCCGGATGGACTCCGGCACGGTCTCGGCGACGAGGGCGTCGAGGGCGCCGAGGCCGAGGGTGGAGAGCATCTCGGCGACTTCGCGGTCGTCAGGGCCGACGTGGCGGCGAACGAAGGTGTCTGAAGCGTCGAGGACCGAAGAGGGGAGGCGGTCGGATGTCATGGGGTGGCGTTTCCTGGGGCGCGGACCTTACAGCGGCCAGTAGGGGCCGCGCGAGTCTCACGCTGAACAGAACGTATGGTCGCCGACCTTGACACCCGGGTCGTAGGGATGGTGTAGGAGGGCGATGGCTCCCACCAACCCTGGGTTGTTGGAGGGCGTGCGCTTCGGGGGGTACCGCATCGTCCGGGCTCTGGGAGCGGCGCTCGGCGCGGTCTACGAGGCCGTGCGAGAACCGTTGGGCAAGCGCGTCGCGCTGAAGGTCTTGCACGCCGAGATGGTGCGCATGCCCGAGGTCGTCGCGCGCTTCATGCGTGAGGCCGAGCTCGTGGCGAAGCTGGAGCACCCCCACATCGTCGGCGTGTTCGACGTCGGCGAGCACGACGGATCCCCTTCATCGCGATGGGGAGTTCCTCGAAGGGCGCAATTCCTGGAGGCGGCCATCGCCCAGAGGGGGCGACTCGGCGTTGGTGACACGCTCGCGTGGATGCTGCCTGTCGCTTCGGCGCTCACCACCGTCTGGCGAGCGCGGCGTGGTGCACCGCGACCTCAAGCCCGAGAACATCTTCCTCGCGAGCCTGCCCACGGGCGAGGCAGCCGAAGCTCCTCGACTTCGGGATCGCGAAGATGCGCGAGAGCTCGATGGCCATCACGCGCACCAACGCGATGATGGGCACGGCGTTCTACATGTCTCCCGAGCAGGCGAGGGAGTCGAAGCACATCGACGCGACGAGCGATCAGTGGGCGCTCGGGATCATCCTCTCGCTGCGCGACCGGATACCTTCCCTTCAATGGAGAGGGCCTGCTCGCGGTGCTCAACGCCATCGCCGCGGCGCCCCTGCCCGCCATGCGAGCGATCGATCCTGCGATCGATCCAGGGTTCGGGAGGCGGCGGTGAACCGCGCGCTGGAGCGCGACCCCGCGCGCCGTTACGCCTCCGTCAAAGACTTCGCGCGCGCGCTCCTGCCCTACGCAGACGTCGCGACGCAGGCGCGGTGGGCGGGTCATTCCGGCACGACCTCGAGGCGTTGCAGCCTGCCCGTTCGAGCGTCGCTCCGATCTTGGATTCGACGGTGCCCATGAGCGCACCGACGGTGCCCATTCTCGCGTCGAACGACGCGCGCCACGAGACCCAGGCGATCTCCAGCGGGCCGACGGGCACGATCCGAGGAACGAGCGGCACGCTCACGCCGCAAGCGACCACCCTAGTGCCTCGCGAGCCCATCCCGAAGCGGCGATGGATCCCCCCGTCGCGGCGGTCGCGGCGCCTTCGTCGGAGCGGGCGGAGTGGTGCTGGTCGCCATGGGTGGGAGCCACGCGATGACCTCAGCCGACGGTCATCCACGCGGCGTGGCGCCTGTCGTAGTGCCCACGGCGCCGGTGGCCCCGCCTCCACCGCGACCGACGACGATCACCCGCCAGTGCCTCCGCCGTCGCGCCCGCTTCCAAGGATCGCGGCGCCCGTGCAGAGCCCAGAGTCACAGCGTGTGGTCGCAGCCCCGACAACGACGCGCGAAGAGGGCGAGCGGGCGAACACTCAGCGGCGCGGGCACTCGCGGCGACGACGGAGTCTGGCGAACCGACGGTCATGTCAGTGCCTATGGGTCCGGCGATGCCTGCCAGACCTCCTCCCAGCGCGGGAGGCGGCGGCACCAACGGGATGGGGAACCTGTGAAGGTCTACGGTGGTTCGAGCCGCGGTCTTCGCGGCGGTGGTGGGTATATGGGCGTGGTGAGCGCGCAGCCCCCAAGACGTCGAGGCCGAGCATGCGAGGGGTCTGACGCTACGCGAGCAGCACTGGACCAGGAGGCCTTCGAGGTCTTCGCGCTGTATGAGCGGACCCACGAACCGCGGGGCGCTGGCGCGCGCATGGCGCTCGCGGAGGGCGCGCAGAGCCATTGGTCGAGGCCGAGCGACACATGAGCGAGGCGCTCGCGCAGTCGAGCGACCCATGGATCACCCAGAACCGGGCGGGTTGAGCAGAACCTCGCGACGATGCGGGGAGCCACCTCGCGAACCTCGAGGTGCAGGGCAACGTGAGCGGGGCGCGGTGGTTCCTCGACGGGCGCGAGATGGGCGCGCTCCTGATGGAGCGCCGCCCGGTGAGGGTAATAGCGGGCACCCATGTGATCGGACGTGCGCGCCGGAGGGACACGAACCGATGCGGCGGACGATCGAGGTCGCCGCGAACTACAGCGGGCTAACGCGAGAGTCTGTGAACATGGTGCGCGCGCAGGAGCGGGCGACGCCGACGCAGGCGGTGCAGTCGCAGGTAGCACCGCAGGTGGCGCCAGAGAATCCCTCACTGGCGACAGTTCCAGCACGAAGCACGGTGGAGCGGTACGAACTGCGGGCTTGCTACTCTTGGCGCTGGCGCTGTTCTGGGGCCTTGACCATCTGGCAACTCGTCAGGAGCCTCTAGGGCAAGCCACGAGTGCTCGCGATGCAACGTCGTCCTCGGAAGAGCCCTACGGTTCGTGGTCACGCTTCCAGGGCGAAGTCAATCTTGACGGCCGCCTCTCGGCCTCCGAGGTCTGCGACCGAGCCAACCGCGTCAGCGCGGCGTAACGCCGCCCAGGTTCGCGACCTGTGCTCATCGAACAATACTGCGCTGACCCAGATCGCGTTCGGGATCAGCGCGGCGGTCGTCACTACCGCTGGAATCGCGATGGTCATCTTCGGAAAGCGGCCCGTCTCGCCCTTCGTCCGAGCGGGCTCGCTGAACGTTTCTCCTGTCATTGGTCACTCACTCGGCGGCGCGGTGCTCGATGCGCTTCTAATCTACGGCCCATCGCCACTTTTTACTTAGCGCTCGTATGTCTTGGCTGCGGGCGGCTGGAGAACCCACTAAACATTCCAGTGCCTATGTTCGACTCTGGCTCGTTCGACTCTGGCTCGTTCGACTCTGGCTCGTTCGACTCTGGCTCGTTCGACTCTGGCTCGTTCGACTCTGGCTCGTTCGACTCTGGCTCGACTTCATGCGGCGTGCCCTCTCCGGTCAATGGGCGCGTCCCTTACTACGAGTGCAGCAGCACACCGGTCTGCCCCTCCGCACGGTACTCGAACCCCGCGATGGCTCCGGGGTACAGGCTCACCTACCTCAACATTTCGTGAGCCCGCCGCCCTCGCCAGCGCCGCGATCCTCGGTCTTCAATGCCGCGATCAAAGACGGGCGGTTTCTCTGGGGCCTCAAGCTCGACCTCGCGGCGAACACCTTCGCACCGGTGGCATGAACCCCGGGAATCCTCGTGCGTGGTACCGTCGGTCTCGGCCTCCTCGACGGCACATACCGTTTCTTCAACGGCGACGCCCCGAGCGGCCTGGGCTTCCGCTTCGACCTGGCCGCAGGCATGGGCACGGTCACCGGCGACCGCTTCTCGAGCAGCCAGATCACCACGACGATCAACATCCCGATCTTCTCTGACACCACGGGCACATGCTCCTCACGCAGCTCCCGCTGGAGAACGCGCGCTTCTCGAACGTGCACCTCACCTCCGACCGCGGCTGCATCGGCCTCGGGCAGCTTTACCAGTGGTCGCTTCACAGAGAGAGCACATCGAACTGGCTTACCGAGGACAACGGCACGCCCTACGGCGTCGTCGAGGCCATCACGGTCACCAACAGCCAGAGCGTCGTCGTCGAGCCGGCGGTACCCCCACCCCCCTGTGTAACCTCTTATCGGGCAATGACGGTCGTCAGGGCCGACGTGGCGGCGAACGAAGGTGTCTGAAGCGTCGAGGACCGAAGAGGGGAGGCGGTCGGATGTCATGGGGTGGGTGCGTCCTGGGGCGCGGACCTTACAGCGACCAGTGGGGTGGCGCGAGTCTCGCGCGGTGACGTGTGCGCGACGTCGCGCGAGGCGGACGGTTTAGAGTCCCCGCGCGATGAGCCCCTTTCGTACGCGCCCTGACGAGCACGCGCGCGTCGGCGCGAGCGCCGAGGTGCACGACGCCGTCGGCCACATGGTGCAGCAGTTCGCCGACCCCATGGCCTGGCTGCGCGAGCTCGTGCAGAACGCCATCGACGCCGGCGCCACCCGCATCGACGGCCACCTGGAGTGCTCTCCCACCAGCTCGGGCCGCGGCGGCACCGTCGAGGTCTCGATCACCGACGACGGCGCCGGGATGGACCAGGCCACCGTCGAGCGGTGCCTCCTGGTGCTCTTCCGTTCGAGCAAGGACCGCGACCCGACGAAGATCGGCAAGTTCGGCGTCGGGTTCTTCTCGGTCTTCGCAGTGTCTCCGCGGGTGGTCGTGGTCGAGACAGGTCGCGACCGCGCCCCCGAGGGCCTGCGCCTCACCCTCGCCCCCGACTTCAGCTACGAGCTCGAAGCGACCCCTCCCCGACGCGGCACCACCGTGCGGCTCACGGTGGACATCTCCCCCTCGAAGAAGCCCGGCGATTTCGCCCGCGACGCCCTCGCGGCCCTGAAGAAGTGGTGCCCGCACATCGAGGTGCCGCTGCGCTTCACGTCGCACGGCCTCCCTGACGGAGACCTCGACGAGCAGGTCGACCGCCCCTTCGAGGTGACCGACGGCGTGTCGTGGGCCGCGCGCGACGAGCAGGGCGCGCGCTACGTCGTCACCGCCGACCCGCAACCCGGGGCGCGCTTCTTCAACCGGGGGATCCTCCTGCACGACACCGACGAGGCCCTCGTCGCCAACGTGCGCTTCATGGTCGATGACCGGGCGCTGCACCACACCGTCTCGCGCGACGACGTGCGCCGCGACGCGGCCTTTCACCGCTGCGTCGACCGCGCCAAGGGCATCGCCGAGGGCCCGCTGAAGGAGCGCTGCGTGGCGGTCTTCCGCGCCGCCGCCGACGCGAGCGCCAACGCGCGCGCCAAGGGGGAGAGCGAGCCCTCCGCCGCCGACGTCCTCGCGCGCCTCGCCCGCGTCGTTCACCTCACGCCCTTCTCCCTCGACGCCTCGGCGCTCGCCATGCCCCTCACCGACCCCATCGAGGGCGCGCTCACGCACACGTTCACGAAGCGCTTCCTCGGGTCGAGCCCGCGCTACTACGCCCCCGCGAAGGGCCCCATCACCCGCGCCCTCGCGAAGAAGGGCGTGCCCGTGGTCGACCTCGGCGCCGCGTCGGGAGACACCCTCCTCCCGCTGCTGCGCGCGCTGCACGGCGACGAGGCCCTCTCCGTCGACGCGCGCTTCACCGTGGTCACGCCCCGCGCGGTGCACGACCTCGGCGCGGGACCCATGCGCCTCGCCGCGACCCTCGACACCCTGCGGCCCGCGTTCAAGCTCACGGCCTTCGCCTTCGCCACCCTGCGCGGCCCCGCCTCCGATCGGCTCTTCGTCTCCGTCGACAAGCGCGCCTCGCTCTGGACCGACCCCTCGGTCGAGGTGCTCATCGACCACGCGACGGACAACCCCTACGCGCTCTCCTCAGGCCGCGGCGCGGTGTTCAACCTCGAGCACCCGCGCGTCGCTCGCGCCCTCGCCGTCTCGCAGCGCGACCCCGCCCTCGCGGCGCTCATCCTCGCGCGGCTCATGGCCCTCGCCGCGGGCGCGCTCACCGAGGAGCGCGACGCCGAGCTGCACCGGCAGGCCATCCTCGGGGCGGGCGCGTCGTGAGCGGGCGCAAGGTCGTCTCGCGCGGAACGGTGCTCGTCGACCCGCGCGCCGCCGTCGCGAAGCTCAGGGAGTTCCAGCTCGCCGAGCCCGGCCACTACGTGCTGGAGCTGGTGCGCGCCGCCGTCGCGAGCGGGGCCACCGCCATCGAGCTCTACAACGACAGCGACGACCTCGTGCTCTGGTTCGACGGCGCGGCGCCTCCGCCCGAGTCGCTCTCGCGCCTGCTCGACCACCTCTTCTCGAACGCCGACCGACGTCTGCGGCTCCTCGCGGTGGCGGTGAACACCGCGCTGGGGTTGGGGCCGCGCTTCATCGACCTCGACGTGACCCACGACGACCCGAGCGCGCCCGGCACCGTCGCGCGGGTGCGATGGCACGCGGGGCTGCGAGAGACGCGCTTCGAAGACGCGCCCGAAGACGCGCCCGAGGGCGCGGTGGTCACCCGCGTCCCGCCCCCCGAGCGGATGCCCGCGCGCGGGATGCGCGTGCACCTGCGTGAAGCCTTCGGGCTGTCGGTGCTGCGCGAGTGGTTCGTCGGAGAGCCCGCGGAGACCTCGCTCCTGCGCGCGCGCTGCGTCGCGGTGCCCGTGCCCATCACCCTGCGCGGCAAGCCCCTCGGTGTGCGCGGGTGGGCGCCCGCCCTCGTCGAGGTCCCGCTCTCGCTCTCGGGCGACCTGCGCGGGGAACTCTCAAATACGCGCCCGACCAGCCCCGACGCGGCGGTGTTCAGCGAGCACGGGGTCGTGCTCGACGTCGAGCCGCTCGCCCGACGCCGAGGCCCGCGGGCGACGTCCGCTCCCGCTGCGGCTCCACGTCGACGCGCGGGAGCTGCCCACCAACGCCTCGCGCTCTCGCGTGAACCGCGCCGGGGCCTTCGGCTCGATCCTCGGCCGCGCCTGGGCCGCCGCGCTGCCCGAGCTCGCCGCGGCCGCGGCAGCTGCCCTCGCCGAGTGCGCGCGACACACGACGCCTGATTCGCGACTCCGAGAGCGTGCGTTGCGCGAGTCGATGACCGCGTGGCTCCACCACGCCGCGGGAGACCGCTGGCCCTCGGTGCTCGCGCGCCTCCAGGGAGACAAGCCCGCGAAGCACGCCGTGAGCGACGTCCCCGACGACTCGGTGGCGGTGGGGCTCACGCCCGCGCGGCTCCTCTCGGCCCTCGCCGACGCGCCCCTCATCCCCACCGCGGGCGCGCGATGGACCACGCCCCGCGACGCGGCCACCGCGTCGGGCAAGCTCTACCTCTGGCGTGGCAAGGAGCCCCTGAGCGACGACCTCTCCCCGTGGCTCGGTGAGGTGCTGTGGCTGCCGCCGGAGCGGCCGCGGCTCGAGGCCTTCCTCTCTCCGCTCGACCTGACCGACAGCGCCGACGCCGTGGCCAGGCGAAGGCCGCGCGCGACCGCTACGTGAGTTCCTCGCGCACCCGCAGCGCGAGCCGCGCGCGGCGCGGTCGCACGGAGAAGGGTCGCGCGGGCACCTCGGCGCGCTGACGGTCGAGGGCGCCGTCTGGGGATGCTGAAGCTCGTGCTGCGCGAGTTCGGCCTCGGCTCACCGGGGTTGATGCGCGCGACGATCCACCTGCAAGGGCGACCGCTCTCCACCGAGGAGATCGCCACCGCCGCGGTGCCCGTCGAGGTGACCTTCGAGGCGCCGGGGGTGACCGCGCAGCCCGCCTTCGACAAGGTGCAGCGCGACGCGACCCTCGGCGCGGCGGTGCGCGTTGCGCGGCGCCTTGGTGGGGTGCTCGCCGCGCTGGTGGAGTCGCTCACCGGCGCGATGTCGGTGAACGACCCGCGGCGCGCGTGGCTGGGGGAGTCTTCGGGCGCGGTCACCGCGTCGACGCTCGCGGCGATCACCCGCGCGGCGTGGGTCGAGGCGCTGGAGCTGCTGGAGGGCGAGCCCGCGCGGAGGAAGGCCGCAGAGTCGCTGCGCGAGCGGCATCCTGCGCTGGCGTCGACGCCCGCGTGGCGCACCTCCGAGGGCGAGCGGTGGGTGAGCGTCGACGCGCTTCGGGCCGAGGCCGCGAAGGAGCCAGGCCGTGTGCTGGGCCGCGGGCGCCGAGGGGCGACGGGCCGACGGGCGCGCGGTGCTGCGCGTCGACGAGGTGGAGCAGCGCGGTCACGACGCTGCCCGAAGCGACGCGGTGGGTCGACTGCGCGCCGTCGCTCACGGGGAAGGTCAGCGAGGACGCGCGCGCGCTGTTGTTGACGCAAGACGCCGCGACGCGGGCGCTGCCGTGGCTGCGGGCGCGGGGAGCTGTTCCGCCTCGCGGTGGCGCCGTCGCCGACGGGGCAGGGCCGCGCTCACCCTCGGGCACATGGGCGCGGTGCTCGACACGCGCGGGCGGCAGGGCCTGCTCGGCGCGGTGGTGGTGGTGATCGAGGACGACCGCTTCCTCCCGACGGGCGCGGTGACGAACACGCTCGCGCCCGACGCGCTCGCGGCGATCGCCGAGGCGGAGTTCGACCTCGCGTGGCTCCTCGCGCGCGCCCTTCGCGGAGAGCGAGACGCGCTGCGCGCCGTCGACACGACCTGGGACCGGGTGGGCTCCGTGCCGACGCTGCGCTTCGCGCTGGAGGCGTGGGCGACGCTGCACGCGAACCCCACCTGCGCGCCCGCGGCCGCCGCTCGGGCCTCGACGGCCCGGGCCTGCGCGCCCTGCTCGACGAGACGCCCGATCGTCCCGACCTGGGACCCGTCGGGCGCCGTCGTGCGCTCGACGCCCGCCGCGCTGCGCGCGCGCCGACCTCGAGGGGCTCCCGCCTGCCGTACCTGGGCTCCGTCCCCGACGGCGTGACAGGCGAGCCCTTCGCGCCGCTCGTGCTCGAGGTCGGAGCTCCGCGCCGCCGTGGAGCGTGCGCTCGAACGTCACGCTCCGCGCCGCACGACCAGCTCCCGCGCTGCGCCTCCAGCGCCGACGATCGCCTCGCGCTCGCGGCCCTCGCGGGCAAGGCCAAGGTCGACCCCGCGAAGCTCCGCCCGCTCGGCGCGGTCACCGAGGTCGCGGAGCACCGCTGGCGCGAGGGCGTGACGCTCTACGCGGCCGTCCCCGCGCGGGCCGACATGGCGCGCGTCGAGGTGCTCGTCGACGGCGCGGTGTGCCTCACGGTGGAGCGCGTGCGTCTCCGTCACCCCGTGGTGGGTCGCTGGTGCGTCGAGCCCGCGATGCTCACCGACGACCTCGACGCGCTCACCCCCGCGGCGGTGGCCGCGCTCGACGCGTCGCTCGCGGCGGTGTGTGACGACCTCGCGGTCTTCGCCGCCGACATGGCCGACCGCGGGGACGACCCCGGCGAGGGCGCCCGCGCGCTGGTCGTGTCGTGGGCGCGCGCGAAAGCCCTCGGCCCGCGACCCCGTCGTGCGGAGGCTCCGCGCGGCGCGGATGTGGCGCACCCCGTGGGGCGCGCTCGCGTCGCCCGACGAGCTCACCGCCGACGACTGCCTGCGCGTGGTGTCGCGCACCGACGGGCCGTGGGTGGAGCCCGGCGAGGGCGAGGTCGACGCGCCGCTCGCGCTGTGCCCCGACTCCGAGACGGCGCGCGCGCTAGAGGTGATCTCGGGCCAGCGCGCCGAGGACGTCACCGCCGACGTGCTCCGCGCGCAGCGGGCGCGGCGGCTCGCGCGCGAGGGCGCGACGCGGGTGCGGCTCGCGGGGAGGGGGCACCCGCGCTTGTCGGCGCGGATCGAGTCGCTCGCGCCGTCGCTGGGCTACGGCGAGGCGCGGCTGCGCGAGGGCGCGGGGCAGGTGTACCTCACGCTCTACGTCGACGGCGCGACGCGCGACGTGATGCTCGCGGCGCCCATCGCGATGGAGGTCGCGCTCGCGAGCCCCGAGGTCGACCCCGCGCGGCCGACCTACTCCCTGGAGCGCATCTCGCTCGTGCCGCGGCTGCTCGATCGCGCGGGCGATGCTCGACGCGCTGATCGCGTCGGGGGAGCCGTACCCGCCGTGGGTGACGACCCCGCTGCGGTGGCACGCGCTCACGCATGCGAAGCCCTCGACGGCGCTGCGGGCCGCCCCCGTGGTGCGCGACGCCGAAGGGAACTGGATGTCGCTCACGGACCTCGACGCGCTGGTGGAGCTCGCGGGCGCGGTGCCCTACAGCATCGAAGCGCCCGAGGAGCCCGTCACGCCCACGAACGGGCGTCGCGTGGCGGTGATCGACGGTCGCGAGGTGACGTGGCTCTTGAGCCAGCGGCGCGGGCTCGACGCGACCGACGCGCTGCGCGACGACCTCACGGCGCAGCGGTGGGAGCGGTCGAAGCCGGTGGAGAGGATCGTCCCGCGCACGAAGGACTGCCCCTGGGAGGAGCGCGCGGTGATCGACGACGCGGCGCGTGGCTTCGAGGGCGCGCTCTGGCTCTCTCCGTGGGACGCGGCGCACGGCACGCGGGTGTACTGGTACAAGGGGCGGCGTCCGTTGGGCGGGGCGACGGTCGAGACCTCGTGGCCCGCGGAGGTGGGCCTCGAGGCGCCGCGGTTGACGCCCAACCGACGCTGCACCGCCCCGGTGGACGACGCCGCGCTCGACGAGGCGAGGCGCTTCGTCTCCGACGCGGTGGAGCGCGCGCTCTTCGAGCGCCTCGGGCCGATGGACCGTCACGGCGCGGCGGTGCACGTCGCGGCGCACGACACCGGGAGCCCCGCGGGCGGCGCGGTGCCGACGGTGGTGGGGTGGCTGTGGCTCACCGGCGCGACGGAGCCTGGGCAACTGCAGGTGAAGGTCGACGCGGCGACGATCACGCTCCCCGCCGAGGTGCTCGAAGGCCGCGCCGCGCCCGTGTGGGGACGTCTCTGGGTGCGCCGCTCGGCGGGGGCGAACGACGACGCGCGGGTGGTGTTCCTGCGCAAGGTGGTGCAGTGGGCGTGGCGCAAGCTGTTGGAGCGCCTCGCTGAGCGCGCTGACGGCGCGGCGATGCTCTCGCGCGGCGACGCGGGCCTCGACCACCTCGTGTGGGCCGCGGTGGAGGGCCTGCTCACGGGCGGGGCGCTGAAGCAGCTCGCGAAGTCGCGCGCGCTCCCAGGGACGAAGACCTCGGTGGCGCAGGTGATGAAGTGCGCGTCGGAGGGGCGGAAGCTGCTGGTGGTGCCCGCGGGCGATCCCCGCTTGCAGCGGGCCTTCGTGGTGCCCGAGGGCGACGCGCCGTGGATGAGGCGGCTCGCGCGCGCCGAGCTCCTCGAGGCGCCGCGCGTCGCGCAGCCGGTGCAACGCGCGTCGTCGGTGGTGTCTCCGCCGCCGCAGCCGACGCCCGCTCCCGTGAGCGCGCCGCCGCGGCCGGCGCCCGCGCCGGTGTCTGCGCCGCCGCAGCCCGCGCCCGTGAGCGCGCCGGAGCCCGCGCGCCCCGCGCCGTCGGGCCCGCGGTGGAAGCTCGGCGCGCAGGTGCTCTCGACGCTCACCTCGATGGGCCTCGACGGCGCCGCGCTGCGCGCGGTGGAGGGCCACGACGGGATGCGCGCGCTGCGAGACGCGATGGTCGACTACGACCCCGCGACGCGGGTGGCGCGCGTGTGGAGGGGCCACCCCGTGGTGATCGCGCTGGAGTCGGGCGACCCGCGGCGCGCGGCGCGGGTGCTGGCGATCGCGGTGATGGGCGTGGTGAACCGCGCGCTGGCCGAGGTCACCGACGCGCACGAGGAGGCCTTCCTCGACGCGATGCTCGACGCGCTCGACGACGACGGAAGCGGGGGCTCGCGCAAGCGGCGGCGGTGAGCGTGGGCGGTGTTGTCGCGGCGTCGACGGTGAGGCTACGGTTGGCGCGATGACCCCGCCGCGTGACCCGTCGATGTTGCTCGCGCCGGGCGCCTCATCGAGCGGCGTGTACGCGCCTGGCAAGGACCAACCGATGCCAGCGGTCGACGACCGCCTCGTCGCGCCGGAGTCGGGCGCGGAGATCATCGACGGCCGGGTGATCCACGTGATGGGGTCGAACTCGCCGCACGCGACGCGTCACTTCGAGGCGGCGCACGTCTTCGCGGGGGCGCTGGCGGAGGGTTACGAGGGCGCGGTCGACATGCTCACGCGCATGGACGCGGACAACGACGCCGCGCCGGACATCAGCGTGTTCCCGTCAGCGCCCGACCCTGTTACTGGCGGGCGGCAGCTCGAAGAGATCGCGGTCGAGCTGCTCGACACGGAGCGCTTGAGTCACGCGACGTCGAAGGCCGCGAAGCTGGCGGCGCGCGGGGTACGGCGGCTGTTCGGCGTGAAGATCCCGACGCGGCGCGTGTACGAGTGGTCGCGTGACAACGGCGACTGGGAGCAGCTCGACGACGACGGGGTGATCGAGGACCGCTGCTTTCGGGTCGCGATCCCGGTGCGCGCGCTGATCGACCGCGTGCTCGCGGACGACACCGTGGCGAGGGCGCTGCTCGCGGCGCGCAACCGGGTGATTGAGGGTGAGCTCACGGCGCGTGAGGCGCGGGGGCGCGCGGGGGCGATGGCTGCGTCGGTGCTGCGCGTGCTCGACCGGAGGGGGATCGCGGTCGACGCGGAGTCACGCGCGAGGGTGCTCGCGTGCGACGAGCTCGCGACGCTGGAGCGGTGGCTCGATCACGCCGTCACGGCCGAGCGCGTTGAAGAGGTCTTCGACGACGAGGGGTGAGCGCCCGCGCGGGCGCGGTCACTCATGGAGCGCGTCGGTCGAGACGAGCGTCGCGTCGAGGTCGGCGTAGACCCAGTCTCCGGGGCGCACGGTGACGCCCGCGATGTCGACGGCCACGTCGCGCACCCCCGCGCCGGCCTTGCGGGATTTGCGCGGGTGCGTCCCGAGGGCGCGCACGCCGACGTCGCAGAGGATCAGCTCGGCCACGTCGCGCACCGCGCCGTAGACGATCACGCCCGCCCACCCGCTCTGCGCGGCGAGCGTCGCGAGGTTGCCGCCCACGAGCGCGCACCGGAGGCTGCCGCCGCCGTCGATCACGAGCACCCTCCCCTCGCCCGGCGTCGAGAGGGTCTCTCGCACGAGGGAGTTGTCTTCGAAGAGCCGCAGCGTGGCCGCGCGTCCGTGAAAGGCCGTGCGCTTGCCATAGTCGCGGAAGACCGCGGGGAGCACGCGGAGCGATCCGTCGTCGAGCTTCGTCTCGTGGGCGTCGCAGAGGTCGGCCGTCGCGGGGCTGGTCATGCGCCGATTGGGGGTCGGAGCGGGCGTCGACGTCAAGCGCGACGAGCGTGGTGACAAACGCGCAGAGCGCGGCGACGGGAACGCTCGGCCTCGACCCTCACTCCTGCGAGCGGCGCCGTCCTCGACGCTGTTCCCGTGACGGATTCACCTTGGAGCACGCCTTCGGACACACCCGTCGCCACCGGAGTTCGGCGCGTTCGCGCCGTCACGCCGGGCTAAAGCGTGGTCGCCCCGTTCTGGGCTCCAAGACATCGCTCACGTCGCTTCGTCCGCGCGGCAGCCCTTTCTTTGAGCCCCGTCAGGGGCGACCACGCTTTAGCCCGGGGTGAACGCGGCGGCAGACGCGGAACCCCGGTACGACGTGCGTGTCCGCAACCGTGGCCGCCGATGAACCCGTCACGGGAACAGCGTCGAGGACAGCGCCGCTCCGGGTACGATCCGTCGATGCCGCGCACCAGCCCGAGGTTCCGCGCGCTGGTGAACGCCAGCACCGCGAAGGCGTCGGCGCTTGAGCAAGCGATGGGTCGCGCGATCCTGATCGCGGCCCTGCCGCTCTTCTGCATCGTCACGACCTGCGTTCTCCCGATGGTCGGGATGTCTACCGTGAGGGCGAAGGCGGTGCGTGTGTGCGACCGCGCGCGCGTGGGTCAGCCCGTGGCGCCGTTGATCGTCTACGGCGAGAGCCTCGGACTCACCGCCTCCACGTCCGTCGCGGGCCCTGAGCACACCCTCATCGGAGGCCGCGCCCATGGCTCATCCTGCTACTGCCACCTCACGCACCGCGACGGCGTCGTGATCTCGAAGCGCGTCTGGGGTCACTTCCCTTGGCAATGAACGCGTCAGGGGTCGATCACCCCGCGCGCGACCAGCAGCCTCCGTCGCGACGTGGTCGAGCGCCGGGTCGAGCGTGACATGATCGTCGAAGCCCACCGCCGGAGGCTCCCCGCGACCGAGATCTCCACGCGCCGCGCAGTCCGCGGCGACCGAACCACGTCGCGAAGACCTCGCTCCGTGACGGACGCAGCGTGATCGCGAGCGAGTCTCCGAGCGCGAGGTCGACGCGACGACCGGTGCGCCCGCAGAGCCACCCTGCGATACCGTCGGGCGGCGGGAGCGCGTCGAAGAACGCGTCGGCCTCGATGAAATCGTCGGCGGTCACCGCGGCGATGAAGCGCTCGCGCGGGGAGCCCTCGCGAGCGTCGACGCGGTACACCACGACCGGGAAGGTACCGCGACCGCCCTCCCCGCGCGTGCTCGCGTGACCGCCCCGGTCACCCTGGGCGCACGACGGGTCGGACATCGATGAAACACGCGCCCCACACGAACGCTGCCCCTGGAAGAGTGCGGACACCCCTCCGGGCGCACCGTGAGTGCCTCCTGAGTGCGCGGACCCCGGAGGGCGTCCGAGTGCGCGCCCTATGGGTCCTTGGACCTTTGGTGAAACACCCTGGACACGCGGGCGCCACGACGGTGGGCGCCGTGTTGCCTCGGAGTGCGTTCACTGGGGTTCGCGCACCCCAAGGAGGCACTCGAGCAACGGACCGAGGAGACGATGCCCGGTGCTCGTCGTGCAGGCGCCGGAGGGGGCGGCGCGTCGACGCGGTACACCGACGGCGAGCGCACCGCGGTCGGCTCTCGCAGCGCGCGCACTTCGGCGGGGATCTCGGGTGAGGCTACGCCTGAACGCGACGGAGAAGAAGGTCGCTCCCCGCCGCCTTCCCAGCCTGCGCAGTCATCGACGCTTCCCGACGCGCACCAGCGTCTGCGAGCAGTCGTCGCCGCGGCAGAGGCCCGCGATGGCGTAGCGGGCCCCGGGCGCTCGACGAGGGCGGAGTCGTGTCGCCACGGAGGCTGCGTGCGGTCTTGCGATGCCCCCCGCGCGCCGGGGTAGCGCGTGAGCAGCGGGCGGAAGCGGTTGTGAAACGCGGACGGACCCATGAGCGCCCGCGCCTCCGCCGACGACGCCGCGTCGACGGGCGGTCTTGCCGAGGAGCGCGTAGAAGCGCGCGAGCGCCAACGGCGTCGCGGCGTGCGGGAGCTCGCGCAGTCTCCTGCAGCGCCGCGTGCCGCGCCTGAAGCCCAGGCCGATCCAGAGGCCGCCGCCCTCGCGGGTCGTCGGGCCCATGTCCCAGACGAAGGCCGCGATGAGGTCGTAGCCGACGGACTCCGCGGCGAGCGTCGCGGCGGCGTTGTCAGGCGGTACATCGACAGCCGCAGCGCCTCTCGGAACGCGGGCGTGAAGTCGACGTCACCGCCGCGCCCGGTGAAGAGCGCGACGACGCGCGTCGAGGCCGACCCCGTCTCGCGCGGCACGGCGCAGCGCGAAGGCCGCGGCAGCGTGGCGATCTTCGGCACGCTCGCGGCGTAAACCCGCGTGGCGTTCACGCCCGCGAAGCGCGGCGCGCGAGGGTGCACGCGCGTGAGGTCCGCGAGGGCAGGCCGACGTCTCCCCCGCGCGCGCGGGCCGGATTGGGCCGGGGCGGCCACCGCCGCGTCGACGCAGGACTGCAACGACGACGAAGGGACGGCGGGTCGTGGCGCAGCGCGCGTGAAGCCGTAGCCCGCAGGAACGACGGCCGCGGCGGGGCGACGGCGCCATCGCGGCGCGGCGCGGTCGCCGCGGCTGCGCGCGCGGGCGCCGGGAGCGCGAGCGCGGCGACGAAGGCGGCGAGGGCGAGGGGAGCGCGCATCGCGTCGGCGACGTCACCAGCGCGCGGGGCGTCTGTCGAGGGAGGCGGCCTCCGCGCCCGTTCGTGCGAGGATGGCCCTCGCCATGCCCGACCCTACGGCCGCGTCCGCGACTCCTCACGAGCGCTCGCTCGGCGATCGGCGGCGCGGCAGCTCCGCAGCCTCCTCGCGATGCGGCGCAGCCGTTCAAGCCCCTCCTCGCGGTCGTCCTCCCGTGATCGTCGCGGGTCAGGCCCTCATCGGCCACTACGGCTGGGCCTCGCGCCGACCGCTCCTCGCGCTGAGCGTGATGTACCTCCTCCCCATCGCGGTGGTGCTCCTCGCGCGGGCCGCGCTGGAGTGGCGCTTCCGCCGCGTGCCGTCGCGCCGGGCTCTCCGACGCGGGACAGCGCGAGCTGCGAGCACCTGCGCGTTGCCCCCTGCGGCCCTCCCGCTTCTCCGGAGGAGGCTCGTCCCGCACGTCCGCGCGGGGCCACGCGCTGGCGCTGGTTCACGATCTCCGCGGGGTCACCCCCGACGCGTCGAGCGAGCCCCGCAGCACTGGGCCCGGCCGGCCCAGCACCAGCGACCCGCTCTCGGCCACCGGCGCCAATTCCACGAAGTGGAAATCGCTCAAGCCCAGCAGCGTCGGCGCCATCGCCGGGAAGCGCGCGCAGTACATCCCCTCGGCCCCACGCTCGCCCGCCTCGTCGCGCGTGAGGAACCTCGCCGTGGCCCTGAAGCTCAAGCGCGCCAGCGCGTGGTTCTCGCGCGGGTCTCCCTCTCGCGCGGGGTCGGCGATCAGCACCGCGCAGCGGGGTCGCGACGCAGCGCGCTCGTGTGCGCCGAGAGCTCGCTCACCAGCAGGTACAGCCGCGCTGGCTCCGCGGCGTACGCGAAGGGAACCAGCGACGCCGCGGGCGCCCCCTCCGCGTCGAGCGTCGACAGCGCGGCCACAGGGACCGTCGACAACAACCTCTCCGTCTCTTCTGCGGGCGTTCCCATCGGGGCATTCTCGCACCGCGCGAGAGGGATGGACGGCACTCGCGATCGGCGCGACCCTGCGGGCCTCATGCGACGGTGGTTCCTTGCCCTGGGCGTGCTCGGCCTCGCGGCCTGCACCGATGACAACCCGAGCGCCAGCAACGACGCGGGCACCGCCGACGCGCCGCGCGCCGACGCGGGAGCGCCCACGCGCGTCGAAGACATCCCGGTCACCACCACGCTGCGCCTCCCGGGCCTCAGCGCGCCCGTCGACGTCGCCACCGACGCGATGGGGTGGAAGCACATCCGCGCCGCGACCCTGCGCGACGCCGCCATCGCGCAGGGCTACCTCCAGGCCGGAGAGCGCATGGCGCAGATGGACCTCCTGCGCCGCCTCTCGTCGGGCACGCTCGGCGAGCGCTTCGGCGTCGTGAACCCCGCGGCGATCAACCAGGACCTCGCCCTGCGCGTGGTGGGCCTGCGCCGCGCCGCCGTCGCCATGTGGCAGCAGATGCAGTCGGGCCCGAGCCGCGAGCGCACCATGCTCGAGGGCTTCACCGCGGGCGTGAACGCGTGGCTCGCCGCGCTGCGCCGCAACGACGTCACCGCGCCGCCCGCCACCGAGCTCGTGCTCGACGCGAGCACCCCCGACTGGGACCCCGTCGACTCGCTCACCATCGGCCGCTACCAGTCGTACTCGCTCTCGTACACCGCGAGCGACGACATCAACCGCTCGCGCACCGTCGACCTCGCGGGCCGCGTCTTCGACGACGCCGACGCCATGGCCAACCCGCTCCTCGCCGCGCGCCGCGGAGCAGCCTGGGACCTGCTCGTGTGGCGCGCGCCCTCCACCGCCACCGTCGTCGGTGACTTCTACAGCGGCGCCTCGCCTTTGCACCTCAACGACCGACGCTCGCTCCGCCCGCGGCTGCCCACGTCGGTGTACGCGGGCGCGCAGACCTTCCTCGACTCGGTCGACCGCGCGTTCTCGATCTGGGGAGACGAGTCGCGCGGGAGCAACAACTGGGTGCTCCACCCGAGCGTCGCCACCAGCGGCCACGCCATCCTCGCGAACGACCCGCACCTGCAGCTCTCGGCGCCCGCGATCTGGTGGGGCACGCACATCACCGTCACCCAGGGCGACGACGCCGTCGACGTCGCGGGGACGACCTTCCCGGGCATCCCTGGGGTCATCATCGGGTTCACGCCGCGCATCGCGTGGGGCGTCACCACGGCCTACTACGACGTCACCGACGTCTACATGGAGGCCATCACCCCGGGCACCAACGGCGGGCCCGACACCGTGCGCTTCAACGGCGCCGACGTGCCCATTCAAGTCATCACCGAGACCGTGCCCCTCGGCGCGGGGTCGACCTACGAAGCCCGCATTGAGGTGGTGCCGCACCACGGGCCGATCCTCCCGACGATCCAGAACGGGCGCTTCGTGCCGCGCACGGGCAACACCGCGCTCTCGATCAAGTGGACGGGCCACCAGCCCACCACCGAGATCGCGGCCTTCGTCGGGATGGCCTACGCGCGGAACGCCACCGAGGCGCGCGCGGCCATCCAGCGCTTCGGCGTCGGCGCGCAGAACTGGGTCTTCGCCGACATCGAAGGCAACGCGGGCTACCAGTCGAGCGCGGTGGTCCCGCGGCGCGCGCCCGGCGCCCTCGCGTGGACGCCCACCAACCTCCGCGGCGCCAACCCCTGCACCGTGCTCCCCGGCGACGGCACCGCCGAGTGGACCGGGTCGTTCCGCAGGAGCGCATCCCGCAAGCGACGCTCTCGGCGCAGCGGCCTTACCTCGCGACGGCCAACAACGACCAGGCCGCATGCGACCCTCGACAACAACCCCTTCGGCGCCGAGTACCTCTCCTGCGACACGCCTGGGGATGGCGCGGAGAGCGCATCCTCCAGCGCCTCCAGCAGCTCGGCACGGGCGCCACGCGCGAGGCCATCGGAGTCGATCCGGCCGACGTGACCGTGCTCGGCGCGGATCGCTACCGCCCTTCCTCGCGGCGGCGATGACCCGCTCAGGCCGATGGACCACGCCCGGCACGCACGCCGACCTCTCGGCGCTCGCCACCGCGCTCCAGCCGCGGCAGGCCCGCCTGCGCGACGCCGCACAGCGCATCGCGATGTGGTCGCTCACCGGAGAGTCGGGCGTGGGCGACAACGTCACCGACGCGCAGCGCAGCGACGCCGTCGCGACGACGCTCTTCCACGGGTGGATGGTCGCGCTGATCCGCGGGACCTTCGGCGACGAGCAGACCGCGGTGAACACGGCCACGATGAGCTCGCTCTCCTTCGACGGCGTGGCGGCGCTGCTTCACCTCCTGGAGCACCCGACGGAGCTGCACGCGCTCGACCCGATGACGAACCAGAGCGCGCTCTGGGACGACCTCTCGACGACGGACGTGCGCGAGACGCGCGACGTGATCCTGCTGCGCGCGCTCGACACGGCGATGACCGAGCTCGCGCGCGTGACCCGCACCGACGACGTGGCGCAGTGGCTCTGGGGCCCGCTCCACACGGTGCGCTTCGGGTCGCTCATCCCTGGAACGGGCGCGGAGCTGTCGATCCCGCCCGAGGGCGACGCGACCTTCCCCAACGGCTTCCCGCGGCACGGCGGGTTGGAGGTGGTGGACGCGAGTCACCCTGGCCTCGGCAGCTACAACTTCTCCTACGGCTCGGGCCCCTCGCAGCGCTTCACGGTGGACCTCGACCCCGCGGGGCCCGTCGCGCACAACGTCATCCCCGGCGGTCAGTCGATGGACAACACGTCGCCGCACTTCCGCGACGGCGCGGAGCTGTGGCGCATGAACCGCTCGCACCGCGTGTGGATCCTGGAGCGCGACGTGGCCGCGAACGCCTCTCGCCGCGACCGCTTCGAGCCCATGCCCTGACGTGAGCGACGCCGAAGCCTTCTCGCTCGTCGCGGAGACGACGCCGGCGCCCGAGGGGATGACCCCGTGGCCCGACATCGACCTCGCGTGGATCGACGACGACCACCGTGTCTACGCCCGCGGCGCCGCCGTGACGCTCACCGCCGACGCGCTCGCCGCGCTGGTGCAGCCCGC
>JAWKRC010000017.1:0-144898 GCA_041389825.1 Polyangiales bacterium | reverse complement strand
GACCTCGCGCTCGCCGACGTGCAGGCCGACGCCCAGGGCGCGGTGCACCACGTCGTCGCCGACGCGAGCGCGCGACCCGCGGTGGGTGAGGTCGTGCGCGGCGCGGTCGACGTCGACCGACGTCGTCTCCACGCGGCGCTGCACACGGGGCAGCACATGCTGAGCCGCGCGCTCCTCGACGTCGCGAAGGGCGAGACCGTCTCGTCACGCCTCGGAGCGACGGGCGCGACCATCGACCTCGACCTCGCCACCGTCGACGACGCCGAGCTCTACCGCGCCGAGGAGCTGGTGGTGTCGGCCGTCGCGTCAGACCTCGCGGTGCGGCAGTGGTTCCCCGACGCCGACGCGCTCGCGGCCTTGCCGCTGCGGCGCGCGCCGAAGGTGACCGAGCGGGTGCGCGTGGTCGACATCGAGGGCTTCGACGTCTCTCCCTGCGGAGGCACCCACTGCGCGCGCACGAGCCAGGTCGGCCCGCTCTCGATCACCGGCGTCGAGCGCTACAAGGGAACGCTGCGCGTGACCTTCCTCGCGGGCCGCGCGGCGTCGACGGAGCTCCGCGCGCGCTCGCGGGCGCTGTCGTCGCTGGGTCGGGTCTTCACCTGCGGCCCGCACGACGTCGCGCTCGCGGTGGAGAAGATGCGCGAGGAGCTCCGCGTCGCGAGGGAGTCGCTCGCGGCGCTGCGCGAGCGCGAGGCCGAGCGCCTCGGAGACACGCGATGGACCGACGCGCAGTCGCGTGGGTCGAGCACCGTGGTCGCGACGCTCGACGGGGGCACGGTGGAGTCGCTCCGCGCGCTCGGCGCGAGGATCACGGCGCACGCGGGCGCGGTGGCGCTGCTCGCGGCCACGCAGCCCGACGGCGTGCAGGTGCTCGCGTCGCGCGGAGAGGGCGCGACCTTCGACTGCGGCGCATTCGTGAAGAAGGTGGCCGCGGCGCACGGAGGCCGCGGCGGAGGTCGCGCCGACCGCGCCGAGGGGAGGCTCCCCGCGGGGGTCGACTGGGCCGAGGTGTGCGCGGGGGCGTGAGCGCGGCGCGCTACGCCATCGGCGGCGGCAGGCGTGAGTTCAGGGGCATGGGCGGCGGCTCGCCCTCGGTCACGTACTCGTAGCGCGCGCGGAAGTCCTCCGTCGGCATCTTCAGCGTCGCGGCGACGCGCGCGAGCTGGTGCTCGTCGTCGAAGTCTTCCTCCGCAGCCGCACCATGTAATCGTGCGCGATGCGGTAGCGGTCGGAGTCGACGTCGAGGAGGCGCACCTTCGCCCGACCGTTGGTGAGGTCGATGAGCTTCTCGAACTTCACCGGGATGAACCGGCCGCCCTGCATCGAGACCATCACGCCGGTGCCGCCCTCGATGAGGTAGCGCGCGGCGCAGTAGCCGAGGTCGCGCGTGTACTCCATGTCGTAGGGGATCGGGTCGGCGCAGCGCAGCTCGTAGCCGATGGTCTTCGCGATGATCGGGGTCGACACGCCGTGCGCGCGGAGGGCGGCCTGCGCCCGCTGCTTGAGCACCGCGCCGAGGTTCATCTCGCCGAGCACGATGTTGTCGTGCTGGTCGCGCTCGCCGTTGTCGATGAGCGCGAGGTCCTCGGGGCGCAGGCGCTCCAACAGGCCCTCGGCGATCACGGCCACGCCGTCGGGGCGGTCGTCGGAGAGGCGCTTGCGACGGCGCCGACGACGGTGTCGACGACGCGTTGCAGCGAGATCGTCCTGCGGGAACTCCTCGGGCACGAGGGTGAGCGTCGCGCCCGCGGCCTTGCCGATGCCGAGCGCGAGGTGGCCCGCCTTGCGGCCCATGGTCACCACCAGGTACCAGCGGCGCGGTCTTCGCGTCGACCATGAGGTTCTTCACGATGTCGACGCCGACGTGCCGCGCGGTCTGGTACCCGAAGGTGTCGACCTCCGCGGGGAGGTCGAGGTCGTTGTCGATGGTCTTGGGGACGTGGACGACCTGGAGCTTTCCCTTCGACGCCTCGCAGAGCTTGTAGGCCGAGTAGGCCGTGCCGTCGCCGCCGATGGTCAGGAGCTTGTCGACGTTCAGCTTGATGAGCGCGTGAAGCGTCGCCTGCAGGTGCCGCTCGTCCTTCGACGGGTTCGCCCGCGAGATCCCGAGGAAGGACCCTCCACGAAAGTGGATCCGGCTCACCTCGGGCCGGCCGAGCTTCGTCACGTGCCGGGTGTCGCCCTCCATCAGCCACTGGAACCCGTCGTGGATCCCCAGCACCTCGACCCCCGACAGCGTGGCCCTCACCGTCGCCGCGGCGATCACCGAGTTCAACCCCGGCGCCGGGCCCCCCGCGCACAAGATCGCCATCTTCCGGTTCCGATCCGTCGCCATCATCGTCAGTGTACCCACTCCCCCGCCGCGACGACGCTTCGTAGTAGAACCGTCGCCACACACACCATGCGCGCGCTCCTCCTTACCGCCTCGCTCTCGCTCTCCGTCGCCCTCGGCTGCAGCAGCCCCGCGCCCTACTCGGGCTGCGACGGCGACAACCTCTGCTCCGGCGACGCCCCGCTCTGCCTCGCCGTCGGCTCGGGCACCCGCGCCGCGCGCTTCTGCACCGTGCGCTGCACCACGCCCGCGGCGACCTCGAGCGAGTGCCCCAACAGCGGCGCGTGCGTGCGCCTCAACGGCGCGGGGCCCTACTGCATGCAGCGCTGCACCGCCGCGACGGAGTGCACCTTCACCAACGGCACCTGCGCCACCACGCCCGACTCCATGGGCCAGCGGGTCTGCACGCTCGCGCCATGACGGTGATCCCGACCACGGTCGACGAGGTCCCCGCCACGATCCACGGCCCCGGCTCCGCGCGCCTCGACGCGGTGGTCGACCTCGTGCGCTCGCTCGCGCTCCCTCGCCCGCTCGCCACCGTGCTCGACGAGATCCCGCCGCGCGTCTCGCGCGTCTTCGCGAGCGACGTGTGCTCGATCTACCTGCGCGAGGGCGACGACCTCGTGATGCGCGGCAACGTGGGCTTCGTGAACTCCGCCGTGGGCGAAGTGCGCCTCGCCGTGGGCGAAGGGCTCGTGGGCCTCGCCGTGGAGCTCATGCGCCCCGTGACCGCCGAGGTGGCCTCGACGCACGAGCGCTACCGGAACTTCCCCTCGCTCGGCGAGGAGCGCTACCCGGCCTTCGTCGCCGTGCCCGTGCCCGGCCCCTCGGGTCCCACGGGCGCGATCGTCGTGCAGCGCGCGCGGGGGCCGTACACGCCCACCGAGGTCGAGCTCCTCGTGGCCCTCTCGGGCGCGGTCGCTCCCGTGTTCGAGCGCGCGCGCATCATCGAGCCGCGCCGCGCCAACCCTGCGCCCGCGAGCGGCACGCGACGGGTGACCCTCACGGGCCGCGGGATCGTGAAGGGCCGCGCGCTGGGCGTGATCGCGTCGCCGCGACGTCCCGGGCCGCGGGCCTTCGCGGGAGACACCATCCGCGCGCCGAGGGACCAGGCCAAGGTGCTCGGCAAGGCCCTGCACGCCCTCGACGCGACCCTCGACTCGGTCTTGCGCGCCGCGGGCCGCGAGGGAATGCCCACCGCCGCGCCGACGTTGTGGCGGATACTCCTCGACGACGGCCGCCTGCGAGAGCGCACGCTCGAGGTCGCGCGGGGACGCGGGCTCGGGCCGGCGCTCGCGCAGGTGGCGCGCGAGGCGACGCGGGCCGCGCGGCTCACCGACGACGCCCACCTCACCGAGCGCGCGCAGGAGACCAGCGAGCTCTGCGACGCGCTGCGGTGCTTGATCCTCGGAGAGCGGCACGTGGTCGCGCCGCGCGCGGCGGTGTGGGTCGCCGACGGGCTCACGGTCTTCGACCTGGTGATGGCCGCGCGCTTCACCCCCGTCGCGCTGGTGCTCGGCGGCAGGGTCGAGTCGGAGCGCGAGCGGGAGCTCATCGACTACCTCGGCGTGCCGACGGTGTCGGAGGTGGACGGGCTGTGGGGGTGGGTGAGCGAAGGAGACGTGGCGCTGGTCGACGGCGACCACGGGCTGGTGCGGTCGAACCCCACGCGCAGGGAGCGCGACGAGGCCCGCGTCGACCGCCACGCGGACCGCGGCGCGACTTGACCGAGGGCTCCGCCCGGTCGAAGCATGGGCGCCCCGTGGGACGCCGACCTCGCCGAAGACCGTGGCTCGCGGCCGCGGTGGCCGCGGTGGCCGTGCCCTTCGTGCTGCCCTCCCTCGCGCCCGCGACGGTAGAGGAGCAGCGGCAGCGATTGCCTCCGCCCGCGACGTGTACTGATCCCGTGGAGGGCGTGTGGATGTCGCACGCGTACTATCCGCGCTACCGCGACTGGTACATCTTCACGATGGAGGTGCGCCGGGCCTCGGCGGGGTCGCCGGTGCTGACCGGGCAGATCCTCGCGCACAGTTGGGTCGGGACGGCGCGCGAGAGCGCCCCGCCCGCGTGCGCGCCGGGGCGTGACCGGTGGGAGGTGCTGATGCCCGCGAGAGGACGGCTGCTGCCCGACGGAACCATCCTCTTCGGCGGGGTGTCGTGGAGGACGACGGCCATCCACTGCGGGAGCGGCCCGGTGTCGTACAACGCCGACCAGTTCTCGGGCCGGATTGATCCGGCGCTTCAGGAGTTCCAATCCGTGGACAACGACGGCGGTCGATCGGTGAACGAGCCCACGGTGTTCCGCCGCGTGCGATGCTTCGAGCCCCCTCCCGTGCCCCACCCCGTCGTGGCCCCTCCCCCCTTCAACCCCCCGACGCGCCGCGGAGGCTGCGCCCGATCGTGAACCGCCTCCGCGCCCTCGCCCGACGACTCCGCGACCTCGCCCTGCGCGCGGTGGACCTCTTCCCCCTCACCCCGTTGGGGGTCTTCGTCGCGCTGCTCTCGGCCTTCGCCCTCTTCCGCTACGGCCTCGGCCGCGTCGACCTCCTGCTCATCGTGATCGGCGCCGTGGGCCTCGCCCTCTCGGCCCTCACGCTCCTGACCTCGCTCGGCACCGCGCTCGCGCTCTACCTCACGCTCCGCAAGCGCCCGCCGTCGGAGCCGCTTCGCCTGGAGTGCGGCTACGCCGCGCGGACGGGCTTCTCGACCTCGTCGCTGTGGTTCGTCCCCTTCGTGAAGCTCTCATGGAAGTGGGTCACCCCCGAGGCCACGGTGAAGCTCGTCCCGCTGCGCCGACGGCTCTGGGAGGAGGTCACCCCGGCCCGCCGCGGGCTCTTCGACGCCATCACCCGTCGGGTCGAGGTGGGCGACGCCTTCGGCCTGACGCGCGTGGCCTTCCGCGTGACCGAGGCCCGCGGCGGGAGGTTCACCCCCTCGATGGGCGCGCTGCGGCAGATGCACGTCGTCCGCTCCATCGCGGGCGGCGACGCGATCTCTCACCCCGCGGGCCCGCCCGAGGGAGAGCGCGTCGACATGCGCCACTACGCCCAGGGTGACCCCATCAAGTTCGTGCTCTGGAAGGTCTACGCCCGCACCCGTCAGCTCGTGGTGCGCACGCCTGAGCGCGCCATCGCGCCGGTGCGGCAGACCGTGGCCTATGTGGTGACCGGCGACGGAGACGAGCCCGCCGCTGGGGCCGCTCGGGTCGCGGTCGACTCCGGCGCGCTCGGCGGAGACTGGGTGCTCGGCGCCGACGGCAACGACACCGTCGCGAAGAGCGCCGCGCAGGCGCTCGAGGTGCTCGCGCGCTCGGCCAACACGCCGAAGCCGCAAGGGGGCGCGGGGCTCACGCGCTTCCTCGAGAAGGCCACGCCGGGAGGGCCGAGCCGCGCCGTGGTCTTCGTGCCCGCGACGCCGGGGCCGTGGCTCGACAAGGTGATCGCCGCGACGCGCGCGCGGGGCAACGCCACGGGCAGCCCCCTGGAGTTCGTGGTCTGCACCGACGGCATCGCGCGCGCGCCGAAGCTCTCGTGGATCAAGCGCCTCGCGCTGCGCGCCACGGACGACAAGGGCGCCGCGACACCCGGGAATGAGGTCTCGAAGGTCGTGGGCGCGCTCGCGTCGTCGAAGGCGAGGGTGATGGTGGTCGACCGGATCGCGGGCCGCGTCTACGCCGACGGCCACTACCGCGCCTTCGAGGCCGAAGGGACGGGGCGATGATCAAGAAGGCTCTCGCCGGCTGGCGACACCCGACCCGCGCCCTCGCGATGGCGATGGCCGCGCTCTCGCTCTCCTGGGGCGTGGCGCTCACCGAGGCCCTCGTGTCGGCCATGGTCGGCGCCGTGCTCGGCGTGGTGCTCGGCGAGCTCCTCGGTCGCTCGCGCCTGCGCCTCGGCGCGGTGATGGGCCTCCTCGGCGCGTCGCTCATCGCGCTGTGGCAGGTGGCCGCCGTCGCCACCCGCACCGAGGTGATCCCCGAGGCCATCGGCCCGGGCAACGCGCTGGTCTTCGCGTCGGTGGTGCGCTTCGGCGCGCTCGCCACGCTGGGCGTCGCCGCGATGCGCGCGGTGGCCGTGCGCCGACCCGCGGCCCTCGCGCTGGAGCTCGCCGCGGTGGCCGCCGCCTTCACCACGGTGTTCTCCGCGCACCGCGAGGGCGTGATCGCGCGCCCGCTGTGGCTGAGCGACTGGGCGTGGCAGCAGGGCGTCGACCCGGTGCACGTCTTCCTCGCGATCGGCGGCGTGTCGGTGACGCTCCTCGCGGTCCTGCTCGTGGCCGAGACGCGCTCGGGCCGCGCCGTGTCGTCGGTGCTCACCATCATCGGCCTCGCGGTGCTCGCGACGATGTTCGTGAGCGTCGTGGGCGCGCCTACGCCCGCGCCCATGAGCGAGCTCGGCCTCACCGACGCGGGGATGGGACAGCCCCCGCGACGCACCGACGCGGGCGGTCACGGGCCGAACGGCGACCAGCAGAACGACGGCGGCGGGGGCGGCCGCGGCGAGCAGGGCGACTGCGGCGACGGCGGTGGAATGGGCGGTGACGGCGGCCTCGACGGCGGCGGTCGCGGCGGTGACGGCGGCCTCGACGGCGGCAACGGCGCGGGCGGCGACGCGGGCGACGGAGGCGGAGGGGGCGCGGGCGACGACGGCGGAGACGGAGGCGGATCGTCGGGCGGAGACGGCGGCGAGGGCGGCACCTCGGCCGACGGCGGCGGCGACGGCTCGGCGAACCTCCCGCGGTTGATCGACCTCGACGGCGCGACGAGCGGCGACGGCGGCATGCAGCTCCCGCAGAACCAGCGCTGGGAGGACATGAACGCCCCCGGCACCTCGCCCGCGCCGATGGCGGTGGTGATCCTCGACGACGACTACTCGCCGCCCTCGGGGGCCTACTACTTCCGCCAGGAGGTCTGGAGCATGCTCCAGGGCTTCAGGCTGGTGCAGACCAACCGCGGCGACGTCGACAACGACATCGCGGCGGACTTCCCCACGGCCGACATGCGCATCGCCGACATCCCGCCGACCACGGGTCGCTCGCGGGTGTCGGGCCGCGTCGCGCTGCTCGTGCCGCACACCCGCCCCTTCGCGCTGGAGTCCCCCGCGCGCTACCGACCGATGGCGAACCCCAACCCGCAGCGCTTCGTGCGCGCGTGGCGCTGGGAGTCGCTCTCGCAGACCGTCGACTACCGCCGTCTCATCGGCCACCCCGCGGGCGACCACCGCTGGAGCCCCGAGGTGCGCGCGTACTTCACGCAGCCGCACCCCGACCCCCGCTTCGGAGAGCTCGCGCGCCGTATCGTGGCCGAGCGCCTGCCGGCGCGGCTGCGCAACGACGGCTTCGCGCAGGCCCTCGCGGTGAAGCTCTGGCTCGACCACGAGCTGACCTACTCGACGCGGCACCGGCACGCGGGCGTTGCCGACCCGACGGTGGACTTCCTCTTCGGCAACCGCACGGGCTACTGCGTGCACTTCGCCCACGCGGCGGTGTTCCTGTGGCGCTCGCTGGGCATCCCGTCGCGCATCAGCGCGGGCTACCACTCCGACGAGGCCAACCGTCGCGGCGGGAGCACCATCCTCCTGCGCGGCGCCGACGCGCACGCGTGGCCCGAGCTCTACGTCGACGGCTACGGCTGGATCGTGCTCGACATCGCCGCCGAGCGGAACCTCGACCCTCCCGGCTCGGGCACCGACGACGACCTTCAGCGCATCCTCGGCGAGATGGCGAGGCAGCAGCCGCCCGACCCCGAGCGCCCGCAGGAGCAGCCCGCGCAGAACCGCCAGGCGCGACGTCGCTACGCGCGGGACTTCGGCGTCGGGCTCCTCGCGGCGCTCCTGGGCGCGCTCGCGGTGATGTACCTCGTGAAGCTCTGGCGCAGGGTGATCCCGGCCGTGGCGGGGGCGAGGTCGCTGCCGCGGGTGGCGTACCGCCGCGCGCTCGACCAGCTCGCCGAGGCGGGCCTGTCGCGCGAGTGGGGCGAGAGCCGCGAGCGCTTCGCCGAGCGCGTGAAGGACGTCTCCCCCACCTTCGCGCGCATGACCGCGCTGCATGTCGCGGCGAAGCTCGGCGACCCCGCGAAGGACCCGGCGAGCCGCGAGGAGTTCGACGCGGGTGAGTGGTCGCGCCTCGCGCGCGAGGTGTCGCGCGAGATCCCCAAGGGGACGAAGCGCTGGCGGCGGTGGCTCGGGCTCGCGCACCCCGGGTCGTGGCTCGACGCGCGGTGACGGGTACAGAGAGAGGCACTTTCATGGACAGCGAATTCACCCAGAGCGCGAACGTCACCAGCACCCTCGCGCCGCCCATCACCGACCTGAACGGCGCCTACGGGGTCGTCCAACGCATGCGCGCGCGGCTGCAGCTCGCCGTGCGCGGCCGCGACGAGGTCATCGAGCTGATGATCGTGGCCCTCCTCGCCGACGGCCACATGCTGCTCGAGGACTACCCCGGCTCGGGCAAGACCACCCTCGCCAAGGCCCTCGGCGACTGCATCATCGACGACAAGCCCGACGACGACATCGTGTCGTTCCGGCGCATCCAGTTCACGCCCGACCTCCTCCCTTCGGACGTGACGGGCACGACGATCTTCGACCCCAACGCCAACCGCTTCTTCTTCCGCCCCGGGCCGATCTTCGCCCACGTCGTGCTCGCCGACGAGATCAACCGCACCTCGCCCAAGGTGCAGTCGGCCATGCTCGAGGCGATGGCCGAGAAGCAGGTCACCGTCGACAACCGCACGCGCGCCCTCGACGACCTCTTCTTCGTCATCGCGACGCAGAACCCCCTCGACCTCGCGGGCACCTTCCCCCTGCCCGCGGCGCAGCTCGACCGCTTCCTCTTCAAGGTGAAGATGCGCCACATCGCGCGCGAGGCGGAGCTCGAGATCCTCGCCTCCTTCCGCGCGCGCCGCGACGGCGCCGGCGGAGACCTCCCGCGCGTGACCCGCACCGAGCTCATCGACGCCCGCAAGGTGATCGAGCGCTTCATCCACGTCGCCCCCGAGGTGCGCGAGTGCCTCGTCGACATCGCCAACCGCACCCGCAGCGACGAGCGCGTGCTCCAGGGCGCGTCGACCCGCTCGCTGGTGCTGATGATCCCCGCGCTGCAGGCCCGCGCGCTCACCCGGGTGCGCGACTTCGTGAACGCCGAAGACGTCGAGGCCCTCGCGGCCAACATCTTCGCCCACCGCCTCGAGCTCGCGCCCGGCACCGACAGCCCCGAGGCCCTCCTCCGCGAGCGCTGCGCCGACCCCATCGAGCGCCTCGCGCGCGCCACCCTCCGACGGTGAAGCCATGACCCCGCGCCGCCGACCGCTGATCCCCGCCCTCGCCCTCGCGCTCGCGATGGCCGCCGTCGGCGCGCGCGACGTCTCCGCCCAGGCCCCCGCCGCGCAGCCCACTCCGCAGGAGCAAGAGGCCCTGCGCCTCTACAACGACAACCGCCTCCTCACCGCGCGCACCCGCGCCGAGGCGGTGCTGCGCCGCGACCCCGACTCCATCATCGGCAACTTCGTGATGGGCTGCGTGCTCCGCGAGGCCGAGGGCTCGCTCCCACGCGCGATGCACCACCTCGGGCACGCGCGCGAGGTCTACGAGACCCGCTACGGCACCTCGCGCCCGCCCGGCGCGCCGTGGCAGCTCCACCGCGAGATCCTCTTCAACATCCAGAAGCTCGCGGGCGAGATCGAGGAGTACGAGTACCAGCTCCAGGTGCTGGAGTTCTACGACTACCTCTACGACCCCGACCTCCTCGCCGAGCACGCGTGGCCGCTGATCCACCTCGGTCGCTACCGCGAGGCGCGCGACTTCTCGCGGCGCGCCATCGCCACCACCGACCCGTGGCAGCAGTCGCTGGGCCGCAACGCCCTCTGCGCCGTCGAGGGCGCCGCCCGGCAGCGCGAGGCCCAGCACCGCGCCTGCCTCGACGCCTTCGAGAGCGCCCAGCGAAGGGCGAACGGGCAGACCGACACCAACCCCGCGACGGCGCAGCAGGTGACCGTGCACGCGTACAACGCCGCGCTCGGTGCGCTCGCGGTCTTGCGCTACGACGAGGCCGAGCGGCTCTTGACCCAGGGCACGCAGCGGCTGGAGTTCACCACCGCGAACCCCTGGCGCGCGATGGCGCGGCTCTACCTCGACACGGGGCGCACCGCGCAGGCCGTCGACGCGCTGCGCGAGATGCAGCGGTGGCGCGTGCGGCAGCCCGCGAACCTGCGCGATCAAGACCGCGCCGAGACCGACGTCGCCGTCGCGACGGTGCTGCTCGTGGCGGGCGCCTCTGAGGCGGGGCTGCGCTTCGTCGACCGCGCCATCGAGCGGCCCGACCGGCGCGGGCTCGTCGCCTCGGACCAGGAGCAGGCCCTCGGCGCGCACGCGCTCCTGCGCCGCGCGCTGCAACGGATGGAGGCCGAGCGCGTGGCCGAGCGCGCGAGCTGGTCGTCGCTCGGAGCGCGCGTGACCGGCGCCGCGTCGAGCCTCGCGTCGCGCGCCGCGGCGTGGCCCGACGACGAGCGCGTGACCAACGTGCTCACCGACGAGCTGCGGCTCGAGTCGACCCTGCGCGTGTACGTGCGCGGCGGGATCGAGCCCGTGCCCTCGTGGCTGGTGGGCGACCTCGTCGACGTGCTCGGCGCGGGCGTGGTGGCCGTGGCGCTGCGCGACGCGCGGCGCGAGGAGCGGGCCTTCCCTGCGATCAGGGCCTTCCACGACGCGATCGACGCCGAGGTGAAGCTCGCGCAAGGGGACGAGGCCGGCGCGCTCGCGATGGCCCGACGCGCGCTCGAGACCCTGCCCAACCCCGAGGTGCTCCTGCGCGCCCGCGTCGCGCTCATCGCCGCCGAGGCCGCGCGGCAGAGCGGAGACCTCCGCGCCGCCTACGGCTTCTACGAGCGCGCGATGCAGAGCGACCCCGGCGCGCTGCGCCGCATGGGCGCGTCGATCCCCGCGGTGGTGCGCGCGACGGGCGGCGGCGCGGCGGAGCAGGCGGGCGAGCTCATCGAGCGCTCTCCGCGGCTGCGCGACGACGAGCACGGGTTCCGCGTCGAGGTCACGGGGAGCGCGCGCGCGATGCGGCTGTGCCTGCGCTCGCCGCTCGGCAACGAGCTCTCGTGCACGACGGTCACCCCCGAGCGCAACGAGGCCCCCGACGCCTTCGCGCGGCGCGCGGTGGAGCGCTTTCACGCCGAGGCCTTCGCCACGAGGGTGGGTCTCTCGACGCAGGACCTGCGCTCCCTCGACGGGACGACCACGGTGAACGACGCCGCGGCGCGCGAGCAGATGAACGGGGTCTTGCGTGACATCTCGGGGCCCGGCGGCCCGTGACCCGCGCGCGGTCGCGCCGGTGGACCTCGGTGGCCGCGGTCGCGCTGGCCTCGGCCGTGGTCGCCGCGCCCGCGCTCTCTCCCGCGACGGTGGAGGAGCAGCGCGCGCGGCTGCCTCCGCCCGCGGTGTGCCGCGACCCCATCGAGGGCGTGTGGGCCTCGCACAAGTGGGAGCCGCCCTACAACGAGTGGATGATCTTCACCATCGAGGTGAGGAGAGACACCCGCCGCCCGCCGCGGACGCCCGGTGAGATCCCGCTCACCGGGAGGATCACCGCGCACGCGTGGATCGGCGCGGGCCCCCGCGCGGTGCAGCGCCGCCGCCGTGCTTCGCGGGGCTGCAGCACTGGATCGTGGAGATGACCGGCGAGGGCAGCGCGCGCGAGGCTCTCGCTGAGATTCTGGGGCACGCGCTGGTGGCTCCAGCAGTCGCTCTGCGGCTCGCGCTACTTCGGCTACAACCTCGACCACTTCAGCCGGGACCATCGACCCCGAGATCCAGGAGTTCCAGTCGGTGAACAACGACGGCGGGCGGTCGATCAACGACCCCACGGTGTTCAGGCGGATCCGGTGCTACGAGCCCGAGGTGCAGCCGCACCCCGTCGTGCGCCCGCCCGCGTTCCAGCCACCGTCGCGCAATCGCTGGGGGTGCTCGCGGTGAGCCGCGATGATGCCTCCCCGACGGCGACGTCGCGCCGCGCTCGCGGGCTGCGTCGCGGTGATCGCGGGCGTGGTCCTCCTGCCCTCGGTGGCCCCCGCGACCATCGAGGAGCAGCGCGCGCGGCTCCCCCCGCCGCCGCCTCCGGGGCAGTGCCAGAACCCCGTCGAGGGCGTGTGGAAATCCCTGCGCTACTACCCGGGCAACGGCGCCTGGTACAGCTTCGTCCTCGAGATCCACCAGCAGGGCAACCGGCTCACGGGCCAGATCGACGCCTACTCCTGGGACACGGCCCCCAACGTCTCCGAGCCTGGGCCCTGCCGACCTGGGCTCTCTCACTGGGTGGTGACGCAGCCCGCGTCGGGCACCATCGACGGGCTGCGCCTCACCTTCGGCGGCACCCGCTGGGGCGTGCGCGACGTGTACTGCGGCGAGCGGCCCTTCGCGTACAACACCGACCACTTCCGCGGCGTGATCGACACGGCGCTGCAGGAGTTCCAGTCGGTGAACAACGACGGGGGCTTGCAGATCGACGAGCCCACGGTGTTCCGCCGCATCCGCTGCTTCGAGCCGCAGAGCGTGCCGCACCCCGTCGTCGCCCCGCCCGCGTTCCAGCCTCCCTCTCGCAACCGCTGGGGCTGCGGGCGATAGTCCCCGCGTGCGCCTCGCGCAGCGGCTCTGGATCCTCCTCACCATCCCCGTCTTCCTGTCGCTCCTCGCGTACGGGTTCCTCGGCGCGCGCGAGCACCGCCGGCAGCTCGTCGCCGAGGCCGAGCAGGAGGTGGGCGAGACCGCGACGCTCCTCGCGACCACCTTCGCGCTCCTACCGCGCGACATCGAAGACACCGAGCTGCACCGCCTCGGAGACCGCCTCACCCGCGACAGCCGCGTGCTCGGCGTGGGCTTCTACGACGCCCGCGGGCTGTGGGTCGGCGGCTCCCGCGTCGCCCGCGAGCGCTCCGGCGCGCTCGACCCCTACGCCCGCGCGGCCCTCTCTCAGCGCAGGGCCTTTCAAGGTCACGTCACGCTCTCGGGCCGCGAGTGCGTGCTCGGCGTCGAGGCCCTCGCCCCCGCGGGGCCCAGCGAGAGCGCCCCCGCCGGCGCGCTGGTGGTGATCCGCGACCTCGGGTACATCGACGTCGCGCTCGGTCGGTGGGGCACCGAGATCGCGCTCATCGGCGTCGCGCTCACGCTGCTCATGGCCATCGCCGCGTGGGTCGCCGCGCGGTCGATCACCGACCCCATCGAGCGCTTCCTCGCGGGCGTCGACCGCGTCGCGAGCGGAGACCTCGACGCCGCCGTGCCCGACGACCGCGGCGCCGAGGAGGTGCGACGTCTCGGCCGGAGCTTCAACGCGCTCACCCGGTCGCTGCGCGGCGCGCAAGCGAGGCTCGCTGAAGAAGAGGCCGCGCGCGCGGCGATGGAGACCGAGCTGCACCAGGCGCAGACCCTCGCCGTCGCGGGGCAGGTGGCGGCGACGCTGGGCCACGAGATCGGCTCGCCCTTGAACGTGATCCTCGGGCGCGCGCGCATGGCCGCCGAGCGCGAGGGGATGAGCGACGACGAGCGCGCGACCTTCACCTCCATCGCGGCGCAGGCCGAGCGGATCACGAAGATCCTGTCGCAGTTCCTCACGCTCGCGCGGCCCCCGCGCAGGGACGCGAGCGCGCGCACCGACGCGGCGAAGGTGGCGCGCGAGGTGGTGTCCTTCCTCGGTCACGAGTGCCGGCGGCGAAAGGTCTCCGCGACCGTGGAGGCCGACGACCCGGTGGTGGTCTCGGTGGAGCACGACCGGCTCTTCCAGGTGGTGTTCAACCTCTGCATGAACGCGGTGCAGGCGCAGCCTGACGGCGGTCGCCTCCGCGTGCGGGTGTGGCGCGACGTCGCACAGGGCGACGCGGCGCGGGGCATGGTCGAGGTCGCCGACGACGGGCCGGGCATCGCGCCCGAGCTGCGCGGCCGCGTGTTCGACCCATTCTTCTCGACGAAGCTCTCTCAGGGCGGCACCGGGCTCGGGCTCGCGGTGGTGGCGGGCACGGTGAAGGAGCTCGGCGGTCGGGTCACGGTCGAGCAGGGTGACGACGCGGTGAAGGGCGCCCGCTTCATCGTCGCGCTGCCCTCACCGTGAGCGCCGCGGCGGGGCGGAATCGTGCACACTCGCCGCGATGAGCAGTGAGCCTCACCAGCCGATCCGCGCGCGCGTGCTCGTGGTCGACGACGACCACGACCTCGCGGCCTTCCTCCACGACCTGCTGAAGCAGGGCGGTCACACGGTGCGGGTGTGCCACAGCGGCGTCGCCGCGATGCGCGCGATCGAAGACGAACCTCCCGAGCTGCTCATCACCGACGTGTGCATGGAGGGCGTCGACGGGCTGGAGCTCATCGACTGGGTGCGCCGCTTCGACCCGCGCGTCGCGGTCATCGCGATCACCGCCTTCGGGAGCATCGAGACGGCGGTGCAGGCGGTGCGCAAGGGCGCGTACGACTTCGTCACCAAGCCCTTCGAGCCGCAGACGCTGCGCATGGCCGTGGCGCGCGCGCTCGAGGCGTCGAGCCTGCGCCACGAGGTCGACCGGCTGCGCGCCGAGCTCACCGAGCGCTTCGCCGTCGCGGGGATCGTGGGCCGCTCTCGCTCCCTCGCCGAGATCGCCGACCTCGTGTCGCGCGTGGCCGACTCGTCGGCGACGGTGCTGGTGAGCGGGCCGAGCGGCTCGGGCAAGGAGCTCATCGCGCGCGCGCTGCACACCGAGAGCTCCCGCCGGGCGCACCGCTTCGTCGCGGTGAACTGCGCGGCGATCCCCGACACGCTGCTCGAGAGCGAGCTCTTCGGGTACAAGAAGGGCGCGTTCACCGACGCGCGGGCCGACCGCGGGGGGCTCTTTCAAGAGGCCGACCGGGGCACGCTATTCCTCGACGAGATCGGTGATCTTCCCATCGGGCTGCAGGCGAAGATCCTGCGGGTGCTGCAGGAGCGCGAGGTGCGGCCCATCGGGGCGATGAAGGGCGAGCCCGTCGACGTTCGGGTGGTGGCCGCGACGCACCACGACCTGCGGCAGGCGGTGCGCGAGGGGCGCTTCCGCGAAGACCTCTTCTATCGCCTCGCGGTGATCGAGGTCGGCGTGCCGCCGTTGAGGGACCGCCCCGAAGACATCGTCCCCCTCGCCGAGCATTTCTTGAAGAAGGTCGCGACGCGCTCGGGCAAGGAGGTCGCGGGCTTCTCGGGCGCCGCGCTCAAGCGCCTCGAGGGCTACCACTGGCCCGGCAACGCGCGGGAGCTCGAGAACGCCGTCGAGCGCGCCGTGGCCCTCTGCCGCGACGCGCTCATCACCCCCGACGACCTGCCCGCGACGCTCTCGTCCACCCCGTCGACGGACTTCCTCGCCGCGGCGGCGGAGCGCGAGATGACCCTCGACGACCTCACCATGGCCTACGTGCGCCGGGTGCTCGAGCGCACGGGCAACAACAAGAAGCGCGCGGCGCGGCTCCTGGGCATCGACCGCCGCACCATCCAGCGATGGCTCGGCGAGGCCCAGCAGAGCGACGACGGCGATGAAGCCTGATCGCGCCGGAGAGGTGTCCCCCGCTGGGGCACTGTGGTACACCCGCGGCCGCTGATGAAATCCCGACCCGGAGCCCGACTCGACGTCTTAGCCCTATTTTTCAGAGGATTGTGCGCGGCCTCGCCCCTCGCCGCGGTCGCCCTCCCCTCCCCCGCGCTGGCCCAGGAATCCCCACCTCCGCCGGTCTGGACCGACGCCGAGGTGCGCGCCGCCGCCCGCCGCGCCTCGCCCGCGGTGCGCCGCGCCCGCGCGGCCCTCGAGATCGCCCGCGCCAGCAGGGTCTTCGGCCGACGTCCTCCCGTGGGCAACCCCACCGTGGGCGTGATCGCGCTCCCGGGCTGGCCCGACTACGGCGCCCTCACCTACGGCGCGACGCTCGGCCTGCCCATCGACGTCGGCGGCTCGCGCAGCGCGTACGGCCGCGAGGCCGAGGCCGAGGTGCGCGTCGCCGAAGACCGGCTCTACGCGGCCATCCACGAGGCCGAGCAGCAGGCCCGCGGCGCGCGCGTCGACCTCGCCCTCGCGCGGGCCCTGGTGACCGTGCAGCGCGAGCGCCTCGACGCGGCGTCGGCCGCCGAGCGCGGGGTCGTGGCGCGCGTGAACGCCGGGGCCTCCACCGCGGTCGACGCGGCCCTCGCGCGGAGGGAGCGCGCCGAGGCCGAGGCCGACCTCGCGAGCGCCCTGCGGAGAGAGACCGAGGCGCTCGGGGCCTTCCGCGGCGCGCTCGACCTGCCCCCGAGCGAGCCCGTCGCGGTGGAGCCCGCCGAGCGGCCAGAGCCCGTCGCGCGTGAAGAGACGCCCCGCGCGCAGGCCGAGGCCGCGCGACGTCGCCGCGACCTGTCGGCCCTCGACCGCTCGGCGGAGCGCTGGGAGCTCACCGCGCAGCGGCACCGCGCGAGCGCCGTCGCGCCGCTGACCGTCTCGCTCGAGGCGCAGCAGGTGGCGGTGGGGCCGCAGGAGGTCGCCAACAGCATCGGCGCGTCGGTGCGCTGGGAGCTGCCCTTCGTGCAGCGGGCGCAGGGCGACCAGGCCGTGTCGCGCGCCGAGGCGTCAGGGCAGCGCGTCGCGGGGGTGCTGCTCCGTCGGCAGATCGACCGCGAGGTGTTCGACGCGGTGTCGCGGCTGGAGCACGCGCTCGCCGAGCTCGACGTGCTGGAGCGCGAGGCGGTGCCCGCGGCCGAGCGGCTGGTCGAGGCCACCGAGGCGTCGTGGGCGGCGGGCGCGCTGGATTTCTTCCGCGTGCTGGTGGCGCGGAGGGACCTCCTCGCGATGCGCGCGCGGGTGCTCGAAGCGCGGCGCACGGCGTGGCAGGCGAGGATCGAGTTCGACCGCGCGATGGGCGGCGACGCTACGGCTCGCCCGGCGCGCGGGCGGTGATCGCGAGGGCGTGCACGCTCCCGCGGAACTCCGCGCCGAGGAGGCCGTAGACCTTGCGGTGCCGCTCGAGGAGCCCGAGGCCCGCGAAGGCCGCTGAGACGACGAAGACGCGGTAGTGCCCGCCCTCGCGGGCGCCCGCGTGCCCGGCGTGCAGGTGGCTCTCGTCGTCGACGCGCAGCTCGGTGGGGGACAACGCGTCGCGGAGGGTGGCTTCGATGCGCCGTGCGGTGGACTCCATGGTCGCGGCGAAGATACCTCGCCCGTCGCGGTCGCGGGCGCGTCGCGCGCTGGGGTATGGTCGAGTCGCGCGCGGCGGCGGTGCGCCCCCGCGGAGAGAGCGAGCGCTTCGATGAACGCGGTGCGAGTGCGTGTGACCTGTGCGATCGCCGCGGCGGTCGCGGCCTGCAGCGGCGACCCCCCTGCGGTGATCGTCGACGACGACGTGGCGCCCATCGACGCGGGCGACCTCGACGCCGGCCCGATGGACGCTGGCCCCGTCGACACCGGCCCCGCCGACACGGGCCGCGCCGACGCGAGCGACGCGCCCGACGTGAGCGCCGACGCGGGGCCGCCGTGCAACACCAACGACGACTGCGTCTCGCCCGACCTCTGCACCAACGCCCAGGCCTGCCGCATGGGCCGCTGCGTGGTGGTGGGCGGCCCGGCGGCCTGCGACGACGGCTACGCCTGCACCGACGACCGCTGCGACGCGGCGGCGGGGCGCTGCGTGCACACGGCCAACGACATGCGCTGCCCCGGCGACCAGTTCTGCGCGCTCGGCGCGGGCTGCGTGCGCGAGCTGCCCTGCGAGGTGGGCGACGCGACCTGCGCGCGGCTCAACAGCGACCCCTGCGCCGGCACCTGGAGCTGCGAGCCCGCGCGCCTGCGCTGCGTGCGCAGCGCGCCCTTCAACTGCGACGACGGAGACGCCTGCACCGTCGACGCGTGCATGGTGATGGGCACCGCGCCCATGTGCGCGCACCGCGGCCCCGACTACATGACCGACCTGATGAACTGCGGCGCCTGCGGCCGCGCCTGCGCGGCGGGGGCGAACCAGTCGGCGACCTGCGCCGCGGGGTCGTGCACGCTCTCGTGCCTCGCGGGCTACGTCGACGTCGACGGCGACCCGATGAACGGCTGCGAGTGCAACGCGGCCGCGAGCGACGCGCCCGACCTCACCTTCACCGACTCGAACTGCGACGGCGTCGACGGCGACGCGGCGCGCGCGGTCTTCGTCTCGCCGCGCGGCGACGACACGGGCGACGGCACGCGCGCCATGCCCCTGCGCTCGCTCGCCAACGCGATCGCGCTCGCGGCCACCGCGACGCCGCCTCGGCCCGTGTACGCGGCGCTGGGCACCTACGAGGGCTCCATCGCGCTGGTGAGCGGGGTGAGCATCTACGGCGGCTACGACGACCGCGCCGGCTGGAGCCGCGCGCGCGCCAACGCGACGGTGATCAACGGAGACACCACGGCCGTGCTCGCCGAGCGCTTGACCGCGCCCGTGGAGCTCCAGCTCTCACGATCCAGTCGCGCACGGCGACCACGGCGAGCACGAGCTCCTACGGCGTGCGCGCGGTGAACTCGGCCTCGACGCTCACGCTCCGCGGCGTGACCCTGGTGTCGGGCAACGGCGCCGACGGCGCGGCGGGCGCCGCGGGCGCGGCGGGCGCGACGGGGAACAACGGCGCCGACGGCGCGAACGTGAACGCGGGCAGCGGCGCGACTCGTCGTGCGGCGCGAACGGAGGCCGCGGCGGAGACGGCCGCGCGGGCACCGGCGGGGTCGGCGGGCACCTCGGGGGCGTCTCCGTCGGGCGGCGCGGGCGGCAGCGGCGGCACCGGCGCGAACGGCGGGAGCTGCACCCTGGGCTTCGACAGCGCGGGCGACACCGCCGCGTCACCGCCCGCGCCCGGCGCCGCGCAGGCGGGCACCAACGGGAGCAACGGCACCAACGGCCGCTCGGCGAGCGCGGTCGGAACGCTCCGCACCGACACGGGGTCTACGTCGCGGCGAGCGGCAGCGCGGGCACCGCGGGGACCCCGGGCGGCGGAGGCGGCGGAGGCGGCGGAGGCGGCGGGAGCGCGCAGTCGTGCGGCTTCCTCGGCCGCGAGTGCTGCAGCGCGAACGGCGGCGGCGGCGGCGGCGGCGGCGCGGGCGGCTGCTCGGGCTCCGTGGGCGGCGGCGGCGGCGGCGGCGGCGGGGGCTTCGGCGTGGTGAGCGTCGCGTCGAGCGTGCGCATCGACGACGTGCGCGTGACCACGGGCGTGGGCGGCCGCGGCGGCGCGGGCGGCGACGGCGGCAACGGCGGCAACGGCGGCGCGGGCGGCAACGGCGGCCCGGCGACGCGCAACGCGGGCGCGGGCGGGCGCGGCGCGGCGGGCGGGCGCGGCGGCGCGGCGGGTAGCGGCACGGGCGGCGCGGGCGGGCCGTCGGTGTGCGTCTACTACGTGGGCATGGCGCCCTCGATCACCGAGCTCGCGTGCACGCGCGGGGGCGGCGGCGGGGCGGCGCGGGCGGGCGCAACAGCGCGCTCGGAGACGCCCCCGACGGCGCGGCGGGCTTGTCGGAGGAGGTCCGCGCGGGGCTCTGAGCGGTCGCGGCGCGCGGCGTGGTCCGGAAGACCACGCCGCGGAGGACTCAGCCCCCGTCGCGCTTGCGCGGGTCGCCGTAGCCCACCAGCGTGCTCACGCCGATCGACGACACGGGGATCGTGTCGCGCGGGAAATCCTCCGGCGGGTTCAGGTCGGGGATCACCTCGCGGAACTCATCGAGGAAGAGCTGCGCGGTGAGGTCCTCGCTCGCGAGCGCCTCGCGCGCCTCGCCGAGCTGCGTCGAGGTCTCGCGCAGGCGGGCCACCAGCACCGTGATGATGTTCCAGAGGAGCTTGATGCCCGTGTCCTTCGACTCGCGCAGCACCTTGAAGAGGTCGGTGCGCGCGATCTCGAGGAGCCGCGACTCCTCCTCGGCCACCACGCTCGCGCTGCGCGGCGCGAGCTCCACCAGGGCCATCTCGCCGAAGTGCTCGCCGGGGCCGAGCCGCGCGATCTCGGTGTCGCCCTTTCGCACGGCGCACACCCCGCTCAGGATCACGAAGAGCGACTCGCCGGTGCTGCCCTCGTCGATGATGACGTCGCCCGGGCCGTAGACCGTGGTGCGCGCGATGGCCTGCACGCCCATGAGCTCCCTCGGCTCGAGGTGACGGAAGAAGGGCAGCGCCGAGAGGGTCTGGTAGCCGTGGCGCAGCTCGGCGAGCACCTGCGGGTGCTCCTCGTCGGGCAGGCCCACCACCACGACGGTGACGTTGTCGGCGCCGCCGCGCTCGTTGGCGAAGTCGACCAGGCGCTCCGTCGCGGCCTCTTCGGTGAGGCCCTCGACCAGCGAGCCGAGCTCGGCCTCGGTGTCGATGTACCGGTGCAGGCCGTCGGAGCACAGGATGAAGCGGTCTCCCGGCGCCGCGAGGAACTGCCACGCGTCGACCTCGACGTTCTCGAACACGCCGATCGCGCGGGTGATGGCGTTCTTGTTGGGGATCTTGTCGAGCACCTCGGGCTTGAGCCGACCGCGGCGGCGCAGCTCGTTCACCACCGAGTGGTCCTCGGTGAGCTGGCGCACCTCGCGGCCGCGCACGATGTAGACCCGCGAGTCGCCGACGTGGGCGATGAACGCGCGGCGACCCACCAGCAGCAGCGCCGAGAGCGTCGTGCCCATGCCCCGGCGCGCGGCGTTCTCCATCGACTCGCGGTGCACCGACGCGTTCGCCGTCGCCACCGCCTGCGCGAGGAGGTTCTTCACGTCTTCAGGCTCGACCTCGGGGTCGTCGTCGGCGAAGCGTCGCAGGAGCCCCTTCTCCCGCTGCAGCGCCCACGCGACGGACTGCACCGCGAGGGCCGAGGCCACCTCGCCCGCGGCGTGGCCGCCCATCCCGTCCGCGACGATGTAGAGCCCCAGCGCTCGGTCGCAGTAGAAGTTGTCTTCGTTGTGCTCGCGCACCCGGCCGACATCGGTGCGCGCGTGGAGGCGGTGCAGGTTCCCCATCGGGCCCTCTCTGCCCATAGGCGCTAACACGCCGAGCGACGCTCGATCAACGCGCGACGTCGATCAGCCCCTCGGCCCTCGCGCGCACCGCAGCGTCGGCGTCGCCCAGCGACCTCTCCAGGGCCGCGACGAGCCGGGCCTTGTCGCCGTCGAAGGCCCCGCGCTCCAGCGGCCCCGCGAGCTCCGCGAGGGCCGCCGCGCGCGTCGCGCCGACGCCCGCGCCCACAACGGCCGTGAGCTCGTCCATCGCGCCCATCGCGCCGAGGGAACGGGTCGCCATCGCCCCGAGGGCCGCGTCCTTCGCCTTCAGCGGCGTGCGCGCGAGGGCGCTCAGCGAGGCCCGCGGCCACCACCTGCCGCCACCGCCGCTGAAGAAGCCGAAGACCTTCGCGCGCCAGGGCCTCGTTGCCGCCGCGGGCCACCGCGAGCAGCACCGGCAGCGGGCTCTCCTCGCCTCGTCGGCCACGGGCGGGCAGGCCCGCCATGAAGCCTCCGTCGTCGCCGACGAGAGCCCGAGCACAGGGTGCGCCGCGCCCGCGCCATCGCGCGCTGAAACTCCTGCCGGTAGAGCGTCCTCGCACCCCGTCGCGCACCTGCTGGGCCACAGCGCGGTGTAGCGCCTCTCGCGTCATTCGTCTCGGCGCGGCCGAGCGCGGCAGCGCCGGCGTGCGCGCGCGGAGGCTTCTTCGGCCTCGGCGAGCTCCCCCGGTGCCGAGCGAGAGCCTGTGTCGAGCAGCGCTCGCCCCCGAGGAGTTCCGCCGCGATCTCTCGGGTCTGCACCGGCACCGCCGACGCGAGGGCTACCGCCGCGAGCGCGTCGACGCCCGCGTCTCCAGCGCCGAGGAGCACCGGGAGGTCATCGGGGGCGACGAAGGCCGCCGCGCCCACCATCGCGCTCAGCGCCGCGTTCGCGTCGCGGTGACGTCGCCGCGCGAGCTCGGCGCCCGCCGCGAGCGGGGCCGCGCCCCACGACCAGCGCGCCGCGAGGCGATCAAGGGCCTCGTCGGGCAAGGCCGCGAGGGCGGGAGCGTCGCCCGCGACGTCGTCGAGCGCGAAGGGGTCGCTCACGCGGGCGCTCCGGGCGTGAAGCGGTCGGCGCGGCGCGTGGGGAAGAGCGCCTGCCAGAGCGCGTCGCGGTCGACGCCGTGACGTCGCGAGAGCGCGTCGAAGACCACCACGCCGAGACGTCCCTGCGGCGGGCGCGCGACGGCGTGGGCGTACTCCGCGTCGAGGTCGAAGCCCGACTGGGCGCTCACGGCGGCGGCCTCGCGGCGCGCGGTCGGGTCGTCGAGGTCCTTGCGGGCGCGGAGGCGCGCCTTGAGCGAGAGCGTCGCGCGCATCAGCGCGTGGTAGTCGGCGAGCCAGGCGACCCAGGGCTCGTGGCGCTCCCCCGCGCGGGCGGCGCGCAGGCCCTCGACGCGCGCGCGCAAGACCTCTTCGGGCAGCGTGTCGAGCTCGCGCAGCGCGCCCGGAAAGCGCCTCGCCAGCGCGCTCAGCTCGTCGCGCCCCGCCGCCTCGCCCCCCGCGGCGCGGGCTTCACGCAGCGCCACCAGGCGGCGGTACTTCTCCTCCAGCGCGGCGAGCGCCTCGTGCGACGGCGGCTTCACGGGCCGTGCATCTTGGGGAATCCCCCGCGAGGCGCAAGCGCCGCCGCGGTCAATAGTCGCCGAAGAGCGCGGTCATCTTCACGTCGAGCGCGAGCGCCACGCGGTAGAGCGACGACAGGCTCGGCGACGACTCGGCGCGCTCGATCTGCGAGAGCAGCGACACCGACAGCCCCGTGCGCCGCGCGAGCTCCTTCAAGGTCAACCCGCGGTCCTTGCGCAGCCCGCGGATGGTCTCCCCGAGCGCGCGGTGGAGCTGCTCCTCGGGCGAGCGCACGAGGCCCTTCTTGCGCAGCGCGCCGGTCACCACAGCGCGCAGCTCGTCGACGGTGAAGGGCTTGCGCAGGTAGTCGAGCGCGTCGAGCTTCATGCTCTCCACCGCGGTGTCGACCGAGGGGTAGCCCGTCACCATCACCACCGCGAGGTCGCGGTCGGCCTTGCGGATGCGCCGCAGCGTCTCGATGCCGTCCTGCCGCGGCATCATGATGTCGAGCAGCGCGAGGTGGTACCCGCCGTCGCGCACCGCGGCCTCGACCTCCAGCGGGTCGGCGAGGGTGGTCACCGCGTAGCCGTCGCGGGAGAGCACCGTCTCGAGCAGCCCGCGGATCGCCGCGTCGTCGTCGACCACGAGCACCTTGATGGCGGCCTCGTGCGGCGCGGCCGCGGCCTCACTCAAGGTGCACGCCCTCGCCCAGGTACGCGCCCTTCACCCGCGGGTCTTGCGCGAGGGTCTCGGCCTCGCCCGAGAGCACCACCTCGCCCGTGACCAGCACGTACGCGCGCTGCGCCGCGGCGAGCGCGCGCCGGGTGTTCTGCTGGGAGGATGGTCGTGCCCGCGCGGCGGATCTTCTCGATGGCCTCGAAGATCTGATCGACCAGCACCGGCGCGATGCGAGCGAGGGCTCGTCGAGCATCCAGGAGCTTCGGCCCCGACATCAGCGCGCGCGCGATGGCGAGCATCTGCTGCTCGCCGCCCGAGGAAGGCCGTCCCTCCGAGCTGGCTCATGCGCTCGCCCAGGCGCCCGGGAAGATCGCCACCGCATCGTCGACGCGCCGCTTCGTCGCCGCGGCGTCGCGCACGGTGTACGCCCCGATGTCGAGGTTCTCTCGCACCGTGAGGTTCGGAAAGATCGCGCGCCCCTCGGGAGAGAGCGCCATCCCCATCGCGGGCAGCTCGTGCGGCGCCACCGTCGCGAGATCTCTCCCCTCGAAGGTGACCGATCCGCCCGCGAGCGGGAGCACCCGCGCGATGGCCTTGAGGGTGCTGGTCTTGCCCGCGCCGTTGGCGCCCACCAGCGCGACGAGCTCGCCCTTGCGCACCTCCAGCGAGGCGCCCTTCACGGCCTTGATCCCGCCGTACGAGACGTGGAGGTCCTTCACCTCCAAGAGCACTTCGCTCCCGCCCGCGGGCCCTCGCTCGGGGTCGGCGCCGCCGGAGCCCAGGTAGGCCTCGAGCACCTTCGGGTCTTCTTGCACCTCGGAGGGCGGGCCGTGGGCGATGGTCTCCCCGCGGTCCATCACGTGGAGGAGCTCGCACACGCTCATCACCACCTGCATGTTGTGCTCGACGAGCACCACCGTGAGGTCGAAGCGGTCGCGCAGCTCGCGGATCTGCCCCTTCAGCACCTGCGCCTCGGCGGAGTTCATCCCCGCCGCGGGCTCGTCGAGGAGCAGCACCTTGGGCGAGAGCATCAGCGCGCGGGCGATCTCGAGACGTCGCTGGTCGCCGTAGGGCAGCGACGAGGCGACGTTGTCGCTCACCGACGCGAGGTTGAAGATCTCCAGAAGCTCCGACGCGCGCTTGCGCATCGCGCGCTCGTCGTCGTGGTAGCGGCGCGTGCGGGCGATGGCGTCGAAGATCCCGGCGTGGCTCGCGCGGTGGTTCGCCACGAGCACGTTGTCGAGCACCGACATCTGGCCGAAGAGCCGGATGTTCTGGAAGGTGCGCGCGATGCCGAGGTCGGCGACCTTCCACGCGGGCATGCCGTCGATGCGCCGCCCCTCGAAGGCGATGGCCCCGGTGGTGGGGACGTACACGCCCGTCACGCAGTTGAAGACCGTGGTCTTGCCCGCGCCGTTCGGGCCGATGAGCCCGAAGATGCTCCCCTTGGGGACCTCGAAGCTCACGCCCCCGACCGCGCGCAGGCCGCCGAAGACCATCTCGACCTTGTCGAGCGAGAGCGCCGCGGTCACGAGCGCCCTCCGCCGAGGCCCGGGATCATGCGCTTGAGCGCCGAGACGTTGAGCTCGCGGTTGCCCAGCAAGCCCTGCGGCCGCACCAGCATGAGGATGATGAGCAGGAGCGCGTAGGTGATGAGCCGGTAGCCCTGGAACTCGCGCAGGAGTTCGAGCGAGACGGCGACGAGCACGCCGCCCACGACGGCGCCGGTGATCGACCCGAGGCCGCCGAAGATGATCATCACGAGGATGTCGATGGAGCGGTCGATGCGGAACGCGCCGGGGTCGATGTGCTGCCCGCCCGTCGCGTCGTGCGCACGTAGAGCGATCCGCGAGCCCCGTGGCCATGGCGCTGATCGCGAAGGCGAGGACGCTGGCGCGTGGTCGGGATGCCCGCGGCCTCGGCGGCGATCTCGTCTTCGCGGATGGCGGTGAGCGCGCGGCCGTAAGGCTGGCAGGTGAGGTTCGCATTGACCCAGACCACCAGCACGGCGCCGCCCCAGATCCACGGGAGGTGGCGTAGGCGGAGCTCGGCGCCCATGGGCCAGCCCTGCGAGCCGCCGGGGGCGGGCACGCTCTCGATGGTGATGCGGATGATCTCGCCGAAGCCGAGGGTGACGATGGCGAGGTAGTCGCCACGCAGGCGAGAGGAGGAGGCACGCCGACGATCACGCCCATGATGCCCGCGGCGACGTGGCGACAAGGTACAGGGATCACCGAGCACGCGGGCGCGAGGGCCGGGCCGAGCGCGGGCGCGAAGAGAAGTGCGGGTGGCGCCGGCGTAGGCGCCCGCAGCCCATGAAGCCCGCGTGGCCGATGGAGCTGGCCGGTGGTGCCGTTCACCGGTTGAGCGCGACGGCGAGCATGACGTTCACGCCGCACATCGCGACACGCGCACCACGTACTCCTGCCTGAACGGTCAACGCTGACGGCGCGTCCCCGGACTGAAGTCCGGGGCAGGCCTTACGCTCAAGCCCTCGCCTTGCGAGGGCTTCTCTCTGGCGCTCACGCAGCGGTGCCAGACCCAGGTGGGAGAGCCGCGACTCGCCCGCGCGCAAGCCCTCGCTCGCCGAGCGCTTCGCGTTGTTGCATCCGCTCGGGTTCGCTCCCCGGTGAAAGCGCCAGCGAGAAGCCCTCGCCTCGCGAGGGCTTGAGCGTAAGGCCTGCCCCGGACTTCAGTCCGGGGAGGCGCTTGCGTCGCGACAGGCACTCGGGTTCCCATCGCGCGATGCCTGACCTTCGCCGTCTCGGCCCTATCGCCATCGTCGCCGCGCTCGCCGCCTGCTCCGGGAGCGACCCCGCCGTGGTCATCGAGGCCGACTCCGGAGGCGCCGAAGACATCGTCGACGTCACGGTCCCCGTCGACACGCCCGCCCCGCAAGACACCCCCACGCCCATCGACGTCACCGACGTCCCCGCGCCCATCGACGTCGTCGACGCGTCGATCCCAGACGCGCCCGTCGTGAACGACGCGGCCGACGTCACCGACGCGCCCTCCGACGTCGTCGACGCCTCGGACAGCGGCGCGCGCTGCGCCGCCGACACCGACTGCGGCGGAGAGAACCCCGCGTGCGACCTCTCCACCGGCCGCTGCGTGCCCTGTGTGGGCGACAGCCACTGCGGCGCGGGGCGCGTGTGCGTCGGAAACCTCTGCGTGTCGGGCTGCACCGCGTCGTCACCATGCCCCGCCGAGCAGTCGTGCTGCGACGGCGCGTGCGTGGCGACCACCTCCAGCGTGCTCCACTGCGGCGCCTGCGGGAACGCGTGCACCGCGCCCAACGCGACGGCCGCGTGCCTCAACGGGATGTGCGGCGTCGGGATGTGCCAGACCGGCTACGGCGACTGCAACGCGCGCGGCGACGACGGCTGCGAGACCGACCTCCAGCGCGACGCGCTCCACTGCGGCGCCTGCGCCACCGCCTGCCCCACGCCCGCCAACGCCACGGCCGCCACCTGCGTCGCGGGGCGCTGCGGCTTCACCTGCGCCGCGGGCTTCGCCGACTGCGACAACGACCCCTCCAACGGCTGCGAGGTCGACCTTCGCGTGAGCGCCACGCACTGCGGGCTTTGCGGAAATGCCTGCCCCACGCGCGCCAACGCGAGCACGGCCACCTGCACCTCGGGCCGCTGCGACGTGGTCTGCAACGCGGGCTACGGCAACTGCGACGCCGACCCCGAGAACGGCTGCGAGCTACCAGTGAGCGACAACCCCGCGCACTGCGGTCGCTGCGGAAACGCCTGCCCGGTGCGCGCCAACGCGGTCCCGTCGTGCAGCTCGGGAGTGTGCGGCGTGACCTGCAACGCGGGCTTCGGCGACTGCGACGGAGACCCCTCCAACGGCTGCGAGGTCGACCTGCGCACGAGCACCGGCAACTGCGGCGCGTGCGGCACGGCGTGCAGCGTGAGCAACGGCACGCCCGCGTGCGTCGCGACGGCGTGCGCGGTGGCGGCCTGCAACGCGGGCTACGGCAACTGCGACGGCAGCGCGGGCAACGGCTGCGAGGTGAACCTCTCGCGCGACCCGGCGAACTGCGGCGCCTGCGGGATGCGCCGCGACGAGGTCTGCAACGGCAACGACACCGACTGCAACGGCACCGTCGACAACGGCTGCCCCACGAGCGTGGGCGACACGGCCTCGACGGGCGTGAGCCCGAGCTACGGCGGCGGCGGGGGGTCTCCGTACACCATCGCGTGCCCCGCGGGTCGCTGGGTGACGGGGATCTACGGCCGCGGCGGGAGCCGCGTCGACAACATCGGGATCATCTGCAGCGAACCCGTCTTCGAGGTCGACCGGTCGACGAACCCGTACACGTACCGGGTGAGCTTCCGGAACGCGGCGGCGGTGGGCGCGGTAGGCGGAGGCGGCGGGTCGCCGTTCACGTACAACTGCCCCGCGGGGAGCGCCGTGATGCGCGTGCAGGGCCGCAGCGGCTCGCGCCTCGATCAGATCCGCGTCGAGTGCTACGGCTGGACGGTCTCGAACCGGCCGGGTCGGGCGCGTTGACGCGCACGGCCAACACCGGGGTCGGGCTACCAGGGCGGGGGCGGAGGCGCGATCTTCGACTACCTCTGCCCGAGCGACGGCGCCGTGAACCGGATCACGGGCCGCTCAGGCTCCGAGGTCGACCAGTTCGCCGTCGGCTGCGCCACGCGGCGAGTGACGCTGGTGCCGTAGAGAGGTCGAACCCCTCCCGACGAGGGGTGCAACCCCTCCTTGGAGGGTTCAACCTCTCCCGACGAGGGGTCGACATCTCTGTTCGAGGGGTTGAACCCCTCCAAAGGAGGTCTCGACATCTCCCATCGAGGGGTTGAACCCCTCCGGAGGAGGTCTCGACATCTCCCATCGAGGGGTTGAACCCCTCCCGACGAGGGGTTCGGGTCATTTCTGTAGAGAGATCGACTGCTTATCCCCCGGGCCCCGCACCAGGCCAGTCGTCGTACCGACACCGGCCGCGCGGCCGTCGCCGCGCGTTCTCGGCGTCACCCCCGCAGGGGTCGTACTTCAGTCGGTCGTGCCAGCGTCCGTCGTGCCCGCGTCGGTGGTTCCCACGTCGGTGGTTCCCGCGTCTGTCGCGGGCGGCGGTGAGTCGTCGACGAAGTCCGTCCCTGGGTCCTCCGTGGGCGGCGGGTCGCCCTCGCACCGCACCGGCACCGTGGTCATCGCCGACGGCGCCTCCGTGCTGAACACGTCCTCGGGCAGCTCCGGGTCGACGCTCACCTCGCGGTAGCGCACCTGCAGGTCCACGTTCGAGCGTTCCATCACCAGCCGCACCCTCCGCGGGAAGGGCACGCCGTCGGCCTCGGTCCAATCTTCATACGTGAGCACCGCGCGCACGCCCTGTCGGTCGCGCAGCTCCGCCCGCGTGGCCCTCGGCCGCTGCGCGTCGGGCCGCGCCGTCGTGCGCTCGCTCTCGGTGATCTCCAGGTTCAGCGTCTCGCTCCGACCGTCGCGGCCCGCGATGTCGACGACGTAGTGGCCGTCGTCCCAACGAATGCGGGGGTTCCCCTCGATCACCGGAGGCCCGCCCGCGAGCACCGCCACCACCTCGGCGCTCTCCATCGGGATGCCCAGCAACTGCGCCGCCACGCACGGCCGCGCGCGACCCACGTAGAACTGCCCCTGCCGCATGTCGGCGAGCGTGAAGCGCCGCCCGTCGCTCACCACCTGGCTCACGGTGTTGCCGAAGGCGCGGGTGTCGACGCGCACGTGGTCGGGGCGCTCGACGAAGACCCAGATCTCTCCGCGGATGCGGCCCTGCGCGCCGTAGTGATCGGCCGAGCCGTGCGCGCGCAGCGAGTGGATGCGCCCGTCGCGCTCGCGCACCCGCTGGAGCGCCATCGCGGGGTCGGTGATCGGGTACCGCGGCGGCGGCGACGAGCAGCCGAGGGTGAGTGCGAGGAGGGAGAGTGTGATCGTCGCGCGCGCGCTCATGCGGGGCGGATCGGTACCACACCCTCGCGCGCAACGCGTCGTCGCAGCGGGACCACGGTCATCGAGCGCTCCTCGTCGCGCTGCGGCGCTCCCCAGAACGCGCGCAGGGTCGGCCCGTCGGTCGTGCGGCGGTCGCTGAAGAACCAGCGCCACACCTCGCGCAGCCACACGCGACGTCCCATCTCGTAGTACCAGCGGTGGCCGTCGCGGATGCCCCGGTCGGGGTGCGCGAGCACGCGGCGCAGCGACGCGGGGCGCATCTGGAGGATCACCTCCATCGACTTCACCCACGCGAGCACCCGCCACGCGGGCATCGTGCGCGCGGCGAGCACCTGGTGCTTGTAGTCCCAGAGACGTCGGTCGGTCTGGATCACGCGCCGCTCGGCGACGCTCTCGTAGAAGGGCGTCCACCGGTGCGGCGTGACGTAGAGGAGCTGCACCTGGTCGGGGTCGTAGTCGAGGAGCTGTCGCAGCCCGCGGAGGTAGTCGCGGTCGGTCTCCTCCTCGAAGCCCACCACCCAGGTCGCCATCGAGAGGATCCCGTGCGCGCGCAGGAGACGGATGGCCTCTCGGTCCTTCGCGGTGGTGCCGTTCTTCTTGATGCGCTTGAGGGTCTCCTCGTCGGTGTTCTCCATCCCGAGGAGCCACCGCGCCACGCCCGCCTTCTTGTAGAGGTGCAGGATGTCGGCGTCGCGCACGATGTCGTCGGCGCGGGTCGAGCCCACGAGGATCACCTTCACCTCCTCGGCGATGAGCGCTTCGAGGAAGGACTTCCACGCGCCGCGGTGCGAGGTGGGGTTCTCGTCGGCGAAGTTGAAGACCTCGACGCCGTGCTCCCGGTGCAGCCGCGCGATCTCCTTGGCGAAGCGCACGGGGTCGCGGTGCCGCCAGCGCGTCCAGAACCCGCGCTGACCGCAGTAGTTGCAGGGGTGCGGGCAGCCGCGGGAGAACTGCACCACCACCGCGCGCTTGCGCCCCCAGTACGAGTAGCGCGCGTGGTCGATGAGCTCCCAGCCGACCCGGTACGCGTCGAGGTCGTGGATGACCTCCACGGGCTCCGTCGCGACGACCTTCCCGTCGCGGCGAAAGGCGATGCCCTTCACGGCGTCGAGAGGGGCGTGCGCGGTGAGCGCGTCGAAGAGGCGCACCACCGTGTCTTCGCCCTCGCCGCGCACGATCACGTCGACCTGCGGCTCCTCGGCCATCACCTCGCGCCAGTGGTAGGTGGGAAAGACCCCGCCGTAGACGATGCGCGCGTCGGGCAATCGCGCGCGGACCTCTCGGGTGATCCACGCCACGGTGGGGTGCGCCGAGGTGGAGCCCGAGTGACCGAGGAGCACGGCGTCGGGCGAGCGCGCGACGATGGCGTCGACCACCGCGGCGACGGTCATGGGGCCGAACTCCGCGTCGAGGAGCGAGACCTCGTGGCCCGCGTCGAGGAGCGGCCCGCCGATGGAGAGCAGGCCCAGCGGCGGGAGGTGGTCGTCGGGCACGCGGCTGCCGATGGCCGTGTGCGGCGGGTTCACGAGGAGCACGCGCATGGGAGACCTCCGTGTCGCGAATCGCGCGACGGATGCGAAGGTGCGCGCGCGGCGGAGCCTCGTCGCGGCGCCGATGGGTGGGAGGTCGAAGGTCGAGGGCGAGCGGGCGCGGGGGCGCGGTCAGTCGCGCACCGTCGGGTGTGGCCGATCGTTGACACCCCCCGCGCGAACCCTGGTCTTGGGGGCGCCCACCCACCGACGGTGGTATGGGTGCTGGGGCGCGGTGGAACGATCCGTGCTGCGCGCGAGCCTCTTCAAAGGTGCAACGATGACCAACCCCTTCGGATTCGTAGCCTCCTCGCCGCGGGCGCGGCGGTCCTCTCGCTCGTCGGCTGTGGGAGCGACGGGCTCAAGGTGCAGGGCAGCGTGCGCCTCACCGTTCAACAGTCGGGTCAGCCCAACGGCACCACGGCCTTCGAGTTCCCGCCCGACACCGTGGTCGACTCGGTCTCGGGGCTCGGCGGGGTCTACGGGAGCTGCGCCCTCGTCGGCAGCCGCTACGAGATCGAGCTGAACCGCGACGGCGCCGGCGCCGACGACTTCAAGTCGGTGCGCTTCTCGATCCCGCAGCGCGGCGCCGTCGGCGCGTCTCCTCGCTCACCTTCACCCTCGGGCAGAGCGTCTACTCCGGCAGCGGGACCTGCACCGCGACCGCCTCTCCCGACGACGACGACCTCTCGGTGACCGCGCAGTGCACGGGGCTCCGCTCGGGCTCCGACCCGCGGGTCATCGAGGCCGCGGTGAACCTCGTCTTCACCAACTGCCGCTGACCGCGCCGACCGTCTCGACCGACCTTCGCGGTTGACCCCGACCGCGCTTCTCCCCTTCAATGGCGTCGATGGACGCCGCCTCCCGCTCCGACGACCGACGCGCCTTCGCGCTCGGCGCGGGCTTCGCGATGGCGGCCTTCACCCTCGGCGCGGCCTGCACCGTCACCGACCGCGACGCGGGCGAGCTGAGCTCCGCGGCCTTCCTCCTCGACGTGGCGCACCCGACGGGCTTCCCCCTCGACCTCGCCCTCGTGCGCCTCGCGATGCTCCTGCCCTTCGGCGACGTGGCCTTTCGCGCGGGGCTGGGCGTCGCCTCGCTGATGTCTCTCGCGTGCGGCTTCGCGTCGGTGCTCGCGGCGCGCTCCGCGACGGGGCTCTCTCCCCTCGCCCGCGCCGCCGTCGCGCTCACGCCCGCGGTCGCGCTCGCGGGTTCGTCCACCGTGCTCCGCGCCGCCACCGCGATGGAGGTCTACAGCCGGCTGCCTCGCCCTCTGCCTCGCGGCCCTCGCGAACGCGACGTCGACGTCGTCCGTCGGCGCGCGCGCGCGAACGGCCGCGCTGCTCGTGGGCGTCTCGGCCGCGATGCACACCACCGCGCGCCCCGCGGCGTTGGTCGGCCTCGCGGTGAGCGCGTGGCCGCTGGTGCGTGACCGACGGAGGCTGCTTCGCGTAGGGCTCGCGTCGGCGCTGTTCGCGCTCGCGGGCGCCGCGGTGATGGCGTACCTGCCGCTCGCGTCGCGACGGAACGGACCGATCGACTGGGGCGACCCCGAGTCTCTCTCCGCTCTCGCGCGCTACCTCTCGGCGCGGAGCATCCGAGACGCGTACGCGCACCGCATCCTCACGCCGTGGCGCTTCAGCGAGGACCTCTTCCACGCGACGCGGCAGGGCGCCGAAGACCTGCGCGCCTACGTCGCCATCGGCGCCGCGGGGCTGGTGCTCGGCGCGCGCACCGCCGTGGGTCGCGCGCTCGCGCTCGTGGCCGTGATCGACCTCGCGTACACCGTCGCGATCAACCCCATGGGGATGATCGACCGGCAGACCCTCTTCGCCGCCGAGGGCTGCTTCGCGGCGGCCGCGGGCGTCGCCGTCGCGTGGATCGCCCGCGAGGTCAGCGCGCGCGTCGCGGTCATCGCGGCGAGCGCGGCGGCCGCGTTCGCGCTCTTCACCACCGACACATCGTGGGCTAAGCCCGCGCCGACGGCTTCGGCGTGTCCGACGTGCTCGGTGGCGCGGGCGCGTTGGGCGCGCTCCCTCCGCGCGCGGTGGCGCTGTGCAGAGCGACGACCTCTGCGGCGTGTCGATGTACGCGCAGTGGGTCGAGGGTGAGCGGCCCGACGTGGTGGTGCTCCCGCGGCAGCACCTCGGAGAGCCCACGACCTGGAGACGTCTCGACGCGACGCGCGCGCTCACCCGCGTGCCGCGCGGCGGGAGCGGTCGTCAGCGCCTCGCGTGGGTGGTGTCGCGCCTCGGCCCGCGCGTGCGGTGGGAGGGCGCCGACGACGCCGACCGGGTGCTCACCGCGCGCGTCGGCGGAGGAGAGAGCCCCGTGCTCGGCGTGGTGGGCGCGCCGCCGGGGGCGAGCGACGACGACGCGGTGGCGTGGGTGGCCTCGCGCGTCGCGGGCGTGAGCGGGAAGGGCGCGCGCGCGGTGGGCGGCGCGGTCCTGGTCGCCGCGGGACGTCGCCTCGCGGCCGCGGGCGTCGCGCGCGGTGTGGCGCCGTGGCGCGCTGCGATCGCGCTCAACCCGGAGCAGGTGTCGGCGTACACGAACCTCGGCGTCGCCGCCGCGCGCGAGGGACGTCTCGACCTCGCGATCACGCTCACCCGGCGCGCGCTCGAGCTCGACCCTGAGCGCGCGCGCGCGTGGAGGAACCTCGCGGACTTCCTCTCCGCGCGCGGCGACCGCGAGGGCGCTGACGAGGCGCGACGCGAGGCCACGCGACGTCAGTGACGCCCGCGCGAAGGGAGAATCCCCGGCGCGCGGCGCACGTTGATATGCTCCCGCCGCGCCGGACGGCGCGCGATCACGACGGGCCCCCCCCTCACTCGGAGCGAAGAAGATGAAGCACAGCGCGATCTCCCTGGTCCTCGTAGCCCTCGGCGCGGGCTGCACCGTGCACACGGTCGAGCCCACCGTCGGCGTGCAGGGCGGCTACGTCGCCGCGCCCGCGACCACGACGGTCGCCGCGCCGGCGCCGACCTACGCTGCCCCCGCGGGCGGCGTGCAGGGGGGCGTGGGCGTGCCGGCCGCGCCCGTCGGCGTCGGCGTGCAGGGCGGCGTCGGCGTCGGCGTCGGCGTGCAGGGCGGGATGCATCACGGAGGTCACCACGGCGGCGGGTACTACCCCAACGCGGGCCCCGCGCCCTCGGCGGGCATGGGCGTCGGCGTGCAGGCCGCCCCGGTGGGCGGCGTCGGTGTGACCGCGGCTCCGGTGGGAGGCGTCGGCGTGCAGGCCGCGCCCGTCGGCGGCGTGGGCGTGACCGCTGCCCCCGCGGGCGGCTACGGGATGCCCGGTCGGCCCGGCCCCGTCGCCGCCACCGTCGCGCCCGCGGGCGTCGGCGTGCAGGCCGCGCCGACCACGCCGAACAACGGCTACTCGCCCACCATCGGCGTTCGCCCGGGCCTCCCCGGCGCGGCGCCCGCGGCGCCCGTCGCGCAGCCCGCGGCGGGCTACTCGCCCACGATCGGGATGCAACCCGTGCCCGTCGGGCAGCCGGGTCGCTCGCCCACGATCGGGGTGCAGCCCGTTCCCCTCGGGCGCCCCAACCAGTTCGGCACCGTGCAGAACCCGAACGTTGGCGGCCCGGTGCCCTCGGGCGTCGCGCCGATGCCCGCCCGCGTGAACGGCGCCGCGGTGCAGAACCCCGCCCTCGGCGGCCCGGTGCCCTCAGGCGTCTCGCCGATGCCCGCCCGCGTGAACGGCGGCCCGGTGCAGGGCCCGATGACCGGCGGGATGGTCCCTGGCAACGCGCAGCCCATGCCCACCGTTCGCACCACGGTCGGCGGTCAGCCCGCGGTCACGGGCACCGTGGGCCAGCCGGGTCAGAGCCAGGGCAACCTCGTGCCCCCCATCGTGCGCCGCCCCATCGATCCGAACGACCTGCGCAACCGCCCCGCGCCCGTCGCCGCGCCCGTCCGCTGACCACCGCCCTCCAAATGCACGAACCCGGATTCACGACCGCGACGTCGTGAATCCGGGCCCGCGCGCTGACCTCTGCTTCGGGTCAGCGGTTCATGACGTGGACGGCCTCGCCGATGGCGGCCTTGGCGGCCTCCATCACGGCCTCGCCGAGGGTCGGGTGGGGGTGGATGGTCAGGCCGATGTCCTCGACGAAGGCGTCCATCTCCATGGCGAGGGCGCCCTCGGAGATGAGGTCGCTCGCCTCGGGGCCGACGATGTGCACGCCGATGACCTTGTAGTCCTTGGCGTCGGGGCCCGTGCGCTCGGCGATGACCTTCACGAAGCCGTCGGTCTCGAGCACCGCCATCGCGCGCCCGCTCGCCGCGAAGGGGAACTTGCCGACCTTGTAGTCGATCCCCTTGGCCTTCGCCTCGTGCTCGAAGAGGCCCACCGACGCGACCTCGGGGTGCGTGAAGGTCGCCGCGGGGATCGACCGCCAGTCGCGCGCGCTGTGGTGCCCCGCGATCACCTCGGCGGCGACCTCGCCCTCGCGGCTCGCCTTGTGCGCGAGGTAGGGCGCGCCCGCGATGTCGCCGATGGCGTAGATGCCCTCGACGTTCGTCTCGCACTTGTCGCCGATGAGGATGTGCCCGCGCTTGTCGGTCTTCACGCCCACCACGTCGAGGCCGACCTCCTCGTGGTTGGGGCGCATCCCGACGGCGACGAGCACCACGTCGGTGTCGACGGTCTGCGCCTCGCCGCCCACGTCGAGGGTCACGCGCAGCGTGCCGTCGGAGAGCTTCTCGTAGCCCTTGGCCTTCGCGTTCGTGATGAACTTGCACTTCGACTTCTGCATCGCCTTCACGACCGGGGCGACGAGGTCGGCGTCCATCGACGCGAGCACGCTCGGGAGGAACTCCACGATGGTGGTCTCGACGCCGAGCTTCGAGTACACGCCGCCGAGCTCCATGCCGATGATCCCGCCCCCGATGATCAGCAGGCGCTTCGGCAGGGGCGAGAGGCTCACGGCCTCCTTCGCCGAGATGACGGTCTTGCCGTCGTAGGCGAAGCCCGGGATCTCGATGGGGCGCGAGCCCGTCGAGACGATGATCCCCCTGGTGGCCTTCACGCGCACCTTGCCCTCGGCGGTGTCGACCTCGAGGGTCTGCCGGTCGACGAAGCGCGCGGTGCCCTTCATGAGCTCGGCGCCGTTGCCCTTCACGAGCTGCTGCACGCCGCCGGTGAGCTTCTTCACGATGCCGTTCTTCCACGCCTGGAGCTTCTCGGCGTCGACGCTCACCCCGCTCACGGTCACGCCCATCACGCTCGCGTGCTGAGACTTCTCGACGAAGTTCGCCGCCGCGATGAGCGCCTTCGAGGGGATGCAGCCCCAGTTCAGGCACACGCCGCCCCAGCTCTCCTTCTCGATCACCAGGGTCTTGAGCTTGAGCTGCGCGCAGCGGATCGCCGCGACGTAGCCGCCAGGTCCCCCGCCGATCACGATCGCGTCGTAGGTCTTCGCGTCACTCATGCCGTCATCGCCTCCGTTTCGGTGGCGCGCTGTCTATCACGGCCCCTCACGGCGCCGGAAGCCCTCGCGCGGGCCACGCGCCACGGTCGCTAGGGCCCGCGGGCCGACGGGGCGAGCGCGGGCCGGGTGGTATCGTCGGCGAGATGCAACCCTCCATGGCCGACGAGACCTGGATCCCTCCACCGCTCCCAGCGACATGGCTGCGTCGTCTGGTCGAGGCCATGACAGGCGGCGCGGGCGAGGACGGACAGCGGACCCTCAACGAGCTCGACGCGAGCCTTGATCAGCTGTCGAAGGGGGCGCTCCACCCGGAAGATTGCCGCGCGTTCTGGCGCGAGGAACAACCCGTTCTCTCCCGCTACTTCGAGCTCGTGGCTTCGGTCATCGACAGTTTTGGCCTCCCCGATCCGAGCGCGGTCGCGGAGGAGTGGAGCCGGATGACGGATCGATCGTTCCGTGATGAGGGCGTGCGCGGAGCCCTCCGCGGCGCCTACGCACGGCTGACCGAGTTCGACGCACCGCTCTCGGGGTCAGCCGGACCGGAGATCCGAGCCGCGATCGAGTCGCTCCACGGCACCCTCTCGCCGCTCCGTGAAGTCCTCCTTCGTCGGTCCGACCTGTTCGTCGCGATGCTGCTCGGGCGGCACATCCCGGCCGAGAAGGTCAGCGCGTACCGGTCCCTCCTGGTCGACCTCTCCAACGGCTATGACCAGGCCCGTGGGGAGTGCCTGACGAGCCTGTATCTCTCGCTGGGGCGTTGGAAGGGCGGGGGCGTGCGCCCTGCGGAGCGCGCGATCTGGGGACTCTTCGGCGGCAGCGCGATCCGCGATGTGCTCGACCGGGCGCGCCCAGAGACGGACCTTGATCGGCTCGACGCGATCAGCGAGTGGCTGATCGAGCGGTGGCCCGAGTCCGCAGGCGCGACGCTCGCGGCGCTTGGGGAGGTGATGTCGAGCGCCGTGGACGCGCAGCTCAAGCTGCTCATCGTTCGCGCGCTGCGGTGGGTCGATCCCTCCGCGCTCGCGCCGCGGATCGAGCGGACTTTATTTGAGCGGCTCCTGCTGGCAGCGATAAGCGGTGACGACGCTGACGTGCGAGAGGCCGCGGCACGAGCGCTCGTCGCGTGGCTCGGCGCAGAGGCGGCCGAGCCGCTACGCATGCGGCTCTCGGTGGAGCCCGACGACGACGTGCGCGAAGCGCTCCTGGAGCTGTTCGCGTCGGTGGCGTCGGAGTCTGCCGCCTGATGTGGCTGCTGCGCATCGCGAGGCGAAGCAATTGGTCCAGCGGGAGCGTCGCGGACGCAGCGAGGGACCTCGAACCGCGGCGCGAAGCAGAGATCGTGGAGGACCTCTCGGTGTTCCGCGTCGAGTCCGAGCGCCGTTGACTATGTCTTGCTCCCAGACGACGTCGTCCGCGCCCTTTGCGAGGTCGCGCACAGACCGCAACCAGCGTTGCATCCGCTCCTCGCCGAACGACACTACGAAATCCTCGGACTCGCCGATGCGGCGCTGCTGAGGTCCCTCGCCGAGCGCCTCCTCGATGTCGGCGTCACCGCGACGAGGATCAAGGAACGCGACCTGAGGGACGCCGTGCTTGCGAGGCTCGAATCCGATCTAGAGCTTCTCCGGCTCCTGAAGCCAGGTTGGCGGTAGGACCAGCGCCCCGCTCAGTGACCGCCGCCGTGCGCCGGGGCGGGCGGCTCGCGAGACAATAGCTCGGCCCGCTGCTCGGCGACGTGCCACGGGGGCGTCGCGTACACGTCGTCGAAGAGCGACGCGCGCTCCACCGGGGCGGCGGCCTCGGCCTCGTTCACCGCCGCGCGGATCTCGGCGTCGATCGCCTCGACCAGGGCCTTCTCGGCCACGTCGTCGTGCAGGCCCCGCGCGACGAGGTGGCGGCGCATGCGCTCCACAGGGTCCTTCGCGACCCACGCGTCGACCTCGCTCTGCGCGCGGTAGCGCGTCGGGTCGTCGGAGCTGGAGTGCGCGCCGATGCGATAGGTCACGCACTCGATCAAGGTCGGCCCCTCGCCCGCCCTCGCCCGCGCCGCGGCGTCGCGCACGGCGACGTACACCGCGAGGGCGTCGTTGCCGTCGACGCGCACCCCCGGCATCCCGTAGGCGACTGCCTTGCTCGCGAAGGTCGGCGCGGCGGTCTGCGCCTTCGACGGCACCGAGATCGCCCAGTGGTTGTTCTGGCAGACCAGCACCGCGGGGACCTTGTAGACGCCAGCGAAGTTCGCCGCGTTGTGGAAGTCGGGCTGGCTCGTCGCGCCGTCGCCGAAGAAGCCCACCGCCACCGCGCGCGCGCCGCGGAGCTTCATCGCCCACGCGCAGCCCACCGCCTGCGGCACCTGCGGGCCGATGCAGCTCGACCAGCTCACCTGGTTCACCGCGCGGCCCGAGTAGTGCGACGGCATCTGCCGGCCCTTCTGCACGTCGAGGGAATTCCCCCAGCACTGGGCCATGTACGTCGCGAGGGGAAAGCCCCGCACCAGCATCACCGCGCCCTCGCGCAGCCCCGGGAACACCCAGTCGTCGCGGTCGAGCGCGAAGCCCGTGGCGATGGGCGTGGCCTCTTGCCCCTTCACCTCGCCGTAGAACCCGATGCGCCCCTGCCGCTGCACGATCAGCATCTTCTCGTCGAGCAGGCGCAGCCGGCGGAGCTCGCGGTACATCCGTCGGAGCGCGTCGTCGTCGAGGCCGTGCGCCGACGCGTCGGCGGTGTCGTCGTCGCGGAGCACGCGGAGGAGTCCGAACATCGGGTCGTCGGGCGCGGCGATCACGGTCATGGGGGCCGCGACGCTATCAGACTCCCCGGGGCCGTCGAAGCCTCACGAGCGCGTGCGCGGGCAGGCCCACGGCGATCAGCCCGAAGGAGGCCAGCACGCTCCGCCGGTCGTCGATCGCGAACGCGACGATCATCAGCGCCGTCACCACCACGAAGCCCACGATGGGCCACGGGTACGCGGGGGTCTTCCACGGGCGGTGGAGCGCGGGCTCCTTGCGCCGTAGCGCGACCGTCGCGAGCGCGCCCGCGGCGTAGAAGGGCCACGCGCCCACCACGAAGACCTCGGCGAGGCGCGTCGCGGGCGCCCACCCGAGGTAGACCAGCGCGAGCGCGGCGGTGACGGCGATGGCCCGCTGCGGCACCCCCGCGACGCCCACCGCGCCGAGGGGTCGCAGCAGCGCGCCCGCCGTGCCCATGGCCGCGATGACCCGCGTGCCCGTGAGCATCCCGACGAGGCACGCGCCCACGGTGGACGTCGCGACCAGCGCGCCCACCGCGCGGCGAGCCGCGAGACCTCCGAGGGCCTCTCCGAGCGCGAGGCCAGGGGCGGGGGTGACCGCGAGGCGGGGGGTGCCGAGGGCGTGGTGCAGGCCCAGCGTGACGAGCACGTACACCAGCGCGACCAGCGCCACGCCGCGCACCAGCGCGCGGGGGACGTCCCTCGCCGGATCACGGAGCTCCGCGCCGATGGAGGTCACGTCGATCCACCCGTCGTAGGCCCAGAGCACGGGCACCACCGCCGCCGCGAGGCCGAGCGCCGTGGGTGACGGCGACGGCGCCGCGGGCGCGTCTCCGAGGAAGGTCCCTCCGAGCCCGATGGCCGCGAGCGCGACGACCCGCGCGACGGTGACCGCGACCTGAACGCCCGCGGCGGGCGCGACGCCGAGCGCGTTCACCGCCGCGCAGCCGAGCACCGTCACCGTCGACACCGCGCGCGGCGACACCCCGACGAGCGGCGCGACGTGGTTCGCCGTCACCGACGCGAAGTACGCGACCGACGACGGCACCAGCACCACCAGCATCGCCCACCCGAAGAGGAAGGCCAGGCGCTCTCCGAACGCGCGCCGCAGCCACACGTAGAGGCCCCCCGACGCGGGCAGGGCCGCGCCGAGCTCGGCCACCGAGACCGCGCCGAGCAGCGTGAGGAGCGCGCCCACCACCCACACCGCGACCGACGCCGCGGTGCTCCCGGTGCGGCGCGCGACGTCCGCGGGCGTGCTGAAGATCCCGCTGCCGATCATCGCCCCGACGGTGATCCACGTCGCGTGCGCCGGGCCGAGCACGGGGCGGTAGCGCGCGTCGTCCACGACCTCGGGCACCGTCCACGTCTACGACGGAGCGGCGGAGCGCGCGCCGTGGCTTCGACACCGCGGCCTTAGCGCCGCGCCGCGAAGAAATCCGCGTTGCGCTCGCGGTGGTGCTCCCACTCCGGCGGGAGCGCGTCGTCCTCGACGATGGCGCTCACCGGGCACTCGCTCTCGCACGCGCCGCAGTCGATGCACTCGTCGGGGTCGATGTACATCCGCAGCGACGCGGGCCGCTGCTCGATCGGGATGGCCTCGACCTCGCGGTGGGTCATCGGACCGTGGATGCAGTCGACGGGGCAGACCGAGACGCACTCCAGGCTGCATCGGGCGTGGCAGGGCTCGGCGATCACGTAGGCCATGGGGAACCTCCGCGTCGCCACAGAGCGCGCGGCGTGCCGTCGCGAATCACCCAGGAAACCAGGTTCTTCAGAGGGTCGCACCGAGATGTCGTCGTGGCCGCGACGAGATTTCGTTGCCGGCACGACGGGTCGGTGGGCACGCTCGGCGCGATGGGAGACGCGCTCTCCACGGCCGACGCGATGGCCGCGCTCGCCGCGGTGGGCGCGCTGATGGAGGTCGCGCACACGCCGACCACGCTCTGCGAGGGCGTGCTGCGGGCGCTCGGGGGGCGACTCCCGGTGGTGGGCGTCGCGGTGGAGGCCGACGGGTCGCGCCGCGCGCTCGCGGGAGACACGACGTCGACGTCGTGGATCGTGTCGCTCGACGAGGGCTCGTCGCTGCGGCTCTCGCTCTTGCGCGACGTGGCGTGCCCCGAGGGCTTCGTCGAGGCGCTCTCGTCGGTGCTGCGCGGGGCCTTCGCGCAGGCGCGGGCGCTCTCTCGCGTGGCGGCGCTCTCGCGCAGGGCGCACGGCGAGGAGTCTCGCTTGAGGGCGGCGCTCGACGCCGAGCGGGGCGAGGTGGTCGCGGCGTCGCCCGCGATGCGCGCGCTCGTGCGCGAGGTGGTCCCGCTCGTCGCGGCGCAGGACGTGACGGTGCTGGTGCTCGGCGAGACGGGTACGGGCAAGGAGGTGATCGCGCGGCGGCTCCACGCGCTCTCTCGCCGCTCGCGCCGGCCCTTCGTCGCGGTGAACTGCGCGGCGCTGCCCGAGGCGCTCGCCGAGAGCGCCCTCTTCGGCCACGAGCGCGGTGCCTTCACCGGCGCGCTCCAGCGGCACGCGGGGGTCTTCGAGCGCGCGCACACCGGCACGCTGCTCCTCGACGAGGTGGGCGAGCTCTCGCTCGCGATGCAGGCGCGGCTCCTGCGCGTGCTGCAAGAGCGCGAGGTGGAGCGCGTGGGCGGGAGCGAGCCTTTGCGGGTCGACGTGCGGGTGATCGCCGCGACGCACCGCGACCTGCGCGCGCGGGTGCGCGAGGGAGCGTTTCGCGAGGACCTCTACTTTCGCCTCGCGGTGGTGCCGCTGGTGATCCCACCGTTGCGCGAGCGGCCCGAGGACATCGACGCGCTCGCGCTCGCCTCGGCGCGCCGCCTCGCGACTCGAATGGGGCGACCGACGCCGAGCTTCTCGCACGACGACCTGTCGCGGCTGCGCCGCTACGCGTGGCCGGGCAACGCGCGCGAGCTGGAGAACGTGATCGAACGCGCGATGGTGCTGAGCCCCGGCGCGCGGGTGACGCTCCCGCCCGACTTCGACGTCGTCGCGTCGGTCACGCCGCGCGAGCCCGCGGCGGTGGGCTTCGACGAGGCGCAGCGGCGGGCCATCGCCGAGGCGCTCGAAGCCTGCGGCGGAAGGGTCTACGGCCCCGACGGCGCGGCGGCGCGGCTGGGGCTCAAGCCCACGACGCTCCAGTCGAAGATCGCGCGGCTCGGCCTGCGGAGGCGGTGACGGCGCGGGTCCCGAGGGCATCGAAGCCCCGAAGGACCGGGCGATGGATCCCCTCACCGCGCAGTGGAAGGACCAGCTCGTCGTGCTGGCCGCGACGGCCTACGCGGCGGTGCTCGGCGGGCTGATCGGGCTCGACCGGGAGTTCCGGCGCAAGCCCGCGGGGCTGCGGACGCACATGCTCGTGTCGAGCGCCGCGGCGCTGATCGTCGGCCTCGGCGACCTCCTCGCGGAGCACTTCGCGCGGCAGGCCTACCACGAGATGATCCGCGTCGACCCGATGCGCTTGATCCAGGCCATCGTGCTCGGGGTGGCCTTCATCGGCGCGGGGACGATCTCCCGCGCCCACGGGCGGGTGCGGGGGCTGACGACGGCCTCGTCGGTGCTCGTGGCGGTAGCCATCGGCATCGGCGCGGGGCTACGGATGTACATCGCCGCGCTCGGGGCGACCCTCCTCACGCTGCTCGTGCTGCGCGCGGTGCGGAGGATCGAGACCCTGATCCGCACCCGCGACGGCGCGGCGCACCCCGAACCCGACACCGAGGACTGACGACATGGGACTGCTCATCGACGGCGTCTGGCACGACCAGTGGTACGACACGAAGAGCTCAGGCGGCCGCTTCGTGCGGCACGAGAGCGCGTTCAGGAGCTGGGTCACCCGCGACGGGTCGAGCGGCTTCGCGGCGGAGCCGGGGCGCTACCACCTCTACGTCTCCCTCGCGTGCCCGTGGGCGCACCGCACGCTGATCTACCGAAAGCTCAAGGGCCTCGAAGACGCGATCACGGTGTCGGTGGTCGACTGGCACATGGGCGCCAACGGGTGGGAGTTCAGCGAGCGCGAGGGCTGCGTCCCCGACACGGTGAACGGCTGCCGCTACCTCTACGAGGTCTACCTCAAGGCGAAGCGCGACTACTCGGGCCGCGCGACGGTGCCGATCCTCTGGGACAAGCAGCGCGGGACCATCGTCTCGAACGAGTCGGCGGAGATCATCCGCATGTTCAACAGCGCGTTTGACGGCTGCGGCGGCGACCCCTCCATCGACCTGTACCCCGAGGCCTACCGCGAAGAGATCGACCGCGTGAACAAGCGCGTCTACGACACGGTGAACAACGGCGTCTACAAGGCCGGCTTCGCCACCACGCAGCGCGCGTACGAGCACGCCTTCGACGCGCTCTTCGAGAGCCTCGACTGGTTGGAGGAGACCCTCGGTCGGCAGCGCTTCGTCGCGGGCGACCGCGTGACCGAGGCCGACTGGAGGCTCTTCACCACGTTGCTGCGCTTCGACCCGGTGTACTTCGGTCACTTCAAGTGCAACCGCGACCGCATCGCGGACTTCGACCGGCTCTCGAACTACCTGCGCGCGCTCTATCAGGTGCCGGGGGTGAAGGAGACGGTGAGCCTCCATCACATCAAGCACCACTATTACGAGAGCCACCCCACGGTGAACCCCACGGGGATCGTGCCGAAGGGGCCGCGGGTGGACCTCGACGCGCCGCACGCCTTCGGCGAGGTCTCGCTCCGCGGGTGATCGTTCAGCGACCGAACAATCGCTTGTACCAGGGCCGCTCGTCGCGCACGGGCGGCGGGTTCCCCATGATGATGGGTTCGGGCGGCGGGAAGGGCATCACGGGCGCGACGGCGCCGGAGGGCATCATGGAGACGGGCGGCGGACCGACGGGGGCGACGGGCTCGTCGGGGAGTCGGGTCCAGAAGTGGGGCAGTCCGTTGAGGCCGAGGAGAGAAAGCGGCGGGATCGCCGTGGAGTTCATCGCGGGGTAGGGCCTCCGCCACGTAGGGAGGCGCGCGGGCGCGGGGGCGCCTCCGACGCGCACGAAGAGCAGCATGGTCGCGTCGGGCAGCGGCAAGGGCCACGCGCCGCGCTCCCACAGCGCGAGGAGGGGAGCCCACGGAGAGGGAGCGTCTCCGCGCAGGCGCAGCCACGAGAGCGCGAGCGTCGCGGTGTAGACCATCGCGGGGCGCGGCGGGAGCGACCAGTCGGGAACGCCGAGCGCGAGGTTCGTGCGGTTCACCGCGGCCGCGAGGCGCGTGGCGAGGGCTTCCTGCTCGGCGTAGAGCGCAGCGCGCAGGGGCTCGGGCACGTCGGCGCGGGTGCGGTCGACGGCGGTGGCGTAGAAGGCCGCGTCGAGGGCCGCGGTGTAGCGGGTCGGGGCCGAGAGGGCCTCCCACGCGGCGGCCCAGCGGTCTTCGGCCTCGACGACGTCGCGCGCGACCTCGACGACGGGGTCGGAGAAGGGCTCCGCGGCGAAGGGCGCGAGGGCCGCGAGGTGCTCGTCGACGCGGTCGCGGGCCCACTCGACGGCGGTGGGGTCGAGGGCGTCGAGGGCCGCGTCGGGGCGGAGCCACGAGGTCGCGCTCACGCGCTCGATGAAGGCCTCGACGCGGGGATCTTGAGGGAGCGGCTCGGACATCGCCCGATCACAACGCCCGAAGACCCGGCCGTCAACGCGCCTCGGCCGTAGAAGAAGTGCGCGGTTGGGGGTGGCGCCGTGTGCGCGGGATGCGTACATCGAAGGTCCCGCATCGAGGGTCGGCGACGATCCTGCGCGGGGATATCGATGAACCCTATGGCCGCTCTCCCTCGTGAGGGCGGAGAGGAGGCAGTGCCATGACGCAGAAGCTCCAAGGCAAGAAGGTCGCGATCCTGGTCGCCGACGGCTTCGAGCAGGTCGAGATGACGAAGCCGCGCGAGGCGCTCATGCAGGCCGGCGCCGAGGTGACGATCGTCTCGCCCGCCGACGGAGAGGTGCAGGGGATGAACCACGCCGACAAGGGCGACACCTTCCCCGTCGACCTCGCGCTCGACGACGCGCGGCCCGAGGACTTCGACGCGCTGATGATCCCGGGCGGGTTGATGAACCCCGACGAGCTGCGCTCGACGCCGAAGGCGCTGGCCTTCGCGAAGCACTTCTTCGACGCGAAGAAGCCGGTGGCGGCGATCTGCCACGGTCCGTGGGTGCTGATCGACGCGGGCGTGGTGCGCGGCCGCACGCTCACGTCGTGGCCGGCGATCCAGACCGACGTGAAGAACGCGGGCGGCAAGTGGGTCGATCAGGAGGTCGTGGTCGACATGGGCCTGGTGACGAGCCGCAAGCCCGACGACATCCCGGCCTTCAACAAGAAGATGATCGAGGAGTTCGCCGAGGGCTCGCACGCCAACCGCGGGCGGGGTCGCGAGCGCGACTCGCAGGTGCACTCGCACTCGATCCACTGAGGAGGGCGGCGGTTCGGTCCTCACGGTTCGATCCCGCCGCTCGTACAGGCGCCGGGATTGAACCGCGCGCATCGCGGGACATGCGTCCCGCGCCCGGAGCGTACTGCTCGCGGAGCGCGCTGCGCACGGAGCGCGGAGGCTACGCCCTCACCACTCCCAGGTGCCGCCCTTGTAGTCGAGGAACGTGCCCGTGTCGGCCATGGTCAAGCCCTCGACGCGCGCGATGATCTTCTTCGCGCTCTCCTCCACCGTGATCGAGGCCGAGGGGCCGCCCATGTCGGTCTGCACCCAGCCCGGGTTGATCACCACCGACACGATGCCCTGTCCCTTGAGCTCCATCGCGAGGGAGCGCGACGCCATGTTCAGCGCCGCCTTCGACATCCGGTAGCCGTACCAGCCGCCGCTCGTGTTGTCGCCGATGGAGCCCATGCCCGACGACACGTGCAGGATCTTCTTCCCCTCGCTCCGCGCGATCGCGGGGAGCAGCGCCTTCGTCACCCGCAGCGCGCCCAGCGCGTTCACCGCGATGGTGCTCAGCGCGTCGTCGAGGTCGAGCTTCGCCACGGTGCCCGACTTCCCCATCACCCCCGCGTTGTTGATGAGGAGGTCGATCGCCGCGTCGCCCACCGCCGCCGCGAACTTCGCCACGCTCTCGTCGCGCGACACGTCGCACTCTGCGACGACGAGCTTCCCCTTCGCGCCCTCGCCCAGCGCCTTCAGCTCCGCGGCCTCGTCAGGTCGCCTCGCCCCCGCGTACACCGTCGCGCCCTTCGCGAGGTACTGCCGCGTGAGCTCCAGCCCGATGCCTCGGTTCGCGCCCGTGATCGCTACGTTCATCGCTCGCTCCCGTCGTTGCTTCAGGGCGCCCCGAGCACCTGGTCGAAGAAGGCGACCAGCTCGCCGTAGGCGCGGATGCGGTTCTCCCTGCGGAAGATGCCGTGGCCCTCGTTCTCGAAGCGGATGTACTCCACGCGGCTCCCGCGCCCGCGCAGCGCCGCGACGATCTGCTCGGCCTCGTGCACCGGCACCCGCGGGTCGTTCGCGCCGTGGATCACGAACAAGGGCGCGCGGATCCGGTCGACCCGGTGAATGGGCGACACCCGCCGCAGGACCTCGCGGTCGTTCGCGAGGGTGCCGTACTCCGCCTCGCGCAGCGCGCGTCGGTAGGCCGCCGTGCGCTCGAGGAAGGTCTCGAAATTCGCGATCCCCACGATGTCGCAGCCCGCGGCCCAGAGTTCGGGGTTCAGCGTGAGCGCGGCGAGCACCATGTAGCCGCCGTAGCTGCCGCCGAGCACCGCGATGCGGTCGGCGCGCACGTCAGGGCGCCCGCGGAGCCACTGGTTCACCGCCGCGAGGTCGCGCACGCTGTCTTCGCGCAGGGCGACGTCGTCGAGGTGGGCGTAGCGCTTTCCGTAGCCCGTCGAGCCGCGGACGTTGGGCGCGGCGACGATGTAGCCGTGGCCGACGAGGTACTGGATCACCGGGTTGAAGTAGGGCGTGAACTGCGACTCGGGGCCTCCGTGCACCCACACCACCACGGGCGCGCGCTCGCCCGGCGCGAGGTCCCTCGGGCGGAAGAGGAACACCGGCACGTCGAGCCCGTCGAAGCTCCTCAGGTGCTCCACCGTGGGCTCCACCAGCGCGCTCGTGTCGACGCCCGCGTGGTCGCTCGCGGTCACCTGCGTCGCCGCGCCCGTCGCCACCTCGACCCGGTACACCTCGGTGCCCGAGGTCGCGCGAGAGAGGTCCACGAAGAGCCACCGGCCGTCGTGGGAGAAGCTCATCGACGACACCTCCCCCGCGGGCAGCGCGGGGCGCGAGCGCTCGGCCGGGTGCTCGGGGTCGCCCGCGTCGTAGAGCCGGAGCTGGCCGTAGCCGTCGACGTTCCACACCACCGCGAGCACGTCGCCCGCGGGCGAGAGGTCGAGGCCCTCGACGTCGTGCTCCTCGTCGAGCACGAAGCGCGGGCCGTTCGCGGGCGGCTGGTCGCTCGGCACGAGCGCCACGTTCATGAACTCCCGCCCCATGTCGCTCACCACGAAGAGCCGCGAGCCGTCGGCGGTGAACCGCGGATTCGCGAAACGGACGTCGTCCGTCGTCCGCGGAGACACCCGCGCCGTGGTGCCCGCGGCGACGTCGACCACGTAGAGGTCCTGGTCGAAGCTGGAGTGCTCCTCGACCACCGCGAGCCTGCGGCCGTCGCGCGAGAACGCGGGCGCCTCGCGGTGCCCCGTGGCCTCGACCACCCTCCGCGCGGCACCCTCGCCCGCGGGCCGCACGTACACGTCGAAGTGCGCCGCGTCGCGCTCGTTGGAGCTGTACGCGATCAGCCGTCCGTCAGGGCTCACCGCGCCGAAGAGGGTCTTCGCGCCCTCGGGGGTGATCCCTACGGGGTCTCCGCCCGCCGCGGGCTGACGGAACACGCGGGTGTTCTCGTCGCCGCCGTGGTCGCGGCCCGAGAAGATCCACTGACCGTCGGGGCCCCAGGCGACGTACTGCACCCGCTCCGTGGCCGTCACGAGACGTCGCCACGACGCCTCGGGCGCGGGCTGCGCGCTCACCGGCGCCGCGTGCGCCTGCGGCAAGCCCGAAGCATCGCTGAGGAAGGCCACCTGCGACCCGTCGGGCGACGGCGACGGCGCCCACGCGCGGTGGATGTTCAACAGCGCGTCGAGGCTCGGGCCCGAGCGCGGCCGCCAGGGCGTCGCCTGCGGGGTCTGGGGGGTGGTCTGGGTGCTGCGCGCGCACGCCGGGGCGAGCGCGAGGAGGGTGAGTGCGAGGCCGGTCCGCTTCACGGGGCGGCGACGCTATCACGAAGTCTCAGCGCGGCTTCGTCGCCCACTCGGTGGTCTCGACCACGGGCATCTGGAGCGCGCGCTCGCGCTCGAGGTCGAGGTTGCCGACGTGGAGCGACAGCGGGGCCTGCACCCACTTGTAGATCGAGCGCACGAACATCGTGACGAACTTGGTGACCCAGAGGTCGATGTCGGCCGCCGTGTCCTCGGGGAACATCGCCCCGAGCGCGTCGCGGATCTCGTCGGGCGAGAGCTTCTCCGCCGCGTAGAGGTGAAAGCACGCGTCGAGCACGCGGAAGGGCATGAGCTCGTCTTCGCCCTTCTGGTTCGCCGCGAGCTCGGGCCCCGCGGGCGCCGAGAGGGTCATGGTGATCCCGTTGAAGCCGTGCTTCTCGAGGAGGTACTCGAGGAGGAAGATCACCACGGTCTTGGGCACGTTCGCGAGCACGGCCAGCGCCCCTTCGAGGTCGCCGCCGATGGTCGTGTAGCCCATCGCCTTCTCGCTCATGTTCCCCGTCTGCAGGAACAGCATCCCCGTGGTGTTCGACCAGTTCCACATGCGCTGCGCGCGCACGCGGGCCTGGATGTTCTGCATCGTCAGCGGCGACAGCTCCCCGCCCACCATGGTGCGCGCCGCGTCGGCCTCGCGCGTGAAGGCCTCTTCGATGGGCACGACCATGAAGGGCACGCCCAGCTCCTCGCAGATGACCCGCGCGCTCTCGCTGGTGTGGTCCGACGAGAAGCGCGAGGGCATGTAGAACGCGCGCAGCATCTCGCCCGTCTTCGCGCGGCGCGCGTCGGGCTCGAGGTGGCCCCAGCGCTTCTGCACCCAGCGCCACGCGATGAGGAGCGTGAGGAGCGAGTCTCGACCGCCCGAGAGCGCGATGCCGATGCCCTTGAAGGCCCGGGTCTTCTCGAAATAGTCGCCGATGCCCATGCCGAGCGCGTCGAGGAGGTCGTCGCAGAACTCCTCTCGCCCCGTCTTCGCGGGTGGAGGCCCCGGCAGGAAGAAGCTCCGGTGCGGGGGGTGGGGGTAGCGCAGCCGGGAGCGGTCGGCGCCCGCGCCCGTCGCGCGGATCACCAGGGGCTTTACCTCGGAGCGGTCGAAGTCGACGCAGTCGTTGCGCCATGTCGTGTTCTCGGTGCGCAGACGTCGGGTGCGGTCGAGGTCGACCACCGCGGCGCTCCAGCCCTCGCTCCAGCGGGCGGTCTCGACCATCGGGCGGCCGTTCTGGAAGACGAAGCCCCCGCCGTCGAAGATGAGCCCGTCGTTGGCGCCCGCGAGGTTGACGTACGCGAGCGTGCACTGGTTGTCGCCCGAGCGCGTGGCGAGCATCTCGCGCCGCGTGCCCATCACCCCCGTACGAAAGGGCGAGGCCGAGATGTTCGTGATGAGCTCCGCGCCCGCGTAGCAGCGGCGGCGCATCGGGCCGTCGGGCGACCAGATGTCCTCGCAGACCTCGACGCCGAGCACGCCCCAGTCGAACTCGAAGACCAGGTCGCCGAAGGGCACGCCGTCGACCGACTCGACGGAGCCCGGCAGCCCCCGGGTGAAGGTGCGGGCCTCATAGAAGACGTTGTACGTGGGCAGCTTCTCCTTGGGCACCACGCCGAGCACCGCGCCCCGGTGCACCACCGCCGCGGCGTTGTAGAGGTGCCCGCGGTGCGAGACGGCCACGCCGATCACGAACACCGTGCCCTCGGCGGCGGTCTCGCGCGCGAAGCGCTGGAGCTCGGCCCACTGCGCCTCGACGAAGCCCCGCCACTGGATGAGGTCCTCGGCGGGGTAGCCGCCGATCACCTGCTCGGGCAGGAGCGCCACCGTCGCGCCGTCGGCGGCCATCTCCTTCGCCTGCGTGAGGCAGCGGTCGACGTTCGAGCGCACCGACCCAACGGTCGCGTTGACGCTCCCCAGCCCGATCTTCACCAGTCTCATCGGCACCTCTCGGCGCGCGACGCTATCACCCGCGAACGCGCGCGCGCAGCCACGCGAGGTAGGGGCCGTGACCTTCTGCGTCGAGCACCGGGAGCGCGATCACCTCGGGGAGCTCGTAGGGGTGCAGCGCCACGAGCCGCTCGGTGAGCGCCGCGACGCACGCGGCCGTGGTCTTGATGAGCAGCGTGCTCTCGGTGTCGCGCGCGAGCTCTCCCTCCCACTCGTAGACGCTCTCGACCGCGGGGAGGACGTTCACGCACGCGGCGAGGCGCGCTTCGACCACGGCCTCGGCGATGCGCCGCGCGTGGTCGGGCGGGCAGTTGCAGAGCACCACCCGGTCGCGCGACGCGAGGGCGAGGGCCGCGCGCACGGCCCGAGCGAGGCGCTCACGCATCGTCGTCGCCCGCGCGCCACCGCGCGGGTAGGTCGAGCAGGCCCTCGGAGTGCAAGTGGTCGTAGAAGGCGTCGCACATCACGGCGCACACCGCGGTGAACACGCGCGGGTCCGAGACGAAGGCCAGGGTCTCGCGGCGGAAGGTCTGGTGCGCCTCGCGCACCCGGTGGACCAGCGGCTCCTGCACGTTGAGCACGAGCATCTGGAGGAACTGCCGCTCGAAGGTCTCGCGGAAGCGGGGAAAGCCCCGGGGGCCGACGCGGGGCATGCCCTGGGCGGAGTCTCCCGCGCGGGTGACGCCCGACTCGCGCACGACGGCCCAGCAGAACTCGCCGATGTTCTCGCGGAAGGTCGAGTGGAAGAACTCGGTGAAGACCTCCATGAGGATCGAGAGGAGCTTCTCGAGCTCGGGCGCCTTGCGAGAGAGGAAGGCCATCTGGAGGTCGCGCTCCAGGCGGTCGAGGCGCTCCATCGCGGCGTCTTTGATGTCGGGCGACTCGTAGCGGAGCGACCCGAGGTCGGCGACGATCTTCGCGCGCGAGCGAACCACGGCGTAGTAGACGGCCTGCTCGGGGGTCGAGATGGTGCGCGCGGCGAGCTCGGCGGGGCTCGCGTTGTGACCCAGCGCGGCCTCGAAGAAGAGCTTGGTGACCCGCCGCGTGAGCGCCGCGAGCTTCACGCGGAGGAAGGTCCCGCGGCGCGGGTCGAGCACCAGCTCCAGCGACTTTCGCAGGACGGCGATGAGGTCGATCTCGCGGTCGGCGCTGGTGGGGGGCGAGGGCTGCGAGGGCCGCTGGGACTGCCGCACGTTGCGGATCTGCGCGAGCTCGGCGACCACCGCCTCGGTGATCGCGTCGAGCTCGGCGTTGGTCTGCTGCTCGGGGTCGAAATAGATCACCCGCGCGCTCACCTGCTCGTCGCGCAGGCGCATCGCGGCCTGGGCGAGGTCGAGCTTCTCCTGGGTGCTCGCGCCGAGGAGCGTGCTCGAGGCGTCGCTGGGGCGCGCGCTCGGCGCGGCGGACGGGGGCGTCGGGGGCGGGGCGCTCCGAGGGACGTGCACGGGCGGAGGCGGCGGGCCCGGAGGCGGCGGCGCGGCGGTGGGCGCGGCGGGAGGGGTCGGCGGCGGCGCGCGCCGGACCAGCGGGATCGCGGACGCGGGCCGCGGCGGAGGAGGCGGGGGCGGGCCTTTGCGATCGCTCACGGGACCGCGCGGGAGTCTAAGCCCCGCTCCCCGACAACACGCACTTTTCAACCCCTCGTCCCGCGGCGCGCGTCGAGGGACATTGTTCGTCCGCGAAGTGATTGCCCTGGGTGCGCGCGGGTGCCAGAGTCTCCGGCCCTCCGAGGCCGACGTGACGCTGCTCGACATCGTCGCCACCCGCGCCCACGTCCGCGAACGGTTGGTGCGGTCCCTGGCGGACCCCGACCTGCCCCGACGCGGCGCGGCCCTCGCGCCCGGCACCGTCGCGTGGCCCGCGCTCGTCGCGCGCCTCTGCCTCGCGTGCCTCACCGAGCTCTCCGTCAGCCCTCCCGCCGTTGACCGCCTCGCGCTCGCCCAGGTGCTCCGCGCGGAGCTCCCCTCGCACGACCCGGCCTTCTCCGAGCGCGTTGGCACCGTCGACGCCTTCGCCCGCGCCCTCGACACCCTCCGCGCGTCCTGCGCCACGCCCGACGACGTGCTCCGCGCGGCCACGCTCACCGAGCCCGACGACGACGGCACCCGCGAGCGATTGCGCGCCCTCGCCCGGGTCTACGCCGCGCACGACAAGCGCCTCGCCGCCGTGGGCCTCTGCGCCCCCGCCGCGGTGGAGTCGTCCGTCGCCGCCGCCGTCGACGCCCTGCGCGAACAGAATGTGAGCCCGCGCGCCCTGGGCCTGCCCACCGAGCTGCGGGTGTGGCACCTCGCGTCGCTCCCGGCGTCTCGCGTCGCGCTCGTCACCGCGCTCTCGCGCTGGCTCGCCGCGCACGGCGGGCGCGTCGAGGCCCAGGTCGTGTGCGAGCCTCGCCGCGTGCGCCTGCCTCCGGGCCTCGACCGCGCGCTGCGAGACTTCGAGGCCGAGACCGAGGGGGGGCTCGACCTTCGCTACGCGCTGCGCGACCCCGGCGCGCCCGAGGCCGACGAGGCCCTCTCCCGCTGGATCACCACCCTCGCCGAGGGAGGCCGCGGCGCGGAGCACGGCGTCGAGCCCGCGCCCCGACCGCCCGTCGAGCTCGCCGAGTGCCACGGGCCCGAAGAAGAAGCGCGCTGGGTCGCCGCGCGCGTGGAGCGCTGGATCGCCGAGGGGGTCGCCCCGCACGAGGTCGCCGTGGTGGTGCCGCGCTGCGAGCCCGAGGTGATCGAGCCCCTCGGTCGCGCCCTCGACGACGCGCGGGTGCCGTGGAGCGCGAGCGCGGGCGCGCCGCTCCTGTCGTCTCCGGTGGCGAGGGCGCTCCTCGCGCTGCCGCGCACGGTCGCTCGGGGGGCCGAGCGTGACGAGGTGGTGCGGGCCCTCTCGGTGCTGCAAGGCAACGCGCCCCGCGGAGGCGAGCCCGAGCCGTGGCGTGTGGGCGACGCGCTGCGACGGATGGGCGTCGACTCGCTCTTCGACCTCGCGCTGGAGGAGCGCGTGCGGCGCGCGAGCCGACCCACCCAGCGACGCGCGCTCTCCCCCGCCCTCGCCGACGCCGTGGTCCGACTCGGTCGCGAGCTCTGGGAGCTCTCGAAGGACGCGACGCCCGCCGAGCACGCGGCGCGTCTCCGTCGCTGGGTCGAGCGCGTCGGCGGAGAAGCGCGCTTCGTCGAAGAGACCCGCGCGACCACGGGGGCCGCGGCCCTCGACCCGGGCGCCCACGCCGTGCTCCGCGCGCTGGCCCGAGACGAGGCGGGCGTGGCCGGGGCCGCGGAGCTGCTGCGAGAGGTGCCGTCCCTCGCCGAGGCGGTGGGCCGGGGCGGACCGATGAGCGCAGGGGAGTTCGCCGAGATGCTCCTCGACCTCGCGCGCGACCGGCCGCTCTACCCCCGCGACGCGGGCGCGAGCGGCGGGGTCGAGGTGCTCTCGGCCGACGAGGCCGTGGGTCGCTGCTTCGCCGCGGTGGTGATGCCCGGGATGTGGGAGGGCAACACGTCGCGCGCGCACGACGACGACGCCCTCCTCGGCGACACCGAGCGCGCGGCCCTCTCTCGCGCGCTGGGCCGGCTGGTGGAGCGAGCGCGCGGTCGCGAGGCCGAGACGCTCACGCTCCTCGCGGCGATGGCGACGGCGACGCGGGCCTTCGCGGCGAGCAGCACGCGGCATGACCAGGGCGGGCGCGCGCGGGGGCCGTCTCCGTTCTTCGCCGACCTGCAGCGCACCTCGGGGGTCACCGTCGAGCGCGTCGCGATCGACCCGCTGGCCCGCTCTCGGCGCGTGCCTCCGCGCGGGCCCGAGCGCACCTTGCGCGCGTGGGCCCGCGAGCGCCGCTCCGAGGTCGACGCGCCCGCGTCGCTCTCGGCGCTCCTGCGGTCGACCGAGCAGCGCGCCGCGGTGGAGCGCGCGCGGCAGCAGCACTTCGCCTCTCCGTCGTCGGAGGGCGACGCGTACAACGGCCGCATCGACCACGACGCCGCGCTGGTGGCCTCGCTGGAGCTTCGGCGCTTCGGCGACGGCGCCGAGCCCGTCGACACCACCACCCTCGAGCGCGCCGCGCGCTGCGCCTACAAGGCCTTCGCCCTGCGCGTCTTGCGCATCGAGGAGCGCGAGGAGCAGCGCGAGACCCTCGACGCGAAGCAGCGCGGCCACCTCCTGCACGCGCTGTTGGAGGCGGGGCAGGAGGCGCTGGAGACCACCCGCGGCCTCGCGCACGACACCCGCTGGGCGGCGGTGCGCGGCTCCCTCGACGAGGCCGGCGCGCGCTTCTCGCTGGAGGTGCCGCGGCTCGACGCGGGGCTGTTGGAGGCCGACCTGCGCGCGATCCGCGTGCGCGTCGAGGCGTGGATCGCGGGGCGCATGAACGCCGAGAGCGACTGGCGCATGGTCGCGACGGAGGAGGCCTTCGGCCCCGGCCGCCGCTGGCCCGCGCTGGAGGTGCCCGTCGACGAGGGCGTGCCCGTGGTGCTGCACGGGCGCATCGACGGCGTCGAGCGCGTGGGCGATACCCTCCGCGTGCTGGAGTTCAAATCGGGCCGCGGAGACGGCTACCGACGTCGCTTGATGGAGGGCGCGCTCGACACGCAGTTCCAGCTCGTGGTGTACGCCGCGGCGGTGGAGCGCGCGCGGCAGGCGGGCGCGCTGCTCGTCGACGACGCGACGGGGCTCTCGGTCGACGGCTACTACGTCGGCTTTCGCGACCTGGGCGAGCACGGGCTGCGCGACACGCTCGGCGAGCAGCGGCGAAAGCTCCCGCCGATGGACGTGGGCGCGCTCCTCTCGGACGCCGCGCGCGGGGCGGGCCCCCTCGCCGAGGCCGTGCGCCGCGTGGTGCTCCCCTTGCGCGAGGGCCGCTTCGCGCCGCGCGCCCGCGACTGCCAGTTCTGCCAGTACCGCTCGCTCTGCCGCGTCGAGGCCCACGAAGACCTCGACGACGAGCCCTCGGGCGCGGGGCCGTCGACGGCGGGCGCGGCGTGAGCGAGGCGCTCGCGGTCCCGACGATCTCGGCGGGGGGCGCCGACGGGCGGCGACGTCTCTTCGCCTTCGAGCGCAACGCCGTGGTGCGCGCGGGGGCGGGTACGGGCAAGACCGAGGCCCTCGCGACGGTGTACCTGCACCTCGTGGGCGGCCTCGCGTCGCCCGACGTGTGGCCGCGCGCGGGCGTCGGCCCCGAGCGCATCGTCGCCCTCACCTTCACCGAGAAGGCCGCGCGTGAGATGCGCGAGCGCATCGCGGGGGCCGTGGCGCTGCTCTCGGCGGCGCGGTTGCCCGCGGACCTCAGCGACCCCGACGCCGAGGCGCGACGGTCGGCGGCGCTGCGCTGGGGCGCGCTGCGGGGCGTGTCTCCCGCGGTGGTGGCGCGGGTGCTCGCGCTCGCCGACTCGGCGCTGCGCCACGGGCGACCGCTGCCGACGCCGGAGCACTGGCAGCGCGTCGCGTGGAGCCTCGGGGCGGCGCAGATCGGCACCTTCCACTCCTTCGCGTCGAAGGTCTTGCGCCGCGCCGCGGTGGAGCTCGACCTCGACCCGGGCTTCACCGTGCTCGAAGAGGACGACTCCGAGCGGCTCCTGCGCGCGGCCTCGCTCGAAGCCCTCGCCCGCTTCGCCCAGCGCGACGTGGGCGCCGTGGTGGAGCTCATGGCCGCCGCGGGCGGCCTGGGGGAGCGCGACGACCACGGGCTCGTCAACGTGGTCTCGTCGCTCGTGCGCCGCGTCGAGGAAGACGGCGTGCGCGCCGACACCCTCGGCGTGAGCGCCGCGGCGGACCCGGCCGACGTGCGCACCTACGTCGCCGCCGACGTGCTCGCGCGCTTCGCCGAGGCCTGCGACGCCGTGCCGTCGCTGCGCGCCGACGGGACCTCGGCGCGGATGGTCGAGCTCGCGCGCGCCGTGGAGCAGATGCCCGTCGCGACAACGCCCCGCGAGGCCCTCGACCGGATGCGCGCGCTCCAGGCCCTGCCGAAGCTCCCGGCGCGCAACCGCACGAAGCGCTTCGAAGACCTCGCCGAAGAGGCGCGCGAGTCGCTCTCGGGCCTCACCGCCGACGCGGTGACGGTGGTGTCGCGGCACCTCGGAGAGGTCGCCCGCGCGGTGCTGGCCGCGGCGCAGCGTGGGTACGAGCTCGCCAAGCGCAAGCGCAACGCGCTCGACTACGCCGACCTGATGCGCGTACTGCGCGACGCCCTGCGCGACCGGCCCTCGCTGCGGCGTCAGTGGAAGGCCCGCTACGACGCGCTCCTCGTCGACGAGTTCCAGGACACCAACCGCGTGCAGCGCGACCTGCTCTACCTCCTGCGCGAGCGACGCGACGCCGAGCGGGCCCTCGCGCCGGGGCAGTCGCTCGGGGCGTCGGAGCTCGAGCCGCAAGGGTTGCTGGTGGTGGGCGACGCGAAGCAGTCGATCTACGCCTTCCGCGGCGCCGAGGTGTCGGTCTTCATCGACGTCGAGCGCGAGGTCGAGGCCGCGGGCGGAGAGCGCGTCGACCTGACCGACAGCTTCCGCGCGGTCGACGGCGTGCTCGACGTGGTGAACGACGTGACGCGCGCGGTGCTCGCCCCCGGCGCCGTCACCGTCGAGGGCCTGTACGAGCCCGAGCGCGACGCGCTCGTCCCCATGGCGCGCGGAGACGGCTCGACGCGGGTGGAGGTGCTGCTGGTGCCCGAGGGCCGCGCCGACGAGCACCGAAAGGCCGAGGCCGAGGCCATCGCCGAGCGCATCCACGCGATGGCCGCGGGCGGCGCCGAGCGACCCGGCTGGCGAGCGCCGCGCATGGACGAGATCGCCGTGCTCGTCCCCTCGTGGTCGCACCTCGAGGCGATCAAGCGCGCGCTCCAGGCCCGCAACATCCCCTACGCCCTGCGCGGCGGCCCGGGCTTCTGGGAGCGCCGAGAGGTCGACGACCTCGTCACGCTCCTGCGCTTCGTCGCCTCTCCCTCCGACCGCCTGAGCCTCGCGGCGCTCCTGCGCGGGCCGCTGGTGGGCCTGAGCGACGCCGGGCTCGCGCGGCTCTTCATGGGCGGCGCGGGCTACGAGTCGGCGCTCGACCCCTCGCCCGCGGTGCGCGCGGGGCTGAGCGACGCCGACCGCGACCGCCTCGACGAGGCGCGCCCCACGCTGCGACGTCTCGTGCGCTTCGGCCCCTCGCTGGGTCCGCACGGGGTGCTGCGCCAGGCCGTGGCCGAGCGCGGGTACGCGGCGGTGCTCGCGCGCCTGCCCTTCGGCGCGCAGCGCGTGGCGAACGTCGACAAGCTCGTGGGCCTCGCCGCTGCGGCCGAGCAGCGCGGCGGCGACGAGGCCGACCTCCTGGGCTTCGTGCAGTACGTCGACCGCGTGCGCGCCGCGGCCAAGCGCGAGAGCGAGGCCGACCTCGAAGAGGCCGCGTCGGGCTCGGTGACGGTGATGTCGATCCACGCGGCGAAGGGGCTGGAGTGGCCCGTGGTCTTCGTCGCGCAGACCTCGCGCAGGCGCCCTCCGCGCACCGAGCGAGTGGTGCTCGACGCGCGCGGGCGGCTGGTGGTGATGCCCGGCGGCGTCGAGACGCAGAGGCGCTTTCACGAGCTGCGGCGCGAGGCCTTCGCGCCCGAAGACGACGACCAGCGACGGCTCCTCTACGTGGCCCTCACCCGCGCGCGCGACCTCCTCGTGGTGAGCGGCCCCGACGGCAACGGCGAGGGCGAGTGGAACCTGCTGCGCGGGGCCCTCCTGCGCGATGGGCCCTTTCGCGTGCGGGTCACGCACGCCGCGGACGTCAGCGCGACCCCGCCCGTCACGGTGCGCGCGCGCCGCGACGACGAGGGCGCCGAGCGCGACGAGGCCGCGGTCCCCGAGGCGCCGACGCCGCCGCGACGACGTCTCGCCATCGCCGCGCCCGCGCTGCAAGACCTCGCGTGGTGCCGGCGGCGCTTCCACGCGCTGCACGACCTCGGCCTGCGCGAGCACGGCGGCGCCGGCGGAGACCACGGAGACGCCCTCGCCCTCGCGCGGGCGGCCCTCACGGCGCTCCCGCTCGACCGGGTCGTGAGCGCGCCCGAGGCGAGCGTGGCGAGGCTCCGCGCGGCGGGGGTCGGCGCGTCGGGCGCGGCCTCGATCGACCTCGCCGCGGCGATGCTGAAGCGCTACGCGAAGACCGCGCTCGCAGAGTCCCTCGCGGCGCACCCCGAGTGGGTGCTCGGCCGCGCGGTGCCCTGGGCGCTGTCGCTGCCCGCGTCGGGGGTGACCGTGACGGGAGAGATCGATCTTCTGCTCTCGGGCGAGGCCCTCGACCGCGAGGGCTTCGTGGTGGTGAAGCTCTGCGCCTTCGGCGAGGGCGAGGAGCCCGAGACGCGCGGAGGCGTCACCGCCGTCGACGCGAACCTGGAGCTCACCCTCGCGTGCCGCGCGCTGCGGCAGCGGCTCGCCGACGAGGGCGGCGCGGGAGCGACGGTGGCGGGCGTGATGCTCGGGATGGGCGACGAGGGCGCGGCGCGGCTGACCTTCCCCGCGGCGCCCGAAGACGCGCTCGTCGACGCGCGCGTGGAGGAGCTCTCCGCGGCCCTCGCCCGCGCGCACGCCACCGGCACCTGGGACCCGCGCCCCCGCTGGACCTGCGAGTCCCTCCGCTGCGGGCTGATCCCGCGCTGCCACGGATGACCCACCGATGAACCTCGCGCCCTTCACCACGCTCCGCCTCGGAGGCCCCGCCCACGCGCTCCGCGTCGCCGACTCCGACGAGGCCCTCGTCGCGCGGGTGCGCGAGGTCGACCGCGAAGACACGCCGCTCCTCCTCCTCGGCGGAGGCAGCAACCTGGTGATCTCCGACGCGGGCTTCGCGGGCGTCGCCGTGCGCGTCGCGAACCGCGGCGTGACCTTCACCGACGGCCTCACGCACACCACGGTCACCGCCTCGGCGGGGGAGCCCTGGGATGACCTCGTCGCCGCCTGCGTCGACCGCGGCCTCGCGGGGATCGAGTGCCTCTCGGGCATCCCGGGCTCTGTGGGCGCGACCCCGGTGCAGAACGTCGGCGCCTACGGCCAGGAGGTCGCTGACGTCTTCGTCTCGTGCCGCGTGTGGGACCGCTTCAGCGCGCGCCACGACACCCTCTCGCGCGACGCGCTGCGCTTCGCCTACCGCGACTCGGCCCTCAAGAGCGGGCCGCGCGGCCGCTACGTCGTGGTGTCCGTCACGCTCTCGCTCCGGCGGGGGCCGCCCGATCGACCGCGCTACGCCGAGCTGCAGCGCGCGGTCGAGCACCTCCCCTCGCCCACCCACGGCGACCTGCGCGAGGCCGTCGTTCGGCTGCGCCGCGCGAAGGGGATGGTCTACGACCCCGACGACCCCGCCACCCGGAGCGCGGGCTCGTTCTTCACCAACCCCGTCGTCGCGCCCGAGGTCGCCGACGCCGTGACCGCGCGCGCGAGAGCCCTCGGCGTGGTGGGCCCCGACGCCGCGCCCCCGTCGTGGCGCACGGGCGACGGCCGCGTGAAGCTCGCCGCGGGCTGGCTCATCGAGCGCGCGGGCGTCGACAAGGGCTTCGCCATCGGGCCGGGCGCGAGCGTGTCGCCGCTCCACTGCCTCGCGCTGGTGAACCGCGGGGGCACGAGCGCCGACCTCGTCGCGCTCGCGCGCGCGGTGCGGGCCGCGGTGCGGGATCGCTGGGGCGTGGAGCTCACGCCCGAGCCGGAGTTCGTCGGCTTCGCGACGCGCGACCCGACCGCGCCTTGATCCCGTGACCGGGCCGGGTGATCGTGGCGCCGTGTCTGAAGCGACCACCCGGGGGATCCGCGTCACGGTCCGTTCGAGCTACCTGCCCGAGCGGTCTTCGCCCGCGCGAAAGGAGTACGTCTTCGCGTACACGGTCCGCATCGTGAACGAGGGGGCGGCCCCCGCGCAGTTGATCTCGCGCCACTGGGTCATCACCGACGGCGACGGCGCCGTGCAGGAGGTGAAGGGCGAGGGCGTGGTGGGCGCGCAGCCCTTCCTGCGGCCGGGGCAGCAGTTCGAGTACACGTCGGGGTGCTCGCTGCGCACGCCGCGCGGCACGATGGAGGGCACCTACCAGATGGTCACCGAGTCGGGCGACCGCTTCGACGCGCGCGTCGCGCCCTTCGCGCTCGCGCTGCCGCACTCGCTCAATTGACCCCCGCCCGCCCCGCGCCCCTCATCGTCCGCCGCGCGCTCGGCGCGCGAGGGACCTCCGCGCGGTGCTCGACCTCCTCCGCGCCGCGGGCGAGCCCGTCGGAGACTCCCCCTCCCGCTGGCTGAGCGCCGACGTCGACGGCCTCGCGCTCCTCGCCGAGCGCCGCGGTGACCCGCTCGGGCTCGCCGTGGTGCGCTGGCTCCGCCCGGTGGGAGCCTCCGCCGCCGACGCGCCCTCGGTCGCGCTGCTCGCGACGCTCTACGCCGTCGACGACGACGCCCGCGACGCCCTCGTCGAGGCCGCGAAGGCCGAGGCCGAGGCCCGCGGCGTGGAGGTGCTCCACCGGCTGCGCGCCCTCATCGAGGGCGACGTCGCGACGCCCGACGTGGTGGCCGCGGCGGTGCGCGAGCCCGTGATCGACGACGACGCGGGGGAGGAGCCTCGCTCGGCGACGGCGTGGTGCTCCGGCTGCGCGCGAAGGGCACGGCTCGCCCCGCGGCCACGCTCTGGAGCGGCGCGGTGGACTTCCGTACGCGCTGGCAGAGCGACCGCGCGGGGATGTCATGGAACGTCGACGGGCTCCTCGGCTCCCGCGACGACGGGGAGCGACGCGCTGCGCTTCGACCCGCTCACGCGCGAGCTGCGGGAGTCGTCGCTGCGACGGCCGAAGCGGCGGCGGGTCGACGCCGAGCTCCTCGCGCGCGTGGCGTCGCTGCCCGTGACCGCGGGCGCGCTGCACCTCGTCTCGGGCGAGGGCTTCACCCTCGCGCCGATGGACGTCTCCCTACGACACCGACCTCGGCTGCTTCGTCGCGCTGCGCGAGGCCTACGCCGACCGCGCCTCCGCGGAGGGTCTCTCCGCGCGCGGTGCCCCTCTCGGAGCACGCGGCGCTCTTGATCGACGAGGGCGCGGTGGTGGGCTGGAGGGTGCTCGACCCGCTCGCGCACGCGCGGGCGATGGGCTGGCCCGAGAGCCGCGACCCCTCCCCCGTGAGCGCCGCGCGGAGGGCGACGCTCGCGGGCGTGCTCTACGACTGGATCACCATCGACGGGGGCGCGGTGGTGCGGCCCGACGAGGCGAGCGACCCCGAAGAGATCGCCCACATGGTCGCGGTGCGAGACCGCGCGCGCGAGATCGCCGACGTGCACCCCGGCGACGCGGACGACGCGGCCGACGTCGCGAGGGACGTCGCCGCGCACATCCACTGGAGCTGGGGCTTCTTCCGCGTGGGCGAGTAGCGGCTCACTCCGCGGTGGAGAAGGGCACGAAGATCTGCCGGTCGCCCCTGCGCACGAGCAGCGCCGCGCGGCCGTCTTGCGTGGCCGCGACGAGGTCGCCCGACGAGGCCACCGGCGCGTTGTCGGCGCCGAGGATGTAGTCGCCGCGACGCAGCCCCGCCCGCGCCGCCGGGCCGTCGGGGTCGACGCGCGTGACCACCACGGCGGAGCTCGTCCCGAGCGCGCGCGAGCGGGAGCGGTCGAGGGGCGCGACCTCCATCCCGAGCGAGCCCGAGGGCTGCTCGGGCACGGGCTCGGCGCGCTCGATCTCGCGCGCGGCCCGCTGCGCGTCGGGCCTCGGCGCGGCCACCACGTTCACCGTGAGGGGCTGACCGCGACGCAGCACCGAGAGCGCCACGCGGTCGCCCGGCGCGCGCGAGGTCACCGCGCGCACCACGTCGTTCGAGCTCGTCGCGCGGTGGCCGTCCACCGCGGTGATGACGTCGCCGACCTGGAGGCCCGCGCGCGCGCTCGGCCCCGCGCGGTCGACCTGCGACACCACCGCGCCGCTGCCCGGCTGCACGCCGAGGGAGGTCGCGAGCTCGGCGGCGAGGTCCTGCACGCCGACGCCGATCCACCCGCGCGACACGCGGCCCGTGGTGGTGATCTGCTCCACCACCTGACGCGCGAGGCGCGTGGGCACCGCGAAGCCGACGCCCGTGCCGCGCCCGATGATCATGGTGTTGATCCCGAGCACCTCGCCGCGGAGGTTCACCAGCGGCCCGCCCGAGTTGCCCGGGTTGATGCTCGCGTCGGTCTGGAGGTAGTCCTCGATCTGGTTGGCGCCGAGGCCCGCGCGGCCCGTGGCGCTGAGCACCCCGTGGGTGACCGTCGCCTCGAGGCCGAAGGGCGCGCCGATGGCCAGCACCCACGACCCGACGCGCGCAGACTCGCTGTCGCCCCAGCGCGCCGCCGGGAGGTTCGTCGCCGCGACCTGCACCACCGCGAGGTCCGTCGCGGGGTCGGTGCCGAGCACCCGCGCGGGGAGCTGTCGGCCATCACGGAGCTTCACCGTGATCCGCCGGGCGTTCCGCACGACGTGGTTGTTCGTGAGGATCACGCCGTCGGGGCGCACGATCACGCCCGACCCGGTGCCGTGCTCGACGCCGCCGCGGCCTCGGCCCTCACCGCCGCCGAAGGGGAAGGGCAGCCCGAAGGGGAGGCCCTGCACCTGCGGCGCCTCGCGCTCGACCTCGACCGAGAGGCTCACCACCGAGGGGAGCACCGACTGGGCGACGTCGGCGAAGCCGTTGGAGAGCGACTGCATGTCACACCGGGCCTCGGCGCTCGCGACGCCGCCCGCGGTGGGGATCGGTTGGGGGGTGGGGACTTGCGAGCGCGCGGGCGGGGCGAGGAGCGCGAGGGTCAGGGCGCCGGCGCCACCGACGGCCGCGACGACGCCGCGCGCGAAGCGGAGGTTCGTCTTCATGCTCTGGGATCTCCGTGTTGTGGGGGGACAGAGCGACGAACCCGCGAGGGGCGGGGAGTGTTCCTTCAGCGAGACGCGGCGACCTCTTCGACGACCCTGCAGGCGGCCTCGACCGGGTCCTTCGCGTCGCGGATGGGTCGCCCCACCACGATGTGATCGGCCCCCGCGGCGATGGCCTCTCCCACCGTCGCCGTGCGCCGCTGGTCGTCGCCCTTCACGTCGGCCCACGCGGGGCGCACCCCCGGCGTGACGATCACGGTCCCCGCGCCCACCGCGGCCCGCACCGCGCGCGCTTCGTTGGGCGAGCACACCACGCCGCCCGCGCCCTCGTCGCGCGCCTCCACCGCGCGCTCGACCACGTAGCGCGTGAGCGCGTCGGCGCCGCCCATGCGCGCGGGGTCGATGGAGGTGAGGGCCGTCACGCGGAGGATGGTCGCGCGACCCGACGCGGCCTCCACCGCGGCGCGCACGGGCTCGTGCACGGTGATGAAGCGCACGGGCACGCCCGACTCGACCACGCGGAGCACGGCGCGAGAGACCGTAGCGGGCACGTCGTGGAGCTTCGCGTCGATGAAGAGCGACGCGCCGTCGGCGATGCGCGCGGCGAGGTCCATGCCTCCGCGGAGGAGGAGCTCGAGGCCGACCTTGAAGGTGCCGACGTGCGGGCGGAGCGCCGCGACGAGGGCCCGCGCGCGGGCTTCGTCTTCGACGTCGAGGGCGAAGATCAGTGCGTCTTCGGGGCGGGAGGGAGGCATCGCGGGCCGGGAGTGTAGGCGGTGTCCGCCCCGCCGCGCGCCTTTCACGCGGCGGGGCAGACGGAGGGCGCTCAGCCCTTGGGCTTGTCGCCGTCCGCGGGCTTCGGCGCGGCTTCCGTGGCCTTCGCCTGGGCCTTCGCCTTGCGGGAGCGGGCGAGGCCCTCGGCGACGCGCTGCGCCTGCAGGCCGCCGTAGCGCACGACCTGCGGGTAGCGGTCGAGCACCTGCGGCTGGCGCGCGGCGCGGTGGCGCACCTCACGCTCGACGCCCTTCACCATGTGGTGACCGTCAGAGACCGCCACGACGAGCTGGAGCTTCGCGGCGGAGAGCGCGCGCTCGAGGCGCACGATGGTGACGCGCAGGCCCTTCACCCGGTCGCGAAGCGCGGGGGCCTGCGAGACCTCGCCCGCGGCCTCGCCGAAGTCGGCGACGATCTGCTCGCCGCCGTCGGCGACCTCGTCGAGGGCGAGCACCAGCTCCGCGTGGTGCACCTCGCCCACGTAGGTGACGTTGGGGAGCGAGTCGTTGCTCTCGGGGGCGACGAAGCCCTCGGGCACCGACGGCACCGCCTCGGGCTGCACCCAGGGCGCGGCGCGCACGAGCGACACGGGGTCGGTCGGCGACGGCGAGGTCTGCGAGAGCGGGGCGCAGGGCGAAGTCGTAGCGATGGTGTGCTTCATGGGAACCTCTTTCGTGCGGTCAGCGGGGGGCGACCATCGCCTCCCGACAGCTCCATCGACGCAGCGCGAAGACCCCGGCGCGGATTCGACATCGGCCCTCCGTCGGGCGCACCGGGCGCGGAGCGTCGCGATCAAGCGCTCGTGCCTTCGGGCCACCGTGCGCGGGTCGACACCGGCCGCCGCCCCCATCGCCTCGAAGCTCTCGCCCTCGCCGTAGCGCGCCGCCAGGAGCGCGCGGTCGCCGGAGGACAGGGCCGACAGCTCGCGACGCAGGCGTGGCCGCGCCGCCGGGGCGACGCTGGGCTCCTCGCCGTGATCGGCGGCCTCACGGAGCTCTCCCTCGGGGAACTCCCCCTCGGGCAGCTCGCTCTCGTAGGCGAAGCGCGCGCGACGTCTCCGCGCGCGCTTGCGGTGGTCGCGCACGCGGCGCTCGACCACGGTGCGCGTGAGGCCGCGCAGCCCCGCCTCGTCGGCGATCACCCAGCGCGACGCGCCGCGGGCGAGGTCGAGGAGGCAGTCCTGCACCACGTCGTCGGCCTCGTGGCCGGGCGGAGGGCCGCCCATCGCGCGGAGGTGCGCGCGCGCCGTGCGGCGAACGGTCGGCACCATCGCCGAGAAGACCGCGGGGTCGCTGAGGTCGATGACCGTGCGTGTGGGGGATCCGTCCATGTCGAGGGCCTCCTGCGGGTTGCGCGGGGCTGCTCGGCGCGGCGCGGCGGGTGTTGCGCGAATTCGACGTCACGCCTCGCGACCCCTCCGACACGGCCTCCTCACCGTCTCCACACGGCTCCCGTCCCGTCTCGACACGGCCTCGGACCCAGGACCACACGGCCCCGCACCCGACTCGACACGGCCTCCCACCCGTCTCGACACGGGTCCCCACCCGTCTCGACACGGGCCTCCCCGTCTCGCTCAGCCCCCGATCACTTTTTCAGACAACCCCGCGACACCCGCTCTCGAAGACGCGCGTGACCGCCGGGAATGCCTCCCGACGGCGACCTCCGAACCCCCGTCACCGACACGGAGCACGCCATGGGACACGCGCACCACTTCCTCTCTCGCCTCGACCGGGTGAACCTTCGTCAGACCGAGCTCGCCCTCTCGTTCTACCGAGACCCCGAGCTCCTCCGCGGAGTGATCGACGCCGCGGGCGTGCCGCCCCACGCCGAGCGCGTCGCGGTGGCCCTCGCCGACGGCAAGAAGCCGCCGCACATGGTGGTCACCCGCGACGCCTTCTTCATCACCTGCCTCGGCGCGGGGATGTTCCCCCGCGGCCTCTACCGCGTGAGCTACGCGCAGCTCATCGCGCTCTCGACCCGCCTCGCGCACAAGCGCCACCGCGCGCGGCTCTGCGCGGCCCTCTACCGCGACCGGCGCGCCGTCGACGCGCTCCTCCACCGCGTCACGCACGCGGGCAACACCCTCTGCCGCGAGGACATCGCCCCCGCCCTCGACCTGCAGCCCCGGCTCTGGCTGGCCTTCGCGGGCTCCTTCGCCGACCACGTCCTCACCTTCGCGCACGCGTGCCGCCCCGTCGCGCGGCTCACCTACGCGCCCAACGGCCCCGAGCGAGACCTCCTGCGCTCGCTCTGGGAGTCGGCCTGGACCCAGGCCCACTTCTCCGTGCTGATGTCCTGCGAGGAGCTCGACGAGGACCTCTCCCGCCACGCCGCGCCCGCGCAGCTCATCGCCGACCTGCCCGTCACCTTCACCTGCTACGACTCCGCGCCCCTCCTCGCCCGCGGGCTCTGGGCCGTCGCCCGCCTCGGCGCGCCCGCCCTCCCCCACCTCGCCCACTGGCTGGACTACCCCGTGAGCGCCACCCGCGTCGCGGCCCAGCTCGCCGCGGCGGTCGTCGCGCTGCGCCACCCCCACCTCGCGACCGAGGCCCTCGCCCTCATCGACCGCCCCGACGACCGCTACGGCGCCTGCATCGCCGCCGAGGTCCGCGAGGAGCTCCGACGCGCGCCGCGCCTCGCGCCGCTCACCGAGGTCCCCCAGCGGGCGCTCGACCGCCTCGCGCGCCGAGGGCTCATCGCAGCCCCTCGCGCCGAAGCCGTGCCCGACCCGATGCGCCTCGCCCTCGCGGTCTCCACCGAGCGCGCCTTCTGCCGCCGCGCCTTCGGCTGGTGGCTCGACCTCCTCCCCGCCCTCGCCCGCGCCGACGCGCCCTCGCTCTACCTCCCTCGCGCGTGGAGCGAGGCCGTGACCGAGCGCTACGCCGTCGACCGCGGGCTCTCCCTCGCGCGCAGCTTCGCCGCCTCGCTCCCCAAGCGCGTCCCTCACCGCCGCGAGGCGCGCCCCGGGCGCAACGCCCCGTGCCCTTGCGGCGCGGGCGCGAAGTACAAGTCCTGCTGCGGGCGCGCGCGGCGGGAGGTACAACCCGCGGCCTGACCCGACCCCAGGCCATGAGCGCGACGAACTACATCACCCCGGCGGGGCACAAGAAGCTCACCGATGAGCTCGATTTCCTCCAGCGCGTCGAGCGCCCCCGGGTCGTGCGCGAGGTGCAAGACGCCGCGGCCCAGGGCGACCGCTCGGAGAACGCCGAGTACATCTACGGCAAGCGCAGGCTGCGCGAGATCGACCGCCGCCTGCGCTTCCTCGCCGACCGGCTCAAGGACGTGACCGTGGTCGACCCGGCCGCGCAGAAGGGCGACCGGGTCTTCTTCGGCGCCGAGGTCGAGGTCGAGGACGAAGACGGCCGCGCCCACACCTGGCGCATCGTCGGCGTCGACGAGACCGACGCCGACAAGGGGATGATCTCCTGGCGCTCGCCCATCGGCGCGGCGCTCATGCGCAAGCGCGTGGGCGACACGACCTCGTACCGACGCCCCGACGGAGAGAGCGTCGAGCTCACCGTCACCGCGCTCCGCTACCGCTGATCAACCCGCATCAGGGCAATCCCTGATCCCCCATAAGGGCTTGCCCGCGGGGGCCGTTCTGCGCTGGCGACGGGGGCACGCCCCCACTAGCGTCTGCCCCCGTTGCGCGGAGCAGAGGGCGATGAAGGTGATCGTGGCTGAAGACGACCGCGCGACGCGGATCGTCCTGTGTCGGACCATCGAGCGCTGGGGCTACGAGCCCGTCGAGGCGTGCGACGGCGAAGAGGCCTGGGCGCTCTTGCAAGAGCACGACGCCCGCCTGCTCCTGTGCGACTGGGAGATGCCCCGCCTCGACGGCCCCGCCCTCTGCGAGCGCGTGCGCGGCGCCGACGGGCTCGGGTACGTCTACGTCGTCCTCCTCACGGCGCACCGCGACGCCGTGCACCTCGTGCAGGGCCTCGACGCGGGCGCCGACGACTTCATCGGCAAGCCCTTCAGCGTCCCTGAGCTGCGCGCGCGGCTGAAGACCGGCCGCCGCCTCGCCACCATGCACGCCGAGCTCGCCGCCAAGGCCCGCGCCCTCGCCGAGGCCAACGCCGAGCTCTCGCGCCTGGCCTCCACCGACGCCCTCACGGGCCTCGGCAACCGCCGGGGCTTCGAGCTCGCCATCGACCGCATCCACGCCTTCTCGCGCGCCCAGGGCCGCGGCTACGCCACCCTCGTCGTCGACATCGACCACTTCAAGCGCGTCAACGACCAGCACGGCCACCTCGTCGGCGACCGGGTGATCGCCGCCGCCGGGTCGGCCCTGCGCAGCGCCTGCGACGGCCACGGCGAGGTCTTCCGTTACGGCGGCGAGGAGTTCGTCGTGCTCGCCGCCGTCGACGACCGCGACGGGCTCGCGTCGCTCGGAGAGTCGCTGCGCGCCCGGGTGGCCGAGCGCCCCGCCGTCGACGACCTCGGCGCCTCGGTGGCCGTCACCGCCAGCGTGGGCGCGGCCCTGTGCGACGGCGACGACGCCCGCGGCTGGTCGGCCGTGCTCCAGCGCGCCGACGACGCCCTCTACGCCGCCAAGCTCGCGGGCCGCGACCGCGTGGTCACCGCCCTGCCCTGAACACACCACCCGAGGAGACCCCCACACCGTGAAGATCGACACCTACCGTTGGACGATGGACCAGGGCTGGGGCAGCGCCTCGCCCTCACCCGGCGGCGCCGCCGGGTCCACCCTCGCGCTCGTGTTCGGGGCCTCGGAGCTCTTCGACCGCGCCGAGCCCTTCGCCGCGCTGCGCGAGGCCCTGCCCGGGGCGGTGATCGCGGGCTGCTCCACCGCGGGCGAGATCGACGGCGTGCGGGTGAGCGACCGCTCGGCGAGCGTCGCCGTGGCGCGCTTCGACGACGTGCGCCTGCGCTTCGCCCACGCCGACGCGTCGGACCCTTCCCGCAGCGAGGCCGCCGGCGAAGAGATCGCGCGCGCCCTCGCCGCACCCGACCTGCGGGCGGTGCTGGTGCTCTCCGACGGGCTGCGGGTGAACGGCACCGCGCTGGTGCGCGGGCTCAACGCCGTGCTCGGCGACAAGGTCGTGGTCTCGGGCGGGCTCGCGGGCGACGGCTCGCGCTTCGAGCGCACCTGGGTGCTGGTCGACGGCGCCCCGGTGACCCAGCGCGTGACCGCCGTGGGCCTCTACGGCGACGCCGTGCGCGTGGGCCACGGCTCCAAGGGGGGCTGGGACAACTTCGGCCCCGAGCGCACCGTCACCCGCAGCGAGGGCAACGTGCTCTACGAGCTCGACGGAAAGCCCGCCCTCGGCCTCTACAAGACCTACCTGGGCGAGCGCGCCTCGGGCCTGCCCTCCACCGGGCTGCTCTTCCCCCTCGCGGTGCGCACCGCCGACGGGCGCCTCATCGTGCGAACGATCCTCGCCGTCGACGAGGCGCAACAATCGCTCACCTTCGCGGGTGACATCCCCGAGGGCGCCCGCGCCCAGCTCATGCGCGCCAACTTCGACCGCCTCGTCGACGGCGCCGGCGCCGCGGCCCTCGATGCTGGAGCCTCCGCCGCGGGGGGCCCCTGCCTCTCCGTCGCCATCTCCTGCGTGGGCCGCAGGCTCGTGCTCGGAGAGCGCATCGAGGAGGAGGTCGAGGCCACCCTCGACGCCCTCCCGCCGAACACCACCCAGGTCGGCTTCTACTCCTACGGCGAGCTCTCGCCGCACGCCTCGGGCGCCTGCGAGCTGCACAACCAGACCATGACCCTCACCACGGTGTGGGAGGCCCGCGCTTGAGCGACGCGCTGCACCCCCTCCTGCTCCGTCAGCTCCGCCGCGCGGGCGTGAGCGACCCGGCGTCGCCCCCCGACGCGGCGGGCTGGGCCGAGCTCGTGCGGCGCGTGAGCCTCGCGTACCAGCAAGCCGACGACGACCGCTACACCCTCGAGCGCTCGATCCAGCTGAGCTCACAGGAGCTCACCGCGGCCAACGAGGCCCTGCGCCGCGCGTCGGCCGAGGAGGTGGCGCTGGAGCGAGACCGCCTGCGCGCCGTGATCGACGCGGTGGGCGACGGGCTGTGCGTGCTCGACGCCGAGGGCCGGGTCGCGCTCGTCAACCCCGCCGCGCGCGCCGCGCTCGGAGAGGTCTCGGTGGGAGACGCCGCGCTCCTCGACCGCTTCGCGCTCACGGCGGGGGGAGACGCGCTCGACGGAGAGGCGCTGCGGGCGCGGGTGCGCGCGGGCGAGGTCGTGCGCGACGACGACGGCACCCTCGACGGGGCGGTGCCGGTGTCGTGCGTGCTGAGCCCGGTGCTGGAGCGGGGCCGCGCCGCGGGGGCGGTGTTCGTCTTCCGCGACACGTCGGAGCGCAAGGCCGTCGAGGTCGCGATGCGCGCCGCGCGCGAGGCGGCCGAGGCCACGAGCCGGGCCAAGAGCGAGTTCCTCGCGAACGTGTCGCACGAGATCCGCACGCCGATGAACGGCGTGATCGGGATGACCGCGCTCCTCCTCGGGACGCGCCTCGACGACGAGCAGCGCGACTACGCCGAGACGGTGCGGCGCAGCGGCGAGGCGCTCCTCGCGCTCATCAACGACCTCCTCGACTTCTCGAAGATCGAGGCGGGCAAGCTGGAGCTCGACGAGCTCGCCTTCGACCTGCACGAGGTGGTCGAAGACCTGTTGCCCGTGTTCGCCGAGCAGGCCCAGCGCAAGGGGGTCGAGCTCGTGTGCTGGGTCGACCCCGACGTGCCCCGCGGCGCGCACGGCGACCCGGGAAGGCTCCGCCAGGTGCTCACCAACCTCCTGGGCCACGCGGTGAAGTTCACCGAGCGCGGCGAGGTGGTCGTGCGCTGCCGCCTCCTGGAGCGCGACGCGAGCGGCCACCTCTTGCGCGTCGAGGTCATCGACTCGGGCATCGGCATCAGCCCCGAGGCGCAGGAGCGGCTCTTTCAGTCGTTCACCCAGGCCGACAGCTCGACCACGCGGCGCTACGGCGGCACGGGCCTCGGGCTCGCGATCAGCCGACAGCTCGTCTCGTTGATGGGGGGCACCATCGGCGTCGACAGCGAGCCGGGCCGAGGGAGCACCTTCTGGTTCACCGTGAGGGTGGGCGCCGCGCCCGAGCTCGAGGTGGGCCGCGAGTTCGTCGCCGAGTCGCTCAAGGGCCTGCGGATGCTGGTGGTCGACGACAACGACACGAACCGCCGGCTGCTCCTCGCGCTCGCGCAGGGCTGGGGCCTCGAGGCCCACGCGGTGGAGGACGGCGCCGCGGCGCTGGAGGCGCTGCGCGCGGCGAAGGCGAAGCGCGAGCCCTACGACCTCGCGCTGCTCGACTACCAGATGCCGGGGATGGACGGCGTGGAGCTCGCGCGGCGGGTGCAGGCCGACCGACGCCTCGCGCAGACGACCCTGGTGATGCTGAGCTCGGGCGGACGGCCCGGCGTCGAGGCGGGGTTCGCGGCGTGGATCGCGAAGCCCGTGCGGCCGTCGCAGCTCTTCGACACGCTCATCACGCTGTTCGCGCCGCCGGAGCTGAGCGCCGAGGCGCCGCGCGCCCCGACGAGCCCGCCGCCCGCCGCGGAGCCGGCCGCCGCGCCGAGGCCGAGGCGCGCGCTGGTGGTGGAGGACAACGCGGTGAACCGCCGCGTGGCGTCGCGGATGCTGGAGCGCCTCGGGTGCGTGGTGGCGCTCGCGTGCGACGGGCGCGAGGGCCTCGAGGCCATCACCCGCGAGCCCTACGACGTGGTCTTCATGGACTGCCAGATGCCCGAGATGGACGGCTACGAGGCCACGCGCGCCGTGCGACGGCTCGGCGGGCACGCGGCGGCGACGCCCATCGTCGCGATGACCGCCCACGCGATGCGCGGCGACCGCGAGCGATGCCTCGCGGCGGGGATGGACGACTACATCCCGAAGCCCGTGCACGAGGGCGCCCTGCGCGCCGCGCTCGACCGCTGGACCACGAGCTCGACCCGCGCGCCCGTCGCGGCGCGCCGCGCGTCGTCGCCGGGGGGCACGACGGCCCTGCCCATCGACCTGGGCGTGCTGCACGCGCTGCGGGCCCTCGACGACGGCGCCGACGGGCTGGTGCTAGAGGTCATCGCGGCCTTCGTCGACGAGCTGCCGCAGCGCCTCGACGCGATCGGAGAGGCGGTGGCGTCGCGCTCCGCCGAGGGCCTCGCCCGCGCCGCGCACGCCCTCCGCGGGGGCGCGCTCGGGGTGGGGGCGCACGGCCTCGCCAGCCTCGCGCAGGAGCTGGAGCGCGCCGCGACGGACCCCGACACCGACGACGTCGCCGCCGCGCAGCGGGTCACCCTCGAAGCGGGCCGCGTGCGCATCGCGCTGGAGTCCGAGCGAAGGGCGCTCCTCGCCCGCGCGTAGCCCTTGCGCGCGCCGCGCGGGTCGCGCTACGGTCCGCGCCCCTCACTGCCCGCAGCCGCGGGCGCAGCCTCTCTCTTCACCCATCACCTCCGCGACGCTCCACGACGGAGCGCTCACCGACGCCCCGATCCGCGGGCTCGGCGCGAGGCATCACCCCGAAGCGCATCATGGAACCCTCGACCAAAGCCTTTCACGACCTCGAGTGGCCCACGCTGGTCACCCACCTCGCCGAGCGCTGCCAGAGCCGCCAGGGCCGCGACCGCGCCCTCGACCTCTCGCCCGCCGAGACCCTCGACGACGCCCGCCACCGCTGGTCGCGCAGCCGCGACGCCGTCGAGGCCGCGCGCGCCGGGGAGCTCATCCCCCTCGGCCCCTTGCCCGACGTGAGCGAGGCGCTGCACCGGCTGGAGCGAGACGCCGACGCGACCTCGCACGAGCTCCACGGCGTGCGCGAGATGCTCCGCAACGCCCACGGCCTGCGCCGCTGGGCCAACGCACGGAGGGACCGTCACCCCGCCCTCGCCGCGGCGCTGCACAGCCCGCCCGAGCTCGACCGGCTCCTCGGCACCCTCGACCACGCCCTCGACACCGACGGCACGCTCAGCGACCGCGCGAGCCACGACCTCGCCCTCGCCCGCCGACGCGCGCAGGAGGCCCGCCAGCGCATCCTCTCGCGCCTCGACGAGCTCATCGGCCGCTACGCCGAGGTGCTCCAAGACCGCTACTACACCGTGCGCGACGGGCGGTACGTCTTGCCCGTGCGCTCCGACGCGCACATCCGGGTGGTGGGCATCGTGCACGGCTCGTCGTCGTCGGGCGCGACGCTCTTCATCGAGCCCCGCTCGGTGGTGCAGCTCGGCAACCAGCTCAAGGTCGCCCAGGCCGACGTCGAGCGCGAAGAGGCCCGCGTGCTCGCCGAGCTCTCGGCCCGCTGCCGGGGTGAGCTCCACGACATCGACGTCGCGCACCGCGCGTGCGTCGAGGCCGACCTCCTCCTCGCGATCAGCCGCCTCGCGGCCGACCTCTCGGCCGAGTGCGTCGAGCCCGAGGCCGAGCCCGTGCTGAGCCTCCGCCTCGCGCGGCACCCGCTGCTCGTGCTCGCCGACGGAGGGGTCGTCGCCAACGACCTCTCCCTCGCCGCGGGCCGCTGCCTCGTGATCTCGGGCCCCAACGCGGGCGGAAAGACCGTCGCGCTCAAGACCCTCGGCCTCGTGGCCCTGATGGTGCGCGCGGGGCTGCCCGTGCCGGTGCTCCCGGGCTCGCGCGTCGGGTGGTTCGACCCGGTCTTCTGCGACGTGGGCGACGACCAGTCGCTCGCGCGGAGCCTGTCGACCTTCAGCGCGCACGTCACGCACCTCGCCGAGGTGCTGCGCGGGGTGCGCCAGGGCGCGCTGGTGCTCCTCGACGAGCTCGCGGGCGGCACCGACCCCGAGGAGGGCGCGGCCCTCGCGGCGGCGGTGCTGGAGTCGCTCGCGACCCGCGGCGCGGCCGTGGCGGTGACCACGCACTACGAGCTCCTGAAGACCCTCGCGGTGCGCGACGCGCGCTTCGAGAACGCCTCGGTGGGCTTCGACCTCGCGACCATGTCGCCGACCTTCACGGTGACCATGGGCGTGCCCGGCGCGTCGAGCGCGCTCGCGGTGGCGCGTCGCTTCGGCGTGCCCGAGGCCGTGGTGGAGCGGGCGCGGGCGCTCTTGCCCGAGCACGCGGGCTCGCGCGAAGACGTCTTGCGACGTCTCGAGGACGAGGAGCGGGCCATGCGCCTCGCGCGCGCGGCGGCCGAGGAGGAGTCGCGCACCATCGCGAAGCTCCGGCTGGAGTTGGAGTCCGAGCGCAACGCCCAGCGCGCGCGGGAGCAGGCGCGGGTGAGCCGCGAGGGCTCCGAGGTGCTCGCGGCCCTGCGGCGCGCGCGCGAGGAGCTGCGCGAGGCCGAGCTCAGGGTGCAGCGCAAGAAGCTCACCGAGCAAGAGCTCCGCGAGGCCGAGCGCAAGGTGAACGCCGTGGCGAAGGAGCTGTCGATCGACGGCGCCCTCGGCCGCGCGCTCGACCCGAAGCGCGACAAGCCCGCGCGGCGCGCGCCCCGGGAGGACGAGCTCAAGCCCGGCGCGAAGGTCTACGCCCCGCGCCTCGGCGGCACCGTCGAGGTGTTGGAGATCGGCCCTCGCGGGCAGCTCCGCGTGGCGGCGGGCGCGCTCAAGCTCTTCGTGGCCGCCGACGAGGTGCTGATCGACGAGTCCCCGCCCCGAGCGAGGCCGCGCCGATGAGCGCCGAGCGCCGGACCGTGAAGGCCACCTCGCAGGCGGCGCCGCGACGGAGCGCGCGACCCCCGTGCGCACCGAGTCGAACACCGCCGACGTGCGCGGGCTGCGCGTCGACGACGCCCTCGGGATGGTCGACGCCTTCCTCGACCGCGTGGCGAGCGCGGGCGACGACGCGGGCTACGTGCTCCACGGGCACGGCACCGGCGCGCTCAAGGCGGCCGTGCGAGAGCACCTGAGGGGCTCACCCTTCGTGCGCCTCGCGCGCGCGGCCGACCCGGAGGACGGCGGCGACGCCTTCACGATGTTCTTCTTGAAGCAGTGAGCGGGCGCTACCTGCGGCGGGGGATCGTCACCCGCTGCAGGTCGTGCAGGGCCATCACCTCGGGGAAGACCTCGCGCGCCTCGGCGACGTGGGTCTCGACCTCGCTGTACCGCTGGGAGAAGTGCGTGAGCGCGAGCCGGTGCGCGCCGGCCTCTCGGGCCACCGTCGCCGCGTCGACGGAGCTCGCGTGGCCGTGCGCGTCGGCGAGCGGCTGGTCCGCCGCGGAGTAGGTCGCCTCCATCACCAGGAGGTCGGCGTCGCGCGCGAGCGCCACCGCGCCGGGGCACCGGCGGGTGTCCATCACGAAGGCGAAGACGGAGCCGGGACGGTGCTCGCTCACCGCGTCGACGGTGACCTCGCGGCCATCGACGGTGACGCTGCCCTCGCGCGCGAGCGCGCCCACGAGGGGGCCGCGCACGCCCGCCGCCGCGAGCTTCTCGGGCAGGAACCGTCGGCCGGGCTTCTCTTCGAGGCGGTAGCCGAGGGTGTCGACGGGGTGGTCGAGGCGGGCGACGTAGAGCTTGTAGGTGTCGGTCTCGGCCGCGAGGGCGAGGCCCTCGGGCGGGGCCTCGATGGGCGCGGGGACGATCTCGGCCGCGGGGAGGTAGATCGACGCGAAGCGCAGGCGCTCGAAGAAGTGCGCGCCCGACGCGGGGTGGTGGACCGTGACCGGGTGCGGGCAGCGGTCGAGGGAGAGCCGTTGGATGATCCCGCCGAGGCCGAGGCAGTGATCGCCGTGGAAGTGCGTGACGCACACCCGGTGGATCGCGCTGGCGGGGAGCTCTGCGAAGATGAGCTGACGCTGCGTGCCCTCGCCCGGGTCGAAGAGGAAGCCCTCGTCGTCCCAGCGGAGGAAATACCCGTTGTGGTTGCGGTGTCGGGTGGGGACCTGGCTAGACGTTCCGAGCGCGACGAGCTCGCGCGCGCTCACGGCGCCTCGTCGAGCACCACCTCGGTGTGGATCGACTGCGCGGTGGCGAAGGTCCCGACGGTGCCGGGCGTGCGGTAGATCGAGCCGCAGACGGCCTCGCCGGTGTCGGGCCGCGGGCGGCACACGAAGCCCGACGGGCACGACAGCGTGCGCGCCGCGACGCACGCCTGCGAGAGCTGGATCGGCACCGCGTAGAGCAGGTCGTCGGTGAACTCGGTCTCGGCGATGTTGGTCACCACCAGGCCCATCGACGTTCGGCCCTGCACCTCGATGCGCACGCGATCGTCCGAGCGCGCGCCGTCGACGATGCCCAGGTCCCAGCGGCCCGCGTTCTCGGGCTCGCTCGCCATGCGAACCCGCAGCGGCACCACGGGCGGCGGGTCGACCCCCTCGGCGGGGCAGTCCGCCCGCAAGAAGGTCCCCTGGTAGGTCGGCGCGCCGGAGCTCCCGCGCGAGATGATCACCTGCACGCGGTCGAAGAAGGTGCAGGGCACGTCGGTGCTCACCTGCAACATCACCTGGCGCCGCGAGAGCACGCAGCCGCCCGGCGTCACCGAGAGAAGCCCGAGGAGCAACAGCCCCGCACCCGACCAGCGCATCGGTCGCGACCATACCTCCGTTCCGCCGAAGCTCGCTACGGGCCTGCGCTTGTGCGCCTCCTACCGTGCGAGTAGGGTTCGGCGCGAGAGCTTCATGGCGGGTTTCACCTACGAGATCATTCGGCAGATCGCCTGCGGGGGGATGGCCGAGGTGCTCCTCGCGAGGCAGCACGCGACCGACGGCGGGCAGCAGCTCGTGGTGGTGAAGCGCGTCCTGCCCCACCTCGCGCAGAACGACGGCTTCGTGCGGATGTTCTCCGCCGAGGCCCGCATCGCGTCTTCGCTGCGCCACCCGAACATCGTGCAGGTGCTCGAGGTCGGCGAGATGGACGCGCTGCCGTACATCGCCATGGAGCGCCTCGACGGCGCCGACCTCCTGCGCCTCCTGCAACAGTGCGTGCTGCGTCGGCGGAAGCCTCCCGGTACCGCGGCTGGGCCTCGCCGTCCTCATGCGGCGCCGCGCGGGGCCTCGGGTACGCGCACCGCGCCCCGCTCCCACGACGGCCGAGCCCTGCGGATCATCCACCGCGACGTCTCCCCCCACAACATCTTCGTGACCCGCGAGGGGGGCGTGAAGCTCCTCGATTTCGGCATCGCGAAGAGCGTCGCGCACGTGAATGCCTCCACCTGCAGCAGGGCAGGTGAAGGGCAAGGTCTCGTACATGTCGCCGGAAGCGCAGATCCGCGCCCGGCCCATCGACTCGCGTGCTCGACCTCTGGTCCGCGGCGTGGTCATCTGGGAGACCATCGCGCGGGCGAGAAACCTTCTCCGCGACGACGACGCGGCGACCCTCCACGCGATCCTCCTGACGACATCCCGCCGCTGAAGACCGCCCCGAGGCCCCGAGGCTCGACGAGCTCATCGCGTCGATCCTCCAGCGCGAGCCCGACCAGCGGATCAGCACCGCCGAAGAGATCGCCGACGCCCTCGAGTCGATGTACCTCTCGCTCCGGGCGGGCCCCGCCTCGCGCCTCGTCGCGCAGCGCGTCGCCTCGCTCATCCCCGCGCTCAACCCCGAGCAGGACGTCGCCCGCCCCGCCGCGCAGCGCACCCCCGAGTCGGTCACCCTCGCGTCGAGCGCGGGCTACAGCAACACCCCCGGCGTGCGCCGCACGCTCAACCTCGCGCCGGGCGTCATCTCCGTCCCGCCGCCCCCGCCCACGCGCGCGCCGACCCCGGCCTCGCCGCCCGCCGCGGCGCGAGTCTCGCGTCACGACTTCGACGACGACGTCGCCGTCGACGACGAGCCGACGCAGCTCCAGATCCCGACGGTCCCGCCCAGCGCCGGCGAGGGCCCCGCGCCGTCGTTCCCCGCGCAGTTCGCGCCTGAGCCCGCGCCGCCTCTGCCGCCGCGCCGCTCGTCGCCCCCGCAGGCCACGCTCCCGCCGCCGCTCCCCCGCAGCGCGCCCGCGCCGGTCGCCGTCGCCCGCGAGCCCGAGGTCGTCGATCCCCCGACGCGGCCCATGATCGCGAACCCGCCTTAAGCCCCGCGGCCTTCGCGCCCGCCGCGCCGCCCGCGCCCGCGACTCCGCCGCAGGCGTCGGCTCCAACGCCCGCCCCCGCCCCGAACGCGGCCGACCCCTTCGGTCCGCTGCCGCCCACGATGGCCCGGCCTGTACTCTCCCGTCCGCGCATGACCCCTCGCCGGGCTTCGGCGTTCGCCCCCCCCGACACGCTCGCCGCCGCCGAGATCCCGCACCGCCGCGCCCGCCCCCGCGCCCCGCCGCGAGCCCGGCGCGCTCGCCGTCGCTCTGCTTCTTCATGGCGTCGGCATCGTCGCCGCCCGCGCGCTCGCGCCTCCGTCGCGCAGCCCGAACGTCCCCGCTAGCAGCGCGCCGCGGCTGCGCCGACGGCGCAGCCCGAGTCGGTCACGCCGCCCCCGCCGCGCAGCCTCCTCTCGCCGCGACGCCTCCCCCGACGCCGGTGGCCGAACCCGCGCCCGCTCCCGCCGCTCCGAGCCAGTGGCCGAGCCCGCGCCCGTAGCGGTGGTCGCCGCTGCGCCCCGAGCCTACGCCCGCGCCCGCTCCCGCCGCTGAGCCCGAGCCCCCGCCCCCCGCGCCGACGCCCGTCGTCGCCGCGCCCGAGCCTCCGCCCGCGCCGACGCGCGCGTCGGCGCACGCCTGCGCCCGCCGCACGCACCGCGCCGACCCCCGTTCGCGTCGCTGCGCCGACCCCGCGCCCGCGCCGCGTCGCGTGGCCGCGGCGCCTTCGCCCGGCCCTGTGCCGATGTGCCGACCTCTTCGCCGCCCCCACGCCCTCGCGCCCCGCCGCGCCCGCGCCGACCCCGGGCGCGCGCACCACGCCGCCCCGCACGGCCCCCCGCGCGGTCTCGCCCCCGGCGGCCGCGCCGAACGCGCCGCAGCCCGTGCGCGCGTCTCGCCCCGCCGCGACCCCGTCCGTCGCGCGGCCCGCGCTGCCCGAGAACGACCCCTTCAACGCGACCTACAGCGACCCGGTGCAGCGCGCGCCGCGCCGCACCCCTCGCGCGCCCGCGCCGCCCCCCTCGGCGCGTGGCAACGGGATCATCACGGAGCTCTGAGCCTCCGCGCGGTCTGCCGGCGGTCGCGCGCGCGGCGCTGACACCACGGTTCATTTTTCTCCGACCCGCGGGGTAGGATCGCGCCCGCGATGCAGCACCTGGGTCGACTCTCGCTCATCGCCGCGGCCTCGCTCGCCCTCGCCTCCACGCAGGCCACGGCGCAGCCCCGCGGCACTCCCCCCGACGGCGCCGCCGTCGAAGACCCCTCGCCGGGGTCGAACCCCACGTCGGCGTTCCAGCAGGCCGAGGCGCGGTCGCACTTCCAGACGGGGGTGGAGCACTACCAGGCGCGGCGCTTCACCGACGCGATCCGCGAGTTCCAGACGGCGTACCGTCTGATGGCCTCGCCGACGATCCTCTTCAACCTCGCGCAGGCGTACCGCGGCGACCAGCAGCTCTCGAACGCGATCTCGACCTTTCGCCGCTACATCGACGAGAACCCGCGGCTCACGCCCGAGCAGCGCGCCGACGTCGAGAGCGTCATCCGCGAGATCGAAGACAACCGCGCCATCCTCCGCTTCGAGGTCGAGCCCTCGGGGGCTGAGATCTCCCTCGACGGCCGCTCCGTCGGCACCGCGCCCGTCGCCCGCGCCGTGGAGCTCCTGCCCGGCACGCACGACGTCGAGATCACCCTCGACAACCACGAGCCGCGCCGCGAGACCATCAACATCCACGCGCACGAGCAGCGGCTCTACACGGCGACCCTCCACGCCGTGGAGCGCAACGCGCGCCTCGTGATCGCCGCCGTGCCCGCGAGCGCCGCGATCCGCGTCGACGGAGAGCCGCACGGCACCGGCACCGCCGACCTGCGCGTCGCGCCCGGCGAGCACACCGTCGAGGTCAGCCTCTCGGGATACACCCCACGCACCGAGCGGGTGAACGTGCGGCGGCTCTCGACCGAGAACGTCACCGTGAACCTCGACGCGCGCCCCACGCCCATCTACGCCCGCTGGTGGTTCTGGACAGCCATCGGCGTCGCGGTCGCGGGTGGCGTCACGCTCGGCATCGTGCTCAACCCCTCGACCCCTGAGCCGCGCGCTGGCAACGGCACGCCGGGATACGTGCAGACCCTCGTGTCGTGGTGAGCGACGACCGCTGAGCGCGTTCCCCCGCGGGCGGTTGCGCCGCGGCGGGCGCCGTGGCCATCGTGGCCCTCTCCGAGAGAGTGAGAGGAGGCCGACGATGATGATGGGCGGACCTGCCTGCCAGAGCTGCGGGCGACCGATGCCGAACGACAAGGACCACGCGGGCGGGCGCGCCGACGCGCCCTACTGCCGCCACTGCGCCGACGCGAGCGGGCGGCTCAAGAGCTTCGACGAGGTGCTCTCGTACCTGGTCGACAACGAGTACGTCGCGCGCAACGGGATGGACCGCGGGGCCGCCCAGGTCGCCGCGCGCAACGCGCTCGGCTAGGCAGCCCGCGTGGAAAGGAAAGGTCTGACGGGAGGGAGTGAGAGGAGGGGCGGTCAGCCGCCGTCGCGGCAGACCGAAGACAGCCGGCGTCGGCGGCGGTGCAGTCGAAATCGCGGCAGTCGACGAAGCCGTCGCAGTCGTTGTCGACCCCGTCGCCGCACGCGGCGTTGGTGTTCTCGGCGCCCTGGCACATGCAGGTGCCGCCGTCGGGGAGGGTGATCGAGCCCGAGGTCACGCAGGCGGTGATGGCGCAGCTCCGGCACGAGAAGTCGGCGCAGTCGGTGAAGCCGTCGCAGTCGTTGTCGATGCCGTCGTTGCAGGTGGCGTTGGAGTTCTCCGAGCCGCCCGCGTCGCAGGCGCGCGTGCCGCCGTCGCTCGGGCACACCGTGACCGAGGAGCTCCGCGAGCAGTCGAAGTCGTTGCAGTCGCGGAAGCCGTCGCAGTCGTTGTCGATGCCGTCAGAGCAGGCCGCGTTGGTGTTCTCGGGCCCGGTGGCGTCGCAGGGCGCGGCGCCCCCGTCGGTCGGGCACACGGTGACGCCGGCCGTGCGGGTGCAGTCGAAGTCGCGGCAGTCGACGAAGCCGTCGCAGTCGTTGTCGACCCCGTCGCCGCAGGCCGCGTTGGTGTTCTCCTCACCGCGGCACATGCAGGTGCCGCCGTCGGGGAGGTTGATCGAGCCAGAGGTCACGCAGGCGGGGATGGCGCAGCTCCGGCAGGAGAAATCGGCGCAGTCGGTGAAGCCGTCGCAGTCGTTGTCGATGCCGTCGCCGCAGGTCGCGTTGGTGTTCTCCGGGCCGGTGGCGTCGCACGAGGTGCCGCCGTCGCGCGGGCAGATGGTCACCGCCGAAGACCGCGAGCAGTCGAAGTCGGCGCAGTCGCGGAAGCCGTCGCAGTCGTTGTCGATGCCGTCGGAACAGGCGGCGTTGGTGTTCTCGGGCCCCGTCGCGTCGCAGGGGCGCGAGCCCGCGTCTGTGGCCGGACAGATCGTCACCGCGGCGGTGCGGGTGCAGTCGAAATCGCGGCAGTCGGTGAAGCCGTCGCAGTCGTTGTCGAGCCCGTCGGCGCAGGCGCCGTTGGTGTTCTCGGCGCCCGAGGGCGTGCAGTCGTCGGGCGGGGGGTTGTCGGTGGGCGGGGTGACGGGCGTGTCGGTCACCGTCGCGTCCATCGCGTCGCCGGCGTCGTCGCCGGGAAAGACGTTCGGGTTCGCCGTCGAGCGGCACGCCGCGGTCGCGAGCAGGCCCGCGGCGAGCAATCGGTGAAGCAATTTCATGGTCGGGTCTCCTCGTCGGATCGTACCGCGATCCTGCGAGCGCCCCCGTACCACGGCCCGCGCCTGAGACGAAGCGCGCCCGGTCAACGACCGTGTGACGTCCCGTCTCCTCCGAAGGCCTCGTCGTCGTAGGCGACCCGCGCGTAGTGCTCGAAGGCCCTCGCGGCCCCCGCCCTCCGCAGCGCAGACGCCGCGCGGAGCACGGGCCGGGGGTCGCCCGGCGACGCGAGCGCCGCCGCGTGCCACCACTTCACCGCCTCGGCCCACTGGCCCGATCGCTCGTACTCCTCGGCCGACTTCGTGAAGCGCGAGGGGTCGCGGAGGTCCATCGCTCCGCCCACCACGTCGCGCAGGCGCACCGGCTGACCGAGGAGCGCCGAGAGGTGCACGTCGAGCATCGCGAGGAGGTGCTTCGCGCGCCGCTCGGCCTCGCCGTCGACCGCGGGCTTGCGCGGGCCCGACTGCGACGGCGCGGCGCTGGCCGCGACCGGCGCCGCGCTCGCGACGCCCGACGCGGGCGGCCCCGACACCTGCGCCGTCGTCGCCGGGGGGACCATCGACGGCGTGCTGGTCCATCCCCGCCCGTCGTGCTGCATCCGTTGCCGAGGGTTGCCGATGACCCGCCACGCGGTCTCGATGGCCGAGGCGATGACCTCGACCCGCACCTTGTGGTCGCCGAGGTCCCTGTCGGGGTGGCTCACGTCGTCGAGCCAGCGCTTCAAGCGCTGGTACTCGTTCTCGATGGCCTCGATCGGCGCGTCGGGGGCGACCCCCAGGACCTCGTAGTTGTCCCCCGTGCGCACGCGTTGATAGAGCGCCTCGACCTCGGTGCGCTCGCGCATCGACAAGGTCTTCTGGGCAGCGTATCGCCTCGTCACCCGCGGGAGCCTACACCCGCCCGCCGCCCCGCCCGAAGTCCGCGACACTCGCCGCGAGGCGGGTACTCTGCGGGGCGAGATCCCGCCACCCACCGACCACCCCACCGAGGCCCCGAGCGCCATGAACCGCGTCTACGTCGACGTCGACACCCAGCACGACTTCTGCGCCCCCGGCGGGGCCCTGTTCGTCCAGGGCGCCCCCGAGGCCGTGGCCCGCTCCGCGCGGCTCGTCGCGGCCGCCGTGCGCGACGGCGCCCCGCCCGGGAGCGTCGACTCGCACAGCCACGACGCGTGGAGTTCGCCACCAACGCCAACCACGGCCCGCAGGGCGAGAAGCCCGGCTTCCCCCGCACTGCGTGAAGGGCACCCCCGGGTGGCTGAAGCTCCCCGAGACCCTGCCCGACCGCTTCTATTTCGTCCCCGTGACGCCCGACCCCGACGCGGCCTCGCGCGTCCCCGCGGGCACGCAGGGCGTGTACTTCGAGAAGGAGGTCTACTCCCTCTTCGCGAACCCCAACGCGGCCGCGGTGCTCGACGCGCTCGCCCCCGCGGGCCCCGTGGAGTTCGTCGTCTTCGGCGTCGCCACCGACTACTGCGTGCGCGCCGCCGCGCACCTCGAACGACTGGATCTCGTCCCGCGCCGACCGCGCGGGCTCGCGGGTGGTGGTGGCCTCCGACGCCGTCGCGCCCGTGACCGCCGAGGGCGGGGCGAGCCGAGGCCGAGATGCGCGCGGCGGCGTCGCGCTCACCCGACCGACGCGCTGCTGAACCGGGTTGACCCGCGGCCCTCGGGGGCCTTTGCCGCGGGCGACGTGGCCCGACGCGGCTCTTGCGCCGCCACGCGCTTTCCGCAAACATCCGCGCGCCTCGGCGTATGGGCGCGACTGGGGTCGCCGCCCCTGAAGGAGCGTTTCATCCAATGTCTCTGCGTTCTCGTTCTCTGTTCATCGTCGGCTGTGGCGCGTCGCTCGCGGCCTCGTTCGCGCTCGGCGCGTGCACCGTGCGCGGGCAGGCTCTCTGCGCCCACGGGCACGATCCAGGTGCAGCCCGCGCAGGCGTCGTACTCGGCCTCGGCGAGCACCGTCGGTGCAGGCGGGCTACCAGCAGCCCGCGCCGGTGTACCAGCAGAGCACCGTGGCGGTGGCGCGGCCCACCTACGCGGCCCCGGCGCCCGTCGGTGTGGGCGTGGGCGGGCGCGGGCATCGGGGGCAGGTGCCTCGTGGCCCCGGGCTGCGGCCGAGGGCTACGCCCCGTCGGACTTCGTCTCGTACAACATGACCCTGCGCGCCCGGCAGTTCGCCGCGGGCTTCCTCCCGATCTCGTCGCTCTACCGCGGGACGATGTACCAGGGGCAGCGGCAGGTGGTGACCGTGACCGCCACCGCGGGCCGTTGCTACCGCATCATCGGCGTGGGCGGCCCGGGCGTGCGCGACCTCGACCTGCGCCTTCGCGACATGAACGGCAACGTCATCGACCAGGACGTCGCCACCGACAACTTCCCCGTGCTCGGTCTCCAGCGCCCGCTCTGCCTCAACTGGACGGGCTCCTTCCAGGTCGAGGTCATCATGTACGCGGGCGGCGGCGAGGTACGGCCTCCAGGCCTTCGCCTCGAACTGACCTCCCTCCCTCTCGCTACTGCTCCAGCTCCCGCGCGACCTCGGGGAGCCTCGGGTGACCGGGGCTCCACCGCCGCGCCTCGTCGCGCGCGCGCCGCGCGGCCTCGCGGTCTCCGAGGGCGAGCTCCGCGAAGCACAGGTTCACCCAGGCGTCGGCGTAGCGAGGCGCGATCGTGGTCGCGGCGACGAGCTCGTCCCTCGCGGCGAGGTGCGCGCCCGGTCGAGGAGCGCGGCGCCCGCGTTGTTCCTCGCGCGCGCTCCGCGGCGTGGCCTCGCGCGCCGAGAGCCACAGCGGGCGTCGTCTCGCCAGTCGCCTCGCGCGCCACGGTCCGGAAGGGTGAGCGCGAGCCCGACCGCGGCGACGACCCACCACGCGCGGCGCGACCTCACCGTGGCGAGCCACGCCGCGAGCGCCAGCGCGAGGAAGACCGGGACGGCAGGTACGTCCACCGCTCGGCGTAGAGCGCGGGCGCGAGGAAGACCGTGTTCGACGCGGGCAGCCACGCGACCAGGTAGAAGCGCTGAGGCCCGTCGCGACACCTGCGGGCCACCGTCGACGGAGCGCGACCGCCGCCACGGCGAGCGCGACCACGGCGAGCAATCGCGGGTCGGTCACCGCGCGCGGGAGCGCGAGCGCGTCGAAGCTCCAGTCGGCCGAGAGCGTCGCGGGCCACGCGGTCTGCGCGAGCGCGTGGAGCTGCACCGCGAGCGGGCCGAGCGCGCGCTGGCGCGGCGACGACGAGGGGGTTGTCGTACGCGGTCACGCCCGCGCGCGGCAGCCACGCCCGAGCACGGCGGCGCGCGCGCACCACCACGCGATCACCACCGCGGTGAGCGCGGCGAACACCCTCGGGCGGCGCTCCTCGGGGCGAGCGCGGCGGCGAGGAGCGGGAGCGCGGCCGCGTGCTCCTTCGCGCCGAGGCCAGCGCGCACGCGAACGACGCGACGGTGAGGGCGCCGCGGCGCGATGACGTCAAGGCGATGAGGGCGCAGAGGGCGAAGGCCGCGCAGAGCGACTCGGCGAGGCCCACCGCCGACGCCACGACCTCGACCCGCAAGGGGTGCAGGGCCCAGAGCGCGGCGCCCGCCCACGCGGCGAGGGTCGCGTCGCGGTCGAGCGCGCGCCGGAGGAGCGCGAAGACGAGCACGGCGTTCACGGCGTGCAGCGCCACGCCGAGCGCGTGAAGCGCGAAGGGAGAGGGCCCGCGAGCGCGACCGCCGCGCGGAGGGTGAGGGTCGAGAGGGGCCTCCACGCGGGGCGGGCGTGGGCAGGCATCGCGGTGCCCCACCACGGCGAGCGCCACGCCTCGGAGAGCGGGCGCGCGCCGGTGACGTAGCCGTTGGCCTGACGACGAGGTGGTCGTCGTAGGTGAGCGCGTTGGGGAGGACGTTGACGAAGGCGACGACGACGAGGGCGACGAGCCCGAGCGCGGCGACGCGGGGGCTCATCGCGCGGTCAGGTCGACTCGGTCATCCAGTCGGGCAGGAGCGCCGAGGGCGTGCCCGTGGCGACGACCCAGAGCTGGTGCGCCGCGCGCGTCGCGCCGATGTGCAGGAGGTGCCGCGACTCGTCGTCGGCCGGGTAGTACGAGGTGTTGGCGTCGACGAGGATCACGTAGTCGAACTCGAGGCCCTTCACCTGCCGGATGTCGGTGACCTCGACGCCGGGCTTGAAGCCGAAGTCCTGGTCGGCGACGAGCGAGAGCGCGGCACCTCGGCGCGCGCGAGGGGCCTCGTAGAAGAGGCGGGCGCGCTCGGGGTCGCGGGTGAGCACGGCCACGTTCGCGCGCGGCTCCTCGATGGCGAGCTCGCGCAGGGCCTCGCCGATGAACGCCACGGCCGCGCCACGTCGCCGAAGCTGTGGAACTCCACCGGCGCGCCGTGCCGCGTCGCGAGCGGCGGCTCGGGGTCGGCGAGGGGCCGAGCACCTCGCGCGCGAAGCGAGCACCTCGAGGTCGAGCGGTACCCGATGCGCAGGGGCTCGACCTCGACGTGCGCGAGGCCGAGGTCGCGCAGCACGCCCTTCCAGTCGCTGAAGCCGTTGTCCATGAGGAGCCGCTGCGCGGTGTCGCCCGCGAGGGTCACCGATCGGTCTTGCGAGGTCCGTCCATCAGCACCGAGAGCTCGATGGGCGAGAGGTCCCTGCGCCTCGTCGACGAAGAGGTGCTCGTACTGGAGCGGCTGCTTGCCCGCGCCGCGCAGCGGGCCGACCTTGCGCTGGTACAGCCGCAGGAGGATCGCGTCGTCCTCCGGGTCGATCGCCGCGCCCTCCTCCTCCTCGAGCACGCCGTCGGCGCCCCTGCAGGCCCGCGTCGTCGTCGTCCCCGCCCTCGTCGTCGCCGTCGTCCCTCCGCGCGCGGCGCTCCTCCTCGCGGCCTCGCGCGACTCGTCGTGCCGCAGCTCCTCGGCGTCGACCGACTCGTCGCCTACGCGCCGCCGCTCCTCGCGCTCCTCGCGCGCGGCCTTACGCGCCTCCTTCTCCTCTCCCTGCGCGTCGTCGGTGTCGGCCACCACCCAGCGCGTGCAGCGCTCGGCGCTCCACTTCACGGCCTGGCCGATCTCCTCCTCGGTGAACTCCCCCGGGGCCCCAGCGCTCCGCCGCGGCGGAGGGCGCGCCCGTCGGTGATGACCTCGGCCAGTCCCACACCACGTCTCGCGCGCGACGTCGCCGGCCGTCGATCACGCGCTGCAGGTCCATCTGCGCGCGGCTCCCGAGCGAGTGGCCGCGCGTGCCGACGAGCTCCCGCTCGCCGCGCACCCACTGCGACAGGCCCGTCATCCTCCGCGCGAGGGGGTGGCCCCGCAGCGCGCGCCACGCCTTCGCCACGGGCTCGGCCACGCCGAGGCGCTCGGCGGCGCGGGTGAGCTCCGCCTCCCAATCGGCCTCGGCCTTCGCGACGCGCTCGTCGATGAGCTTGAGGAGCATCGGGTGCTTCTTCAGCCGCGACACCGTCGAGGGCGCGTCGTCGTGGTAGGCGTCGGGCGTGCGCGGCAGGTGCCTGCGCCGCTGCTTCGACACCCAGTCGTTGAAGGTCACCACCGACACGCCGTCGACCCCGAGGCTCGGCAGCACGCGCACGATGTACCGCGCGAGGGCGCGGTTGAAGACCACGACCATCATCCGGTCGGGGGCGAAGCGCCGCGGGTTGTTGAAGGCGAGGTAGGCCATGCGGTGCAGGCCGATGGTGGTCTTGCCCGAGCCCGCGCCGCCCTGGATCACCACGAGCCCCGACGAGGGCCGCGAGAGGAGCTCGAACTGCCGCGGGTCGATGAGCGACGGGATCTCGGGCAGGTGCTTGTCCTCGCGGCCGTCGACGCCGACGCCGAGGCGCCCGCGGGTCTTCGCCGCGGCGCGGCGCTCGTCCTCGGTGGGCGGGCGCACCGCGCTGAGCTGGCCGCCCTCGAGCTTGGCCGCGTAGCGCTCGCCCCGCTCCCAGCCCTGCTTGCCCTTGAGGAACACCCCCTGCGGCGCGACCACCCGGCGCAGCACGCTGTCGCGGATCACCACCGCGCGGCGGGTGAGCACCTCGCCCTCGAGGGTGCGGCCGCCGATCTCCTCCTCGTACTCGTCGCCCTCGCGGTAGCGGTAGTAGATCCGCGAGACGGGGGCGTCGCGCCAGTCGACCACGCGGATGCCGCGGTCGGTGTCGACGAAGGTCGCGTTTCCGATGAGCACGTCGCGGGTGCGCGCGCCCTCCTTGAGCTTGAGGTGACCGAAGTACGGGTTGAGCGCGTTGAGCTTGCCGATGGGCACCTCGGCGCGGCGGTCGGCGACCCCGCGAAGGCGCTCCATCTCGGCCATCAGCGCGGGGACGTCTTCGAGCCGGGCCTCGCCGATGGCGTCGCGCAGCTCGAGGATCTCTCGGTCGTAGCCCTCGCGGGCGACGTCGCGCACCTCGGAGGCGCGCTCGAGCACGCGCGCGAGGGCGCGCTCCTCCTCGTCGGTGATGCGCTGCGTCTCGGCGTCGAGGCTCGGGGTGTTCTCGGGGTCGCTCATGGTCCTCGCTTGGAGGGGTACAGGTCGAAAAAGGGGGCGGGGGTTGTACCTCGCCCGACGCCCCGCGGCCACGCGCTCCTCTCTCGCCGCGTGGTAGCGTCGCGCGGGTGCCGCACCGGGCGCTCTACGAGCTTCTGGGGATCGTCATCGCGGTGGCCCCCATCGCGGCGCTCTACAAGGTCTTTCGCCGCGTCGACGCCCTGCGCCCCGAGCCGCGCGGAGAGGTCCTCCGAACGCTCGCCCTGGGCGTCGTGGTGTGCGTGCCGACGTACTTCGCCGAGGTGTGGCTCCGCCGCGCGCTCGGCGACGCGGCGAGCTTCGGGTGGCGCGCCCTCGACGCCTACGCGGTCGCCGCGGGGGTCGAAGAGGCCGCCAAGCTCCTCGTGGTGCTGGCCTACCCCTTCAGGCGCCGGGCCTTCGACGAGTACACCGACGGGGTGCTCTACGCCGTGGCGGCCTCGCTCGGCTTCGGGCTCTTCGAGAACCTGCTCTACGTCTCGAACTCGGCGTCGCGGGTGCTCTGCGCGCTGCCGCTGGTGAGCGGGCTCTGCGCGGGCCGCACCTTCGACGGCACCCACGCGCAGGACCTCGTCCTGGGCCTCGTGCGCGCATTCACCGCGGTGCCCATGCACGCGCTGGCGTCGGGGGTGATGGGGCTCGACCTCGGGCGCGCGCGCTTCGCGGGGCTGCACCGGCAGCGGGGGTGGCCCTTCATCGTGCGCGCGTGGGCCGCCGCGGTGCTGGTGCACGGGACCTACGACTGGGCGGTGTACGCCCTGGGGCACCAGGCGGTGGTCTTCGTCCTCATCCCGTTGATCCTGGGCGCCGCGGCGTGGTGGCTCAGGGGGCGGGTGCGCCTCGCGCTGGCCTTCGACCTGGAGCTTCACGGCCCGGGCTACCGTCGCTCCATCGCGTCGCTCCTCGACCGACCGTCGGGGCCATGACGTCACCGCGACCGCCGTCGCGCGGTCTTCACAGCCCGCGGGGGGAGTTGGTAACCTCGCGGTCGATCTGGTGCGGACCAACCGAGAGGGAAGCGGCGGCGCCGCGCGTACGATGGGACCCGTCCCATCGTCGCTCGTCGTAGGTCCGTCGCCCGGCGGCGGGGGACCACCGAGCACACGAGCCTGAGAGGATCCGCGATGTCCGAGAAGCAAGAACCCGAAGCCACCCCCACGGTCACCGACGACGAGATCGTCACCAGCCCCGACGGCGGCCGCCGCGGGGTGCTCCAGGCCCTGAGCGTCGCCGTCGTGGGCGCCGCGGCCAAGGCGCTCACGGGCTGCGTCGTCACCCAGCCCCAACCCACGACCTACGCGCAGCCCCAGCAGACCACCTACGCGGTCGCGAACCCTCCCCCGTGGTGCAGGCGCAGGCCTCGTACAACACGGGCATCACCGACTCCGACGGCGGGCAGTACGCCGACCCCGTCGGCAACGGCCGCGGCCCGCAGCGCGCGGTCTACACCGGCCTCACCGACTCCGACGGCGGGCAGTACGCCGACGCCGTGGGCCACGGCCGCGGCGTGCGCGGGCGCGCCTCGGGCCTCACCGACTCCGACGGCGGGCCCTACGCCGACCCGGTGGGCAACGGCCGCGGCACCGCGCGCCTCGGCAACACCGGCCTCACCGACCCGACGGCGGCCCCTACGCCGACCCCGTCGGCCACGGCCGCGGCCGCTGGCGCTGAAGCGCCGCGCCCTCCTCGCTCGCCCTCGCACCCTCTCCCCAAAGAGCCCATCGATGCTGAGCTTTCCGACCCTGGGTCGGCTCGTCGAGCCCGTGCCCGTCGACCAGTTCCTCTCCGACCACTGGGAGAAGAAGCCCCTGCGCGTCCACGGCGGCGCGCCCGAGCGCTTTCGCCACCTGGTCTCGCGCGACGCGCTCGACGCGCTCCTCGCCGAGCACAACCTCCACCACCCCGGCGTCACGGTGATCGACCACCGCCGGCGCATCCCCTTCGAGGAGTACGCCTACCGCAGCAAGCTCATCGACGCCGCGCGGCTCTACAAGCTCTGGGGCGACGGGGCCACGCTGGTGTTCTCGCAGCTCGAGGGTCAGAGCCTCGCGCTCGGGCTCTTCTGCCGCGCGCTCGAGCAGGAGTGCTCCACGCGCTTCCAGGCCAACGTGTACCTCACGCCCGGGAACGCTCAGGGCTTTCGCCCGCACTACGACTCGCACGACGTGTTCATCCTCCAGGTCGAGGGCCGCAAGCGCTGGGTGCTCTACGACACGCCCGTGGCGCTGCCCTTCCGCACCGACGAGTTCGACCCCGAGCGCGTCCCCTGCGGAGAGGTGAGCGACGAGTTCGACCTCAGCCCCGGCGACGTCCTGTACCTCCCCCGGGGCCTGATGCACGACGCGCGCACCATCGAGGGAGAGCACTCGCTGCACGTCACCCTCGGCGTGCTCAACACCCCGTGGAGCGACCTCTTCGCCGACGTGCTGGAGAAGGTCGTCCATCAAGACCCGCGCTTCCGCGAGTCGCTCCCGCTGGGCTTCGCGCGCGAGGGCTTCGACGAGGGGCCCGCGCGAGAGCGCTTCGCCGAGCTGGTGCGATCGTTCGTCGAGCGCGCCTCCATCGACCCCTTCCTCGACCACCTCGCCGAAGACCTCGTGGGCACGCGGCACCCGCGCCTCCCGGGTCAGTTCAAGCAGCTCGAGCGCGCGGCGGACCTCGGCGCCGACGACCGCGTGGGCGTGCGCGACGGGCTGGTCTACCGCGTCGCCACCACCGACGAGCACGTCGTCGTGTCGGCGTACGGCGCCGGCGTGGCGCTCCCCGCGCGCGCCGAGGCGACGGTGCGGCACATCCTCACGCACCCCGACACCGCCGTGCGCGACCTGCCCGGAGAGCTCGACCTCGAGGGCAAGCGCGTGATCGCGCGCCGGATGGTGCGCGAGGGCCTCGCCGTCGTGCGCGACCCGACCGCTTGACATCCACCGACGCGCGGGGACCGTATCCCGCGCATGGCGCAGAACGGACTCGACGTCTCCCTCGACGTCACCCTCCAGGGCCCCTCGTCGCGGGCGAGCGGCGTCGCGACCTCGGCCGCGCACGCCTCGATCAAGGGCGCCGCGCGCTCGCGCGCCGTGCTGCCGAAGGCCGAGGTCTCGCCCGAGGGGCTGCGCCTCGTCGAGGTCGACCGCCACCGCTATGAGCCCCTGAAGCCCCTGGGCGAAGGCGCCTTCGGCGTGGTGGAGCTCGCCCTCGACCACGACATCGGCCGCAAGGTCGCGATCAAGCGGCTGCGCGCCGAGTGGCACGACCCCGACACGCTCTCGCGCTTCGCGCAGGAGATCCAGACCGTCGGCGCGTTGGAGCACCCGGGCATCGTGCCCGTGCACGACGTGGGGCTCGACGAGCAGGGCTACTTCTTCGTGATGAAGTACGTCGAGGGCGAGACCCTCGAGCGCATCATCGCGCGGCTCGCAGCGGGCGACCCGGAGTACGTCGCGCGCTGGACCCACGAGGCGCGGGCCGAGCTCTTCCTGCAGCTCTGCCGCGCGCTGCAGTTCGCCCACGCGCGGGGCCTCGTGCACCGCGACATCAAGCCCGCCAACGTGATGGTCGGCGCCCACGGCGAGGTGGTGCTCATGGACTGGGGCCTCGCGAAATACGCGAAGGGCGCGTCGACCGAGGGCGCGGGCCCGCAGCGCGGAGGCGGCGACGAGTACGGCACCCTCCTCGGCCACGCGATCGGGACGCCCGCGTACATGTCCCCCGAGCAGGCGCGCGGAGAGCACGACCGCACCGACGCGCGCAGCGACGTGTACTCGCTCTGCGCGGTGTACTTCGAGCTGATGGGGCTGCAGCACTACCTCGGGCCGAAGGCCGACCTCGAAGCCGTGCTCGAGGCCGTGAAGACCCAGAGCCCCATTGGCGCCATCGCGATGCACCACCGTTTGGGCATCCCCCCCGAGCACACCTGGATCATCGCCAAGGGGCTGGAGAAGGACCCGGCGATGCGCTTCCCCACGGCGGGTCACCTCGCGCAGCGGGTGCAGGCGGCCATCGAGGGGCGCGGCCCGGTGCAGTGCCCCTGCACGGGCTTGAAGCGCGCGGGCGGAGAGTGGTCGCGCTTCATCGACCGCTTCCCGCTCTCGTCGCTGTTCCTCGCGGGCGCGGCGGCGGCCTTCGCGCTCATCGGCGTCGTGGCCGTGGTCAGCCTCGCGGTCCGCTGAGGGAACTCCCCCCGGCGCCCCTCACTACGAAGGGGCGCCGGGAGAAATAAGTTAGCGGCGGTCACCTCTGGCGTTGGGGGGAGACGCCGGCGCCGCCGCTCGACGAGTGAGATGAGCAGCGCTCGTGCCAGGGTGCGTGACCCGCTCATTTCTCGTCAGACCGCCCACGGCGCGGGCCCTCCGGCGGGCGCTCCATTGCAGCGATGCAACGCCGAGGCTTTCACCCGCGACGAGGCTTCGACGCCGCAGGCGGCGCGTCACCGAGGCTTGAAGCCCTCCATCGCACGGTGGTACCCCCGTCGCCCACTCTCCGACGGAGGTCTCGATGCGAAGGTGGTCCCTCGGCGCGCTGGCGCTGACCCTCACGTTGGCGGCGCCCGCGGCGCAGGCCGACGAGCTCCCCGTGCCGGTGCAGGTCGAGCGCCTCGACAACGGCCTCAGGGTCGTGATGTCGCCCGAGCACAGCGCCCCCACGGTCGCCATCGCCGTCTACTACGACGTGGGCTCCCGGGTGGAGGAGCGCGGCCGCTCGGGCTTCGCGCACCTCTTCGAGCACATGATGTTCGAGGGCAGCGCGAACGTCGGCAAGGGCGAGCACTTCAGGCTCATCTCGGCCATGGGCGGGAGCTTCAACGGCACTACCAGCGGCGACCGCACCAACTACTTCGAGAGCCTGCCCGCCAACGCGCTGGAGCTCGGGCTCTTCCTCGAGGCCGACCGGATGCGCTCGCTCGCCATCACGGCCGAGAACTTCGAGAACCAGCGGCAGACCGTGATGGAGGAGCGGCGGCAGTCCTACGAGAACCGCCCGTACATGCAGTCGTTCCTGCGCAGGGACGAGCTCGCGTTCCAGGGTTATTTCCCCTACGAGCACAGCACCATCGGCGACATGGCCGACCTGCAGCGCGCCTCCCTCGCCGACGTGCGGGCCTTCCACGACCGCTACTACGCCCCCGACAACGCCGTGCTCTCCATCGCGGGCGACTTCGACCCCGCCGCCGCGATGGCCCTGGTGCGCCAGCACTTCGGGATGATCCCCGCGCGCCACGCCCCCGCCTGGCAGGCCCCGCCCTTCGAGCCGCAGACCGCCGAGCGCACCGACACCATCACCGACCCGCAGGCGCACGCGCCGGCCTTTCACATGGCGTGGCACATCCCCTCGCGGCGCGAGCCCGACCACTACCCCCTCGACATCCTCGTCACCATCCTCGGCGCGGGCGAGAGCTCGCGGCTCTATCAAGAGCTCGTGAAGACCCGCGAGATCGCGAGCGAGGTCAGCATCGACACCGAAGACCGCCGCGGGCCCGACATCTCCACCGTGTGGTGCGTGCTCGCGAGCGGCCACACCGGCCCCGAGGCGCGCGCCGTGATCGACCAGCAGATCGCCGACATCGCGCAGCACGGCGTCTCGGCGCGCGAGCTCGACAAGGCCCGCAACCTCTACCGCCGCGCCTTCGTGTTCGGGCTCCAGTCGAACATGCGCCGCGCGATGCGCCTCGCCGAGTTCGAGCTCTACGACGGCAACGCCGCGCTCCTGCGCACCGAGCTCGACCGCTACCTCGCCGTCACCGCCGCCGACGTGCAGCGCGTCGCGGCGCAGTACTACACCCCGCAGAACCGCACGGTGCTCGACGTGATCCCCGCGCAGGCCGCGCGGCCCGCGACGCCCCCCGCGCCCGCGAGGGCCACCCCCGCGCGCCCCGCGCCGAGCCGCCAGTGATCGCACACCGCAGAGGACCCACGATGAAGCGCTCCACCGCACTCCCGATCCTGGCCCTGCTCGCGTCGTGCTCGAGCACCCAGCGCCCCGCGCCGCAGCCGCAGCCGCAGCCCGAGGTCACCCAGGCCCCGCAGCCCGAGGCCCCGCGGCCGCTGCACGTCGAGGTGCCGCAGCCCGGGCCCGCGCGAGACGTTCACCTGCCCGCGATCCGTCGCACCGCGCTCGCCAACGGGCTCGAGGTGAACCTCGTCGAGTACCACACGCTGCCGGTGCTCCACGCGCGGCTCCTCGTGCGCGCGGGCTCGGCGTCGGACCCGGCGAACCTCCCGGGGCTCGCGTCGTTCACGGGAGACATGCTCAAGGAGGGCACGCGCCGTCACACCAGCGCGCAGTTCGCCGAGGCCATCGAGTTCGTGGGCGGCAACCTCAGCGTCTCGACGGGCCCCGACTCCACCGTGATCTCGGTGTCGGTGCTGAAGGACCACGCCGACACCGCCTTCAGCCTCCTCGCGGAGCTCCTGACCGAGCCGACCTTTCCGCAGACCGAGATCGTGAAGCTCCGACGGCGCGAGCTCGACCGGCTCGAGCGCATGCGCACCGACCCGGGCTGGCTCTCGCGCCGAGCGTTCTACGCGGGCGTCTACCCCGAGGGGCACCCCTACGCGCGCGTCGACACCACGGCCGAGGCGCTCAACCGGCTCACGCGCAACGACCTGGTGAACTTCCACCGGGCGCGCTTCGTGGCGGGCAACATGAGCCTGGTGGTGGTGGGCGACGTGACGCCCGAGGCGCTCGACCCGCTCCTCGCGCGCACCCTCAACCGCGTGCGCCGCGGGACGGCCCCCGCGCCGCGCTTCCCCGCGCCCGCGACGCAGACCCCGTCGCGGCGGGTGGTGCTGGTCGACCGCCCCCACTCCGCGCAGAGCGTGGTGCGCATCGGCAACCCCTCGCTCCGCCGCGCGAGCGACGACTTCGTGCCGCTCTCCGTCGCCAACCAGGTGCTCGGCGGCGGCGCGGCCTCGCGGCTCTTCATGGACCTGCGCGAGCTCCGCTCCCTCACCTACGGCGCCTACGCGCGCACCTCCGACACCGTCGACGTCGGCACATGGTTCTCGTCGGCCAGCGTGCGCACCCCCGCCACGATGGACGCCCTCCACGCCCTCATGCGCCACCTTGAGTGCCTCACCACCGAGCCCGCGCCCGAGGCCGAGATGCGCCAGACCCTCGCCTACCTCGTCGACAGCTTCCCGCTCTCCATCGAGACCCCGGGCAACGTCGCCGACCTGATCTCTGGCCTGCGCCTCTACGGCCTGCCCGACGACTGGTACGACACCTACCGCACCCGCGTGCAGAGCGTCGACGCGGCCGCCGCGCAGCAGACCGCGGCCCGCTACATCCGCCCCGCCGAGGGCGTGCTCGTGGTCGTGGGCACCGCCGACGCCGAGGTGAGCGTCGGCCCCGCCTGCGCCGCCGCCGCGGCCCTCCCCCAAGACGCCACCTTCGCCCAGCAGATCACCGCCTGCGCGACGCCCGCGCCCGACGCGCCCCCGCGCGCCACGATGCAGCTCCAAGAGGCCCTGCGCGTCTTCGGCCCGGTGCGCGTGGTCAACCACCAGACCGGCGCCGTCGAGCGCGAGCTCACGGCCGTGACCTCCGACTCGCCCGCGCTCTCGCCGCCCATCCACGCCCGCTGCGAGGAGCTCGCCGCCCCCGCGCTCCAGCGCGTCGCTCACCCCGCTGGCGAGGCGCCTCGCACCGGCCACTGAGCCGCTCGGCCTGACACCCCGTGGCGCCGCGCGCGCCCCGCGGGCATCCTCGGGCCTCCCAACAGCTCTCCCCCTTCACCCCAGAGGCGAACACGCAATGTGCGGCATCATCGCTTACGTCGGCACTGAGGAGTGCGCCCCCATCCTCCTCGACGGCCTCCGCCGCCTCGAGTACCGCGGCTATGACAGCGCGGGCGTCGCCGTGCACGACGGCTCCGGCCTCCAGGTGCGGCGCGCCGCGGGCAAGCTCTCGGCCCTCGGCGACGTGCTCGCGCGCGACCCCGCGCACGGCACCACGGGCATCGGCCACACCCGCTGGGCCACGCACGGAAAGCCCTCAGAGCACAACGCCCACCCGCACGTCTCGGGCGACATCGCCGTCGTGCACAACGGCATCATCGAGAACCACGTCGAGCTCAAGTCCGCGCTCCGCGCGCAGGGCCGCGAGTTCAAGAGCGACACCGACACCGAGATCGTCGCGCACCTCGTCGACCTGCACACCGCGAAGGGCCTCGACCTCTTCGACGCGGTGAAGGCCACCCTCGCCGAGATCCGCGGCGCCTACGCCATCGCCGTGCTCACCCGCAGCGACCCCTCGCGGGTCGTGCTCGCCAAGCAGGCCTCGCCGCTGGTGCTCGGCGTCGGCGAGGGCGTGATGCTCGCCGCGAGCGACGTGCCCGCGCTCCTCGCGCACACCCGCGACGTGATCTTCCTCGAAGACGGAGAGGTGGCCGAGATCTCGCGCAAGGGCGCCCGCGTCGAGACCCTCGCGGGCGAGCGCGTCGAGCGCGCCCCGCAGCGCATCACCTGGTCGCTGATGCAGGCCGAGCGCGGCGGCTACAAGCACTTCATGCTCAAGGAGATCCACGAGCAGCCCCGCGCCATCGAAGACACCCTGCGCGGCCGCGTGCGGCTGGAGTCGGGCGAGCTCGAGCCGGGCGAGATGGGCCTCTCGGTCGAAGACGCCAAGGCCATCAAGCGCGTGGTGCTCCTCGCGTGCGGCACGAGCTACCACGCCTCGCTGCACGGCCGGTACCTCCTCGAGGCGCTCGCGCGGGTGCCCGCCGTGGCCGACCTCGCGAGCGAGTTCCGCTACCGCAACCCGGTGATCGGCGAGGGCGACCTCGTGGTGGCCGTGTCGCAGTCGGGCGAGACGGCCGACACCCTCGCCGCCGCGAAGGAGGCCCGCGAGCGCGGCGCCCGGGTGGTGGCCGTGGTGAACGTGCAGGGCTCGGCCATCGCGCGCATGGCGCACGGCGCGCTCTACACGCACGCGGGCCCCGAGATCGGCGTGGCGAGCACCAAGTGCTTCACCGCGCAGCTCGCGGCGCTCACGATGCTGGCGACCCACATCGGCCGCGCGCGCGGGGCCATCAGCGCCGAGCAGGGCCGGGAGCTCCTGCACGAGCTGGTGATGGCGCCGCAGAAGATGCGCGCGGCGCTCGACGACGCGCCCAACGTCGAGCGGGTGTCGCGGTCGATCCTGCACACGCGCGACGCGCTCTTCCTGGGGCGGGGCTTGTCGAGCGCGGTGGCGCTCGAGGGCGCGCTCAAGCTCAAGGAGATCTCGTACGTGCACGCCGAGGGCTACGCGGGCGGCGAGATGAAGCACGGCCCGCTCGCGCTGGTCGACCGTGACATGCCCGTCGTGTGCCTCCTGCCGAGCGACTCGACGCTCGAGAAGATGCTGTCGAACGTGCAGGAGGTGAAGGCGCGCGACGGGCGGATCATCGCCGTGGTCGACGAGCCGAAGGTCGCGCAGGAGCTCGGCGCCGACGCGCTCACCGTGCCGCGCGCGCACGAGGCCGTCGCGCCGCTGCTCACCATCGTCCCCTTGCAGCTCCTGTCGTACTATGTGGCCGACCTGCGCAGCACCGACGTCGACCAGCCCCGCAACCTCGCCAAGACCGTCACCGTCGAGTGACGCCTCCGTCGCCGCGTTGACTTCGCGGCGCATGCTCCCATAGAGTGGCCTCCCGTGCGTCGCAGGCGTGACGCGCGGGAGCGGACCGTCCCCGCGCGCCTCGGCTCATAGACACGCACGACGGCCCTCGACCCGACACCCTCCCCCGCTGCCCCCACGGGCTGACGACGGGGATGGGTCTTTCTGTTTTCCCGGAGGCAGCGACAGCGATGAGCGCCAAGCGCACGAAGTACCTCTTCACCACCGGCGGCGTGGTGTCGTCCATCGGCAAGGGCCTCGCGTCGGCCTCCATCGGCGCGCTGCTCGAGGCCCGCGGGCTCAGGGTCACCTTCGTCAAGCTCGACCCGTACATCAACGTCGACCCAGGCACGAAGTCGCCGTACCAGCACGGCGAGGTCTTCGTGACCGACGACGGCGCCGAGACCGACCTCGACCTCGGCCACTACGAGCGCTTCACCTCGGCGCGCCTCACCCGCGCCAACAACCTCACCACCGGCAAGATCTACCAGTCGGTGATCTCCAAGGAGCGCAAGGGCGAGTACCTCGGCGCGACGGTGCAGGTGATCCCGCACATCACCGACGAGATCAAAGCCCGCGTGCGCGAGGCGACGCAAGGCGCCGACGTGGCCATCGTCGAGATCGGCGGCACCGTGGGCGACATCGAGTCGCTGCCCTTCCTCGAGGCGGTGCGGCAGTTGAAGCTCGAGTCGGGCCCGCAGAACGCGCTCAGCGTGCACGTCACGCTCGTGCCGTGGATCGGCGCCGCGAGCGAGCTCAAGACCAAGCCCACGCAGCACTCCGTGAAGGAGATGCGCGAGATCGGCATCCAGCCCGACATCCTCCTGTGCCGCACCGAGAAGCCCCTCTCGCAGTCGGTGAAGGACAAGATCTCGCTCTTCTCGAACGTGCCCGCCGAGTGCGTCATCACCGCGGCCGACGTGGGCTGCCTCTACGAGCTCCCCGAGGCGCTTCGCGCCGAGCGCCTCGACGAGCTCATCTGCGAGCGGCTCAACATCTGGTCGCGGCAGCCCGACATGACGGGCTGGCACCGCGTCGTCGAGCGCTTCGTGCGCCCCACCCGCGGGTCCGTGAAGATCGCGGTGGTGGGCAAGTACGTCCACCTGCGCGACTCATACAAGAGCCTGCACGAGGCCCTCGTGCACGGCGGGATCACCAACGACTGCAAGCTCGACCTGCACTACGTCGACAGCGAGACCATCGACCCGACCAGCGCCGAGTCCGTCGAGCGCTCCGTCGGCGGCTGCGACGCGATCCTCGTCCCCGGCGGCTTCGGCGAGCGCGGCGTCGAGGGAAAGATCGCCGCGATCCGCTACGCCCGCGAGAAGTCGATCCCCTTCTTCGGCATCTGCCTCGGGATGCAGCTCGCCGTGGTCGAGTTCGCCCGCCACGTCGCGGGCATCGCCGGCGCGAGCAGCGCCGAGTTCGACCCCCGCGCGCCCAACGTGATCGACCTGATGCCCGAGCAGCGCTCGGTGCGCGACAAGGGCGCCACCATGCGCCTCGGCGCGTACCCCTGCGTGCTCGAAGAGGGCTCGCTCGCGGCGCGGGTGTACGGGTCGACGCAGATCTCCGAGCGGCACCGCCACCGCTACGAGTTCAACAACGACTTCAGGGAGCAGCTCAGCGCCAAGGGGCTCAAGCTCTCGGGCACCTCGCCCGACCGCAGGCTCGTCGAGGTGGTGGAGCTCCCCGACCACCCGTACTTCCTCGGGTGCCAGTTCCACCCCGAGCTGAAGTCTCGCCCGATGGACGCGCACCCGCTCTTCGTCGGCTTCGTGCGCGCCGCGCTCGACCGCGTCGAGGGTCGCTCCGCGAAGCCCCGCGAAGAGGCCCGGCCCTCGGGCATGCCCATGTCCACGAGCGACGGCACCGTTCACTGATCCTCGCGCGGGCGCGATGAGGGGTTAGGTTCGCGAGATGCGCCCTACCCCCCGCGCCCTCGCCCCCTTCGCGCTCCCGCTCCTCCTCGCCGCGTGCGGCTCGAACACCACCAGCGGTGACGCCGCGGTGAGCGGCGACGCCTCGACCCCGCGCGACGTGGTCATCGCCTACGACGCCGGGAATTTTCCCACCAACTGCGGCGGCAGCTTCGGCACCTGCAACCTCGTCACGGGCGCGGGCTGCACCGCGGGCCAGGGCTGCTACGCGGGGCGGGTCGACGGCGGAGGCGTGGGCGCGACCTGCGCGACGCCCGCGTCGGGCGGCTGGGGTCAGCCCTGCAACACCGCGAACGGCTGCCTCGCGGGCTTCGCGTGCCTCGGCTCGCCGGGCGTGTGCGTGAAGCTCTGCTGCGCCGACGACGACGCCTCCTGCGCGAACACCGCCGCGGGCGGGCGCGCGGGCGGCGTGTGCGCGGGCGTGCTCACGGGCAGCGACACGCGGCTCTGCGTGCAGTCGACGGCCTGCGACCCGCGGGCGACGGCGAGCAACGGGTGCCCCGCGGCTCAGCCGCGCTGCGACATCATCACGGTGCGCGGCGCGACCGCGTGCAGCGCGGCCAACGCCGACGCCCGCGGAGACGGCGCCGCCTGCTGCGCGAGCGCCGAGTGCCAGGTGGGCCTGGTCTGCGTGGGCACCGACGGCTCCGACTGCAACGCGAGCGCGCCGAACCGCGTGTGCAGGCGCGCGTGCGACCCGACGAACGTCACCACCGCGAGCTGCCCGACGGGGCAGGCGTGCGCGATCCGCTTCCTCGACACGCCCGAGAACTACGGGGCCTGCACCCCGGCGCGCTGACCCGCCGTGACGGGCTTAGGGCCCTCCGCGCGAAGACTTGCGCATTCGCGCCCGATCCACCGCGTCGATCCCGCGCGCGCCCCCACAGCGAGCGACCAAGGCGTGCCCGAGGCACGCCGCGGGAGTCGAGCGCGGAGGCAAGCCGCGGGGCGACCGGTGGGCGGGATGCGAATGCGCAAGTCTTCGCGCGGAGGGGCCTTAGCGCGCGCGGTGGGCGCCCGCGGCGAGCGAGGCCGCGAGGGAGGCGTAGATCGCGGCGAGGGCGCCGCCCGAGAGGCGCTTCTCGAAGCCCGGCGTGAAGCGCTTGGGCACGAGGTGGTAGTCGGTGACGTAGGCGATGGCCGAGGTCGCGACGCCGCTCACGACGGCGCGGGCGACGCCGCCGCGGCGCGTCCATGAGCCGAGGAGGGCCTCTTGCACGACGGCCCAGGCGACCATGGCGCCGGCGTTGAGGGTCGCGCCGACGACGGTGTGGCTGAGGTCGAAGCCGTCGCGCTCGGCGGCGGAGTCTCCCCAGAGGATGTGGCTGGTGGCGTTGAGGGGCGCCGACGCGCTGCCGACCTCGCGCTTGCCGAGGAGCGAGGTCGCGACGGTGGTGGCGGCGGTGGCGAGCGCGGCGGTGCCCAGGGTCGACAGGATCTTCATGGACGCTTCGATGCGCCCGGGGTCGACGCGCCCGACACGGACCTGGGCGCGCCCGCCGTCGACGCGCGGCCTGCGCTGCGCGCCGCTCTGCCGCAGCGACGACGAGTGCGACCCGCTCCACCGCTGCGACCGCGAGCAGTGCGAGCCCCGCTGGACCGCCTGCCCCGGCGCGCCCCTCCCCCTCGACGGAACGGTCGTCCGCGTCGACCCGGCCAGCCTCAGCGCGCACGGCGCGTACATCCCTCCCACGGGCTGCGGGGCCGCGCTCTCGCCGCGGGCCGCGGCGGTGTTCTCGCTCGCGCTCACGGCGATCAGCGACGTGCAGCTCCGCGTGACGGGCCTGCCCGCCGACGCGCGGGTCGAGCTGCGCAACGGCTGCGACGACCGCGGCGTGCCCTTCGGCGCGTGCGGCGCGGGCGGCTTCGACCGCCGCCTCCGCGCCGTGCCCGCGGGGACGTGGTTCGTCATCGTCGAGGCGCCCGCGATCACCGCGCCCTTCGAGGTCTCGGCGACGCTCCTCCCGCGCACGGTCTCCGAGGCCGAGCTCTGCCCGGGCGTCGAGATCGTCCCCGACACGCCCGGCGCGGTGATCCACCCGGCGACGCTCGACTACCGGGCGTCGATCACCGCGGGCGGATGCGCGAGCGCGTCCGCGGTCGACTGGGCCGCTCGCTTCACGCTCACCGAGCCGCGCGACGTGACGCTGAACGCCGACTTCCTCACCGATCCCCCGAGGCTCTTCGGGATGATCCTCACGCCGACCTGCGGCGAGTACGGTAGCCGGCGCCTGCGGCGCTCCGACCTACCGCGCGCTCCCGGCGGGCTCGTACACCGTGGTCGGCTACCTGAACGGAGGAGGCCCCGTGCGGGTCTCGGTCTCCACGGCGCCGCCGAACACGGGCCGCGCCGTGGGCGACGACTGCCCGAACGCCGCGGTGGTGACGCCGAACGGCCCCGCGGTCACGGTGAACCTCGCGCCGCTCGACCGCTGGGTCGACCTCGGCGTGTCGTGCGCCACCTATGCGCCGGGGCGCTACGGCGTGGCCGACGCGGTGTGGCGCTTCACCTTGCGTGAGCGCAGCGACGTGCGCCTGTGGTTCAGCAGGGGCGTCGCCGCGGAGCTCCGTCGCGGCTGCGGGGTCGACGCGCCGCGCGTGGGCGCGTGCCTCTACGCCCGCGAGGCCCGCGCCCACTGGATCGAGGACCTCGCGCCCGGCGAGTACAGCGTCGTCGCCCAACCGGTGCTCTCGATCGGTTCATCCCCCGGGGACGTCACGGTGCGGGTCGACGCCGCGCCGCGCCCGAGGCCGCGCGCGCTCGGAGACGCCTGCGACGCGCCCCTCTCCCTCCCTCTCGACGGCTCGCCCGTGAGCGTCACGCCCGAGGCGCTCGACCCCTCGCTCGACCTCGGGACGATCTTCTCGCGTCAGGACCTGGGCCGCGGCTGGGGCGACGCGGTGTGGCGCTTCACGCTCGCGCGGCGCAGCGACGTGACCCTGACCTTCGCCACCGCGCCGACGGACCTCACGTGGCAGCTCCAGTCGCGCTGCGGCGTGGGAGCGGGCGTCGTCCTGGGCGAGTGGAACGACACGTCGCGAACCTTCCGCGCGCTCGCGCCGGGAGACTACTTCGTGGTCGCCGCGTGGCCGGGCGTGCCGTGGGGGAGCTTCTCCCTGCGCGGGAGCGCCGTCGACAGCCCCGCGCGCGCGCCCGGTGACACCTGCGCCGACCCCATCCCGCTCACGCCCGACGCGGCGCCGGTCACCGTCGACCGACGCACGCTCGCGGGCACCGAGCACGGGCCTCGCGCGATGACGCAGACGCGCGTCGTCGGCGACACCGCGCGCGACGTGGTGTTTCGCTACGAGCACCCCGTCGGCGCCGAGCTCGTCGCGGAGGTCTCAGGCCCCGAGGCCCCGTTCATGGTGGAGCAGCGCTCGACCTGCGACGACGGCGACAGCGTGGTCGGCCCCAGCGCCCGCGGAGGGTACTCCTCGTCGGTCTCGATCCCCTTGCGTCGCACCGCCGACGGGGTCGGCTACCTCGTCGTGGGCGCGTACCTCCCGCCCGGAACCGACCCCGCTCCCCTCACGGTCGCGATCCGCCGCGCGACGACGCCCACCGCGCCAGGCTTCGTCGCCTCCGCCGCGCCCGCGAGCGTCGTGTGGACGAACGCCTGCGACCTCCCCGACGCGGTGCGTGTGCTCCGCCGCGCGCGCGAAGCGGTGGCGACGCTGCCGCTGCCCTTTCCGCTGCGCTACTTCGGTCGCGAGCTCCCCGTGGGCCACCCCGTGCGGCTCACCTCGACGGGGTTCCTGAGCTTCGACCCCGTCGCCGTCGGACCGCCCTTCCCCGCGCAGCCCGCGGGCCTGGGCGTCGCGACCCGTCGCGGTGGCGTCACGGACACCGGCGCCGACGGCGTCTGCGCGGCGCTCGTCGGTGACGCGCCGAACCGGCGATGGGTCGTGTCGTGGTCCTCGCTCCAGTGGATCAGCGGTCTCCTCGTCCGCAGCGAGGTCACGCTCCACGAGCGAGGAACGATCGACGTGCTCCTCCTCGACTACAACGGCGTCTTCGACGAGAGCGCGGGGGTCACCGACCTCGCGGGCCGATTCACGCAGCGGCTGGATTTCTACGCGCGCGGCTTCGGGGTCTACCCCCACGCCGCCGTCCGTTACGACCCGATCCCGTAGCCCGTCGACACCCGACGGGGGTCGCTGTAACGTCGTTCATCGTGGGACGGGTCGCGGGTCAGTTCACAACGACGTGGCTCGCGCTCTGCGTGATGGGCTGTGGGGTCGCCTCGCCCACGCCCGACGCAGCGGCCGACGTCGCGCTCTACCCCATCGACGCCCCTCGCGACGCCGCGATCACGGACGACACACCCGAGACTGACGTCGTCCGTCTGCCCGATCGTCCCGAGGCTCCGCACGACGCGGTCGCCCTGGACGACGGACCCTCCGCGGGAGACGTCGACGACGCGACGACGCCCGACGTGGAGGTGGTGCTCCCCGCGGAGGACGCGGGTGGGGCGGAGGACGTCACACCCGACACGGACGTCGTGCTTCCCGCGGAGGACGCGACACCCGACATGGACGTCGTCTCTCTCGACGACGCGGGAGGCGGCGACGGCGACGACGCGGGAGGCGGCGACGTCGCGACCGATGGCGCGTGCGACGCTCCGGACTGCTCGCCCGCGTGGGCTCGCTGCCCCGGCCTCGTGATCCCCCTCGACGGCACGCCGACGCGCGTCGGCCCGGTCGACGCGCCCGCCTCGACGCCGACGACCACCTGCCCCGGTGAGCTCCCCTATCGACGCGCGGCGGCCCTCACCCTGCCGTTGACGCGCACGACGAACCTCCGCGTCCGCACGAGCGGCCTGCCCTCCGGCGCCCGCGTCGAGCTCCGGCGAGGGTGCGACGCGACGGAGCCGTCGGCCGACGCCTGCGCGGAGGGCGGTGACGTCGACCTCACCGTCAGGGCGCGCGCGCTCGACGCCGTCTTCCGGTACGAGGGCGGCGACGGCGGGCCGCTCGAGGCCGAGGTCACGCTCGATGTCGGCGTCGTCTCTGTCGAAGCGCGCTCCGACTGCGAGGACGGCGACAACGCGGGACCGAGCGAGCGCCTCGCGTCGGGCACGCGCGTGTACCCGATCCGCTCGCGCGCGGACGGCGCGGGCTTCCTCGTCGTGGGGCTCTACCGCGACGCCGCGGGCGCGCCGCAGTCGCTCCGCGTCGCCGTGCGTCGGCCGACCGCCTCGCGCGCGCCCCGCTACGTCGGCCAGGCCGCCCCGGCGAGCGTCGTGTGGACAGAGGTCTGCGACCTCCCCGGCGCGCGTCGGTTGCTCGTCGACGCGCCGCGCGCGATCGCGACGGCGCCCCTGCCCTTCGCGACGACGTACTTCGGGCGCGCGTACCCCGCGGGTCACGCGATGTGGCTCACCTCGACGGGCTACGCGAGCTTCGACGCGCTCTCCACCGAGGGCGGGTTCCCGTTCGTACCCCGCGGGCCCGCGATCTCGCTCGGAGACGTCGGCGACGGCTCGTCGGGGCGGGAGGGCGTCTGCGTCGCGACCGCGGGCGCCGCGCCGAACCGCCGCTGGCTGGTCTCCTGGCCCGCCTTCGTGGCCGAACCAGAGCGACCGGGACGTCGTCAGTTCGCCCTCCACGAAGACGGCCGCGTCGACGTCGTCTTCCTCGACGAAGACCGCCACGGCGCGTCCGCGGTCTCGTTCCACGACCTCTCGGGCGCGGGCACCAGACCGGCCGTCGTCGTCAACGCCGTGAACTACATGACCGTCCGTTACAGCCCCGTCCCGTAGCTCACTCGCACGGCGGCTCCACGGTGAACGGCGCGGCCACCGCGGTGAGCGCGAGCGTGCCCTCGCGCGTCGAGCAGTCGTTGTCCTCGCGGTCCGACCACTGCGACTCCACCTCGGCGCGGAGCGTCTCGCGCGACACCCCTCGGAACGCGAGGCACCCCACCCGCATCGGGTACTCGTAGCCCTCGGGCTCGCCCGCCTCCGCGATGCCGCGCACCACGTGGCGCAGCCCCGCGAGCGGCTCGCACACCACCCTCACGAACTCACGCGCCACCGCGTCGTCGCGCGAGAAGCCCCCGTCGGGCAGCGCGTGCGCGAGCTCCGACGGGCCGTAGAAGATCGACGGCCCGCACCCGTTCGGCGCGCGGTAGCGCGAGGGCTGCACGAAGTCCGGGCGACCGTCGCCGTCCACGTCGAACGCGTCGGTCGCGCTCACGCCCTCGCCCCGCGCGTAGGGCGCGACCGCCCCGTCGCGCGCCGCGTAGATCACCCCCGTCACCGACGTCGGGTTGCCCAGGTCGAGGCGCTCGGCCCGCACCGCCACCGCGGCCTCGTCGGCGCCGTCTCCGTCGAGGTCGTGCAGCGCCGTGAAGTACATCGCCACCCCGCGCTCGTCGCGCGACGAGAGCGTGACGGCCGCGCGCGTCGAGCGCGTGACGCGGCCGCCGTTCGCGACGAACGCGAGCCGCGCGCGCTGCTCGAACCACCGCGTCGGCCCATCGTCCCCGCGCGCCGTGCGCTGCTGGAGCGGACCCGCGGCCTCGATCACCCACGCGCCGCTCGGGCCGTAGTGGCACTCGCCCACCACCGCGAACACAGCGCGCGCCGTTTCGTCGCCCGCGTCCCCGAACGCGCGGGAGAGCTGTGCCGACTGCGCGTCACGCATCCGCGCGCAGGCCGCGACCACGGCGGCGTCGCGCCCCTCGCCCGCGGTCGTCTCGCGCACGCGCCAGACCTGCTCGGTCGCGTCTTCGGGCAGAGGGCGGAGCCGCGGCGTCGGGGAGCGCCCCTCAGGGCACCGCGGGAGACCCTGAGCGACCGCGGAGGCGTCTCCCGAGCCCGCGTCGACCTCCGTGACCACGGCTGCGGGCGGCGGCGCTGGAGAGGCCGCTGGAGGGGTTCGCGGAGCGGGGCGAGAGCACGCCGCGAGCGCGACGACGCACAGGAGGGTCTGGCGCATGGCGCGGCGAGACTGCGCCTCCCGCGCGGGCTTGAGAACCACCCCTTGGAGCGGGCGTCAGCGAGCGGGCGGGGCGCCGAACTGCACGGTCACCATGATGTCGAGGGTGCCCATCGTGGAGTTCGGGAACTGGAGCCGCTCGGCGGTGCGCGCGACGCACGCGGGGATCGTCCCGGCGTCGTCGGTGAAGCTGCTGCCGCGGCGGCGGGTGACGGTGACCTGACCGTTGGCGTCGGTCTGGAGCGAGAGGGTGACCCTGCCCTCGGTGCCGTCGGGGTTGCACGCGGCGAAGCGGCCCCGCGCGCGGTTGAACACGCCGCGCACCGCGCTCGCCGCGGGCGACGGCACGACGCGCAGCGAGACGAACGACACCGCGGGCGGCGGCGTCTGCGCGCCCGCGACGGACGCGGTGAGGAGGGCGACGGCGACGGAGGCGAGGGCGAGTCGGCGCATGACCGCGAGCGAACCACCGCTCCGCGCGAGAGGTCAATGGTCGACTACAACCACCGCCGCACCCGCTCAGCGTAGAGGCTCCGGGGAAAGCGCTCGAGGAACGCCGTGCCCCGCGCGCGCATCGCCGCGTCGCGACTGAGGCGGCGCAGGGCGTCGACGGCGATGAGCTCGCGCTCCTCGTCGAGGTCTCCGCGGGGCAGCGCGTCGACGACGCGCAGCGACTCGGCGGGGTCGTCAGCGAGGAGCGCTCGGGCGCGCTCCAACGCGCGCAGCACATCCTCGCGCGGGCGGGCGACCGGCGCGACGACGGCGCCGACGCTCTGGGCAGGGCCCGCGGCGACGGGAGGCGCGGCGGGCGCGACGACCTCCCTCGACGCGACGGGGCGACGCGGTGACGGCCGCCGAGCATCGGGCGCCGCGGCGCGAGGGGCAGGCGCGACCATGGGTACGGCGCGAGGCGTGTCGGCGACGGGGCCGTAGACCGGCGGCGGGTGCGGGGGGCGCGCGAGCGCGACGACGTCTGGAGCGCGCGCGGGCCGTGGAGCGCTCGCCGGGTCGCGACGCGCGGCGGTGACCGTCACCGCGCCCGCCGTGAGGAGCGCGGCGGCGAGGGCGGCGCCCTTCCACGAGAGCCACGCGGCGCCCGCAGCGACGGGAGCGCTGGCGATGCGCGCGACGGAGGCGGCGGTGCGGCGGCGCTCGGCCTCGGTGCGCGCGCGCGGGCGCTCGGCGTGACGGAGGAGCTCCATCGACTCGGGGGAGAGGTCGTCGTCGAGGCTCATCGCTCGCCTCCGTTGTCGTGACGGCGCGCGACGCGCTTCGCGGCGGCGTCGAAATCCTTCTTCGCCGCGTGGACGCGCGAGTACACCGTCCCGAGCGGTACGCCCGTGATGGCGGCGATCTCGTCGGCGGGGATCTCCTCGATGACGGCCATGACGAAGAGCGCGCGTCGGTCGAGCTCCATCGCGTCGAGCACCTCGCGCAGGCGGGCCTGGGCCTGCCGTCGTTCGAGCCGCGCGTCGGGCCCCTCTGCGCTCTCTGCGCGCGCCTCGGGGACCTCTTCGGTGACGCGCTCGCGGCGGACCCAGGGGTGTCGCCGGTGCGAGGCCATGACCTTGAGGCAGATCGCGTAGAGCCAGGTGGTGACGCGGCTGCGCCCCTCGAAGCCCGCGGCCTGCCGGTGCGCCACGAGGAAGACCTCTTGAAAGCGGTCTTCGAGGTCGGCCTCACGCGCCCCCATGCGCTGGAGCGTGGCCCACACGAAGTCTCCGTGCGCGGCGTGCACGGCCGCCACGTCGAGCGGAGCGTCGGGCGCGGAGACCATCGGCATCGCCGTCACCGCGGGCTTCATCGTCGGAGGGTGAGTGCGCGGCGCCACCAGAGCCTTCGCGAAATCGTACACAGCGCTGTCACGGGGCGCGCAGCCCGAGCTCCAACGCGGCGCCGCCGGCGACCGCAGGCTGCGCGTAGATCGCCCCCGCGGTCGGGAGGAGGTTGAAGCGCCCGCGCGAGACCGCCGCCGCGCCGTCGACCCGCAGCGACACGAACCACCGCGGCGTGGGGCGCACGGTGAAGGCCAGCGAGGTCGCGAGGCCGATCCACGGAGACTCTCCCGCGTCGAGCGACGAGCCGTTCCTCACGACGGCCTGCGTGAGCGCGCCCGCGACCCCGGCGCAGGCCGCGAGGTCTACGCGGGTCGAGAGCCAGGGGCGCGCGCAGCCCTCGATCGACGCGCGGGTGAAGCCGAAGGCGAAGCGAGGGTCGTCGGCGCTCACCGCCAGCGCGTGGTCGAGCGCGACGCGCATCCCCCATCGCGGCGAGAGATCGACCGACGCGGAGAGCCCCGCCGAGGGCACGACGGACGGTGTGAGCCCGGCGGTGACGGCTCCGCGGAGCGCGACGGAGATCCAGGGACCGGTGAAGGGCGCGGGCGGCGCGGGGCGCGAGCGGCGCGGTCGTCGACGCGGCGACGCAGGCGCGGGCGGAGGCGGGTCGGTGGGCGCGTCGGGGTCGATGGCGAGGGCGACGGCGAGGGCGCTCGCGTCGACGACGGCGTCGCAGCGCGCGTCGTCGCGCGTGAGGGCGCGCTCTCCGACCGTGGCGCCGCTCGCGTCACGCACGCGGATCGTCGCGCGCCAGTGTTCATCGACGCGCTCCACCAGGGCCTCGATGGAGCGCGTCGCGTCGTCGGAGAAGGGGTCGCGTCCGAGCCGTCGCTCGACGTCGTCGCGGACGCGGCGCTCGTCGGGGCAGGCGTCGGCGCCGTCTCCGCGCACCCACGAGAAGCGCACGGTCGTGGGCGGGTCAGCGCGCGCGACCGCGGGGAGGAGCGCGAGCGAGACGGCGACGAGCGCGCGGGTCACGGAGAGGGGAGCCGAACCATCTCGTACGAGACGCTGTCGTACGTGTAGTCCGCGCACTCGAAGCCGCCACGGTACCCGGGGATGCGATGGATCCAACCGTAGTTGCGCACGCGGAACCGACCATCGGCGGTGTCCCAGACGCGATCCTCCAGGGGCGGGACGCGCAGGTCGGCGCCAGCGCCGGTCACGCGCATCTCGTACGCAGCGAGGGTACGGTTGCACGTCGGCTCGGGTCGGCTGACGCAGACGGGCACCTCCGCGCGGGACATCTCCGGATGCCTGCTCGCGCTCTGCTCGTTCCACCTGGTCATCACGAACATCTGTAGTGGGCCTTCGGTGCCGAGCACGAGCCGGAGGGCCACCGACTCTGGCGTGAAGATGGGCGAGCCGATGATGGTCGCTGGCTCCAATGAGAGCGTCACGACCGTGCCCACGGCGATCACCGGGAGCTCGTCGAAGGGCACGCTCACGAGGAACTCCACGGGCTCTGTCGCGCCGATCGGCTGCACGCGGATCACCGCGTCGGGGTGACACCCAGGCGCAGACGCCACGGACGCAGGGCACATCCGGTCGACGGGGGTCGCGAGTCGTCGCGGCGCGACCCACAGGCCCGACACCGAGTACGAAGGCCCCGTGGGGAAGGTCTGCGCGGAGTCGGGCGGGACCATCACCACCGCGCGGGGATAGAGCAGCGCGGGGTTCTGCGCGGTGTTGCGATCGAGGTCCTCGGGGCAATAGGGAATGGACGGCGCGTCGGTGGGCGGAGCGTCGGTGGGCGGAGCGTCGGCGGTGGGGACGTCGAACGTGGGCGCGTCGCCCAGCGCATGGACGTCCTCGCGCGGACCGCCGTCCGGGACGTCATCCCTGGCGAGGTCGACGTCGCGCACACACGCGGCAGTGAGAGAGAGGGAGACGGCGAAGATCGTGAAGCGAAGTCTGGTCATCGAGGCACCCATCGAGCCTTTCGACCGGTGAGTGCCCAGAGGCCGAGCGCCCTTCGCGAAATCGACGTCGCGCGTCACCGTCCCGCGCTGCGCGCGCGACGGCCCGAGTGGACGCGCGATGTCAGTTGGAGGGCGTCGCAGGCTGCGCGGGCTGCTCGGGTGCGGCGGGCGCCGCAGGCTGCGCGGGCGCAGCGGGGGTGCTGGTCGCGGCGGGCGGCGCCGAGGCGGGCGCGGGCGCGGCGGCGGAGCCGATCTGCGTGATGCGGAACTCCACGCGGCGGTTCTGCGCGCGGGCGCGGGCGTTGGTGCCCGACACCAGCGGGCGCGTCTCGCCGAAGCCCTCGGCGGTGAGGCGCGAGGCGTCGATGTTGTGCTCGGTGAGGTAGCGCATGACGCTCTGCGCGCGGCGGCGCGAGAGGTCGAGGTTCGCGGCGTCGTCGCCCACGTCGTCGGTGTGGCCCTCGATGGAGACCATGCGGATCTCGGGCGTCGCCGCGAGCGCCTCGACCACCGCGTTGAGCACGGGGTAGCTGGTGCGCAGCACGGTGTCGCGGTTGTTCGCGAAGAACACCGGGCGGTTGATGCGGAGCTGGCCCTCTTCGAGGGAGACGAGGCCGGGGCAGCCGTTGCGGCGCGGGTTGGTGCTCGGCGCGCCGGGGCGGTCGGGGCAGGCGTCGACGGCGTCGGGCACGTTGTCGTGGTCGCGGTCGGGCGCCGGGCAGCCCGCGCGCTCAGGGTCGGGGTGGAAGCCCATCGGCTGCGTCGGGCACTGGTCGACGTGGTCGGTCACGCCGTCGTGGTCGCCGTCGCCGTCGGGGCAGCCCGCGCGCTCGGGGTTCGGGTGCTCTCCCGCGGGCTCGTTCACGCACTGGTCTTGCGGGTCGAAGACGCCGTCGCCGTCGGTGTCGCGCAGCGGGCATCCGCGGCGCTCGGGGTCGGGGTGCTCTCCCGCGGGCTCGCTCACGCACTGGTCGTCGGGGTCGAAGACGCCGTCGCCGTCGGTGTCGGGCAGCGGGCAGCCCGCGCGCGCCGGGTCGGGGTGCTCTCCCGCGGGCTCGTTCACGCACTGGTCCTGCGGGTCGTTCACGCCGTCGTGGTCGGTGTCGGCCGGGGGCGCGGGCGGCGGGGTCTGGTCGGGCTCAGCGCGGCGAAGCGTGAACGACACGCCCGCCACCGCGTACATGAGGTCGGGCGAGGTGTAGACCGGCATCTGCGTGCCGGGGATGTTCATGTTGTTGACCGGCGTCACCGCCGCGCGGCCGTCGAAGAAGTAGCCGAAGCGCACGAAGGGCCCGATGCCGAAGAAGCGGCTGGCCCTGATCTCGAAGCCGAGGCCGGCGTCGAAGCCCGGGCGCGTGAGCTGACCGGGGAGCACCACGCCGAAGTTGCCGTCGATCCAGAGGCGGCCCGCCTCGCCGATCTGCGGCTCGAAGCGAAGGCCCGCGGTGAAGTCGACGTAGCCGACCGAGTCGGGGTCGCGGAAGAAGCGCCCCCACGACGCGTTCACCTGCAGCGCCAGCGCGTCGACGAAGGAGTACGAGAGGCGGAGCGTGCCGCGGATCATCGGCGTGCTGAAGCCGATGTCGTCGTTGTCGAAGTCGCGGAGCATCGCGCCCGCGCCGAACTCCAGGCGAAAGGCCCAGGGCGACACGTCGGTGCCGCGAGGGATCGCGGTCTGCGGCGGGTGCAGGTGCGAGGTGAGGTCTTGCGCCGAGGCAGAGGCGCCCAGGGTCGAGGCGGCGCCGGCGAGGCAGACGGCCATCAGGAACTTCGACGGGTGGTTCACGGCCCCGGTGGGGTATGACACTTCACCGTCGAACACAACGGGGTCGAGGGGTGCTCGCGACCGCGGCGCGCGCCCCGACACCCCCTGACGCACTGCGAGGCGAAGGACGCGATGTGGATCCTCTACGCGCTCGGCGCGGCCCTGGTGGCGGTGGCGCTCTATGACGTCGTGCAGAAGAAGCACGCGATCCTGAGGAACTTCCCGATCATCGGGCACTTCAGGTACATGCTCGAGACGGTCGGCCCCGAGCTCCGTCAGTACATCGTGACGGGCAACGACGAGGAGCGGCCCTTCTCGCGCGACCAGCGCCGCTGGGTCTACGCGTCGTCGAAGAAGGAGAACCCCTACTTCGGCTTCGGCACCGACAACGACCTCGAGCGCTCCCCCAACTACGCCGTGGTGAAGCACTCGCCCTTCCCGCTGCTCGACCCCCACCAGGGCGACGCGGAGTACGACCCGCTCTACCGCGCGCCCTGCGCGAAGGTCATGGGCGCGTGGCGAAAGCGCCCGAAGGCGTTCCGCCCGCGCTCCATCGTGAACATCTCGGGCATGAGCTACGGCTCGCTCTCGAGCGCGGCGGTGGAGGCCATCAACCGCGGGTGCGAGATCGCGGGCTGCTGGCAGGCCACGGGAGAGGGCGGGATCTCGCCGTACCACCAGAAGGGCGGCGACCTCGTGTGGCAGCTCGGCACGGGGTACTTCGGCTGCCGCGACGCCGACGGGAACTTCTCCAAGGAGCGCTTCGTCGAGAACCTCAAGCGCAACCCGCAGGTGCTCGCCATCGAGATCAAGCTCTCGCAGGGCGCGAAGCCCGGCGCGGGAGGGATCCTCCCCGCGGCGAAGATCACGCCCGAGATCGTGCAGATCCGCGGCGTGCCCATGGGGAGAGACTGCGTGAGCCCCGCGGCGCACCGCGCGTTCAAGAACGCCGACGAGATGCTCGACTTCGTCGAGATGCTCTCGGAGCTGAGCGGGGGCCTGCCCGTCGGGATCAAGTCCGCCGTCGGGCAGATGAGCTTCTGGGAGGAGCTCACGCGCTTGATGGACACCACGGGCCGCGGCGTGGACTTCGTCTCCGTCGACGGCGGCGAGGGCGGCACGGGCGCGGCGCCGCTGGTGTTCAGCGACCACGTCGCGTTGCCGTTCAAGCAAGGCTTCTCGCGGGTCTACAAGGTCTTCGCCGCGCGCGGTCTGCACGAGAAGGTGGTCTTCAACGGCGCGGGGCGGCTGGGCTTTCCGATGGACGCGCTCATCGCCTTCGCGCTCGGCTGCGACATGGTCTCGGTCGCGCGCGAGGCGATGCTCTCCATCGGATGCATCCAGGCGCAGCGGTGTCACGACGGCCACTGCCCGACGGGCGTCGCGACGCAGACGCCCTGGCTCGTGCGCGGGCTCGACCCGACGCTCAAGTCGGTGCGCCTCGCGAACTACGTCACCGCGCTGCGCAAGGAGATCCTGCAGGTGTGCCGCGCCGCGGGCGTCGAGCACCCGGCGCTCCTCACGGGCGACCACGTCGAGCTGCTCGACGATCGCTTCGGCGGGGTTAGTCTGCGGGAGCATTTTGGATACACCGCGGAGTGGGGCCGCCCCTCGCAAAGTGACCGCGACGCCGTCGAGGCCCTGATGCGCAGCGCTCCGGAGCACCGCGCGCCCCCGAGAGTGCGGGTCGCCGAAGCCGCGACGGGTTGACGTCTCGGATCGAGTGCTTTCGTTCCATGGCGACACCCCAACAAGGAGACACCGCCATGACCCAGATCTCTCTGCCCTTCGACGAGGCCCCGACCCTCTCGCAGTGGTGGTCGCACCTGGAGCGCTCGGGCGTGCTCGCCGCCATGTCTCAGCGCCTGCCCGCGCAGGACCTCGCCGACTTCGTGGTGCTGAGCTGGCAGCGCTCGCTCGAGGTGATCGACGCCGAGCGCGAGCGCGCCGCCGTCGCGGCCTTCACCGCCGTGCCCTACGGCGTCGCCTGACCGCCCCTCACGACGCCGCGACGCACTCGTCGCCGTCGACCCACCCCCTCGCCCGCAGCCACCCCCTCACCTCGTCCCTCGCCCCCGCGGCGCCCACCGCGATCACCACCGTCGCGTCTCCCCGACGCAGCGACGTGATCTCTCTCACGGGCGCGCCGCGGGCGCTGCGCCCAACCTTCTCGGGGTCGACGTCGACGAAGCCCGACGCGCGCACGCCGTAGGGCTCCAGCGAGCGCGCCACGCGCTTGCCCGTCGCGCCCGCGCCCCACACCACTACGGGCCTCCCCCTCTCGACGAGCCAGCGCGCGAGGTACGGCGCCCGCACCGCGCGCAGCCCCGCGAGCGACTGCCTCGCGTCGACGCGCGTCACGCTCCGCGCGTGCTGCCTCCAACGGAGGTACACCCCGGGCACCTTCGCGAGCGACCAGCCCGACGCCACCACGCGCAGCCAGAGGTCCCAGTCCTCGGGGCCGCTGACCTCGCGGTAGCCGCCCGCGGCGTCGAGGGCCTCGCGGCGCATCAGCACCGAGGGGTGACACAAGGGAGACTCCACGAAGCGATCGCGCGCGTGCTCCTCGGGCGTGACGAGCGCGTTCATCCAGGCGAGGTAGCGCTCGGTGCCGCCGCCGTAGTCGCCGAAGGGCTCGACGCGCGCGCCCACCACGCCGACCGACGGGTCGCGCCGGAGCGCGTCGACCTGCGCCGCGAAGCGACCGGGGAGGGAGAGGTCGTCCGCGTCCATGCGCGCGACGAGCGGGTGCCGCGCGGCCGCTACGCCGACCGAGAGCGCGCGAGCGACGCCCACGCCCCCCGCGGGCACGAGGCGCACCCTCTCGTCGGAGCGCATCACCTCCCGCACGAGGGCGGGGCCTCCGTCGACCGACCCGTCGTCGACGCAGACCACCTCACGCGGGGGGTCGCGCTCGGCGAGGAGGCCAGCGAGCGCCCCGCGGATCGTCTCTCCCGCGTCGCGGAAGGGTAGGACCACCGAGATCACGGCACGATCTCTCGCGCGGTCGGGGTGACACGAGAGACGCGCGGGGGTCTATTCTGCCGCACGAGGCCGCCGTCATGAACCGCCGCTCTGCTCTGCTCCACGTCGGGCTCGTCGTCGCCGCGCTCGGGCTCGGGTGCGCCACCGTCGACGGTGACCCCTACCAGGACTACCTCGACTCGGGCCCTTCGAGCGACCTGAGCTACTCCGCGGATCGCGGCGCGCCCAGCTTCGACGTCCCGAGCGCGCGAGACATCCCCTCGATCGGCCCCGGGCCCCGCGACGCCGGCCCGCTCGAGCGCGACGTCGCCGACGTGGGCCAACCCGCCGTCGACAGCGGCGCGCCCGCGACCGACTCGGGCTCGGGCGGCTGCTCGGGCGCGCTCGTCGCGTGCGGCGGGGGCTGCGTCGACACCAGCATCAGCCCCGCGCACTGCGGCGCCTGCGGTCACGCCTGCGCGACGGGGCAGCGCTGCGTCGGCGGCGCGTGCCAGTCGGACTGCGCGGCGCCTCGCTCCACCTGCGGCGGCGCGTGCGTCGACACGCAGAGCGACGCGGCGAACTGCGGCGGCTGCGGCGTCGCGTGCCGCGCGGGCTTCACCTGCCAGGCCGGCATCTGCACGGCCTCGTGCGCCGCGCCCACCACCTCGTGCTCGGGCGCCTGCGTCAACACCCAGACGGATGCGAGCCACTGCGGCGCCTGCGGCCACGCCTGCGCCGCGGGTCAGACCTGCGCGTCGGGAGCGTGCATGTCGGCGCCCACGGGCCCCGTGCCCGGCCGCGCGTGCGCGAGCGACGCGGAGTGCGGCAGCGGCGACTGCATCGGGAGCGCGACGGGGCTTCCCCGGCGGGTACTGCACCGCGCCGTGCCGCGCGGACTCGGACTGCGGGTCGAGCGGCGTGTGCGTCACCGACGGCACCTACACCTTCTGCCTCCAGCGCTGCTCGGCGAGCTCGCAGTGCCGCGCCGAGTACCTCTGCGTGCCGCTCACCACGGGCGGCGCCTGCTTCCTCGGTGCTCCGTCGACCCCGCGGGCGTGCGGCGCGTACCGCTGCGACGCGAGCACCGACCGCTGCGTGTCGTCGTGCAGCTCCGACGCGTACTGCGTCTCGGGCGCGGTGTGCTCCGCGCCGAGTGCCGCTGCACCGCGAGCGAGCAGTGCGGGCCAACCGCGCGTGCGTCGGCGGCTACTGCGGCTGCGCCAACGACGCTGCGTGCGCCCCCTTCGCCGCCTGCAACCGATCCTCCGGGGCGTGTCAGTAGCCGCCGGAGCCTCGCGACGATTGCCGTTGCATCGCGGCGCGGGTCCCGGTGTTCCATCTGCGCCGGGTTCACTCTATGCCGCGCTCCCCCGAACCGGGCTGGACGTTCTTCAGCAACCACGGCCACGTGCTCCTCTGCCTCGCGGCAGACCCCTCGGCGCTCATGCGTGAGGTGGCCGAGCGCGTGGGTATCACCGAGCGCGCCGTCCAGCGCATCGTCGCCGAGCTGGTCGACGCCGGTGTGCTGCTCCGCGAGCGCGAGGGCCGTGGCAACCGCTACGAGGTCGCGAAGCGCTCCTCGCTGAGACACCCCATCGAGGCGCACCGCACCGTGGGCGACCTCGTGGGGCTCATCCACGGCGCGAAGCGCGCCGCCGCGAGGCCCAACGGCGCGTCGACGAAGGCCGCCGCCAAGAAGCCCGCGCGCGCCGCCGCGAAGTCGACCGCGAAGCGCGAGCGAAGAAGCGCCGCTGAGCGCTACAGCGCGCGGCCCTGCGCGCCGTCGACCACGAGGCACGCACCCGTGACCCAGCTCGCGCGCTCCGAGCAGAGGAACACCGCCGCGTCGGCGACCTCCTTCGGTGCCGAAGCGCCGCCACGGCAGGTCCTCATCGATCATCTTCTGCACCCGCGCGGGCTCGCTCTTCGCGCGCCGGTCCCAGCTCCCGCCCTCGAAGAGGATCGACCCCGGCGCGATGGAGTTGACCCGGATCGCGTGCTTCGCGAGGTCGACGGCCATCTCCTTCGCGAGCGCGACGAGCGCGGCCTTCGCGGCCATGTAGGGCGCCGTCGCGCAGTACTCCCGGCCGCAGATCGACGACGTGTGGAGGATGACCCCGCCGCCCCGCGCGACCATCGCGGGCACCGCGGCCTGCGAGGCCCACACCGCGCTCATGAGGTTCACGTCGAGCACCGTGCGCCACTGCGCCGCCGTGGCCTTGTCGAAGGCGCCGCTGCCCATCGACCCCCCGGCGTTGTTCACCAGCACGTCGACGGCGCCCCAGCGGGTGAGCGCGGCCTCCACCGCGCCGCGCGCGCCCTCCTCGGTGGAGACGTCGGCGGGCACGGTGAGCACCTCGACGCCCGCCGCGCGCAGCGCCTCGGCCGCCGCGTCGAGGTCGTCGCGGCCCCGCGCCACGAGGCCCACCCGCGCGCCCTCGGCGCCGAAGGCGCGGGCCATCGCGAGGCCGATGCCACGGCTCGCGCCCACGAGGAGCACCGAGCGCCCGGTCAACCCGAGGTCCATCGCGGGGCTCAGCCCTCGTCGGGGAGGTACGCGATCGCGTGCACGATCGACACGAGCCGCTCGCGCTGCTCGGGGCTGAGCTCGACGAAGCGCACGCCGAAGCCCGGGTTGAGGTTGTCTCCCGCCTCGCGCCAGGGGTTCACCCAGGCGACCTCGCCCGAGAGCGCGAGCTCCTCCTCGCCGGGGGGCGAGAAGCGCAGCGTGAGCCGCGTGCCCAGCACGGGCGGCTCGCGCGTCGCGATGAAGATCCCCATCTCGGAGATGTTCGTGATGAACGAGTAGAGGAAGGTGTCGCCGTCGCTGCAGTCGACGGCCCAGTCGACGTCGATGCGCGGGAACGAGCGTCGCTCGCGGCCGTCGGGGGGCATCGACGGCCTCGCGGGCACCGTGGGGTCACCGTCGTCTCTGCTCGTGCTCATCGCGCCGCCTCCGCTCCTTCAGCTCCAACGCGGGGTCACTGCACCCGCACCCTCGCCACCACCACGCGGTTGTCGCGGTCGTGGTCGCCGCCCTCGAGGCGCATGCGGTCGCCGCCGTCGAAGAACCCCATGTACACCGTGTAGATGCCGGGGCGATAGGTGGCCGGCACGTTCACCGTCAGGTCGTCGCGGATGTAGTCGCCCGGGAGCCAGTAGCGCACGGGGTACTTGCCGTTGACGGCCTCGTGGTCGCCGTTGATGCGCGGGCCCTGCCCGTCGGTGTGCACGAAGAGCTGCCAGTTGCGCTGCGACTCGGCGAGCACGTGGAAGTGGAACGAGATCCGGAACGAGCCGCCGAGGGGCACGTAGGGCAGCCCGTGCGAGTCGAGGTCGTAGCCGATGTACTCGAAGGTGTCTTGCCAGCGGGTGGGCTCGCGCGCGGGGTGACGGATGCGCGGGCGGGTGGAGCTCACGAAGGGCTCCAGCGGGTTGCGGTTGGGCTGGCCGTTGAGCGACGAGACCGCGAGGTAGAGGTTCGAGTTGCTCGCGTCGGCGATGGGCAGGTTCGCGTGCTGCGAGCGCCGGTACGCGCGGTTGAGCGACGGGAACACGTCGGTCGCGAGCACCAGGAACGACCGCCGCGGGCCCGTGAGCCAGCGCACCGCCTGCTCCTCGCTCGAGAGCGTCTCGGGCTGCGCCGAGGTGTAGTACCGCGTGGCCGGGTCTTCGCGGTCGCCGCCGAAGCGCGCCACGGGCTCGTCGCCGCGACGGAGCATCCGCACCACCGCCCACACGCCGCGCGGAGACATGTGCTCCGAGAGCGCGGGGATGAAGCCCTGCGTGATCACCAGCGCGACCACCGTGGCCGCGAGGGGCACCCACGTCACGCGCGTGCCGAGCGCGCGAGAGACGGGGCCCGCGGGGCGGCCGAGCCACGACCAGAGGTTCCACACTCCGATGAGGGCGAAGAGGCCCGCGACGGAGAGCACGGGCAGCGCGGCGATGAGCTTGAAGGCGTTGCGGCCGGGGGTGGTGAGCGCCGGCGTCGCGGGCGGCACCGAGAGCCCCACCACGAGCAGCGTCACCGCGAGGGCCGCGAAGACCCAGCGCAGGTTCGCGAGGAGCCACGCGCCGAGGGAGCGCTTGCCGAGCTCCTTCTCCTCGGCGTCGCCGCGCGCGACGCCCGCGGCCTCGGTGCGCTCGACCCAGGTCCACGGGTCGCGCAGCCCGAAGCGCCGCACCTCGCCCGCGCCCTGGAACACCACCAGCACGCCCAGCGCGAGGAAGATCGCCGCCTCGATGAGGAACCAGCCCTCGGCGGGCAGTGGCGGCACCGCGCCGCCGCTCGCGCGCGCCGCGCTCACGTTCTGCATCCAGTCGCCGAGCTTCATCGTGAAGCCCTGCGGGAAGGTCGGGCCCCCGTCGGGCAGCCCCAGCGCCGCGTAGCTCACCTTCGGGAACTGCAAGAGGTCGCGGAGCATCAGCATCGTGAAGAGCGCCGCGGCCACGGCGACGGTGCGCCACGGCGCCATCTCGCGCTCGCAGTCGCGCAGGAGCGCGGCGATGCCGAGGGCGACGGGCGCGGCCACCACGAAGGCGGTCATCCCGTAGAGCTGCATGTGCAGGGTCTGAAGGCCGAAGCCCAGCGCGATCGCGAGGAAGGCCGTGAGGCGCATCCCGGCCTCGCGCCACGCGTCGGCCTCGCCCGCCTCGTCGGCGTCGATCACCCGCTCGGTCTCGCCCGCGGGCACCCGCGAGGGCGGAGACACGAGGCGCATCAGCCCGAAGGGCACGAAGCCCGTCCACGGGAAGGTCGCGTGCAGGAGGTTCTCCAGGTAGCCCTCGAAGGTCTGCCACTGCGTCGGCGGCTGCGCGGCCGACGAGGCCCCCACCCACGGCGAGTACCCGTCGAGCGCGCCGCGGCCGAGCACCGTGCCCACCTTCACCATCAGCCCCGCGGCCACGAGCAGCGACGCGATCCCGGCGATGCGCGCGACGCGGCCCTCGCGCGAGAAGCGCAGCAGGGTCGCGAGGCCCAGCGCGCCCAGCACCGGCACCACGCCGAGCATGGTGCCCGCCGCGCCCTGCGCGAGGAGGAGCCCCGCCGCGCCGATGGCCGCGCCCGCGCCGCGCCACGCGTCGCCGCGGCCCCACACCGCGAGCACCGCGCCCGAGAGCGCGAGGGTCGAGGCCGACTGCGCCACGCCGCCGCCGAACATCTGGCGCGCGTTCATGAACACCAGCGGGAGCGTCGCGTAGGCCACGCCCGTGTACGCCGCGAGACGTCGGTCGCCCGCGCCCCGCGCCGCCGCCATCAGCGCGCAGGCCGACAGGAACGACAGGAGCGCGGTGGGGAGCCGCCCCCAGAGCCTCGACACGCCGCCCATGCGAAAGCCCAGCGCCACGGCGCGGACCTGCAGCGGCGGCTGCGCGGGCACGTCGGCGGTGCCCGACATCATCGCGCGCGCGGCGTCGGCCACGCGGATCTCATGGGGCTGCCAGATGCCGAAGCTCTGAAGGCCGAGGAGCAGCACGACCGCCGCGGCGGTCACCGCGACCAGGTAGGTGACCCACCGTTCGCTCGAAGTGTTCTTCATCTCGAAGGCCGCGGAGACAGAACAACCCCTCCCCGAGACACAACGGCGCCGCCGCAGCGGCGCGCGGGCTCAATCCGCGAGGGGCCCCGTCGGTTCGTCGCCCTCCATCTCGGCGGGGCGGGCCCGGCGTGATGAACCCTGGCGGCGGCGCGGGGGCAGGGGCCGCGAGGGAGCGGCCCCGCGTCGGGGGCGAGAGCGTCACGCCCTCGACGGCCACGCGGTCGAGGGCCGCGTCGAGGTCGGCGCGGTCGGCCTCGAAGCGACCGCGCAGCGCGGGGGGCACCGAGCGCCGGTCTCCGTGCATCGAGAGCGGGTCGATGAAGGCCCCGCCGCGCTGCACCGAGAAGTGAAGGTGCGGCCCCGTGCTGCGACCCGTGGAGCCGACGAGGCCGACGCGCTGCCGCAGGCGCACGCGCTGCCCGGGGCGCAGGCCCTCTTCGATGACGGAGAGGTGCGCGTAGCCCGACTCGACGCCGAGCGCGGCGTGGCGAACGCGGACGAGGTTCCCCGAGGTGCCCGACTCGTTGGCCCAGGTCACGAGGCCCTCGGCCGCGGCGTAGACGGGCGTGCCCTCGGGGGCGGCGTAGTCGACGCCGTTGTGCGGCATGAGGCGATGGAGCGTGGGGTGGACGCGCGCCGGGTCGAAGCGCGCGGTCACCGCCGCGCCGGGGAGAGGAGATCGCAGCGGGCCGCGCTCCCAGGAGTTCCCTTCGGGGTCGAACCAGTCGCCGCGTCGGGGCCGAGGGAGCCAGTAGGCGCGGCGGTCCCCGTGCACGCCGCGGTAGTCCACCGCGAGCACGCGGCCGTAGCGGGAGAACTCGCGGTTCAGGCGCTCCTCGTCGACGACGAGCCGCACGAGGTCGCCCTCGGAGAGGGTGGGCGGGAGGTCCATCGCGGTGAAGCACTCCGCGAGGCCCATCACGATCGACAGGTCGAGCCCCGCCGCGCGCACGCTCGCCTCGACCCCGCCGCGCACGCGAAAGCCCGCCTCGACGCGCGACGCCGTGACCAGCACCTCGACCCGCTCCGCGCGCCACCGACCTCGACCGCCCCGCGTCACCGCGAAGGCCACGGTGGGCCCTCGCTGGAACTCCACCCGCCGCGTCCGTGCGTCTCGGGCTCGCGCAGCACCGTCACCCGGTCGCTGGGCATGAGCGAGCGCATGTTCACGTAGACCCGCAGCGCGTTCACCACCCGCGGGACCTCCTCGCCGGAGACACCCATCGCGCGCAGCGTCGCCGCGAGCCCGCCGGGGCCCACCTCCTGCCGCTGCACCTCGACCTCGCCCTTCGCCCGCGACACGGTGCGCTCGGCGCGCGGACCCGCGTCGACCGCGAGCGCGTACACCTCGGGCGGACCCGCGTCGACGACGGTCTCTCTCGCGGCGACGGGGCGGATCGCGACGGGGCGCGGCGCGAGCGGCTGGCGCATGGCCCACACGATCCCGATGCCCACGCCCCCGAGCGAGGCCCTGACCAGCGCGCCCACGACGGCCACGGTGGCCACAGTGCGCGCGCCCGCGCCGAGGGAGCGGGCGGAGCGACGCCATCGCGCGCGGCATCCGCACGACGGGGTCGTCGGCCGCGGCGTCGTCGACGATGTCTCCCGGAGCGCTCACCGCAAGGCGGGAGCGTTAGCAGCGACGCGCCCGCGACGTCCAGCCGCGAGGCCCGCGCGGCGTGTGTTACACCCCTCGCCCTCCCGCGCCCGTGCTGCTCCCCTTGCCCGTCTTCGTGGCCCTGCTCCTCGGGCCCATCGAGCTCCTCGAGGAGCGCACCCTCCACGACGGCGCTCCCGCCACCGAGACCGTCACCGTCCGCGGGCTCTGGCCTCGCCGCGAGGGCGCGCTCGCGCTGCTGCCTCCGCCGTCGGTCACTCTCCCTCGCGCCCCTTCGTGCACCTCGTCGGAGGTCACGACCCGCTCCCGCTCCGCGCCACGCCGCGCGGGTGGGCCGCGGTGCTCCCCCCGGCGAGGCCCCGCGACGCGCCTCGTCGCGACGGTCACCCGCCCCGTCGACGACGCGCGGATGTTCCATCTCCGCTGGCCCATCACGGCCGACCTCGACGCGCCCACGCGCCGCGTCGACCACCTCCCCGTCGTCTCCTCGAAGGCCCCTCGCCCTCGGGCTGGACCTGCCCCGACGCCGACCTCCCCGTGCGCGACTGCGTCTCTCGCGACGCCACGCCCCCGCCCGTGATCGCCCGCTGGACCTCGCCTCGGTCTCCGCGCGGGAGCGTCGCCCTCGCCCTCGCGCTCACCGCGCTCGCCTTCGGGTGGGTGGGTCGCGCGCGCGATCGACGGAGCGAGCGCCTCCTCGCCGCGGCGGGCGGCGTGGCCGTGGCCCTGGCCGTCGCGCTCGATCGTGGGCGCGGGCTTGCGCGCGTGGGGGCCCGGCCCTCGCGATGACCCTGCCCTTGGGCGCGCTGGCGGCGTCGCAGGCCCCCGCCCACCCGCGCGGGAGGCTCTTCGGAGCGCTGAGCCTCCTGGGCGTGCCGCTCCTGGCCGTGCTGGGCGCGCCCTGGGGGGCGGTGTTCGGCGCGGCGGTCGTGGGCGCCGTCGCCTGCCTGCCCGACCTCGGCTGAACCGCCGCCGCCACCCCTCGTGAAGCGTTGACCCCCCGCGCCCCCTGCGCTTAGGGTCCGCGCCCGCATTCATGGGAACCCTCCAGGCCGTCACCGGCATGAACGACGTCCTGCCCGGCGGCGGAGACACCCGACGCTGGCTGCGACTCGAAGCCGCCTTCCGCGACGTCTGCGCGCGCTACGGCTACGCCGAGGTCCGCACCCCGATCTGCGAGTACGCCGAGCTCTTTCACCGCGGGGTGGGAGAGGCCACCGACATCGTCGAGAAGGAGATGTACACCTTCGAAGACCGCGGCGGCCGCAAGCTCTCGCTCCGCCCCGAGGGCACCGCGTCGGCCGTGCGCGCCGCCATCGAGCACGCCGCCCTCGCGCAGCAGCCCGTCGTGCGCTGGGCCTACCTCGGCCCGATGTTCCGCGCCGAGAAGCCCGCCAAGGGCCGCTACCGGCAGTTCCACCAGGTCGGCGCCGAGGTCTACGGCGACCCCTCGCCCGCCGCCGACGCCGAGTGCATCGACCTCGCGGCCACCTTCATCCGATCGCTCGGCGTGGGCCCCGTCTCGGTGCGGCTCAACTCCCTGGGCGGCGCCGACACCCGACGTCGGTATCGCGACGCCCTCGTCGCGTATTTCACCCCCCTCGCCGACCGGCTCTCCGAAGAGAGCCGCGCGCGCCTCGCCCGCAACCCCCTGCGCATCCTCGACTCGAAGGACCCGCGCGACCTCCCGCACAAGGCCGGCGCGCCGTCGATCCTCGACGCCCTCGACGACGCCGACCGGGAGCACTTCGAGCAGGTCAAGGCCTTCCTCACCGCGACGGGCGTGCCCTTCACCGTCGACCCGACCCTGGTGCGGGGCCTCGACTACTACACCCGCACCGTCTTCGAGGTGGTCGACGTCTCGGGCGCCCTCGGCGCGCAAGACGCCCTCGGCGCGGGCGGCCGCTACGACGCGCTCTTCACCGAGCTCGGCAGCGCCCAGCCCGTGCCCGCCTTCGGCTTCGCCCTCGGCGTCGAGCGCCTCCTCCTCGCCGCCCCCGACGCGCCCGAGCCCCAGCGCTTCACCGTGTCCGTGGTGGCCGCGGCGAAGGCGGGCGACACGCCCGTGCTCGCGGCGGCGCTCGGGCTCGCGAAGGAGCTCCGCGAGGCCGGGGTCGAGACCCTGGTCGACACGCGCTTCGTCTCGATGAAGAGCCAGATGCGCCGCGCGAGCGACGCGGCCTCGCGCTACGTGCTCATCCTCGGCGGGGACGAGGTCGCCAAGGGGGAGGTCACCCTCAAGGACCTCGCGTCCGGCGAGCAGACCCGCGCGTCGCGCGCCGAGGTCATCGCGCGGCTCAGGGCGGAGTCCTCCGCGCAGGGGAGCGCCCCCCGGTGAAGCGACTCCTCCCGCTGGCCCTCGCCGCCGCGGCCCTCGCGGCGCCGCTCTCGGCGTCCGCGCAGAACCAGGCGCCGCGCGCGCAGAACGCGGGGCAGGCCCCTCCGCTCACGCCCGAGGCCCGCGCCGAGATCGGCGTCGCCGAGGCCGACGCGGGCAGCACCCCGACCCCGACCGGAGCGTCCACCGCACGCTCATCCCGCCGCTGCTCCTCCTCGAGCGCAGCGCCAACCGCCGCACCACGGTGGTCTTCCCCTTCTTCTTCCGCGACCGGCGCGGCGACGCGACCTCGGTCCTCGTGCCGCCATACTACTGGCACCGCTCGCCGCGGCAGCGCACCGACGTGCTCTTCCCGCTGTTCTTCTCGTGGCGCGGCGCGCTCGAGCAGCCCGGCGGGGGCACCTACTCCACCTGGGTCGTGCCGCCCGTGTACTCGCACGCGTGGCGGGGCCGCGGGCAGAGCCACGGGAGCGCCCTCGGCGTCGCGCCGCTGTTCTTCTACGGCGAGAGCTGGGGCGAAGACGGCGCGCTGCGCCGCGAGCACCTGGTGATCCCGCCGCTGCTCACCTTCCACACCTGGAGGGCCCGAGCACGCCCTCACCATCGCGAGGCCCTTCTACTACGACCGCCTGCGCGCCGACACCGACTGGGGCGTCGCCCCGCTCTTCTTCACGGCAACGACCCCCGCGGGAACTACCTCTTCATCCCGCCGCTCCTGACCTACCACCGCGAGAACCACGAGGCCGCGCACCAACCTCACCGTGGTCGGGCCCTTCTGGACCCGCGGCGCTCCCCGACGGCGCGAGCGTCAACCTCGCCCCGATCTTCTTCCACAACCACGACCGCAACGAGAGCCGCACCACGGTGCTGCCCTTGTTCCACCACTACCGCGACCGCGAGACCTTCACGCTGGTCACCCCCGTCTTCGGCTACTCCCGCGACCGCGCGTCGAGCACGCTCATCACGCCGCTCTACCAGCGCCACCGCGGTCACACGAACTGGGACGCCGTCGCGCCCTTCTTCTTCTCCTCGCGCGAGCTCCTCCACGGGCGCCCACGCCGAGGGCTTCTTCCCGCTCTTCTACCACCGCGCGACGCCCGCCTCGTCGACGTGGTGGGTGCTCCCCACGGTGCACGCCCACAGCGAGCCCGGGAGCTCGTTCTTCAACATCTACCCCCTGCTCTTCACCGGCCGCGACGGCCCGCGGCGGCACTCCGTCTTCTTCCCCATCGTGTGGGACTTCTCCAACAGCGAGACGGGGTCGCACGCCACCGTGGTCGCGCCGCTCTTCTGGCGCTTCGCGTCGCCCGAGTCGGTGACCATGCTCGCTTCAACAACTTCCTCTGGATGTCGTCGGTGCGCGAGGGCGTGCGCTCCTACGAGTGGCACCTCCTCCCGCTCTTCTCCTACGCGCGCCCGCGGCCCGAGGACGTCTCCTGGAACATCCTCTTCGGCCTCGCGGGCTACCGCCGCTCGGGCACGCACCGGCAGATCCGCGCCCTGTGGATCCCCATCAACCTCGACTGAGAGACGCGCGACCCGCTTGTGCCCGCGGCGGGGCCGCCACTACGATGCCCCGCCACCGACGAGAGGGAGACCGTCTGACACCATGAGCACCGAGACCGACGCCCGCTGCCTCGACACCTTCCCCAACTGGCTGCGCTCGCTCGGCCACGACGCCGAGGCGCTGGCCTCTGCCCTCGCCGCCGAGGGCACCCTCGAGGCCGCGAGGCGCGCGCTCGCGGGCGGGCTCAACTACGTGTTCAAGTCCGTCGACCTCATCCCCGACGGCATCGACGACATCGGCTACCTCGACGACGCCTTCGTGCTCCGCATCGCGTCGGCGCAGGCGCTCGCCGAGGGGCTCTCCGAGGGCGCCTTCCCCGCCGTCGACGCCCTCGCCCGCGACGCGAAGCTCGTCGAAGACTTCCTCGGCAACGACTACGGCCGGCTCTTCACCTACGTGCAGGGCCTCCGCCGCTCGGCCGCCCGCGGGCGCTCCGTCGACGACATCCTCTCGGGCGCCGCCGTGCAGTCGGAGTTCATCGCCGACGTCGCACGCTTCGCCCGCAGCTACAGCGCCCCCGGCTTCTCCCGCGAGGAGAAGAACCTCATCAAGCTCCGCGCCTTCTTCGACGCCAAGCTCCCGCGCTGATCCGCGCGGCGCGCGCCGCTGAATCGCCATTCAGTCCGCGATTGACCGCCCGCGGCGCATCCCCCTATAGAGCCGTCGGGCGGCTCCGCGCGGCCCGCCGCTCCCTTACAGACCTCACGAGCCCTCTGAAGGACCCGATGAACCCCATCGCGATGACCCTGCTGGTGGGCGGCCTCCTGGCGCTGTTCTCCATGAGCGCCTTCCGCCGCCTCGTGCTCCTGTCGACCGGATCGTCCGACCCCGTCGGCCGCGTCGACCGCATCTGGGACCGCCTCACACGCGCCCCGGGTCAGTGGGAGCCGAGCGCCTTCGGCGCCGTGCTGGTGAGCGTGATGATCGTCTCGATGATGGCGGCGCCGGGCGCGCTCCTCGGGGGCCTGCTCGCGAGCGGAGAGGCCCGCCGGAGCTTCCTCGCCCTCGGCGTGGGGCTCGCGGCCCTCGGCGGCGGCCTCGGGCTCTTCTGGTCGGTGCGCGCGCAGATCAAGATGCCGAAGTACCCGCTCGCGGGCGTCGCGCACATCGCGATCTTCCTCGGCTTCGCGACGCTGATCCTCCGCACGATCATCCTCGTGGGCCGCGGCTTCGACGAAGTCGTTCTACCTCTGGGTGCTCGACTCCGGAGTCGAGCGACCCCTCATCTCCATCAGCGGGCCGCGCGTACAACCACCTGAAGGACCTCGTGGTCCTCGGGGTGCTCTTCGGCGTCGCGACCTTCATCCGCTTCCGCGTGAAGGACAAGCTCAAGCGCCTCGCCTACGGCTGGCACGCGTGGGTGGTGCTCGGCGTGATCGCCACCATGATGATCGCCGACGTCCTCTACGACGCCGGCGCGATGCTCTCGCGGGCGCTCCTCGCGCACGCGGCCGACCCGAGCGTGAACGTGGGCGAGTTCGTCAACCACCACGGCTTCCACTCCGGCGAGGTGCTCGGGACGCTCCTCGCCCGCGCGCTCGGCGTGGTGATCTCCGACGCGGGCACCGCGCGCGCCGTCGGCCTCGTGGGCTTCTGGACGCACGTCTTCCTCGTCTTCGCGTTCCTCAACTACCTCCCCTACGGCAAGCACTTCCACGTCATCACGTCGCTGCCGAACGTGCTCACGCGCGACCTCACCCCGCGCGGCCGTCTCGCCCCCATGGCCGACACCTCCGACGCGCTCGTCGAGCAGATGGGCGCCGCGATGGAGCTCGCCGACCCCGCCTCGGCCCCCATCGGCGTCGGCCGCATGGAGCACTTCTCGTGGAAGTCGATGCTCGACTTCTACACCTGCACCGAGTGCGGCCGCTGCTCGGACAACTGCCCCGCGCACCGCACGGGCAAGCTCCTCTCGCCGAAGCACCTCACCATCGACCTGCGGGATCACCTCTACCAGCACCAGCAGGCGGCCTTCGAGCACACGAGCTACGGGGACGAGGCGCCGCTGTACCCGCTCAACGTGGTGCCCGACATCATCCACCCCGACGTGATCTGGGCCTGCACGACCTGCCGCGCGTGCGAGGAGCAGTGCCCGGTGATGATCTCGTACGTCGACAAGATCGTCGACATGCGCCGCAACCTGGTGATGGTGCGGGGCGAGTTCCCGATGGAGCTGCAGAAGACCTTCCAGGCGCTGGAGGTCAACGGCAACCCGTGGAACCTCACCCGTATGGACCGCGGCGAGTGGGCCGACGGCCTCGACGTGCCGCTGATGAGCGAGAAGCCCGACGCGGGCGTGCTCTACTGGGTGGGCTGCGCGGCGAGCTACGACGACCGCGCGAAGAAGATCGCCCGCGCCACGGTGAAGCTCTTCAAGGAGGCGAAGGTCGACTTCGCGATCCTCGGGAGCGAAGAGACCTGCACCGGCGACCCCGCGCGGCGCGCGGGCAACGAGCACCTCTACATGATGCTCGCCGAGCAGAACGTCGCGACGCTCAACGGCTACGCGCCGAAGAAGATCGTCACGACCTGCCCGCACTGCTTCAACACGCTCCTGAACGAGTACCCCGACCTCGGCGGGCGCTACGAGGTCGTGCACCACACCGACTTCCTCCTGGGGCTCCTCGCCGAGGGCAAGCTCAAGGCGACCAAGGGCGTAAAGGCGAAGGTCGCCTACCACGACAGTTGCTACCTCGGCCGCTACAACGACGTGTACGAAGCCCCGCGCAAGGTGCTGTCGAGCATCCCCGGCGTCGAGCTCGTCGAGGCCGAGTGGAACCGCGAGAAGGGCCTGTGCTGCGGCGCGGGCGGCGCGCAGATGTGGATGGAGGAGCAGCACGGCACGCAGCGGGTGAACAACCGCCGCACGCTGCAGCTCGTGAACACGGGCGCGAGCATGATCGCGTCGGGCTGCCCCTTCTGCCAGACGATGCTCACCGACGGGCTCAAGAACATGGAGGAGGAGCTGAAGTCCCCCGTGGAGCAGCTCGACGTGGCCGAGCTCCTCGAGCGCGCCGTGGTGTTCAAGACCGCCGAGAAGGCGCCCGAGGCCGAAGCGACGGCGTGATCGCGCCGCGGCCGGAGGCGCGCCGCGACGACGCCCGCGCGGGCGGTTCGTCGTACCGAGAGCGCCGCGCGGCCGACGCCGCGCGTCCTCGCGTAGACCACCTCCCATAGGCGGGGACGCGGCGCGACGGCGACGCGGACCTGCCTGTTCGTCCGATGACCCTCGTTCAGGCACGAGGACGCAGCGCGAGCTTCACCCAGCGATCAGTTCCCGTCGGACACGCCCCACAGGAAGCCCTCGGCCACGGCCGCCTCGATCACCGCGCCCAGCGTCGGCGCGCTCCGCGACTTCACCTCCAGCCACCGCAGCGCCCGCTCGCAGGGCTCCACACCCCGCGCGTCGGCCGCGTGGAACACCAGCCGCTCCACCCCCGCCGCCTTCGCCGACGCCACCTGCAGGATCGCCATGAGCGCGCGGTCGCCGCCGTACGCGCCCGTGCCCCAGTGGCCCGTGTGAACCACGACGTCGGTGTCGCGACCGTCGAGTCGTGACTCCCGCGTCGCGGCGTCGAAGCCCGTGTAGGCCGTCGCCACGATCGACCGCACCTGCGCGTCGGTGTACGCGCCGACGCCGCCCGGCGGCGCCTCCATCGCGAGCACGTTGCTCACCGTGGGGGGGTCGATCACCCGCGTCGCGCGCAGCACGGTCTCGACCGACGCGCGGCCGAAGGCGTTGCTGTAGAGCCCGTAGGGGCGCCCCGCGTCGAGGTCGGCGTCGGTCGCGACGGCGCAGCGCCGCTCCACGCCCCGGAGGAGCACCGGGGTCGCGCGACCGTCCTCGCGGGTCACGCCGCGCAGGCCGGGGATGGACTCCGCGAGGAGCCACTCGCGCACCGCGCCGAGGGCGGGGTGCTCGGCGACCTGCATCTCGTCCTGCGCGAAGAGCGGGCCGCCGTAGGCGACGAAGAGCACCGTGTGCGCGAAGTTGAGGTGCCACTCCACCGCGGGCCGCGACGAGGGCACCGGCGCGTAGTCATAAAAGTCGGGGCGCAGCTCGATCACCGTGCGCGCGTCGCTCCAGCGCAGGTCGAGCGGGAGCGGGCGCTCGGCCCAGCGCGACACCGTGACCTCGCCGCGGTGGAGGGCGCTCGCGGGGGAGCAGCGCTCGTACACCGCGAGCTTGTTGCGGTGCTTCCACCGCGGGGGAAAGCGCTGCATCAGCTCACGCGCGGAGATCGTCGCGCGACCGAGCGGGGTGACCTCGGTGGGGGGCATGGCGAGGTGAACCCGCAGACGGAGCCAAGGCTTCCAGGCCCGACCAAGGCCGACGCGAAGGGTGATCCGTCGCCGCGGGAGTGACCCGTCGCCCCGTTGTCATCACCGCGAAACGACGGTAGAGCGCGGCCCCGATGACGCGCTCTCGTTCGCCGCTCACCTCGCTCCTCCTGGCCTCGATGACCCTCGGCGTCGCGTGCAGCGACCCCGCGCCGAGCGACGTCGTCGACGACGACGCGGGCATGGTCGAGGACACCGGCTCCCCCGTCGACACCGGCGTCTCCACCGACCGCGGCGTGACCGCGGATACCGGCGCGACCACCGACACCGGCGCGACCACCGACACCGGCGCGACCACCGACACCGGCGTCGCTGTCGACGCCCCCGCTCCCGACGTCGCCGCGCAGGACGCAGCCACCGCCGACGCGGAGCCCGTCGACGTCCTCGTGACGGACGACATCCCCGTCGCGATCGACGTCCCCTCTCCCACCGACGCGGGGCCGATGGACTCCGGCGTCACGGACGTGGGCGCGCCCGACACAGGCGCTCTCGACGCAGGCACGCCCGACGCGGGGACTCCCGACGCGGGGGCTCCCGACACCGGCACGCCCGACGCGGGGTCCATGAGCGCGCGCCGCTTCGGAGACGCGAGCGGGTGGGTCGTCCCTCCCAACGGGCTCTCGGATGGCTTCTTCGTCGCGACCAGCGCCGAGGGCACGCGCTGGTGGGCGCTCCTCGACATGGACGGCGACCGCCGCCCCGACCTCGCGCAGACCGGCGACCCCACGCGCAACGGCGGGTACGTCTTCAACGCGAACACGCCCACGGCCGCGTGGCGGGTGTTCCTCAACACGGGCAGCGCGTTCTCGACCACGGCGACGACGTGGCGCGTGCCGAACATCGGCCTCGCCGACGGCCCCTACACCGCGAACATCGCGACAGGCACGCGATGGTGGTCGACCTTCGACATCGACGGAGACGGTCGCCCCGACCTCGTGCAGACCGGCGACCCCACCCGCTCCGGCGGCTACGTCTTCAACGCCAACACGCCGATGGCCGCGTGGAGGGTGTTCCTCAACACCGGCTCCGGCTTCTCCTCCACCGCGACGATGTGGTCGGTGCCGAACATCGGCCTCGCCGACGGCCCCTACACCGCGAACATCGCGACGGGCACGCGATGGTGGTCGACCTTCGACATCAACGGAGACGGTCGCCCCGACCTCGTGCAGACCGGCGACCCCACCCGCTCTGGCGGCTACGTCTTCAACGCCGCTACGCCGATGGCCGCGTGGAGGGTGTTCCTCAACACCGGCACCGGCTTCTCAGCGACGGCGACGATGTGGCCCGTCCCGAACACCGGGCTCTCTGACGGTCCGTACACGGCGAGCATCGCGACGGGCACCCGCTGGTGGTCGACCTTCGACATCGACGGCGACGGACGCCCCGACCTCGTGCAGACGGGTGATCCCACCCGCTCCGGCGGATACGTCTTCAACGCGAGCACGCCGATGGCGTCGTGGAGGGTCTTCCGCAACACGGGCACCGGCTTCGCGTCGACCGCGACGACGTGGCCCGTGCCGAACACCGGGCTCTCCGACGGCCCCTACACCGCGAACATCGCGACGGGCACGCGATGGTGGAGCACGATGGACCTCGACGGCGACCGTCGCCCCGACCTCGTGCAGACGGGCGACCCCACCCGCACCGGCGGCTACGTCTTCAACGCGAACACCCCGATGGCGTCGTGGAGGGTCTTCCTCAACACCGGGACGGGCTTCGCCGCGACGGGCACGACCTGGCCCGCGCCCGCGACGGGGCTGGCCGACGGCCCCTACACCACGGCGATCGCGACGGGCACGCGCTGGTGGGTGACGCTCGACCTCAACGGCGACGGGCGCGCCGACTTCGCGCAGACCGGCGACCCCGCGCGCACGGGCGGCTACGTCTTCGGGAGCGGGACCGCGACACACACCTGGCGTGTCTCCCTCGGGCAGTGACCGTCAGAAGAAGCGGTAGCCCACCGACACGCTGAGCACCGGCGTGAAGACGTACGACCGCAAGAGGTCGTCGAGGTACTCCTGCCCGTAGGCCGAGAGCGAGGCCGTCGCCTGCGGCGCGCGCGGCGTGTACTGCGGGGTGATCGTGGTGCGCGACGTGAGCGTGCCCGCGAAGCCGAGGGCCGCGCCGACGACAGGCCGGTCGCGGAGGAAGAGCCACTCCCATCCGAGCTCGACGTCGACCATGTGCAGCGTCGAGCGCACGGCGTAGGTGTAGTTCGCGCCCGCGTTCCCCGGTGGGAGCGAACGGCCGGTGATGCCCGCGATGAGCGCCTCGGCGCTCGCGCCGCCGCCGAGGGTGACGAGACCGTAGCCCGCCATCACGACGAAGCCGTGCCGGGTGAAGGGCCTCCAGCCGACGTGCGTGCGCCACACGAACGACGACTGGAGCGCGATCCCGATGAGCTCCGCCTCGAGTCGGAGTACCACCCCGCCGACGTTGCGACGGCGTTGATCGCGTCGACGTAGCCGCGAGGCATCACCCCGAGCGAGGTCGAGAGGCGCAAGCGGTACGGCCCCTCGACGTCGGCCCGCGCCGACACCGCGACGGGGAAGTCGGTAGAGAGCGAGGCCGAGAGGTGCCACGGGCTCGCGCGGGCGACGGAGGGAGCGACGGCGAGCGAAGCGACGAGGGCGAGGGCGCGCATGGTCGGTGGGGGCGGCAACCACGCCGCGTGCCGCGCGGAGGGCGCGGGAGGACCGGGCTCGCGCGCTGTCGACGCGACGCGACAGCGTGGATGAACGGCGACAGGGAACACGGCGGGCGTGATCGGGCGTAGCGTCGAGGGGTGACGCCCGAGCGCCTGCGGGAGATCGTTCGCGACGACGCGCGCTACACCCTCCGCGCGACGGCGTCCCTCCGCGGCGCGCTCTGGCTCTGGGCGCTCGGGGTGTTCTTCGTGTCGGTCCTGGTCGCCATGCTCGGGCTCACGCCGTCGCACGCGGTGACCGTGGCGTCGGTCGCGCTCTCCCTCGGGGCGTGGGCGTGGATCGCGCGCCTGGCCTTCGTGGGCGGCGCGCCCCGACCGCTCGCGCTCACCGCGTGGATCTCGGGCGCGGTGGTCGTCCCGGGCTTCGTGGTCGCGACGGTGCCGGGCCTTCGCGCCGACGTGCTCGGAGCCTTGTGCCTCACCTCGATCCTCGTGGTCGCCGAGTTCGTGAAGGACCCCGAGGTGTGGTCCGCCGAGACCGCGGAGCGCTGGCGACGCCGGGTGACCGTCGGCCTGCGCGTCGCCCTCCTCGCGGGGTGCGCCCTCCTCGCCGTCGCGGGCGGGCGAACGATGCTCCTGCGGCTGAGCGCGTCGCAGGCGCACGTCGACGCGCCGCCCGTCTACGCGACGCCGCCGACCTGGAGCCACGCTCGGCGCGCGAGGGACGGCGAGTGGCACCGCGACACCTCCACGTCCACCTCGGGCAACGGAGAGACGTTGGTGGTGCGCGTGGGTCGCGCGGCGCTCGTGGTGTGGAAGACGCCGTGTACGCAGGAGGGGCCCTACGCCTGCGGGCCCTCCCGCGTCGCCGTCTCGACGCTCGACGGTGTCGCGATGACCCCGCGCTCAGGCGCGGTGGAGTACGACCCGCGCTTCGGCCTCGACATCGCTACGCGCGGAGACACCGTCACCGTCTACGCCGGCGGCCACGCCTCGCGCTGGGTGCGCGACGGCGGCCGCTACCGCTGCGTCCGCGCGTGGGAGCTCGCGCTCGACGACCTCCGCGCGGTGCCCTGGATGTACTCCCTCGCCGCGCTCGCCTTGCTCTGCGCGCACCGGGTCGGCCGGCGCGCGCGTGAGGACCGTGAGCGCGACGGCGCCCTCGACGAGTGGGAGGAGGGGACCGTCTCCGCGGGGGTGATCGCGCGCGAGGGCCTCCCGGGGCTCATCGTGCCCGAGCCCCTGCGCGAGCACGTCGGCCCGGTGCTCTACCGCGTGTCGACCGCGAACGCGGGCGCGCACTACCGCGCGGCGGAGTCCGAGGCGCTCACCGAGGTGCTCCCGACCTCGCGCGCGTGGCTCCTCGCCGCGGTGGACCGGGCCCACGACGCCCGCGTGGGGTGGGCGCTCGCGATGGCCTCGGCCGCGATCGCGCTGCTCCTCCCGCTCGCGATGAAGGGCCCGTAGCGACATTTCGGTTCCCCTCCCACGCGCTGCGTCGGTACGCTGCGAGGCCGATGTCCGGGGTGGGCGCCGCGCTCGTACAGACCCTCGCGCTCCTCGCGCTCTTCTGCGCGCTCGCGTGGTGGATGCTCCGCCGCTCCGCCAGCGCCCCGCTCGCGCACCACCGCGGAAAGGTCCTGCGCGTGGTCGACCGCGTCTCCCTCGACGGCCGCAGCGCGGTCCACCTCGTTCGCATGGGCGACCGCGCGTGGCTGCTCGGCGTGACCGACCAGACCGTGAGCGTGGTCGCGGAGCTCCCCGCCGACGCGATCCCCGAGCTGCCCGCCGAGCCCCCTCACCCGCTGCGCGCGTTGTTCGAGCGGGCGACCTCTCGCCCCGAGCCGTGATGCTCCACCTCGTCGCGCAGCAGCAGGGCTCGCTCTCACCGCTCGTGCTCGCGGTGCTGCTCGGGCTCGCCGCGCTCCTGCCGTCGGTGCTCCTCGTCGGCACGAGCTTCGTGAAGATCTCGGTGGTGCTCGGTCTCCTCCGCAACGCGCTCGGCGCCGAGGGCGTGCCGGGCGGCGCGGTGGTCGCGGGCCTCGCGGTGGTGCTCTCGGTGCACGTGATGGCGCCGACGGCGACGTCGGTGTCGCGAAACGCGGGTCCGGCCATCGCCGAGGCGCTCTCGGCCGACATCGCGACGACCGAGGGCCGCGAGCGCTGGTCGCGCGCGTGGACCGCCGCGCGGGCGCCCGTGATCCGCTTCCTCGGCGCAAACGCGCTGCCGCGGGACCGGGCGGTGTTCTACGACCTCGCGCGTCGGTCGGCGGCGCGGCAGGGCGGAGAGGCCCCGGGGCGCGACGACCTCTCGGTGCTGCTCCCCGCCTTCGCGGTGTCGGAGCTCGGCCGCGCCTTCGTGATGGGCTTCGCGGTCTTCCTGCCGTTCCTGGTGGTCGACGTGGTGGTGGCGAACGTGCTCGCGGCGATGGGCCTCGCGGCGATGTCTCCGTCGCGAGTGGCGCTGCCGTTCAAGCTCCTGCTCTTCGTCGCGGCCGACGGCTGGCAGTTGATCGCGCGCGCGCTGGTGCTCGGGTATCGGTGACCGCGGCGAGCGCGGAGAGAGCGAGCGGCCCGCGGTGAGCCGTGGCGACCTGAACAACACAGTTGCTCTCCCGCATGCGGGAGAGGGGGCTGTCTGCACCGAAAACTGCAACGACCCTTCGCGCTGTGAGTGCGTGTGACGTTGGCTGCGGGCGGGGGATGGGGGAGCGCGCTCACTGCCATGCACCCACGCCACATCACCCGTAGGGGCAGGGCAGTTTTCGGTGTACTCGGCTCCCCTCTCCCGCGTGCGGGAGAGGGGCCGGGGGTGAGGGCCAACCACCCCGCGCGCAGACCAACCACCCCGCGCGCAGACCAACCACCCCGCGCGTCGCGCTCACCCTTCGCTCCCGCGCGGACGCCGCCCTCTCGGTCCTACTGGAGGTTCTTGCGGGTCTTCACCGTGAGCACCGAGCACGGCGCCGTGCGCACCACCATCTCGGCGACGGAGCCCAGCACCAGGCGGTCGAGGCCGCGGCGGCCGTGCGTGCCCACCACGATCGCGTCGACGCAGAGCGCGTCGGCCTGCGCCACGATCTGCTCGGCGGGGGAGCCTGACACCGCCGTGTAGCGAACGGTCACCCCCTCGGGCGCGGGGCGCGTCGCGCGCACCTCGTCGACCATCTTGCGCAGGCGGTCGACAGCGTTCTCGATCTCGGCGAGCGAGGCCGCGTCGTCGGCCATCTGCGGCGAGACGTTCAGGAGGATCAGCTCAGCGGGGGAGGCGCGGCGAGCGATGTCCCACGCGCTGTCGAGCGCGACGCGGGAGCAGTCGCCGAAGTCGAGGGAGACCAGCAGTCGAAGCATCGGCCCGACGGCTCAGGCCTTGTTCTCGCTGTTGCTCGGCAGGCGGGCGGGGTCCTCTTCAGAGGCGTTGCCCTCCTTGAGACCGCGCTTGAAGTTCGCGATCCCCTCGCCGAGCCCTCGGCCGAGCTGGGGGATCTTGGCGGCGCCGAAGAGCAGCACGACCAGCACCGCGATCACGATCAGCTCAGTGGCTCCAAGGCCAAACATGGCAGTTCTCCTTCAGGGCGTTGATAGCACCGTCGCAGCTTCGACGGCAACGCGAGGGTTTCCCTGAGTCAGCGGGGTGAGGTCGTCAAGCCGCCTCACCACGAGCTCGACGGGCCGACCCTCGGCCCGCGCCGCCAGCGCCACCCGGTGCTCGGGCGTCGGGTCGGAGCGATGGAACCACCACCGCCCCGGGTCTTCATCCAACGTCGGCGCGAAGCGGACCTGCACCGGCTCTCGCGCCGGGTCGAAGCTGAAATCGCCCAGAGGGATCGCGAGGCCCATCCCCTTCGCCTTGATGAAGGCCTCTTTCAGCGTCCAGAGGTCGAAGAAGCGCGAGCGCGCGCCCTCGTCGTCGAGGGCCATCAGCGCCTCTCGCTCGGGCACGGAGAAGTACCGGTGCGCGATCTCGCGCGGTGACACCCGTCGCGCGACGCGCTCGACGTCGACCCCGGCGGCCTCGATGTCGGAGAGCAGCACCGCGACCATCCCTCGGGTGTGCGAGACGTTCCCCCACCGGAGGCGGCCCGCGGGGGGGCCGACGATCCACGGTCGGCCGTAGCGGTTCTCGCCCATCACCCACGCGCGCGGGTCGACGGGAGCGTCGGCCGAGCGCAGCGCGCGGAGCATGGCCCTCCCGCAGAGGAACTCGTCGGCGCCGCCCTCGTGACGGAACGCGGCGTGCCGCGCTCGCTCCCGCGCAGGGAGCAGGGCGAGGAGGGCGCTTCGGGTGGGGAGAGGGAGCGGAGAGGCGAGGGGGTGGAGCCAGAGCTCCAGGCGGGGCATCGGGCGCGCGGGTCAGCCGCGGCGGGAGGACCAGGCCTCCATCGCGCCGACCTCTCGGAGGGCGTACACGACGGAGCCGATCACGGCGAGGGCCGCGACCACGGTGACCACCCAGTGCATCGCGAGGCCAGAGAGCGGGCCGACGATCGCGATCACGAGCGCGAAGACCTCGGAGAGCGGCGGCGAGAAGTTGGCGCTCACCGCGGTGGGGTCTTCGGAGCGGGCCCTGAGGGCGCTGTTGGTGCTGAGCGCGTCGAAGGCGGCGATGCCGACGCCGACGAGGAGCACCACCGAGAAGACCGCGCCGGCGGTGGCGTTGGCCGAGAACATCGCGCCGAAGCCCAGGAGCACCACGCCGATGAGGAAGATCCCGAAGAGGACCTCGACCACGCTGACGGGGAGCTTGTTGCGCACGTACCCGAAGGGGTCGCGGTCGCGGGCCTCGATCTCAGCGCGCTCGCCGTTCGCGATGACGACCGCGTAGGCCACACCAGCGGCGATGAGGGCGAGGATGATCGCCACTTCGCCGATGCTCATGGAGGGGGGGTGATGCATGGGTTCGAACTCTCGGCCGACGGTGGGAGGAGGGAGCCGCGCGGCGCGGCGATGTAACCACCGCGCGTCGCGACGCGTCAACGGTCGCTCACAGGCCAGACATCACGACGCCCAGGCCGGTTCCCGACGCGCCGACGTAGGTGCGCGCGAGGTTGCCCGCGGGGCCCGAGGCGCCGCCGCGGTAGACGTAGATCGTCGCGAGGTCGGGGGCGGCCACCACGAGGTCGTCGACGCCGTCTCCGTCGAGGTCGCCGGGAGACACCGCCGTGTACCCGAAGGAGCTCGCCGCGTTGGTGAGCGTGACCGACGGGCTCGCGGGGACGCCCGACGCGCCGCCGTAGTAGATCAGCGCGCGCTGCCCGGGCCGCGCGGGGGGCGCGGAGTCGGTGGAGACGACGAGGTCGTCGTAGCCGTCGCCGTTGAGGTCTCCGCCCGACGAGAGGGCGCGCGCGAAGTCGACCCCGCCCTCGGTGAGACGGGCGTCCTCGGCGGCGGGCGCGGCGCCCTCGCGGCCGTTGTAGAGGAGCGCGAAGCCCGCGCTCGGGGCGGCGACGGCGAGGTCGGCGAGGCCGTCTCCGTTCAGGTCGCCGACCTGGCCGCACCACGCGCCGAAGTCGGTGGTGGGTCCCTGGGTCCAGCGCGCGAAGGGCGCCGCGCCGAGGGTCGTGCCGTTGGAGCGGTAGAGGAGCGCCGCGTCGGCGGTGGCGTCGTTCGGCGCGCCTACGACCGCGTCGTCGTTGCCGTCGCCGTCGAAGTCTCCCGCGGCGCCGAGCGAGGCGCCCCACGAGGTCGGCGGGTCGGTGGTCGGGACCGTGAGCGTCTGCGCGGCGGTGGTGATCACCCCGCTCGCGCCGCCGCGGAAGAGCAGCGCGCGGCCCGTGAGGTCGTTCGCGGGCCCGGGCTCTGCCACGAGGAGGTCGGCGTAGCCGTCGTGGTCGATGTCGCCGACGCCCGCGATAGAAGCGCCGAACGAACGTCCCGACATCCCCGTGAGGGTCGCCTCGGGGGTCGCGCGGAAGCCCACGACGCTCCCGTAGTAGACGAAGACCTGGCTCGACCCGGCGGCGCCCACGGCGAGGTCGCCGAAGCCGTCGCCGTTCACGTCGCCGACGTACGCGAGGGTCGCGCCGAAGCCCGTCGCGCCCGTGGGCGCCGCGAGCGACTGGCTCGGCGCCGCGCCCACCGCCGAGGCGTTCCCGAGGAACACCGCCACGCCCTGCCCGCGGCTCCCGACGGCGAGGTCGGCGCGACCGTCGGCGTTGAAGTCGGGGCGCGCCCCCCACGCGAGGTCGCGCGCGCCGGGTCGCGGACGGATCACGAACATCCACGTCGGGCTCGGCGGCGACACCACCCGACCCGATCGAAGGCCCCGCACGCGCCAGAAGGCCACGCGGCCCGTCACGTCGGCGCCGGGCCTCCAGCTCGAGGTGCTCACGTCGGCGGTGGCGATGACCGTCGCGCAGTCGCGGTCGCGGCAGAGCTCGACGCGCACCTGGTCGAAGCGCGACGCGTCGGTCCACGCGAGGGTGGGGCGGCGCGTGGTGACCAGCGCCGACGAGAGCGGCCGCAGCGCGCGCGGAGGCGTCGTGAGGCAGGTGTCGCCCTGGAGCGTGTAGCCCGCGTCGCACTCCGGCGCGCACGCGCTCGCTACGCAGCTCACCCGGCCGTTGACGGGCGTCGGGCAGTTGTTTCCGCACGCGCCGCAGTGGGCCGTCGTCACCCGCGTGTCGACCTCGCAGCCCGTGGCCGCGTTCGCGTCGCAGTCGCCGAAGCCCGCGTCGCAGCGCGCGCCGCACACGCCCGCTGTGCAGCTCGCCGTCGCGTTCGCCCGCGCCGGGCACGCGTTCATGCACGCGCCGCAGTGGGTGAGCGAGGTGCGCGTGTCGACCTCGCACCCGTTGCTCGCGTCGCCGTCGCAGTCGCCGAAGCCCTCGGCGCAGCGGGTGGTGCACATCCCGCCCATGCAGCGCGCGACCTCGCCCACGGCCGCGCGGCAGGGGCTGTCGCAGGCGCCGCAGTGGTCGTTCGAGACGAGCGTGTCGACGCACGCGCCGCCGCAGCGGGACTTGAACTCCCCGCACGACACCGCGGCCTCGGCGGGTCGATCCGTCGCGGCGGGTCGGTCCACGGTCACAACGGGCGCGTCCATGGGAGCGGCGACGTCGGGGGCGGTGACGTCATCGACGGCGGCCTCGGGGGCGTCGTCGGAGGCCGCGTCGACCACGACCACCTCGCCCTCCTCGGCGGTCGCGCAGCCGAGGAGCGTCGACGCGAGCACGGCTGCCAGCCCGAGGGATCGCACGGCGCGAGGAGTGCCCGACCCGCGGCGCGTTGTCCAGCGGGCCGAAGGGCCCCCGCGGGGGCTGTGTTGCGGGTCGAGGGTGTGATAGGTCCGCGCGCGCTCCCACCACCGGTCGATGCCCCGCCGCGCGGCGGCGTCCCCTTGAAGGAAGGTCCTATTCTCGTGAACACCCGTTGGATCCTCGTCGGCCTCGGCCTGGCCGCGTCGCTCGCCTCCACTGGTTGCCGCCGTCACCGCGGCGCGCGCGGCGGGCGGCACGTCACCCCCGTGGTCATCACCGGCCAGCCCGCGCCGACGAACGACCAGGAGCGCACCCTCTACGCCCTCGGCCTCGTCCTCGGCGAGCGCCTCGGCGAGTTCAGCCTCACCCCGCAAGAGCTCGCTGTCGTGCAGCGCGGGATGACCGACTCGGTCACGCACCAGACGCCCCTCGCGAGCCTCGAGACCTTCGGCCCGCGCATCCGCGAGCTGTCGCAGCAGCGCGCGCAGGCCCAGGCCGAGCGCAACCACACCGAGGGCGCCGCCTACGCCGCCCGCGCCGCGGCCGAAGACGGAGCCGTGCGCACCGACTCGGGCCTGGTCTTCAAGGAGCTCGCCGCGGGCAGCGGCCCCTCGCCCTCGGCCACCGACGAGGTGACCGTGAACTACCGCGGCACGCTCATCGACGGCACCGAGTTCGACAGCTCGTACAGCCGCCACCAGCCCGCGACCTTCCGCCTCAACGGCGTGATCCCGTGCTGGACCGAGGGCGTGCAGCGGATGCACCCGGGCGGCCGCGCGCGCCTCGTCTGCCCCTCGACCATCGCCTACGGCGACCGGCCGCAGCGCTCGATCCCCGCGGGCTCGACCCTCGTCTTCGAGGTGGAGCTCATCCGCGTGGGCGCGGCCGGAGACGCCGGCGCCCCCGGCGCGCCCTGACCGCGCGCTACTGCAGCCAGCCCACGGCGCCCATCAGCGCCACCGCCACGCCCAGCAGGCTCTCCCCCGCGATCAGCCCCGAGGCCACCGGGATCGTGAAGGTCTCGGCGCTCTTCTCGTTCGCGCGGAAGTACGCCCACGCGATCACCGCCCCCACGAACATCGAGAGGCTGTTGAACGCGGGGATCACCAGCGCGAGCCCCAGACCCATCGCCGACGGGAGGTACTGCCGGTAGCGCGGCAGCGCGCGCTCCAACAGGGGCAGCGCGGCGCCGATCACGAGGCCCACGCCGATCGCGACGCGGGCGGTCGGGTGCAGCGACTCGACGCCGCGCGCGAGGAGCTCCGCCACGCCCTTCCACACCTGCGCCGACGGCGCGGGGAAGCGGTCGCCGCCGAGCGCCTGAGGGTTCGGCACCAGCGCGTAGAAGGCCGGCACCGTCACCGCCGTGCCCACCAGCGTCCCAGACAACTGCGCGAGGAACTGCTTTCGCGGGTTCGCCCCGAGGAGGTAGCCCGACTTCAGGTCGGTGAGGAGGTCCGCGGCGCTGCCCGCGGCGCCCGCGGTGATCGACGCCGTCATCAGGTTCGTCGGGATGTTCGACGGCGCGAGCACGCCGTAGGTGAGCTGCGTGATCTTCCCCATCGCGCCCACGGGCGTCGTGTCGGTCTCGCCCGTCGCGCGGCACGCCACGATCGCGAGCACGAACGACAGCGCCACCGCGATGAGCCCGAGCACCGGAGAGATCCCGAAGGCGAGGTAGCCCGTCACGAGCAGGCCCACAGTCGCCACGCCGAAGGCGACGGCGAACCAGCTCATGGGCACCTCGATCTTCTCCATCGGGTCTTCGTCCGAGACGCCCTCGCGGTAGGGCCCCGCCGACTTCGACCCGCGCGAGACCGCGCCCTTCAGCGCGCGCACGATGGTGCGCCACTGCATCCCGAAGGTGACGAGGCCCGACGACACCATGATCGCCGCGCCGGGCCAGAGGCTCCACGTCACGATCCCGCGGTAGCCCAGGGTCGTGATGCCCCCGACCGAGTAGATGTACGGCGCGAGGAAGCCGTAGTTGAGGATCGCGCCCACGAGCATCGTGGTGGTGGTGCGCAGGCCCATCAGCGCGCCCGCGCCCACGAGTATGAGCGAGCCCTCGATGCCGAAGGTGTAGCGGAGCGCGGGCTGCCCGCCGATGGTGAGCCCCGGGATGGGCATGAGCGCGGGGATCTTCGAGAGCTTGGTGAGCATCGCGAGCACGCCCGTGTGCGCGGCCGCGTGCGCGTCGCGCAGCCACGCCACCACGGCGCCGACGCTCATCGCGGTGAAGAGCGCGCGGGCCTTGGCCTTGGCCTCTCCGCCCGCGCCGTAGAGGGATTTCAGCGTCTCGGCCGCGGCGATGCCCGAGGGGAACTTGAGCTGCTCGACGTTGATCATCTGCCGCTTCATCGGCACCGCCATCACGGTGCCGAGCACGGCGAGGAAGAAGGTCCACGCGGTGAGCGCGAGGGGCGGGATGTGCCGACCCTGCACGATGAGGAGCGCGGCGATGGCGCTCACCATCGTGCCGCCCGTGGAGTAGCCCGCCGACGAGGCCGTCGAGGCCATCGCGTTGTTCTCGAGGATCGACATGTTCGCCCCGAACACCCGCGGCGCGAGCTTCGAGAGCCCCGAGTAGATCGCGTACGACAGGATGCACGCGGTGATCGCCACCCCGAGGCCCCAGCCCGTCTTCAAGCCCACGTAGAGGTTCGACAGGGCCATGAAGCCCCCCATCAAGCTCCCCATCACGAAGGACCGCAGCGTGAACTGCGGGACGTTGTCGCCCTGGTAGACCGTCTCGAACCACACCCGCTCGGGGTCCGTCGACGTGGTGGTGGTGGGCGCGGGCGCTGCGATCTCAGGGGCCTCCGTCGTCATCGCGGCGGATCTCACCCCAACCCCGGCCCCGCCCACAAGCATAGGGGGATTGACAGGACCGAGAACGGCATTCACAAATAGAGAACGACGTTCTCAGGGCGAGAGGAGAGCCGGTCGAGTGGTGGCGCGAGCGAGCGAGGGTGGGGGCGGGTTGCGCGAGGCGCGCCGCGAGGCGACGCAGGGGCGCATCGTGTCGGCCGCGATGGGGGTCATCACGCGCGAGGGCTTCGACGCGCTCACGGTGGGCCGCCTCGCGTCGGAGCTCGCGATCTCTCCGTCGGCCCTCTACCGCTACGTGGCCTCGAAGGACGAGGTCATGGCCCGCGTGCTCGCCGAGGTGGTGGCCGAGCTCACCGAAGACCTCCGCGCGGGCGCGGCGCTCGTCGCGTCGTCGCGGGTGTCTCCCGCCGACCTCGCCCTCTCTCGGCTCGTCGCGCTCTTCGACGTGTACGTCACGCTCGACCGGCGCCGCCCCGAGCACCTCGCGCTCATCGCGATGTTCGCCGCAGACCCGCGGGTGCTCGTGGGAGACGACGCGGCGGCGCGCGTCGCGGCCTCGCGCTCAGAGGCGACCGCGCGGGTGCGCGAAGGCTTCGACGACGCGGTGGCGCAGGGCGCGCTCACGCCCGGGCCGTGGGCCGAGCGGGCCTCGACCCTCTGGCTCGCCGTGCACGGGGTGATGGCGCCGCGAAAGCTCACGCGCCTCGGCCCCTTGAGCGTCGACCGCGCCGCCGCCGCGCGCTCGGTCGTGCTCGCGATGCTCGCGTCGTGGGGCGCCCCCGCAGACCGCCTCGCGCTCGCCGCGCGCCGCGCGCACAAGGCCGTCGAAGGCTCTCCACTGGTTCTCCCGTCGCACCCCTCGAAGGAGTGACACCCATGCGATTCGCCCTCCCCCTCGTCGTCGGCTTCTTCTCGTGGACCTTGCTGGAGTACGTGCTCCACCGCTGGGTGATGCACGGCGGCAAGGGCCGCAACGAGATGAGCCGCGAGCACCTGCAGCACCACGTCTCGCCGAGCTACTTCGCGCCCACGCTGAAGAAGCTCGCCGCGACGATCCCCGCGTTCTCGGCCATGGGCGCGCTGGTCTCGCTCCCGACGAGCCCGCTCACCGGCGCGCTCTGGGCCGTGGGCATCACCCTGGGGTGGGCGACCTACGAGGTGATCCACCGGCGCATCCACGTCGCGGGGCCGCTCAACGGCTACGGGCGCTGGGCGCGGCGGCACCACCTGCACCACCATTTCCACGCGTTCAAGAACCACGGGGTGACCGTGCCCCTGTGGGACTGGGTCTTCGGCACCCTCGAGAACCCCGCGGTGGTGCGCGTGCCGCGCAAGCAGGCGGTGCGCTTTCCGTGGCTGGTCGACGGCGAGGCGATCGCCGCGCGCCACGCCGACGACTACTCCATCGTCTGACCGCGCTTCGCGGCCACGACGCATTCCCTCGCGTCGTCGTAGGGCCGCAGGAGATACAGCACCCCCGCCACGGCTCTCCCCTCGCCCGCGACCTCGGGCCCCACGCGCCCGTCTTCAGGGAGCCCGGCCTCCCGCAGCCACCGCGCGACGACCTCGTCCGAAGCGCCGTCGGGCTCGATCACCAGATCGCGACCCATCGCGCGCGCCGCGAGGCCGCAGCGGGCCTCACGCAGCGCGCCCAGCTCGCTCCCGTCGGGACACGGGCTCTGCGCGGGCGC
>JAWKRC010000016.1:0-156920 GCA_041389825.1 Polyangiales bacterium | reverse complement strand
AGGAACACCACGCCGTCGGCGCGCGGCACGTAGCCGTAGGTGATCTCCGCGCGCTGCAGGTTGAGGTCGTTCACTCCGGGGGTGTCGACGAGCGTGACGCGGTCGCGCAGGAGCTCGGCGGGGTACTCGATCTCGACGCGCAGCGCGTCGTTGGGGTCGATCTTTCCGCCCGACACCAACTCGACGAGCTGCCCGAAGGGGATCTCTTCGCGCGGCCCCGCGATGGGCCTCGCGCGCTCGTCCATCTTCGTCTCGGGCGGGCGACGCACCAGCGCCGCGCGGGCCTCGTCGCCGTGCTTCACCTCGTGGATCAGCGCCGTGGTGGGCGTGATCCCCGTGGGCAGCACGGGTCCACCCAACAGCGCGTTCACGAAGGTCGTCTTGCCGTGGTTGAACTCGCCCAGCACCACCAGCACCGCGCGCTCCTCTTCGAGCCGCGGCAGCCGGTCGGTCACCAGCCGCTCGTGGAGCGAGCGCGCCCCCGCGTCGCGGCACAGGTCGGCGAGCTCGCGCAGCGCGCCCATGAGCTCGGTCTTCGTCTGGTTCAGGTCTCGCAACGCCATCTGTCCATCGCCTCCGTTCAGAGAACCTTGATGAGCTCTTCGGTACGCCGCTCGAGCTCCTCGCGCGCCATGCCCCCGTCGAGCCCCACCGAGCGACGGTACAGCGCGCTCTCAGAGAAGAGCCGCAGCGCCTCGATGCGCCGGGTGATGAAGGGGTGCGAGGCCTGAAGCTCCGCGACGCGGCCGATGCCCTCGCGCATCTCGCCGAGCTGCTCGAGGTAGACGCCCACGTCGAGCTCGTCGAAGAGCTTGAGGCTCCCCACCGCGAGCTTCGCGAAGGCGCGCGTCGCCGCGTCGGGGTCGCCGCAGCACAGGAGCCCCGCGCGGTCGCAGGTGACCTCGGCGGAGCGGGACCACGCCGACAGCGCCATCGTCGCGGGCAGCACCACCGGCCCGAGGAGCCCGAGGCTCGCCTGCAGGAGCGCCTGCAAGACGCGCAGGGTGGTGAGGTAGACGACGTGGTTGTTCTGGATGTGCCCGCACTCGTGGCCGATCACGAAGCGCAGCTCGGCGTCGTCGAGCATGTCGACGGTGGCCGCGTGCACGATGATGAAGGCCTCGTCTTCGGTGCCGTAGGTCATCGCGTTGATCTGCGCGATGTTGGGCACGACGTAGACGTTCGGCGTGGGGATGCCGAGCTCCTTGGCGCAGCCCTCGACGATGCGGTGGATGCGCGGGAACTGCCGGCTCGACACGCGCACCGCGGTGCCGAGGAGCTGACCCGTCAGCACGCGCTTGGAGAGCTTGACGGTCTGCGAGACGGCGACCTCGACGGCCTTGATGGTCCGCATCCTCCGAAGGACCTTCAGGTCGCCTTCGTAGGCGTAGCCCTCGCCGCGCTCGCCCGCGACGCCTGATTTCTTTCGAGCCACGTAGGAGGCGAAATCGAAGTCCGCTTCGACGTTGGGCGTGTCCATGGGGGGCCAACGTAGCACCGGGCCGGTAGGTCGGCGCGCGTCGCGCAGGCCAGCGCTGCTGCGCGCCCCGCGAGCGCCGATGGGTTACCTCCGCCGTGCCCGACCACCGCGGATCTACAAGCGCCACGCGCGCCGCTGACCCGCCCTCGTCTCCAGGGAGGACCACGAGGGCAACCTCCTCCCGCGCGATCGAGGCCGCGCGCCCTCGCCGCGGGCGCCCGCGTGAAGTGGTGGAGATGGGCGCGGGCACCGGCAGGCTCTACCGCGATGCTCGCGCCGCGCGTCAGACGATCCACGCCCACGACTCCTCGGCCGCCATGCTCGACATCGCCCGCGCGCGCGCCTCAGCGCTGGGCTCGACAACTGGTGGCTCGCCGTCCGCAACCGCGCTCCCGATGCCCTCGGGCCGCGCCGACCTCCATCGAGGGCTGGGCTTCGGCCACGCCACGGGGTGGAACCCCGAGCTGGCGCGACGACGTCGCGAGATGGTCTCGAGATGCTCCGCGTGCTGCGCCCCGGCGGCACGGCGATCATCCTCAGACCCTCGGCACCAACACCGCCGAGCCCACCGTTGTTGCCACGAGCGCTCGCGGATTCGGCTCCTCGAGGCCGACGGCTTCACCCGCGAGGTGCTGAAGACCGACTACCGCTTCGCCTCGGTCGACGAGGCCGTCGAATGCGGGCTTCTTCTTCGGCGACGCGATGGCCACCGCCGTGCGGAAGGGCAGGCCCGCCGTGTGCCGGATCACGAAGGCTCTGGACGCGCGGTGGCTCGTGCGCGCCACAGGCGCGGGCGCGCTCCCCGCCGCGGTGGTACCGTCGCCACCGCCGCCATGAAGGCGATCGCGACTCCTCCTCGCGGCGCTCGTCGCCGCCGCGGCCTGCACCTCCGGCGTCGACGGCACGTCGGCGTCGGCTCCGTCAGCGTCGTGCGACGCGTACAACCGCCTCCCCGTCGAGGGCGCGCGCGTCTCGCTTCGCGGCGGAGCGGCCACCACCGACCCGGGGCCGCCTACCTCGCCGCGCCAGCGGCGAGCGCAGTCGAGGTCTCTCGCGGGCTACCTCACGCTCTACCGGGCCGAGGTCGAGGTCGAGCCGGCGCCGTCACGACCGCCGACATCGCGCTGCCCCCGAGTCGCCCACCGAGGCGCAGATTTCGAGCTCGCCGGATCTGAGCCGCGCGCGCGATGCGCGCAGCCCCGGCGACGTGGGCTGCGACCGGGTGAGGGCCTTCCTGCGCGGCAGGCAGGCGTCGCTGCCGTCGATCTACGCCGCGCCGAGCGCCGCCGCGAGCGCGCCGAAGGGCGTGGGCCAGGCCGCGCAGGCCATCGCGGGCGTGCACCGGCGGTCGCTGCCCAACCCACCGAGCGTCATCCGCATCTGGCGACGGAGCATCGACCACTCCGTCGAGCTGTCGCGGCCGCGTCGATCGCATCCTTCGAGGACCACATCAGGGCGTGCTCCCCCGGTGGATCCGTCGTGGCACCGCGAGTCGCTGCGCGCGGGCGCGCTGCTGATCCGCCTACTCGTGGCGGTGGATCAGGCGGGCGGCAAGTACGACCGCTGCGCCGACCTCGACGACACCACGGCCTCGCAGGTCTACCAGAACAGCACCCTCGCGGTGACCAACACCGCCGTGAACGACGCGCAACGAGGCCATCGTCCGCGGCGGTCGGCTGGTGTCGGGGGAGTACAGCGCCGAGAACTCCGACCCCACCGCCGACGGCGTGAGCGAGCCGCTCTGTCGCGGCCGCGCCCGCGCGGGCCACGGCCGAGGGATGTGACAGTGGGGGACCTCGCGCTGGGCGAACGCGGGGCGCAGCTACGTGTGGATGGCGAGCCACTACTGGCCCGGCGCGTCGGTGGGCTGCGGCGGCGACACCGACCGCGACGGCGTGCTGAACGACCGCGACAACTGCCCTCGGGTCGCGAACGCGAACCAGGCCGACCGCGACCGCGACGGTGACGGCGACGCCTGCGACAACTGCCCCACCGTGCGCAACGCCGACCAGAGCGACGGCGACCGCGACGGCCTCGGCAACGCCTGCGACAACTGCCCCGCCGCGGCGAACCGCAACCAGCTCGACACCGACCGCGACGGCCGCGGAGACGCCTGCGACAACGACGACGACGGCGACGGCGTGAACGACGCGGCGGACAATTGCCCGCTGATCGCGAACCGCGACCAGAGGGACACCGACCGCGACGGGCGCGGAGACGCCTGCGACAACGACGACGACGGCGACGGCGTGGCCGACGCGACGGACAACTGCCGCGGCGTGGCCAACCGTGACCAGGCCGACGCCGACCGCGACGGCCGGGGAGACGTCTGCGACGACAGCGACGACGACGGCGTGTACGACGCGACGGACGTGTGCCGCACCGTGGCCGACCCCGACCAGGAGGACCTCGACGGCGACGGGCGCGGCGACGCGTGCGACGACGACGACGACGGCGACGGCGTGGTCGACGCGCGCGACGACTGCCCGCGCGAGGCCGACCCGCAGCAGCGCGACCTCGACCGCGACGGGCTCGGCGACGCGTGCGACGAAGACCGCGACGGCGACGGGGTCATCAACGGCGCCGACAACTGCCCCGACACCGCCAACGCCGACCAGGCCGACCGCGACGATGACGGGTCGGGCGACGCCTGCGACGACGCTCCGACGACGCCGACCCCCGAGGGCGACGCGGGCTTCACGCGCGTCGACGAGGGCCCGCGCGACGACGGCGGCGTGAGCGGCGACCTCGGCGTGATCGACCCCGGCGCGGGCGTGCTCGCGGCGGCGCCGGAGCCGGGCGGGTGTGGCTGCGTGGTCGGTGGAGACGGAGACGGGCGGCGCTCCCCGGCGGGGGTCGCCGCGCTGCTGCTCGGGCTGGTGGGGATCGGGCGGCGGAGGGTCAGGGCCGCGCGGCGTTGAGGGCGGGCTTCGCGTCGGGGCCGACCCATCGGCGCGAGACCAGCGGGCCCACCGAGCGGATGGCGCCCTCGACGGCGCGGGCGGTGAGCGAGAGCGAGCGGGCCTCGCCCTCGAGCGCGCGGCGGGCGGCCACGTCGAAGGGCACGCGCTCGTGGTCGGGGAAGCGAGACCAGAACCCGTCGCCGTGCACGGTGAGGTCGCCGCGCATGCCCTCGACGAGCTCTTCGGCGATGTGGCCGTTGGCGCGGGTGACGAGGCGGATCCAGTAGCTCGACAGCCGCGGCGAGAGGAAGGGCACGGGGAACATCGTGGGGCGCAGCCCCATGAGCGCCGCGACGCGCTCGAGGACCTCGCGGCCGGACATCACCTCGGGCCCCGGGATCGCGTACGCCGCGCTCTGCACGTCGGGGAGCGAGACGGCGCGCACGATGGCCGCGACCACGTCGGCGATGGCCACGGGCTGGCTCCGCGTCTCGAGCCAGCGGGGCAGGACCATCGCGGGCAGGCGCGCCGCGAGGTCGCGCACGATGCGCCAGCTCTCGCTCCCCGCGCCGACGATCATCGCCGCCTGGAGCTCGATGGTGGACGTCGGCCCGCTGCGGAGGACCTCGCCCGTCGCGAGCCGGCTCCGCAGGTGCTTCGACACCTCGCCCTCGGGCCGCACGCCCCCGAGGTAGACCACCCTCCGCAGCCGGGCGCGGGCCGCGGCGTCGCGGAAGCGCTCGGCGGCGCGGCGCTCCTGCCCCTCGTAGTCGCCCCCGACGCCCATCCCGTGCACGAGGTAGACGGCCGCGTCGCACCCGCGCATCGCGGCGTCGACGCTCTCGGGGTCATCGACGTCCATCCGCGACCAGACGCGCTGGGGGTGCCGCTCGCGGGCGAGCGCGGGGTCGCGCGAGACGCAGACGACGTCGTACCCCGCCCGGCACAGCGCCGGGTACAGGTTGCGGCCGACGAACCCCGTGGCTCCGGTCAGCAGGACGGTCTTGATCTCGGGCATCGCTCGCTCCTCGCGCCCCGACTCCTCGGGCGCGTGAGTTGGAGGCTCCACGCCCGGACCCGGGGGCGACGGCCGCTTTCTGGCCGTCACGCCGTCGGCGCGCCAGCCTCACGCCGATGACCGCCTACGCCGCCCTGCTCAAGAGCGTGAACCTCGCCGGCAAGAAGAAGGTCGCCATGGCCGACCTGCGCGACCTCGCCGAGCGCCTCGGCTACGGCGCCCCGCGCACGCTCCTCCAGTCGGGCAACCTGGTCTTCACCGCGAAGCTCACGGCCGCGAAGCTCGAGGCGAAGCTCGAAGAGGCCATCGCCGACGAGCTCGGCGTCGAGACCGCGGTGATGGTGCGCGACGCCGCCTCCCTCGCGGAGGTGATCGCCCGCGACCCCATGCCCGACGCGGCGCGCGACGACCCGGGCCACCTCGTCGCGCTCTTCTCGAAGTCCGCGGTGAGCGTCGAGGCCGAGTCGCGCCTCGTGGCCGCGATCAAGGGCCGCGAGGTGGTGAAGGCCGTGGGGAGCGTGGTCTACGCCCACTACGTCGACGGCATCGGCGAGTCGAAGCTCACCAACGCCGTGATCGAGCGCGCCCTCGGCGTCGCCGTCACCGGCCGCAACTGGAACACCGTGCTCAAGCTCGACGCCGCCCTGAAGGACCTCTAGCGCCTCGCCGCGCCGCGCTCGGGCGCCCCCGGCTCGCCGCCCGCGTTGACGCGAGCCGCGCCGACGGTGCAGCTTGCGCCGCCGTGCAGCCGCCCACCCGCGCAAGAACCGCCCTCTCGGTGGCGATCCTCGCCGCGCTGTACCTCTGGGTCTTCCCGTACCACGCGGCGGTGAACAACCCGAACGAGAACGTGCGGGTCTACATGAGCGTCGCGCTCGTCGACGACAGCACCTTCGCCATCAACCGCGTCGAGCAGCTCTGGGGTTACGTGAACGACAAGGCCGTGCGCAACGGCCGCCTCTACTCCTCGAAGGCCCCCGGCACCTCGTACCTCGGCGCGCCGGTCTACTGGGCGCTCACGAAGATCACCGGCCGCTCGACGCGGCCCCCTCCCCCGCAGCGGCTCGGGGCGCCGCGGGTCACGCCCCCGCGGCCCATCGAGAAGACCCAGGTGCTCTACGTCCTGCGGCTCTTCTGCAACGTGCTGCCCGCGCTGGTGTTCGCGTGGTTCTGGCACCGCTTCCTCGGCGCGCGCACGCGCTCGGCCGCCGTGCGCGAGGGGGTGTTCTTCTCGACCATGGCGGGCTCGGCCCTCATGGCCTACAGCCTCGTCTTCGCCTCGCACGCGCAGAACGCCATCTGCTTCGGCGCGGCCCTCATGGCCCTCGCGACGGCCCGCGCCCGCGACCACGCCCGCTCCGCCGCGGGGAGCCCCCAGCGGGTCGACGCGTGGCCCATGTTCCTCGCGGGCCTCTTCGGCGCGGGCGCCACGCTCTTCGAGTACCCCGCGGCCCTCGCGAGCGCCGCCGTCGCCCTCTGGATCGTCGCCCTCGCCGCCGAGCGCCGCCGCTGGCTCCTCCCCGCCGCGGGCGTCGCGCTCGGCCTCGCCGCCGCCCACGCCGCGAAGAAGCACAAGCTCCCCCCGGCCCCCCCGGGCGCCCACGCCGTGGGCCTCTACGCCGCCACCCTCTCGCTCCGCGGCGTGGGCCGGCTCGTGATGGCGGGCCTCGGCGGCGCGATCCCGACGGGCCTCACGCTCTGGTACCACCACCGCTGCTTCGGCGACCCCTTCAAGCCCGGCTACGACTTCCTCGAGAACCCGACCTTCCGCGAAGAGACCAACCAGGGCTTCTACGGCGCGACCTCGTTCTCGTGGGAGGCCGCGCTGCGCCTCTGGTTCGACCCCGCCTTCGGCCTCATCCCCTGCTCCCTCGTGCTCACCCTCGCCGTGGTGGGCGCGGGCAGCGCGCTCTCGCTCGACCTCGAGGCCCGCGGACTGCGCGCGGTGCGCAACGCGATCACCGCCCTCCTCGCCGCCGCCGTCGCCGTCGCCGCGGTGAAGGTCGCGCTGATCGTGAAGGCGCACCCCGAGCCCGTGCCCTTCAACGACATCGGCCCGTGGGTCGCCGCGCTCGTCGTCGCCGCCGTGGGCCTCGCCGCCGCGTGGATGCCCCGCCCTCGCAGCCCCGAGCGCGCGATGGCCTTCACGATGATCCTCGCGTGCGTCGGCCTCACGCGGCTCATCGGCGCGATGAACAACTGGCGCGGCGGGTGGCAGGTGGGGCCGCGCTACCTCGCGACGCTCATCCCCGCGGTGGGCGTCTTCGCCCTGTGGGGCGCCGACGCGATGATGGAGCGCGCCTCTCCCGCGGGCCGCCGCGCGGTCACCCTCTTCGTCGCGGGCTCCACCCTCACCGCGGTGCTGGTGACGGGGCTGCCCGCCGCGTGGTTCCCGCACATCCCGCTGGAGTACGGCTCGCCCTTCTTCGAGATGATCGTGCCCCTGCTGCGCGACGGGTTCTTCCCGCACAGCGTGGGCGAGTACGTGGGCCTCCACGGCGCGCTCGCGATGGCGGGCTTCGCCCTCGGCGCGCTGGCCCTCGCCCTGGTCGTGCTCCGCGGAGACGAGCGCCGCCCCGCGCCCGCGCTCGCGCACGCCCTCGGCGGCCTCGCCGTGTGCCTCGCGCTGCTCCTGCCCTTCGCGAAGGCCGCGCGGCCCTCCACCGCGCCCGTCACCCGCTACGTGAAGACCGCGTTCGAGCCGCGGCCCTCGCCCTCGACGCCCGCCGCGACGAGCGCCGCGCGCGAGACGCCCGCGCAAGCCCGCGACCGCGCAGAGACCCTCGCGCAGGCGGGCGACGCCGCGGGCGCGCTCGCCGCGTGGAGGCGCTCCCTCACCCCCGGGCATTAGCGCCGCGAAGGCTGTTAGAGTCGGCGCCGCCATGCAGTCCGACTCCGCACCGCTCATGCCCGGCACCGTCGTCGCCGGGCAGTTCCGGTGATCCAGCCCCTGTCGCAGGGGGCATGGGCAGCCTCTACGTCGCCGAGCAATTGGGCACCGGGCACCAGCGCGCGCTGAAGCTCATGCACCCCTCGCTCGCGCAAGACCCGCGGGCGCGGGAGCGCTTCGCGCAAGAGGCCCAGAGCGCGGCGCGCATCGAGTCCGAGCACGTCGCGCAGGTGGTGGCCGCGGGCGTCGACCCCTCGACGGGCACGCCGTGGATGGCGATGGAGCTCCTCCGCGGCCGAGACCTCGCGGCGACCCTCGCCGAGCGGGGTCGTCTCCCCGTCGCCGAGGTCGTGCAGATCATGCGTCAGCTCGGGCACGCGCTCGCGGCGGCGCACCGCGTGGGGATCGTCCACCGCGACCTGAAGCCCGACAACGTCTTCATCGCCGACGCGCGCCGCTCCGACGCGGCCTTCACGGTGAAGGTGCTCGACTTCGGCATCGCCAAGTGGCTCCTCGAGAACCAGCCCGCGCGGCCCACCACCATCGTCGGCTCGCCCCTCTGGATGGCCCCCGAGCAGTTCGACACCGGCGGCGGGATGATCGGCCCCGCCACCGACGTCTGGTCGCTCGGGCTCCTCGCCTTCACCACGCTCACCGGCAAGCTCTTCTGGCGCTCGTCCCAGGGCGAGGGGCTGAACGTCCCCGCGCTCATCGCTGAGATCACCGTGCAACCGACGCCGCCCGCCTCGCAGCGCGCCGCGGAGCTCGGCGTGCGCGACGCGCTCCCCGCGGGCTTCGACGGCTGGTTCTCGCGCTGCACGTCGCGCGCGCCGCACGAGCGCTTCCGCGACGCGGCGGAGGCCGTCGGGGCCTTCGAGTCGGTGGTGAGCGCCCCGGGCGCCGCGGGCGTCGCGCCCACCATGGCCATCCCCGCCGCGCCCGCCGCGATGATGGCCGCGGGGATGATGGCCGGCGCGATGCCCCCCACCGGCAACGCCCCCTCAGGGACGATGGCCATGCCCATGATGGCCCCGGGCGTCCCCGCGCAGTCGACCGCCGCGGCGGGCACGATGGCGTGGCCGCAGGGCCAGAGCGCGTACCCCTCGCAGCCAGGGATGCAGAACCCCTACGGCTCCCAGCCCGGGATGCAGAACCCTTACGGATCGCAGCCCGGGATGCAGAACCCTTATGGGTCGCAGCCAGGGATGCAGAACCGCTATGGGTCGCAGCCCGGCTTCGGGCCGTCGCCCTCGGGGGACCAGCGGATGTGGGGCCTGCCGCCCGGCGCGACAGGGCCGTCGTACATGCCGCCTCCCTCGCCGGTGAAGCGTGGCGGCGGCGGCGCGGTGATCGCGGGCGGGCTGGTGGTGCTCCTCGCGGCGGGCGGCGCGGGCGCGTGGATGCTCACCCGCACGCGCTGCGACGACGGGCAGCACAGCTCGCACGGGCACTGCTGCGCCTCGGGCGCGGAGTGGAACTCCGACCAGGAGCGCTGCGAGGGCGGCGCGACCACGACCACGACGACCACCCCGACCACGACCCCGCCGCCGCTCGCGAACACCTTCGCGGACGCGGGGGCGCTCGCCGTCGCGCCCGAGGTCGACGCGGGGATGTCGCCCATCGCGCCCACGACGGAGCCCGCGGCGCCCGTGGAGCCCACGCCGGCGCCGCGTCCGCGTCCGCGCCCGGCGCCCGACCGTCACATGTGCCTCGGGCGTTGGAGCGGCGCGCTGCGAGAGAACACCGGGTCGCGCGGGTTCATGTCGGGGGTGGTCACCGGCACCCGCGGCACCTGCGGGTCGTGGAGCGAGACCTGGACCTCGGGCTCTCGCTGCTACTACCAGCTCACGTCGTGCGTGCAGATCGGGAACACCATCCGCGCGATCGGGCGTACGAGCTCGTACCGCTGCGGCAACCCGGTGTTCGTCACGATGTCGTGCTCGCCCGCCACCGCGAACTTTCGAGAGACCGCGCGAGGGAACGTGGTGGACACGGCGTTGCTCTCGCGGCGCTGAGCGGCGCTTGACCGCGCGGCGCGGGTTCGGGTAGTCACCGCGTCGCCGTCGGGTCTGGCGCCCGCCGCGCAGTCTCACAATCCGATCTGCGGTGAAGGTGAACGGGAAGCCGGTGTGACGCCGGCGCGGCCCCCGCCACTGTATCCAGGGACGAAGGTGGCATCGACGCCACGCGTCGCGCGCGACACCCGCGCGCGACGTGGAAGGCGCCACCCGAGGACGATCTGGGAGTCAGGAGACCGGCCTCCATCCGCGACGCGCAGTGCCCCGGGGCTTCGGGCCAGCGATCGTCTCCATGGGTCATGGGCGCGGCCACCGCCGCCTCGGCGCCTCTCGGGGCACCGCGCGAGAACCACCGTCTCCGCGCGGGTGCGCGCGGGAGGTCCTCGCCCATGCTCCGTCTTCGTACGTCCATCGTTCTGCCCCTCGCCCTATGCGCCGTCGCGCAGGGGTGCTCCGACGAGCCCGCGTCCAACGCCGACGCGAGCGCCGTCACCGACCTCGGCGCCGCCGACGCGGGCACCGACACCGGCCCGACCGACACCGGCCCGACCGACACCGGCCCCGTGGACTCGGGTCGCGCCGACACCGGCGTCGACGCGGGCTTCGACGCGGGCTTCGACGCGGGCTTCGACGCGGGCCAGGACAGCGGCGCCGACGCGGGCGCCGACGCCATCACCGACGCCCTCACCGACGCGGGTCCGGCCTGCGCCCTCACGCGCGCCCTCGTCACGACCTCGGACTACGTCACGGGCGGCTACGCGCTCGGCCCGCTCGCCACGCCCGCGCTGATGACCGTCGGCGGGATGGCGCCCGACCAGGACCACGTCCCCGTGCAGAGCGGGTGCGTGGTCTACAACCTCCTGCGCGGCAACGACGTGCTCGCGGTGCTCGACGCCGCGAGCCTGCCGAACGTGCTCCGCACGATCCCGCTGCGCTCGATGCTCTCCGTCGACGCGGGCGCGGCGCCCTATCAGGTCAACCCCTACGACGTGCTCACCCTGAGCCCGACCCGCGCGTACGTCGCGCAGTTCCAGCTCTCGCGCCTCGCGATCATCAACCCCGCCGCCACCGGTGCCGCGGCCATCACCGGGAGCATCGACCTCTCGCCGCTCCGCGACGCCGCCGACGTCGACCCCTCGGGCTCCCCCGAGGCGGTGCAGCTCCTCCGCTCGGGCGCGCGCGTGTTCGTCCTGCTCCAGAACCTCTCGAGCTACGCCCCCGTCGCCGACGGCGTGCTCGGCGTGATCGACCCCGCCACCGACGCCCTCGTCGACGTCGACACCGCCACCGCCGGCACCCAGGGCGTCGGCCTCGGCGTGCGCAACCCCGCCGCGGCCACTCTCACCCCGAGCGGCGCGCGGATCGTCGTCGCGGGCGCGGGCGCTGTGGCCTTCGCTCCGCCGCAGTCGCTCGACGGCGCCGTCGTCGCCGTCGACACCACGACGCTCACGACCACCGGCGGGCGGGTGACCGAGGCGCAGCTCGGCGGAGACGTCGCGGGCGTGGTGATGCACAGCGACACCGCGGGCTGGGCCGTGGTGAACACCCTCGACGCCGACGGCGGCGCGCCCACCGCGCGGGTCGTGGCCTTCGACCTCGCGGGCTCCACGGTGGGCGCGACGGTCTACACGTCGACGAGCATCGGCGGCGTCGCGCGCGCGCCCGACGGCAACGTCTGGGTGCTCGACCGCGGGGCGACCACGGCGGGCGTGCGGGTGTTCCGCCCCGACGGGACCGAGGTCACGACCGGCGCGCTCTCGACGGGGTCGCTCCCGCCGTCGGGCGTCGCGTTCGTGCCGTGAGGCGCGCGCTCCTCGCGGCCTCGGCCCTGTGCCTCGCCGCCTGCGGCGCGCCCGCCGACGACTCCGCGGACGCGAGCGTCGACGTCGACCCCTGCGCGGACCTCAGCGACGTCGCGACGCGGCCCGACGGGCGCGTGGTCGGCGGCCCCTTCGCGGCGCGGGTGGTGTCGTTCACGCCGGGAGTGGGCGCGAGCTTCGGCCACGACCGGATGCCGGACGTGGTGCTCGGCCCGCCCAGCGGCGCGGGAGACCTCCGCGGCGGCACCGACGTGGTGGCGCTCGGCCGCGGGGGAGAGGTCGTCGTGGGCTTCGACGTCGAGATCGTCGACGGGCCCGGCGACGACTTCGTCGTCTTCGAGAACCCCTTCATCGTGCCCGGCGCGGCGCTCTCGTACTGGGACGAGCTCGGCGAGGTCTCGGTGAGCGAAGACGGGCAGCGGTGGGTGACCTTCCGCGGCGACCCGAGCGCGGGGCGGCCCTTCGCGGGCTGCGCCGGCGGGCAGCCCGTGTACTCCGCGCCCGGAGGGACGTGCCCGCTCGACCCGCGGGTGAGCGGCGGAGACGCCTTCGACCTCGCGACGGTGGGCGTCGCGCGCGCGCGCTTCGTGCGGGTGCGCGACCTCGCCACGCGACCGCTCATGCCCCCCTCGTCGGGCTTCGACCTCGACGCCGTCGCCGTCCTGCACGGACGCTGACGCTCCCCCCCGAAGCGCCGTAGGATGCGCACCCCTCGGGGGCCCGCCGGTCCCTAACGCTCCTCGGAGGCAAAGCGTCCCGTGAAGAACCGCAACATCATGACCGTGGTCGCCGTGGTGGCGACGCTGTGCGTCGTCGCCCTCGCGGGCACGGCCTGGTGGCTCCTGCGAAAGAAGTCCCCTGGCACCACCGGGGCGCTCGCGCGCCTGCCCGCCGGGAGCTTCGTCGTCGTCACCGGCAACCTCGAGGCCGTGCGGCAGTTCCCCGCCGCGCGCAACCTCCGCGACTGGATCACCCGCGAGCGCGGCTCCGGCAGCGAGGGCGGCCGCCGCTGGAACGAGGTCGTCCAACAGTGCGGCTTCGACCCCTGGGAGCGCCTCTCGGGCTTCGCCGTCGCCGCCGACCGCCGCGTACTCCAGGGCCAGAGCCAGAGCGACTTCGTCGCCTACCTCGACGGCCGCTTCACCGAGGCCGAGGCCACGCGCTGCATCACCGCCGTCGTGAGCCAGGGCCGCGCGACCCTCACCACCTCGCAGGTCAACGGCCGCACCGTCCACGCCCTCACCGCGTCGAACGGCCGCGCGACGCAGATCCACCCGATGGCGAACTCCGTGCTCGTCACCGAGCGCCCCTACCTCGACACGGCCCTGCGCCTCGCGCACAGCGAGATGCCCGGCCTCACCGCCGACGGAGACCTCGGCCAGATGCTCCGCGCCCTCGGCGCCGACAACGCCATCACCGCCGCCGTCGACGTCGCCGCGGTGCGCGCGCAGAACGAGCGCACCGTCAACCAGACCGTCGACGACCTCGTGCGCGAGAACCCTCAGTTCCCTGACCTCGCGCTCGCGAAGCAGGCCCGCACCGGCGGCCTCGGCGTGCGCCTCTCGGGCGGCGACGTGTCCGTCACCGCGCGCCTGACCTTCCCTCAGCCCGCGCAGGCCGCGTCGTTCACCCGCGCCGCGCAGGGCCTCTACACCCGACGCCGCACAGACATCACCGACGCCGTGCGCCAGGCCCAGGGCGGCTTGAACTCCCTGCGCCTCCTCTCGCGGCTCACCAACCCCGAGATGAACGCGCGCTTCGAGACCGTCGACGCGGCCTTCTCCACCGCGCAGCAGCTCGTCGAGCAGGTGCAGTTCACGCAAGACGGCAGCAGCACCGTCGCGACGCTGCGAATCACCTCGGCGCAGGTGCACACCTTCGAAGAGGCCGCCCGCGCGATGCGCGACATCATCGAAGAGGGCTCGCGCCGACGCGGCGGCGGCCTGATGCGCCCGCGCGGCAACCCCTTCGACCAGCGCGTCGAGGGCGACGGCGGCGCGCCCCTGCTGCGCGAGCCGATGCCCGCCGCGAACACCGTCGACGGCGCCGTGCCCTGACCCCCCACCGCGGCGATGGAGAGGGCGGCCCCCCGGCGCGCCCTCACCGCCGCTGTCTCACCGCATCCCCCTCGTTCACCCTCAGGCCGACTGCTGGAGCAGCCGCTTCGCGCGCGCCTCGGCGGCGGCCACGATGCGCGTCGCCTCCTCCTCGGGGATGCGCAGGAGCTGACCGAGGTTGCCGATGAGCTCCTTCTCCTGGTCGGTCTGCTCGCCGTCGATGTGCGTGAGCACCACGGCGTGGTTGAGCAGCGTGCGGCGGTCGTCGGCGGAGAGGTCGGTCACGGGCACGTCGCCGAGCCCCCGCGGGCTGGCGGCGTACTGACGCACCGCCTCGGCCTCGGAGTCGCTCGCCCCGAAGGCGCTGATGAGCGCCTCGATGAGCTCCTTCTCCTCGTCCTGCACCTTGCCGTCGACCCACGCCACCGCGACCAGTGACTTGAGGATCGCCATGTCCTGCTCGTGCATCGCGCTCTTCTCCCGTGAGGTTGAAAACCCGCCGGAGCCTATCGCAGCGCCGCCGCCCGATGGAAGCGCCGCCGCGCGTCCCGCGGGCCACCCCACCGTGTCGACGCGCCCATACCCCAGCGCCCCCGTTCTCCGATGTCTCCGCGACGTCGCCGCGGGGCACGCGGGGTGCTCTCTCCCCGGGCCATGCTCTACGCCTGGTTCGCGCTCGTCCCCCTCGTCGTCTCCGCGGGCCTCTTCGTCGGTACGCTCCGCCTCGACCGAAGCGCGCCGGCTCAGCCGGGCTCGTCGTCGCGCGCGTAGCGGGCCACCATCGCCGGGATCTCGTCGGGCGGCACGGCCTTGGAGAAGAGCCACCCCTGCACGAGGTCGACGCCCACCGCGCGGAGCGCGTCGAGCTGCGCGGGCGTCTCGACTCCCTCGGCGAGCACCTCGAGGCCGAGCTCGTGCGCGATCGACACGATGCTCGCGACCACCGACGCGTCGCTCTGCCGCGCGCCCAGGCCCGACACGAACGAGCGGTCGATCTTGAGCTGGTGCACCGGCAGGTCGCGCAGGTACGCGAGCGACGAGTAGCCCGTGCCGAAGTCGTCGATGGCGAGGCGCACGCCCATCGACGACAGCCGCTTCACCACGTCGAGGGCGAGGGACTTGTCCTCGAAGAGCGCGCTCTCGGTGAGCTCGACGCAGAGCTCGCCGGGGCTCGCGTCGGTAGACTCCAGCAACGACTCGACCTGCGCGGGCAGCGCGGTGGTGAGCTGGTGCGCCGAGACGTTCACCGCCACGTGGAAGCGCGCCTCGCTCCCGAGGTGGGTCGTGGCCCGCTTGCCCGCGAAGCGCCGGGGCACGTCGCGGCGCCACGCGCGCGCCTGCAGGAGCGCCGTCTCCATCACCCAGCGGCCGATGGGCACGATCAGCCGCGTCGCCTCGGCGAGGGGGATGAAGTCGACGGGAGAGACCATCCCGCGGCCCTCGCGCTGCCAGCGGCACAGGGCCTCGGCGCCCACCACCTCGCCCGAGTGCAGGTCGAGGAAGGGCTGCCACGCGAGGTGCATCTCCCTCCGCTCGACCGCGCGGCGGAGCGCCTGCTCCAGCTCGATGCGCTTCAAGAGGCCCTCGCGCAGCGCCTCGTCGAAGAGCACCACGGCGTCGCGGCCGAGGTCCTTCGCGCGGTACATCGCCGTGTCGGCGTCGCGGATGAGGCTGGTGGTGTCGAGGGCCGCGCCGCCTCCGCGCGCGACCACGCCGATGCTCGCCGAGAGCTCGATGTCGATCCCCTCGACGGAGAAGGGCTCGCGCATCGCGTCGCGGTAGCGGTGCGCGGCCGACATCGCGCCCTCGGCGTCGACGTCGGCGCAGACCACCAGGAACTCGTCTCCGCCGAAGCGCACCACGGCCTCGTTGCCCCGCGACACCTCGCGCAGCCGCCGCGCGGCGGAGACGAGGAGGGCGTCGCCGAGGTCGTGGCCGAAGCCGTCGTTCACGCGCTTGAAGTTGTCGAGGTCGAGGAACATCACCCCCACGCTCCGCCCCTCGGACTCGTAGGAGCGCAGCAGGTCGGCGAGGAAGGTGCGGTTGGGCAGGCCCGTGAGCGCGTCGTGCCGCGCCTCGAAGCGGAGGTTGGCCTCGGCGGCGAGCTGCTCGGTGAGGTCTTCGACGTGGGCGATGAGGTAGAGCGCGCCGCCCTCGCCGCGGCGGGCGACGGAGAGCGACACCTGCGCGGGGATCTGCTTGCCGTCGCGACCGAGCATCACGGTGCGCAGCCGCCCCTCGTTGCGGTCGGCCGCGGAGAGCGACGCGAGGAGCTCCATCGCCGAGGGCAGGTGGTCGGGCCGCGTGACCATCGCGAGCGAGGTGCCGAGGAGCGCGTCGTTCTCGTAGCCGAGCACGTCGCAGAGCGCGCGGTTGAGCTTCACGAAGCAGCCGTGCTGGTCGAGCAGGCACACGCCGATGGGGGCGCCGTCGAAGGCCGCGCGAAAGAGCTGGTCGGCGTCGCGCTGGTACGCGGCCTGGAAGTCCTGCCCGCTCGCCGTCCCCGACGACATCCACGCTCCTCGCAGCACGGTGTTGACCGTAGCTCACCAGCCCCAGGAACCCGGGCGCAAGCCGCGGATGAAACGCCACCGACGATTCAGGCGGTGACGGGCCACACCCTCCCACAGCGGCACACCGCGCGACAGCGCGCGCACGATGTTCGTTCGCCGCGTCGACGCGCGCTCGCGGGTAGGGTTATCTCGCGCAGGGACCCTGATGGTCGACGCGCCCGCCTTGTTCATCGAATCGCTCGACTCTGCGCCGCTGCGGGAGCTCCGCTACCTCAACGCGCGGCGCGGGGGCGGCACCGAGACGCTGCGCCTGCCGTTGCTCTCGGGCCGCGCGCGGGGCCTGCCCGAGGGCGTCGACGCGCTGATCGCGACGAGCGACCTGCAGGGGATCGTCCCCGACCCGCGAACCCGGGAGTCGACCCTGCTCGGCGTCGCGGTGGCCGAGTGGCTCGCGGAGCTCGGCGACGAGGGCGTGATCCCGCGCGGGCCGCGGTGCGGGGTGATCCTCGCGGGCGACCTCTACAGCGTGCCCGAGGCGAACAAGCGCGGCGGGTACGGAGACGTGAGCGAGGTGTGGTCGGCCTTCGGAGAGCGCTTCCGCTGGGTGGTGGGCGTGGCGGGGAACCACGACGACGTGGCCGGCGTGGGCGTGAGCGACGACGTGCGATTGCTCGACGGAGAGCGCGTCGCGATGGAGGGCCTCACGATCGCGGGCGTCGGGTACGTGAGCGGCGACACCGCGAAGCGCGGTCGGCGCGACGAGGACGACCAGATCGCGTCGATCGAGCTGGTCACCGAGGGCGGGGTCGACGTGCTCGCGCTGCACGAGGGCCCGCACGGAGACGAGGGTCAGCCGGGCAACGCGCGCGTCCGCGCGGCGGTGGAGGGCCGCGTCGGGTTGACCGTCTGCGGCCACACCCACTGGGAGCGACCGCTCGCGGCGTGGGACGGCGGGCAGGCGCTCAACGTCGACGGTCGCGTCGTGCTGCTCCGCCGCGCGCGCTGAACCCTTCTCGGCGCGCCTCGGCTCACACCCGACGCGGGAGACACGCACCACCGCTCCCGCGAGGAGGTGTCGCCATGAACCGTTGGCTCTCGATCGCGCTCGCGCTGCCGCTGACGCTCTCCGCCTGCGGGGCCGACCTCGACGCGACGAGCGGCGACGCCGACGCGGCCGCGACGAGCGACGCCGCGACCAACGACGCCGCGACGAGCGACGCCGCGAGCGGCGCGATCACCGCGCAGGAGGCCAGCGACCTTCGCGCGCTGCGGGAGGAGGAGAAGCTCGCCCGCGACGTGTACCTCGCGCTCTCGCCGCGCGCGGCGACCATCTTCGACAACATCGCGCGCAGCGAGCAGTCGCACATGGACGCCGTCGCCGTCCTGCTCGCCCGCTACGGCGTCGACGACCCCGCGCTCGCGGAGCGCGGTCGCTTCACCGACCCCGCGATGCAGGGCCTCTACGACGCGCTCACGGCGCGCGGCGTCGACGAGCGCGCGGCGCTCACGGTCGGCGTCGAGGTCGAGGAGCTCGACCTCGCTGACATCGCGCGGCTGCGCGAGCACACCGCGAGGGCCGACGTGCTCGCGACCTACGACCGGCTCGCGACGGGCTCTCGCAACCACCTGCGGAGCTTCTACGCGCGCCTCACGGCGGCGGGCGGCGCGTACACGCCGCGGCACCTCGACCGCGCGACCTTCGACGCGGTGGTGGCGAGCCCGCGCGAGACCGGCCCGCAGTGACGCTCAGCGCCGCAGGGGAGGCGGGTTGCAGGTCGGCATGGGCAGCACGCGCCAGACGCCGCCCTCGCAGTGGTAGCCCGGCGGCTGGCACCCGGCCGTGGGCGCGTAGCAGCTCATCCCTTCGGGCGCGCAGGCGTTTCCGGCGGTGATCGCCTCTCGCGGAGGGCACTCGGGGGCGGGCGGGTTCCGCGTCGGCTCGATCGCCTCGCCGGGCTGCGCCTCGGGCTGCGCGGGCTGCGGCACAGGCTGCGCGGGAGGGTTCCGGTGCGGCTCCTCGGGCTGCGGCGTGGGTTGGCTCGCGCAGGCCGCGACGGTCGCGGCGACGGTGACGACGAAGGCGGAGCGGAGAGTTCTCATGGCGACACATCCTCGGCGAAGGGCATCCTCCGCGTCACGCACCGATGCGCGCTCCGCCCGCGACCTTTGACGAAGCCCTCGCGTTCCTGCGCGGGTATGACCTCGGTCGCGACCTGCCGCGCTGCGAGGAGGACTGCGCGGTGGTCGATCGCGGGGGTGGCCGCTGACGGTCGCGCCGACCTGATAGGTCCCCCGCGTTGACCTCGAGGTCCCCGACGTTGACCTCGAGGTCCCCGACGTTGACCTCGATGTCCCCCGCGTTGACCTCGATGTCCCCCGCGTTGACCTCGATGTCCCCGGCGTTGACCTCGACCCTACCTTCGGGTCGCTACTCCTCCTCGGGCTCGTACCGCGCGAGCTCCTCCCTCACGCGGCGGTCGAGCAGGGCCACGAGCTCGGGGTCGTCGGCCTCCCACTGGTCGGGCACGTCGAGCACCACCACCTCGACGTCGCGCATCGTGGCGCCGAAGCGCTCGCGGAGCATCTGCCGGTGGCGGGCCTCCATCACGAAGACCACGTCGGCCCAGAGGAGCATCCGCTCGTTCACCCGCACGCGCGCCTGCGGAGACGTACCCGCCGAGCGGGCCTCGTGGACGCCGCCCCACCCGCGCACGACGCGCTCGGCGGTGGGGCTGCGCCATCGGTTGCGCGAGCAGATGAAGAGGAGCTTCACGCGGCCGCGGGATCACCCGCCGGTGGCGGTCTTCCACGAGGGCGGGCGCTGACCTTCTCCCACCAGGCCATCAGCGGCGCGTGCTGCTGGAGGATCTCCCGCGCGGGCGTGACCATCGCGTAGCCCACGTAAGGCAGGTAGGTGATGTCCGCGAGGGAGAAGGTCTCGCTACGATGAAGGGCCCCTCGGTGAGCTACCGTCGAGCACGGTGCATACGTGGTCGAGGGCCTGCTCGCGGCCTCGATCACGCCCTCGCCTGCGGGCGCTTGAAGACGTGCTCGTAGACGAACTTCATCGCGTTGGGCGTGAACCCTGAGGTCTCGACGCTGATGAACTGCTCCATCCGCGCGCAGCCGTGGAGGTCCTTCGGCACCAGCGGGCCGTCGTGCTTCGCGTTGAGGTAGCGGCAGATGGCGCGCGACTCGTACATCGCGAAGCCGTCGTCGTCGATCGCGGGCACGCGGCCGAAGGGCTGGCGCGAGAGGTGGGGCTCCTGCTTGTGCTCTCCCTTGGCGAAGTCGACCACGGTGAACTCGTGGGGGATGCCGAGCTCCGCGATGGTGGTGAGCACCTTGCGGGTGCAAGTGGAGAAGGGGTGACCGTAGACCTTGAGCATGGGTGGGCGTCTCCTGTGAGCGCGGGATGGGACGGCCGAGGCCCCGCGCGCGTCAAGCCCGTCCGTCGGCGTCTCGGAGGGGTCCGTGCGTCGACGCGGGAGCGTTCGCCCTCTGAAGGGGGGTAGAGTTCCCAACCTCGGCCCCGGGCGACGAGGCCCGCCGCCGACCACGAGGTGACCCGATGAACGACCATCCCGCCACACCGCGCCACGAGGGCCTCGCGTCGCTCCGCGCGCCCTTCGCGCCCGGCGCCCCCTTCGAGATCGACCGCGAGCGCGCCCGCAAGATCCTCGAGGCCGCGCTCTCCCGCGGCGGCGACGCCGCCGACCTCTTCGCCGAGTTCAGCGTCGGGGCCTCGATGGCCCTCGAAGACGGCATCGTGAAGACCGCCACGCGCGGCGTCTCGCTCGGCGTCGGCGTGCGCGTGCAGCGCGGCCAGGCCGCGGGCTACGCCTACACCGAAGACCTCTCGTGGGAGTCGCTCCTGCGCGCCGCCGAGACCGCCGCGCAGATCGCGTCGGGAGACGCGCGCGCCGTGGCCGAGGTGCAGGAGCGCACCCGCCACGACCGCTACAAGGTCGATTTCCCCTCGGTGCTCGCGGCGGGGATGGGCAAGCGGGAGCTCCTGCTCCGCGCCGACAAGGCCGCGCACGCGGCGGACTCCAAGGTCGCGCGCGTCGAGGCGAGCCTCGCAGAGAGCTTTCGCGAGGTGCTCGTCGCGACGAGCGAAGGGAAGTTCGTGCGCGACACGCAGCCGATGATCCGCTTCGGCGTGCGGGTGATCGCCGAGGCCGACGGCAAGCGCCAGTCGGGCAGCTCCGGCGGCGGCGGCCGCTACGGGCTGGAGTACTTCGACCTCCCCGGCAAGTCTCCCGAGGACCACGCGCGCGAGGCGGTGCGCGTCGCCGTCGCGATGCTCGACGCCCGCGAGGCCCCCGCGGGCGAGATGGACGTCGTGCTCGCCCCCGGCGACTCGGGGATCCTCCTGCACGAGGCCGTCGGGCACGGCCTCGAGGCCGACTTCAACCGCAAGGGCGTGTCGAACTACTCGGGCCGCGTGGGCACCCCCGTCGCGTCGAGCCTCTGCACCGTGGTCGACCGCTCGGACATCGACTTCGGCCGCGGGTCGATCAACGTCGACGACGAGGGCAACGAGGGCACCTCCACGACGCTCATCGAGGGCGGGGTGCTGAAGGGCTACCTGCACGACACCTTCTCGGCGCGGCACTTCGGCATCGACCCGACGGGCAACGGGCGACGCGAGAGCTTCCGCTCGGCGCCGCTGCCCCGCATGACCAACACCCTGTTGCTCGAGGGCCCGCACAAGCACGACGAGATCGTGGCGAGCGTGAAGCGCGGGATCTACGCGACGCGCTTCGGCGGCGGCCAGGTCGACATCGCCTCGGGCGACTTCGTCTTCTCGCTGAGCGAGGCCTACCTCATCGAAGACGGCAAGCTCACCGCGCCGGTGAAGGACGTGAACCTCATCGGCAACGGGCCCGACGCGCTCGGCAAGGTGACCATGCTCGGCGACGACCTCGCCATCAGCGACGGCATCTGGACCTGCGGCAAGGACGGCCAGTCGGTGCCGGTGGGCGTCGGGTGCCCGACCATCAAGATCTCGGGCATGACCGTGGGCGGCACCGCCGTGCAGGGTCGCTGAAGGACAGCGGGAGAAGACATGGACACCTCGAAGCTTCAGGACCTGGTCGACGACGTGCTCTCGCGCTTGATGAAGGGCGGCGCGAGCGACGCGAAGGTGGTGGCCCGCGCGGGGCAGGACCTCTCGGTGCGGGTGCGCCTCGGCGAGGTCGAGCTGGTGGAGGAGGCGGGCACGCGCTCCATCGCGGCGCGCGTGTTCAAGGGCAAGCGCGTGGGCATCGCGTCGTCGAGCGACCTCACCGCCGAGGGCGTGGCGCGGCTGGTGAGCGACGCGCTGGAGCTCGCCGACCTCGCGCAGGAAGACCCGCACGCGGGCCTGCCCGACCCGAGCGAGCTCGCGAAGCAGTGGCCCGACCTCGGGCTCTTCGACCCGGCCTGCGGGGGCGTGCTCGCGGGCGAGGCCGTGGAGCGCGCGAGCCGCTGCGAGAAGGCCGCGATGGACTTCGATAAGCGCATCACGAACTCCGAGGGGGGCTCCTTCGGGCGCACCGCGGGGGGCTTCGCGATGGCCACCAGCGGGGGCTTCCGCGGCGGGTACAGCGGGAGCTACGCGAGCGTGTCGGTGTCTCCCGTGGCCGCCGACGAGGGCGGGAAGAACCGCACGGCGGGCTACTGGTCGGCGCGCCGTCAGCTCGCGCGGCTGGAGGACGAAGCCGCGGTGGGCCGCGAGGCCGCGCGTCGCACCGTGGCGCTCCTGGGCGCGAAGAAGGTCCCCACGCAGGAGGCCCCCGTGGTCTTCGACCCCGACGCCGCGCGCTCGCTCCTCGGGGCCTTCGCGGGCTGCGTCACCGGCGACGCGATCTACCGCCGCTCGAGCTACCTCCTCGACCTGATGGACCAGTCCGTCGCGAGCCCGCTGGTCACCCTCGTCGACGACCCGCTGATCCCTGGCGGGCCGGGGTCTCGACCCTTCGACGGCGACGGCCTCGCGGCGCGCAGGAACGTGGTGGTCGAGAAGGGCGTGCTGAAGACCTGGCTCCTCGACGCCTACGCCGCGCGCCGTCTCGGGATGAAGTCCACGGGCAGCGCCGCAGGCTCGACGGGCACCGGCGCGGGCGTGTCGAACTTCTACCTGGAGCCCGGGGCCACCACCCGCGACGAGATCATCCGATCGACCGCGCGCGGGCTCTACGTCACGGCGATGATGGGCTTCGGCTTCAACGCGGTGACGGGAGACTTCTCCCGCGGCGCCGTCGGCTGGTGGATCGAGAACGGCGAGCTGGCCTTCCCCGTCAGCGAGGTGACGATCAGCTTGAACTTCAAGGACCTGTTTGGTTCCATCGACGCGGTCGGCGACGACCTCGACCTGAAGTCGGGCGTGGCCGCCCCAACGATCCGCGTCTCACGCATGACCATCGCCGGCAGCTAAGGTCGCCGAAGAGAAGCCCCCGCCCACGCATGACCCTCGCGCTCGAAACCCACGCCGCGAGGCTCCCTGAGCTCGGCGGCCCCGCCGACGAGGCGTGGGTCCTCTTCGAGGTCCGCGGCGTCACCGAGCCCGGCGACGAGGTCACCCTCACCCGCGCGCCGCTCTTCCTTACGCTCGCCATCGACGCGTCGAGCTCCATGCGCGGCCCGCGCTTCGCGTTGGCCCTCCAGGCCACGCGGCAGGTCATCGACACGCTCAGCCCCTCTGACCGCCTCGCGGTGGTCACCTTCGACCGCCACGCCCGCCTCGCCCTCGCCCCGGTGGGCCTCGACCCCCAGGGCGCCGCCGACGCCCGCCGCTCCCTCGACCGGCTCTCGACGGGCATCGGCACCAACCTCGACGCGGGGTGGCGCGAGGCCGCCGACGCGCTGCTCCGCGTGGCGCTGCCGGGCGCGCTCCGCCGGGTGGTCATCCTCACCGACGGCTACCCCTCGCGCGGAGAGACCCAGCGCGACGTCCTCCGCGCTCGCGTCGCTGAAGGGCGCGCGCGGGGGGTCGAGACCTCGGTGGTGGGCATCGGCGACGGCATCGACGAGGGCCTCTGCGCGCTCCTCGCCGAGGCGGGCGAAGGGCGCTTTCACTACGTGCGCGACGAGTCGGCCATCGGCGACGCCGTGGCCGCCGAGGTCGAGGGCGCGAAGAACCTCGCGGCGAGAGACGTCTCGCTGATGCTCCAGCTCACGCCGCGGGTGGAGCGGGCCGAGGTGGTGCAGCGCTTCGCGTGTCGTCCCGTGGGGTCGACCCTCGACGTGCGCCTCGGCGCGGTGGGCCACGACGCGCCCCGCAAGGTGCTCACCGCCGTGAAGCTCAAGGAGGGCACCGCCGACGCGATGATCGGGATCGCGCTCGCGCAGGGTCAGCGCGCGTCGACGCTCCCTCCGCGGCCCGCGGCGCCGACGCGACCGGGCTTCGCGCTGGGCAAGTGGCCCGAGAGCGTCGACGACGCGAGCCTCGACCGCACCGAGGCGGTGACCGTGATGCTCGACGCCGACGGCGGCTCCACCGACGCGCGCCGACGCGTCGCGTGGGAGCTCCTCGCGCACCGCACCCTCGCCGAGGTGCGCAGCGCGTGGGACGCGCTCGACGCCGGCGACCGTGACGCCGTGCTGCGACGTCTCGACCGGGCGCGCGCGCTGCGACGGCTCCTCGTCGAGCGGGGCCTCGTCGCGCGCTCGGAGCTCGACGCGATCCCCGACGTCGACGTCGTGCAGGCGGCGATGTTCGCCGCGGGCGGAGAGGCCCGAGAGGCGCGGCGCCGCTTCGCCTCGTGGGCGCACAACACGCAGCACTCCTTCGCGGGCGTGGCGCTGCCGATCCCGAAGAAGATCGCGCCGCGGGGATGATCCTCCTCAGTCGGCCTTGAAGCCCGAGATGCGCAGGAGCTCGTCGGCGATCACGCCCGCGGCGTCGGGGCGCGCACCGAGCCACGCGTTCATCCCCATCTCGGCGAGCGCGTCGGGGGCGCCGAAGAGGTCGGCGAGGGCCTCGGCGAGGTAGGTGGGCGTGAGCTCCGACTGCGGGATCCACTGCGCCGCGCCCTTCTCGGTGAGCGCCTCGGCGTTCTTGCGCTGGTGGTCGTCGGCCGCCGACGGCAGCGGGACGTACAGCGCCGGCCGCCCGAGCACCCCGAGCTCCGCGACGGTCATCGCGCCCGCGCGGCAGAGCACCAGCGTGGCCGACTCCATCACCGCGGCGACGTCGTCGATGAAGGCCACCACCTCGGCCTCGACCCCGAGCGCGTCGTAGGCCGCGCGCACCGCGTCGCGAGAGGCCGCGCCGGTCTGGTGGATCACCCGCAACGGCAAGCCTCGCTCGCGCAACGTGGCCACCGCGCCGGGCACGGCGTCGTTGATCGCCTTCGCGCCCTGCGAGCCGCCGAGCACCAGCAGCGTGGGCGCCCCTTCGAGCGGCACGCCCGAGGCCATGCGGTCGAGGAAGGCGCGGCGCACCGGCGAGCCCGTCACCAGCCCCACGCCCTTCGGGAACGCGCCGAGCGTCTCTTCGTGCGTGAGGAACGCGCGCTTCACCATCCGCGAGAGCGCGCGGTTGGTGAGGCCCGGCACCGCGTTGGGTTCGAGCACCGCGCAGGGCACGCCCATCATCGCCGCGAGCGCGATCACCGGCCCGCCCGCGTAGCCGCCCACGCCGAGCGCGACGTGGGGCCTCACCCTCCGCACCACGCGCAGCGCGTGCACCGCCGCGGGGGGCAGCTTCGCGAGCGCGCGCAGGAGCTTCTTCCCCCGCACGCCGTTGAGCCCCGCGAGCTCGACGGGCTCGAAGCGCCACGGCGTCTGCGGGAGCACCCTCGCCTCGATGCCGCGCGGCGTTCCCACCCACGTCACGTCGAGGTCGCGCACGCGGCGCGCGAGCGCGTCGGCCACCGCAACGCCGGGAAGACGTGCCCGCCCGTCCCTCCCCCCGCGATGATGAGCCGGAGCGCGCGGTGCTCGCTCACCGCCGGTCTTCAGGCGTGTGCGCCCACCGCGAGATCGAGAGCAGCACGCCCACCGACGCGAGGTTCATCACCAGCGAGCTGCCGCCGTACGACACGAAGGGGAGCGTGAGGCCCTTGGTGGGCAGCACCCCCATCGCGACGCCGAGGTTCACCAGCGCCTGCAGCGACAGGAGCGTGGTGATCCCGAACGCGAGGTAGGTGCCGTGGTCGTCGGCGGCGCGCAGCGCGATGCGCACGCCGCGCGAGATGACGAACAGGTACGCGACGATGAGGCCGCAGATGCCGACGAAGCCGAGCTCCTCGCCGATGATCGCCCCGATGAAGTCGGTGTGCGCCTCGGGGAGGAAGAAGAGCTTCTGCCGCGAGTCTCCGAGCCCGACGCCCGACACGCCGCCCGCGCCGAAGGCCATGAGCGACTCGACGAGCTGGTACGAGATCGTCGAGCGGTTCTCCCAGGGGTTCATGAACGCGAGCATCCGGTGGCGCCGGTAGCCCGTGCCCATCACCAGCCAGGTCGCGACCGGCAGCGCCGAGATGAACGCGCCCATGAGGTAGCCCGTGCGCGCGCCCGCCACGAAGAGCAGCGTGAAGGTGAGCAGCAGGAGCACCACCGCCGAGCCGAAGTCGGGCTGGCGCAGGCACAGGAGCATCAAGATCCCCGCCATCAACAGATGGGGGAGGAACCCGACGGAGAAGGTGCGGATCTTCTCCTGCTTCTTCGAGAGCGAGTGGGCGAGCCAGATCACCAGCGAGAGCTTGGCGACCTCGGCGGGCTGCACGTTCACGGGGCCGAGGCGCAGCCACCGCGCCGCGCCGCCGCCCGCGTGGCCGAAGCCCACGAGCGTCGCGACGAGGAGCAGCACCGTCACGCCGAGGATCGGGTACGTCAGCCGACGCAGACGTCGGTAGTCGAGCTGCGCGGTGAAGGCCATCGCGCCGAGGCCGAGCGCGGCGTACATCCCCTGGCGCACGAGGTAGTACTGCGCGTCGTGGTGCGAGTGCGCGGCGAAGACGGCGCTCGCCGAGTAGACCATCACCACGCCGAAGGCCACGAGGAGCATCACCGCGGCGAGCAGGCCGTGGTCCATCGGCCCCTCGATGGAGGCGCGGGGGCTGCCGCTCGCGGGCGCGTCGGGCGCGCGAAAGGGCGGGGCCATCGTCGGCCGCCGCACGTTGCTGGCGGCGCTCACGCCCCCTCCCTCGCCGCGAGCGAGAGCGCGGCCTCGGCGAAGGCGCGGCCCCGCTCGGCGTAGTCGGTGTACATGTCGAGCGAGCTGCACGCCGGCGCGAGGAGCACGCAGTCGCCCTCCTGCGCCATGCGCGACGCCCGCCACACCGCGTCGACCATGTCTTCGGCGCGCTCGCGCGTGATCGAGCTCCCCAGCGCGCGGTCGATCTTGTCCGCCGCCTCGCCCATCAGCACCACCCCCCTCGCCTTCACCCTGAGGAGCTGCACCAGCGGCTCGTAGCTGCCGCCCTTGTCGCGCCCTCCCGCGATCAGCACCACGCGTCGGTCGACGCCCTCGAGCGCCTTCACCGCGGCGCCCACGTTGGTCGCCTTCGAGTCGTCGACGTAGGTGACCCCGCGGTGCTCCACCACGAGCTGCATCCGGTGCGGCAGGCCCGTGAAGCTCCGCAGCACGGCGTCGATCGACGCGGCCGGCGCGCCCGCGAGGTGCGCCGTGAGGGCCGCGGCCATCGCGTTGTCGACGTTGTGCGCGCCGCGGATCTTGAGCGCGTCGAGCGGCACCGACAGGCCCCCCGGCCCCACGATGGCGTCGCCGACGATGTGCACCGGGCTCTGCTCTCCGCCCCAGGTCGACACGGGCGCCGCGCCCCCGCGCGCGAAGGCGAGCACCACGGGGTCGCCCGCGGGCGCCGCGGCGAAGTCGTCGCGGGTCTGGTTGAGGAAGACCCTCGCCTTCGCGGCGCCGTACGCGGCCATGGAGGGGTAGCGGTCGAGGTGGTCGGGCGTGAGGTTGAGCCAGGTCGCCACCTGCGGGCGGAAGGTCTTCACCCGCTCGAGCTGGTACGAGCTGAGCTCGACGACGAGCCGCCCGCCGAGGCGCGACGCGGCGGTGCCCACGGCCTCGCTCAAGGGGTGGCCGAGGTTGCCGCCGACGAAGGTCTCGAAGCGCGCGTGGCGCAGCATCTCGCCCACGAGGGTGGTGACGGTGCTCTTGCCGTTGGTGCCGGTGATGGCGACGAGCGCGGCCTCGCACATCCAGCTCGCGAGCTCGACCTCTGAGATCACGGGCACGCCGCGGGCTTCGAGCGCGTCGAAGACCGGCAGCGGGGCGACCCCCGGCGAGACCACCACCAGGTCGGCGCCGGTGAAGTTGTCTTCGGAGTGGTCGCCGAAGAGGAAGCGCACGCCGAGGGCGGCGAGGTCGGGGTACTTCGCGAGGTCGACCTGGGTCACGTCGCGGCGGTCGTTCACCGTGACCTCGGCGGCCCCTGACTGCGCGCAGAGCCGCGCCGCGGCGGTGCCCGAGGCACCGAGGCCCACCACCACGACGCGCTTGCCGTGCACCGTGCGATCCACGGCCCGGAGCACTACCGCAACTTGAGGCTGGCGAGCGAAATCAGCGCAAGCATGATGGCGATGATCCACGCGCGGACGATGATCTTCGGCTCGGCCCAGCCCTTCTTCTCGAAGTGGTGGTGGATGGGCGCCATGAGGAGGATGCGCCTGCCCGTGCCGGTGCGGAGCTTGGTGTACTTGAAGTAGCTGCTCTGCACGATGACGCTCACGGTCTCGACGACGAAGATGCCGCCGAGGAGCACGCTGAGGAGCTCGTTCTTGGTGACGAGCGCGAGCATCCCGAGGGTGCCGCCGAGGGCGAGCGCGCCGACGTCTCCCATGAACACCGACGCGGGGTAGGTGTTGTACCAGAGGAAGCCGATGCCGCTCCCGATCATGGCGCCGCAGAGGACGGCGAGCTCCCCCGTCGAGCTGAGCGGCGGCAGGTCGAGGTACCGCGCGAGGTCGAAGTGCCCGAAGGTCGCGCCGGTGACGTAGGCGAAGATGAGGTAGGTGCCCGCGTTGATGATCACCGGGCCGATGGCGAGGCCGTCGAGGCCGTCGGTGAGGTTCACGGCGTTCGAGGTGCCGACCAGCACGAACACGCCGAGGGCGATGTAGACCGGCACCGCGAGCGTGAGGTGGTGCTTGGTGAAGCTGATGAAGGGCAGCGCGAGCGAGGCGCGGTGCTGCACCCAGTCGGCGGGCAGGAACCCGCGGTGCCCGAGGAAGAGGTAGCCCACGACGAGGAGGGCGACCGTGGTCTGACCGAGGAGCTTGTAGCGCCCCGCGAGGCCCCCGGAGCTCTTGCGCGTGATCTTCAGGTAGTCGTCGAGGAAGCCGATGACCCCGTAGCTCACGGTCACGATGAGCGTGAGCCAGACGAAGGTGTTGTGGGGGTCGGCCCAGAGCACCGTCGACATCGCGAGCGTGAAGAGGATCAGCGAGCCGCCCATGGTGGGCGTGCCGCGCTTGGAGAGGTGGCTCGCGGGCCCGTCGTCGCGCACCACCTGGCCGATCTGCTTGGCCTGCAACCGCCGGATGAACCACGGGCCGATCACGAAGGACATCAGCAGCGCCGTGAGCGTCGCCATGATGACCCTGAAGGGGATGTACCGGAGCACGTTGAGCCACGACAGGTGCGGCGACGCGTTCCGCAAGGGGTAGAGCCAGAGGTAGATCACGGCGCGGAGCCTCCGACGACGGCCTCGACGCAGCGCTCCATGCGCACGCCGCGAGAGCCCTTCACCAGCACGACATCCCCCGGGCGCGCCTCCGCCGCGAGCGCCTCGGCGCCCTTCGCGGAGTCGCTGGCGACGATCGCCCGCACCGACGCGCGCGCGGCCGCCGCGGTCATCTCGGGCCCCACCGCGACGAGGAGCGCCGCGCCCGACGCCTCGACGTCGCGCACGGCCGCCGCGTGCATCTCGGCCGCGAGCGCGCCCAGCTCCAGCATGTCGCCGAGCGCCACCACGAGCCTCGCGCCGCGCGCGTCGGCCACCTCTCTCGCCGCGGCGAGGGCCGCCCGCACCGCGCGGGGAGACGCGTTGTACGTGTCATCGATCACCAGCACCCCGCCGACCTCGCGCGGCACCAACCGACCGGGCGCCGCGCGCGCCGACCCGAGGGCCCGCGCCGCCGCGCGCACCGCGTCGACCGAGGCGCCCATCGCCGCCACCGCGCAGAGCGCCGCCGCGAGGTTCACCGCCGCCGCGGGGCCGAGGAGCCCGGTCTCGACGACGACCTCGCCGCACCCGGGGCAGAGCGGGTCGGAGAGCGCCACGGTCACCCGCGCGCGCCCGCCGTCGGTCACCACCCGCGAGACCACCCGCGCGTCGGCCGCGGGCGCGACGCCGAAGAGCCACCGCGCGACGCCCTCCTGCGCGCGGACCATCTGCGCGCGCGAGAGGGCCTCGTCGGCGTTGCCCACCACGGCGCGCGTCGCGTAGGCGAAGAGCGAGCCCTCCTCCTCGGCGACGGCCTCGATCGACCCGAGCCCCTCGGTGTGCGCGGCGTCGGCGTTGGTCACGACCGCCACGTCGGGGCGCACCATCGCCGCGATGCGCGCGATCTCTCCGCGCGCGTTGGAGCCGCACTCCACCACGAGCGAGCGGGCGTCGTCGGGCATCGAGAGCACCGTGAGCGGCGCGCCGACGAGGTTGTTGAGGTTGCCGCGCGTCGGGTGGGCGGAGGGCCACACCGCGTCGAAGGCCGCGGCGAGGAGCTCCTTGGTGCTGGTCTTCCCCACCGCGCCGCTCACCGCCGCCACCGCGAGGGGGCCGCTCACCCGCGCCCGGTCGAGCCGCGCCGCCGCGAGCGAGGCCAGCGCGCGGAGCGTGTCGTCGACCTCGACGCGAGGGCCGTCGCCGCGCCCGCGCTCCACGATCGCCGCGCCCGCGCCCCGCGCGCGCGCCGACGCGAGGTGGTCGTGCCCGTCGAAGCGCTCACCGCGGAGGGCGACGAAGAGCGCGCCCTCGGCGATCGCGCGCGAGTCCGTCGACAGCCCCGTGAAGGAGAGCGCGGGGTCACCGTAGAGGGCGCCCCCGGTCGCCTCGGCGACCTCACGGAGCGTCAGCGAGAGCCCGACCTCGGGCAGCGGCGTCGCCATGTCAGCCTCCGCGCCTCACGCGCGCGTCGAGCGCGGCGCGGGCCTCGACGCGGTCGTCGAAGGCGGAGCGCTGGCCGCGCACCTCCTGGTAGGTCTCGTGCCCCTTGCCCGCGACGAGCACCACGTCGCCCTCGCGCGCGAGGGCGACGGCGCGGGCGATGGCCTCGCGCCGGTCGATCACCACCTCGTAGCGCGCGCCGCCGTCGCGAAGGCCCGGCTCTGCGTCGGCGGTGATGCGCGCGGGGTCTTCGCTCCGCGGGTTGTCGCTGGTGAGGACCGCGTAGTCCGCGCCGCGCGCGACGGCGGCGCCCATGAGCGGGCGCTTGCCGCGGTCGCGGTCGCCGCCGCAGCCGAAGACGCAGACGATCCGCCCGCGGGTGGTGAGGCGCAGCGTAGCGAGCACCCGCGCGAGCGCGTCGGGCGTGTGGGCGTAGTCGACGAGCACGTCGAAGCCGAGGTCTCCCGCGGTGGGCGCGACGCGCTCCAGCCGGCCGGGCGCGCCGTCGACGGTGGCCACGGCCTCTGCGGCGCGCGCGTAGGGCACGCCCATCCCCCACGCCATCCCGAGCACGAGGAGCAGATTCTCGACGTTGTGCGCGCCGCGCAGCGGAGAGCGCAGCGCCACCGCGCCCTCGGGCGTGTCGACGGTCGCGTCGACGCCGTCGGCCCCGGCGCCGCCCGAGAGTACCCGGAGCGTGGCCTTGTCGCCGCGCGCCGAGAGCGTGACGGGGTTCGTCGAGAGCCGCGCGAACTCGGCGCCCACGGGGTCGTCGACGTTGAGCACGGCGACGGCGGGCGAGAGGTCGGTGAAGAGCCTCCGCTTCGCGGCGACGTACGCGTCGAGCGTGCCGTGGAAATCGAGGTGGTCCTGCGTGAGGTTGGTGAAGCCCGCGGCGCGGTAGCGCACGGCCTCGACGCGCGAGAGCGAGAGCGCGTGGGAGCTCACCTCCATCACCACCGCCGCGGCGCCCTGATCGCGCATGGCCGCGAGCCGCCGCGCGAGGTCGTCGGCCTCGGGCGTGGTGTGCAGCGCGGGCCACTGCGTCTCGCCGAAGCGGTGCGCGACGGTGCCGATGAGCCCCGCGGTCGCGCCGCACGCGGTGAGCACGCGCTCGAGCAGCCACGCCGTCGTGGTCTTGCCGTTGGTGCCGGTGACGCCGGCGACGTCCATCGACCACGAGGGTGACCCCAGACCGCGTCGGAGAAGAAGGCGAGCGCGCGCTCGGCGTCGGGCACGCGCACCACCGGCACGCCGAGGTCTCCGTCGATCTCCGCGCTCGCGGCCACGGCGACCGCGCCCCGCGCCACGGCGTCGCGGACGAAGCGCGCCCCGTCGACGGAGCGCCCCGCGCGCGCGACGAAGAGCTCGCCCGCGGTCACCTCGCGGGAGTCGTGGCGCACGTCGGAGACGCGCACCGAGGCGTCGCCGCGCACCGCCGCGCCCTCGACCTCGCGCACGAGCTCCGCGAGGGTCGCGCCGTGCGGGTACACGCTCTTTCGGGGAACGCTCGCGCCGATCTCGCTCATGGCCTCACCTCCGCCGCGACGGGCGCGACGGAGGGGGCGGGAGTGTAGCCCCCCGCGGGCTCGAGCCACAGGCGCACGGAGGTGCCCTCGGTCAGCGCGGCCCCGGGCTCGGGCTCCTGACGAACGACCGTGCCGCTGCCGTCGAGGGCGGGCTCGGCCCCGGCGGCGTGCAGGCGCTCGACGGCCTCGCGCGCGCCGAGCCCCACCACCGACGGCACCATGCGCCCGCCCGCGCCCGCCCTCGACGCGGGCTCTGCGGGCGGCGTCGGTCGACGACGCGGCGCCGGGGTCGGCGGCACCACCGCGGCCGTGCTCGTCGCGGGCAGCGCGCCGAGGTAGCGCAGCGACTGCTCCATCACGCGACGGAACAGGGGCGCGGCGATGGCGCCGCCCGCGTGCGCGTCTTGCGGCTCGTCGATGACGACGGTGACCACGAGGCGCGGTCGGTTCGCGGGCGCGAAGCCGATGAAGGAGCTCACCCAACGCTGGTTGTCGTAGCCGCGCCCGCGCTCCCTGGCCTTCTGCGCGGTGCCGGTCTTGCCCGCGACGCGCACGCCCGGGATGGCCGCCTCGGTGCCCGTGCCCCCGGGCTCGGTGACGGCGGTGAGCATGTCGCTCAAGAGCCGCGCGGTGGCGGGCTGCAGCGCCGCGCGCCCCGCGTCGGGGACGTTCTCTTCGACGAGCGCGCCCGTCGCGTCGAGCACGCGCGACACGAGGATCGGGCGGAGCAGTCGACCGCCGTTCGCGACGGCGCCGAGGCCCTGCGCGAGCTGCATCGCCGTGACGCCCACGCCCTGACCGAAGCTCACCGTCGCGACCTCGACGTCGTACCAGCGTCGCTCGCCGAAGCGCGCGCGCGCCTCGCCCGGGAGCGGGAGCCCCGTGCGCTCGCCGAAGCCGAAGCGGCGGAACGCGCGCTCGAGGCCGTCGCTGCCGAGCGCGAGCCCGATCTGCGCCGCGCCGATGTTGCTCGACCGCGCGAGCACCTCCATCGGCGTGAGCATGGTGTCGGGGTGCGAGTCGTGAATCGTGAGGTCGCCGATGTGGTAGGTGCCGCCGTAGCAGTTGATGGTCTGCCCGGGGTGGATCACCCCCGCGTCGAGGGCGGCGCCGACGGTGAAGATCTTCATCGTCGAGCCCGGCTCGAAGCGGTCGGTGAGGGCGCGGTTGCGCCGGGCGTCGATCTCCGAGGAGCCGTACTCGTTGGGGTTGTAGGTGGGGTAGTTCGCCATCGCGAGCACCTCGCCGGTGCTCGGGTCGGTGACGATGATCGACCCGCCCCGCGCGGCCACCGACTGACAGGTGAGCGCGAGCTCCCGCGCCGCGATCATCTGGATCGTCGCGTCGATGGTGAGCACCACGTCGTCGCCGGCCTGCCCGTCTCCGGGGCGCAGGCCGTCGGCGAAGACGAGACGACCGCGCGCGTCGCGCAGGCCCTGCACGGCGACGGGCCGGCCGTGGAGGTGCTCGTTCATCGAGCGCTCGAGGCCCTCGAGGGGGTCGCCCACGGTGCTCACGAAGCCCGTGATGTGCGCGGCCCACTCGCGCTGCGGGTACCAGCGACGGCTCTCCTCGACGAGGTCGAGACCCTCGACGCGGCGCGCGCCGAGGTCGCGGCCGAGGTCGGTGACGAGGGCCTGCACCGCGGCGTGCTCCTCCTCGCTCATGTGCCGCTTGATCCACTGGAAGCCTCGCGTCGAGCGCAGCCGCGACTCGACCTCGGCCCGCGGCAGGTCGAGGATCGCCGACAGCCGCAGGCTGAGGTCCGCGAGGTCCGCCGCGCGACGTCGACGGCCCTGCGGCAGCGCCAGCCTTCGCGGGTTCGCCGACAGCGACCACGAGGGGACGCTCACGGCCAGCGGGTTGTGGTGCCGGTCGTAGATGGTCCCGCGGCGCGGCTCCATCTGCACCTGCCGCAGGTACTGCTGCTCGGCGCGCTGACGGAGCTCCGGGGCCTTTCGCACCTGGAGGTTCCACGCCGCGGTGGCGAGCCCCGTGAAGCCCGTGCCGAGCATCACCGTGAGGAGCCCGATGCGCACCTTCATCCAGCGCGCGCGGCCGACGTCGATGTTCTTCACCGCGCCCTCCCCGACAGCCGCGCCGCGCGCGTCGCGCCGCCCACCACCAGCGTCGGCACGCGGTCGGGCTCGACCATCCCGCGCTCCGACCGGGCCACCACCTCCAGCGCGGCGGGCGTGCGGAGCGCCGCCGCCTCGAGCCGCCACTGGTTGATCTGCGCGCGCAGCCGCGACCCGCTCTGCCGCTCCTGGTCGAGCGCGTACCCGAGCCGGATGTTCTCCGTGCGCAGCGCGAGGTGCACTACGAAGGCCGCGCTCGCCGAGAGCACCGCGAGCCCGTAGAGCAGCACGAAGCGCGTCGTGCCCGTGTGGAGCTTCGCCTTCACGCCCCCGCCTCCTCGCGCGGAACCCGCTCGGCCACGCGGAGCTTCGCGCTGCGCGAGCGCGGGTTCGCCGCGCGCTCGGCCTCGTCGGCCTCGATGGGCCGCTTCGTCACCACCGACAGCGCCTCGGCGCCGCGGAACGCCCACTTCACCTTCCGGTCCTCCAGCGAGTGGAAGCTGATCACCGCCGCCCTCCCCCCGTCCGCGAGCGCGTCGGGCAGCGCCGCGAGCAGCCGGTCGAGCTCCCCCAGCTCGTCGTTCACCACGATGCGCAGCGCCTGAAAGGTCCTCGTCGCGGGGTCGATGTCTCCGCGCCGCGGGCCGCCCACCGCGCGGTACACGGCCTCGGCGAGCTGCTTCGTCGTCTGCATCTCCCCCGCCTCCACCGCGCGCTTGATCGACCGCGCGATGCGCCGCGAGCGCCGCTCCTCGCCGTACTCGTAGATCATGTCGGCGAGGTCAGACTCCTCGACCTCGCGCAGGAGCTCCTCCGCGGTGCGCTCCGCGTCGGGGCCCATCCTCATGTCGAGCGGCGCGTCGAAGCGAAAGCTCATCCCGCGCTCGGCGCGGTCGAACTGCATCGAGCTCACCCCGAGGTCGGCGAGCACGCCGTCGGCCCTGCGCCCGGCGAGCGCCTCGGCGATCCCCGAGAAGGGCGTCTCGTGGAGCTCCACCCGATCGCCGAAGCGCGCCAGGCGCTCGCGCGCGATCTCCAGCGCGGTCGGGTCGCGGTCGAGGCCGACGAGCCGCCCCGTCGGCCCGGTGCGCTCCAGGATCGCCTCGGCGTGCCCGCCCGCGCCCAGGGTGGCGTCGACCCAGAGGCCCCCGTCGCGCAAGGCGAGGCCCGCGCAGACCGCGTCGAGCAGCACCGAGACGTGAGGGGCCGGGGTCATCAGAGCGCACACTCACCGCACGCCGCGCCCCGGAGCGTCAAACTTTCGACGCCGCTCCCGACCCGGCGCTGTGCGCTCCCGCCGCGCGCTTCGCGGTGTTAGACCAGTGGGCTCAACCCTCCATCCCTCGAAGCGCCGTGAGCCTCGAAGCCTCCGAAGACCCCCTCGACCTCGCGTGGCGGTCGCTCCTCACCGCCTGGGACGACGACGCGCGCCACAAGTCCTTCGTGGCCCTCGCGCAGTCGCTCGGTCGCCTCCCCGACGCCGCGGCGCGGTACCGCGGCGTGCGCGACGACAAGGCGCTGGGCGCCAACGCGCAGCGCGGGATCGACCAGATCCTGAAGGTCGCGATGCTCACGCTGACGCCTCCTCCCCGCGAGGCGCGACCGCCGAAGGGCGCGTGGGCGGCGGCCGTCGCCTTCGCCATGCTGCTGATCGTCGCGACGCTTCTCTTGTCGCACCTCACGCAGGTGCGCGCGTTGGCGTCGCCCTGGGTGGTGCTCGTCGAGATGGTGATCGCGGCGGTGATCCCGTGGTCGAGGCTGATGCGCCGCGAGGACTGACGTGGCCTCGGAGTTCGATCGCATCGCGCGACTGCGTCGTCGCTTCGGCGCGCCGCCGCCCCCGTCGCTCGGCGTCGGTGACGACGCCGCTGTGCTGGCCTCGCCGCTCCCTCTCGTGGTGACCGTCGACGCGGCGGTGGAGGACGTCCATTTCTCGCGCGCGCTGTTGTCTCTGCGCGACGCGGCAGCCCGGGCCATCGCGGCCGCGGTGAGCGACATCGCCGCGATGGGCGCGCGGGTCGACCTCCCAGGGTGCGGCCTCGTCCTCTCGTGGACACTCCCTCGCGCGCTCACGGAGTCGGACTTCGACGCGCTCGTCGAGGGCAGCGCGGACGAAGCCGACCGGCTCGGCGTCGTCATCGTCGGCGGGAACCTCTCGGGCGGCGACGCGCTCGCCCTGCACACCACCGTCCTCGGTCGGGCCGACGGCCCTGTGCTCACCCGCGCGGGCGCCCGCCCCGGGGACGTCCTCGCGGTGACGGGTTCGCCGGGCGCGGCCTCGATCGGCTTTGCCGCGCTGCGCGAGGGGCGCGACGACGCGCGAACGGAGCGGTGCGTGCGCGCGTGGCGGCGTCCGACTCCGCGCCTCGACGAGGGGCGCGCGATCGCCGGCCGCGCGACGGCGTGCGTCGACGTCTCCGACGGGCTCGCGCAAGACGCCGCTCACGTCGCGAGCGCGTCGGGGGTGTCGCTCGTGATCGAGGTCGCGTCGCTGCCCGTCGACGAGACCGTGCGCGCGCTCGCGGGTTCGCTCTCCATCGACGCCGAGCACGCCGCGCTCCACGGCGGCGAGGACTACGAGCTCCTCGCCACGGGTCCCGCGTCAGCCTTCGACGCCCGATGGACGGTGATCGGCGCCGCGCGAGCGTTCGACGGGCACCCCGTGTGGCTGCGACGCGACGGCGTGAACACGCCCCTCCCCCCGCGGGGATGGGATCACTTCAGCGATCAGGGCAGGGGATCGAGTTCTTCTTGAGGAGTTTGATCGCGTCGCGACGCGGCAGGTTCAGCTCCTTGGCGACCTCGGCGACGTTGCCGCCCGCCTTCTTCATCAGCCCCTCGAGCCAATCCTTCTCGAAGAACTCCACGAGCCGGTCGCGCGCCACCTTCGGGTGCGGCGGCTTCGGTCGCGCGTTGAGCGGCATCACCAGCGCGGCCCGCGCCCGCGCGACGCCGGTCTTCGGTAGCGGCAGAGGCGCCGACTCGACCTGCAGCGCCTTCGCGACGAGCTGCCGGAGCTCCCGTACGTTGCCCGGGTACTCGCGGCGCACCATGCGGTCGAAGTCCTCGGGCCGGAGCTGCGCCTCGGCGCCGCAGATGTCTCGACAGAACTGCTGCACGAGCATCGGCACGTCTTCCATCCGGTCGCGCAGCGGAGGCACCTGCAGCCGCACCGACGAGACGTACACCGCGAGCTCGCGGCGCATCTTGCCGCTCTCGGCGAGGCGCTGGATGTCACTGCTCGCCGTCGCGATGATGCGCGCGTCGAGCACGCCCTCTTCGCGCCGCTCGTAGAGCGAGAGGAGCGCGCCGTGCTCGCCGGGCGAGGCCTCGTCGATGCGCTCGAGGAGCAGCGTGAAGGTGTCTGCGCGCTGCGCCACCTGCGACACCGCGGGGCGCTCAGACGGCGGCAGGCGAAAATCGATGACGGTGATGGGCGAGGCCGCGAAGCGGGAGTTGGCGTGGATCGCCTTGGCGATGAGCGTGCGCCCCGAGCCCGACTCGCCCTCGAGGAGCAGCGGCGCGTCGGAGGGCGCCACCCGCTCGAGCAGCGCGAAGAGGGTGCGCATCGAGGGCGACTGGCCCACGACCATGCCGAACGCAGTGCGCTCACTGGGCGCGATGCTGACCGTGAGGTCGCCCGCGAGCAGGTGCAGGGTGCTGCGGCCGATCTGTAGCTCGGTGCCGACGGGCACCACCCCGGTGGTCACGCGCTGCGACGCGACGAAGGTGCCGGCGTCGCTGCCGAGGTCGCGCACGCGGATGCCGCCCGCGACGAGCGCGATCTCGAGGTGGTACTTGCCGACCTGGGGGTCGCGGAGGATGAGGTCGTTGTCGGAGTGGGTGCCGACGAGGAGGGTGCCGGCTTCGAGGAGGGCTTCACGGCCGCGGTCAGGGCCGCCGACGACGCGGACGCGCACCCGTCGGACGACCAATCCCCCGGAGGGATCGGTCATCAAGACCCCGGTCAGTGGGGTGAAGCGCATCGGCGCGTTGGGCCTCGGGCGCGCGAGCCGCCCCTGGCCCTCGCCGTCGACGGTCTCCGTGCTCTCCTGGTGGATCACCTTCACGTTTCACACCGCCGCTGGTTGCCCGCGCCATCCTCGCCGGGACCAATCGGGCCCTGCGCGAGGGAACGCCCTGATTCGTGAAGCATAGCGAGGGCGCAACGCCGCCGCCATGAGAACTTTCGCGCCCCATCGACGGAGAGTCGCATGACGCGTGGGGTCCGAGCACGATCCACACCACCGCGAGCGCCCGGCTTCGGTTGACACCGCGCGGGCAGCGCGGATACCCGGGGCACGCAGCACTTTGCGGCCCGAGGCCCACGATGGCGCACGACGATCACGACGACCCGCAGCACGAACACCCCCACTCGCACCCCGACCCGCGCGCCGCGAGGCACGCACGGGACGTCACGGGTCCGAAGCCGCTTGCGCACGGCGAGGGGGTCGGTCGGGTGTTGCACCTCGACGCGTTCTCGGGCGTCGCGGGCGACATGCTGGTGGCGGCGCTGATCGACCTCGGGGTGCCGCAGGAGCCCATCGCGCGGGCCCTCGACGCGCTCCCCCTCGAGGGCTTTCGCGTCGGGACCGAGCCGCGAGAGCGGCACGGGATCATGGGGCTCGGCTTCGTCGTCGAGGTCACGGCGCGTCAGCCCCCGCGCCGGTGGAGGGAGATCCGCGCGATGCTGACCGACGCGCCGCTGCTCGACGGTGTGCGACAGCGCGCGCTCGCGGCCTTCGCCGTCCTCGCCGAGGCCGAGGGCCGGGTGCACCGCACCTCCCCCGAGGACGTTCACTTCCACGAGGTGGGCGCGGTCGACGCGATCGTCGACGTGGTGAGCGCGAGCGCGGCGCTCGACTGGCTCGGCGCGAGGGTGACGGCCAGCCCGCTCCCGATGGGGCGCGGCTTCGTGAAGGCCGCGCACGGGGTCCTGCCCGTCCCCGCGCCGGCGGTCGTGGAGGTGCTCCGCGGCGTGCCCACCGTCGAGGCGAACGTCGAGGCCGAGCTCGTGACGCCCACGGGCGCGGCGCTGGTGCGGGCCAACGCGACCGGGTTCCACCGTTGGCCTTCGATGCGCCCGGTGGCGACGGGGTTCGGCGCGGGCACGCGGGACCTGTCCTCTCGACCGAACCTCCTCCGCGCTGTGCTGGGTGAGCCGTGGAGCGACGTCGATGCAGAGCACGGCGACACCCACGTCGTGTTGGAGACGAACCTCGACGACGCGAGCGCGCAGGTGGTCGCGCACGCGAGCGAGGCCCTCCTGCGCAACGGCGCCCTCGACGCGTGGACCTCTCCCGTAGGGATGAAGAAGGGACGCGCGGGCGTGATGCTCTCGGCCCTCGCCCCCGCCGGGGAGCGCGAGCGGCTCGGCAAGCTCATGCTCTCGGAGAGCGGATCGCTGGGCCTTCGGTGGCGGGGCGTGCGGCGGATGGAGCGGCCGCGATCGAGCGAGGCCGTGCAGACCCCGTACGGAGAGGTCCCCGTGAAGGTGGCCGAGGGCGACGGGCTCGCGACGCAGGCGCAGCCGGAGTTCGACGTGTGCAGGCAGCTCGCCGAGCGCGCGGGCGTGAGCGTGCGGGCCGTGCACGCGGCCGCGCTCGCGGCCTGGTGGGGGCGCCGCGGCTGACGCGAGTTTGCGGGGCCGCGCGCCGGCACGATAGCCTCACAACGATGGACCGCCCGGCGCCGAGGGTTCTCCTTGTCGAGGACGACGCCATCACGCGGCGCGTCCTCGCGGGGCACCTGCGACGCGCCGGCCACCCCGTCGACGAGGCCGAAGACGCCGCGCAGGCCCTCGAGCTCGCCCTCACCGAGCCGCCGCCCGACATCGTCCTCCTCGACCTCGTGCTGCCGTCGACCGACGGGTTCAACGTGCTCGAGCGGCTGAGGGCGGCGCCCATGACGCAGAACGTCCCCGTGGTGGTGCTCACCGCGCTCGACGGAGACGCTGAGATCGACCGCGCGTTCACCCTCGGCGCCGACGACTTCCTGCGCAAGCCCGTGCGGCAGGTCGAGCTCCTCGCGCGCATCCGCGCGCAGCTCCGTCTCCACGGCTACCTCGCCGAGCTCGCGCGCAAGGAGCGCGACGCCCAGGTGGTGCTCGAGCTCTCGCAGACGCTCGCTTCGCGCCAGGACGTCCGCGAGATCCTCCAGATCGTCGTGCGCCGCCTCGCGTCGGCCGTGAACGTCGCTCGCGTCTCGGTGGTCCTCGCGCGCGAGCACGGCGACCGCGGGTGGGTGATCGCGGCGAGCGACGACGCCGAGGTCCAACAGCTCCCCATCGCGCTCGACCGCTACCCCGAGATTCAGGAGGTGCTCGCGACCGGGAGGCACCTCACCATCGACGACGCGACCACGCACCCGCTCCTCGTGCAGGTGCGTGAGTTCATCCGAGACACGCGGCACCCGAACCTCACGCTCGTCCCCCTCGCCTCCGAGGGCAACGTGGTGGGCGTGCTGTTCCTGCGCGCGGAGGAGTCGCGAGGGCCGCTCGACGAGCGCGAGCTGAACCTCTGCCGCGTGGCCGCCAACGCGACCGTCGTCGCGCTGCGCAACGCGCGCGAGATCGAGCGCCTCCGCAGCGAGCGCGAGGCCGAGACCGTCGCGCGCGACGCGGCCGAGAAGCGACTGCGCCTGCTGGAGCGCTACGCCGACCTCTTCATGTCGTCGGCCGACGGGATGGTCGTGCTCGACCCCTCGGGCCTCGTGCTCATCGCCAACCCGCGCGCGTCAGAGATCACGGGTTGGACCGAGGACGAGATGCGCGGCGGCCTCGTGCAGCGGATCGTCCTGCCCGACGACCTCAAGGTCGTGCGCGCCCTGCGGGGCCAGCTCGCGGCGGGGCAGCACGCGACGAGCGTCGACGTGCGCATCCAGCGCCGCGACGGGTCGCAGCGGACGCTCTCGGTCTCCACCGCGCCCGTGCGGGAGGAGGAGGCCGTGCTGGTCACCTTCCGCGACGTGACCGAGGACCGGGCGACCGCGCGGGAGCTCGCGCGCGCGCAGGAGTTCTTGAGCTCGCTCATCGAGAGCTCGCCCGACGCCATCATCGCCGCGGGCCTCGACGGCAGGCTCCTGCTCTTCAACACCGCCGCGGAGCGCATCCTCGGGTATCCCCGCGAGGACGTGCTCGGCAAGCTCTCGGTGCGCGCGCTCTACCGCGAGGGGCTCGCCAAGGAGATCATGCGCCGCATCCGCGGCGCGCCCGAGGGGCGACTCGAGGCCTTTCGCACCGAGGTCATCTCGCGCGAGGGCGAGGCCATCCCGATCATGCTGTCGGCGGCGACGCTCCGAGAGCGGGGCGAGGTCGTCGCCACCGTGGGGATCTTCTCGGACCTGCGCGAGCGCCTGAAGATCGAGGAGCGCCTCGCGACCGTGCAGTCGCAGCTCGCGCGCACTGAGAAGCAGATGCTCATCGCGGAGCTCTCGGGCGCCGCGGCCCACGAGCTCAACCAGCCGCTCACGGCGATCCACGGCTACGCGGAGTTCCTGAAGCGCAAGCTCGACGGCGACCCGGAGAACTCTCGCTTCGTCGACGTGATCCTCCGCGAGGCCGAGCGCATGGCGGGCATCGTGCGAAAGATCGGGCGCATCTCGCGCTACGAGACCAAGCCCTACGTGGGCGAGGCGCAGATCATCGACATCAACGCCGCCGCGCCCGAGGACGAGGTCGCGATCGAACCTCCCGACGAACGATGACCCGCACGCTCTCCGCGCTGACCCTCCTCGCGCTCCTCGGCTGCACACGGGGTCGAGACACTCCGGCCGTCGACCGGAGCGACGGGAACGTCCCCGAGCTTCGCGTGCCGTGGGTGCCGAACGGGGCGATGCGGATCGACGGCGCGCTCGACGAGGGCGAGTGGTCGCGCGCGGGGCACATCGAGGGCTTCGTCGCGCCGGGCACGGGCCACTCTGTGCGCGGCTCGCGCGCCAACGCCGAGGCGTGGGTCGCGTGGTGCGACGAGGGCCTGCTCGTGGCCTTCCGCGTGCTCGACGGCGCGCCGCGGAGCTTCGTGGCGGCGGCGCGCGCGCGACCCGCACATCTGGGAGCGCTCGACGGGCGTCGAGCTGATGCTCCAGCCCGGCGACCGCGGCGACAACCGCGACTACTTCGAGCTCCAGTACGGCCTCGACGGCGCGCTGGTCGACGCGCTTCGACGACTACAACCGCCTGATCACCGCAGCCCCGACGGCGCGACGCGCTACGGCCACGAGGATTGGGAGCCCGACGACCAGCACCGCGCTCGTCCGCGCCGTAGCCTACGCCGTCGAGGCGCTGATCCGGTGGTCGTCCTTCGACCGGCCGCGGCCCTCGGCGGGGACGTGGCGCGCGAACCCTACGCCTTCCGCGACGGTCAGCGCGAGGCGACCGCGTGGTCGCCCACCCTCGGCCAGGGAACTTCCACCGCGCGTCGCGCTTCGGCCGCCTGCGCTTCACCCGCTGACCGCGCCGGGGCGTTGCGATCTCGACCCGCGCGCAGTAGGTCAGCCCCCGCGGCGCAGCGCCGCCGCGCCCCTACCGAGGAACGCACCCCATGGCTCGTGTCACCGTCGAAGACTGCCTCGACAACGAAGACAACCGCTTCGCCCTCGTCATCCTCGCGTCGACGCGCACGCGCCAGCTCATGCAGGGCGCGAAGCTCCAGCTCGACCCCCACAAGTACCGCAACAAGCCCGCCGTGCTCTCGCTGCGCGAGATCGCCGACGGCCGCGTGCGCTTCAACCGCGCCTCGCGCGAGGCCGTCGAGGAGTACATCGACGACCTCAAGCGCCGCTTCGGCTGAGCGCTACGCCCCGCCCCCCGCCTCGCCCGCCGGGAAGATCCCTCGCCGGGCGAGCTCCCTCGAGCGCCTCTCGCCCTCGCCTCCTTCCAGCGGTCGTAGAGCTGCACCACGCTGTGGGTGACCGCGCCCAACGCGCTCCGCCTCGGCCACCTCGGCCAGCACGTGGACGTACCGCGGAAATCCCTCCGATCTCCTCGATCGCCACGGGCGCAGAGCCCGCGCTCGCGCGCGCCATCGTCGCCGCCTCGCGGTACGCGAAGGCCCCCATCGTCACGTAGAGCTCCAGCACGCCCTCGTGCCGCGCGACGTGGTCGCCGAAGAGGCCCGCGCGCGTGAGGGCGACGTCTCCCACGGCCTGAAGCTCCACCCGCCGCGGCGCCTCGGCGGCGCACAGGGCCGCGTCGCGCAGCTCGACCAGCGGCCGCTCGAGCACCTCGCGCGGGTCGCGCGTGGCGCAGGCCACCCGCAAGCCCGTCACGTACTCCGCGGTCGGGGCCGCCGCGTCGACGCGGCGCCGACGCAGGGCGGTCTCGACCGCGCTTCGAAAGAATCCGGTCAGGTCTGGGCAGGTCTCGATCGTCATCGGCACCTCGTCACCCGTTCGAGGCAGCGACCGACCAGGCGCGATCGCCGCCGGGATGTCCCGGTCATTCTGGTCCGACTCGCGGGGAGACTTCAGCTTTGTCGCGCGCCCTCGCCCGCCCCGACGCGCGCCGCTGAAGACCCGAGGCGCCGCGCCCCTGGCACTCACGGCCCGCGAGTGCCACTCCGGCGAATCCATAGTGACTTTCCGCTTCACACGGAGTTCGACGGGCAGGGGTTGACACCCCCTTCGATCGGTTTATGTTGCGCGCCGCTCCTGGCAGTCAGCGCGAGGGAGTGCCAGAAATCGCCACGCACGACACCCTCCACCGAGGGCCGTCGTCGGGGAGACACTCGTCGCGGGGGCTGTCGGAGAAGGTCTACGACCGCCCGTCGTCGCGCGTCTTCGCTCGGCGGCGTCGGGGGTCGTGTTGGGTCCGTGTCTGTACCCGCGAGCGCGGGTCGAGCGCCATCACCGAAGGAGAGAGTTCGTCATGAAGATTCGTCCCCTGCAGGACCGCATCCTCGTTCGTCGCATCGAGGCCGAGAACCGCACCAAGGGCGGGATCATCATCCCCGACTCGGCCAAGGAGAAGCCGATCGAGGGCGAGGTGATCGCGGTGGGCGGCGGCAAGGCGGCCGAGAACGGCACCGTGCGCCCCGTCGACGTGAAGGTCGGCGACAAGGTCCTGTTCGGCAAGTACTCGGGCACCGAGGTGAAGCTCGACGACGTCGAGCACCTGATCATCCGCGAGGAGGACATCCTCGGCGTGATCGAGCGCTGAGCCCGGCCCTCAACCTCCGTCACTGAATCAACACCAGAGGAGAACCCATTCCCATGGCAGCCAAGGACATCGTCTACACCGAGACCGCCCGCAAGCTCGTGCTCCAGGGCGTCGACGCCCTCGCCAACGCCGTCAAGGTCACCCTCGGCCCGAAGGGCCGCAACGTCGTGATCGAGAAGTCGTTCGGGTCGCCCGTGGTGACCAAGGACGGCGTGACCGTCGCGAAGGAGATCGAGCTCGAGAACCGCTTCGAGAACATGGGCGCCCAGATGGTGCGCGAGGTCGCTTCGAAGACCTCTGACACCGCCGGCGACGGCACCACCACCGCGACCGTGCTCGCGCAGGCGATCTTCCGCGAGGGCTCGAAGCTCGTCGCGGCGGGCCACAACCCGATGGAGATCAAGCGCGGCATCGACAAGGCCGTCGAGGCCATCGTGGTCGAGCTGAAGAACCTCGCCAAGCCCACGCAGGACCCGAAGGAGATCACCCAGGTCGGCACCATCTCCGCCAACGGCGACGAGACCATCGGCAAGCTCCTCGCCGAGGCGATGGAGAAGGTCGGCCGCGAGGGCGTGATCACCGTCGAGGAGGCCAAGAGCGCCGACACCACCCTCGACGTGGTCGAGGGCATGCAGTTCGACCGCGGCTACCTCTCGCCGTACTTCGTGACCGACACCGAGCGCATGGTCGCCTCGCTCGAGGACGCGTACATCCTCATCTCCGAGAAGAAGATCTCGAACATGAAGGACCTGCTCCCGGTGCTCGAGTCGATCGCCCGGCAGCAGAAGCCCCTCCTGATCCTCGCCGAGGACACCGAGGGCGAGGCGCTCGCGACGCTGGTGAACAAGCTCCGCGGCACGCTGCTGCGCGGTGAAGGCCCCCAAGCTGGCGACCGCCGCAAGGAGATGCTCAAGGACATCGCCATCCTCACGGGCGGCCAGGTGATTTCGAGGAGCCGGCGAAGCCGGAGAACGTGACCCTGCGGACTCGGCCGCGCCAAGCGCGTCAAGATCGACAAGGACAACACCACCGTCATCGACGGCGCTTCTACTGGCGGATCGATCAAGGCTCGCGAGAAGGAGATCAAGGCCCAGATCGAGAACACCACCGGCGACTACGACCGCGAGAAGCTCCAGGAGCGCCTCGCGAAGCTCGCGGGCGGCGTGGCCGTGATCAAGGTCGGCGCGGCCACCGAGGTCGACGAAGGAGAAGAAGGCTCATGTGGAGGACGCCCTCACGCACCCGCGCGCTGTCGAGGAGGGCATCGTCCGGGGCGGCGGCGTCGCGCTGATCCGCCTCTCGGCGGCGCTCGACAAGCTCCAGCTCGACGACGAGCAGCGCTTCGGCTCGACCATCATCCGCCGCGCCATCGAGGAGCCCCTCCGCCAGATCGCCGCCAACGCGGGGCGTCAGAGGGCTCCATCGTGGTGAACAAGGTCCGCGAGGGCTCCGGCTCCTTCGGCTACAACGCCGCGACCGGATGAGTACGACATGCCTGATGGGCGTGATCGACCCGGCCAAGGTCGTGCGCTGCGCGCTCCAGCTCCTCGGTCGCGGGCCTCATGCTCACCACCGCGCTGTCGCCGAGCGCCCGAAGGAGGAGAAGAAGCCGCCAGGCACTCCCACGGCGGTGACATGACTTCTGTCCGCGCCGCGACCCGCGAGGTCAGGACCGACGCCCCGGCACCACAGACCGCCTCGCGCGGCCTGTGGGCGGGGCGTCGCCGTTTGGGCTCCCCCGCGCGTTCGTCGTTGTGCCCCGCGGCCCGGCTGGACTACGGTCCCCCCGCGTCTGCGCGTGCGTCGTGTTCACTGCGGCGGCGCTCCTCCTCGCGGCCCCTGGGGTGCCGCGCTCCGCGCCGCTTCCCCCGCCCGCACCATCGCCAGCGCGCGCGCGCCGCGAAGCACGCCGCGGCCTGCGCCGGTCGCGTCGCATGGGCAACGCCGCCAGGCGACGCCCCCTGCCGTCGACTCGGTGCGCTCTGCTCCCGAGGCGACGTTCCGGCACGCTTCGCTACCGCGCGGGTCAATGCGCGACCTGGCCCGCTCTGCACTGACATGCTCTTTGGTCGCTTCGCGGCCGTGATGGCCACGGGCACCGCCGACGAGGCCACGGACGTCTGGGTGTGCTCTTCCACGACGCGCAGGCCGACGACGTGCCCGGTGCGGCGCTGGCCCGTGGGCGCGAAGGTCGAGTTCGCTGATCGCCCAGGGGCTGCGTACTCCTCGGTCGCAGCAAGCGCTTCTCGAAGACATGCCGCGCAGGCGCGCCTCGATCTTCCTGCCGCGGCCTGGCGCCGCCGACGCCGCGCCCGAGGTGCGGCTCCTGTCTCCGCTCGAGGCGATCCTCCCGCGCGAGCGACGCCGAGTTCGACCGCCGCCTCGCCTTCCCTGTGCCCGGAGAGCGACCCGGATTGGGCGCAGGCTGGAGGAGACGGTGAAATCACCATCTCCCAGTAGGGCCCCAACGCGCTGCTCGCTGACCACCCTCCTGCCCGAGGGCGCGCCTTACGCCCGCGCGTGGCAGGTCATGGGGATGTTCCAGGAGACCGACTACGTCTCCCCGCAGGAGACCTCGATCGACCCGCACACCGCCACCCGGCGCTCATCCGCCAGGTCGCGCGCTCGATGGACTGCCTCCTCGGCGACCGCTGCGTCGAGCGCCCCGAGTTCCTCTCGCGCCTGGGAAGCGCCACGCCTGCAGGTGATGCTCCGCGCCGACCGGCAGCGCGTGAACGCGCCGCCGCCCTCATCGCCGCTGCGCCTCCGCACGCCGCGCGCGAGGCCCGCGCGACGCCTCGGCCTGCCGAGCGCGTCGCCGCCGCCACGCCGACGACGCCGACGACGTCTCGCGCCCAGCGTTCGACGGCGAGGTCGAGGGCCAGCGGCAGCGCGCGCGACGCCGAGCGCGTGGTGGCCTTTCGCGCGAACCGCGCCTCGCGGGGGCCGCGAGACGCGCGTCTACCTCGCCGACGGCGATCGCGCCCGCGGGCCTACGTCGACCGCTCCCGCCTGCTGCCACCGGGCGGTGAGCCCACATCCGCGACCGCGACGGCGTGGCCCGTCGTCTCCATGCGCGCGACGCCGAGGGCAACGCGGCCTCGTCGGTCGCGAGCGTCGCGGCGCGCCGCGCACCGTGGCCAGCAGGCGCTCACCCACCGCCTCGACATGCAAGCGCATCAGGTGTTCACCGCGCCGACGATCGCCGACTTCGACCCGCGCGTTGCGGAACTTCCGCGCGACCCCGTCGGACCCGCTCGTCGCGTGCCCGGTGCTCGAGCGCGTCGTGGGCCTCGACCCGGGCGCGCCTTCGTGCAGGCCACCGGCGGCACCCTCGCCACCATCACCTACCGCGAGCTGGGGCACTCCGGGCAGCCGCAGCGCGTCACCCGGCGACAGATGCAGCGCGACGGCGCCCCGCGTGAGCCTGGTCCCTTCGCGGGCTGCGCTGCGTCGACCTGCGCTGCGACTGGAGCAGAGCTGGTCACCTCGCCGACGACTCGCGAGGCGCCCTGCAGGTGGTTCTCGATCGGCGCCGCCACATCGCCGCGTAGCGCTCTCGCCCGGCGGCGCAGCCCCTGGCGGCCTCTCACCGCGAGGCGCGATGGGAAGGTGAAGCTCGGCTCCCAGGTCGCGGCCGTGAAGGGCGGCACCCGCACGCCGCGCGCCGCCTCTTCGATGCACGGGCCCATCGGCGGCTCGGCGAAGAGCCCGCGGACGCGCACCGAGGTGACCGTGCCGGTCGTGCCCTCGAAGCGCAGCGAGAGGCGGACGCCGTGCGGGTCTTCGAGGCCCTCGACGCAGTCGGCGACCCTCGGGCGCAGCGCCGTGGCGACCCGCGCGTAGCCGCGCCGCTGGGGTAGACCCGACCGGAGGCGTCGGGCGACGACGTCGCTCGCGACGGCGACGTCGACGTCGGGTGCGTCCTCCAGGCGCGGAGGGGGAACATCGTCCGTTGACCGAGCGCCGAGGCGTCGGGCCGGCGGAGGGCGCCACGACGTCTGTGAGGCGAGCCCTGCGGCGTCAGCGCGACCGCGGCGGTATGACCGTGGCGTCGAAGGTCTCGCCGCGACCGCGGCGTCGAGCGCGTCGACGGCGCGGGGGGCGCGGTCGTGACGACGGTGACGGGCGGCTCGCCAGCACCCGCCGCGCGCGTAGGGGCCGTACGCGTTGGCGCGCGCGCGACCTCCGGGCGGTGAGCCGTCGACGCTGCGGGCGGCGACGATGAGGCCCGCCGCGACACGCCGCCGCCGCGGCGAGCGTCGCCACCGCGAGCCCTCGCGACGCCGTCTGGATCATCACGGCCCCGCGGGGAACACCGGGCGCGGGCGGCGGGGCTCCGTCGCTGCGGTGGGGCTCACCGCGTGAGGCGGGGACGACACCGCCGGTCGAGGGTCGCCGCGGCAGGGGCGTCGGCAGCGGCGTGGGCAGCGGCGCGTTCGACCGTCGATGGTGGGGACCGTGCAACCCTGGCGCGTGCGCCTGCGCGTCGGCACGCGGAGGATCGCCGCGGCGAGACGATGCTGCGGGCCTTCTGCCGACGGGGGCGTGGATCTCGTCGAGGTCGACGGGCTCCTCGGTGGGGATCGACTCGAGGTCGGCGGGGGAGAGCTCCACCGGGTCGCCCACCACCGCGGTGGGCTCCTCGGGGTCGGCGGGGAGCGCGTCGTCGAGGGCGACCGTCTCTTCGACGGGGAGGATGTCGTCGAGGCTGGCCGAGCTCGACGAGGAGCGCTCGCCTCGAGGGTCGAGATCGGCTCAGGCTGCCACGGCGGCGCCGGGGAGAGGCCGCGCAGCGTGCGCTTCTTCGACGGCAGGGCCAGAGCCCTCGGCCCCGCGGCCGACGGCAACGGCGTGGGCTGGCGTGTCCATGCGCGCGAGGAGCGCGCCGTACTCGCCGTAGGAGGGCGTGGTTCGGGGTCGACGGCGACCTCGTCGTCGGTCTCCCGCCGCGCGCGCGGTCGAGGGCCGCGACGAGGGCCGGCGATGTCCTCGGCGGGAAGCGTGGGTCGGTCGAGGTCGTCGGGGACCAGCGCGCGGGCGAGCTCCCCGCGAAGGCCTGGGCAGCGGTACGAAATGCTCGCCCGCCGCGACGCCCTGGTGCCTGCGGGAACACCGCGTCGACGCGCGCGGGCAGCCCGAACGCGCGGCGTTTGAACGCGCAGCGACGGGGCGCGCATCGCCTGGTCGATGTCGGTCGTGCTGGTCGCGCCGAAGGGGAGCTGGCCTGTCAGGGCACTCGAAGGCGAGCACCGCGAGCGCGTACGCGTCCATGGCTTCTACCGGGCGGGAACGCGAGCTCCGACGGCGGCGCGCGCCCCGGCGGCGTGAAGGACATCGCCGCGCGGTCGGAGACGAAGCCCGCGGTGACGAGCGCGTCGAGCCAGCCGCAATTTCCCAGGTAGACGCTCGCCGCTCAGCAGCACCACCTCGGGCGAGATCGCGCGGTGGAGGACCCTTGCGCTCGCCGAGCTGCAACGCGCCGAGAGCGCCGCCGCCACCTGCGACACCCACACCGAGGCCACCATCCCGGGCGGGAGCTGCTGCTCGCGGTCGATCCTCGCGCGCAAGGTCTCTCCCGCGGGGCGACGCGCGACGACGACGGGCGCGGGGCCCTCGGCGTCGAAGGCCTCGACCTCGGGCAGAGACGGGTGCTCCACCGCCGCGAGCCGCCCCATGGCCTCGGCGAAGCCCGCCACCGCGCTCTCGGAGCGGACCACGGCCTGAGGCCGCACCGCCCACGAGGTGAAGCCGCGTGACGGGCTGTCGGGCGACCGCGCGAGGTACGCCGCCGCGAGCCGATCTCGCCGCAGGAGCCGGTCGACGATGCACCGCTCCCAGCACCGCGTGACCGCGGGGCCACTCGCTCAGCCGCGCGCGCGGCACCTCGCTCGCCGAAGCCACCGCTACCTCCGCCTCCTGCGCGCGCGCGCGATGGTTCGTCTCCGCACGATCACTCCCTCACCGCGGGTCGTATGCGGGGCTCGTGGCCCCCGTGGTGGCCGCCGAGCGGACCGCGACGCGGCCGTCGCCGCCCCGACCTCCGGGCCGCGTGCGGCCAGAGCTCACGAGCCGCGCGCAGGAGCAGAAGCCCCCCGCGGCGCCGAGGGCGTGGACCCGCGCGGCGCCCACGCTCGCGGGGCCGTACCACGTCGAAGCGCACCGCGCCCCTTCGCGCCGCCGCCGCCGCCGCCCATGCCGCAGCCAGAGCCTCCGCAGGTCGCGGGCGGCGTCATGGTGTCTCCGTCGCGGCCCTGCTCTCCGTCGGCGCTCACGGTGCCGGTCACGTCGAGGCGGCCGCCGACGCGCACGAGGATCACGCCCTGCCGTCGTCGCCGCCGCCCGGGCTCGCGCCGTCTTCGTCGCCCCCGCCCGAGCCGCCTGCGCCGCCGAAGAGCGCGGTGACGAGCGCAGGGTGCCCATCGACGCGCCCGCGCCGCCGCTAGCAGACGGGCGCGCAGGAGGCGATGCCGGGTTCGTTGTTGCAGTCGCCGGTGCTGCCCGTGGCGCCGAGGGTCCAGCCGCCGCCACCGCCAGCGCCGCAGTCCTGGCCCGAGCCCCCCCGCCCCCGCCGCCGTTGGCGCTCACGCTCGCGGCGCCGGTGCCGAGCGACGACTCGCCCTGCACGCCGGGCATGCATGAGTAGCGGCCGTCGCGCGCGCAGTCGTAGCGCCACCCGCGGTACCCGCGGCCGTTCATGGTGATGGTGCCGCGCACGTCGAGGTCGCCGGCCACGTCGATCGCGAGGACGCCGCCGGAGCTCCCGTCCCAGTCGGGCGCGGTGAGCGTGCCCGCGGTGTTCACCACCAGCCGGTCGTACTCCGCCACCTCGACCACCTGCGCGCGGGACGTGCCCGCGGTCGTGTACGTGTTCGTTAGTGGTGCGTCGAGGGTGAGCGAGGTGGCGCTCGCGCTCACCACGCGCCGCACCTCCCAGCGCCCCTGGTCGGCGCCCGCCGAGCGCGACTGGTGGAGCAGCACCCTCCGACCCGCGTTGAATGCGCCGAAGCTGTCGGAGATGGCGACGGTGACCGACCCGGCCGTGGCGCGGGCCGCGGCGCGCGTGTTGTTCACCGACATCGCCGCGTCGATCACCGTCGTCCCCGCGGGGAAGCCGCACGCGCCGCTCGCGCACACCTCGCCCGCGCCGCACGCGTTGCCGCACGCGCCGCAGCGCGCCGCGTCGCTCCGCAGGTCGGCCTCGCAGCCGTTCGACGCGTCGCCGTCGCAGTCTCCGTAGCCCGCGTCGCAGGTCACCACGTCGCAGCGCCCGCCCGAGCAAGCGCCGACCCCGCGCGCTGGCGCGCAGGCCCGACCGCATGCCCCGCAGTGCGCGAGGCTCGTCGCGGTGTTCGCCTCGCACCCCGTCGACGCGACGCCGTCGCAGTCGGCGAAGCCCGCCGCGCACGCGAGCCCGCACGCGCCCGACGCGCAGCGCGCCGACGCGTTCGCGCCGGTCGCGCAGACCCGCCCGCACGCGCCGCAGTTCGTCGCGTCGCTCGACGTGTCGACGCACCGCCCCGCGCACGCGCTCTGCCCCGCGACGCGGCACACCAGCGCGCAGGCGCCCGACTGGCACGCCTCGTCGACCCCGCACGCGCGCCCGCACGCGCCGCAGTTCGCGTCGTCGCTCGCCACGTCGACGCAGCGGCCCGCGCAGAGCGTGAGCGCGCCCGCGCAGGCCGGCGCGCAGGCCCCCGCCGCGCAGAGCTCCGAGGCCCCGCACCGCTGGCCGCACGCCCCGCAGTTCGCCGGGTCGTTCGTCGTCTGCGCCTCGCACCCGTTCGACGCGAGCCCGTCGCAGTCGGCGAAGCCCGCGTCGCACCTCGCGACGGCGCACGCGCCCGACGCGCACGCGCCGACGCCCCGCGGCGGGGCGCACACCACACCGCAGGCCCCGCAGCTCGACGCGTCGCCGCGGAGGTCGCGTTCGCAACCGTTCGACGCGACCCCGTCGCAGTCGGCGAAGCCCGCGAGGCACCCGGTCTGGCAGGCGCCCGACACGCAGGCCGCGTTGCCGTTCGTGGGCGCGACGCAGCGGAGACCGCAGGCGCCGCAGTTGAGCCCGTCGACGCGGGTCTCGACCTCGCAGCCGTTCGCGGCGACGCCGTCGCAGTCGGCGAAGCCCGCGAGGCAGGTGGCCACCGCGCAACGGCCCGACGCGCACATCGCCGCCGCGCCGGGGAGCGAGCACGACGCGCCGCACGCGCCGCAGTGCGCAGGGTCGCGCGAGAGGTCGGCCTCGCATCCGTTGGCCGCCGCGCCGTCGCAGTCGGCGAAGCCCGCGCGGCAGGTGAAGCCGCACGCGCCGAGCGCGCAGGTCGCGTCGGCGTGGGGCGGGACGGGGCACGCGCCGCCGCACGCGCCGCAGTTCATGGGCGTGTCGACGGCGGTCTCGCAGCCGTTGCTCGCGACGCAGCCGCGATCCTCGCCCGGGTCGCACGGGCCACCGCGCAGGAGCCGCGCGGCGCTCGGCCGACGCCGCGGTGAGCGCGCACGCGCGCCCGCACGCCCGCAGTGGGCCTCGGAGACGTCGGTGTTCACGCACGCGCCGTCGCAGCAGGTCTCGCCCGACGCGCAGTTCGCCGTGGTCGCGCAGCCCGGCACGCGGGCCCCGTCGGAGCAGCGGGTGCCGCCGCCGCGATCGAGGTCCCCGCGGCACGCGACGCAGCGGTGGGCGTCGGTGAATGCGCGGCCCGCGTCGCCCGCGTCGGCGGCGCAGTCGGCGTCGCTCGGCATCCGGCGACAGGCGCGCGTCGCGGGTCGCACCCTGCCGCGCGGGGCAGGCCAGCAAGGCGACGGGAGGCACTACGCAGGCGCGCGTCGCAGGGTCACAGACCGGCGCGGCCTCGCTCCTGGCAGTCGAGGTTCGACGCGCAGCCGCCCGCGTCGGGCGAAACGTCTGTCGCGACATCGACGTCGCCGGCAACGTCACGGCGCCGTCGAGGGCCGCGTCGGCGCAGGCGTCGAGGAGCGTCGACCCCGCGTCGGCGCCGACCTCGGTGACGTCGAGGCGCGTCGAGCAGCGCCTCGGGCGCGTCAGGCCCGCGTCGTCGAGCAGGAGTCTGCGGGCTGAGCGTCGCCGCCCGCCACGGGGTCTCCGTAGCGGTCACGAGCCGCAGCGGCCTGACGAGCAGCGCCAAGCTCAGCGATCGACACCGTCCGATCATCGAGGGACCCCGTGGAAGTGGGCACAGGGAAGCACGCGCTCCGCGCGGGAGGTAGTTTCCGGCCTTACACCGTGCGGGCGCCACCCCGAATGTAGTCGCCGGGGTGCGATCCGAGCGATGATGGCGGTCGAGCGAACCCTGCGATGCACCGGGCCGAACCGATCCGGCGGGGCGCCAGCCTCGCTCCAGCCCTCGCCGCGGCGCTGCTGACCTCGGGCGCGACGGCCTCTGCGCAGGGCCTCGACCGCTTCGCGCTCCGCCTCGAGGGCGGCGTCGGCGCGATGCTCTCGGAGTACCAGCGCAACGAAGACCCCGCGCGCTTCATGGGCAACGCCCCGGGCTACGGCACCGGCGGAGAGCTCACCGCGCGCCTCGCGCTCAACGTCGCGCCCGCCTTCTCGGTGCAGGTCTCCGTCGCCAACTGGCTCTTCCCCGGCGCCGACGGTCGCTTCGGCTGGGTCTTCGCCCCGACCGCGGGCCTGCGCGTCGAGCCTCGCGTGGGCCCCCTCGGTCGCCTCTTCGCCGACGTGAACCTCGGCGTAGGCTTCACCGGTGAGGTCCGTCGGCTCCAGGTCGATGTGGGCCTCGGGTACGAGTTCGACCTCGGGCGCTCCCTCGCCGTGGGCCCGGTGGTTCGCTACGGGCAGACCGTGCAGCCCGACTCCCTCGACGGTCAGCCCGAGGCGCTCCCCGAAGACGCCCGCTACCTCATCGGCGGGCTCGCGTTCACCCTCCGCGCGCCGCGCTCGGAGCCCGATCGCCCCGCGCCGCCCCCGCCGCCGCCGCCCAGCGCGCCGCGGCCCGTCGACTCGGACCACGACGGCGTGCTCGAGCGCGACGACCTCTGCCCCACCGTGCCCGCGGGGGAGAACCCCGACGCGGTGCGCCCTGGATGCCCGACGCCCGACAGCGACGCCGACGGCGTGCTGGACCCTGACGACCGCTGCGTGACGACACCCGCGGGCCCTCACCCCGACGGCGCGCGGCCCGGCTGCCCCGACGGAGACGACGACGGAGACGAGGTCTACAACTCCGTCGACGCGTGCCCGCGGCGGCACCAGGGGCCCTTCGTCGACCCCGCGCGCCCGGGGTGCCCGGAGCCCGACCGCGACCGCGACGGCTTCACCGACTCGCGCGACCGCTGCCCCGAGCAGGCCGAGACCTTCAACGGCGTCGACGACGAAGACGGCTGCCCCGAGCAGGAGGCGCGGCCGCTCGTCGACATCTCCGACGAGGTGATCCGCCTGCTCGGCGACCCGTCAACTTCGCGACGGGCAGCGACCGCGTCGTGGGGCGTCGGGCTTCGAGATCGACTCGCTCGCGAACATCCTCCGCGTGCACGCCGAGATCGCGCTCGTCGACGTGCAGGCACCGACGACCGCGGCGCGCCGGCGACAACCTCGACCTCTCGCGCAGGCGCGCGGGGCCAGCGGCAGTACCTCATCGACCACGGCGTCGAGGCCGACCGCGTGGTGGCGCACGGCTTCAGGCGACGAAGCCGATGGTGTCGAACAGCACCGCGAGCAACCGCGCGCTCAGCGCGTCGAGGTGCATCGCGCGGTACGTGCCCGGGAGCGCAGGGGCCCGTCTCGCCCGAGGCCTCACGCTGACGTGGTGGTCGCGTTGCGGGCGCGGTTGCCCGGCGCGGACCTCTTCGGCGCGGACGATCCCAGACTTGTCGAGCACGACGCGGAGGTGAGCCCAGCGCTCCTCGGCGAGGCCGCCGACGCCCTCGCGGCGCACGCGCACCACGAGGTTGAGGTGGTAGACCTTGGGCAGGGGCTCGCGCTCGAAGCGGCCCGTGGCGGGGTCGAACCAGTCGGCGACGTCGAGCGGGTCGTCGAGGCGCGTGAGGAAGTGCCGCACGTTCACCCGGAGGATGTCTCGGATGCGGTAGCCCTCGGGCAGCGCCGAGCGCCCGTCGGGGGTGCCGACCTCGAGCCGCTTTCGGTAGTGGATGACCTCCTCGGGCTGGCTCTCGGCCTGGGCCACGGTGCGCCGCTCGACGCGCACCGCGCGCACCTCGGGGGCGACCTCGTGGCCCGCCACGAAGGTCACGGCACCAGGCTCCGCGCGAGTCAGGCGCGCCGAGGTCGGGGAGAGACAGCGCCGGAGATCCAGTGCGTGTGGTCCCAGCTCCGCGCGCGAGGAGGAACTCGCTGGTGAGGGGCGCGGTGCGGTCTTTCAGCACGTACGCAGGGACGGCCGCCGCGAAGAAGGTCACCTTCGTCTGCGAGGGCGGAGTCGGCGATCTGCGTCGAGGGCTGCGTCGCGAGCGCCCAGATCGCCGCGAAGCGCCGCGCCCACCGCTGCCGCGTTGCGCAAGAAGGTGTCGGCCCGGCTCGCGCGCGTCGAGGTAGAGCGCCTGCTGCGCCGACTTCTTCAGAGCGAGCTGCGGTGCGTGAGTACTCGCCCGGGGCGACACGGCCCGGCCCCGCACGCGGGTCGGCGCCGTCTCGAGGCTCGCGCGGCGCAGCGTGGTATCCGTAGCGCGCCGCGACGCGGCCTCGTCGCGGGCGAACTCCGCGAGGCGCAGCCGCCGCCGCTGCACCGCGCCGCTCCGTCGAGGCGCCCGGCGCCGCGCCCAGCGCGCCTCGCGGGAGAGCTGCGCAGGCGCTCTCGACGGCGAGCGACATGTACTCGTCGGCCGAGCGCATCGCCTCGAGGAGCGACGTGGCAGATGCGCTCGAAGGGCCACCACGCCGCGCGCAGCGCGCCACGCCGCGAGCGCGCGGGGATGCGCCCGAGCGCGGCGTCGAACTCGCGGTCGAAACCCTGGTCGACCAGCGTCACCGAGGGCCGCGCGGCGCCGGCGGTGCATCGAGCCTCGCAGGTCGCCCCGCGTGCGACGCGCGAAGCGCTTCTCGACCTGCGGCACTCACGACTGCGCCCACGCTGAAGAGGTTCGCGTAGAGCTTCACGTGCACGCGCGGACGCGGTAGGCGGCGAGGCGCGGGCGCGACCACAGCGCCGTGAGCGACGCCGCGAAGCGGTGCGGTGGCGACGCGGGGTTCGTCGGGTCGGCCAGCTCGTTGGCTTGGCAGCGGCAGCATCGACGCGCATGAAGGCCGTGAGATCGAGGTAGAACTGGTCGCGGCTGTAGTTCGCGCGGTTGAGGCCGACGTTGCGCGGCACGAAATCGCGTCGACGCCGGTAGCGCCAGAAGTAAGCCTCGCCACGGGAATTCCCGGATTGAAGCGGAGCTCGAGCTGCTGACGGTCGTGGACCTCGGTCTGCACCACGACGCCCTCACGGGCGCGGCGGCCGATGCGCGCGACGGCCTTGCCGGCTGCATCGACTCGCGCGCTCCAGGGTCGGTGCGCGTCGCGGACGCGCCTAGCGCCGGAGGTCGGTGACGGTCGCGTCGTCGGCCATCGTCGAGCCTCGGCGCGACGACCCAGCGCTCGACGCGGTCGTCGTCGACGAGCATGACCGAGCCGCCAGCGGCGGGGCGAACGACTCGACCCCTGGCGCGGGCCACGTCGACCGCGAGGCGCGGGCAGGCCGCGATGCGCAGCGAGGCCTCGTCGAGAGGCTTCACCCGCAGCGACACCCGCGTCGAGCCCTCGAGCGCCGGCCTGCCGGGGTGAGCGCGAGCGCGAGCGCCACGCGCCCCTCGGCCTCGACGACGCGTCGGGGTCGAGGCACCTGCCGCTCGACCTTCACCTGCGCGAGCTCCGAAGCGCGAGGCAGACATCGACTCGGCGCGGTCGAGCAGGGCGCCCACGGGCGCGCGCCCTCGACGTGGTTGGGCGGGCGCGGGGCGGGTGACGGCGGCCCGCGCGTCGATCGCGGCGTCGGCGCGGCGCGCGGCCGCGAGGCCCGACGAGAGCGACGCGGCGGCCTCGGTGAGCGCGTCGGCCGCGTCGGCGAGGCGAGGATCGACCCGGTCGCGCTCGCGGTCTGCGCGCCGGTCGGTCACCACCGCAGCGAGGTGCGCGAGCCGCCGGGTTCGTACAGCCACCAGCGCAGACCGTGACCCCGGGCGCCCAGGGAGCGCGGCCTCGACCTCGCGGCTCACGGCGTCGTCGAGCACCTCGGCGAGGGTGGCGGCGAGGCCATGCGGCCGAGGCGAAGCCACGGCGAGCGCGACCTCGTCGTTGCGCCGAGAGGCTCAGCGCGCGGCCCGGGCGCCGTTGATACGGACGCAGGCGGTCGTCGTAGAGCACGACGCCCACGGGCACCTCGTCGAGGAGCGCGAAGGGGCGCGGTCGGCCCCGACGCGAGGAGCTTCGTGCGGAGCTGCGCGGCGAGCGTGTCGAGGGCCTGCGCCACCTCGCCGATCTCGTCGTTGGAGTCGACCTCGGGGAGAGCGCCGAGTCTCCTTCGGCGAAGGCGCGCGCGGCGTGGGCGATGCGGTGGGCGGGCGAGACACCACCAGCGCGGCGGGGAGCGAGGCACGGCGACGGTGGCGCGAGGCCCGCGGTGTTGCGCAGCCTGCGCTCGAGGGCGTCGTTGGAGCCCTCGATGGCCGCGAGGAGCGGCTGAGCCGAGCGACCCCGCGCGCCGCGCCGCAGGCGGAGAGCGTCGCGGCGTAGAGCATGGGCTCGTTGGTGACCGAGCTCCGTCATGGCGGTGCCCATGCCCCGCGCGAAGGGCGTCGCCGGATCGGGCCGGTCGGCGTGGTTGGGAGCACCACGCCAGGCGGCGGAGTCTCGATCGTCTCCTCGGCGTCCCGACCACCGTCAGCCGCGCGAGGAAGGCCATGAGGAGCAGCGCGGCGCGGCGCGGGAATACTCGGGGTCGCCTCGCCCAGCCGGAGAGAGATCCCGCGGAGCTGCTCGCTGAGCTCGGCCCTCGCCTTCGCCCGCTGGTCGTTGCGGATGGAGGTCTGCAGGTACACCGCCGTCGGCAGGAGCACAGGCCCGACGACGAGCAGGCGCTCGGCGCGAGCTTGAATGCGGCAGGATCCGCAGCCACATCGCCGTCGCGCGATGATGCACCGTCGAGCCGACCGTGCGACGTTCAGTGACAGCGGCGTGACGCCCCGCGGCGGAGGAGAAGGGATTCGAACCCCTGGACCGACGTTCCCCGATCGGCGGTTTCAAAACCGCTGCCGCCCCAGACCCACTCGGCCACTCCTCCTCGTCGCGCGCCCCCTGCGGACGCGTCGAACAGGGCGGGCGCGACTCTATCCCAGGTGACGCCGCGAGGGCCACCCGCGAGCGCGAGGAGCAGTGCCTCAGGCCGTCGCCGCGGACTCGGCGAGGAAGGCCCCATGACGCGCTCCTCGGTCGAGAATCGCGCGGCCTGGGCGCCACCGAGCGCGAAGAAGGGCGCGACGGTGAGACGCGGCGCGCCGAGCACCGCGAGCACGAGGCCGTGGATCGAGATCGACTCGTGAGGAGCCATCCCACGATGAAGGGCGCGCGGGACAGGGGAATACGGCGCGGGCGGCGGCAGGGTCGTCCCGCACGCGGTCGCGGTGGGGGCGCGCGACGAGCCCTGCGGCGCCGGGCGTGGATCGGCGCCGGCTCCGTGCGCGTGCCGACGTGCGCGCCCCGCGCCGCGCCGCGGAGCAGCTCGCTGAGGAGGAACACGCTCACCGCGGCCGTGACCACCGAGGCGAGCCCCAGGGCGCCGACCATCGTGACGTCGACGGGCGGCGCGTCGGGCAGCCGCTGCGCATGAACCTCGCTCACCATGACGTAGACGGCGTTCGATCCGAGCAGCGCGGCCAGAGGACCCGCAGGGTGCCGAGCGGCGTGCCGGGGTTCATCGACGGTGAGGTTCTCCCACCGCGGGTCATACGTCACGCCCCGACCGCCGACAGCTTCTCGGGGTTCACCATCAGGTCGGGCGACCACCGCCCCGTCGGCCACGGCCCAGGTCATCACCCCCAGCACCGCGCGCCGTCGCCCAGGCGAGCGCGACGCCGCCGTTGACCTCCACCAGCTCGTAGCGGATCGACGGCCCCGCCTTGCGCCCGAGCCCCACCAGGAAGCGCGCGACCTTGTCGGCGCCCTGCACCGCGCGGGTGGCGGCGGCGACCTTTCCGCCGCCGTCAGAGCGGGCCACCACGTCGCGGGCGAGCATCGACTCGACCGCCGCGATGTCTCCGCGGCCCAGCGCTGCCACGAAGCGCGACACGGTCTCGCGGTTGCGCTCGGGGTCGGCGTCGAAGCGAGGTCGCCCCTCGCGCACGTGCTCCCTCGCGCGGCGCACGAGCTGACGCACCGCCGGCTCGTCGCGCCCGAGGGCCTCGGCCACCTCGCCGTGCGTGTAGTCGAAGACCTCGTGCAAGAGGAACGCGGCGCGCTCCAAGGGCGAGAGGCGCTCCAACAGCACGAGGAAGGCGATGGACAGCGTCTCGGCGTCGGCCGGGTCGGCGGGTCGCAGGGGAGCGCCCACCACGTCGGTGCGCACGGGCTCGGGCAACCACTCGCCCACGTAGGTCTCCCGTCGCGCCCGCGCCGAGCGCAGGACGTCGACGCACACGCGCGTGACCACCGTGGCGAGCCACGCCCGCGGCGAGCCCACGCCCTCGAGGTCGGTCTTCTCGGCGCGGAGGAAGGCCTCGTGCACGGCGTCTTCGGCCTCGGCGACGGTGCCGAGCATCCTGTACGCGAGGCCCATCAAGAAGGGGCGGTGCTCGCGGTAGAGCGCGGCGCGGTCGACGCTCACGCGACCTCGGGGGCGGCCGTCGCGAGCGCGCGGCCCGGCGCGCGGCGGTAGCGGTACTCGAACCAGCCGTCGCGCTCCAGCGGGATCACCGCGACGGTGCCCTTGCAGATCAGCTCCTTGGTGAAGGCCGCGAGGGCGCCCGTGACGAAGGTGTCGCCCGGGCTTCCGTCGGCGCGCATCGCCTGCACCACGCCGTCGCGGCGGCCGAGGCTGAGGCAGTAGACCACCTCCATCCAGTCGACCGCGCGCTCGGGGCGACCCTTCAGCGACGCGACCGCGTTCTCCGCAGCGATCACGCCGAGCGGCATCGCGCTCTTGCAGCCGAGCGGAACGGGCGAGCCCACCGCCCCCTCGGGCGCCGCGCAGTCTCCGGCGACGTACACGTCGGGCGCGCCACGCGCGCGCAGCGCGGCGTCGACGCGAGCGCGGCCCCGCGCGTCGACCTCGAAGCCCCACCGCGCGAGGGCGTCTGACGCGACGAAGCCCGTCGCGCACACCGTGACCTCGGCGGGGACCTCCTCTCCGCCCGCGAGCCGCACCCCCGTCGGCTCGACGCGCTCCACCCGCGCGCCCTCACGCACCGCGACGCCCAAGCGCGCGAGGACGCGGCGCAGGTGCTCCGCGGCGCGCGCGTCGAGCCCGGCGCCCACCGCGCCCGAGGTCACCAGCGTCACCCGCAGCGAGGGCCGCGCCTCGGCGAGCTCGCTCGCGCACTCGACGCCCGTGAGCCCGCCGCCGATGACCACCACCGAGGCCCCATCCGCGCACGCGTCGAGCGCCGCGCGCAGGGCGCCCACCCGCGCGCCGTCGAGGCAGTGCGCGTGCGCCGCGGCGCCCGGGAGCGAGAGGTCGGCGCGGCTCCCCACGGCGACGATGAGCTTGTCGTAGGCCCACGCGCGCTCCGCCGACGACGCCGTCTTCGCCGCGACGTCGATCGCGTCGACGCGCGCGACCTCGACGCGCACGCGCGACCCGCGGAGGAGCGCCTCCAGCGGCCTGCGCGCATCGGCGCCGCGCGCCGCCACCTCGTGCAGCCGGATGCGCTCGGTGAGCTCCGGCCGCTCGCTCACGAGCGTCACCTCGCCCGCGCGACCGAGCCTCCTCGACGCGCGCAGCGCGGCCATCACCCCCGCGTAGCCTCCGCCGACCACCAACACCCGATGCAGCTCGTTCATGGCGTCACCTCCGTCTCGCGGGCCATGACGAGGCAGCCCCCTCGGGGCGTGACATCGCCGCGGTCGAATTCTCTCACGGCCTCAGCGCCCGCGGTGTTCCCGGCGCGATCGCCCCTTCGGCCGCGCCCTGCGTCGTCGGGCGGGCATCCCACGCCACCGATGACCCCCTCGCTCTCGGGAGCCGCGCCGTGGGCGCTGGTCGCGCTCACCCTCGTGCCCGCGACGGCGCGGGCCTTCACCTTCGAGTCGTCGTTCTCGCGCGGCTGCCACGAGTCGATCACCTTCGCCGCGGTGTCGCGCGCGGGGTGGCCTCGCTCGGTGCGGCCCGCGCCGCTCGGCACCGACGCGGTGAACGCGCTCTCGCGCGACCTTCCCTTCACGTTGCCCGACGGCGCGCGCGACCTGTGGTCGATCACGCTGCTCCTCGGCGCGCGGGAGAACGACCTGCACGGCGCGTCGCCACGCGACCTCACGCGGCTCTTCGAGGTGCACACCGACCCGGCCTTTCAAGACGAGCACTGCCTCCGCCGCCCGCAGGACGACGGCCCCGAAGGGAACCTCTCCGCCCTCGCCGCGTGCCGCGCGTTCATCCTCCGCGAGGTCGACCTCGCGCTCGGCGACGGAGACCAGCCCGACCTCGAGGCCACCGAGCCCCACGCCGTATCCCTCGCCTTCAGCGGCGAGCGCGACGTGAGCCTCCCCCGGTACGCGTGGCACATGGGCCGCGCCCTCCACGCGCTGCAAGACAGCTTCGCCCACACGCTGCGCTCGCCCGACGGCCGGCGCGTGCGCTCGGTGCTGAACTTCACCGACCAGGCCCGCGACCCGAGCTTCGAGCCCTCCCGCGACGGCTACGGACACATCTCGGCCCTCGACGAGTGCGCCGACCATGACAGCGCCGACGCGCAGCGCACCCGCTTCGCGGGAGAGGCCAGCGAGGTGCCTTCCGGCGCCCTCGTCGACGACACCATGGCCCTCTCGGGACGGCGCGCGCGCGCTCGCGGCGGTATCGACGAGGCTCACGTACGAGCCGGGCTGCACCGCGGCCAACGCGTGGTGCGACGCGCCCGACGTGAAGGAAGACCAGTCGGGCTGCTCGACCGCCCGGGCCGCACAGGGCGCGCGGGCGCGGCGTGGGCGCTGCTCGGCGCGGCGGCCGCGTGGGCGAGGCGAGTCGCGCGGCGGTCGCGTCGATGGCCCTCGCGGCGGCGTCTCTGTCGAGCGCAGACGCGCAGGCGCAGACGCGGTCCGACGCGGGGGCGCTGGGCGTGAACCTCCGCGTGGGCGCGTCGGTCGATCGCGGCGCGCTCGCGGTGTCGCTCGGCGCGCACCGCCACTTCGGAGAGCGCGTCACCGTGGGGCCTGAGCGCCGAGTACAACCCGTGGATCGCCACGTCACGGCAAACGTCGCCGCGGGCACCTTCAACGCGTACGCGACCCGGGGCCTTCGCTTGGGCGCGCACGACCCGCCTCGCGGTGTACTCGTCGGTGCACTCCGGCGCGAGCGTGTCTCTCACCGACCTCGTGGGCGCCGAGGCGGGGCGACGGGGATCTGCTGGCTGGCGAGCCTCCTCGCGATGCGCCTCGCTTTCGGCGACCACCTGCGACTCCTCGTCGAGCCCGCAAGCGTGATCGCCCCCGTGCCGCGCTTTCCGCGGCGTGGGCGCTGGTGTACCTGCGGTACCGCGCGACCGTCGGCGTCGCCTGGGATTTCTGATTCTGCGCAGCTCGCGGCTTGTGCCGCGCGTGGGGTTGGGGTTCTGATGCGGCGCGATGGCGCACCTCGGGCGATGCGTTCTGCGCGGCGCGCGCTTCGACCCCGGCGCTCGCGCACGGGCTCGACGCGAACCTGTGCAGCCTGTGCCCGCGGCGACACCGGTTGAGTCCGTCGCGACGGGTGCTCGTGGAGTTCCCGCGACCTCGGACCTCGACCGCGACGGCCTCTTCCTCACGCTCGCAGGCGGAGCTCGCCGCGCCGAGGCCCGCGACCGCCCGTCGCCGCGCTCGACCTGCGCGACGACCGCGGGAGACGTGGTGCGCGCCGACGTCTCCCTCCCCCGAGACGGTGACCCCTCGCGCGGCCGCGACTTCGTGCGGCTCACGGTGGTGCGCCGCTGGCCGTCGCCGCCGCGCGCCCTCTCGCTCCGCTGCGCCTTCGTGGGCGAGCACCCGGTCTCGGTCTTCGCCTCGCGCGCCGCCGCGACCGAGCCCGGAAGGCTCTCGCTCCTCGGTCGGCCCGAGATGCAGGCCGTCGCGTCGCCCGCTGCGAGGCTCGAACTTTTGCGATCGCCCGCGCCCCCCGCGCCCGCCGCGCCTCGCCCCTCGCCCGCGCCCTACTACGCCCTCGGCCTCGCCTCGGCCGTCGCCGTGGTGCTCTGGCGTCGGCGCTCGACCACCCCCACGACCGACGGAGCCACGACGTGACGCACCCCCTCCCTTCGCTCGCCCTCGCCGCCTTGGCGCTCGCCGCGTGCAGCGAATCCACGACGTCGACGTCGTCTGACGCCGGGGCCTCGACCGACGCGCCCTCGACCGACGCGCCCTCGACCGTCGACGGCCGCTCGTGCGCCGCGCCCGGCGCGCCCACCACGGCCACGCCCGCCACGACCGCGAGCGCGACGAGCGACTACAACGTCACGCTCAACGCGTGCACGCGCACGGCGCTCGCCCTCGAGTGCGCGCTCGGCGTGGGCCATCGGTACACCGAGACCGTCGACGGCGCCCTGCGGCGCATCAGCGCGAACGGCGTCCCCAACCACGACGTCGGGGACTTTCCGAACCCGGGCAACCCCAACAGCATCGCGGCGCAGTCGTACACCTACGCGGTGCCGGTCACGCCCGGCGGCGCGGGCGCGGCCGCGAGGATCTTCGGCATCACCACCGCGGGCGTCGTGCTCGACCCGGGCACCGCCGAGCGCTGGAACGACTCGCAGCAGTGGAGCTACGAGGCCCTGCGCTACGCCACCGGCCCGATGTACTTCAACGGCGCGGGCGCGACCGACCGCACGCGGCACCCCACGGCGCTCGGGCTCGACTGCAACTTCGCCCACGTGCAGCCGACCGGCGCGTACCACTACCACGGCGTCCCGACGGGGCTGATGCCCGACGCGCCCGCGCTCACCTTCGTCGGCTGGGCCGGAGACGGCTACCCCATCTACGGCCGCTGGGACCGTTCGGACCCGAACGACGCGACGAGCGCCCTCCGCGAGATGCGCTCGAGCTACCGCTTGAAGAGCGGCGCGCGCCCGAGCGGCGACGCGGGCCCCGGCGGAGCGTACGACGGCACCTTCACCGAGGACTGGGAGTACGTCGCCGGGCACGGCGACCTCGACGCGTGCAACGGGCGAGAGGGGATGGTGCCCGTCGAGGGCCGCGTGGTGCGCACGTACCACTACGTGCTGACCAACACCTTCCCGTACATCCCGCGGTGCTTCCACGCCGCGCCCGACGCGTCGTTCGCGGCCATGGCGATGCCCATGGGAGACGCGGGCGCGATGACCCCGCGCGCGTGCGCCGCGACCGCGGACTGCGCCGGCGCGTGCCCCCCAGGCGCGATGGGCTGCACCTGCGCGACGACCCCGATGGGGATGGTGTGCGTCCCCACGTGCGCGCGGGCGAGCGACTGCCCGGCGACGCCCAACGGGATGCCGCTCAACTGCCGCGGCGGCGCGTGCGTCCCCTGACCGTCACGGACCTCGGCGACGTCGTCGAACGCGCTCCAGCGCCTCGGCGGTCGCCGCGAGCGCGGCGCGCTGCGCGGGGTTCGCGTCGGCCACCGCCGCGAGGCAGCGCTGAAGCGCGTCGTGGAGGGCGTCGAGCTCCTCGCTGACCGTGGGCGGGTTCGACTCCGCGACGGTGCCGCGCCCGCGGGGCGCGACGGCTGCGCGTCGCGCCGAGGATCAGACGCCGAGGCATCGACGGGCTGCGCGAGGGCGTCGGCGTCGACGACATGAAGGGCAGCGGCGTGGGGCTGCGGGGCTCGATCGCCGCGGGGATCGGCGTGCGGCGGTGCAGCGGCGGCGGCACGACGGGGGTCGCTCCGGCGGGCGCGGCGGCCTCGTGGCCCACGGGCCGCGCGGCGGGTTGCGTCGGGCGCCGCGAGGGCGGGATCGGGTCGGGCGGGACTGACGCGACGCGCGGGGTCTCTCCCGTGGGGCGCAGCGAGAAGGGCTGGTGGAACACGCCCTGCGCGTCGTCGCGGCGCGTGTGTTCGCCCGACGGCGGGCGCGAGCCCCCCTGGCGCTTGCGGCGCAGCGAGGAGTCGTAGAGGAGACGCTGCTGCGTGTCGGTGAGCACCGCGGTCGCGTCGTCGATGGCGCGCAGGAGCTCGAAGACCAGGGTGTAGTAGCGGTCGCCGGGGTCGGTGCGGCGGAGCATGTCGCCGAGACGTCGCCGCAGCGCGCCGTGCGCAGACTGGATCGCGGTGCGGTCGACGCCCTCGGCGACGTCGAGGGTCTCGTAGTGCGTGCCCGAGGCGAGCTTCAGGTGGCGGACCTCGACCTCGACGCGCTCATCGTCGGTGAGCGGCGACGGGGTCGACATCGCTCAGCGCGTCCCGCGGAGCGTGGTGTCGCTCTCGATGCGCGTGGGCGCGCCCATGGTGGCGCGCGCGACGGCCGCCATCGCCGAAGGCGGGATCGGCAGCACGAGCTCGACGTTGCGGTCGCGCGGGGTGCCGTTGTGGTTCGCCTCCCAGGCCGCGACGTGCTCCATCATGCTCAGTCGCAAGAAGCGTCGCTCCATGCAGTCGCGGGGGTTGATGCCGACGAGCGTGCCGAAGATCGACAGGGTGCCGTCGCCGTTGTTCACGATCTCAACAGCGCGAGACAGAGAAGGCCAGTCGGCGACGCTCCCCGACTGGATCTCCCAGTAGCCCGGGTGCGCGGCGTCAGCGCCCGCGATGGCGCGCACCCTCACGTCGTGGTCGTGCCCCACCAGCCACGCGATCACGTTGGGGAAGCCCGCGACGAGCCGCTCGACCTCCAGCGGGTCGACCGCGTCGGCGACCTCGCCGCCGAACTCGCCCGAGCGACGGTCCATGCTCGACGTGGGGTGGTGCGACGCGAGGATCGCGAGGACGCCGTCGCGCTGCGCCTGCTCGAGCGCCGGCCGCAAGAAGCCGTCGATGGCGGTCTGGGTGATCATCCCCGGCGAGCCGCCGGTGAAGTCGCTCGAGTCGATCGCGATCATCCGGATGAGCCCGGGCACCACGTCGACGGTGTAGTTCAGCCCCGCCGACGGGTTCATCAGCGCGCTCATCCCGTGACCCACGGGGCCCGGCGTCGCGGCCGTGCGCTGCAGCTCCATCGGGAAATCCATCCGGTCGAGGAGTCGTCGGTCGGCGTCGGGCACGACCATCCCGCGGCGCGGCGGCGCCCACCACTGGGTGTAGTCGCGCGTGCCGCCCACCGTCGACATCCCGATCGCGGTCATGCGCCCGAGCTCGGTGGGCGCGTTCACGCCGACGATCTCGACGTCGTGGTTGCCCGGCACGAAGTACCAGGGCGCGGGGAAGGCCGTGGCGTCGAAGGGGTCCTTCGGGTCGTTGCCCGCGCCGGGGATCGGGTCGTCGTCCTGCCCCGAGTCAGTGTGGAGGTTCCGCTCGCCGTCCATCGCGGCGATGAACCACCGGAGCTCGTTGTACTGCGCGCTGTCGGCGCAGTCGCCCGCCACCACCCCGAACTGGAACGGTCGCTCAGGCCGCATCAGCGCGGCGAGCGTTCGGTTCATCGCCGACATCGCGCGCGGCAGGTACGCCTCCTGCGCGCGCATCGCGCCGCCCGCCGCGGGGCTGTCGAGGAGCGCGAGCCGCGACGGGCTCTCGTCGTCCACGAGCTGCGTGTCGGAGAACTGCACGAACCACGCGATGGAGCGCCGCTCCCCCGCGGGCGCCGTCGCGGGGCCGCCGAGGTCGTTGCGCCGCACGCGCTCCCAGCCCTCTCCGCGGCGCCAGCGGTCGAGCATCATCGAGCGGTACATCGTCTCGCCCGACTCGAGCGCGGGGTTCGCCGCCGCCATCAACACCGGCTGCGCGAGCCGCGTCGCGACGGGCTCTCGCGTCGCGATCAGCGTCGAGGGCACCGCGTCGATCGTCACGTCTCCGCTGGGCTCGGTGTCTTCACAGCGCGGCAGCCGCAGCCCCCCGTGGGGGTCGGGCACGTCCTCAGGCGTCACCGGGACGTCCTCCATGGCGCCGTCTCCGCCGCCCGCGTCGACCGCCCCGTCGCCCGCGCTCATCGCGTCGGGGTTCACCGCACCGTCAGGGTTCGTCGCCGCGGGGTCGCTCGAACAGCCCGCCGCCAGCACACCCGCCACCAGAAGCCCAGAAAGGAGTCTCATCGCCCCCCACTGTTACACAATCGTCGCAGAGTTTCGTCCGAGCCGTCACCCGATCGTCACGAGACCCACGCCGACGCCGAGGGGCGCTTGCCACCACGGGGCGGGCTTCACTACGGTGCGCGCCGCGAGGTGCCGATGCGCGCGGTGGTGGTGCAGTTCCCAGGGTCGAACGCCGACTTCGACGCGTTCCACGCCCTCCAGCACGTCGTCGGGGTGCCGACCGACGTGGTCTTCCACAAGTCGACCGCGCTGCCCGAGGGCGCGAGGCTCGTCGTCCTCCCCGGAGGCTTCTCCTACGGCGACTACCTCCGCGCCGGGGCCATCGCGCGCTTCGCGCCGGTGATGGCCGCGGTGCGTGAGTTCATCGACCGCGGCGGCTTCGTCCTCGGGATCTGCAACGGCTTCCAGATCCTCACCGAGGCGGGGCTGCTCCCCGGCGCGCTCACCCGCAACGCGCACCTGCGCTTCGAGTGCCGTGACGTCACCGTGCGCGTCGACGCCGAGGGCCCCTTCACGCAAGGGCTCCGGGGTCGCGTCTTGCGCCTCCCCGTCGCGCACGCCGAGGGTCGGTACCAGGCCGACGAGGCCACCCTCGCCGCGCTGGAGTCCGAGTCTCGCGTGGCCTTCCGCTACGTGCCCGAGGCGGGGCGCGTTACCCGCCTGCCCGCGAACCCCAACGGCTCGCTGCACGACATCGCCGGGATCTACGGCGGCCCCCGCCGCAACGTGCTCGGGCTCATGCCGCACCCCGAGCGCATGGCCGAGGCCCTCCTCGGCGGCGACGACGGGCGGCTCCTCTTCGACGCGGTGGTCCGCGCGGCCCTGGCACGGTGAGCACCATGACAGACCCCGAAGTCACGCTGGAGCAGGCCCTCTCTCACGGCCTCACCGAGGACGAGTACCGACGCGCCACCGACGCCCTCGGCCGCGCGCCCACCTGGCCCGAGCTCGGGGTGATCTCGGTGATGTGGTCCGAGCACTGCTCGTACAAGTCGTCGCGGCCTCACCTGCGGCGGCTGATCACCAAGGGCCCGCGGGTGATCCAGGGGCCCGGCGAGAACGCGGGCGTGGTCGACATCGGCGACGGCTGGGCCGCGGTCTTCAAGATGGAGTCGCACAACCACCCGTCGTTCATCGAGCCCTACCAGGGCGCGGCGACGGGGGTGGGCGGCATCCTGCGCGATGTCTTCACCATGGGCGCGCGGCCCGTCGCGCTGATGGACTCCCTGCGCTTCGGCGCCCCCTCGCACCCGCGCACGCCCACGCTCATGCGCGGCGTGGTGGCGGGCATCGCGGGCTACGGCAACGCCATCGGCGTGCCCACCGTCGCGGGCGAGGTGCAGTTCGACCCGGCCTACGACGGGAACATCCTCGTCAACGCCTTCGCCCTGGGCGTGTGCCGCGCCGACGCGATCTTCTATGGCCGCGCCGCGGGCCTCGGGAACCCGATCCTCTACGTGGGCGCGAAGACGGGGAGAGACGGCATCCACGGCGCGACGATGGCGAGCGCCGAGTTCGAGGAGGGCGAAGACGCGCGGCGGCCCACGGTGCAGGTGGGCGACCCCTTCATGGAGAAGCTGCTCCTCGAAGCGTGCCTCGAGGTCTTCGACGCGCGCGTGCTCGAGGGCGTGCAGGACATGGGCGCCGCGGGCCTCACCTCTTCGACCGTCGAGATGGCCGCGCGCGCGGGCAACGGCGTGGAGCTGTGGCTCGACCGGGTGCCGCGCCGCGCGAAGGGCTTGAGCGCGTACGAGATCCTCCTGAGCGAGTCTCAGGAGCGCATGATCATGGTCGCCCGCGCGGGCATGGAGCAGCGGGTCATCGACATCTGCGCGAAGTGGGACCTCGACGCCGTCGTCATCGGCCGCGTCACCGACACGCAGCGCTTCGTGGTGCGCGCGACCGCGGGCTACGACCCGCTCGACGGAGGCCCCTGCCCTGACGAGTCGCCCGTGGTGGTCGACCTGCCCGTGGCGCTCCTCACCGACGACGCGCCGGTGTACGAGCGGCCCTGCGTCGACGACCCGCGCCCGCGCGACCGCTGGGAGGTCGATGTCGCGTCGCTCCCCTTCGACCCGCAGGCCGACCTCGTCGAGCTCCTCTCGTCGCCGAACGTGGGCAGCCGCGGGTGGGTGTGGCGGCAGTACGACCACATCGTGCGCGACGGCACCGCGGTGCGGCCCGGCGCCGCCGACGCGGCGGTGGTGCGCGTGATCTGCGAAGACGGCCACGCGCGCCGCGAGAAGCTCCTCGCGCTCTCGACCGACTGTAACGGCCGCTTCTGCGAGCTCGACCCGCGCGCCGGGGCCGCGATGGCGGTCGCCGAGGCCTGCCGCAACCTCGCGTGCGTGGGCGCCGAGCCCATCGGCCTCACCGACTGCCTCAACTTCGGCAACCCTCAGCGGCCCGAGGTGATGGCGCAGTTCCGCGACGCGATCGACGGCATCGCCGACGCGTGCCGCGTGCTGGGCGTGCCCGTCGTGTCGGGCAACGTGTCGCTCTACAACGAGACCGTCGACGGGGGCGTCCCGCGCGCCGTGCTGCCCACGCCCACCATCGGCGCGGTGGGCCAGGTGCGGCAGGCGAGCGACGTGGTGACCGCGGGCTTTCGCACGCCGGGCGACCACGTGTACCTGCTCGGCCACGCTGGGGAGACGGCGCTCGGCGGGAGCGAGTGGCTGACCCTCCGGGCGGGGCGCGTGTGCGGCACGCCGCCGAGCATCGACCTGCCCTTCGAGGGGAGGCTGCAACGCTTCCTCGTCGAGGCCGCGCGCAACGGGTGGATCGCGTCGGCGCACGACTGCTCCGAGGGCGGGCTCATGGTCGCGCTCGCGGAGTGCTGCGCGCTCGGCGGCGTGGGCGCGACGGTGCGCCTGCCCGACGGCGCCGCGGTGACGCCCGCGCTGCTCTTCGGAGAGGGTCCGTCGCGCGTGGTGGTGTCGGTGACGCCGTGGGTGCGCGGGCTCTTCGAGCAGCGCGTGGCCGACGCGCGGCTGCCGTGCGCGCGGCTGGGCGCGGTGGGCGGCGCGACCCTCGACGTTCAGGGCGTGCTCGCGCTCGGGCTCACCGAGATCGTCGACGCGCGGGAGTCTGCGCTGGAGCGCGTGGTCGGTGCCGACTGAGCCCGACGACGACTACGCGTGGCTCTACCGCTTCGCGCCGCGCGAGTGGATCCGGGCGTCGATCACCGAGCTCTCGAAGGCGCGCTCGGGCGCCGAGCAGCGCGACGCGAAGGGCCTCCTCGCGGGGTGCAGGCGCGCGGCGGGCGTCGCGATCAACGGCATGCTCGCGCTCTCGCGGCCCCCAGACGCGCGCTACGGGCGCACGTACATGGAGCACCTCGCGGCCCTCGCGACGGACGAGGCCGCGCCCGCCGAGGCGCGCGCCGCGGCGGAGAAGCTCTTGCGCGAGCCCACGCCGGGCGGGGCCGTGGTGCTCCTGCGCACGCCGAAGCGCGACGAAGCGCTGCTCGAAGCCGCGGAGACGGTGATGGCGCACGCCTACGCGATGGTGCTGCGCGGCGTGGGGTGACTCACGGTCCGAGGCACTCCTGGAACACGCGCGTCGGCGCGGTGGCGTCGCCCGCGGCGGCGCGCGACTGCGCGGTGAAGGCGCCGGGTTGACCCTCGAGGAGGATGCCCGCCGGGCCGTTGATCGCGGCGCGCACGAGCGGGTCGGCCGACGCGCCGAACATGGTGATGGTGACCGTGGTCGAGGTCTCGGTGACCGTGCCGACGCCGAGCACGTCGGCGCCGCGGCCGCCCTCACCCGAGCCGATCATCCACGCCGCGCCGGGGCGCCGCTGGGCCCAGGTCACGGTGCCGGGGTCGAAGTCGGGCTGCGAGAGGAGGAAGGCCGCGAGCGCGCCAGCGGACTGAGGGCAGGCGCCCGTGCAGCCCGACGTGGCCTTGGTGAGCGTGAGCGTGACGCGGTTCACCGCGGTGAAGCCCGTGCGGTCGCCCGGGGTGAAGCGCAGCAGCATCACCTGCTCGTCGGCGTTCGAGACCGTGAGCACCGACGCGGTGACGTGCGTCCCGGGCGTCGTGGCGCGCGCGACGGCCTCGGCGTCGGGGAGCAGGGTCGCGACGGTGCGGCACGACTCGACGGGTCGGTCGGAGGGCGCGTCGGTCATCGACGGCGTGTCGGTCGGGGCGGGGGTGTCGTCGGTCGGGCCGCCGAAGTCGACGGTGGGCAGGTCGAGGAGCGGCACGTCGACCGGCGGGATGTCGAAGGTCGGGATGTCGAAGGTCGGCACGTCGAGGGGGGTCCCCGCGTCGGGCGAGCGCCCGGTGTCTGCCCGAGCTCCCGCGTCGCGGGGCGCGCCAGGCGCGCGGATCGAGTCCCAGTCGTGGACGCAGCCGAGCGAGAGCGTCAGGGCGAGCGCGAGGGGTCGGCGCACGTCAGAACCTCCCGCCGACGCCCAGGAGACCAGGCCCGACGAAGGGTCGCGGGGTCGTGTCGAGCGCGAAGGCCCTGCGGTTGGTGCGGCCCGCGAAGTACGTGACGATCCCGGCGACGGTGAGGCCTAGCCCGCCCCAGAACATCACCACGCCGGCCGTGTCGAGGTCGCGGGGCTGGTCGTCGAGGCGGCACCCCGTGGCCTGACAGTCGGAGAACTGGCTGTCGGCGACGAGCCACATCACGCCGCCCGCGACCGCCGACGCGAGGCCGAGCGACGCCACCACGATGCCCACCGTGGGGAGCGCCGACCGACGCCGCGGCACCACCGCCCACGCGGGCCGCGACGGCGAGATGCCCTCGGCGCGGGTCTGCGCGACGGCGGGCGTGGGCGCCGCGACGGCGCTGAGCGCCAGCGAGGCGGAGACCGCGACGACGACCGTGGTCCGTGTGAGCGAGCGCGCGCGGCCCATCGTCGGCCTCACTCGAAGGTGGCGTCGCAGTAGCCCGCGGTCTCGCCCAGCGAGTCACCGCCGAACTGCGAGTTGTACTCGTGGTGGAAGTACCACCGCCGCGCCGTGAGCGAGACCGTGATGGAGCACATGTCTCCGACGTTGGTGAACATGCTGACCGGCGTGACCATCGCGTCGCGCACGCGGTAGCGCGCGATCACCGTCGTCGACTGCACGTAGGTCGCGTAGAGCTCTCCGCCGAAGTACTCCGCGACGCCCCACCAGCCCCACGACTCGCACGAGCGGTGCGTCGGCGCCGAGGCCATGGCGAGCTCGGTGACCTGCCCCGTGGGGAGCCGCACCTGGTACCAGCGCGTGCCGTTGTGCAGCACGAGGCGACCCGGGCCGGAGAAGATCCCGGTGCCGTACGCGACGGTGATCGGCGCCGAGAGCGCGATGCGCGTCATGCTCACCGCGCCCGTGACGCCGTCGACCGGCGCGATCTGCGTGACCGTGCTCGCCCCGTCGATCTGAGCGCCCGCGGCGTTCAGGAGCACGTACACCTGCCCCGTCGCGACGTCCTGGAAGGGCGACAGGAGCCGCGCCGGCGTGGTGCCCTGCGCCATCAGGTCGCTCGCGTTGAGCCGGGCCGTGGCCGTGTCGCCCGTGACGAAGAGCCGGTCGCCGCTCACCACCACCCCGCCCCGGTCGTCGCCCGTCGCGGAGTTGTGGTCGACCACGCGGCAGTTGCTCGCGGTGAAGGCGGTCATGTGGAGGGTCGGCTCCGCGGTGCACGCGCCGTTGATGCACGAGAGGCCCGCGGAGCACGTGTTGCCGCACGAGCCGCAGTTGGCGGCGTCGAAGCGGGTGTCGACGCAGGCCGCGCCGCAGCGGTTGAGCCCGGCGGCGCAGGGCGCGAGGCAGTTGCCCGCCGCGCACACGGCGTCGTCGGCGCAGGCGCGGCCGCACATCCCGCAGTGGCGGTTGTCGGTGCGCGGGTCGACGCACACCCCGCCGCAGGTGAGGCTCGGCGCCACGCAGCCCGTCGCGTCGGTGCCCACCAGCGGGACGCAGCGCGCCTCGCGGCAGGCGTAGCCCGCGCCGCAGTTGATCCCGCAGCCGCCGCAGTTGGTGTTGTCGTTCTGCGGGTCGGTGCAGCGGCCCGAGCAGATGACCGCGCCGGTCGGGCAGCTCGGCGAGCAGCCGCCGCCCGCGCAGAGCTGGCCGTCGGGGCAGGCGCGCCCGCACATCCCGCAGTTGAGCCGGTCGGTGGTGACGTCGACGCAGCGGCCCATGCAGTCGGTGGTGCCCATCGGGCAGACGAGGCGGCACATCCCGCCCTCGCACACCTGCCCCGCGGCGCAGGCCGTGCCGCAGGTGCCGCAGTTGGCCTGGTCGTTCGCGGTGTCGACGCAGGCGCCGGAGCACATGCTGCGGCCGAAGGGGCAGTCGATCACGCAGGCCGACGCGCGGCAGTACTGCGGCGAGGCGCAGACGTTGCCGCACATGCCGCAGTTGGCGCTGTCGTACGCGGTGTCGACGCAGCGGCTGCCGCACTGGGTGGTGCCCGCGGGGCAGCCGGTGTCGGAGCAGGAGCCCGAGACGCAGCGTTGCGCGGCGGTGCAGGCGGTGCCGCACGCGCCGCAGTTCGCGGGGTCGGTCTGGGTGTCGACGGAGCGGTCGCCGCACGAGGTCGGGCCCGCCACGCAGCGCAGGGCGCAGGCGCCGTCTTCGCAGCGCTGGCCCACGGGGCAGCGGTTGCCGCAGGCGCCGCAGTGGCGCTCGTTGGTGCGGGTGTCGGCGCAGACGTTGACCGGGGCGGACGACCCGGCGTCGAGGGCCACCCCGCCGTCGGTGACGGCGACGGGAGACTCAGAGCAGAGGGCGTACATGGGCCCGCACGAGGGGCCGCAGCGGCCCTGGGAGCAGACGAGGCCCGGGGCGCAGGCGGCGCCGCACGCGCCGCAGTGGGCGTTGTCGGTCTGCGAGTCGACGCAGCGGTCGCCGCAGCGGGTCTGGCCCGTGGGGCACGCGGGGCGGCACTGGCCGACGACGCAGACGGAGCCCGAGGGGCACGCGATGCCGCACGCGCCGCAGTTGGCGGGGTCGCTCGTGGGGTCGAGGCACGCGCCGCGGCAGGGGACCTCGGGCGCGTTGCAGGTGAGGTTGCCCGAGTCGAGCGGGACGGTGGCGTCTTCGCCGACGAAGCGGTCGTCGCGGTTGTCGCAGCCCGCGCCCGCGAGGGCCGAGCAGAGTGCGAGCCCACCGAGGATCGCACGGAGGGAGGAGCGCTGGAGCATCGTGGAGAGGAGGTTCATCGTCGGCTCAAGGAATCGGGTTGAAGCGAACGCGCGAGTTCGACGCCGGGGTGCAGCGGTAGGAGGTGGCCGTGGGGCAGCCGGAGATGCCCGCGCCGCCGGTGGGGCTCTCGAGGCCGACGCCCGCGGTGTCGTTCCAGCCCTCGGGGTCTTGCGTCATGTCGCCGTAGACGAAGTCGATGGTGCCCGTGCCCTCAGAGAGGACGACCTCGAAGGTGAGGCTCTCGATGTCGCCGAGGTGCGCCACGTCGCTCCACTCGACCACCCACTGGCGCGTCGGCGCGGCGCCGAGGGTGGCGATGCAGACGCCGTCTCTCCCGGTCTCGAGGTCGTCCCAGAAGGGCGCGACCACGGAGTTCGGCGTCGAGGTGAAGGGCAGCGAGCCCGAGAGCGAGGTGCTCACGGCGCCGTCCATGCCCATCCACCCGTTGCTGGTCACGTTGACCATCGCGCCCATCGCGAGGTCCGCCGTCCAGTACCGGAACGGGAACGGCAGCGTCGCGGCGAAGCGCGCGTCGTCTTCGAAGGTGAGCACCGTCTGCGCCCCGGGCGCGCCGCACGCGTCGACCAGCGTCACCGACATCGGCGCCATCACCCGCTCGTACCGCGTCGGCGGCGCGTTCGTGCACGCCCCCATCACGCAGTACATCCCCGCCGTGCACGCCGTGCCGCACGCGCCGCAGTTCATCGCGGCGGTGCCCGTGTTCACGCAGGCCGTGCCGCAGTAGGTCGTCCCCGTGGGGCACCCGCACGACCCCGCGATGCAGCTCTGCCCGGTCGGGCACACCGTCCCGCAGCCGCCGCAGTGCATCACGTCGGTCTGCAGGTCGAAGCACTCCGTACCGCAGCGCGATCGCCCCGTGGCGCACACCGCCGAGCACATCCCGTCGCGGCACGCGCGGTCGCCCGCGCAGCGCCGCCCGCACATCCCGCAGTTGTTGTTGTCCCCCGCCACGTCGGTGCAGGTCGCGCCGCAGCGCTGGCTCGGCGCGGGGCACCCCGGGTCCATCGACTGCACCATCACGCACGCGCCCGCGACGCAGGCCTGGCCCGTCGCGCAGGCCGTGCCGCACGCCCCGCAGTTCGCCGGGTCGCTCTGCAGCGTCGAGCAGGTCGTGCCGCAGAGCGTCTCGCCCATCGCGCAGGTCGCCGCGCACATCCCGCCCGAGCACACCTGCGAGCCCGGGCACGCGTTGCCGCACATCCCGCAGTGCTCGCGCGTGCTGGTCGTGTCGACGCAGTTGCCGCCGCAGAGGGTCTGGCCCATCCCGCAGGTGCGGGCGCACGCGCCGGAGACGCACACGAGGCCCGCCGGGCAGGCCATGCCGCACGCGCCGCAGTTCACCCGCGAGGTCATCAGGTTCGCGCAGAAGGGCGTGCCGGCGTCGCCGCCGCCGCAGAGCGTCTCGCCCGCGCCGCACCCGAGCTGGCACGCGCCCATCACGCACACCTGCCCGCCCGCGCAGCCGCGGCCGCACATCCCGCAGTTGTCTCTGTCGGTCTGCAGGTCGGCGCAGCGCAGCCCGCACATCGTCGTGCCCGTCGTGCAGGTGGTGAGGCGGCAGCGGCCCTCCATGCACACGAAGCCGCTGCCGCACATCGCGCGACACGAGCCGCAGTTGGCCGAGTCGGTCTGGAGGTCGACGCAGCGGTCGCTGCACGCGGTCTGCGCCGCGGGGCACGAGGCCGCGCAGGCGCCGTTCACGCAGAGCTGGCCCGAGGAGCACGCGGTGCCGCAGGCGCCGCAGTTGTTGCGGTCGTTGCGCAGGTCGAGGCAGGCGCGCGCGTCGCCCGAGCCGCACTCGCTGAGCCCGCTGGGGCACTGCACGGCGCACTGGCCGCCGACGCAGACCTGCCCCGCGGAGCAGGTGGTGCCGCACGCGCCGCAGTGGTTGCGGTCGTACGAGGTGTCGACGCAGGCGCCGGAGCAGAGCGTCTGCCCGTCGCCGCAGGGGCTGGTGCACACGCCCGAGATGCACTGCTCGCCCGTCGCGCACGCGACGCCGCACGCGCCGCAGTTCGCGAGGTCGGCGGTCACGTCGACGCAGGCCCCGGAGCAGCCGACCTGAGGCGGGCTGCACACGACGCCGCCGTCTGAGGAGCACCCCATGGCGAGCCCCAGAGCGGTCGCCGCGATCACCAGCCAACGATTGAAGGACACGCAGACACCTCCAGAAGGATTCGGGCGCAGTCTCCCTCCCCGCGCGCGCCGCGGTCAATCGTCCGCACGGCGCGGGGCGGCATCGGTTAGGGTGGCGCGGCGTGACCGCGAGGCCCATCGCTGCGCTGGCCCGAGACGGCGCCATCTACACCGGCGGGATGCTCCTCGCCAGGGCCATGTCCTTCGTGATGGTCCCGGTCTACACGCATTTCCTCACGCCCGCGGACTACGGCCTCCTCGAGCTCCTCGACACCGCGGACGAGGTGGCGGTGGTCGCGCTCTCCGCGGCCATCGCCGACCCGGTGCTCCGTCACCACCACGACGCGCCCGACGGCCCCGCGCGCGACCGCGTGATCTCCACCGCGATGCTCTCCCTCGCGGCGCTCTCGGTCGTGGTCACCGCGCTCGGCTTCGCCGCGGCGCCCGCGCTCTCGTCCGCGCTCTTCGGCCACCCGGGCCACGCGGGCCTCCTGCGTCTCACCCTCGCGTCGGTGGCCTTTCAGACCGTGGTCGAGGTGCCCCTCGCGCGCTTTCGCGGCACCGACGCGCCGCTGCGCTTCATGGGCTGGTACCTCGCGCGCATCGCGGTGGGGCTCGCGCTCAACGTGCTCTTCATCGCGGGCATGGGCATGGGCGTGCGCGGCCGTCTGCTCTCGACCCTGATCGCCTCGGCGCTCATCACCACGACGCTCTCGGCGCTGACGCTGCGAGACGTGGGCGCGCGCTTCGACCGCGATGTGTTTGGGGCGATGCTCGCCTTCGGGTGGCCGCTCATCCCCGGCGCGCTCGCGCTCATCGCGCTCCAGCACGGCCGCTCGTGGGTGCTGAACCACTGGACCACCCTGGCCGAGGTGGGCTTCTGGGCCCTCGGCTGGCGCGTCGGCACCCTCGCCTCGCAGGTGCTCGGAAAGCCCCTGCGCGACGCGTGGGCCGCGCGGATGTACACCCTCTGGGACGCCTCGGGCCCCGACGGCCCTCGCGTGTTCCGCAGCGCCGCGACCGCCGTGATCGCGCTCCACGTGTGGGCCGCCGCGAGCCTCGCCGCGCTCGCCCCCGACGCCGTCGCCGCGCTCGCCACGGCCGCCTACGCCCCCGCCGCGCGCGTCGCCCCCGCCGTCGCCGCCGCCTACGCCATGCGCGAGGCCGCGGAGCTCTTCCGCAACGGCCTCGTGCTCGCGCGCGACACGCGCCCCGTGGCCTGGGTCGAGCCCGCCCTCGCGGTCTTCGACTTCGCCCTCGGCGCCGCGCTCGTCTCTCGCTGGGGGCTCACCGGCGCGATCGTCGCGACGCCCGTGGTCTTCACCGTGTACGCCGTCGCGATGCACCTCGCGCTCCGACGTCGCCTCGACGTGCCGTGGCGCTACGGCCGACTCGCGACCATCGCCGCGCTCGGGCTCGCGCTGGGCGCGGGGGGCAACCTCCTCCACCTGGGCGGACTGTGGGCCGACGTCGCGGTGAAGGCCGCGCTCTGCGCGCTGTGGCCCCTCGCCGCGGTGGCGCTGGTGTTCACCGACCCCGACGAGCGGGCGATGGTGAGCGCGTTGCGGCGGCGCTTGGCGTGGTGGTAGACGGGCCGACGTCGTGCGTGCAACCGTCATCCGTGCGCTGGTGGTGCTGGGGGCCTTCTCGGCGTGCAAGTGCAGCCCGCGCCGCGCGGTCTACCAGGTGCAGCGCGCCGCGTTGGGCGTGACCGAGGTGTCGTCGCGGCCGCCGCCGCCCGACGCGGGGCCCTCGCTGGGGGGCTGCGCGCTCTTCCCCCCAGACAACGCCTGGAACCAGGACATCTCCAACCTCCCCCTCGACCCGCGGAGCGCGCGCTACATCGCGAACATCCAGGACCACGGCGAGGACAACCTCCACCCCGACTTCGGCTCCGACCCTCGCTACGGCATCCCCTACGTGATCGTGCCGGCGAACCAGCCGCGCGTTCCGATCCGCTTCACGGAGTACGGCGACGAGAGCGACCCGGGCCCCTACCCCGTGCCCCTCGACGCGCCCGTGGAGTACGGCAACGACCACCACATCCTCGTGCTGCAGCGGGGCACGTGCATGCTGTACGAGCTCTATCACGCCGAGCGCGACGACAACGGCTGGGCCGCGGGCTCGGGCGCGGTCTTCAACCTCCGCTCGAACGAGACGCGCCGCGAGGAGTGGACGAGCTGCGACCAGGCGGGGCTGCCGATCCTGCCGGGGCTGGTGCGCTACGAGGAGGTGACCGCGGGCGCGATCCGTCACGCGCTGCGCGTGACCTTCGACCACACCCAGGCGGGGTGGATCCCTCCGGCGACGCACCCCGGCGGCGACGAGGAGGACCGCGACGCGCCCCCGATGGGCCTGCGGATGCGCCTGCGTCGGGACTTCGACATCAGCGGGTACCGCGGCGCGGCGCGGGTGATCCTCGAGGCGCTCAAGCGCTACGGGCTCATCGTCGCCGACACGGGGTCGAACTGGTACATCTCGGGCGCGGCCGACCACCGCTGGAACGACGCCGACCTCGACCAGCTGAAGGACGTCCCCGGCACGGCCTTCGAGGTCGTGCAGTCGCAGCCGATCCGCCGCCGAAACCAGTAGGGTCGAGCCGTGACGCCCGCGGAGTTCTACGCGAGCCCCCTGCACCACCCCGGGCTCCTCCTGGGCGGCGCGGCGCTCTCCGCCCTCGTGCTCGCGGTGAAGACCCGGGGAGAGCGGCCCTGGGGGTCGACCTTCCTCCGCGGGTGGGCCTGGGTCTTCACCGTCGAGATCCTCCTCGACGCGGCGCTCACCTCGAACGCCTCGCCCTTGCACCCGTGGCCCGGCGTCGAGCGCGCCTTCGCCATCGCCTTCGTGATCCTTGGCGACCTGCGCGCCTTCGCGCTCCTCGAGCGCTTCTCCCGCCCCGACCGCTCGCTCGCCGCGTCGATGGCGCGCGCCGTCGCGTGGGCCTTCGCCGCGTCGCTCGTGGTGGCCGCGGCGACGCAGCTCTGGCCCGCGTCCTTCGCGAACCCGCGGCGCACCTTCCTCCTCTACGAAGACCTCTCGCTCGCGCTCTTCACCGCGCGCTTCCTCGCGCTCCGCGCTGCGCCCGTCGAGGACGACGTCCGCCGCTGGCTCCGCGCCGTCGCGGGCTACTTCGTGGTGCAGTACGCGCTCTGGGCCGCCGCCGACGCGATGATCCTCGCGGGCTTCGACCTCGCGTACTACCTCCGCGTCGCGCCGAACCTCCTCTACTACGCGGGCTTCGTGACCTTCGCGACGCTGCGCGCGCCCGCGAGGCTGCGCCGGTGAGGTCGGCCCTCGCCCTCGCCTTCGCACTTTGTTTCGCCGCGTGCCAGCGCCTGGGCCCGCCCGGCGACGTCGACGCGGGGCCGCGCCTCGCCGCGACGGACCCGAGCGCGACGCTGTCCTTCCGCGTGAACGGCCGCGAGGTGCGCGCGCTCTCCCTCGCCGACCTCGAGCGCGTCGCGCCACCCGAGACGGTGTCGAGCCTCGACGGGTACTACCACCGCGTGAAGCGCTTCCGCGCGCTGCCGCTCGGGCGCGTGCTCGCGGCGGGCTTCGCGGGCGCCGTCGAAGGCCCGCTCGCGCGGCAGCACTTCATCCTGCGCGCGCGCGACGGCTACACCGTGCCCATGACCGGCGAGCGCCTGCTCGAAGGCGGCGCGTACATCGCCGTGCGCGACGAGGACGTCCCGGGCTGGGAGCCCATCGGCCCGCAGCGCGCGAACCCCGCGCCCGCCTACCTCGTGTGGACGCGGCCCGAGCAGTCGGACCTCGAGTCGCACCCGCGCCCCTGGCAGCTCGCCGCCATCGAGGTCGCGCGCTTCGAAGACGTCTTCCCGCACACGGCACCGACGGGCGTCGCCGACGGAGACCCCGCGCGCCGCGGCTTCGCGCTCTTCGCCGAGCTCTGCGTGCGCTGCCACGCCGTCAACCGCGAGGGAGGCCGCGTGGGCCCCGACCTGAACGTCCCGCGCTCCATCGTCGAGTACCGCCCCGTCGATCAGATCCGCGCGTACATCCGCGACCCGCGGAGCTTTCGCTACGGCACCATGCCCGCGCACCCGCAGCTCAGCGACGCCGACCTCGACGCGCTGGTCTCCTACTTCACCGCGATGCGCGACCGTAAGCACGACCCCGACGCCGACGGAGGCGCCCCGTGAGCCCGCCCTGCGCCGACACCCTCCGCGCGCGCGTCGAGGCGCTGCCCGCGATGCTCCGCGCGTGGCTGCCCACGCCCCTGCCCGCGGTGCCCGACGCGCTCCGCCGCGCCGACCCCTGGGTCGTCACCGGCGTGGGCGCCTCAGAGGGCCCCGCGCGCGTGCTCGCCTCGGAGCTGCGCCGCGCCGGTCGCCGCGCCGACTTCGCGCCGCTCTCGACCTTCGCCCCTGGCCGCTGGAGCCCGCGCGACGTCGTCCCCGGCTCGGCGCTGGTGGTCGTCTCGCAGGGGCTCTCGCCCAACGCCACGCTCGCGCTCGGCGCGCGCTCGGCCTACGCCGCCTCGGCGCTCATCACCGCCGCGCGCGAGGCGCCCGACGTGACCCTCGCGCTGCGACACCCGCCCCACGACGAAGGCGGAATGCTCCTGCGCGTGCAGGGCCCCGTCGCCGCGACGCTCTGCGCGCTGCGCCTGGTGGAGTGCCTCGCGCCAGGGAGCACGCTCTCCCGCGACGTGATCGAGGCGATCCCCGAGGCCTACGCCCGCGCGCTCGCCGAGGGCGCCGAGGTCGAGCCCGTGCGCGGGGAGCACCTCGCGCTCATCACCACCCGCGGCGGCTACGACCTCGCGCACGGCCTCCGATGGGAGTGGCTCGAGGGCCCCGGCGGCGTCGACCCTCCCGTGTGGGACGTCCTTCAGTTCGTGCACGGGCCCTTTCAGTTGATCGCCGACGAGCGCGCCACCCTCGTCGCGCTCGAGCACGCCGACGACCCCGGCGGCTCGGCCCTCGTCGACCGCCTCGCCGCGCTCCTCGACCCCGAGCGCCACCGCCTGCTGCGCTTCCGCGCGACGCTGCCCGGCGCCGCGGGCTTCTTCGAGCACGACGCCCGCTGGAGCCGGCTCGTCACCGCGACCCTCGCCGCCCGCCCCCGCGACCTCGTCGACTGGCCGGGCCGAGGCCGCGACCACGCCCTCTACGACCTCGGCCGCTGACCCGTCGACACGTCGATTCCTCTATCGATCTGTCGACCTGTCCCGCGCGGTCCACATCCCCCGACGCGACCGCCCCGCACCCCTCACCCCTCGCGGGCGGCGCCTCGGAGGCCGCCATGACCCTCACCCCCGTCGACTGGGGCCGCGCCAGCGCCGACTACGCCGCGCACCGCGCGGGCTTCCCCGACGCGTTCTTCGACCGCCTCGCTGCGCGAGGGCTCGCCCGACCGGGCGACGCGGTGCTCGACCTGGGCACCGGCACCGGCGCCCTCGCCCGCGCCCTCGCCGCCAGAGGCTGCGCCGTCACCGCGGTCGACGTCTCCGAGGGTCAGCTCGACGCCGCCCGCGCGCTCCCTGACGGCGAGCGCGTGCGCTGGCGCGTCGGCCGCGCCGAGAGGACCGACCTCGACGCCGCGAGCGTCGACCTCGTGGTCGCGGGGCAGTGCTGGCACTGGTTCGACCGACCGCGCGCGGCGCGCGAGGCGCGGCGCGTGCTCCGCCCCAGAGGCGCGGTCGTCATCGCGCACCTCGATTTCCTCTGGCGGCCCGGCAACGCGGTGGCGGTCGCGATGGACGCCGCCCGCGCGCACCTCGACCCCGCCGCCGACGCCGAGGGCCCCTTCGGCGTACGCGGGACCTACCCCGCGTGGCTCGACGACCTCTCCGACGCCGGCTTCGCCGCGGTCGAGGCAGAGGTCTTCGATGTGGCGATCCGCTACACCCGCGACGCGTGGCGCGGGCGCATGCGCGCCTCACGCTGGGGCGCCGCCGCGACCCCCGACGCGCTCGGCCGCTTCGACCACGCGCTCGAAGCGTCTCTGCGCGGCTTCGACCTTGCGTTCGAGGTCCCCCACCGCGTGTTCATCGCCCGCGGGGTCGCGCCCGACTGAGGCGTCGGCCAGTGGATTCCCCCGGGCGTCACCCCTATGATGCCGCCCCCCACTTACGCCGCGGATCACCGCCGGCGCCGTCGGGAGACACGAGAAGATGAGCCAGGACTTCGGGATCAACCAGGCCTTCGTCGACGAGCTCTATCACCGCTGGCAGGAGAACCACGTCTCCGTCGGCGAGCGGTGGAACCGCTACTTCGAGGCGCTCGACTCGGGCGGCGCCCCGAACGGCAACGGGTACGGCAACGGGCACGGCAACGGCCACGTCGAGGTCGGCGCGATGCGCGCGCCCGCGGCGCCCACGACGCTGAGCATCCCGCCGGCGCAGGCCGCGGTGCAGCAGCTCGCGCAGCGGGTGAACCAGCTCATCCACGCGTACCGGCTCCGCGGTCACCTCTGGGCGCACCTCGACCCGCTCGGCCTCGCGACGCACCCGCCCAAGGAGCTCGAGCCGACGGCCTTCGGGCTCACCGCCGCCGACCTCGACGCCGTGGTGCCCACGGGCGACCTCGTCGGCCTCGGCGCCGAGGCGCGCGTGCGCGACATCGTCGCGTGGTGCGAGGAGACCTACTGCCGCACCATCGCCGTGGAGTTCATGCACATCGAAGACCTCCGCGCGCGCAAGTGGCTGTGCGAGCGGATGGAGTCAACGGCGAACCGCCTCGCCATGACCGCGCAGAAGCAGCTCCGCGTGCTCGGCCGGCTCATCGACGCCGAGATCTTCGAGCAGTTCCTCCACACGAACTTCCTCGGGGCGAAGCGCTTCTCGCTCGAGGGCGGCGAGTCGCTCATCCCGCTGATGGACCTCGTGCTCGAGCGCCTCGGCGAGCTCGGCGCCGAGGAGGTCATCATCGGCATGGCCCACCGCGGCCGGCTCAACGTCCTCTACAACATCATGCAGAAGTCGCCGAAGGACATCTTCGCGCGCTTCCTCGACCGGCACCCCGAGCAGAACGTGGGCCGCGGCGACGTGAAGTACCACCTCGGGTACTCCAGCGACCGCCCGCTGCCCGACGGGCGCTCGATGCACCTCTCGCTGAGCTTCAACCCCTCGCACCTGGAGTTCGTGAACCCCGTGGTCGAGGGCCGCGTGCGCGCCAAGCAAGACCGCCGCGGCGACCACGACCGCGCCCGCGTCGTGCCCCTGCTCGTGCACGGCGACGCGGCCTTCATCGGTCAGGGCGTCGTGGCCGAGACCCTCAACCTCATGAACCTCGAGGGCTACACCACCGGCGGCACCGTGCACGTCGTCGTGAACAACCAGGTGGGCTTCACCACCAGCCCCGACGACGCCCGCTCGACGCGCTACGCGACGGACCTCGCGAAGATGCTCGGCACGCCGATCTTCCACGTGAACGGCGAGGACCCCGAGGCCGTCGCGCAGGTCGCGCACCTCGCCGCGGAGTACCGCCAGGAGTTCCGCTCCGACGTGGTGATCGACATGCTCTGCTACCGGAAGTGGGGCCACAACGAGGGCGACGAGCCGCGCTTCACGCAGCCCGTGATGTACGCGACCATCGACAAGAAGCCCTCCGTGCGCACGGCCTACGTCGCGCGGCTGCTCGAAGACGGCAAGGTCAACCGCGACCAGGTCGACCAGCTCGCGAGCGCGCGCAAGGAGTCGCTCGACCGCGCGCTCACCGAGACGAAGGCCACCGCGCACCCGCCCGTCGACAACGCCCTCGCGGGCCTGTGGTCGAAGTACAAGGGCGGCGCCGACGCGTCGGTGCCCGAGGTGGTGACCGGCGTCGAGGTCGAGCGGCTCAAGGGCCTCATCGAGAAGGTCACCGAGATCCCCGCGGACCTGAAGGTCAGCCCGAAGCTCAGGAACATCATCGAGGACCGGCGCGAGCGCGCGAACGGCCGCCCCCTGGACTGGGGCACCGCCGAGGCGCTCGCCTACGCGACCCTGCTCGAAGACGGCGCGCGCATCCGGCTGTCGGGGCAGGACGCGCGGCGCGGCACCTTCTCGCACCGCCACTCGGTGTGGACCGACATCGAGACGGGCCGCGCCTACACGCCGTACTCGGCGCTGGGCAAGGCGCCCGCGTGCTTCGAGGTGTGGGACTCGGCCCTCTCGGAGTGCGGCGTGCTCGGCTTCGACTACGGGTACTCCCTCGACTACCCCGACGGGCTGGTGATGTGGGAGGCGCAGTTCGGAGACTTCGCCAACGGCGCGCAGGTGATCATCGACCAGTTCATCTCGTCGGGCGAAGACAAGTGGAGTCGGCTGTCGGGCATCGTGCTGCTCCTGCCGCACGGCTTCGAGGGGCAGGGCCCGGAGCACTCCAGCGCGAGGCTCGAGCGCTTCCTCCCGCTCTGCGCCGAGGACAACCTCGTGGTGTGCAACCCCACGACGCCCGCGCAGATCTTCCACCTCCTGCGGCGGCAGGTGCTGCGCCCGTGGCGCAAGCCGCTCATCGTGATGACCCCGAAGAGCCACCTGCGCTCGAAGGACGCCGTCTCGCCCCTCGAAGACCTCGGCGAGGGCACGGCCTTCCGCCGGGTGATCCCCGACCCGACGGTGGACCCGCAGCGCGCGCGCAAGGTTCTGCTCTGCTCGGGCAAGATCTACTACGACCTCGTGGCCGAGCGGACCAAGCGCGGGGCCGACGACGTCGCGGTGATCCGCCTCGAGCAGCTCTACCCCCTCTCGCAGCAGGAGCTCTCGGGCGTGCTCGCCCCCTACCGCGACGGCACCCCCCTCGTGTGGACGCAGGAAGACCCCTGGAACATGGGCGGGTGGTACTTCCTCGCGGCGCGCCTCCCCGGTCTCATCGGCGGTCGGCTCCCGCTCTCGTGCGCGGCCCGCGACGAGAGCGCGTCGCCCGCCACGGGCTCCGCCGCGAGCCACAAGCTCGAACACACCCGGCTGATGGAAGCCGCCTTCGCCTGACGCCCAGCGCGCCCGACCGTTCCCAACGCACCCCCTGACCTCGTACCATCGCGCGCGATGAGGGTCCCCGTCGTCGCCCGCGGGCGGAGCGCTTCACCGAAGCTTTGCTCTGCGCTCCGCGCCCTCGGGCACGTGCCCGTCGAGGTCGACCCGCGCGGCCTCCTCTCCCTCGTCGCCGACCTCACGCTCCCCTCCGTCGTCGTCTTCGACGGCGCCTCGCGCGACCTCGCCACCGACCTCGCCGACCTCCGCGCCACCCCCGTCGGCGCGCTCGTCCCCACCCTCGTCGCGCTCGACGAGGCCGACACCCCCCGCGCGCTCGCGTGCATCGAGGCCGGCGCCGACGACGTGCTCACCCCGCCGATCACCGACGACGCCGTGCGCCTGCGCCTCGCCGCGCTCCTGCGCCGCGCGCTCCCCCCGCGCGAGGCGTGGGTCGACCGCGTCGACCGTGGGCTCGTCTCGACCGTGCTCGACGCCCTCGCGTGCCCCGTGGTGGTGACCAGCCGCGCCGGCGTGGTCGAGCATTTCAACCGCGAGAGCGAGGCCCTCTCGGCCGTCTCGTCGAGCGAGGTCCTCGGCACGCGCCGCTGGCGCTCGCTCGTCCCGCCCGACGAGGCCGAGCGCTTCGACGAGGTCCACGCGCGGGTCGTCGCGGGCGACGCCTCGGTCGAGTACGAGGGCGACCGGGTCGCGCGCGACGGCGAGCGGCACCGCATCGCGTGGCGCGTGTCGTCCCTGCGCGACGCCGCATGGCGAGGTGGCGCACGTCCTCGCCGCGGCATCGACGTGACCGAGCGCGAGCGCGCGCGCCGCGAGCTCGCCGCGAGCGAGTCGACCCTGCGCAGCCTCTTCGACTCGGCCCCCTTCATCATGGGCATCGTCGAGCGCGGCGAAGACTCCCCCGACGGGCCCGAGTACACCATCGTCGCCGGCAACGGCGCCTTCTCGCGAACCTTCGGCATCTCCCCGAGGCCCTCGTCGGCGCGCGCGCGCGACCTCCCGTTCCCCGCGAGGCCCTCGACCTGTGGCTCTCGCGCCTCGACGAGGCCGGCGACGCGCCCTTCCACTTCGAGTACTCCGCGGCGATGTCCTCGTCGCCGCGCCGCCTCGGGGTCACCCTCGCGCGCGTCGCGGCGCCGCCGGGCGCGCCTCCGACCCGACGCACCTGCTTCGTCATCGAAGACATCACCGAGCGGGCGCAGATCCAGTCGCAGCTCCTGCTGGCCGACCGGCTCGTCTCGATGGGCACGCTCGCCGCGGGCGTCGCGCACGAGATCAACAACCCGCTCATGTACGTGATGACGAACCTGGAGTTCCTCTCCCGTCACCTCGACGCCTCGGGCGACGCGTCTCCGCGCGCGCGCCACGCCGTCGAGCAGGCCCGCGAGGGCGCCGAGCGCGTGCGCCAGATCGTGAGAAACCTCCGCACCTTCTCCCGCGGCGACGACGACCGACGCGGCCCCGTCTCCGTGACCCAGGTGCTCGAGTCGGCCCTCGAGATGGCGCACAACGAGATCCGCCACCGCGCGCGGGTGGTGCGCGACTTCGACGTCGTCCCCCCGGTCGAGGCCAACGAGGCCCGGCTCGGTCAGGTGTTCCTCAACCTCCTGGTGAACGCCGCGCAGGCGATCCCCGACGAGGGCCCGAGCGAGGCGCACGAGGTCCGCGTCACGCTCCGTCACGACCTCGAACGGCGGCGCATCGTCGCCGCCGTGCGCGACACGGGCCACGGGATCGACCCCGAGGTCCTCCCGCGCGTCTTCGATCCGTTCTTCACGACCAAGCCCGTCGGCGAGGGCACAGGGCTCGGCCTCGCCATCGTGCACGGGATCGTGCGCTCCCTCGGCGGCGACATCGAGGTCGAGAGCACCCCCGGCAGCGGCAGCGAGTTCAGGGTGTACCTCCCAGTGGCCACGCAGCCTCCCGCGCCTCGGCGCCGGTCCGTCCCCCCGCCGCCCTCGGGCGCGCGCCTCAGGGTGCTCATCGTCGACGACGAGCCCAACCTCCGCAGCTCCCTCGCGCTCATCGTGGGCGGCGAGCACGACGCCTTCACCGAGGGCTCGGGCCGCGACGCCCTCGCGCGCGTCGAGGCCGGCGAGCGCTTCGACGTGATCCTCTGCGACCTGATGATGCCCGAGGTGAGCGGCCTCGACGTCTACGAGACCCTCGAGCGCGTCGCGCCCGACCAGGCCCGGCGCGTGGTCTTCCTCACGGGCGGGGCCTTCACCCCGCGCGCGCAGGAGTTCCTCGGCCGCGTGCCCAACCCTCGCCTCGAGAAGCCCTTCGACCTCGACGAGCTCCAGCGCCTCATCCGCAAGGTCGGCGGCGCCGCCCCCGCCCCCATCGCCCCTCAGTAGCCCTCGGTCTTCGAGATCACCTCGTTCATGATCTCCCGCGTGCCCCCGCCGATGGGGTAGAGCCGCGCGTCGCGGTACAGCCTCTCGACCAGCGACTCGCGCATGTACCCGTAGCCGCCGTGCACCTGCACCGCGGCGTCGCACACGAAGCTGCACATGTCCGTCGCGACGTTCTTCGCCATCGCCGCGAGGCCCGCGGTGCGCGGGTCGTTGGCCCTCACCCGCTCGACCACCTCGCCCGTGAGCGCGCGCGCCGCCGCGATGCGCGTGGCCATCTCCGCGAGCTTGTGCCGCGTCACCTGAAAGCCCGTGAGCGACTTGCCGAAGGCCACCCGGTCGCGCGCGTACGCGACGCTCTCGCCGTAGGCCAGCGTCGCGATGGCCACGCACTGCGCCGCGAGGAGCACGCGCTCCACCGCGAAGTTCTGCATGATCACCACGAAGCCGCCGTCGACCTCGCCCACGAGGTTCTCCGCGGGCACGCGGCAGCCGTCGAAGTGAAGCTCCGCGGTGTCGCTCGCCCACCAGCCCATCTTCTTCAGCTCGCGCCCTACGCTGAAGCCGGGCGTGCCGCGCTCAACGACCAGGAGCGACACGCCGCCGTAGCCCTCGGCGCCGGTGCGCACGGCCACCGTCACCAGGTCGGCGCGGGCGCCCGAGGTGATGAAGGTCTTGGCGCCGTCGACGACGAAGTGATCTCCGTCGCGCCGCGCGCGGGTGCGCAGCGACGCCACGTCGGAGCCGCCGCCCGGCTCGGTGATCGCGAGGGCCGAGACCTTCTCGCCGCGGAGCACCGGGGCGACGAAGCGCTCGCGCTGTGAAGCAGTGCCCGCGCGCACGATGGGGGGCAGCGCGATGCCGTGGCTGCCGAGGCCCACGGTCACGCCGACGGAGCGGCCCGCGAGCACCATCTCTTCGCTCGCGACGACGAGGTGCGAGAGGTCGCCGCCCGCGCCGCCGACGTCTTCGGGGTAGCCGATGCCCAGCACGCCCGCGGCGCCTGCGGCGGCGTACAGCGCGCGCGGAAAGCCCTCGGCCTCCTCCCACTCCGCGGCGTGGGGGGCGATCTCGCGGGCCGCGAAGCGCCGCACCTGCTCGCGCAGGGCGGCGTGCTCGTCGTTCTCGAAGAGGTAGCGCACGGGACGTCGGTACCACGGCCGCGGCGCGCGGTGACATTGTCGGTCGCGCGGGCATTTGACAGGGGGGGTGCCGCTGGAGACAGTGCGCCGCGACGCCCGTCATGGTGAGCCACGAGCCGGCCGCGAGGGCGCTCTCTGAGCGCTGGGAGCTCACGTCGCGGCTCGGCGCCGGGGCGATGGGAGAGGTCTGGCGCGGGCGGCACCGGCTGCTCGGGCACGAGGTCGCGATCAAGCTCATGAAGCGCGACGCGGCGCGCAACCAGGAGCTCGTCGCCCGCTTCGTGCGCGAGGCGCGCATCGCGGCGCAGCTCCGCCACCGCAACGTGGCCCGCGTCGAAGACCTCGGCACCGCGGCCGACGGGCGGCCGTTCCTGGTGATGGAGCTGGTGCAGGGTGAGCCCCTCGACGCCCTCGCCGAGCGGCACGGCAGGCTCGACCGCGGCTTCGTCGCGACCGTCGCGCGCCACGTCGGCGCGGCCTGCGACGTCGCCCACGCCGCGGGCATCGTCCACCGCGACCTCAAGCCCGGCAACTGCCAGGTGGTGCGCGACGACGACGGACAGACCCTGGTGAAGGTGCTCGATTTCGGCGTCGCCAAGGTGAGCGACGGGATGGTCACCACCCAGTACGGCGACGGCGGTGGCTTCACCCTCATCGGCACGCCCGTCTACATGTCGCCCGAGCAGGTGCGCGGTCAGGGCGACATCGACGGCCGCAGCGACCTGTGGTCCCTCGCCGTGATGCTCTACGAGCTCCTGACGGGGCGGCTGCCCTTCGAGGGCGACACGCTCCCTCAGCTCCTGTGCGCGATCACCGACGCCAAGCCCCCCGCGCCGAGCGCCGTCGACCCCTCGCTCCCCATGGCCGTCGACGTCTGGGCTCGGCGCGCGCTCGACCCTGACCGCGAGCGCCGCTTCGCGTCGGGTCGGGCCCTCGCCGACGCGCTCACCGAGGCCCTCGGCGCGCCCTCCGTGTCGATGCCGCCCGCGGTCGCGCCCACCGTCGAGAGCCCCGCGGTGCTCCCTCCCACGGCGCCCGCGTTCGCGGCGGTGAGCCCCTTCTCGATCGGGTCTTCTCCGTCGCTCGCACCAGTCACGCCGCCGCCGTCCGCCCCCGTCTCCCTCGCGGGCCCCGCGGACTTCACCGGCCCGCGGCACATGACCGACCCCTTCGCGCCGGGGCAGGTCTCCTACGCCGCGACGACCGCCGACACGCTCCCGCGCCCGTCACGCGGTCCGCTCCTCGCGCTCGGCGTGGCCGCCCTCACCGCGCTCGTCGGCGGCGTGGTCGCGCTGGCCGTGCTGCGCGACCCGGCGCCCCCGCCGACACCCGCCCGCGCGCCCGCGGCGACGACCCCCGCGCCGCGCGCCGCCGCGCCGACGCCCCCGACACCCGCGGCGACGCCGACGTCTCGCCTCCGGTCGCCCCGCGCCCGCGCCTGCTCCCGCGCCTGCGCCGGTCGCCGCGCGCGCCGCCGCGCCTGCTCCCGTCGCCGCGCGTCCGACCCGCCCCGCGCGGGCGACCCCGGCCTTCGCGCCCACGCCCGCGCCGACCCCGTACGTGATCCCCGCGCCCGCGCCCGCGCCCAGCTACGCACCGCCTCCGCGCCCCGCCTCCCACGGCGGCGCCTTCAACCCCGAGGAACCTTGATCTCCCGCACCGCCCTCGGCCTCGCCCTCCTCTGCGCCCCCGCCGTCGTCCAGGCCCAGGTGCCTGACGGGCGCGCGCTCTTCAACAGGGCCGCGCCTACTACGACGCCGGTCGGTACGCCGACGCGCTCCAGTCGTTCCGCGCGTCGCTCGCAGCGCTCCCCTCGCCCAACACGCGGCTCTACGTCGGCCGCTGCCTGCGCGCGCTCGGGCAGAACGCCGACGCCTACCGCGAGCTCATCGCCGCGGCCACCGAGGCCAACGCGCGCCGCGCCTCCGAGGAGCGCTACGCGCGCACCGCCGACGCCGCCACCGCCGAGGCCGTCGCGCTCACCGACCGCGTGGCCTTCGTGCGCGTCGAGGTGCCCGAGCCCGCGCCCAACATGACCGTGACGCTGAACGGTCGCCCCCTCGACGCGAGCGAGTACCAGACCTCGGTGGCCATCGACGGTCGCAACGCCACCATCGAGGCCGTCGCGCCGGGGCGCGTGCCCTACCGCGCGACGAGCGATGTCCCGCCGGGGCAGCAGGCGCGGTTCATCGTGCGCTTTCCGCAGGGCGCGGTGGTCGACGTGAGCGACTCGGTGTCGGTGGTGAGCGTGCGCGACGCGGGCAACGGCCCGCACGTCGTCGGCGCGTCGCGCGGGGTGAACGGCTGGCGCGTCGCGGGGATCGTCACGCTCTCGGTGGGCGCGGCGCTGGGTGTCGCGGGCGTCGTCACCGGCCTCAACGCGCGCTCCATCGACGACCGCCTCGCCTCGGAGTGCCCGGGCGGCGCGTGCTCGCCGACGATCTCTGGCGAGCAGCGCTCGCTCATCGACGAGGGGCGCACGATGGTCACCCTCACCAACGCGTCGTTCATCGCGGGCGGCGCGCTCGCGGCCTTTGGCGTCGTCGCGCTGATCGTGTCGCTCTCCGACGGCGGAGAGAGCTTCGCGCCAGGGCTCGCGCGGGTGTCGCCCTTCGTCGACCCGTCGCGCGGCGCCGCGGGGCTCGGGCTCACCGGCCGGTTCTGAGGCTGCGCGGGGCGGTGGGCGACGGGCGGTGGGCGGCGGAGGGGCGGCGGTGGGCCGTGGGCGGTGGGCGGCGTGCGGCGACCCTCACCCCCGGCCCCTTGTATGTCGAAAGCGTCGTAGCGTTCCTGTTGCCGAGGGCCGGGCCCGGTAGCAGAGGCATGGGTGCACGCGAGAGTGAGCTTTCACTCCGACCACTCCCTCGCGGGCAACGACGCACGCTCTCGCAACGGGTAGGGGCAGGGCAGTTTTCGGTGCAGTCAGCTCCCCTCTCCCGTTTACGGGAGAGGGGCCGGGGGTGAGGGTCGCCCCTCCGCCGCAGGCCGCCGAAGCGGGGGATCGTTCGGCTCGACGGCTTCGGCCCGGAGTTCGGCGCTTTCACGCGATCACTCCAGGCGCGGGCGGGGCCGCTCCTCACGCGGAATCGACGCGGGCCGTGACGATTCTGAGTGAGCGCGAGAAAACACGGGGATTCTCACTGAGGGGAGTCCCGTGTGGGAGGGGGTAGTCCTCCGTGTGGGAGGGGGGAGTCCTCCGTGTGGGAGGGGGGAGACCGACGCTCTGCGGACCGGGAGGCTCCCGTGTGCGGAGGGGGAGACCGACGGTGTGCGGACCGGGAGGCTCCGGTGTGCGGAGGGGGAGGGCCTCGGTGTGGGCGACCGAAGGCGCGGGTGTGGGCGACCAAAGGCGCGGGTGCGGGGGTAGACCCCGCCGCTCGACGATCAGCCCGGCAGGGGGAGCCCGAACGCGAGGTTGAAGGGCTGACCGGCGAGGTCGGCCCGCGCCGCCACGGCGATGACCACCGTGCGCTTGTCGCCGTCGGCCACCACCTGCGCCTCGAGCTTCGCGGCCTCCTGCGCCGACGGGAACAGGAACACCGCCGCTGCCTGCTCGAAGAGGAGCTTCACCTCCTCTTCGGCGGCGCCCGCGGGGAGCTGCGCCACCACCCAGCGCGCGAAGCGCACGATGCGACCCGTCAGCACCTGCGCCGAGAGCGGGGCCACGTCGCCGCCGCCCTTCGCCGCGGGGGCCGCGGTGAGCGCGATCACGTCGGTGTTGCGCCCCGAGCCCAGCGCGACGAAGCCCAGCTCGCCCAGCCGCGTCTGCGCGCGGATCGGCACGAAGGCTTCGGTCGGAACCAGCGTGCCCGCCTCGCGGCCCGAGGGGAGCTCCCACGACCCGGGCGCCTTCAGCCCGCCCGACGGCCCGAGGATGCGCGCGAAGGCCCCGCTCTTCTGGTAGCTCGCCGCGAGCATCGCGCCGAGCGCCGCCGACGGAGACCCGAAGACCGTGCGGCGGTTCGCGCCCGTGCCCTCGACGCGCACGACGGGGCGGTTAAATGCCACCGCGAGCCAGCGCGAGGCCTCGTCGTCGCGGAGCTTCGCCCACGACTCGGGCAGGCCGCCGTCGTCCTGCTCGCAGCGCGCGGGCACCGCCGAGGGGTCGTCGACGCCGAAGAGCTTGTGCGTCGCGGCGGCCACCACGGGCGCGTCGAAGTCGGCGCCCACCTCGGCGAGCGAGAGCAGCCACTCGGGGTCGTCGCTCGGGTCGAGGGCCACGATGAGGTCCGGCGCGGAGTCGTCGGCGTACTCGGGGAGCGCGGCGCGCAGCGCGTCGACCGCGCCCGCGGGCGCCACGTCGATCACGTCGACCGCGAGGCCGCCGCCGTCGGGCGCGTGGTCGGCGCTGAGCTTGAGCCCGCGCCACGCCGACTCCATAGGCGAGACCTCGGCGCCGCCGAGGAGCGCCGCCGCCGCGCTGTACGCGTAGGCCTCGATGAGGTCGCGCGCGCCGCGGTGGGCCGTGGTCGAGGTCGCGCCGCCCGCGGGGCGCATCGCCTTGATGAACGACGACACCGCGCCCGAGGCTCCGGGCTGCGCGACCTTCGACGCGCCGCCCGCGAGGAGGTCGTCGAGGAGCGCGCCTTCGCCCGACGCGGGCGCCGGAGCCGCGGGCGGCGCCACGGGGGCGATGTTGAACTTCGCGCGCACCGCGGCCGAGAGCTCACCCTCGCCCGCGGCCTCGACCACGCGGCGCACCGTCGACTCGCCGTCGGGGCGCTTCGCGGGGTCGCTCGCCGAGAGCTCCGACGCGAGCGCGAGGAGAGACTTCAGCGAGGGGAGGCGCTGCACGACCTCTTTGGTCTCGAAGGCCTTGAGCGAGTCGACCGCGAGGTCGCCGAGGCGCAGGCCCGCGTCTTCGAGCGCCTTGCCGAAGCTCGACGCGCTCACCGTGAACCGCCGCCCCGACGGGCTCGGCGAGAGCGACCCCGCCACCAGCCAGCGAACCCTCACCCCCGCCTGATCGTCAGCGCTCATCGAAACCTCACATCCCGCCGTCGATGAAGTCCATGTCGGACTCGTCATCGGCGTCGCCCGCGTCGCCCGCGTCTTCGACGCCGCCGTCGCGCACCCTGCCCGTGCGCGCGTCGACGCGCAATACCCGACTCCACAGCGAGGGCTCAGACGCCACGAAGGCGTTGCCGATCACGTAGATCGCCCGGTCGCTCGCCGCCCGACGGAACACCCGCGGCGGCACCGCGGGTCTGCGCGGGTCGCTGTCGGTCACCGTCACCTGCTCGTGCACCTGCACGCCCTGGTCGCGGTACTCGGCCGAGGTCTGGAGCTCGAAGGTGCGCAGCCAGCCCGTCTCTTCGAGCGTGCGCTGCGTCTCCTTCGCGTACTCGAAGCGCGCCGGGCCGAGGCATCGGCCGCTCTGGCTGCGCAGCGGCTCGGCCACGAAGCGGTGGCCCTGGAGCATCAGCAGCCGGCCCTGACGTCGGCAGGTGCGCGGGTCGTTGTTGTCGCGGCAGATCTCTCCCTCGGCCACGAGCACGCGGCGGTCGCCGATGGGCATGAGCCGCAGGCGCGGCCGGCGCGGCAGCGTGCGCAGCGTGCCGATGGCCCGCACCACCACCCGGTCGCCCTGGAACTCCGTGAGCGCCACGGGCCCCACGGCCTCGCCGTCTTCGAGGCGGTAGCTCCCGTCGGGCGTGGGTACGCGGTCGACGTAGCGGTCGACGATCACCCACACGAGCCTGAGGTTGCCCCCCGCGCGGGAGATCACCACGTCGTCGTCGGTGATCGGCCGCTGCGGGCCGGGGCCCGACTCGTAGGGCGTCTCGCGGCAGCGCATCGTGGGCTCCTGCCAGCGCACGGCGGCGCCGGTGCAGTCGCTCACGTTGCCGGGCGCGATGCCGGGCTGGTACCCCCGGATGATGAGACGGGCCCAGTCGTCTCCGCGCAGCGTGGGCACGGCGCCCGCGGCGCGGCGCGGCGCGGCCACGGAGCAGAGCGCCGCATTGCGGGAGCGGCGCGACGCGGGGCGCGGGGTGCTGCTCGAGCACGCCACGCCTGGGGTGACCGCGGCCCTGATCGCCAGCGCCATCAGACCCAGCACGCGCCCCGCGACCCTCGTCGGCTCCTTCATGAATCCCTCGACACCCTCAACGACACAGAACGGCCCGCGCGGGGCCGCGCCACGCTCACGCGCCCCGCGGTGCCCCTATACGCCGCGGATCGCTCTCTCGCGAAGTTTTCGCCCAGCGCGTCGGCGTAGGCGCGGGCGAACTCCCGGCCGAAGACCACCGTGGTGAGCTCGCGGTCCTCCAGGAGCTCCTCGTGGAGCTGGCGGAAGCGCCGCCAGTAGCCGATGGCCTTGAAGGGCCCGAAGCTCCAGAAGCCGTGGCTCACCTTGGGGTCGCGCTCGATCGCGTCGGGCGAGAGGCGCACGCGGATGAGCTTGCGCACGCCCTCCATCAGCCCGTTCAGGAGCGCCACCTGGTGCGTCATGATCTCGGCGTACTGGTTGCGGAGCTCGAGCATCCGCGCGTCGCCGTCGCCCGACCAGTCGAGGAGGTACTCCAAGAGGCGCTTGGGGTCGTCGGCGGCCTCGACGGGCGTGGGGTCGGCGCTGCGCCGCGAGCGGCCCACCATCTGGAGGCCGAAGGCGTCGTGGCCCTGCCGCAGACCGATGAAGGCCGTGGTGTAGGTCTCCAGCGCGACGAGGGCGCGCACGAGGAAGCCCTCCATCTCCTGCGGCGTCTGGGGCGGCTGGCGGGCGGGCGTGAGGTACTGCGCGAGCTGCGTGACGAGCTGCGTGGCCGCGCCGTCGCCCGACGCGAGCGAGACGCCCTGCGAGCGCGCGAGGGACTGCAGCGCGGGCTCGTGCTGCGCGTCGCCGTAGAGCTCGACGAAGCGCTGGATGGCCGCGGGCACCTGGGTGGTGGCGTCTGCGCGAGCACGCCCATCAACTGCTGCGAGAGCGCCTGCCACGCGGCGCGGTACTGGTTGTAGGCAGACTGGAGCGACCGCAGCGAGTGCTCGGTGCGCGGGGGGAGCCCCGACGCCTGCGCGCCGCCGAGGAGCGCCGTCGCGTCGAGCATCATCGTGGAGCCGCCCTCGTCGCCCAGCGAGGGGAAGCCCGACGCGCCCGCGGAGCCCTTTCGCAAGAGGCCCTCGGAGACGGAGGGCCCCTCGCCCCCGCGGCGGGGCAGCGACGCGGCGGTGCCCGCGGGGAGGTTCGCGAGCTGGAAGACCAACCGCACCGCGCCGATGCGGAACTCCATCTCGGACGAGGTCACGGGCACGGGCTGGTTCGCGCCGAGGCGGTGGCCCTGCACCGTGGTGCCGTTGGTGCTGCCGAGGTCGTAGGTGACCGACTGCGCGTCCCACACCACCACGGCGTGCCACTGCGAGACGAAGGGGAGCTCGAGCGGGAGGTCGTTCAGCGGGTTGCGGCCGACGCGCACCGGCGAGGTCGTGTACGAGTACGACTGCGTCGAGCCGTCTTCGAAGTTGTCGATCCGAACCAGGAGGGCCAGCATCGCTCGGGGTGCTCCGGTGGTGACGCCGACGCGTCTCGGTCTATGGCGCGACCGCCCGCGCGGGGACGTACACCTAACAAACCCCGGGCTCGAAATCACCCTCCGCGCGCAGGCGGCCTCGCAGCGACGCGCGCCGGGCCTGCACCCGCGTCGCCAGCAGCGCGCGCACGCGCCGCCGATGCAGGCCGGGCACACCAGGCCCGAGGTCTGCGCGTCGCAGCACCAGCACTGCGCGAGCGCCATGGGCAGCCGGTGCGCGAAGCACAGCGGGAACGACCGCGTGCACGCGTGCCCGCCCGCGCAGGCCCCGCAGCCCTCGGCCTCGCACACCGGGCAGCGCCACGCCCACCACGTCGGGGCGCCGTCGAGCCCCGCGTACGCGCCGCGGTGACCGCTCGCGGGGGCCGGGTCGCCCTCGGGCACGCCGCGACGCGCCCCGCAGGTCGGGCACGGCTCCACGATCCCCACCACCATCGCGCGCTGCATCGGTTGGACTACCCCACGACAAGGGCGGGGGCGTCAACCCGCGCAACGCGCCGCACCCTCGGCCATCATGCGCGCGCCGCGTCGCGAGGGTGGCGCCCGCGTCGCCTCCGACGCAGCGGCCGTCACGCGAAATCCCCCTTCGGGAACGTGAAAAGCGCTCCACAGCCCGGCTATATTCCCCCCGTGTTCTCCCGCTCCTCGCTGCGCCGCCTCGCCGCCGCCGCCTTGCTCTCGCTCACGCTCTCGGCGTGCGGGAGCGACGTGTCGACCTCCTTCCCCGCGGGCCTCGAGCCCGTCGAGATGAGCACCGCGCCGGCGCCCCCCGCGACCGCGACCGACCCCTACCCCGAGACCCTCTCGACGCTGAAGGGCGAGGCCGACGGGCACTACTGGGCCCACGGCACGGGCTACGTGCACGCGCCCCTCGCGCGGGTCTACGAGGCCATCCTCGACCCCGACGTGGCCACCGACCGCCGGCGCGTGGCCGAGTGGTCGACCACGCCCGACACCGAGCCCGAGTACCCGCACTCGTTCCGCATCCACAACATCGTGCGCGACATCATCACGCTGGAGTTCGACATGAGCTGGCGCGCGGGCACGGCCGAGGGCACCGAGACGGCGCCGTCGGTGGTGGTGGCGGTCAACCAGAAGACCTTCGGCAGCACCCTCATCGGCGGGATCGAGGGTGCGGTGGTCGCGCGCGCGATCGACGCCAGCACCACCCGCATCGAGGTCGTGCGCCGGCTGACCTCGAGCCACGTGAACGAAGACGACGCCGAGCAGTACCTGCTCGACTACTACCAGAGCGTGCTCGCGCGGGTGCGAGGCCAGGCCCTGCCGCGTTACAACTGACGGCGCATGGCCCTGCGCTGGCTGACCCGAGCCCACGCCTTTCCGCACCCTGACAAGGCCGACGCCGACGGCATCGTGGCGGTAGGCGGAGACTGCGACCCCGAGCGGCTGCTCCTCGCCTACCGCTCGGGGATCTTCCCGTGGCCGCTCTCGGCGTCGCTGCCGCTGTTCTGGTTCTCGCCCGACCCGCGGTGGGTCTTGCGGCCCGAGGAGGCGCACCTGCCGCGTTCGCTTCGAAAGCAGATGCGCAGGGGGGTGTACGAGGTCCGCGCCGACACGGCCTTCGAGGCGGTGATCGACGGCTGCGCCGCGGCGCCGCGCGAAGGCCAGCAGGGCACGTGGATCACCCCCGAGCTGCGCGCGGGCTTCGTGAAGCTCCACAAGCGAGGGCTCGCGCACAGCATCGAGGCGTGGGAGGGAGACACGCTCGTGGGAGGGCTGTACGGCCTCGCGCTCGGCGGGGGCTTCTTCGGCGAGTCGATGTTCGCGCGCGCGCCCGACGCGTCGAAGGTGGCCTTCGCGACGCTGCTCGCGAACCTCGCGCACTGGGGCTTCGACTTCGTCGACTGTCAGACCCGCACCGACCACCTCGAGCGCTTCGGGTCGAAGCCCTGGACGCGGAGGTCCTTCCTCGCGGCGCTCGGGGCGGCGCTGGAGAAGCCCACGCGACCCGGGCCCTGGACCTTCGAGCTCACGGGCGCCGCGGCCGAGGCGCGCATCGAGGGCTGACGTTCACACCCGGCCGTGAACCGTGGCCACACGCGCCGCCACGGCCAGCGCGCGAGCCCGTCGCGAATGCCCGGCGCGGCGGTTGTGAGCGCGAGGCGACAGAGAGACACTCCGCTGGAACGGCCCGTGCTGTCGCGGGCAGACGGTCGTCGTGACCGCCTCCAGGGAGGAGACACCCATGCGCGCCATTGCATTGGTCCCCGTCGTCGCGCTCTCGCTCGCGCTGCCCTCGACCGGCTGCTTCTACAACTTCGAAGACCGCAGCGACCCCCCGCCCGCGCCCACCCGCGGCACCTCGTCGTCCGAGCCCTCGACCACCACGGTGGGTCAGGCCGAGTCGATGTCGGGCCGCGTCGGTCGCACGCCGGAGTTCTCCACCGCACGGGTGGAGATGCGGCTCACGCAGCGCTCCACGCAGTCGACGGTGCGCTTCGACACCCTCGACGCGCACGGCCGCTGGGTGATGGCCAACCTGACAGTCTCGGGCGCCGACGGGATCTACAACCGGGCCTTCTCGCCAGGGGCGCGGCTGAGCTTCCGGAACGGGGTCAGCGCCGCCGAAGGGGTGCGCCTCTCGGTGCTCGGCTGCACGGGCAGCGCCCGCAACAACTGGGACTGGGACCACTCCACGCAGACCGTCGACGTCACGGTCACCGAGGGCCCCTCGCCCGAGAGCGTGCGGGTCACCTACGTCGCGGTCTTCGACGACGCCTCGGGCTCGCACGAGATCCGAGGCACCTTCATCCGCGACCCGGAGTGACCTCCGCCGCGACGCGGCGTTGACATCGCCGCCCGCCCTCGCGCCTCATCGCCGCGACCTGCCCGTGGTCGCGCTGTGCGTGAGGGGATTCACGCCGTCCAAGCTCCGCGCGCCACGGGGTGTCGTTCGTCCCCGAGGTGTCGCCCATGAAGCTCCGTCCCGTCGTGTCGTGTCTCGCCCTCATCGGGGCCGTCTCTGTCACCGCGTGCGCGCGCGGCCCCGCCGTTGAGACGTCCTCCACGCTCCCGCTCCGCCGCGTGGTGGTCTACCGCAACGGCGTCGGCTACTTCGAGCGCGAGGGCAGGGTCTCGGGCGGCGAGGTGCGCTTCCGCGTGCTCCAGTCCGAGGTGGGAGACTTCCTCGCGACGCTCGCGGTGATGGAGCGCGGCGGCAGCTCCGTGCGCGCCGCGGCCTTCCCGATGCCGCCCGAGACCACCGACGAGGAGCACCCGCCGAACCCGCGGGAGCGACGTCCCGTGCGCGTCTCGCTCGACCCGGGCGAGCACGACCTCTTCGTCGGCTACACCGTCGAGACGCCCATCTGGCGCCCGTCGTACCGCCTCGTCTTCGACGGCGAGCGCGCGCAGGTGCAGGCCTGGGGCATCGTGCAGAACGTCTCGGGCGAAGACTGGCGCAACGTGCGCCTCTCGCTCGTCGCGGGCGCGCCCGTGTCGTTCCGCTCCGAGCTCGCCGAGGCGGTGATCCCGCCGCGCCCCGTGGGGACCGACCGCGGCGCGGTGATCGACGCCGTGCCGCAGAGCGAGATCGCGCTCCGGCAACAGTCGCAGCGCGACGTAGCGACCGCGACGACCGAGTCCGCGCCCGCGGCGGAGCGGGCCGAGGCCCTCGACGAAGACGACGTCGACGGGGCCGTCGATCGTCTCGCGAACAACCGCCCCGCGGGACGGAGCTCGGGCGTCGCGACCCGCGCCCGCGCCCCGCGCAGGGTGGCGCCCACGCCCCGCGCCGCGGGCCAGGGATACGGCCGCGGCGGCGGCGTCTACGCGCAGCCCGCGCCGCCTCCGCCGCCCCCGTCGTCGGCGCCTCGCAACCTCGCGGCGCTCGCGGCGCTCGCGGTGCAGGGCGGCGCGACGCGCTACGACCTGCCGAACCCGGTGACGATCCCGAACGAGAGCGCGACGATGGTGATGCTGGTCTCGCGCGACGTGCCCGGGCGTCAGATGCACCTCTTCGCGCCGGACCCGGGCGTGCCCGACTCGGCCTCGCACCCCTTCCACGTCGCGCGCTTCGACAACGGCACGGGCGCGCTGCTCGAGCGCGGCCCCATCGCGATCTTCGAGCGCGGCGCCTTCCTCGGCCAGGGGATGCTCGAGACGCTCCCCGACGGCGCGACGACCACCGTGCCCTTCGCGCTGGAGCGCGGCATCGCCGTCGAGCACAACGACACCTACGCGGTGGAGGGCGAGCGCCTCGTGCGCATGGTGCGCGAGACGCTGACCATCGAGCGCTACAACGTCGTCCGCACGACGTACCGGGTGCGCAACGGGCTCGAGCGCGCGGCGAACGTGCTGGTGCGCCAGGCGCTCAACGGCGGGCAGATCTTCGAGCCGCGCGAGGGCACGACGGAGAACAACGGCAACGCGCTGGTGCCGGTGACGGTGCCGGCGAACGGCAACACCGAGGCGGTGGTGGTGCTGCGACGTCCGTTCACGGTCTCGCTCAACCTGGAGAGCGACCAGGCCGCGGCGGCGCTGACGGCGTACCTGCGCGACGGTCATCCCCCCGACGCGCTCGCGGCGACGCTGCGGCAGGCGCTGGAGCTTCGGCAGCAGATCCACGACCTCACGCACGAGCGCACCGAGGCCGAGCGGCGGCGCAACGACCTGCAGCAGAACTCCAACGAGACGCGCGAGAACCTCAGGGCGATCCAGCGCAACGCGACGGCGGCCGACCTGCGCGCGCAGCTCACGGCGCGGCTGTCTCGCGTGGCGACGGAGATCGATCAGGTCACGCGCCGGATCGTGGAGCTCGACACGCAGATCGGCGAGCGCCGCGTGCGCTTGAACGAGGCGCTGCGCGGCGTGGAGTTCGACGCGCAGCCGACCACGCGGAACACGGCGAACGACGCCGCGACGCCGCCGCGACCGGTGCCGGTGCCAGTGCCGCGTCGGTAGCGCGGCCAGGGGCCCTACCCCGGACTGAAGTCCGGGGCAGGCCTACGCTCGCCCTCGCAGAGCGAGGGCTTCTCTCTGGCGCTTGGAACGCAGGCGCAGACTCCGCCAGTGTCGGCGGACGGGAACGGCGTGGTGTGGTGGGGAGCGACGCTACGGTGTGCCGAAGCGAGCGAGCTCCCAGTCTTCGGGAGGCTGAGGCGTAGCGTGGTGTCGACGCTGATTCGCGACGTAGCGGGCGATGGCGCCGAGGTCCGTCGGGTCGACCGAGCGAGCCCAGTAGCCCGCCTGCCACACGAGCTTCGTCGTGACGTCGCGATCGACGTTCCACAGACGCGCGGTGGAACCCTTGATGCGCTGCAGGACCTCGGCGAGCGCCACCGTGGGAGGCCACAGCATGAGGCAATGAACGTGATCCCACGCCGCGCCGAGCGCGATGACCCGCGCGTCGCGCTTCGCCGCGGCGATCTCGACGTGACGCATGAGCCACTCGTCCCGGGATGGGTCGAGCACCCGCTCGCGGGATGCGGTCGACCAGACGACGTGCGCGACGATCTCAGTGACCGAGTGAGAGCCCTCCATGTTCGCGCGACGGTAGCGCGTTGAGCTCCGAGCCGCCGCCACGTCGGTGGGGTCTTCGAACGAGTTCTGAGCGCCAGCGCGAAGCCCTCGCTCTGCGAGGGCTTGAGTGCAAGGCCTGCCCCGGACTTCAGTCCGGGGTCCGAGGGTACTCCCTCCTCTACCGCCGCAGGGCCCAGTGGTACCTCCGCGACGTCGCAGAGACCTTCGACGACTGACGCGCTCACTCCAGGCGCTCGCCCTCCAGCACGTCGAAGGTCCCGCCCCTCACGGTCGAGCGCTCGTCCTTGCCGCGGGAGCGCGCCTCGAAGAAGTGCCGCCCCGCGGTCAGATCCACCGGCGCCGACCACTCGCCCACCACCCTCGCGCGGCGCGGGGCGTAGCCCTCCCAGTCAGGCAGGTGCAGGCGGTCGACCCGCAGACGCCAGTCGCCCGCGTCGGGTGACACGAAGCCCGTGACGCGAAACCGATAGCGGCCGTCGTGCGCGACGTCGAAGGGTGTCCAGAACCTGCCGCCGGGCCTCACGTCGAAGAGCGCCATCGCGCGCTGGCCGCTCGACGGCAGGAGGCAACACTCCAGCGTGTGCACGATCGCCGCCGCGAGGCCCTCCTGCCGCTGGAACGACGGCCACGCCCGCTCCAGCTCCACGCGCACCCCCGGGCCCGGCGGCGGGGAGCCCGAGCGCACCATCCGCCCCGACGGCACCAGCAGCCACACGGGCAGCTCCGGGTAGAACCGCCGCAGGTCGACCACGCCCGCCTTGTCGTCGTGCACCAGCACGCGCTCGCGGCCGTCGCCCCACGGGTCGAGCGCCTCCAGGTACGAGTGCACGTCGGGGATCACCACGATCCCGCGCGTCACGCCCTGCCGCGCCATGATCCGCCGCACGGGCTGCCGGCGGTCTTGAAAGCGGTGCGTGACCTTGTAGCCCTCGCGCCAGTACGCGGGCATCAGCGCCGCCGCCGCCGCGAACCACCCGAGCGCGAGCGCCACCGCGCGGGCCTCTCCGTCGGTGCCGCGCCAGCGGCCTCCCCGTGAGGCGAGCGCCATCGCGCGCGCGAGCAGCACCGCCACCACCGGCGCCGCGGGGAACACGTGCCGCGCGCCGTGGATCAACCCGTTGCCGTAATAGAACAGCCCGTACGCGAGCGTCAGGAGCAGCGGGAAGAGGGCGGCCACCACCACCGCGAACTCCGGCGCGATCGCCACCGCCGCGTAGGCCGCCACGGTGAAGGCCGCGAGCGCGAAGACCTCGTCGCCCATGCGACCCGTGCGCTCGCGCACCACGCGGTGCGCGTCGTCGGGGGTGTAGCCGTCGGGGCCGAAGCTCGCGCGCTCGTTGCGGTGCTCGATGAAGCACCCCACGTCGCGGCCGAAACCCAACCGAAGACAGCCCGGCGGCGTGTCGGCGCGCTCGGCGTACTCCAGCACCACCGCCTTGCGAAAATTGCCCGTCGCCTCCCACTGCTGAAGCGCCACGACGCCGATGAAGGGAAGCCCGCACGCGAGCCCCACCGCGACGGCCTTCATCGGGAAGCGCTTCTTCACCAGCGGCCCCGCGAGCGCGACCGCCACCACCGCGGTGAGGACGAATCCGTCGAGCATCCGCGCGCAGAAGGTCCACCCCACGGCCACCCCGAGGAGCGCCGCGCGTCGGAGCGTGACGCGGTCGCGCATCGAGAGGGCGAGCGCGATGGCGAAGGCGTCGAGCGCGCCGACGAAGGCGTGCGAGAGGAGGTCCGAGGTCTCGACCGCGCGCGCGAAGGACGGGAGCATCAACAGCAGCGAGAGGCGCGACACGGCCTCGCTGCGGGTCACGACCTTCGCGAGGGCGTACTGCGCGAGCGCGAGCAGCGCGCCCGTGAGCGGGCCCGCGATCCACGGGACGCCGAGCCGCACCCACGGCGCGATGAACATGGGGTAGCCCGGCACGAAGACCGAGTGGAGACGTCCGTCGCGACCTTCGAGGAGGAACTTCGCCGCGTGCGCGAGGCGCGGCGGCGACACCGGGATCGCGAGGTCGAGGTGCGAGGCCGCGCGCGCCTGCAAGGTGTAGATGCACGCGTCGCCCGAGATCACCTGCCCGTTCATCGGGCCGAACCAGAGCGTGAGCGACGCGGCCGTACCCACCGCGATCACGCCCGCGAGGAAGGCCCACGTCGGCGGTCGCAGGAGCATCCATCGCAGCGCCGCGCGCAGCGGCTTCACGATGAGCCCCGCCGCCACGGCGGCGAGCACCGCGAGCGTGAGCACCCACCCCTCGGGGCGGTCGAGGTCCGCGCGGATCGCCGCGAAGGAGAGCTCGGCCCAGCCGAGGAGCAGCACCCCCGCCGCGAGGTGCAGAGCGAGCGCGCGTCGTGCGTCAGGGGTCATCGCGAAGGGAGGGAGAGCCGGGTCTCGACGCCGTCAGCCACGCTGAAGCACCTCGCGCGCGGCGCGCTCGCCGCTCTCGATGGCGCCCTCCATGTAGCCCGTCCACTCGACGGCGGTCTCGGTGCCGGCCCAGTGCACGCGCCCCATGGGCTCGCGGAGCACGGGCCCGAACTCCGAGAGCAGGCCCGGCAGCGGGTTCGACACGGGGCAGCCGCCCGTCCACGGGTCGTCGCCCCAGTCCTCGACGTGCACCGCGGTGGGCGTACGCGCGCGCTCGCCGAACCAGCGCGCGAGCTGCGCCTTCGCGGCGTGCATCCTCTCCTCGGGGTCGCTCGCCACCCAGCGGTGCGCGTGCTTGCCGACGATGAACCCGAGGAGCGACGGGCTCGACCCGTCCCACGCGCTGTTGTCGACGGTGAAGCTGATCGGCCCGCCGTCGCTCACGGCCTCGCCCGAGAGCCCCTCCTCGCGCCAGAACGCGCGGTCGTAGGCCGCGAAGAGCTTGATCGTCGCGCCCATGGGCATCCGGTCGAAGACCCGCCGCCTCGCCTGCGGCAAGGTCGGCGACCACGCGATGCGACCCGCCAACGGAGGCGGCACCGCCACCACCACGAAGCGCGCGCGCGACTCGCCCTTCGCGTGCGTCACCGTCACCGTCTCGTCGGCCTGCGCGACGGACGACACGGGCGCGTCGAGCACGAGGTCGTCTGCGAGCGGCTCGGCGAGGCGCCGCGCGAGGGAGCCCGCGCCCTCGATCACGCGGTCTTGCTGCGCGCCGCCCGCGATGTCGGTGTGCGCCGCGAAGCCTCCCCCCGTGTTCATGTAGTGCAGGAACCAGAGCGTCGAGACCTCGGCCGGCTCGACGCCGAAGACCGTGCGCACCGAGACGTCGAAGAGCGCCCTCGTCGCGCGGTCGCGGAGGATCGTCGCGCGGAAGCGCTCCAACGAGGTCTGGTCGAGCTCGAAGGCGTCGTCCGCGTCCCACGGCGCGTCGGGGGGGACCTTCGCCGCGCGGCGGTCGCAGTACATCAGCCCGAGCTGGATCTGCGCGAGCTGGAGCACCGAGATCGACGGCACGTGGCCCTTGTACCGCCGCGCGCGACCGCCGAGCTCCAGCACCTTCACCCCCTCGTCCCACGTACGAAAGGTCTTCAAGCCCTGCTCTTTGAGCGCCGCGCGCACCCGCGTCTGCGTCGGGCCCACCCACTGCCCGCCGAGGTCCGTCGCGACCCCGTGAAAGCTCCCGACCTTCGTGCGCCCCCCGACGCGACCGCGCGCCTCGAGCACCGTCACGCTCCGCCCCGCCGCCCGAAACGCGCGGGCCGCGGTGAGACCCGCGAGCCCCGCACCCACCACCACCACGTCGCGCACCGCCGTTGACGCCATCGGGTGGCATCCTATCGACCTCGACACGCCATGCGAAACCGCGAAGATCCTGCCGCTCGGGCCCGACCGTTCCCGAGCCGCTACGTGCACCTCGACGACGCGCGCCGCCGCTTCGGCCACCGCGTCGACCGCTTCGGGGCCTTCCTCTGGAAGGGCGACCCCCTCGCCGACGCGGTGATCGCCGCGCTCGCGCCGCTCCCCCGCCCCGAGCGTGAAGCGCTCATCGACGCCGTGCTCACCCGCGGCCCCGACGCCGTCCCCGAGGCGCCCGAGGCCCTGCGCGACCTCGTGCGCGCCGTCGAAGACACGCCCGTCTGGGTCGACTTCGAGCGCGTCGACCGCGGCGGGAGCGCCTTCCTCCGCTCGGGCCTCCTGGGCGGGCTCGTGCTCGGGGCCTACTCCCTCGTGGCGGGCTACTGCTCCCCCGCGGGCAACAAGCCCCTCGCGTTCTCGGGCCGCCTCGAAGACGAGACCCCGAGACGCCTCGCCGAGACCTCGCGCTTCGTGCAGGCCGTCTCGCTCCCCGGCGGGATGCGCCCCCGCGCCGACGGCTTCAAGTACTGCGTGCGCGTGCGGCTCGTGCACGCCGCGGTGCGGGCCATGCTCGACCGCTCGCCGCGGTGGAACCACCACGCCTGGGGCCTGCCCATCAACCAGGCCGACATGAGCGGCACGCTGCTCCTCTTCTCGTTCATCGTGCTCGACGGGCTCGACAAGCTGGGCTTCGTCACCACCACCGAGGAGCGCGAGGACCTCCTGCACCTGTGGCGCTACGCGGGCTTCGTGCTCGGGGTGGACGAGGAGCTCCGCTGCACCTCGGAGCGCGAGGCCCGCACGCTCTGGGACCTCCTCTCGTCGACGCAGGCGCCGCCCGACGACGACTCGCGCGCCCTCGCTCACGCGCTCATCCGCAGCGAGGAGCGCGCCGCGAAGGAGGGGGCGCAGATGCGCCGCGCGAAGCGGTCGAAGCGCGTGGGCTACGCCCTCTCGCGCTACCTCATCGGCGAGCAGTACGCCGACTGGCTGGGCTTCCCGAAGACACCCATGGACTTCGCGCTCCCCGCCTTCCGCCGCCTGAACACCGCGGTCGACAAGGGGTGGACGGCCCTGCCCGGCGTCCCCTTCGCCACCGCCGAGGCGGGGCGTCGCTACTGGCAGTTCGTCGTCGAGTCGTCGCTGAAGGGCGCGCCAGCGACCTTTCACCTCCCCGACCGACTTCGCGCGGGGTAGCGCTCGCCGCGGGATATCCTCGGCCGCGTGGCAGCCCCCTCCGTCGCCGGGCCGCGCGCGCTGAGCCGAACGCAAGGGTGGGCGCTGACCGTCGCGGCCACGCTCACCATGACCATCTCCTACGTCGACCGTCAGACCCTCGCGGTGCTGGCGCCGACGGTCACCCGCGCGCTGAACATCTCCGAGTCGGGCTACGGCCTCGTCGCCGCGGCCTTCTCCCTCGCCTACCTCGTCGGCGCGCCCCTCGCCGGGCCGTGGATCGACCGCGTCGGCGCCCGCCGCGGCCTCGTGTGGGCCGTGCTCGCGTGGACCGCCGTCTCGGCCCTGCACACCCTCGTCCCGGGCTTCGGCGTCCTCATCGGCCTGCGCATCGCCCTGGGCCTCGCGGAGTCACCCTCCTTCCCCGGCGCGTCGCAGGCCGTGCACCGCGCGCTCTCTCCCGCCGACCGACCGCGCGGGCTCGGCGTGCTCTTCACAGGGAGCTCCATCGGCTCGATGATCGCCCCCGCGCTCGCCGTGGCGCTCCAGCAGCGCTTCGGCTGGCGCGTCGCGATGCTCGGCACCGCCGTCGCGGGCCTCGCGTGGCTGCCCATCTGGCTGCTCGTCGCCTGGAGGGAGCCCGCGCGCAGCGTCCTCGACGCGACGCACCCCGCCGACCCGGCACCCGAGGCCGTGACGGTCGGCGAGGGCCCGCACCGCAGCGCGTCCCTGCGTCCTCCGACGGTCGGCCCGGTGTGGAGAGACCCGGCCCTCCAGCGCGCGCTCGTGATGATCGTCGCGTCGTCGCCGGTGGTGGGCTTCAACCTCATCTGGCCCGCGAAGTTCCTGGTGCGCGCGCACGCGATGACCCAGGCCTCGGTGGCCTCGATCCTCTGGATCCCGCCGCTCTTCTTCGACCTCGGCGCCGTCGCCTTCGGAGACCTCGCCGCGCGCCTCGCCCGCGCCCCGTCGAACCCGCGCGGGGGCACCCACCCTCGGCTCATGGCCGTCGCCTGCGCGCTCGCGACGGTGGCCGCGGCGATGCCCTTCGCGTCGACGCCCCTCGGGTCGATGCTCCTCGCGGGCGTCGCGATGTTCGGAGGCGGAGGCGTCTACGCCACGCTCACCAGCGACATGCTCGCGCGCGTGCACCCGTCGCGGGTGTCGGCCGCGGGTGGGCTGTGCGCGGCGGCGCAGTCGCTCGCCTTCGTGATCGCGAACCCGCTCATCGGCCTCGGCGTGCAGCGCACGGGCGCGTACACCCTGGTGCTGGTGGTGATCGGCGCGGCGGTGATCCCGGGCGCGGTCGCGTGGCAGGCGTGGCCGCGCGTGCCGCCGGTGCGCGAGGGCTGAGCGGGTCAGCGGGTGTGGCGGATCGCGGGGCGGCCCATCCGAGGGTGGATCGGGCGCTGCGGCGCGGGCCGCGCGATCACGTCGCCCATCTCCATCTCCATCTGCCCCTGCACCGCCTCGCTCGTGGGGGTCGCCGGGGCGGGGCCGTTGAAGGGCGTGGGGTCGGGCTGCGGCGACGTCGCGGTCGACAGCGCCACGCGCCCCGCGACGGGCGCGACCGGCGGCTGCCCGGGCTCACCCATCCGCGCGGAGAGGGTCGCGAAGGCGGCGGTCGCGAGGGCGGCGGCGGTGCCGGCCGCGGCGACGACGGCGAGCCGCTTGCGGCGCACGCCCACGGGGCAGTCGGCGGTGAGGATGGTCCCGTCGGTGCGACGGAAGTAGCGCACGCAGAGCTTGCCTTCCTTCTCGCGCACGAGGTGCTCGGCGGCCTCGCGGGTCATGGCCGAGAGGTTGAAGACGTTCTTGTCGCAGCGGGCGCAGTGGCGCACCTGCTCGTCTCCGGTCATCTCGTCCCAGCGCTCGTGGCAGGGCGACGCGACGCGGATGTCGTCGAGGAGGGGCAGGCTCCGCGGCGCCCGCGCGTGCAGCTCTCGGCGCAGCCGGTCGAGCTCGGTGACGATCTTGGGCTCTCGCGCGAGGCCCTCGGCGACCCGCGCGCGGTCTTCGCGGATGCCGCTGAGCTCGTCTTCGAGCTGCGAGAGCTGGAGCCGGAGGGCGTCGGTGTCGCTGCGGTAGCTCATGGCTCCCGTAGAACGTCCGACCCGCCGCGAGGTTCTCCCGCCGCGAACATTTCTCTCGGGCCGTGTCACCATCCGCGCCGCCATGGACCCGCTGCGCGTCTCCGACGACGTCGTCATCCCCGCGGCGCACCTCGCGTGGGCCGCCGCGCGCTCGGGCGGCCCCGGGGGGCAGAACGTCAACAAGGTCGCCTCGAAGGTCGAGCTCCGCTACGACCTCGACGCCGACCCGACCCTCTCGCCGGCGGTGAAGGCCCGTCTTCGCGCGCTCGCCGCGGGCCGCCTCGACGCCGAGGGCCGCGTGCTCATCACCTCGCAGAAGACCCGCGACCAGCCGCGCAACCTCGTCGACGCGCTCGAGCGGCTCCGCGCGCTGATCGTGAAGGCCCTCACGCCGCCGCCCCCGCCGCGCAAGGCCACCAAGCCCTCGCGCGGCGCCCGAGAGCGACGTCTCACGGCGAAGCACCAGCGCTCGGACGTGAAGAAGGGACGTCGCGGAGGGCACTCCTCCGACGACTGACCGCTCAGCCCGCGGTGAGCCGCGCGAGCGCGCCCGTCGCGCCCGTGGCCCGCGCGATGTCCTCGGCGGTGGAGCCCTTGGGGAACGCGACCTTCGCGTAGGAGCGCTTCTTCGCGGTCGGGAGGGTCTTCGTCGCGCCCGCGTCGAGGAGCCTGCGCGCGAGCTCGCCGTCGGCGTGCGTCGCGGCGTAGTGGAGCGCCGCCCAGCCGTGGTCGTCGCGCGCGTCGAGGCCCCGCCCCGCCACGGCGGCCGCGAAGAGGTCGGGTTCGTTCACCCGCGACGTGAAGATCAAGAGCGTCACGCCCTTCGGCCCAGGCACCGCTGGGTCCGCCCCGAACGCGACGTAGCGACGGAGGAGCTCACGCTCGCGCTCCGACGGGAATGTCGGCGCCGCGCCGAAGGTGCCGAGCGCGACGCCCAACGGCGTGAGGCCGTGTGCGTCTACGGCGTCGGCCCGCGCGCCGGCGCTCACGAGCGCGTCGAGCACGTCGGGGTAGAGGCAGAAGCGCGTGCGCGACGCGAAGAGGTGCAGCGGGGTCTGCCCCCTGACGTCCTTCGCCTTCGCGTCTGCGCCCGCGGCCACCAGCGCGCGCACGACCTCGACGGTGTTCGAGACCGCCTCATGGAGGGGTTGCCTCCCCGTGCTCGCCAGCGGCAGGTCGACCCGCGCGCCCCGCTCGATGAGGTGACGCACGACCCGCGCGTCGGCCGAGGCCGCGGCGGCGTGCAGCGGCGCGAACGCGCGTGGCCCGCGCTCGATCTGGTTCGGGTCGCAGCCGAGCTCGATCAGCCAGTCGATCATCGCGACGCGGGTCGGGGCGCGCTCGTCGTCGCGGCCCGACCCCCGCGCGATCCAATGGAGCGGACACGCGTCGATCGGGTCGACCCCCTCATCGACGCACCGCCGGGCGAGCCACTCCACCGCACCCAGACACGCGCACTGGAAGAGCGAGGCGAAGTCACCCCCGGCGCTCCTCACGTCGAGCCGCGGTCCCGCGCGCTCGACCATCGCGCGCGTCAGGGCGTCGAGCCCGAGGCTCGCCCCGAGCGCGAGGGGCGTCTGTCGGTACGGCCCGGGAACGAGCGGGTCCGCGCCGGCCGCGAGGAGCGCGAGCGCCACCGCCTCGGCGTCGGGGCTCAGCTTGCTCGCGTAGAGCGCGGCCCAGATCGGCGTGACCCCGCCGTCGGCCTCGCGCGCGTTCGGGTCGGCGCCCGCGTCGAGCAGCGCCTTCGTCGCGCTGAGGTCGCCGCGCGTCGCCGCGACGTACAGGGTGGGCGCCTCGGCGTGCGCCTTCGTCCGCTTCGTTGCCATCGGCTCAGCGCCTCGCGAACCAGCGCGAGAGCGCCTCGGTGTGGAGCGGGAACGCGAGGGTTACGGGTTCACGCACGATCACCACCTCGCTCGCCTCGTCGTTCGCGCTGAAGCCATCGATCACTGCGGCGTCGAGCGGAGGCGCGACGCCGAAGACCAGCACGGTGCCGTCGGGCGCGCTGCGGGTGATGAAGTCGCCGACCGACGCCGGATCGACGGTCACGCCGGTCTCTTCGAAGAGCTCGCGCGCCGCGGCGGCCTGCCAGCTCTCGCCCACGCCGATGAATCCCCCGGGCAGCGCGACCTGCCCCTTGCGCGGCTCGATGGCGCGGCGCACGCAGAGCACGCCGTCTCCGACGGGCGCGAGGAGCACCGCGACGGGGAGCGGGTTGAGGTAGCTCACGCTCGCGCACGCGGCGCAGGCGCGAGGCCAGGGCTGGTCGGGCGCGAAGGCCGCGCCGCAGTACGAGCAGTGGGAGTGTCTCGCAGGCATCGTCGCGGGCCGAGACGCTATCACCGCCCCGCGGCTCGAAGTCGCCCCAGGTCGCATGACGGCGCGGGAGAAATCTCGTACATCCGCGGGCGCCGTCGCGGACGACGAGACGCCACGAGCGCCAGCCCCAATGACTCGCACGAGCTTCTACACGGTCGCCGCTCTCTGCCTCGCGGGCTGCGGCGACTCCGGCACCTCCGCACCCGACGACGCGCGCGTCACCCCCGACGCGGGCTCCACCGCCGACGCGCCGAGCCCCGTCCTCGACGCGGGCGCCGGCGATGTCGGCGATGTCGACGTGGGCGTCGACGTCGTCGCGGTCGAGGACGTCGTGACGCCCGTCGACGACGGCCCGCCCGTCGCGCGCGACTACGTCGCGACCCTCGAGGGTTCGCAGGCGGTGCCCGCGGTGCACGACTCCACGGCGACCGGGCGGTTCACGCTCCGCGTCGAGGCCGACCGCGCGCGCGCGCACTGGACCCTCACGCACTCCGTCACCGACGCGACGGGCGCGGCGCTCCGCTTCGGGTGGCCCGGCGAGGTCGGCACCCCCGCGCTGGAACTCCCCACAGAGACCTCGGGCGCCGAGGGCGACCTCGACCTCACGCCCGCGCTCGCCGACGCCATCGAGGCCGGCCGACTCGCGGTGGAACTCCGCACCGCGCACCGCGTGGGCGGCGAGCTCCGCGGTCAGGTCGTGCGCCCCGGCGAGGAGGTCTACGTCTCGGCGCTCTCGGGCGACCAGGGGACCTCCACCGTCGCGACCAGCCCCGCGCGCGGGGGCGCGGCCTTCTTCATCGACCGGACGACCCGCCGCGCGCGCTACGCCGTTCGACTCATCGACGTGGAGCCCACGACCGTCGACCTCCACGACGGCCCGGCCTTCGGGCGCGGGCCCTCGCTCGTGACGCTGGCCGCGCGCGGCGCGAACGCTTCGGGGGAGCTGTCTCTGCCCGAGGCGGCGCTCGCGGCGCTCGACCGAGGGAGGCTCTACATCGACGCGCACAGCGCGGGCTACCCCGAGGGGGCCACGCGGGGGCAGGTGCTTCGCCCGGGCGAGGAGCTCTACGCCGCGCGGCTCACGGGGCAGAGCTTTCCGCAGCCGCGCGCGACGTGGGGATCGGGCTACGCCTCGGTGATCGTGTCGGCCGACCGTCGCGCGCTCCTCGCCGACGGAGGCTGGATCGACGTGACGCCCCTCCGCGCCGCCCTCGTCGACGCCCCCGATGACCTCGAAGGGACGCAGTGGTCGCCGCTGACCGTCTCCGACGGTCGGGTGTCGCTCCCCGAGCCTCGCCCGAGCGCACGGCGACCTTGTTCGAGCTGCTCTCGCAGGGCCGCGTGTACGTGACCCTGTCGACGGAGATCTTCCCCATGGGCGAGGTGCGCGGCCGCCTTCGCCGCAGGCCCGCGGATTGAGCGGCCGGGCCGCCGTTGCCCCGCGCCCGCGGAGTGCGGCACCATGCGCCGCGATGGGACCGTCTCTCCGCGACGTCGCGCTCGGGCTCGCCGTGACCGCCGCGCTCGGCTGCGGGTCGAGCTCAGCCTCTCCCGACGCGTCGATCCCTGACGCCTCCGCGGCAGACATCGTCGCGCCCGACCTGAGTTCTCCCGACGTCCGCTCGCCCGCCGCCGACGCGGGCGCTCCCGCAGACATCGCGGTCGACCTCGGCGCGCCGCCTCCGACGTCGGGTCCTCCCACCTACTGGCGCGACGTGGCGCCGATCCTCCGCGCGCGCTGCGGCGACTGCCACGTCGAGAGCGGCGTGGGGCCCTTCACGCTCACCTCCTACGCCGACGCGCGCGACCGCGCGGCGCTGCTCGTGAACGTCACCGAAGACCGGCGGATGCCCCCGTGGCCCGCGTCGTCGACCTGCCGACCGCTGCAGGCCCCACGGGTGATGACCGACGCGGAGATCTCTACGCTGCGCGCCTGGTACGAGGCCGACACCCCCGAGGGAGACCCCGCGTCGTACCGCGAGCCCGAGGGCCTGCCCGACGCGCTCCCCGCGCCAGACTTCACCGCGCAGGCGGCGATGCCCTACGTGCCGCCCACCACCGCGACCGACGACTACCGCTGCTTCGTGATCGACCCCGGCTGGACCGAGCGGCACAGCGTCACCGCGCTGCGCGTCGTGCCGGGCGAGCCGCGCACCGTGCACCACCTCAACGTCTTCGAGGTGAAGGCCGCCGCCGTCGAGGAGCTGCAGCGCGTCGACGACCGCGACCCCGGAGAGGGCTACCGCTGCTTCTCTGGCCCCGGCGTCTCCATCGGCTCTGCGGCTTCGCTCCGCGTGCAGATGGTCGCCGGGTGGGCGCCGGGCACGCCGCTCCTGCGCACGCCGCCGGGCACCGCGATCCGCGTCGACCCCGGTTCCCGCATCGTGCTTCAGGTGCACTACAACCAGCTCGCGCACCGCGGGCTACCCGACCGCTCGCGCGTCGACCTCTGGTACTCCGACCGCGACTCGCGCCGTCAGGCGATGGTCATCCCGGTCACCGTCGACGACTTCTCCATCCCGCCGGGCGCGAGCGACCACCCGGTGGAGCGCTCGCTCTCTCCGCGCGACCTGGGCATCCCGCTGAACTTCACGCTCTACGGCGTGTACGGGCACATGCACGGCTTCGGGAGGAGCTTTCACGCCGAGGTGCAGCGCGCGGCCGACGGCGGCGCCACCGACTGCATGCTCGACATCCCCCGGTGGAACTTTCACTGGCAGCAGTTCTACATGTTCGACGAGCCCGTGCGCATCGGCCCCGACGACCGCGTGCGCGTGCAGTGCCGCTTCGACAACTCCCCCGCGAACCAGCCCGTCATCGACGGCGTGCAGCGGCAGCCCGTCACCGTGCGCGAGGGCAGCGGCACCCTCGACGAGATGTGCATGGGCTTCTTCTACGTGACCTTCCTGTGATGCGACCCCTGCACCTCGCCCTCGCCGCGGCGCTCGCGCTGCCCGCGACGCTCGCCCCCTCCACCTCCGACGCGCAGCCCATGCTCGCGCAGCGGAGACGTCCGCGACGACCGCCGCGACGGCCGCCGCGACGACCGCCGCGACAGGTCGAGCCCGCGCCCGAGCCGCCCCCGCCGTACCCTCGAGCCGCCGCCGCCCGCGCCGCCTCCGCCGCCCGCGCCGGTCGTGGTCGCGCCCCCGGCGCCGCCGAGCCCCCGAGCGAGTGGCGCTTCCCCACCCTCGACGTCTCGGTGTCGGGCCGCGTGTTCACCCGCTCGCTGAGCTGGGAAGACGACATCGCCAACGCGCTGCGCCCCTACGACCTCGACGCGGCGCCCGCGCTCTCGCTCCGCCTCGAGCTCTACCCCGGCGGCTTCACCGACAGCCGCGTCGCGAGGCTCTTCGGCCTCGTCGCCGCCTTCGACCTCGCCGTCGCGCTCAACACCGTCGACAACCGCTCGCGCACCTACGACACCTCGGCCTGGTCGAGCTTCGTGGGCCTGCGCGCGCGCGTGCCACTCCGCGAGGAGCGCCACGACATCGGCCTCGTCCTCGGGTGGCGCCGGCAGTCCTTCACCATCCGCGGCGCGGGCGACGCGCCCGTCGACGGCGCGCCCGACGTCGAGCTCGACGCGCTCCACGTCGGCGCGTCGGCGCGGCTGCAGGTCACCCGCGGCGTGGGGCTCGACCTCTCGGCGGCCTACCTCGCCGTGCTCTCGGCGGGGCAGCTCAACGACTGGTTCCCCCGCATGAGCTCGGGGGGCTTCGAGGCCTCGCTGGGCCTCGCGCTGCGCGTCGTGGCGGGGCTCGAGCTGCGCGTCGGCGGCGAGTTCCGACGGTATTTCCACAACATCGACCCCGAGCCCGGCGACCCCTACGTCGCGAGCTTCGCCTCGGACCAGTACGTCTCCGGCACCCTCGGCGTCGCCTGGCGCCGCTGACCCGACGCGCGCTTCGCGACTCTCGTTTCGCGAAGCGCGCTTCGTCGGTCAGTGCGCCGAGCCCGGCACCTCGGTCGCGCGCAGGATGGTCATCAGCTCCGGCGCCACCAGCGCGCCGCGGCCGTCGGCGAGCATCGCCGAGATGCCGCCCCGCGCCGCGTCGAGGGCCCTGCGCAGGGCCGTGAGCTCCTCCTCGGTGCGCGCGAGCCGCTCGGCGGTCACCGAGAGGTCCGAGAGCACGCCCTCGATGCGCATGCCCTCGGTCGACACCTCCTGCGTCGGCTGGAGCGCGAGGGCGTCGCGCTCCTCCGCGAGGGCCCTCACCTGCGACCGCAGGGCGTCGAGCTCGGCGGTGAGCGCCTCGATGCGGCCCCGCGCGGCCGAGAGGGCCTCGCCCCTGGCGCGCTCGGCCTCTACCGCGGTGCTCGGCGCGGGCTCGCGCTCCAGCGCCGCCTCGGCCTCGGCGAGGCGATACGCGGCGCCCTGCGAGCGCGCGCGCAGGAGCGCGAGCTCGTCCTCCCGCGACTGGAGCGTGACCGCGGCCTCGTAGGCGGCCTGCTTGCCCGCCACCTCCAGCGCGCGCAGGAGCCGCTCGACCTCCTGCTCAAGCTCCACCACGCGGCGCTGGTAGCCCGAGCGCGCGCCCTCGAGCTCCATCGCGCGGTGCACCACGCGCGCCTCGAGGCTCACGTTGAGCGCGTACATCCGCGCGGCCTCGTTGCGAGACTCCGTCGCCGAGTGCCGCACGCGGTCTCGCTCGGCGCGCTCCTCGGCGAGCGCGCGGTCGAGGTCCACCACCTGAAGCTCCAGCTCACGCACGCGCGAGGTCATCCCCCGCAGCGCGCCCGCCAGCCGCGCCGCCTCGCGCTCGTCGACGCGGGGCGCGGAGGGGCGCGTCGGCGCCGCGACCGCGGGACGGGCCGACAGCTCGGCCTCCACCTCGTCGGCGCGCCACTTCGCCTGCTGGGCCTCTCCCGCGGCGCGCACGAGCTGGGCTTCGAGCGACTCGACCCGCGACGCGAGCGCGTCGCGCTGGCCGCGGAGGGCGCCCGCCTCCGTGACGAGCGCGTTCATCGCGGCGAGGTCCACCGCGGGCGGCGCGGGCGCGGGCGTCGGCGCAGGACGGTTCACGCTCCGCGCGAGCTCACGCACCGCCTCGACCGCGGCGCCCTTCTCCGCCGCCGCGCGGCGCAGCGCGCTGGAGACGCGGTGCAGCTCCGACTCCAGCCGCTGGTACTCGGCCTCGAGCTCCGCGCGCTGCGCGCGCTCGGCCTCGACCTGCGCCTCGAGCGCCTTCACCTGCTCGGCGTCGTCGGCGCGCTCGAGCTCCGGGCGCGCGGGCTTGCGGTGACGGTGCCGCTGCTTGAGCTCCTCGAGCTCCGCGAGGAGCGCGGCCTCGTTCTGCTGCGTCTCGTCGAGCTCGCGCTCGAGGTCGCCCACGCGGTCCTCGGCCGACGCCAGCGCCGCGCGGAGCTTCTCGCTGTCGTCTCTCGCCACCGTCGACAGCGCGTCGGCCGCGCCGTGCATCCGTCGCGCCTCGCCGAGCTCCGCCCGAAGCGACTCGACCTCGCCCTTGCGCGCGCCCTGCTCCGCGGTGAGCGCCGCGCGGGCCGCGTCGCGGTCCTTCTCCGCCGCGGCGAGGGCCTCCCTCAGCCGGGCCAGCTCGGGGTCGGGCGCCTTGGGGAGCTCCGGCGCCGCGCGCACCATCCGCTGGTCGAGCTCGATGCGCTGCCGGAGCTTGCGCTCGTCCTCGAGGTCCTTCGAGAGCCGCACGACCTTCTCGCGGGCCTTGCGGTGCTCCTCCTCGACCTCCTTGAGCCCGTGCTCCAGCCGCTGGAGCTTCACCCAGCGCTCGGCCGACGCCTGCTCGACCTCCTTGAGCTTCTGCTCCTTCTCCTTGAGCTTCGCCTCGACCTCGCCCGCCGCGCCCTCGCGCAGCGCGTCGAGGATCCCCTCGGACACCTGCACCACCGCGAGCGGGTCGAGCGCCACGGGGCTGTCGCTCGCCACCGCGACGAAGCCCTCGGGCCGCGGCGGGTCTCCGTCGACCAGGCGCGTGTCGAGGGTGACGACCTCGGCGGCCTCGTCGAGGGTGGCGAGCTGGTAGCCCACGAAGGGCCCGCGCCCCACCACCCGCACCTCGGCGAAGCGCTCGGCGCACATCGCGACGAGGGCGCCGTAGTCGGGCCCGCCGCGCTTCGAGCTCTCCAGGGGTCGAGGCCCGGCGTCGGGGTCTGAGCCCACGGCCACGACGCCCTCGGAGCCGAGCGCGCGTCGGGCCTCGTCGAGCACCGCGACGAGCGAGGGCACCGCCGAGGCGTCGGGCACGATCACCACGTCGAGCCGACCGTGGAAGGCCGCGATGGACCCAGGGGTGAGCGCCCGCACGGCGAGGTCTTCGCCGGTGCCGCCGAAGCACACCACGGTCTGCGCGCCGAGGAGGCGAGCGCGGCGCGCGACGTCGCCCGAGGTCGCGCCGACGACGGCGACGCGGCGACCGGAGACGAGCGGGGCGAGGTAGGTGACGAGGGCGAGGTCGGCGAGGCGGGGGCGGGTGCTGCTGGCGGTGGTGCTCATGGGCTCGCTGCGGTCGAAAGGGACCGCGGAGTCTAGTCGCACCCCGCTACGATAGGAACACCCGCGTCAGCCCTGGGCCTTCACCGCCCCCGCGTCGCGGAGGAGCGGGGCGAGCTCGCCGCGCGCGTGCAGCTCGCGGACGATGTCGCAGCCGCCCACGAACTTACCGTCGACGTAGAGCTGGGGGATGGTCGGCCACGAGGCGAACTCCTTGATCCCCTCGCGGATCGACGGGTCGGCGAGCACGTTCACGGTCTCGTAGCTCGCGCCCACGGCGTTGAGCACCTGCACCACGGCGCCCGAGAACCCGCACTGCGGGAAGTGCTTCGAGCCCTTCATGAACAGCACGACCTTGTTCGAGCTGATGATGCCTTCGATGCGCTGGCGCGTGGCGTCTTCCATGGTTCTCCTCCGACCGATCGACGGTCGCGCCGTGGCGTAGGCCCGCGCCGCGCCGGTGTCAACGGCGCCCGCGCGCCCGCGCTTCGTGCTATCGCCCGGCGGCCCCGCGATGACCGACCCCTCACCCGAGAACGCCGCGCCCGAGGGCGCCGCGATCGACTACGCCTCCCTCCCCGTCGCCCCCGCGCGGGAGCCGCCGCCGTCGGGTCGCCGGATCGCCCTCGTGCTCGTGGGGGTGACCGTCGCGCTCATCGTCCTCTGCGCGTCGTGCTGCCTCGCGTACGCGTTCTTCATCGACTACAAGGCCCGCTGACGTGCGCCTCGCCGGCCTCGCGCCCGTCATCGCGGGCTTCGTCGGCGTGCTCCTCGCCGGCGTCTGGCTCCGCCGCACGAAGCGCCTCGGCCTCGAGCCCGACGTGGCCGCCGCCCTCCTCGCGGCCCTGGTCATCGACGTGACGCTCCCGGCCCTCACCTTCGAGGGCCTGCTGCGAAAGCGCCTCGACCTCGCGCTCGCCCTGGCGGTGGTGCCGCCCACCGTCGCCGAGCTCGTCGTGCTGGCCCTCGCGTGGGCCCTCGGCCGCGCGATGAAGCTCTCGCCGCCCGCGCTCGGCGCGGTGATCCTCTGCGCGGGCTTCTCGAACACGGCCTTCGTCGGGCTGCCCCTCACCGCGTCGCTCCTCCCCGGAGACGCCACCGCCCTCCAGACCGCGATCCTCATCGACGCCGTCGACACCACCGCGCTCCTGTGGACCCTCGGCGTCGCCCTCGCCGCGCGCTTCGGAGACCCGACGGTCTCGGGCCCTCGGCCGCGCACCGCCGACGTCCTCACCCGCCCCGCCACGCTCGCGATGTTCCTCGGCGGCGGGCTCTCGGCCCTCGGCCTCACGCCGCCCGGCTGGGCGCTCGCCCCGCTCCGTCAGCTCGGCGCCGCGACGATCCCGCTGGTCTTCGTCGTCCTCGGCCTGCGCCTCTCCTTCGACGGCGTGCGCGAGCGCCTGCCCGCGGTGGGGCTCGTGGTGCTCCTGCGCCTCGTGGTCGCCCCGGCCATCGCGCTCGGGCTCGTCCACGCGCTCGGGCTGCACGGCCCTCGGGCCGTGGTGTCGGTGCTCCAGGCCGCGATGCCCTCGGCGCTCGTCGGGTCGATGATCGCGACCCGCATGGGCTGCGACGACCGGCTCTCCTCCGCCGCCGTGGTGGGCACCTTCGCGGCCTCGGTGCCCGCGCTCGCGGCGTGGAGCGCGGCCACCTCGGCCCTCTTGAATTAATCAGCAACCGCGGAACGGCCCCGCCGAAGAGGGCGGCTCCACCGAGAGGAGCCCCCCCATGAACGACAGCGACATCGACGCGGCCATCGACCACCTCTTCGACGACGCCTACGAGGCGACGACCTTCACGCCGCCGCACGCGCCGCGAGAGGACGACGACGACGACCTCGAGCTCGACCTGCCCTCGGCGTGGGCGCGCGAGCCGGCGCGCTGCGCCGAGGCCGACTCGGTGGTGCGGCGCGGCCTCGGCCACCTCGTCTGGATCGTCACGCACGACCGTGACGCCGCGGTGCCGGACAGCGTCGTCGACGCGAGCGGGCGCCGCTGGTCGCTCGTCGACGTCGGCCGCTTCGTCGACCCGTAGCGACGCCGCTTTCCCTGTGCGACGCGCGCGCGGCTGGTAGAACGGTCGGCGCCGATGTCGTCTGAGATCGTCTTCGTCGCGCTGTTCCTCATCGCCACCGCCGTGGCGCTGGCGGCGCGCTGGCTCAAGGTGCCCTACACCGTCGCGCTCGTCGTGGCGGGGCTCGGGCTTGGCGTGACGCAGGCCTTCCGCCCGCCGCACCTCACCAAAGACCTCCTCTACACGATCTTCCTCCCCGGGCTCCTCTTCGAGGCCGCGTTCCACCTCGACTACAAGAAGTTCTGGCGGAACAAGCTCGCCATCGCGAGCCTCGCCGCGCCCGGGCTCATCGTCGCCATCGCCCTCACCGCGCTGGTGCTCACGCCCGTCGCCAACGCGCTGCATTTCGTCTCGGGCTTCGAGTACCGCCACGGGCTCGTCTTCGCGGCGCTCCTCGCGGCCACCGACCCCATCGCGGTGGTGGGGCTCTTCAAATCACTGGGCGCGCCCAAGCGCCTGGCGGTGCTGGTCGAGGGCGAGAGCCTGCTCAACGACGGCACCGCGGTGGTGGTCTTCACGCTCATCCTCTCGGCGGTGGTGGGCGGCAGCTTTCAGCTCTCGCACGCCGCGGTGGACTTCCTCCGCGTGGTGGGGCTCGGCCTCGGCGTCGGGCTCGCGGTGGGCTTCCTCGTGTCGAAGCTCTTTCAGCGCATCGACGACCCGATGATCGAGATCACGCTCACCACCGTCGCGGCCTACGGCTCCTTCGCGCTCGCCGAGCAGTTCCACCTCTCGGGCGTGATCGCCACCGTCGCCGCGGGGATGCTCTGCGGCAACTACGGCGCCTCCACGGGGATGTCTCCCTCCACCCGCATCGCGGTCGAGTCGTTCTGGGAGTACGTCGCCTTCGCGCTCAACTCCGTGGTCTTCCTCCTCATCGGCTTCGAGGTCCGCCTCGCGCACCTCCTCGAGTCGTGGCGGCCCATCCTCGTGGCGTGGTTCGCCGTCACCGCGTGCCGCGCCGTCGTGGTCGCCATCGTGACCACGGCCCTCTCCCGCAGCCGCGAGCGCTACCCGTGGAAGTGGGCCTCGGTGCTCACCTGGGGCGGCCTGCGCGGAGGCCTCTCGATGGTGCTCGCCCTCGCGCTCCCCGCGGAGATGCCTCACCGCGACCTCATCGTGACCATGACCTTCGGCGCGGTGATCCTCTCGATCCTGCTGCAAGGGCTCACCATGGGGCCGCTCTTGCGCAAGCTCGGGCTGTCGAGCGCCCGCGGCGAGCGCGAGCTCTACGAGCAGCAGCGCGGCACGGTGCTCGCGGCGCGCTCGGCCCTGAACACCCTCGGCGGCCTCGAGAAGGAGAAGGCCCTCGAGCCCGCGGTCGCCGACGAGCTGCGCGGGCTCTACCAGAAGCGCCTCACCGAGGCCGAAGACCGGATGCGCGCGCTGCACATCGAGGACGACCTCCTGCGCGCCGAGGTGCACCACTACAGCGCGCGGCAGCTCCTCCTCGCCGAGAAGGACGCGCTCCTGCGCGCGCTACGCACGGGCTCGCTCAGCGCCGATGTCGCCGAGCAGCTCCTGCGTGACGTCGACCACCGCCTCGTCGAGCTCGAGGACAACCCCCCCGGCGAGGGCCCGCACGACGACTGACCCGCTCGCGCCTCGGCGCGACGGGTTGGTATACAGGGGCGTGTCCACCGCGAGGGTCGCCGCGCGGGCGCTCTGGCTCACGTCGTCGCTGCTCTCGTGCAGGCGCGCGCCGCCAGCGCCCGCCCCTCACGTCGCCGCGCGCGACGCCGCGGTCGACGTCGGCGTCGACGTCGGCCCCGCGACCGTCGAGCCCCCCGACGCGCTGTGCGTCCCCGCCGTTGCGGCGCCCCGACCCGGAGGCGCCGTCGTGGCGTGGTCCTGCTACGACCCGGTGCTCCGCGAGGGGGAGGTCTTCGCGTGGCTCTACGACGCCGACGCGCTCCCGGTGCGCGCGCCCTCGCGCGTCGCCACCACGCGCGGCGCGGCGGTGTCGCTCTCGGTCTCCGCCTCCGCCGACGCCGTGTGGGTGGGGTGGATCACCCACGAGGGAGAGGGCTCCGACCGCGCCGACGGAGTGACCGACCGCGGGCACGGCTCGCGCGTAGTGACGGTGCTCCGCGCCAGCGCCGACCTCGCGACGGTCGACGTGCCGACCACGCTCTCGCGCTTCACGCTGCCCGACGCGGCGACGGGAGAGGGCCGCTGGTGGCCGCGCGCGTCGATCGTCGTGGGCGCCGACGCCGAGGGCGCGCTCGCGGTCTACACCGACGCGATGGGCGCCTGCACCCGAGACCCCGACGGGCGCCCCCTCCCCCGCCCGATCCCTTGCGCGACCTGGACCGAGTCGCGCGTCTCGCCCACCGAGCCCACGCGGAGGCTGCGCCACGAGGTGACCCGCGCCCCGTCGATGGAGCCTCGCTCCCTGGTGCGCGCGGGCGGCGGGTGGCTCTACCTGCGCGGGAGCGACTTCGTGCGCTCGACGCTCACCCCCATCGAGTCCGTGCCGCAGGGCCGCGCCTCGGCGCTGCCGCAGTCGTTCCGCGCGCCGCTCGTCGACTGGAGCGCGGGCGACCTCGCCTTCACCGGCGACGCGCTCGTCGCGCTGGGCACCGAGCGCTCCCTCGACGGTCGCCCCCCGCGCGCGGTGGTGCGCGCTCTCGCTCACCGGCCGCGACCTCACCCCGCGCCGCGCTTCGGCCGCGGAGACGCCCTCGATCAGCTGGCCCGCGCCCACCGCGGTCACCTCGCCTGCGCGAGCGACCGACCCGTGGTGCGCGTGCGTTGGGGCTCGCGCGGCGTCGACCTCGACCCCGGAGCGGCGGCGCGTCCTTCGACCTCGGCCGCTTCGTCGACCCCGCCGCGCTCGATGCGCCCGCCCCGCGCGACGCCCCGTGGAGGCCTCGAGCTCGCGTGGGCGGGCAACGCGCTCCTCGCGATCACCTCCGAGGGCGCCGTTCGCCGCTACCGATGCGTCGACCGACGTCCCACGCCGATGGAGCCGTGACCGCGTCGCCTTCGCACACCGCCGCGGGGAGCGCGTGCCCCGCGGCGTCGCGCGCGATCACCGGCCGACGGCGCGAAGCCCTCTCGCGCGGCTTCGACCCAGGGCCCGATCGCGTCGAGCGCGCGCTGCGCCATGCGCTCGTAGCGCTCGCGCTTGCCGAGCTTCTTCAGCGCGAGGGTCTCCGTCGAGCGGAGGCACCATCGCCCAGGTCACGTTGCTCGGCTGGTAGTCCGCACGCGGCGTACGGAGGTGGCTGTACAGCCCACCGAGCGCGGTGTGCGCGGGGAGCGGGAGCGGCGCGAGCCCGAGGAGACGTCGCGCGAGGGAGACGGCGACGAAGAGCCCGCACGCGGCGCTCGACGTAGCCCTCGACGCCCGTGACCTGCCCCGCGAGGTACACGCCCGGGAGCGCGCGCAGCGAGAGGTCGTCGTCGAGGAGCGTCGGCGCGTGGACGAAGGTGTTTCGGTGCACCGACCCGAAGCGCAGGAACTCTGCGTTCTCCAGGCCCGGGATCATGCGCAGCACCGTCCCCTGCGCGGTCCAGGTCATGCGGGTCTGAAAGCCCACGAGGTTGTAGGCCGTGCCCGCGTGGTCCTCCTGACGGAGCTGCACCACGGCGTACGGACGTCGCCCCGTGCGCGGGTCGGTGAGGCCCACGGGCTTCATCGGCCCGTGCGCGAGCGTCTCGACCCCGCGCTCGGCCATCACCTCCACCGGGAGGCAGCCCTCGAAATAGCGCGCCTCCTCGAACTCCCGCGGCTTCACCTTCTCAGCGGCCACCACGGCCGCGACGAAGGCGTGGTACTGCGCCGCGTCCATCGGGCAGTTGAGGTACGCGTCGTCGCCGCCGCGGTCGTAGCGCGACTGGCGGAACACCTTCTCCATGTCGATGGACTCCGTCGCGACGATGGGCGCGATGGCGTCGTAGTAGGCGAGGTGCTCGCTGCCGACGACGCGCGCGAGGTCCGCCGCGAGCGCGTCGCCCGTGAGCGGCCCCGTCGCGAGGATCACGGGCCGCTCCTGAGGGATCGACCTCACCTCGCCGCTCACTCGCCGGATCAGCGGGTGCGCGTCGAGGGCCGCGGTGATGGTCGCGCTGAAGCGGTCGCGGTCCACCGCGAGCGCGCCGCCCGCGGGGACCTTCGTCGCGTCGGCGGCGGCGATGACCAGCGAGCCCGCGCGACGCATCTCCTCCTTGATGAGGCCCACGGCGTTGGCGAGCGCGGCGCCGCGGAGCGAGTTCGAGCACACGAGCTCCGCGAGCTGATCGCCGCTCTGCGCGGGCGTGCGCCTCTCGGGCTTCTGCTCGCGCAGCACGACGGGGACGCCGCGCGACGCGAGCTGCCAGGCGGCCTCGCAGCCAGCGAGACCGCCGCCGACGACGGTGACTTCGGGCGGCGATGACATGGGGTGACTCTCGGTGCAGGGAGGGTCGCTCGGGGTGCGAACGACCGTGGGGAAAAGGCGGAGGGGTCAGGCGTTGGCTTCGGCGCTCGACCCGGCCTTGCGGGCGGCGGGCTTGCGCGACGGCGGCGCGTCGTCGTCGCCCTCGGCGCCCTCAGGGAGCTCGATGGGCTTCTCGTAGCCGCAGTCGGGCGTCGCGCACTTGAGCACCGGGCGGGTCTTGCCCCCGGCGCGCACGAGGAAGTCGGACCCGCACTTCGGGCAGGGCTCGCGCACCGGCTCGGAGTAGATGCGGAAGTCGCACTTCTTCGACTCGTCCTCGGAGCGGAAGTTCTCGCAGCCCCAGAAGGGCCGCCGCCCCTTCGCAGCGCCGACCTTCACGAGGTCGCCCGCGTGGCACTTCGGGCAGCGGATGCCCGAGGGGAAGGGCGCGGTGTAGTCGCAGTCGGGGTCCTTCTTTTTCCACCCGGCGCACGAGAGGAACTTCTCGTCGGTGCCGCGGCGGGTCTTCACGAGGAGGTCCCTGCCGCACTTGGGGCACTTGCGGTCGGCGAAGACCTCGGGCGGCGGGGCGGGGTTCTCGTCGACGATGTTCTTGCACGCGGGGTACGCGGTGCAGGCGAAGTAGTCGCTGTTGGGGCCCCAGCGGCGGACCATGGGCGCGCCGCACTTGTCGCACGTGCGGTCCGAGGCCTCGGCGCGGGGCCAGCCCTCGCCGGGCTCCTTCGACTTCATCTCCTTCTCGACGAGCTTCTTGAAGGGCTTGTAGATGCGGTCGACGAGCTTGACCCAGTCCTCGCCGCCGGCCTCCACCGCGTCGAGGTCGCGCTCGATCTTCGCCGTGAACTCGTAGTCCACCACGTCGGGGAAGCTCTTCTCGAGCCCGTGCGTCTTGGTCATCCCGAGCTTGGTCGGGACGAGCTGCCGGTCCTTCTTCTGACGTAGTCGCGCGAGAGCACCTTGCTCACGATCTCGGCGTAGGTGCTCGGGCGGCCGATGCCGAGGTCTTCGAGCGCCTTCACCAGCGTGCCCTCGTTGTAGCGGGCGGGCGGCTGCGTGAACTTCTGCTCGGTCACCACCGCGGGCGGGTCGACCACGTTCAGCGACTCGCCCTGCGCCAGCGCGGGGAGCACCTTCGAGCCGTCGTCCTCCTCGCTCGCGCCCTCCTCGCGCACCGACTCTTCACCGGCGATGTCCGAGGTCTCAGTGGCGCCCTGGGCCTCGAGCCAGCCCGAGAACTTCAGCACGTTGCCCGTCGCGCGCAGGAGGTAGCGCTTCGCGCCCGCGGTGGCCTCGATGCCCGCCGTGGTCTGGTCGTAGAGGGCCTCGCTCATCTGGCACGCGACGAAGCGCTCCCAGATCAGCTTGTAGACCTTGTACTCGTCGGGCTTGAGCGACTTCTTGATCGCGTCGGGGTGAAAATCGAGCGTCGTGGGCCGGATGGCCTCGTGCGCGTCTTGCGCCGACGACTTCGTCTTGAAGAAGTTGGGCTTCTCGGGGACGTACGCCGCGCCGAAGCGCTTGGCGATGTACCCGCGCGCCGCCTCGACGCTGTCGTTCGAGAGGCGCGTCGAGTCGGTACGCATGTACGTGATCAGACCGACGGGCCCCTCGGCGCCGACGTCGATGCCCTCGTACAGACGCTGCGCGACCTGCATCGTGCGCGAGGCGCTGAAGCCCAGGCGGTTCGCCGCGTCGCGCTGCAACGACGAGGTGATGTACGGCGGCGGCGCGCGGCGGCGGCGCTCCTTCTTGTCGACCGTCGCGACGACGTAGCGCGCGCCGCGCAGGTCGTCGGCGATGGCCTTGGCCGCGTCGCCCGACGCGATGAGCCGCTCACCCGACTTCAAGGCGCGGTCGCGCGAGGGCGTCACGACCTTCTGGCCCTCGGCCTCGACGAGCGCCGCGCGGAACGCGGGCTTCTTCGCGCCGAGGAGCTCCACGCCCACAGGCCAGTACTCCTGCGCGCGGAAGGCCGTGATCTCCTCCTCGCGGTCGACGATGAGCCGCAGCGCGGCCGACTGCACGCGCCCCGCGGAGAGGTAGTGCCCGTTCACGCGGCGGCAGAGGCGCTTCCAGAGGACGGGCGAGAGCTCGTAGCCGATGAGCCGGTCGAGGATGCGGCGCGCCTGCTGCGCGTTGAAGCGGCGCTCGTCGACCTCGCGCGGCGCGGCGAGGCCACGCTGCACGCCGTTGCGCGTGATCTCGTGGAACTCCACGCGGCGCATGGGCTTCTTCACCGCGCGGAGCTCGTGCGCGATGTGCCACGCGATGGCCTCGCCCTCGCGGTCGGGGTCGGGCGCGAGGTAGATCTCGTCGACGGTCTTGGCCGCCTTGCGGATCTCGGTCACGACGGCCTTGTGGTCGTCGAGCACCTCGTAGTGGGGCTTGTATCCGTCGTCGACCTCGACCTGCAGACCTGACTTCGGCAGGTCGCGGATGTGGCCCTTGCTGGCGAGCACCTGGAAGTCCTTGCCCAGGTACTTCTGGATCGTCTTGGCCTTGGCCGGGGACTCCACGATCACGAGCGCAGTGGTCATCTCGTTTCCTCTACTCACCATCGCGGGATGAAGCCGCCGTAGCCTCAGGGTCAGCCCCGAGCGCGGGCGTACATCCCACCGCCGCGGTCTTCGATGCACCCGTCGAGCACCATCGTCAAGAGCGCCGATTGGAGCCTGGATGGTGTGAGCCCGCACCTTCCCGCGAGCTCGTCGACGTGCATCAGCCCGTCGAGGGAGTGGTACACGACGGCCTCGTCGCCGTCCAGCGTGACCTGGAGCTCCGAGGCCGCTGCGCGCGCGGGAATTTCGCGCGTGGCGCGCGTGCGTGTGGAGCCCGTGCGCGCCCGCTCGCGCGAGGGCCGCTCGAACAGCGACCCGTCGACGGCGTCGAGCGCGCGCAGCACGTCGTCGGCGCCCGCGCACGGGAGCGCGCCCTCGCGCAGGAGCGCCACGCACCCGCGGCCGCGCCTCTCCGCGGGCGACGCGGGCACGGCGAGCACGCGACGCCCGAGGGCCATCGCGAGCCGCGCGGCGTGGAGCGAGCCGCTGCTCGCCGGCGCCTGCACCACCACCAGCACGTCGGCGAGCGCCGCGACGAGCTCGTTCCTCCGAGGGAAGGTCCAGCGCGTCGGCGGGGTCTCGGGCGGGAACTGCGACACCAGCGCGCCGCCCTTCGCGACCACCGCGCGGTAGAGCGGCCCGTGCCGCATCGGGTACCAGTGACCGAGCCCCGAGGGCAGCACCACCACCGTGCGCCCCTCGGCCTGGAGCGCGCCGCGGTGCGCCGCCGCGTCGATGCCCAGCGCGCCGCCCGAGAGCACCGCGTGGCCCGCGCGCGCGACGCCCTCGGCGATGCTCTCCGCGATGTGCAGCCCGTCGTGGTCGGGCTCGCGCGTGCCCACCACCGCCACCAACGGAGGCGCGAGCGCGGTGGGGTCGCCGTCGATCCAGAGGGTCTCCCAGCGGTGCGAGATGCGCGAGCCCACGGGGAGGTCGCGCGCGGAGTGCGGTTCGTTCATGGGGCGCCCTCATCGACCCCCCATCGGACAAGTTGCGCGCGTTTCTTTGCGGCGGCGACGCGGGGCGGCCTACGATTTCCCGAGGCCCATGAAGCGCACGCCACTCGCCATGTTGTTCGTCCTCACGGGCTGCCAGGCCGCAGGGTCGGCCAGCCTCGAGGCCGAGGTGCGCCGGCTGCGCGCCGAGCAGGAGCGCCACGCCGCGCTCATCGAGCAGCTCCAGAACCGGCAGAACCTCACCGAAGACACCGCCCGCTCCGCGCGCCACGCGCTGGAGCAGCGCCGCGAGACCATCACCCTCGGCGCCGAGGGCGAGGCCCCCGAGCCCATCCGCGTCGACACCAGCACCCGCTCCGACGAGGCCCCGCCCGCCGAGGGCGGCCAGCGCACCGAGATCCGCATCGGCCGCAACGACCGCATCCCCGAGCGCACGCCCTTCGTGGTGCACCCCGTCGACCGCCTCCAGGTGGTGCCCGTGCCGCCCGCGCCGGGTCAGCCCGGAGCTCCGAGCACGAGCCCGACGCGGCCCGCGACGCAGCCGGTCCAGCCCGCGCAGCCGGGGGCGAGGCCCGACGCGTCGTCGCTGCCCGCGGCGCCCAGCCGCAACGGGCGCACGATCGCCGAGGGCTACTCGACGGGCGTGCTCGACGCGAGCGCGAGCACGGCCTACGACGAGGCGCTCGCGATGGTGCGCGCGGGTCACTGCGCCGAGGCGAACGCGGCCTTCGCGGAGTTTCTGTCGCGTTGGCCTGAGCACCCGCACGCCGACAACGCGATGTACTGGCGGGGCGAGTGCCTTCAGCGCGCGGGCGACTCCGCCGGCGCGATCCGCGAGTGGGAGGCGCTCCTCGAGCGCTTCCCTGCGGGCAACAAGGTCCCCGACGCCCTCTACAAGCTGGCGCAGGCGCGCCGGCGCGGGGGTGACGTCGCGTCTGCGGAGCGCCACGAGCGGCGGCTCCTCGAAGGGTTCCCCGACTCCGACGCCGCGCGGCGGCTGAGGAACGAGAGGCAATGACGACGATGAAGCGCAACTGGGGTCTGCCCTGGGCCGTGGCCGTGCTCGCCGTTCCGACGCTCGCGTCGGCGCAGGTGACGGTCAGCGACGAGACAACCGACGCGGCGGTCACGGGTCGACCGCGCGCGACGGTCACCCTCAACGACCGCGGCGTGCCCTCGGGCGCGCCCCTCGGGCTCATCCCCGAGTTCCACACGGTGCAGACCGGAGACACCCTCTGGGACATCTCCGGCTACTACTTCGAGAACCCCTGGTACTGGCCGCGGCTGTGGGCGCGCAACCCGCAGATCACCAACCCCCACTGGATCTTCCCCGGCGATCAGGTGCGGCTGCTCCTGCCCGGTGAGCGCGCGGCGCCGCCGTCCGTGGGGCGCGTGCGCCCGGGCAACCGCCTCATCGCTCGACCCCGCGTGCCCCGCGGGACGATCTTCCTCCGCGAGGAGGCCTGGGCCACGACGGAGGACCTGCGCGCGTCGGGCTCCATCGTGGGCGCCCCCGAGGACAACATGTTCCTCAGCGAGGGCGACCAGATCTACATCGAGTTCCTGAACCGCGCGCCGAACATCGGCGAGAGCTACACGGTCTACTCCGAGGCGCAGGAGACCGAGGGCGGCGACCGCGACTCGGGCCACGTCGTGCGCGTGCTCGGCACGGTCGTGATCGACGCGTGGGACGGCCGCCGCAAGATCGCCACGGGGCGCCTCACCGAGTCGCTCGACACCATCGAGCGCGGCGAGCGCGTGGCGGCGATCCAGCGGCAGTTCCTCCCGGTGCCGCCGACGCCCAACGACCGCGACGTCGCCGCGCACATCGTCGCGACCCCGCAGCCGCGGAGCATCGTGGGCGGGCAGTACGTCGTGATCGTCGACCGCGGCTCGCGCGACGGCGTGCGCCTCGGCAACCGCTTCTTCATCACGAGCCGCGGAGACCCCTGGCGCCGCAGCACCCGCTCGCAGGGCCGCGTCGCGCGCCTGCAGGAGCTCGACCGCGACGGAGACGGCAACGTCGACGTCCCGCCCGACGTGGACCGCCAGCGGCCGCACGACGAGCTGCCGCTGGAGGTCATCGGCGAGATGACCGTGATCGCGGTGCACGAGCGCAACGCGCTCTGCCTCGTGACGCAGACCCAGCGCGAGCTCGAGAACGGCGACAGCGCCGTGATGCGCCGCGGCTACTGACCCCGCCCTGCTCCGCCGGGCCGCCCCTCACGGCCCGAGCACGCCCCGCAGCCTCACCGTCACCCCGTCGGGGATTTCCTCCGCGCAGAGCACCACCACCCCTGGCACGTCTCGCTCCAGCGCGCGCCACGCCTGCCGACGCAGCTCCGCCGGCGCGACCACGACGGGCCGCTCCACCTCACGCAGCGGCGCCGCGATCGGCCGCGAGCTCTTCACGGAGCCCGCGGCTCACCTCGCCCTTCGACCGCGCGAGGAGCTCGGCCACGTCGGGCGAGAGCTGCCACGCGTCGACCCCGTCATCGAACACGCCGCGCCCACGACGGCACCAGCACCCGCCGCAGCCTCGGTGAGGCTCCTCGGCGTCGACCTTCCCGCGCGGCGAGACCAGCTCTCCAGCGCCTCGACCCACGGCTGCAGCGGACGCCCTCCTCCACGAGCGCGCCGCCTCGGCGAGCACCGGCGCGCGCACGCCCTCGCGACGCACTCGATGCAGCGCGGGCGCCGAGGTCCCCAACGCGCGGAGCGCCGCCTCGGCGCGGTCGACGGTCCACGCGCCGGCGACCAGCGAGGGCAGCGCGCGGCGCAGCCCCGAGACGTCATCAACCTCGACGCGGCGCCGCCTCGCAGCGCGAGCGAGACGCGCGAGCCTCGACCACCCGCACTGTGGGCGGCGGCAGGAAAAGCCCGCGTCGCGCCACGCAGCGAGCGCCAGCGCGCGCGCCTGAAGCGCCTCTCCACGCGGTGCGGTGAGCGTGAGCGCGCGGGCGCGCGCGGCCACCAGCGGCGCGGCGAGCGCGAGCGCCGTCAGCGCGAAGGGCACCGTAGGGAACCCCGGCAGGAGCGCGATCACGGCGACCACCGCGGCGGCCACCCCGGCCGCGCGCGAGAGCGCCGCGTCGTCGCCCGCGTCGACCACGCGCGTCACCGACAACGCCGCGGCGGCGGACATCAAGAGCGACGGCACCTGCGCGGCCATCCCCTGCCCCACCGCGAGCGAGGCGTAGCGCGAGACCGCGTCGCCCACCGAGAGGCCGCCGCGCGTCGCGCCGATCGACGCGCCCACGGTGAGGTTCACCGCGACGATGACGAGGCCCGCGTAGGCGTCGCCCTTCACGAAGCGCATGGCGCCGTCCATCGCCGCGTGGAAGCGGCTCTCTCGCGCGAGGCGCTCGCGCTCGGTCGCGCCCTCGGCGGCGCCGAAGCGGCCCGCACGGAGCTCCGCGTCGAGGGCCATCTGCCGACCGGGCAGCGCGTCGAGGTCGAAGCGCGCCGCCACCTCTGCTGCGCGCTCGGCCCCGCGCACCACCACCACGAGCTGCACCACGGTGAGCGCGACGAAGACCGCCGCGCCCACGGCCCAGTCTCCTCCGAGGACAGCGCGGCCGAAGGCGTCGATCACCGCGCCCGCGTGGCCCCGCGAGAGGGCGAGGCGCACGGCCGCGAGCTCGAGCGCGAGGCGCGCGAGCGCGCCGAGGAGCAACACCCTCGGCAGGCGCGCGCGGAGCGCGGGCGGAGGGCCGTCGAGGCACGCGACGAAGACCGCCAGCGCGACCCCGAGGTTCGCCGCGAGCAGGGCGTCGAGGACGACCGGCGGCACCGGCGCCAGGAGCAGCGCGACGAGGGCCGCGGCGAAGGCCGCCACGGCGACCGGCGCCGCACGCGCGCTCAGCGAACGCCCTCGCGCCAGAACCACTCCGCGAAGCGCTCGAGGCCCTCGTCGACGGTGGTGCTCGGGTCGTACCCGAGGCGGGCCCTGGCCTTCGACACGTCGGCGTAGGTGATGGGAACGTCGCCTGGCTGCTCGGGCTCGTAGCGGATCTTCGGCGAGAGCTTCAGCGCCCGCGCGAGCTTGTCGACGAGCTCGGCCAGCGTGGTGAGCCGCGACTCGCCGAGGTTGTAGACCTCGAAGCCCTGGCAGCGATCGAGCGAGGCGAGCACGCCCTTCACGATGTCGGCGATGTACGTGTAGTCGCGCGCGCTGGAGCCGTCGCCGAAGAGCACCACCTCCTCGCCGCGCGCCATGCGCGTCGCGAAGCGGTGGATCGCCATCTCGGGGCGCTGCCGCGGCCCATACACCGTGAAGAAGCGCAGGGCCGACACGTCGAGCCCGTGCAGGTGGTGCCACGTGTAGCAGAGCACCTCGCCGGCCTTCTTCGTGGCCGCGTAGGGCGAGATGGGCTCGTCGACGACGTCGGTCTCGCGGAAGGGCACCTCGGTGCGCCCGCCGTAGACCGACGACGACGAGGCGAAGACGAAGCGGCCGACGCCGTGCTTGCGCGCGCGCTCGAGGAGGTCGACGGTGCCGCGCACGTTCACGTCGACGTAGAGCCCGGCGTTGCCGATGGAGGGCCGCACCCCGGCCCACGCGGCGAGGTGGACGATGGCGTCGAAGCCGCCGCGGGCGAAGGCGACGTCGAGCCCGGCGGCGTCGAGGAGGTCGGCCTCGACCATCTCGAAGCGCGGACGGGCCGCGAGCGCGGCGGCGTTGCGGCGCTTGATCGCGGGGTCGTAGAAGCTGTTGAAGTTGTCGAAGCCGACCACCTCGTCGCCGCGGTCGAGCAGCGCGTCGGCGACGTGGCTGCCGATGAAGCCCGCGGCGCCGGTCAGGAGCACCCTCATGCGGCGGGAGGGTAGTCTCCGCGCGCGCCCGGCGTGAAGGGGTACGGAGGACGCAGCAGGCGAGGCGGGGCGGTACGCTGGGCGCGATTCGAACGCGCGACATCCGACTTAGAAGGTCGGCGCTCTATCCAACTGAGCTACCAGCGCGGAGAGAAACGGTATCGACGGGTCGGGGAGGCGGGATTTGAACCCGCGACGCCGAGCTCCCAAAGCTCGTGCACTACCAGGCTGTGCGACTCCCCGCTCCAACGGCTCGGAGGACGGAGTGGATACCACGCCCCGCGGCCAGGAGGACAAGCCCGCGCAGAATTTGTTCGCTCGGGGCGTGACAAGCGGCGAGGAGTCGAGGTATGAACCGCGCCCCGTCGGGAGAGTGATCCCCTGATGCGGTGGCCGTAGCTCAGTTGGTAGAGCGTCGGATTGTGGCTCCGATTGTCGCGGGTTCGATTCCCGTCGGTCACCCCAAAAGCCCCTGCGCCCGTAGCTCAATGGATAGAGCATCGGACTTCGGATCCGACGGTTGGGGGTTCGACTCCCTCCGGGCGCGCTGCCAGAACCGCAAGCCTTCGTGAGGGTCGCCGGGGGGTGACCCGCGCGGTCCGCCGCGGGTAGCCGCGCTCTCGGTCTGCGCGGCGCACCGCGGGGCGCTCCGTCGGCTCAGCCGCCGCTGATGGCGAAGATCGCCTGCGCGAGCACCACGAGGCCCGCCACCGCGACGGCGGGCATCACCGCCGACAGCGCGCGGACGCGGTCTGCGAAGGGGCGGCCGAGCGTCATCCACAGGCAGCACGCCGACACGAGCAGCAGGTTGAGGAGCACGATCCACCGCCACCCCTGCGAGGCGTAGAGGTGATCGAAGGCGAACTTCGCGGTCCATAGGAGGTAGAAGGCCGCGACCCCGCTAGACGCTCTCAACAACCGATCGGTGTCCATGGATGGCTCCTCCGCGGATCCTAGCGGAATCGTCGCGGCGTCAAAGACGTCCTGCGTCGAGAGATTCTCTTGTGTGATCAACAACATGCGGCCTCTTCGCCCCACGCGTGGGCGATCGGTCATGGCCCCCATCAGCGTTGTACGTTTCGTTCACATCAACGACGCCGCACTCTCCCGGCTTCCTCGGTTCACCTATGAAAAGAGTGCTGCGCGTGCGTACAGACCATTCACACCACCGCGGTCGGCGCGCCGCGTGTTCGCGAAGGATCGGGCGCGCGCGGGGCTTCGCTTCATTGAAGAGAGAGACCGTCGTCGCTGGGGCGCGGCGCCCGGGTCGCGCGGGTCGCTCGTCGGGGGCGCGTCGGCCGCTGGGGCGTCGTGGGGCGGCGGCGCGGTCGCGCGTCGCGCGCTACCCGGCGAGGCCACTGCGGGAGCGTCGCAGATCGGAGGGGGTCTCTGAGATCGGAGCGGGGAGTCGAGGCGGGGAGGTGGACGCGGCGGTCGGTCAGAACCCGAGCGCGGCCCAGGTGAGCGGCCCGACGACGCCGTCGACGTCGAGCTCGTTCTCCTCCTGGAACTCGCGCACGGCCTCGTCGGTCGCGTCGCCGAAAAGATACGTCGATGTCAGGCTCCTACCAAGCTCGGCGGGGCCGCCTGCAGGTCGCGCACGGCGTCGCCGCGCAGGCCGTCGAGCAGGCTGGCCGCCGAAGCTGCCTTCGCGCCGTCGTCGTCTTCGTGCCGGCGACGCCCACGTGTCGGGGCCCGCGATGCCGTCGACCGTGAGGTCGTTGTTGGATGACCAGTCGCGCAGGGTGCCGGCAGTGGCTCCGCCGAAGTCTCCGTCGACGTCGATCTCGTAGCCCTCGTCCGCAGCGCCTGCTGGAGCGTGCGGACGGTTCTGCCTGACATGCCGATCTGTACCGGTGTTCATCGTGCCTTCCCCCGTCCGGTGAGGCGGAGGGCGCGGATGGGAGCGCGACGCCGCGACGGCGGTCAAGAACGTTCAGCGCGCCGCGCGGAGCGCGCGCGAGAGAGCGTCGGCGCGCTCAGAGCTGGATCTGCGTGCCGAGCTCCACCACGCGGTTCGGCGGGATGTTGTAGAAGGCGTTCGCGGGGCGCGCGTTGCGCGAGAGGAACGCGAAGAGCGCCTTGCGCCACCGGGCCATGTTCGAGCGGCCCGTCGTGAGGAGCGTCTCGCGCCCGAGGTAGAAGCTCGCGCCGCGGGCGTCGACGTTGAGCCCCCTGGCCTTGCAGAGCGCGAGGACCTCGGACACGTCGGGGGTCTCCATGAATCCGTAGCTCGCGACGACCTTGTAGAAGCCCTCGCCGAGCTCGGAGACCTCGACGCGCTCGGCGTCGGGCACCTCGGGCACGTGCTGGGTCTGCATCGAGAGCAGGATCACCTGCTTGTGCAGCACCATGTTGTGCTTGAAGTGGTGCAGGAGCACCGGGGGCGCGCCCTCGGGGTTCGAGGTCATGAACACCGCGGTGCCGGGCACGCGGTGCGGCTTCGTCGCGCGCACGTCGTTGAGGAACAGGTCGATGGAGAGCGTGTTCGCGACGATGTGCACGCCGAGCGCGCGGCGGCCGGTCTTCCACGTGGTCATCACGACGAAGACCAGCCCCGCGATCACCAGCGGGAACCACCCCCCGTCGGCGATCTTGACCACGTTCGCGCCGAGGAACGCGAGGTCGATCGCGAGGAAGAGCGCGAGGAGGCTCGCGGACTTCCACCTCGGCCAGTTCCAGCGGCGGGTGACCTGGTAGAAGAGCAGCGAGGTGATGGCCATGGTGCCGGTCACCGCGATGCCGTAGGCCGCCGCGAGCCGCGACGACTCGCGGAAGACCAGCACCAGGGCGACGCAGGCGACCATCAGCATCCGGTTCACCTCGGGGATGTAGATCTGCCCCTCGGCCTTGTTCGACGTGTGCACGATGGTGAGCCGCGGGCAGTACCCGAGCTGGATCGCCTGCTGCGTGAGCGAGAACGCGCCGGAGATCAACGCCTGCGACGCGACCACGGTGGCCACCGTCGCCACGGCCACCATGGGGTACACCGCGAGCGACGGGAGCATCCCGAAGAAGGGGTTGTCACGCGCGGCCTCTCCCCGCGCGAGGAGCACCGCGCCCTGGCCGAAGTAGTTGCAGAGCAGCGCGGGGAACACCACGCCGTACCAGGCCCAGCGGATGGGCCTGCGGCCGAAGTGGCCCATGTCGGCGTAGAGCGCCTCTCCGCCCGTCACGCACAACACCACGGAGCCCAGCACGAGGAAGCCGTGGACGCCGTGGTGGAAGAGGAAGTGCACCGCGTGGGCGGGGTTGAGCGCGGCGAGCACGCCGGGGTTGCGGAAGATCCACGGCACGCCCGCGGCGGCGATGGAGACGAACCACACGAGGGTGGCCGGGCCGAAGATCTTGCCGACGCTCGCGGTGCCCCGCTTCTGGAAGGAGAAGAGCCCGATGATGATGGCCACGGTGACGGGCACCACGAAGTCGTGGACCTTGTCGGTCGCGACCTCGAGGCCCTCGATGGAGGAGAGCACCGAGATGGCCGGGGTGATGATCCCGTCGCCGTAGAGGAGCGACGCGCCGAAGAGGGCGAGGCCGCCGAGGACCTGCCGGAGCCTGCGCTTCTTCTCGAGCGAGTCGGCGGAGTCGACGAGGGCGAGGAGGGCCATGGTGCCGCCCTCTCCGCGGTTGTCGGCGCGCAGCACGAAGGTCACGTACTTCACGACGATGACCAGGGTGAGCGACCAGAAGACCAGGGAGAGGATGCCGAGCACGTTGCCGGGGTCGACCCGCACGCCGTGGGGCTGCGCGAAGCACTCTTTGATGGCGTAGAGGGGCGAGGTGCCGATGTCGCCGTAGACGACGCCGACGGCGCCGAGGGCGAGCAGGGCGAGGTCGCGCGGGGAGCGGATCACCGGGGCGTGCCCGGCGTGGGCCTCGTGCGCCTCGGGCTCGGGCGGCGGGACGCTAGGGGACGTCGTCATGGCTGGGGGCTGTGGGTCTACCGCGAGTCGCCCCGCGGTGGAACCGCGCGGATCAGGCCGGGGTGGTGGGCGAGCGGAAGAACTCGACGCGCTGGATGGTCGCCGCGGCGGCGTCGCGGGGCACGTCGCGGGCGCCCGTGGGGAGCTGCGCGATGCGGTTGACGACGTCCATGCCCTTCACGACGTAGCCGAAGACCGAGTGGCGGTCGTTGAGGTGCGGCGTGGGGCCTTCGGTGATGAAGAACTGCGAGCCGTTGGTGCCCGGGCCCGCGTTGGCCATCGAGAGCACGCCGGGGCGGTCGTGGCGGAGCGAGCGGTCGAACTCGTCTTCTACAAACGACGCGTACGCCGAAAGACCTGGGGCGCGAAGCACCCCGGGCGCTGGCAGGCCTGCGCGCGAGGTGTGGGCCGAGATCTGGCCCACCATCGGCCCACGCATCGCGCACGTGCTCAGCACCGGCGAGGCCACCTGGGACGAGGGGCTGATGCTCTTCCTCGAGCGCAGCGGCTACCCCGAGGAGACCTACCACACCTTCTCGTACAGCCCGGTGCCCGGCGACGCGGGAGAGATCTCGGGGCTCTTCTGCGTCGTCATCGAAGAGACCCTGCGCGATCGGCGAGCGGCGCATCGCTCTGCGCGACCTCGCGGCGGCCCCCGCGGGGGCGGCCACGACGCGAGAGGTGCTCGACGCGGCGCACGGCCGCCTCGCGGGCCGACCTGCGCGCGACGTGACCTTCGCGCTCACCTACCTCTTCGACGGCGAGGGCCGCGCGTCCTCGCGGGCGCCTCGGGGATCGACCGCGACCACCCTGCCGCGTCGGCGTCCTCGACCCTCGCGCGCCCGGCGCCTCCGTGGCCTGCCTCGCGCGCGAGCGAGGCCGCGACCTTCGTCGACCTCGACCCCGCGTCGCCCTGGCCCTCGGGTCGCTGGTCGCGCCCGCCCGCGCAGGCGCTGGTGCTCCCCATCGCCAGCAAGTCGCGCAGCACCCCGCGGGCGTCTTCGTGGCCGGGCTCAACCCGGTACCGGCTCCGTCGACGACGCCACGCGCTCGCCCTGACCCTGCTCGCTGGCGCTCTCCGCGGGGCTCACGCGCGCGCGGGCCTTCGAGGAGGAGCGCCGCCGCGCCGAGGCTCGCCGAGATCGACCGCGCCAAGACCGCGTTCTTCTCGAACGTGAGCCACGAGTTCGTACGCCGCTCACGCCGACGATCGGCCTCACCGAAGACGCCTCGCGCCGCCGTCGCGCGCGCCACCGGGCGCCGACCCGAGGCCGTGCACCGCAACGAGCTGCGCCTCCTGCGCCTCGTGAACGCGCTGCTGGATTTCTCACGCCTCGAAGCCGGGCGCGCGCAGGCGCGCTTCGAGCCCACCGACCTCGCGACGCTCACGGCCGACCTCGCGAGCGCGTTCCGCGCCGCGGTGGAGCGCGCGGGGCTCGCGTTCGAGGTCCGCTGCGAGCCCTTGGGCGAGCCCGCCTACGTCGACCGCGCGATGTGGGAGAAGATCGTCCTGAACCTCCTGTCGAACGCGCTGAAGTTCACCTTCGACGGCGGCGTGAGCGTGACCCTCGCGCGCGAGGGTAATCGCGGCGGCGCTGACCGCGCGACACCGGCGCGGGCGTGGCGCCCGAGGACCTCCCACGGCTCTTCGAGCGCTTTCACCGCGTCGAGGCGTGCGCGCGCGCACCCACGAGGGCACCGGCATCGGCCTGTCGCTGGTGAACGAGCTCACCCGCCTCCACGGCGGCGAGGTGGGTCGAGAGCGAGCCTCGGCCGGGGCTCGGCCTTCACCGTCCGCGTGCCGCCTCGGTCGCGCGCACCTGCCAGACGGACACGTCGCGTCGTCGCGCGAGCCCGCCGAAGCGTCGAGTCGCAGCCGCGCCCTACGTGCAGGAGGCCCTGCGCTGGGCCCCGACGCGCACGAGCTCTCTGCGCCGCGTCGGAGCGCGACGCGCCGCGGGTGCTCCTCGCCGACGACAACGCCGACATGCGCGAGTACGTCGCGCGGTGCTCCACGACCGCTTCACGGTCGAGTCCAGGGCCGACGGCGCCAGCGAGGCCCTCGACGCGGCGCGCGCGAGGCCGCCCGACGTGGTGCTCACCGACGTGATGATGCCCAGGCCTGACGGCTTCGGCCTGCTGCGCGCCCTGCGTGGCGACCCCGCGACCGCCGAGGGTGTTCGTGGTGATGCTCGGCCCGCGCCGGGGACGAAGCGCGCGTCGAGGGCGTCGAGGCCGGCGCCGACGACTACCCGTGGAAGCCCTTCTCGGCGGGAGATTTCCTCGCGCGCGTGTCGACGCAGGCGTAGCCTTGCCCGGCCGCGGGCCGTTTGGCTGCCGAGCGGCGGAGGCTCTACGAGCTTCCTGATGCACGCGCCCGCGCCCATCGCCGTGCTTCTCGGGGAGCGAGCACCGCTTCGAGCTCGCCACCGCGGCCTTCTGCGCGCTCACCGGGCGCGAGTCGCTGGCGGGCACGACGCTCCTCGAGTCCTTCCCCGAGATGCGGCTGCAGCCCGCGCTGGCGCTCCTCGACGACGCCTTCGAGCGGGGCGAGGCGCTCGTGTTGGAAGAGTTCGAGGTCACGCTGCGGCGCCGCGGTCGGAGCGCCCCGGCGTACTTCAACGCGACGGTGAGCCCGATGCGCGACGGCGGCGCGGTGACCGGCCTGATGGCCGTGGTGTTCGAGGTCACCGAGCAGGTGCTCGCGCGGCGGCGCATCGAGGGGCTGCGCGAGGCCGCCGAGGCCGCGAGCCGCGCCAAGGACGACTTCCTGAACACCTTGAGCCACGAGCTCCGCACGCCGCTCAACGCGATCATCGGGTGGACGACGCTCCTGCGCGGCGGCAACGTCCCCGTCGAGCAGCGGGCCCGCGCGCTCGAGACCGTCGAGCGAAACGCCCGCGTCCAGGCGCGGCTCATCGAAGACATGCTCGACCTGTCGCGCATCGAGCAGGGCAAGCTGGTGCTCAGCGTCGGCCCCCTCGACATGGTGCGCGTGGTCGAGGCCGCCCTCGACGCGGTGCGCCCCGCCGCCGAGGCCAAGGGCATCCGCCTGCAGCCCGTGCTCGACTCCCACGCGGCCATCGTCGGCGACCCCGACCGCCTCCAGCAGGTCGTGTGGAACCTGCTCTCGAACGCGATCAAGTTCACCCCCAAGGGCGGCCGCGTGCAGGTCCGCTTGCGGCGCGAGCAGTCGCACGTCGAGCTCGTCGTCGCCGACGACGGGCAGGGCATCGCGCCGGAGTTCCTCCCGCACGTGTTCGACCGCTTCCGTCAGGGCGACGCGTCGATCTCGCGCAGGGCGGGCGGGCTCGGGCTCGGGCTCGCCATCGTGCGCTCCCTCGTCGAGCTGCACGGCGGCGTGGTCTCGGCCGAGAGCGACGGGCCGACGAAGGGCTCGACCTTCGTGGTGCGGCTGCCGATGGCGCCGCTGCGCGCCGACCGCGTCTCGCCCACGCCGCCGACCCCGGGCTTCCCCGCGGCCGCGCCCTTCGAGTGCCCGCCCGCGCTGAAGGGCAAGCGCGTGCTCGTCGTCGACGACGAGGCCGAGACCCGCGAGCTGCTCCGCTACGTCATCTCGGAGTGCGACGCCGAGGTGACCACCGCGTCGGGCGGGCGCGAGGCCCTCGCCGCGATCGCCGAGCGTGACTTCGACGTGATCGTCTCCGACGTCGGCATGCCCGACATGGACGGTCTGGAGTTCATCCGCGCCCTGCGCGCCCGCGACGGCCAGGAGCGCGCCCTCCCCGCGCTCGCCCTCACCGCCTACGCCCGCGTCGAAGACCGCACCCGCGCCCTGCGCGACGGCTTCGACATGCACCTCGCCAAGCCCATCGACCCCGCCGAGCTCCTGGTCGTCCTGAGCATCCTCGTGGCCGATCGCCGCCGCGCCTGAGCTCCCCGCCCCGCGTCAGCAGCCCTTGCGCCCGCCGCCCTTCTTCGCCCTCGCGGGCTCGGCCGCGGGCAGGTCGAGGAGGGTGCGCAGCAGCCTCGCGAGCGTCGCGCGCTGCGTCGGCGTCAGGCGCTGCAGCGCCTCGCCCACGGCCTCGGCCACCGCGGGCGACGCCGAGCGGTGCCACGCCCGCCCCGCGCGCGTGACCGACACCACCAGCCGCCGCCGGTCGCTCGGGTCGGGCGCGCGCTTCACCAGCTTGCGCGACTCGAGGTCGTCGAGGAGCCGCGAGGTCCCCGCCGGGTCCTGCGCCGTCGCCATCGCGAGGTCCTGCTGCACCGTGGGGCCGTTGTTCACGAGGTAGCAGAGGCACTGCCACGCGAAGACCGAGTCGCCCCGCGCCTCGAGCGCGCGCGCCGAGGCGAGCCAGAGCATCCTACGGCTGCGCCCGATGAGCCGGTGGATCTCCTCCGCCAGCGGCGGCGCCTCCGCCTCGGGCGCGGTGTCTTCGTCGCGCTCACTCACGTTCAGCCCTGACTCCCTCGCCTCGCGACCGGGTTGCGCGACCGCGCGCAATCGTTGCGTCTGCAACCATTGCGGTCGCAACGGAGCGGCACTATACCCGCCCTCGCCCATGCACGGCACCCTCGCCGCGCTCTGCGTCGCCGCCTCGCTCGCGCCCGCGGCGGCGCTCGCGCAGCCCTCCACCGCAGCCCCCGCTCGCCTCTCGCTCTCCGCGGCGGTGGCCCGCGCCGTCGCGCGCAACCCCTCGGCCGAGGTCGCCCGCGCCGAGGTGCGCCGCGCCGAGGCCCTCGTCGAAGCGGCCCGCGCGGCCTCGCTCCCCACGCTCACGGCGAACGCGGTCTACACCCGCCTCGACGACGACCGCGTGCTCTCGGGCCGCGTGATCGCGGGGGCCGACCAGCTCGCGGCGAACGTGACGCTCACCGTGCCGATCGTCGCGCCGCAGCGCTGGGCGCAGTGGTCGCACGCGCGCGACAACGCCGCGAGCGCGCGGGCGAGCGCGTCGGAGTCTCGCTGGCTGGTGGCCGCCGCGACGGCGAGGGCGTGGCTCACGGCCCTCGCGCAGCGCAGGTCCATCGAGTCGCTCGCCCGCGCCCGCGACGCCGCGAGGGCGCACCGCGATTTCGCGGCGGCGCGCTTCGAGGGCGGCGTGGGCAACCGCGTCGACGTGGTGCGCGCGGGGCAGGAGCTCGCCGTCACCGAAGCCCAGCTCCAGTCGGCGCTCGCCGGCGTGGCCCGCGCCCGTGAGGCGCTCGGGGTGCTCCTCGGCGCCGACGACGCGGTGGACGTCGACGAGGCCGCGGCGGAGCTCACCGCGCCCAGCGAGGCCGCCGCGCTCGCCTCCGCCGGAGAGTCACGGCCCGACGTGCTGAGCGCGCGGGCGCGCTCCGAGGCCGCCGGGCGGGTGTTGCGCGATTCGTGGGTCGACTACCTCCCCACGCTCACCGGCGTCGCGCAGCCCTTCTACCAGAACCCGCCGACGCTCACGCAGCCGCTCACCGGGTGGCAGGCGCAGGTGGTGCTCTCGCTCCCGCTCTACGACGGCGGTCTGCGCTACGGCGCGCGGCGCGAGCGCGAGGCCCTCGCCGAGGAGTCGCGCTTACAGCTCGAGGCCGCGACGCGGCAGGCCCGCGCCGACGTGCGCGCCGCCGCGGCGGCCGTGAGGCAGGCCGACCTCGCGCTCGACGCCGCCCGAGACGCCGCCCGCCTCGCCGACGAAACGCTCACCCTCGCGCAGGAGGCCTACCGCGGCGGGACGAGCACCAACCTCGAGGTGATCGACGCCGAGCGGCGCGCGCGCGACGCCGCGACCGCGGTGGTGGTCGCCGAAGACGCCGCGCGGCAGGGCCGGCTCGAGCTCATCCTCGCCAGCGGGCGGCTGCCGTAGAGGGCCCCGAGGACCAACGCCGCCATGTGGATCGTCCGACTCGCGCTGCGCCGCCCGTACACCTTCGTGGTGATGGCGCTGCTCATCCTCTTCGGCGGCGCCTACGCGATCACGAAGATGCCCACCGACATCTTCCCCGAGATCGACATCCCCGTGGTGGCGGTGGTCTGGCAGTACGGCGGACTGCCCGCCGAGGAGATGGAGCGCCGGGTCACCACCAACTACGAGCGCGCGCTCACCACGACGGTGAGCGGCATCGAGCACATCGAGAGCCAGACCCTCGCGGGCTACGGGATCGTGAAGGTGTTCTTCCACCCCGGCACGCGCATCGAGGCCGCGACCGCGCAGGTGACGGCCATCTCGCAGACCGTGGTGCGCGCGTTCCCGCCCGGGATCACGCCCCCGCTCATCATGCAGTACAGCGCGTCGAACGTGCCCATCGTGCAGGGCGCGGTGAGCTCGCCGACGCTGCCCGAGCAGGCGCTCTTCGACCTCACCAACACGCTCCTGCGCACGGGCCTCGCGACGGTGCAGGGCGCGCAGATGCCCTTCCCCTACGGCGGAAAAGCTCCGCCAGATCCATGGTCGACATCGACCCCGCGCGGCTCTTCGCCGTGGGCCTCGCGCCCGCCGACGTGAGCGCCGCCATTGGGTCACAGAACCTCATCCTCCCCTCGGGCACCATCAAGCTCGGCGCGCAGGAGCTCGGCGTTCGCCTCAACAGCAGCCCCGAGACCCTGCGCGAGATCGCCGACATCCCCCTCACCTCCACGCGGGGCGCGACCCTGCGCGTGCGCGACGTGGCGCAGGTGCGCGACGGCTTCGCGCCGCAGACCAACATGGTCCGCAACGGCGGCCGCAACGGGGTGCTCCTGAGCATCCTGAAGTCGGGCGGGGCCTCGACCCTCGACATCGTGCGGCGCATCCGCGAGGCGCTCCCGTCGGTGCTCCAGACGCTCCCGCGGGAGTACCGGCTCGACCTGCTCTTCGACCAGTCGGTCTTCGTGCGCGCCGCCGTCGACGGGGTGCTGAAGGAGGGCGCCGTCGCCGCGGGGCTCACCGCGCTGATGATCCTGCTCTTCCTCGGGAGCTGGCGCAGCACGCTGATCGTGGTGGCGTCGATCCCGCTGTCGATCCTCGTGTCGACGATCGCGCTCGCCGCGCTCGGTCAGACCCTGAACCTCATGACCCTGGGCGGGATGTCGCTCGCGGTCGGCATCCTCGTCGACGACGCCACGGTGGAGATCGAGAACGTCCACCGGAACATCGCGATGCGAAAGCCCCTGGTGCGGGCGATCCTCGACGGCGCGCAGCAGATCGCGACGCCCGCGCTCGTCGCGACGATGTCGATCTGCATCGTGTTCGTGCCCGTGGTGTTCATCACCGGCGCGGCGCGCTCGCTCTTCACCCCGCTCGCGATGGCCGTGGTCTTCGCGATGATGACCTCGTACCTCCTCTCGCGAACGCTCGTGCCGACGATGATGCACCGCCTCCTCGGGGCCGAGCTGCACCGTTACCAGGGAGGAGAGAGCGGCCGTCGCGAGGACCTCGCGTGGCGCGCGCACCTGCGCTTCAACGCCCTCTTCGAGCGGCTCCGTCGGGCCTACGGCGGCGCGCTCGACCTCGCCCTCGACCACCGCGCGGCGGTGGCCGCGGGCTTCCTCGCCTTCGCCGCGCTGAGCGCCGCGCTGCTCTTCCCGCGCCTCGGGAGGGACTTCTTCCCCGCCGTCGACGCGGGGCAGATCCGCCTGCACGTCCGCGCGCCCGCCGGGACGCGCCTCGAAGAGACCGCCCGCGCCTTCACCGAGGTCGAAGACGAGATCCGGCGGGTCATCCCCCGCGACGAGGTCGCCACGCTCATCGACAACGTCGGCATCCCCAACAGCGGCATCAACCTCGCGCTCGGCGACCCCTCGATGATCTCCGCCGCCGACGGCGAGGTGATGGTGGCCCTCCGCCACGGTCGGCACGGCCCCACCGCGGGCTACGTGCGCGCGCTGCGGCGCCGCCTCGCGCAGCGCTTCCCCGCGATGGAGTTCTTCTTCCTCGCGCCCGACATCACCACGCAGGTGCTCAACTTCGGGCTCTCGGCGCCCATCGACGTGCAGCTCACCGCGACGCCCGCGAACCGCGCCGAGACCCTCCGCGTCGCGCGCCGCCTCCGCGACCGCGTCGCGCGCGTGCCCGGCGCGGTGGACGTCCACCTCCACCAGGTGCTCGGCGCGCCCGCGCTGCGCGTCGACGTCGACCGCGCCGAGGCGAGCCTCCTGGGGCTCACCGAGCGCGACGTCGCCAACAGCGTGCTCGTCTCGCTGAGCTCCAACAGCGCCGTCGCCCCGAGCTTCTGGCTCGACCCGCGCCGGGGCGTGCAGTACCCCGTCGCCGTCCAGACGCCGCAGTACGAGGTCGACGACCTCGACGCCCTGCGCAACACCCCCGTCACGGGCCCCGGCGCCGCGCGCGGGCAGACCCTCGGCAACCTCGCCACGCTGCGCCGCGACGCGCAGCCCGTGAACATCACCCACTACAACGTCGCGCCCACCTTCGACGTGCTCGCCAACGTGCAGGGCGCCGACCTCGGCGCCGTCGCCGACGCCGTGCAGCGCGTGGTCGACAGCGAGCGGCGCAGCCTCCCGCGCGGCGCGCAGGTACGGGTGCGCGGTCAGGTCGAGAGCATGAACACGAGCTTCGCGGGCCTCGCCTACGGCATCGCCTTCGCCGTGGTGCTCGTCTACCTGCTGATGGTCGTGAACTTCCAGTCGTGGCTCGACCCGCTGATCATCCTCGGCGCGCTGCCGGGGGCGCTCGCGGGCATCTGCTGGATGCTCTTCGCCACGCACACCACCCTCTCGGTGCCCGCGCTCATGGGCGCGATCATGAGCATCGGCGTCGCGACCTCGAACAGCATCCTCATGGTCACCTTCGCCAACGACCAGCGCGCGCTCGGCGCCGACGCGCGCCGCGCGGCGTGGCTCGCGGGGGTCACCCGCCTGCGGCCCGTGCTGATGACCGCGCTCGCCATGGTGCTCGGGATGCTCCCGATGTCGCTCGGGCTCGGCGAGGGCGGGGAGCAGAACGCGCCCCTCGGCCGCGCCGTCATCGGCGGCCTGTGCCTCGCGACGGTGGCGACGCTGCTGTTCGTCCCCGTGGTCTACAGCGCGCTGCGCGGGAGGCCCCCGCGCGCGCCCATCGCCGAGCTCGAAGAGGCCGCGTGAGCCACGACGCACACTCCGACGAAGCCTTCGACCCCGCGCCGCACCGACCCTCTCGCGCCGCCCTCGCCCTCGCCGCCCTCGCTGCGGTGGCCGCCCTCGGTGGGCTCGTCGCGCTCGGCGTGGTGCCCCGCGCCCGCGCCGCGAGAGAACTCCGCCGCGACGAGGCGCAGGGTCAGGGCGTGGTGCCCACGGTCTCGGTCGCGCGCGCCACGCGCGGAGAGCCGAGCGCCGAGGGACTGAGCCTCCCGGGCTCCATCGAGCCCGTGCAAGACGCGATGGTGTACCCGCGCCTCACCGGCTACCTCCGCGAGCGCCGCGTCGACCTCGGCGACCGCGTGACGGCGGGGCAGGTGCTCGCGACCATCGACAGCCCCGAGGTGGCGCAGGAGCTCCGTCAGGCCCTCGCCGCGGCGGGGCAGGCGCGCGCGAACCTCCAGCAGCAGCGCGCGAACCTCGCGCTCGCGCGCGCCGAGGCGCAGCGCTACGGCGCGCTCGTGGGCTCGGGCGTCGTCTCTCGGCAGGAAGACGCGCAGCGGCGCGCGCAGGCCGAGGCGGGCGAGGCCGCGGTGGCGGCGGCGCAGGCGGCGCTCGCGAGCGCCGAGGCCAACGCGTCGCGCTTGAGGGAGGTGCTCGGCTTCGCCACGGTGCGCGCGCCCTTCGCGGGGGTCGTCACCGCGCGCAACGCCGAGAGCGGCCAGCTCGTCACCGCGGGGTCGACCTCGGCGCCGCCGCTCTTCCGCGTGTCGAAGACCGACGTGGTGCGGGTGATGGTGAGCGTGCCGCAGGCCTACGCGCCGTCGGTGCGCGTCGGCGCGCGGGCGACGCTGCGGCTGCGGGAGTTCCCGTCGCGGGCCTTCGAGGGCGAGGTCTCGCGCACCGCGGGCGCGCTCGACGCCGCGACGCGCACGCTGCTCACCGAGGTGCGCGTGCCCAACGCCGACGGCGCCCTCCTCGCGGGGATGTACACCAAGCTCTCGCTGCGGGTCGGTCGCGCCGCGCCGCCATTGCTCGTGCCCGCGACGGCGCTGTCGAACAACGCCGACGGCACCCGCGTCGCGGTGGTGGTGGGCGACGTGGTGCGCTGGCGCCCGGTGCGCGTCGACGCCGACCTCGGCGACCGCGTGGCCGTCGCGTCGGGGCTCGCCGAAGGAGACGCGGTGGTGGTCTCCGCGGGCGACTGGCTCCGCGAAGGGACGCGCGTGCATCCCGTCGCGGCGCCTCCGAGGCGGCCGCGGTAGGCCGCACGGCGTTCGGCCTGCGCCGCGGAGCGCAGCGGGTGCGGGTCAGCCCGCGGCGTCGACGGAGACGTCGACGTCGATCCCGTCGCGCACGCTCTGGGTCACCACGCAACAGTCTTCGAAGGTCTCGAGGCAGGGCGCGAGCGCGGCCTCGCCGCCCGCCACCGCGGCGTGCAGAGCGACCTTGACCTTGCCGATCCGCAGGCGCTTTCGCTCGTTGCGCACCAGCGTGACCGTCACGTCGGCGCCCACGCCGTCGAGGGGCACGCCGCGGCGCTTCATGCAGAAGAGCAGGCTGGCCGAGAGGCAGTCGCCGATGGCCGCCGCGAGGACGCGCGCGGGGTTCGGCGCGGCGTCGTCGCCGAGGGGCGCGGGCTCGCTCATGCGGAGCGTGGGGTAGTGGTCCTTGTCGAAGCGGACGTTGAAGGTGAAGCCCTCGACCTGCTCGACGCGCAGCGAGAACTCGCTCACGGGTTCGGTCGACGGAGGCGCGGTGTCGTTTCCCATGAGGGCTCGCGGAGAGCAGGGGCCGTGCCGCGCTGGCGAGAGGCTTGACACCGACTGCGGGGGCGGCGTCCATCCCCGCACCATGGAGAAGGATCAGGCCCTCGCGCAGATCCGCGAGGCGTCGACCGAGGGTCGCGCCGCGGAGCTGTTCTCGAAGCTCTTCCCGCTGCGTCACCACGCGCGCGCGGCCTACGCGCTCGCGCTGACCACCGCGACGCCGCTCCCCACCGCGATGGACTACTCCACCGCGCGCGTGGACCTCTCCGTCGACCCGGCCGCCGCCCGCGAGGCCGTGCTCGCGTGGATCACCCCGGACCTCACGCCCTCGACGGTGAGGGTGATGTCGATGCTCTTCACCTTCCTCGACCCGGCGCCCATGACCCGGCAGGACTTCGTCTCGGCCGTGGCCGCCCGCGCGCCCGCGCTCACGCCCTACGCCGCCGACGCCCTCGCCCTGGGCTCGCGCTTCGCGCAGCGGTGCTTCGACGCGGTGGAGCCCGTCGTCGCCGCGGCGCTGCGCGACAACCTCCGCGCGCAGCGCGCGTACAGCGCGACCATCGACCTCCTCAGCGCCGAGGGCCGCGCGGTGGTGCTCGACGGGTGGGCCGAGAGCGAGGCCACCTTCCCGACGCACCAGCTCCGCGACTACGCGCCCGCGGCGAAGCTCAACCCCGCTGGCTTCGCCGCGCTCGCGAGGCGCGCGCTCGAGGCCCTCAACAAGCGCGACGTGTCGCGGTACTTCGTCGAGCTCGGCGCCCTCGACGCCGACGCGATCGCGTCGATCCTCCGCGCGGTGCGCACCAAGGAGGCCCATTTCGAGCGCGCGGCCTTCAACGCCGCCCGCGCGGCGACGCCCGCCGCGGCCGAGGCCCTCGCGCGCTTCCTGTCGGACACCGCGCGCGGTCGCGACGCCGCGCGGTGGTTGTGCCTGATGGGAGACGTGGGCCGCGAGGCGCTCTCGCGCGTGGCCGCCTCCACGGGGAAGACCAAGGCCGACGAGCGCGGCCGCGCGCTGGCGGCCGAGGCCCTCGCGATCCCGGGCGCGACGGCGATGCTGGTGGCGATCAACAACCAGCCCTCGGGCTGGAGCCTCGACGCGTCGCGCTTCATCGTCGACCCGACGCCGCCGCTCGCGACGGGGGAGCCTCCGCACGCGCCCACGCCCCTCGCTGACCTCTCGCGCGTGATCGACGCGAGCGAGGTCCGCCGCGAGGACCTCTCTCCCGAGGGCTGGTCTGACCTCTTGCAGCTCACGGCCGTCCTCGGCTGGCGCGACGACCGCGACGCGGCCTACGCGCTGCTCCTCTCGCAGAGGCGCCTCGGGTGGGGCGACGAGCCCGGGCACCTCTACGACGCCCTCGACCGCTTCGACCTCGACCAGACCGTGTCGGTCGCCTACGGCGGCAAGGGCGTCGGCCTCGGTCACATGCTCATCGGGATGGGCGCGCCCCGCGAGGCGTGGCTCCACGCCATCGGCTGCGCGGCCGCGCGGCGAAAGGCCATCGCCCTCGGCGTGATGGCGCGCCACTTCGAGTCGGCGCTGGAGGGCTGGGGGCACCCCGACGGGCCGACGCTCGCGGGGCTCGTGCGGCACGTCGAGCTGGTGCGCACGCACGGCGTCACGAGCGACGAGATCACCCGCTACCCCGCCGTGGAGTCGGCGTCGGACGTGACCGGCGCGTGGCGCTCCGAGGGGCGCTACGCCGACCTGCGTCTGCGCGTGTCGGTGACGGGGGCGACGACGGTGACGCTGAAGGTCCGTGAGGGCATCGCGGTCACCGTCGACATCGCCGCGCGGCGATGGTCGCAGGTCGGCCTCGACGGGCCGAGCGAGGGAGGGACCACGCTCTTCGGCGGAGAGCGCGTGGTGCAGGTCGACCTCGAGCTCGTCGGCGCCGCCGCGCGCGTCGCGGTGAACGGAACGCACACGCTCAACGGGCCGAAGGGGCACCTCTACGAGAAGGTGAAGCGTGCCGAGGGGGCCCGTGGAGGTCGAGACCGACGGGCGCCTCGCGCGGGTGACGATCACGCCCATGCTCGGGATGCGCGCGGCGACGGACGTCGTGAGCGTCGCGGGCTTCGGCGAGGAGCGCGCGATGAAGGACCTCCTCCAGGCGAAGGACGCGGTGACCGCCCACGCCCTCGCGGTGGCCGCGCGCTTCGGCGCGAACGACGGGGTCCGCGCCGCGGCGGAGGACGCGCTGCGCAAGGCGGGCCCCTGGGCGGCGCCGTGGCGTGAGGCGCTCGGCGTCGAGCGCGTCGAGGCGAAGCCCGGCGTATGGACGCCCGTGAGCTTCGACGAGTGCGTGCGGCGCTTCGAGCGGATCACCGCGCCCAAGAAGGTGAAGGTCGCCGAGGGGGTGCAGGGCTTCGCGAAGGCCGCGGCGGTGAAGAGCCCGGCGTCGCCGAAGTGGGGCCGCGGCGCGGTGAGCGAAGACACGCTCTACCTCACGCCCGCGAAGGACTGGCGCGCCGAGGCGCTGAACGACGCGAAGTCCCTGGTGCAGAGCTCGATGCCCGCGGTCACGACGTGGAACTCGCGGGGCACGGGCGCGTGGGCGGGCAAGGCCGGCGAGTGGCTGATCGTGACCTGCGACGACCTCGCGCAGGAGCAGTCGGAGTGGGAGATGTTGTCCTTCACCTTCGCGGCGTGGAGGCTCACCGACGGCGTCGCGCTCGCCGCGTGGAAGGGCGACCCCGAGTCGCTCGCGACCGTGATGGGCCTGCCCGACGGGCTCCCTCCGCGCGAGGCGTGGACCTCGATGAAGATCTGGATCGGCGAGTGACCCACCTCGACGGCGTGACCCTCGCCGTCGCCGGAGACCTCGGCGCCCCCCTCGACGCCGTGGCCGCCGCGCTGCGGGCGCGCGGGGCCGCCGTGGTCGAGGCTCCCTCCGCGCGCTGCGCGATCGCGCTCGTGGGCGCGGGCGCCGACGCCGCGGCCCTGCGCGCCGACGCGCTCGGCGTGCCCACCGCGGGCGCCGACGCGCTGCGACGTCTCCTCGACGGAGAGACCGTCGACGCCGTGCTCGGCGCGCCCGCACCGCCTCCGCTGCCGCCGATGCCGCAGGCGAAGGCCCTTCCGCGTCGAAGCGGCGGCGCGCGCGGCGCGAGCCCGAGGTGGTCGTGCCCCTGGCGCGCAAGCTCCCGCGCGAGGTCGTGCCGCGGAGTCCCCCTCGACGACGCGGCCCTCGCGGGCTCGCGCAGGGTGAACGCGGCCTCGGACGCCGTCAGCCGCGAGAGCTCGTGCGCGGCGCGGCCCGGACGTCGGCGCGGGCGCGGTGTGGCTTTGGCTCTGGCGCGACGGTCACGTCGACCTGCCCGCGTGGCCCCAGCACTGGGAACCCCTCGCCTTCGTCTCCCACGCGATGAGCGCCGCGGAGCTCATGCGCTTCCTCGCGGGGGCGAGGCCAGACACCGAGCACCGCTGGGGGATGCACCTGCCCTCGTGGCCGTCGTCCCTCGACCGCATCGCGATGGAGGTCTACCTCCGCGACCCGTGGGAGGGCGCGCCCGACGCGCTGCCCGCGTGGGCGAAGCGGGGCCTCGCCTGGGTGCGCGCTCGCGCGGGCGACCTCGCGTGGCGGCCCTCGGAGCTCGTCGACCGCTGGCTCGCCGCGGCGCACCTCGACGGCGCGCTCGGCACCGAAGCCCACGCGTTCTCCGAGGGCGCGGTGATCGGGCTCCGCACCGTCGAGCGCGGCGAGCGCAGCTCCGAGTGGTGGCCCTTCATCACCTCGCTCACCACCGTCGAGCGGTGGCCGCGCGCGATCCTCGACGAGGCGCTCCGAACGCGCGCGCGCCGGTCGCGACGTGCCCTGGTCGCGCGCGGTCGAGGGCGTCGCGGGTCGCCGCGGTCGACGACCTCGCCCTCCTCCTCGACCACGTCGCCTCCGAGCCCGACGCCGAGCGCTACCTCCGCGACGCGCTCCTCCAGCGACGCGCCGACGCGCCCGACGCCCTCTCCCACGCCGTGCTCGCCTCGCGCGCCGACCGCTGGACGCGCCGCGCGTCCGTCCCTTGCGCGATCCTCCGCGTGGCCGCGTGCGGCGCTCGCCCGTCGGACGCGCTCGTCGACGCGCTGACCCTCGACCCTGGCTCCTGGTCGCTCTCGTGGATCTCGAACGAGGTCGCCGCGCAGCTCGGCCCGAGACTGCGCGACGACCTCCGCGCGCGCGCCGGCGTGTGGCGCGTCGATGAGCTCGTCGCCCGGAGCTTCTCCGCGGCCCCCGCGCAGATCGAGGCCCTGCGCGCGATCGACCGCGACCGCGCCGTCGCCGCGCTGCGACGTCGCCTCGCCCAGCCCTACGGCCTCGACGGCGCGGCCCTCTTCGCGCACGCGGTCGACGACCACTCCCTCCACGCCGAGGTGATCGCGTCCGCCCTCGCGCGCGACGGAGAGGAGCGCGACCTCGTCGCCCTCGGCCTCGGACTCCTCCCCGAGCGCGCGCTGCCCTCCCTCGTCGCCGCGCTCTCCCGCTCCCCTCGCGGGCCCCGCGCGCGCGAGCTCGGCGCCGCGATCACCCTCGGCCTCGCCCGCCTCGCCGACGCCGACCGCGACTGGCCCGCGGAGTACGACCTCGCGCTCCGCTTCGACGCCTTCGCCTCGCCCTACCGCTGGGGCCTCTGGGCCGACGTGCTCGCCAAGGCGCTCCTCGCGCTCCCTCCGCTGCGCGCGCAGGCCGCGCTGCTCGACGCCCTCGACCCCGCCGACGTCGAGGTCTTCTCCCGCGCCTTCAGGTTCGTGGGCGCGCTGCCGACCGAGGGCGTGCTCCGCAGGGCCTTCGCGGGGCTGCTCCGCCTCCCGCCGTCGCTCGCTCACGACCCGCGCGCCGCGGTGAAGCTCGGCCTCGCGACCCTCGACGACCGACGTCCGTGGTGCCAGTGGGCGCTCCGCGCGGGCGCCGTCGGCGACGTGAAGGACGCCTGCGCCCGCTACGCCTGAGCGAGCCTCGCCGCGCGGGTGACCCGCTCTCGCACGAAGGTCATGGCCTCGTCGTCGTCGAGCGCGCCGCGCCAGAGGAGCTCCATGGGCGACTCCCCGAGGTCGAAGGGCAGGGGCACCGCGCGCAGGTGCGGCCGGTCGCGGCGGGCCATGCGGGCGACCATCGCGGGCACCGTGGCGACCCGCGTCGAGCCGTCGATGAGCGCGGGCACCGAGGTGAACGAGGGCACCGACACCCGCGCGCGGCGCGCCTCGCCGAGCACGTCTTCGACCACGCCGCGCAGGTCGCCGTTGTACGAGACCAGCACGTGCTCGCGCGCGAAGTACGCCTCGCGCGTGAGCGGCCGGGGCAGGCTCCCTCCGCGCGGGTCGTAGAGGCACACGAAGCCCCCGACGAAGAGCGTCGCGCGGCGCGTGCCGGCGGGCAGGTCGTCGGCCACCGTGACCGCGAGGTCGACCCGCTGCGACGCGAGCGCCTCGCCCACCGTGCGGAACTGCACCGGCACCACGATCAGCTTCATCTCGGGCGCCGACTCGGTCAGGTCGCGCGCGAGCGCGGGGAGGAGCCACGCCTCGCTCGCGTCGCTCAGGCCCAGGCGCACGACCCGGTCGCTGGTGCGCGGGTCGAAGGCCGGCGGAGAGAGCGCCGCCCGCACCAGCGCGTCGAGGTGCGGCCGCGCGGCGTCGAGGAGCCGCTGCCCCCGCGCCGTGAGCACCAGGCCCCGACCCTGCCGGGCGAAGAGCGGCGCGCCCACGGCGTCGGTGAGGCGCTTGAGCGCCGCGCTCACCGCGGGCTGCGTGAGGTACAGCCGCGCCGCCGCGGGCGTGACGCCCCCAGACTCGGCCACGGTGACGAACACCCGCAGGAGGTTCAGGTCGAGGTCCCTTCCATCAACGGGCTTCATCGGTGGCATTCATCCTACTCACTGGATCTATCCATCGGGCAGCCGCATCTTCGCCCCCCGAACGGAGGTCACGACCATGACGAAGGCGACGATCGAGGGCGCGCAGACGGTGAAGCTCGGGGCGACGGGGCCCGAGGTGTTCCCCCTGGCGCTCGGCTGCATGGGGATGTCAGGGATGTACGGCGCGAGCGACGAGGCCGAGAGCGTCGCGACGATCCAGGCCGCGGTCGACGCGGGGGTGACCCTCATCGACACGGGCGACTTCTACGGGATGGGCCACAACGAGATGCTCATCGGCCGCGCCCTCGTGGCGGGCCGCCGCGACAAGGTGCAGCTCTCGGTGAAGTTCGGCGCGCTGCGCGGGCCCGACAACTCCTGGGGCGGCGTCGACGCGCGACCCGTCGCGGTGAAGAACTTCGCGGCCTACAGCCTGAAGCGACTGGGCGTCGAGGTGATCGACGTGTACCGGCCCGCTCGGCTCGACCCCGCGGTGCCCATCGAAGACACCGTCGGCGCCATCGCAGACCTCATCAAGGCCGGGTACGTGCGGCACGTCGGGCTCTCTGAAGTGAGCGCCGACACGGTGCGCCGGGCGCAGACCGTCCACCCCGTGGTCGACCTGCAGATCGAGTACGCGATCGCGAGCCGCGGGCCCGAGGAGAAGGTCTTCCCCGCGCTCAAGGAGATGGGCGTGAGCGCGACGCTCTACGGCGTGCTGTCACGGGGCCTCCTCGCGGGGAGCAAGCCCACGGGCAAGGGCGACTTCCGCGCGTACCTGCCGCGCTTCGCCGAGGGGAACAAGGGCACCAACGACGCCCTCGTCGACGCCATCGCCGACTTCGCCAGGGCGCGCGGGATGACCCCGGGCCAGCTCTGCGTCGCGTGGGTGCGGGCCATGGAGCCGGGCTTCGTGCCCGTGATCGGCGCGCGCACGCGGGCGCAGCTCCACGACGCGCTCGGCGCGCTGGAGCACCCGCTCACGGCCGACGACCTCGGCGCGCTCGAGGCGATCGTCCCCGCGGGGGCCTTCGCGGGGACGCGCTACGCCGCCGAGCAGATGCGGCACCTCGACAGCGAGAAGTGACCCCTCGTCAGGGCTGACGGCGCGGAAGGCCCTTGCGCGCGAAGGGCGGCGCCGCCGGGCGGATGGTGACGTGCCCGTCGGCGCGGTCGGGCCGCTCGACGCGCGCGGCGAAGCGGGCCGCATCGGCGGCGCGGATCTCGACCCGGGTCTCGTTCTCCAGCACGCGGATCGCGCCGATGGAGTCGCGGGTGATGCCTCCGCGGCGGCAGAGCATCGGGATGATCCACTTGGGGTCGCTCCCGCGGTCGCGGCCCACGTTCAGCGTGAACCACTCGCTATCGCCCTGATCGCGACGCGGCGCGGCCTGGTCGAAGCTCCCCGCGCGCGGCGGGCGCTCGTGGTCGGGCCGCGAGGGGCGGTCGAAATCCTGGCGAGGGCCGCGGTCGAAGTCCTGACGGGGGCCGCGGTCGAAGTCCGGGCGGGGACCGCGCTCGAAGGGAGGGCGCGGGCCGCGCGGGGCCTCGCTGCCGTAGGGCGCGGGGCGCTCGAAGCGCGCGGGGCGCGAGTCCCTCCGCGGGGCGTAGTCGTCGTAGCGGGCCCCGCCGGCGGTGCGCTCGCCGCGGCCGAAGGCGCGCCGCTCTTCGCGCAGGTTCCGCGTCAACGGAAGGTCCTCGGGCTCGGGAAAGGTCGCCCTCGCCTGCGCCACCCACCGCGCCACCACGGTCTCGGCGTCGGCGGCCTCGATGAGCGCGCGCGCCACCGCCCGGTCGTCGTCGGCGACCTCGACGGCCTCAGACAACATCTCGGTGAGCTTGCCGTGGTCCCGCGCGCGGATCGACTCCGCGGTGGGCACGCTCTCCCACTTGGGCTGCACCTTCGCCTCGGCGAACATCCGCTCGGCGAAGCGCTTGCGGTCGGCGGGCACCAGCGCGACGGCGAGGCCCTTCTTGCCCGCGCGGCCCGTGCGCCCGCTGCGGTGCGTGAGCACCTCGGCGTTCATCGGCAGGTCGGCGTGCACCACCAGCCGCACGTCGGGCAGGTCGATCCCGCGGGCCGCCACGTCGGTGGCGACCAGCACCTTGGCCCGCCCGTCGCGCAGCGCGCCGAGCGCCCGGTTGCGCTCGTTCTGAGAGAGCTCGCCGCTCAGGGCCACGCACGCGAAGCCCCGCTCGGTGAGCGACGCCTGCAGCCGGTGGACGGAGTCGCGGGTCTGCCCGAAGACGATGGCCCCGCCGTCGGCGTTGGAGAGCAGCACGTTCACCAGGGCGTGCTCGCGCTCGCGGGGCGCGATGCGGTGCGCGAGGTAGGCGATGTCGCGGTGCGCGCGCTCGGGCGGCGTGGCCGTCACCCGCGCGGGGTCGGTCATGTTCTTCTTCGCCATCGACGCGATCCCCTCGGGGATCGTCGCGGAGAACATCAGCGTGCGGCGCGCCTTCGGGGCGGCCTCGAGCACGCGCTCGAGCTCCTCGCGAAAGCCCATGTCGAGCATCTCGTCGGCCTCGTCGAGGACGAGCGCGCGCAGGTCTTCGAGCGAGAGCGAGCCCCGGTCGAGGTGGTCGCACACGCGGCCCGGCGTGCCCACCACGACGTGCACGCCGTCAGAGAGCGCGCGGAGCTGGCGGTACATCTCCATGCCGCCGACGCACGAGACCGAGCGCAGGCCGGTGGAGCCGTAGAGCCACTCGAGCTCGCGGTGCACCTGGAGGGCGAGCTCGCGCGTCGGCGCGAGGATCAGCGCGAGGGGGCGCCGCGCGGGCTCGAAGCGCTCGGCGTCGCCGAGCAGGGTGGGGGCGAGCGCGAGGCCGAAGGCGACGGTCTTGCCAGAGCCCGTCTCGGCCGAGACGAGCAGGTCGCGGCCAGCGAGGGAGGGGTCGAGCACCGCGGCCTGCACGGGCGTCGGCGTGGTGTACCCGCGCGCTTCGATGGCGGCGCGGAGCGCGGGGTGCGCGCCGAGGGACGAGAATTCCATTTGGGGTGGGGCGGGGTGACAGCTTTATTCGCTGACGTCAAGGCGCGGAGGCTAGCGGACACCCATCGCGCGCAGCCGCTCCGTCGCGCGAACACCCAGCGGAGACGCTCCGCCGAGACGCGCGGCCTCGCGCAGATCCGAGATCGA
>JAWKRC010000015.1:0-162471 GCA_041389825.1 Polyangiales bacterium | reverse complement strand
CGCAGCGCCGCGTTCGCGGCCATCAGTCCGCTCGCGCACGCGGCCTCCATCAAGGTCGCCGGGAACGGTAGCTTCACCCAGTCGCCCGCGAGGTAGAGGCCCTCGACGCCCGTCTCGACCTCGGCCCGATCGGCGTGCGTGCCCACATGGAACGCCGCGAAGTCGTCGCGCACGTGCAGGTACTCGGTCACCACCTTCGCGCCCTTCAGCGCCGGGAGGAAATGCTCCAGCTCCTCCACGAGCGCCGTGCGCAGGTCGGTCTCTCCGAGGTCGTCGGGCACCGCGTAGCAGTGCAGCTCGTACACGCCGCCCTCGTTCAAGGCCGCCCACTCGCGCGCCGCGGGGACGACCCGGTGCACGAAGGTGATCGCGTCGAGCGCGCGCAGCCGGTCGGTGATGACGAACACTGGGAGGTCGCCCACCACGTCGCGGTCCATCCAGAGGCGCAAGACCGCGTAGCGCTGCGAGCACTTCTGCTTCGCGACGCGCTCCGCGAAGGCCGGGTGCCTCTCGCGGAGCAGGGGAGAGCCCTCGATGATCCTCTTCGTGCCCTTCACGTCCGAGGCGAGGATCACCGACGCGTAGGGCTCCCCCGCGACGCGCCAGCGCGCGCCCTCGTCGTCGGGGTCGACGCCCTGCACCTCGGCGCCCAGCACCACCGTTCCGCCCAGCGACTCGAAGCGCTCGCGCAGGGGGCGCGCGAAGGCCGTCTCGTAGTCGTCGTCGAGGTAGTCGTAGAGGAGCCCGCCGTCGTTCGACAGGTAATAGAAGTGAAAGGCCCGCACGAGCGCGGCCACCGAGAGCCGGTCGCCCTCGGAGAAGAACGCGCGCGCGAAGGTGTTGAACACCAGGCGCAGGTCCGCGGGCAGGTCGGCGTCGCGCACGAAGTCGTCGTAGGCGACATGGTCCCAATCACGGAACGTGACCGCCTCGTCGTAGCGCAGGAAGGGGTCGAGCTTATACAAGCGCTTGCTGAACACGAGGTCGCGCACGCTGTAGACGCCCGTCGACGCGAGGCCGAGGAGGTTCAGGAGCGGCGCGGTCTCGACGTCCTTGATCGAGATGCGCGAGCCGTCCTTGCGGAGGATCTCGTACGCGTCGATGCGCTTGAGGTTGGGCGTGATCCCCGCGCGCTCCATCAGCCCGCGCAGGTTGTAGTAGTGCGCGAAGAACGCGTGGAACCCGTGGTCGACGTGCTGCGCGTCGCCGTCGACGTCCATCGGCCACGCGCCGGTCTTGCCGCCGAGGTAGCGCTCGCGCTCGTAGAGCGTCACGCGAAAGCCCCGCTCGGCGAGGGTGATCGCCGCGGTGACGCCCGCGATGCCTCCGCCCACCACCGCGACGCGCGGGCCGTCGCCCTTCACCCGCTCGGGCAGCGAGGGGTCGACCCGGTGCACTGCCTGTCGGTAGCCGCCCATGCGGCGCTCGATGCCTCCGCGCGCCGCGCCCATCACCGCGTCGGTGAGACCGCGCGCGAACCTCGGGAGCTTCATCGGTCGCGGTTGCTATCACCGCCCGGCGCGCCCTGTCGACGGCGACGCGCCCACTCGCCCAACAGCCGAGCTTCGCCCTCGAACTGCTTCGTGAGCTGCCCCACCGCGAAGCGCTCGGCGAGCGACCCCACCAGACCCGCGCGGATCACCACGTCGCCCTCGATCACCCGCGCGGAGCGGTCACCCCGTCGCTCGAAGCGGTAGACGCCGCCCGCGTCGGCGTGACGGCGCCACTCGGGCTTCACCTTCGGCTCGATCACGAACTCTGCGGCGAAGGCAGAAGGGTCCCACGTCAGGACGAGGTCCCAGCCGAGGGACTCGCGGGTGAGGCCGCGCGCGAAGGGAGGCGGGTCGAAGGCGGGGGCGTAGCGGTCGACGATGCGCACGCGCCCATCGCCGAGCTGGGTGTGCTCGACGCGCGCCACCGATTCGAGGAGCGGCATGAACGCGGGGAGCGCGGCCGCGGCGTCGGCGTCGAGCGCGACGGCGTAGAGCTCCTCGACGGTGGCTTCGACCGGGGCCTCGACGCGGAAGCGCATGGGCGCATCAGTAGCGGTCGGGGCCGCCGAAGGGAACCGCCGCCCGACAAGACCGGAGATCGCGCGCCGGGGGGCATCCCACGACTTGTTGTGAAGGAATCGCGCGCCAGAGCGACTAGGGGGTTGAGCCCGGCGAATCGGGACCTTACCGATGCGCCTCACAAGATGAATCCAGATTCATCCCCTGAGTCGAAGACGGGTCGAATCCGCACCCAGGTGCGGCAGATGACCGCCGCGGCGATCCTCGACGCCGCCGAGGAGGTCTTCGCCGCGCACGGGCTGCAGGCCGCGCGCATGGAAGACATCGCCGCGCGCGCCAGGGTCGCGGTGGGCACGCTCTACAACTACTTCGACGACCGGCAGAGCTCCTGCTCGCGCTCTTCGAGCGGCGGCACGCGCAGCTCCTCGAGCGCCTCGACGCGCGGCTCGCGTCGGACCGTGAGGCGCCCTTCGCGCGGCGGGTCGAGGGCGCGCTCTCGGCGCTGCTCGAGCATTTCGACCAGCACCGGTCGTTCTTCAAGACGCTCTCGCAGGGCGAGCTCGTCGGTGCGCTCGCGGGCGACGCGTGCAAGGCCCAGGCGACCATGCTCGACGTGCGCGCGCGCTTCGAGGCGCTGCTCGCCGACGGCGTGGCGCGAGGCGTGCTGCGCGCCGAGGACATGGTCGTCTACCCCGCGGCCCTCCTCGGCATGGTGCGGGGGGCGATGATCCAGGCCGTGCGCGACGAGGACGAGACGTCCACGCCGCGTCGGGCGGCGGCGCTCGCGCGGCTGTTCCTTCACGGCGCCTCGGCGGGGGCTGAGCGCGTCGGCGCTCGGGGTGAGGGAGGAGGCGCGTGATGGTCGACCTCGCGAGCTCGTTGGTGCTGGTCTTCGTCGCCCTCGGCGTCGGCGCGGCCTTCGCGGCCTTCGCGTGGGGCGAGCGCTTCGCGCGCGTCGAGCGCGACGGGGGCAGCGCCCTCCTCGGCCAGCGGGTGATGTCCGCGGGCTACTGGGCCCTGCGCCCGGTGGGGGCCTTCCTCGCGGCGCTCGGCGTGACGCCCAACGCCGTCACCCTCGCGGGCCTCGCGCTGGGCCTGGCCGCCGGAGTGGCCATGGCCACCGGGCACTTCGGCCTGGGCGCCCTCCTCGCCGCGGTGGCCGCGCTGAGCGACGGCCTCGACGGCATGGTCGCGCGCATCACCCACAAGGGCACCTGGGGCGGCAAGCTCCTCGACGCCGCCTCCGACCGCTACCAGGAGTTCTTCTTCCTCCTCGGCCTCGCGGTGGCGTGGCGGCACTCCCTCGCGCTCCTCGCGCTGCCCCTCGCGGCGGTGGTGGGGTCGATGATGACGAGCTACGTGAGCGCGCTCTCGAACGCGCAGAACGTGCCCGTGGCCCGCGGCGCGATGCGCAGGCCCGAGCGCGCGGCGTACCTCACGGTGGGCGCGGCCCTCACCCCCATCGCGGCCTCGCTCGCGGAGGACGGGCCGCTCGCGTCGGTGATGCGCTTCGCGCCGATGGCCGTCGCGACCCTGATCGTCGCGGCGGTGGCGAACGTCTCGGCCGCGCGACGTCTCGCCGAGCTGATGCGCGCGGTCGACCACCGCGACCCGCCCGAGCAGGTCGACGAGGGGGGCGCCGACGAGGCGAAGCCCGACGCGCACGAGACCTCGCTGCCCGGGATGGTGGTGCGGCACCAGGCCGTCGCGGCGCTCTCGACCGCGCTCGATTTCGCCACGATGATCACCGTGGTCGAGGCGCTGCGGGGCGACCCCGTGACGGGCACGGCCCTCGGCGCGATGACCGGGGCGGCGTCGAATTTCGTGATCGCGCAGCGTGGGTGTTCCACGCCGAGCCCGCGCCGGGGCAGGCGCTGCGCTACGCGGCGGTGTCGGCGGCGAGCCTCGGGCTGAACGCGGCGGGCGAGTACGTCGTCGCGACGCGGCTGGGCGTCGACTACGTGCTCGCGCGGGTCGCGGTGTCGGTGGCCGTCTCGCTCCTGTGGAACTTCCCGATGCACAGGCTGTTCGTGTTCCGTCAGCCCGCGGGGGCGACGACGTGAACGCCCCGCGCGCGGCCGCTCCGCGCGCCGATGACCTCCCGGCCTTCGCCCGCTCCCGCTGGTGGCCCTGGATCGGCTCGGCGCCCTTCGTCCTCTACGGCCTCTTCCTCCTCTCGCGCGGCGAGGTCCGCTGGGAGGTGCTGCTCCTCATGGCGGGCGTGCCCGCGCTGGCCTTCGCGACGCCCGGCACGCGTCGGCTGTACACCGGCCTCCTCCCGCTGGGCTTCGTGGCGATCCTCTACGACGGCCTGCGCTTCGCGCGCATCGCGGGCACCGACCCCTCGCGGGTGCTCCTGTGCGACCTGCGCGCGGCCGAGCTCTCGCTCTTCGGCTTCGTCGTCGACGGGCAGCGCGTCACCGCGCACGACTGGCTCCAGCGGCACAGCCACCCCGCGCTCGACCTCCTCTGCGCGATCCCCTACGGCACGCACATCTTCCTGATGGTCGTGGTGGGCGTGGTGCTCTACCGCCGCGACTTCCTGCGCCTCCAGCGCTTCGCGTGGACCTTCCTCCTCCTCAACGTTGCAGGCTTCATCACGTACAAGCTCCTCCCCGCGGCGCCGCCCTGGTATTTCCACGCGCACGGCTGCGCGGTCGACCTCGCGACGCGCGGCAACGAGGGCCCCAACCTCGCGCGCGTCGACCTCGCCCTCGGGGTGAAGTACTTCCACGGGCTCTACGGCCGAGCGTCGAACGTCTTCGGCGCGCTGCCCTCGCTCCACGTCGCGTACCCGACGATGGCCTTCCTCGAAGCGCGGCCCGTGCTGCGTACGCCCGGCCGCGTCGCGCTCGGCGCCTACACCGCGCTGATGTACTTCGCCGCGGTCTACCTCGACCACCACTGGGTCCTCGACGTGCTCCTCGGCGGCACCTACGCCGTCGCCCTGCTCGGCGTGGTCCACCTCGCCTTCCGACGTCCCGCACGATGAACCTCGCCCAACGCATCGCCCGCGCGCAGGTCACGCGCGCCGCGCTCTTCGTCGTCGCCGCCGTCGCGCTCGCCGCGCTCTCGCTCCCCGTGGCCGCGGGGCTGCCCCTCCGCAGCGGCTTCGTCGAGCTCCTGCCCTCCACGGCGGTGAGCGTGCGCGACCTTCGCCGCGCCGAGGGCCGCGTGGGCGGGACCTCCACCCTCACCCTCGTCGCCACCTCGAACGACTCCGACGCGCTCGTGCGCTGGGCCGAGGCCATCGGGCCGCGCCTCGAATCCTTGCCGCGCGCCCTCGGCGTGCGCTCGGTCGAGTGGAACGTCCGCGGCTACCAGCGCTTCGTCCACGACCACCGGTTGATGTTCGCGCCGCTCGACGAGCTCCGGCGCTTTCGCGACGACCTGCGGCGCACCATCGAGCATCAGCGCCGCGCCGCGATGCCGGGCTTCATCGACCTCGACGACCCGCCCGAGCCCGCCGACGCGCTCCTGCGCCGCGCGCGCGAGCAGGCCGAGCGCGCCGAGTCCTCGTCCCGCTTCCCGCGCGGGGTGTTCCTGCACCGCGACGGCCACCACCTCGCGGTGTTCCTCCGCGCCGACGTGCGCGCGGGCGACGCCGACAACGCGCGCGCCCTGGCCCGCCGCGTCGACGCCGAGGTGGCCGCGACGAACCCCACCTCCTTCGCGCCCGACCTGCGCGTCGAGCGCGCGGGCGACCTCACGGTGGCCCTCGCCGAGCACGACGCCATCTCCAAGGAGCTCCTCCTCGCCACCTCGCTCACCCTCGCGCTCTGCCTCGCGGTGGTGCTGGGCCTCTTCCGCCGCGTGAGGGCCGTGCCGCTCCTCGCCGCGGCGCTGCTTGTGCCCGTGGCCGTGACCTTCGCCTTCGCGCGCCTCGCGGTGGGCCACCTCAACACCTCGACGGCCTTCCTCGGGAGCATCGTCATCGGCAACGGCGTGAACCCCGGCATCGTGTGGCTCGCGCGCTACTTCGAGGAGCGACGTCGCGGGCGTGAGGTCACCGACGCCGTGGCCGCCGCGCACCGCGGCGCGTGGGCGGGCACGCTCACCGCCTCGCTCGCGGCCTCGCTCGCGTACGGCTCGCTGGTCATCACCGACTTCCGCGGGTTCAGGGACTTCGGCGTCATCGGCGGCTTCGGCATGGTGATCTGCTGGTCGCTCACGCTGCTGCTGCTCCCCGCCTTCGTCGCCCTCTCCGAGCGGGTCTCTCCGCTGCGCCTCTCGCTCTCGGGCGACGCCAACCCCTACGGGCGCTTCTTCGCGCGCGTGGCGCGTCGGTGGCCCCGCGGCCTCGCCGGGGGCGCCCTCGCGCTCGCGCTCGGCGGCGCGGTGGCGGCAGGCCTCGCCGTCGCGCACGACCCGCTGGAGTACGACTTCCGCAAGCTCACCTCGGTGCGCTCGGCCACGGCGCGGGCGAGCTTACCAACGGGATCGCGGGGAGATCGTCGGCCGCGCGGGCTCGGGCAGCGCCGTCGCCGTGCTGGTGAACCGCCGCGAAGACGTCGCCCCCCTTTGCGCGCGTCGCTGGAGCGCGCGAGGGACGATCACGGCGCGCCCTACGGGCCGGTGCGCTCCATCGACGACCTGCTCCCGAAGGAGCAGCCCGCGAAGGTGGAGGTGCTGCGCGACCTGCGCGCGCTGCTCCTCGACGCGCGGCCCCACGCGAGCGAGCGCGTACGCGCAGAGATCGACGCGAACCTGCCGCCCGCGGACCTGCGCCCGCTCACCGACGACGACCTGCCCGCGACCGCCGCGGGCCTCTTCACCGAGCGCGACGGCTCGCGGGGCGGCTCCTCTTCGTCGAGGAGAGGCCCGGCGCGTCGATCTGGGACGGGCGCTACCTCGTCGCGTGGAGCGAGGCGATCCGCGGCGTGCGCGCGCCCGGCGGGCGGCGGCCGATGGTGGTCGGCAACGCGCCCGTCTACGCCGACATGATCGCGGCGATCTGGCGCGACGGCCCGCGCGCGGTGCTCGCGTCGCTCCTCGCGACGGCGGCGCTGGTGGTGCTGTCGTTCCGCGCGGCGCGCGCCGCGGGCTCACCCTCGCGACGCTCTTCGTGGGCGTGGCGTGGATGGTGGGCCTGCTCGCGGCGCTGCGTCTGCGACTGAACCTTGAGCTTCGTCGCGCTGCCGATCACCTTCGGCATCGGCGTCGACTACGCGGTGAACGTGGTGCGCCGCTACGCGCAGGAGGTCGACGACGCGGGCCCGACCCGTGGGCGCCGCGGTGTCGAGACGGGCGGCGCGGTGGTCGCGTGCTCGCCACGACCATCTTCGGCTACGGCTCGCTCCTTACGAGCGCGAACCGGGCGCTCAACTCCTTCGGGCTCGCGGCGGTGATCGGCGAGGTGACCTGCCTCCTCGCGGCGGTGCTGGCGCTGCCCGCGGCGCTGGTGCTGGTCGAGCGGCGGCGTCGGTCACAGCGACCATCCCAGCCGGATGAGCGCGTAGAAGGCGAGGAGCCGGGGCACGCGGCACACCCCTAGCGCGACGAGGAGCGCGGGGCGCAGGCGGTACGCGCCGCAGAAGCAGGCGAAGTACGAGTAGGGCACGGGCGTCGCGCTCACCACGGCCACGGCCCACACGCCGTAGCGGGCGAAGAGGGCGTCGACGCGAGGGCGAGAGCGCTCGACCCAGCGGCGCAGGCGATCGAAGCGGGTGAGCGAGCGGCCGAGGAGGACCATCAGCGCGCCCCCCGCGAGGGAGCCCGCGCACACCGCGGCGAAGGCGGCGGCCTGGTCGCGGCCCGTGGTGATCGCGGCGAAGAGGTAGAACTGCGGCGGAACGGGGAAGAGCACGCCGTCGGCGAGGAAGGTCCCGAGGGCCATGCCCGCGAGGCCGAAGTGGTCGATGAAGCCGCGACCGAGGGATTCCAGGGGGGCCTTGAAGTACCGGGCCGCGAGCGCGGTCGCGCCGAAGAGCGCCAGCGCGACGATGAGCGCGCGCAGGGCGATGGCGCGCGGCGAAGGCGCCCCGGCGGGGCTGGAGCGTCGGGGCGAGGGGTCTTCGGACATCGTCGTGGGGTGAGATACCCCGGCCGTGCGGCGCGGAGCGTCGGGGGTCAGGGCGGGCGGTGATGGGAGTCGGGCCCGCGGGTGGCGATCGCTCCCACGCCGGGAGGGAGGTCGGATATAACGGCACGGCTGGCGTCCCACCGGGCGGGTCGCGGCGAACGCTGAGAGCGGGATGCGGCAGATCGACAAGCTGGTGGCGCACCTGGTTCGCTTCGCGGCCGACGCCATCGTCGCGACCTCGGGGAGCCCGGTGCTGGTGCGGACGTCCGCGGGCGAGAAGAGCTCCAACCAGGTGCTCGACCACCCGACGGTGCGGACCATGGTGCTCGAGGTCGCGCCGCAGCCGTGCATCGAAGACCTGCGCCGCGGCCGCCCCGCGCGCTTCAGCTACGGCAGCGGGCCGACGGCGGTCACCGTCGAGGTCTCGCCCGTCGACGCCGCCGAGGTCTGGAAGGTCACGCTCATCCCCGGCGCCGCGCCCGACGCGCTGAAGTCTCCCGTGTCGCAGGGGCCCATGTCGCAGCCCACGGCCGCGCGGGTGCCCGTGGTGAACGACGCCGCGGCCCTCGAGCGCCTCTTGCGCTTGATGGCGCAGAAGAGCGCGAGCGACCTGCACCTCTCGACGGGGATGCCCGCGATGGCCCGCGTGCACGGCGAGATCACGAAGCTCGAAGACGCGCCGGTCTACACCGACGAGGCGCTGCGGGCGCTCCTGTGGCCCATCGTGCCGCAGCGCAACCGCGAGTTCGACCGCCGCCGCGACACCGACTTCGCCCACGAGATCCCGGGCCTCTCGCGCTTTCGCGCCAACCTCTTCATGGACCGCAACGGCGTCGGCGCGGTCTTCCGTCGCATCCCCTACGAGATCGTCCCCGCCGAGAAGCTCGGGCTCACCCCCGAGATGCTGGAACTCTGCACGCTCTCGAAGGGCCTGGTGCTGGTCACGGGCCCCACGGGCTCGGGCAAGAGCACCACCCTCGCCGCGATGATCGACCGCGTGAACAGCTCGCGCGACGACCACATCATCACCATCGAAGACCCCATCGAGTTCGTGCACAACGACAAGCGCTGCCTCATCAACCAGCGCGAGGTGCGGGTGCACACCGAGGGCTTTCGCGCGGCCCTGCGCGCGGCGCTGCGCGAAGACCCCGACGTCGTGCTCGTGGGCGAGATGCGCGACCTCGAGACCATCGAGATCGCCATCGAGACGGCCGAGACGGGCCACCTCGTCTTCGGCACGCTGCACACCAACACCGCGCCGAGCACCGTCGACCGCATCATCGACCAGTTCCCCGCCGACCGTCAGTCGCAGATCCGCACGATGCTCTCGGAGTCGCTCAAGGGCGTGATCGCCCAGACCCTCTGCAAGAAGATCGGCGGGGGGCGCGTGGCCGCCTACGAGGTGCTCATCGGCTCGCCCGCCGTGGCCAACATGATCCGCGAGGGCAAGACCTACCAGCTCTACGGCTACATGCAGACCAATCGCGGCCTCGGGATGTGCACCATGACCGACTCGCTGGTCGACCTGGTGCTCACCAACAAGGTCGAGCCCCGCGAGGCCTACATCAAGGCCGTCAACAAGACCGAGTTCCGTACGACGATGGCGCAGGCGGGGATCAACCTCCCCGACGTGGTGTAGGCCGTGGCGCAGCTCGACAAGTACATCCAGCACCTCCTGCGCTTCGACGCCCGCTCGCTCACCATCACCTCGAACGGGCCCGTGGTGGCGCGCCTCGCCTCGGGCGTCGACAAGGCCAGCACGCAGACCGTCGAGCACGCGCTGCTCGTCGCCGCGGTGAACGAGTCGGCGCCCTCGTCGGCGCTCAACGACATCCGCGCGTCGCGCCCCGCGCGCTTCGTCTACCCCCCCGACGGCGCGCAGGTGATGGTCGAGGTCACGCCCACCCCCGGCGCGTGGAAGGTCGTGCTCACCCCGCAGCCCTCCGCCCGCGAGCGCACGTCGAGCGATCGGGTGGTGACCGTCTCGCGACCCCCCTCGGTGCGCCCGCGCCCGAGCGCGGGAGAGGGCGAGCGCGGGGGCCGCAGCTCGGCCCGACCCGATCGACCCTCGGGCTCGGTGGAGCGGGTGTCGATCCCCGCGGCGCCCGTCGCGGTGCCGGTCGACCGCCCCCCGCTGCGGCCGTCGTCGCCCGCGGTGACCGTGGTGGCCCCGAGCGCGCCTCCGCCGCAGCCGCAGCGCCCGGCCTCGATGGCGCCCGCGCAGTCGCTCCCGGCCGCGCAGTCGGTCCCGCCGTCTCCGGCGCCGTCCCCTCCGCCCGCGGCGCAGTGGTCGCCGGGCCGCGCGGCGCAGGCCGTCGATGACGTCCCGCTCGACAGCGCGGGCATCGACCGCCTCCTGCGCGGGATGACCAAGATGGGCGCGAGCGACCTGCACCTCGCGACGGGCCGCGCGCCGCTCGTGCGCCTGCACGGAGAGATCAAGCCCCTGGTGGGCGAGCACCCGCCGCTCACGGCCGAGTCGCTCCGGGCGCTGATCCTCCCGACGATGAAGCCCGCCACGCGCCAGGAGTACGCCGACAAGAAGGACGCCGACTTCGCCTACGAGATCCCCGAGGTCGCGCGCTTTCGCGGCAACGCCTTCGTCGACCGGCGCGGGCCCGCGGCGGTGTACCGGCGCATCCCCGTCGAGATCGTGCCCGCCGAGCAGCTCGGGCTCTCTCGCCACGTGCTCGACTTGTGCAACCTGTCGAAGGGCCTCGTACTGGTCACGGGCCCCACGGGCTCGGGCAAGAGCACCACCCTCGCGGCGATGATCGACCGGATCAACAGCAACCGGTCAGACCACATCATCACCATCGAAGACCCCATCGAGTTCGTGCACAAGAACCGCCGCTGCCTCATCAACCAGCGCGAGGTGCGGGTGCACACCGAGGGCTTTCGCGCCCTGCGCGCGGCCCTTCGCGAGGACCCCGACGTGGTGCTCGTGGGCGAGATGCGCGACCTCGAGACCGTCTCCATCGCGATCGAGACGGCCGAGACGGGCCACCTCGTGTTCGGCACGCTCCACACGCGCACCGCGCCGAGCACCATCGACAGGATCATCGACCAGTTCCCCGCCGAGCGTCAGGCGCAGATCCGCACGATGCTCTCGGAGTCGCTCAAGGGCGTGATCGCCCAGACCCTCTGCAAGAAGATCGGCGGGGGGCGCGTGGCCGCCTACGAGGTGCTCATCGCGACGCCCGCGGTCGCCAACCTCATCCGTGAGGGCAAGACCTTTCAGCTCCTCGGCGTGATGCAGACGGGGCGCGAGAAGGGGATGGTCACCCTGCACGACGCGCTGTGCGAGCTGGTGAAGCAGGGCAAGATCGACGTGCGCGAGGCGTGGGCCAAGGCGCTGTCGAAGGTCGAGATGCGCCAGGTGCTCCAGCACGCGGGCATCGCGCTCCCGCCCGACCTCGCGCGCAAGGAGTGAGCGAGGGCGTACCCGCCATAGGCGCGGTACACCTGCGCTGCCGTAACGCTCCGCGGGAGGTCTCCGACGGAGCGCCACGATCGAGAGGTGACCGTATGGGATACGCCGACGCGAAGAAGCTCCGCATGCCGACCGCCGCCGAGGCCCTGCCGGGGCGCGCTGACGAGATGCCCGTGGCCGAGCGCCACGCCGTGCTGGGCACGCCGATGAAGGGCGCGCCCGAGGGCGCCGAGGTGGCGATGTTCGGACTCGGCTGCTTCTGGGGGGCCGAGCGCAAGTTCTGGAAGGTGCCCGGCGTGATCTCGACGGCGGTGGGCTACGCCGCGGGGCTCACGCCGAACCCGACCTACCGCGAGGTGTGCTCGGGCCTCACGGGGCACAACGAGGTGGTGCGCGTGGTCTTCGACCCGAAGCGCGTGTCGTACGAGGAACTCCTCAAGGTGTTCTGGGAGAACCACGACCCGACCCAGGGGATGCGCCAGGGCAACGACATCGGCACGCAGTACCGCTCGGGGATCTACGTCTACGGCCCCGCGCAGCGCGAGGCCGCCGAGCGGACGAAGTCGGCGTATCAAGAGGCCCTCACCCGCGCGGGCCACGGCGCGATCACCACCGAGGTGCTCGACGCGCCGACCTTCTTCTACGCCGAGGACTACCACCAGCAGTACCTGGAGAAGAACCCCGACGGGTACTGCGGCCTGGGCGGCACGGGCGTCGGGTGCCCCGTGGGCGTGAAGGTCTGACGAACTCCGAGGGCGGCGGATCGGCCCTCTGGCGCGCGCCGCGGGCTCGGGCGACCCTCGCGCGCGATGCCCTTCCGCGAGTCGTCTCCGCCGCCGCCGCCGAGCGAGCTGGTCAACCCGGTGCTGTTGCGCACCTTCCTGTCGGCGCACGAGGCGGAGTTCGCCGCGGCGAAGCTCGAGGCCGACGGGATCGCGTCGCGGGTCGAGGGCGGCGCGACGGCGGGCGTTCACCCGTGGCTGGCGTCTGCGATGGGCGGCGTGCGCCTCGTGGTCGACGCCGCGGACGAAGACCGCGCCCGCGAGGTGCTCGACGCGCTCGCGCCCAAGGACGACGACGAACAAGACGCCCTCGCGAAGAGCACCGAGGCCGCCGACGCCGAGGCGCGGCGCGCGCTCACCGCGGGGACCTTCGGCTTCATCGTCCCGCCCTTCGTGCTCTTGCACCTGTATTCGCTGATGCTCCTGTGGGGCCTCGATCGGTCGGCGCTCTCGGAGGTCGGCCGACGCCGCGCGAAGCTCGCCCTCGGCGTCGACCTCGCGGGCGTCGCGGTGGGCGCGTGGATGATCGCGTCGATGGTGACCGGGGAGTGACCGCGGGTCAGCGCGGCATGCACACGCGGCCCGCGGTGGTCGAGCGGCACGCGTCGTCGACGGGGCAGTCGGTGGCGCTCTCGCAGCGCACCAGCGCGTAGGACCACCGCTCGGGGTCGGCCACCACGCGCATGGGAGGGCCCGCCATCGTCGCGGTGGCCGTGCTCTCGGGTCCGCGCACGTCGACGCGGACGCGCGTGGTGTGGTCGACGTCCTCGACGAGGTCGACGTCGAGGGGGAAGGCGTAGCCGCCGTCGGGGCCGACGGTCTGCGACTGGGTCACCGTGACGGTGACGGCGCCGGTCGCGGGGTCGTGCGCGGCGCGCACCGTGAGCAGGGGGTAACCCGCGTTGTCGACCCACTGCTCGAAGAAGCGATCGATGTCGCCGAAGGGGAAGGCCGCGCGCATCGCGTCGCGCAGGTCGCGCGTGGTCACCGCCGTGCCGGCGTAGCGGTCGAACCACCCGCGCAGGAAGCGGTCGAGGGAGGCCGCGCCCACGCGCTGCTCGAGCATTCGCATCGTGAGCGCGCCGCGCTTGTAGGTGATCGCGTCGAGGAGGTTCACCGGGTCGACCTCGGGCTCCGGCGGTCGAAGGGCGTGCTGCGCGACGGCGCCGCGGAGCTCTTGGGTCATGGCCTGCCGGAAGAACGTCCGCCAGATCGCGGGCGAGCGGTCGTGCTCCGAGAGGAAGCGCGCCGCGAGGTAGTCGGTCACGCCCTCGCTGAGCCAGAGGTCGTTCCACCGCGCGACGCGCACGAGGTTGCCCGACCAGTGGTGCGCGAGCTCGTGCGTCGCCACCTCGCGCGCCGTGGCCGTGAGCGACGGGGCGAAGAGCGACTCGTCCATCGCGATGGCCGTCGCCTGCTCCATCCCGCCGGGGAAGATGGGCTCCTCGATCCAGCGCGCGATCTCCCAGCGGTACGGGCCGAAGTGCTCGACGTAGAAGTCCATCGCCGCGGCCGCGTCGGCGTACACGGGCGCCGCCGCCGCCGCGTGGGGCTCGTAGGTGTAGAACCGCAGCGGCGCCTCGGTGCGCGTGGCCGTCGCGCTCGCCTCGCTCCAGCCCTCGTAGGCCGCGACGTGCAGGTCGTACACGGGCATCGGCGTGAACGACGCGAAGCTCCACGCGCGCCCCGCCGCGGTGTCGGTCACCGACTCCTGCGCGCCGTTCGCCACCACGGTGTACGCCCGCGGGAACTCCGCGCGCACGGCGATCATCGCGCCGTCGCGGGGGTGGTCCCTCACGGGCAGCCACCGCCGGGTCTTCGAGGGCCAGTCGAGCGTGAGGAAGATCGGCCGGCCCACCGCGTTGGGCCGCACCGCCATCAAGCCCCCGTACGCGTGGAAATCGCTCCGGTCGAGCTGCGCCCCCTGCGCGACGGGCCCGCTCACCCGCACCCTCGCGCGGAAGACCTCGCCCGCGGCGACCTCCCTCGGGAGCGGGAGGGTGAGCGTTCCCCCCTCGCGGGTGGGCGTCACGGGGCGGTCGTCGACGTCCGCCGACTCGACCCGCGAGCCCTCGAAATCGAGCGTGAGCGCCCGCAATGGAGCTGTCGCGACGAAGGTGCCCACCACCGCCGCGGTGTAGCGGTCGCCGTCGATGCCCTGCTCGTCGACGCGCAGCTCGACCTCGTACCCGATCGCGTCGACCTCGGGCAGGGCAGGGTCGTAGTGCGTGAAGGGCCGACCGTGAAAGCTCCCCGTGACGTTCGCGACGTCGGGGTCGTCGACGTCGGGGCCGGGCAGGGGCGCGTCGAGCGCGGCCACAGCGTCGTCGGCGACCGACGCGTCGAGGGCCGGCGCGACGTCGGGCGACGCGTGGCAGGCCGACAAGGCGACGAGGAGGCCGATCGCGGCGCAGCGCATGGCTGATGGAGCCTCTGATGCGCGCCCCAGGTCAACCGGGGCGCCGACGCCTCACCGAGGGACGTCGACGAAGAGGGCGACCACCGCGCCGTGGTCGTGCTCCCAGCGCTCGGGGTCCGTCGCCGACGCGGCCTCGCGGCGGCTGCGCAGGAGGTACGCGACGTCGAAGCGCACGTTGGGGTGGAGCTGCACGCTCAGCCCCGCCGAGGCGCGGTTCTGCTGGAGGCCCGTCACCGACGGCCCCTGGGGCAGGGGGCTGAGGTCGAACAGCAGCTCGTTCCACGCGAAGGGGAAGACCCGCGCGCCCACGGGCTGGTACGCCACGCGGAGCTGGTTGCGGTACCGCCAGCGCACGCCCGCCTCGCGCCAGCGCATCTCGACGCGGTTGCGGTCGTTGAAGGTGAAGCGCCCGATACGCCCGAAGAGGTTGGGCTCGAGCTCGGCGCGGAACTCGAAGACCTGCTGCCCGCTCGATGCCCTCAGGGTCTGCGCCGTCGCGTGCGTCGCGACGAAGAGCCAGGGCGTAAGGTACGCGAGCGGCCCCACGCGCAGGAAGGTCTCGTTCACGCCATCGGCGCGGCCCGCGAAGCGCGTCTCGGCGTAGAAGCGCACGTCGGCGCGCGGCCACCGCGGCGCCGGGCCCTGCACGACGGGGAGGCGGTACTCGAACTGCGCCCAGGCCTCTCCGTCGGCGCGCGCCGAGAGCGGAAGGGCGAGGGCTGCGAGGGAGAGCGCGGTCGCGGCGTGTCGCATGGGGGCGTCGGGTTTCGCTTCGATGCGCCGCGGGGTCAAGCGTCTCGCCGCGCCTCGGCGATCGCCGCGCGCAGGTCGTCGAGCATCGCGTCGACGCGCGCGCGGGTCGTGCGGAACGACAGCACGCACACCCGGATCAGCCACCGACCGCGCGCGTGCGTCCCCGTGAGGAAGGCCCGCTGCCGCGCGTTCACCCCGCGCAGCACGCGGCGGTTGAGGGCCTCGATCGCGGCCTCGTCGCTCACGCCCTCGGGCCGCACCCGAAAGGCCAGGAGCGACAGCTCGGGCTCGGCCACGAGCTCGACCTCGGGCACGCCGCGCAAGACCTCGGCGACGTGGCGCGCGAGGTCGAGCTTCTCGTCGAGGGCCTCGCGGAACGCCTTCGCCCCGTGCAGCTTCAGCGGCAGCCACACGCGCAGCCCGCGGGCCTCGCGCGAGAGCTCGGGCGAGAGCTCGCAGAAGTCCACCCGGTCGTCGTCGGTCTGCATCGGCGGCATGTACTCGCCCGCCACCGCGTGGGTGCGGCGGAGCGCGCCGCGGTCGCGCACCACGAGGCAGCCCGTTCCGTAGGGGAGGAACATCCCCTTGTGGGGGTCGAGGGTCACCGAGTCGGCGCGCTCGATCCCGCGCAGCGCGTCGCGGCCCCGCGCGGTCATCGCGAAGAAGCCCCCGTAGGCCGCGTCGACGTGGAGCCACGCGCCGTGCGCCGCGGCGAGGTCGGCGAGCTCAGGCAGCGGGTCGACCGCGCCCGTGTTGGTGGTGCCCGCGCTCGCGACCACCAGCGCGGGGGTGAGCCCCTCGGCGCGGTCGCGCTCCATGGCGCGGGAGAGCGCGTCGAGGTCGACCCTGAAGCGCGCGTCGCTCTCGACCGCGCGCACCCGCTCGGGGAGGAAGCCCGCCAGCAGCGCGGCCTTGCGCACCGAGTGGTGGGCCTGGTCCGACGCGTACACCACGCCCTTCAAGAACTCCGGCGGCAGGCGCTCGCGCCGCGCGGTGATCGTCGCGATGAGCGTCGCCATCGACCCGCCGCTGGTGAGCACGCCGCCGCTGCCCGCGCCGTAGCCCACCACCCCGCACAGCCACTCGACGACGTTCTGCTCCAGGCGCACCAGGCCCGGCGCGGCCATCCACACGCCCGTGTAGCGGTTGGTGGCGAGGGCCACGAGGTCGGCGACGGCGCTCGCGAAGAGCCCACCGCCCGGCACGTAGGCCATGTATCCCCCCGAGGCCGCGTTGAGGCTCGCGGGGATCACCCGATCGAAGAGGAGCCGCAGCACGCCCTCGGCCGCGGCCCCCTCCTCGGGCATGGGCTCCCTGAGCGCGCGCGCGAGGCGCTCGCCGCCCGTGAGCCGGTGCATCGGCTGCGCGTCGATCGTCGCCACCGCGGGGATGAGCCGCGCCGCCGCGGCGTCGAGGAGGGCCCGCATCGAAGGGGCGTCGAGGTCGAGGGGCAAGGGAGCGCCCGGGTGGGCTGGTCGTCGGCGCTGCACGGTGAGGGCCGAGTGCGTAGGCGCGATCGCGCGCGGGCGCCAGCGCCGCGTGACCGCACGGAGCGACCGTTGACCCGGCCCGCGGCCCGGCCTGCGGCGACCTTGCCGCGTCGACGCGCCACGTGTAACCGTGCGAGCGACGATCCCCCCTCTCCGCGGTGCGTGGCGTCCAGTGGGGACCGCCGCCGGACCGCGGCGTTCCCCTTACGGAGAAGGAACCGATGCTTCAATCACGTCTGACCGCGGGCCTCGCGCTAGCCCTCTGCGCGCTCGGCCTGGGGTGCGACGGGGTCTCGGTGGTCGGCGGCGCCCCTGACGCCGCGACCGTCGACGCCACCCTCGACGCCACCCTCGATGTCCAACTCGACACCGGGCCGACGTGCCCGGCCACGCAGGTCGCCTGCAACGGCGCCTGCGTCGACACCCAGGCCGACCGCAACAACTGCGGCGCGTGCGGCACCGTGTGCCCCGGCATCCAGGTCTGCGTCGCGGGGAGCTGTCAGGTCGGCTGCCCCACGGGCCAGCAGGTCTGCAACGGCACCTGCGTGACGCTCTCCACCGACCGCACGAACTGCGGCGCGTGCGGCACCACCTGCGCCGCGGGCCAGGTCTGCGCCATGGGCGCCTGCGGCCTCGAGTGCGGCGCCTCGCTCGCGCTGTGCTCCACGGGCGACGCGGGCGTCTCCGACGCGGGCGCCGACCGCTACTGCGCCGACCTGCGCACCGACCGCCTCAACTGCGGCGCCTGCGCCAACGCCTGCCCCTCGGGCCAGGTCTGCGAGAGCGGCGCGTGCGTCGTGTCGTGCTCCGCGGGAGAGACCAACTGCTCGGGCACCTGCCGCGACCTGCAGACCGACAACGCCAACTGCGGCGCGTGCGGCATGGCCTGCCCCTCGGGTCAGGTCTGCGCCAACGGGGCCTGCGTGGTCTCGTGCATCGCGGGCCTCACCGAGTGCTCGGCGACCTGCCGCGACCTGCAGACCGACCGCGCCAACTGCGGCGCGTGCGCCAACGCCTGCCCCGACGGGCAGGTCTGCCGCGGCGGCAGCTGCGAGGTCTCGTGCGCCTCGGGCCTCACCGTCTGCGGCGGCGCGTGCCGTGACTCCAGACCGACCGCGCGCACTGCGGCCTGCGACACGGCCTGCCCCTCGGGTCAGGTCTGCGCGGCGGGGCGCGTGCGCGGTGTCGTGTCGCGGGCCTCGACAACTGCTCGGGCACCTGCCGCGACCTGAGGCGGACCGACCGCGCCAACTGCGGCGCGTGCGGCAACGCCTGCGCCGCGGGCCAGGTGTGCGTCGCGGGCGCGTGCGTGATCTCGTGCAGCGCCGAGCTCACCGCGTGCAGCAACGTCTGCCGCGACCTGCAGACCGACAATAACCACTGCGGCGCGTGCGGCACGCGTGCGCGGCGGGCCAGCTGTGCGCCAACGGCGTGCGCGGTGTCGTGCGGCGCGGGCTCGACAACTGCTCGGGCGGTCTGCCGCGACCTGGTAGACCGACCGGCTCAACTGCGGCGCGTGCGGCAACGCTCTGCGCGGCGGGGCAGGCTCGTGTCGGGGAGCTGCGAGCTGTCGTGCGCGGCGGGGCAGACCAACTGCTCGGGCGTCTGCCGCGACCTGAACCCTCGACCGGCTCAACTGCGGCGCGTGCGACAACGCCTATGCCGCGGGCCGCATCTGCAACCTCGGGATGTGCGAGCTGTCGTGCGCGAGGCTCAACGACTGCGGCGGTCAGTGCCAAGCACCTGCAGAGCGACCGGGCCAACTGCGGCACCTGCGGCAACGCGTGCGGCGCGGGACAGATCTGCAACCTCGGCGTGTGCGAGCTGTCGTGCGCGACGGGGCTCACTGCCTGCGCGGGCACCTGCCGCGACACGCAGACCGACCGGCTCAACTGCGGCGCGTGCGGCAACGCGTGCGGCGCGGGGCAGGTGTGCGTGGCGGGCGCGTGCGTCGTGTCGTGCAGCGCGGGCCTCACGCTCTGCTCGGGCGTCTGCCGCGACACGCAGACCGACCGGAACCACTGCGGCGCGTGCGGCACCACCTGCGGCGCGGGCGAGATCTGCACGGGCGGCGCGTGCGTGCTGTCGTGCCCCACGGGCCTGACGGCGTGCGCGGGCGTGTGCCGCGACCTGCAGGTCGACACGCGCAACTGCGGCGCCTGCGGGATGACCTGCGGCGCGGGGCAGGTGTGCGTCGCGGGGGCCTGCACGGCGAGCTGCCTGCCGTCGCAGATGCTCTGCAGCGGGGCCTGCGCCAACACGCTGATCGACCCCACCAACTGCGGGATGTGCGGCCGCGCCTGCGCCGCGGGGGCCAACGCATTCGGGGCCTGCGCGGCGGGGATCTGCTCGTACGTGTGCGCCTCGGGCTTCGCCGACTGCAACCGGATGTCGAGCGACGGCTGCGAGGTGAACACCCAGACCTCGGTGACCAACTGCGGCGGCTGCGGCACGACCTGCACCATCGCCAACGGCACCGCGGCCTGCGTGGGCGGCGCGTGCCGCGTCGGGAGCTGCAACACGGGCTTCGGCGACTGCGACGGCAACGCGGCCAACGGCTGCGAGACCAACCTCAACACCTCGGCCGCGCACTGCGGGATGTGCGGCAACGCCTGCGCGAGCGGCGTGTGCACCTCGGGCACCTGCGGCCTGCGGTGCAACAGCGGCACGCGCCGGGCGCTGGTGATCGGCGCGTCGTCGAGCGCGCTGTCGACGCTGACCGCGGCGATGCCCTCGGGCACGACGCTCACGTCGGTCACCGACGCGCAGTGGCGCGCGATGACCTCGGCGCAGTTCGCGGCCTACCAGCTCATCATCCTCTCGGAGGGCGGGTCGGCGGCGAACTACCAGTCGACGGTCGACACGCGGGCGACCTGGGCCACGCAGGTGAACGGCCGCGTGGCGGTGTACGGCCTCCACATGATCGGGCACACGCAGGGCGCCACGGTGCTCCGCGCGACGATCAACTGGCTCCTCTCGGGCCCGGGCACGGCGCTCATGGTCGACGGCCTCTTCGGCGGCACGGCGGCGCTGAACTTCTCCCAACTCGTGCCCATCGGCAGCTTCACGGGCGCCGGCGGGTTCAGCGACCAGGCGGTGGTGATCACCAACACCTCGCACCCGGCGATGACGGGCTCGACCAACGCCTCGCTCTCGAACTGGAACCAGTCGGTGCACACGCACATCACGGCCTTCCCCTCGGGCTTCACGAACATCGCCACGGGCGGCGGGGCCAACATGTTCGTGGTGCGCAACACCGCCTGCACGCCCTGACGCGTCGCCTCCGCGCGCGCCCCGGCGGCCCTCGCCGCTCCAGGGCGCGCGCGCCCCCCTCTCCGCGGGGTTGTACCGCCCCGCGTTGCCTGAGAACTTCCCTGTCCTGGTGACACCGCAGACCCTCCGCCGGGCGCTGCGCCCCGCGTGCCTCGCCCTGCTCCTCGCGGGGGCCGCGCGGGCGCCCTCCGCCGCCGCTCAACCCCGCGACGACGCCGCGACGCATTTCCGCGCGGGCACCGAGCTCCACCGTCAGGGTCGCTTCAACGAGGCCGCGCAGGAGTTCCTCGTCGCGTACCGCGCGTCGAACCGCGCGGAGCTCCTCTACAACGCCTACGTCGCCTACCGCGACGGCGCGAACATCGCGGGCGCGGCCGAGGCCCTGCGCGAGTACCTCCGCGTCGAGCGCCACCCGCGGCACCGCTCGCGCCTGCAGGCCCAGCTCCGCGCGCTCGAGGCCCGCCTCCCCGCGCAGCCACGCCCTACGCCGGAGTCTCCGCCGGCCCCGACGTCACCGCCGGTCGTCGCCCCGGCGCCCGTCGCGGAGCCCGTCGTCGCCGCGCCCGCGCCGCCCCCGCGTCGGCGTCCGCCCCCGCGGCTTCCATCCCTCGCCGCGCCTGCGGCGCTGCTGTTCGTCGGCGGCGCGGCGGTGGTCACCGGGCTCGTGCTGGGGCTGACCGTGGCGAACGCCGACGCCGAGCTCCGTTCGGCCTGCCCTGACGGGAGCTGCGACCCTTCGCTGCGCGACACCGCCGAGGGCGCGCGCACCCGCGCGGTCGTGACCGACGTGCTCCTCGGCGTGGGCATCGCTTCGGCGGCGGTGGGTACGGTGTTGCTCGCGACGACGTTGGGCGCGCGCTCGCGCGCGTCGGCCTCGGCCGCGTGCGTGCCCGGCGCGTGCGGCGCGAGCGTGGTTGAGCTTCTGGATGGCCTGTCGACGGCGCGAGGCTCGTGGGGCTCGGTCTGCTGTGCGTCGGCGCCCGCGTGCAGCCTGCTCTACGACTCGACGGCTACCGTGCCTCGACCGCGCCGACGTGGTCGACGCCGCTCGACGCGCTCGACGCGCCTGACGTCGTCGCGATGGACCTCCCTGCGGTGGACGCGCCCGACGTCATCGATGCGACGGACGCGCCTCGACGTCGTCGATGTGGCGGACGCGCTCGATGCCTGGACGTCGTCGACGTGGCGGACGAACCGTCGTCGACGTGGTCGACGCTCCGCGGGTGCGACGCGGGGACGCGCTGCGAGGGCGCGTGCGTCGACCTGTCGACGAACCCCCGCGCACTGCGGCGGGTGCGATCAGTCGTGCCCGGGGCGTATGGACTGGGCCTCGGCGTGTGCGTCGACGGGGCGCGGTCGCTGCATGGCGGGCGCCGCTCCGGGCCGTCGACGCGACGCTGCGGCCACCCCGCCGCGGCTCCGTCGCCCTGTCGACCAGCCGCGTGACGACGACGCGGCCGCGGCCGTCGTGGGCGCGCACCCCGCTCTCGACGGGCGCGCGGGTGACGCTGTGCCGCGACCGCGCGATGACCACGGCTTGCGCGAGCCTCATTGGGAGACTGGCCGACCTCGAGGTCGACCTCGCGCCGGGCGTCTGGTTCTGGCGGCTCCAGTCGACGCGCGCCGCGACGGTCTCGCCCGCGCTCGGCCCGGTGTGGCAGTTCCGCGTTCCGCGCGTCGCGCCCGTCGCCGCAGCGCCGGTCTCGACCTCGTGGGGCGCGAGCCTCGACCTCAACGGAGACGGCCGCGACGACATCGCCGTCAGCGCCGTCGAGGCCGCCAACGTCTTCGTGTACCAGTCTCCGGTGCTGGCCTCGGGGGCGCCGACGCAGACCCTCGTCGGCGCGGGCGTCGCGGCAACGCGGGCGACGTCGTCGACGGCGACGGCTGGCGGAGCTCATGGCCGAAGGCGCGGGTTCGTCCGCCTACCGCGGAGGCCCGGCGGCGTCGCCCACCGCTCCGTTCGAGTTCTCGTCGGCGCCGAGCGGCGACGGCTTCGGGTACAGCCGCCGCCGCGGGCGACCTGAACGCCGACGGCTACGGCGACGTGATCATCGGCGCGCCGGGCACCAGCGACGGCGCCTCGGGCGCGGCGTACCTCACGGCTCGGCGACGGGCCTCGGGCGCACGCGCGCGTCGTCGCCCTCTCCGCGCCCGACGGAGGGCGCGGCGCCGGCACCGCCGTGGGCGCGGGCGACTTCAACGGCGACGGCGTGATGACGTCGTCGTCTCGGCGACCTCCGTCACCGCGGGCGCGTCCGTGGTCGGTCGTGCGTACGTGTACCTCGGCCGATCCCCATGGGCGCGGCCTCGCCGAGCGCGCGACGCGCGAGGCCCCGTGGCCACCAGCTCTCGCAACGGAGGCCGCTTCGGCGCTCGCCTGCCGCGGCGTCGGACAACGAGACGGCCGCTGACCGCCTCGCGGTCGACGCGCCCGCGTACCCTGTCCCGTCGGGCGTCGGCGAGGTGTCGCTCTACCTCGGCGGCGACGGCCTGCGGCGCGCACCTTCTTCATCGACGCGCCCCACGGCGGCTTCTTCGGCGACCCCATCGAGAGCGCGGGCGACATCAACGGCGACGGCTACGGAGACCTCATCGCCGCCGCGCACGAGGCCCAAGCCCCCGGGGGCACCGGCGCGGTCGGCCGCGCCTACGTCTACGTCGGCACCGAGACGGGCGCGATGCTCGCCGTGCCGCTTCAGGACCCGAACCCCCGCAACGAGGCCCGCTTCGGCTTCGGCGTCGCGGGCCTCGGCGACATCAACGGCGACGGCTTCGACGACTTCGCCGTGGGCGACCCCCTCGACGTGCCCAACCGCGCCCACGTCTACCTCGGCGGAGACGACGTGCCCACGACGCCGACCTTCGCCCTCACGGCCCCGACCAGCGTCGACGCGCGGCAGTTCGGCTACTGGATCGCCCTCGCGCCCGCGCGCAGGCTCCACGAGCGCGCGTGGAGGCCCTTCCCTTCGTTCGCGCGCTGAGCGCGCTACGCCCGCGCGCGCAGGTCTTCGACGGTGTCGTGGAGCGTCGCGATGGCGTCGCGGGCGCACCACCCGAGCTCGGCCTCGGCGCGCGTCGCGTCGACGTACCAGTAGAGCTGCGACATCTCGGCCGTCTCGGGGTCCACCGGCGCGCTCGACCCGACGTAGCGCAGCGCGCGGTCCATCAGGGTCGCGCCGAGGCGCGCGAGCTTCGGCGACGGCGGCAGCGGCAGCACCGGCGCGCGCACGCCGGAGACGCGCTCGAGACGTCCGAAGAACTCCCGCACGGTGCAGTTCGACCCGCTGAAGAGGTAGCGGCGGCCGGGCGCGCCCTTCTCCATCGCCAGCACCATCCCCTCGGCGGCGTCGCGCGCGTCGACGTACGACATCCCGCCCGAGGGCACGAAGGGCACGCGGCCCTCGAGGAAGAGCTTCACGTCGTTGGTCGACGACCCTTGGGCGTCTCCCGGCCCGAGGAGGAGCGAGGGGTTCACCACCACCACCTCGAGGCCGTCGCGGTTCTGCGCGAGGGCCTCCTTCTCGGCGTAGAGCTTCGAGCGGTAGTACGCGAAGCGCTGGATGATCGCGTAGGGCGTGGGGTCGTCCTCGCGGGTCACCACGTCGGCGCTCTCGCTGATCGCGACGGTGCCGCTCGTCGAGGCCACCACCGCGCGCTTCACGCCCGCGGCGCGCGCGGCCTCGAGCACGGCGCGCGTGCCCTCGACGTGGGTGCGCCAGAGCGACTCGGCGTCGTCGGGGTCGCGCGAGACCTTGCCCGCGCAGTGGAAGACTCCGTCGCAGCCCTCGACGGCGCGCTTCACGGCGGCGGCGTCGAGGATGTCTCCCTTCACCGCGGTGACGCCCTCGCGCGGCGGGAGGCGGTTCGCGCCCCGCGCCATCGCGACGACCTCGTGACCCCGCGCCCGCAGCGCGTCGACGACGTGCGCGCCGAGGAAGCCCGTCGCGCCAGTGACCAGGTACCGCATCACAGCTCCCATCAACCCAGCGCGAAGGCCCGCGTGAAGGCGTAGAGCAGCCCCACGTCGTTGGACTTCACCAGCCCCGCCATGAACTCCGTCGCGCCGGGCTGCCAGCCCTCGCGCACGATGCGGGTGAAGAGCTCGGGCGAGGTCTTCAGCACGCAGTCGGCCTTGGCGCCCTCGGGGCGGCCGTTGAGGATCGAGCACTGCGTGGGCGAGACGGTGACCGTCCACTTCGACTCGGGCGACTCGCCGAGGGTGAAGTAGAAGCTCACGGGCTGCTCGACGCCGCCGGGGACGAAGCGCTTCTCGAGGTCTTCGAAGAGCGCCACCAGCGGGTGACGTCGCACCTCGTTCTCGTGCGGGGTGTCGAGCCCCGCGAGGTCGAGCACGCCGCCGTCGCGCAAGGTCTCCACCGCGCGCTGCGCGAGGCGGGCGACGGTGCGGGCCTTCTCGACCGGGCGCATCCCGTGGGTGAGGCGCTCGAGGTGCTCGTGCTCCAGCGCGGGGCCGATGCGCGCGACGAGGTCGCGGCGCTTGGGCACCCGGCCGTTCTTCGGCAGCGCCTCGAAGGTGCCGCCCAGGTACACCGGCAAGAGGTCCACCCGGTGCTGCAGCGCGAGGAAGCCCACCGCGCCCTTGAACTTCCGGATCTGCCCGTCGGTGCTGCGCGTCCCCTCGGGGAAGATCAGCACGGTGCGGCCCTGCTCCAACAGACGCCCGACCTCGCGGAGCGTCTGGTGCAGGCCCGCGTCGCGGTCGAAGGCGGCGACGTTGGTGAAGTTGTCCCAGAAGGCGCGCTTGGTGGGCGTGTCGAAGAAGTAGTCCTTCGCGGCGAGGGCCACGAGGTCGTCGCCGTACTGCCCGAGCGCGTGCTTCACCAGCCCCATGTCGAGGTGCGAGCTGTGGTTCGCGATCACCAGGGTGTTGCGGTTGTGCGGGATGAACGCGCGCCCCGTCACCGTGGGCTTCATCACGTTGCCGTAGAAGCCCCGCTGGAGGAACCCCAGCGCGCCCTTCACCGCGTCCTTCACGGGCTCGGGGAGGATGATGTCCTCGTCGTCCTTCGGCGCCTTGAGCCTGGGTCGATCCGCGGCCGGCGCCGCGACGCCGAGCAGCGCCTCGACCTCGGCCACGGTCTCGATCCCCGCGAGCCCTTGAGGCAATTGCACCCCGGGCTTGATCGCCTCGAGCGACACCGCGAGCTCCATCGCCATCAGCGAGTCGAAGCCGAGGTCAGCCCTGAGCTTCGTCGCGCCCGTCACCGTCGCCGGGTCCTTGCGCGCGATGGTCGCCACCGCGAAGCGCACCGGGCTCGACCCCGCGGCCTCGCCTTCGGCCCTCGGAGGCGCCGAGGTCGCCGCGAGCATCCGCTCCACCACCGGGCGCACCTCGTTGCGCTTCACCTTGCGCGTCGCCGTGCGCGGCAGCGCCGCGTCCCACGGGAGCACCACCGAGGGCTGCCACGCCGAGGGCAGGTCCCTCAGCCGCGCGCGCAGGTTGGCCATCGCGGCCTCGCGCCGCGCGGGGCGCTCGTCGTCGCCGAGGTCGTCGGTGTCGGGCACCGCGAGCATCGCGACGCGCTCTCCGCCCTGCGGGTCGGCGACGCCCAGCACCACGAGCTCCTTCACGTGCTCCACCGCGCCGATGAGCCGCTCGACGTCATCGGGGTACACGTTCTCGCCGTTGGCGCCGACGACCACGTCCTTCGAGCGTCCGACGAGCGTGAGCCGGCCCTTGTCGTCGATGCGCCCGAGGTCGCCGGTCTTCAGCCAGCCGTCCTCCGTGAGCGACGCCGCGGTGGCCTCGTCGTTGTCGGCGTAGCCCTTCATCACGTTGGGCCCGCGCGCGTGCACCTCGCCCACGCCGTTCGCGTCGGGCGACACCACCCGCAGCTCCACGCCGGGGATCGCGGGACCCACCGTGCCGTGCTTGGCCTTCGGTGACCCCTTCGCGACCGAGAGCACCGGCGCGGCCTCGGTGAGGCCGTAGCCCTCGGCGAGGGGGAGCCCGAGGCCCTGGAACAATTCCGCGGTGCCCTTGGGCAAGGCCGATCCGCCCGAGATCAGGTACTTCAGCCGCCCGCCGAGCTTGTCGTGCACGGGGCCGAAGAGCGCGCGGCCGACGTCGATGCCCACGGTGCGGCCGAGCGTGCGGTTGAGCGCGAGCGCCGTGTCGAAGACCGCGTTGGCCGTGGGGCCGCGGTCTTTCACCTCGCGCAGGATGCGGCGCTCCAGGAGCTGCCACAGCGCGGGCACGCCCACCATCGCGGTGACGCGGCCATCCGCGAGCGCGGCGACGAGCTTCTCGCCGTTGAGCTCGTCGAGGTAGAGCACCGACGCGCCGCGCGCGAGCGGCAGGAGCAGGCCGCAGGTGAACTCGAAGGTGTGATGCAGCGGCAGCACCGAGAGCGTGCGGTCGCGCTCCCCGAGCGGGAACACCGGGCCCAGCGAGGCCACCAGCGAGGCGAAGTTGCCGTGCGAGAGCATCACGCCCTTGGGCGTGCCCGTGGTGCCCGAGGTGTAGATCACGCTCGCGAGGTCGTCGGCCGCGGGCGGGGGCACGTCGGGCGCGGCGAGGTCGTCGTCGCGGCGCGCGATGTCGGCCACGTCGAGGCGCAGCGCGGTCACCGACTCGCCCAGCGTCGCGAGGCGCGCGCGCACCTCGTCGTCGCAGAGCACCGCGACGGACTTCGACGCCGAGAGCACGTTGCCGAGGGGCGCGGCCTCCATCGCAGAGTCGATGGGCACCACCACGGCGCCGGCCTTGAGGGCGCCGAAGTAGCCGATGGGCCACGAGGGGTGGTTCGCGGCGCAGAGGGCCACGCGGTCGCCGGGGCGCACGCCCGCGCGGTGCAGGCGCGCGGCCGCGGCGTCGACGCGCGCGCGCATCTCGGCGTAGCTGATGGTCGCGAGCCCGTCGCCCTCGGCGCGAAGGAGCGCGGGGAGGTGCTCGTAGCGGTCGGCCACGGCGTCGACGAGCTCGGTGAGCGAGGCCCACGCGCGCAGGGGCCTGGTCGCCCGCTTCATCCTCGCGTCGAGCTCGGGCAGCACCCACTTCTCGAGGCCCGGCAGGTGGACCTCGTGCATGTACTTGCGCCAGTCGATGGCGTCGGGCGTCCAGTTGAGCGCCTCGCGGTCGGACTCGCTCATCGACGCCGTGAGCGCGCGCATGTTGCGGGCGACGAAGACGTAGTCGGTCTCGGCCATGAAGGGCACGAAGAGCCGGAAGATGTCTCCCGCCTTCTGCGCGACGCCCGCGTAGGTGTCGAGCCCGCGCGAGAGCGGGCGCAGCACGGCGGCGGCGGGGCCCACCGCGGCGCCGCGGGCCACGCGGGAGAGCGCGCGCGCGGCCTTGGCGAAGGCGGGCGCGCCGTGTCGCTCGAAGGCCTCGGCGGTGACGGGCGTGGGCTCCCAGTGCGCCTGCACGAAGTTCACCCAGGGGTTGCCCTTGCCCGTGCGCTGGTAGTGCTTGCGCTTGTAGAGCCCGCAGACCTCGATGAGCCGCGACATGGGGAGCTTGTTCCCGTCGCTGGAGCCGAGGTGATAGACCGGCGCGTGGGTGCCCTCGAGGAGCGCGGCGAGGGCGGCGATCATCCCGCCCGCCACCATGTCGACGGGGATCACGTCGAGCGAGGTGCGGTCGCTCCACGGGATCTGCATGTGCCCGCCCATGAACAGGAACATGATGGGCGCCATCGTGTTGATGCCCTCGTTCCACCCCGGGAACGGGTACGCGATGGAGCTCTCGATCACCGAGGGACGCACGATGGTCCACCGCAGGCCCGAGGCCGCGAGCACCTGCTCGCCGAGGCTCTTGGTGTACGTGTACGTGTTGGGCCAGCCCCAGAAGACCGCGCGCTCCATGCCCGCGCGCTCGCCCTCGGCCACGAGCCACCGCCGCCGGATCTTGGCGACCTCGGCCTCGAACACGGGCCCCGCGCTCGGCTCGCAGCGCTTCTCGAGCGCCTCGCGAGCCTCGGCCTCGAAGGTCGCCCTGCGGTGCGCGTCGTCGGCGTGCCGGTCGATGGCGCGCGCGAGGTCGAGGCCCTCGGTGATCTCCCGCGCCGGGTCCCACGGCGCGGACTTCATGTCCTTGTATTTGGGGAAGGGGTCGTCGCGCGGGTCGACCTCGGCGATGCGCCCGCTGCGGTAGCCCGCGACGTAGCAGGTCGAGGTGTGGAGCACCGGCACGTCGCCGAGCGCGGCGGCGAGCACCACGAGGTTCTGCATCCCCGCGGCGTTGGTGAGGATCGCCTCGTCGAGGGGCGGGTTGAAGTCCACCACGCCGGCGACGTTCACCACGGCGTCGACGGTGCCGTTGAGCTCCGCGAGGGTGTCGGGGTGCAGGCCGCAGAGGGGCTTCGAGACGTCGGCGTCGATGACCGCGACCTTCTCGCGGAGGAAGGCTTCGAAGCCCGCGCCGTGCTGCTCGCGCAAGGGGTCGAAGGTCGGGCTCGAGGCCACGTCACCCCAGAAGCGCGCCTCGGGGTCGCGGCCGGTCTTCGGCCGCACCACGAGGAAGACCTTGCCGACCACGGGAACCGTCGCAGGAGCAGCGACAGCCACACCTTGCCGAGAAAGCCCGTGCCGCCCACCACCACGAGCCGCGCGCCGTCGAGGGCGCGAGACGTCCATCGCCGCGTCGCTCACGGCGTACCCCCGACCGAGGCCTCCTCGCGGAGGGGCGCCATCTCGGTCATCAAGATGGGCGGCAGGTGCAGGCAGGTGATGTCGGGCGACGGGGGCGCGGTGTCCTTCGCCATCTCCAGGGCCTCGTGCATCGAGCGCGCGGTCTCGTAGCCGAGGAGCTTGGGGATGTACTGGTTGTCGGCGCCGACCACGATCACGCGGCCGATGTGCTGCCGCCCGGCCTCGCCCCAGTACCACATGAAGAACGCGTGCACGGGGTGGTACGCGTTGCCGTGGCGGTACATCGCGAGGTAGGCCGGGTTCTTCGCGAACTCGGCCTCGAAGCGCTTGTGGAGCTGGTACGCGTCGCGGGTCTCGGGGAGCAGCCGGTGGACGAACTCGACGTAGGGCGCGTGCTGCGCCTCGTCGAAGCGGTCGGTGCACGGGTGCGTGATGATGAGCGTGCCGTTCTTCTTCACCAGGGGGCGGCCCCTGTACATGTTGAAGAGGTAGCCCTGCGCCATCACCGTCACGAGGAGCGGGTTGAGGAAGGCGTTGACGTTGTAGGGCGAGATGTACGGGATCCCGCACACGAGGATGTCGGCCTGGCCCTCGACGGGGACGACGTACTGTTCGAAGCAGCGCTGGAGGGTGCGCGCGTGCACGGCCTCGGTCTCGCCCGCGTTCACGCCCGTGAGGTCGAAGGGTGAGGGCACGCGCTTGAAGATCCCCTCGCGGGCGCCGTCGGGGGCGCGGTCGAGGGCGTACTTCATGGCCTTGAAGGCCGCGCGCTCGGTGCCCGACCACGAGTCCTCGTCGCGCGCGAGGAACGCGAGGGGCCGGTCGAACATCCGGTTGTTGATGGTGGTCTCGATGGTGAAGACCTTGAGGTTCTTGTTGGCCACCCGGCCCATGCGCTCGACCACGGTGTTCAGCTCGCTGGACTTGGGGTCCATGTACGAGTGGCACTTGCGCATGACCTTGGGGTTGTGGTGCGGCTTCAGGCTCTCGTAGCCGCACAGCCCCACGGCCACGCTCTTGTGGCCGCCGTCCATCGGGACGAGGTTGAGGTTGACGTAGATGATCAGGTCGGCCTCGGCGGCCTGGCGCGAGAGCACGACCTTCTCGCCGAGCTCGGTCTCGCCGATGAGCCGCATCCCGTCGGGCTCCTCGGCGTCGTGGTTGTAGAGCCGCTTCGGCCAGTACGCGTCGAAGATCTTGTCGCCGACGATCCAGCGCACCTCGGCCGCGGTCATCTTGCGGTGCACGCTCGTCGCGATGACGATGTCGAAATCGTCGACGCCGTGGTCGGCGAGCTGCTCCAACACCACGGTGAGCACGCGCTCCCTCACGTCGGGCCGCTTCATCTGCGGCAGCGGGAGCGAGATGTCGTCCATCGCGATCAGCACGCGCATCCCGGGGCGGAGCTGGGCGTGCAGCGGGTCGGCGCCGACGGGGTGGTTGAGCGCGTAGCGGATCGCCGCGTCGGGGTCCTTCAGGCCCGCCATGGGGGGCTTGGGGTAGATGACGCGGGTGCCGGGGGGCAGGTCGACTTCGACGAAGCGGTCTCCGGCGAAGAGCGCGCGGGGGGCGCTGCGCCGGGTGAGGGTCACGACGGAGGGGTGGTTCACGTTCGGTCCAGATGGAGGATGGGCCAGCGGTGCGCCTTCGCGAGGCGGGCCAGCGCGGCGTCGGGGTTGACGGCCGAGGCGTGCCCCACGACGGAGAGCATCGGCACGTCGGAGTACGAGTCGGAGAAGGCGAAGCAGCGCTCGAGGTCGTGGCCGTTCCGCCGCGCGTGCTCGCGGAGGAGCACGGCCTTGGTGGGGCCCGCGACCACGGGCGGGAGGATGCGGCCGGTGGCGACCCGGTCGGAGAACTCCAGGCGGTTGGCGATCACGTCGCTCGCGCCGAGGTCCTTGGCGAGGCGCTCCATGAGGAAGTCCAGCGCGCCCGAGACGATCACCACGTCGTGGCCCTCGTCGCGGCAGCGGCGCACGAGGTCCTTCGCGCCGGGGTACACCGCGCCGCGCAGGACCTTGTCGTAGGCCTCGTCGGCGAGGAGCAGCAGGCGGTCTTCGCTCATCCCGCCGTAGAGCTGGAAGAGCGCCTCGTTGAAGGCCCGGCGGTCGCGCAGCTCGGCGAGGCCGAGGAGCGGCGCGCGCATCACGGCCCCCGCGAGGCGGCCCAGCGTGCGCGCGGGCGTCGCCTGGTTCGCGAGGTAGAAGAGCGTCGGGTGGACGAGGTTCGTACGGACCAGTGTTCCGTCGACGTCGAAGTAGCAGGCGGCCAAAGCGGCGCGCAGTGTGGAGGCATCGCGCCCGAAAGAAAAGCCCGCCCGCGCCGCGAGAGAGTCTGACCGCGCAGTCAATTTCCGCGTCGCTGCGAAGGGGATTTCGCACGACGTCGACGTCGCTCGCTTGGGGGTATAGTCGGCCCGAGAGAGGCGGAGTGACCGACCCACTCGTCGATGACCTGCCCGCGGGCGTGCTGGTGCACCGGGGCGGCGTGATCACCGCGGTGAACGCGTCGCTCTGCGCGATCATGGGCCTCGCCCCGGCGGCCATCATCGGCCGGCGCATCACCGACTTCCTGAGCGAAGACGAGGGGCGCCGCGTGCTCGACCGCTACGAGAAGAGGCGCAGCGGCGGCTACGCACCCGACGAGTACGAGTGCTCGGTCACGCGCCCCGACGGCGACCGCCGGGTGCTCGCGCTCACCGTCGCCCTCCGCGGCGAAGACGTGGTGGTGGTCGCCCGCGACGCGACCGAGCAGGCGGGCAGGCGGCTACGCACCGTGGCGATGGCCCACCTGGGCGTGTCGATCCAGCACCAGCGCTCCGAGGCCGGGGTCCTCAAGGCGCTGCGCGACGGGCTCGGGCAGGTGGGGCTCACCGCGGCGCTGCTCGAGGCCGAAGAGGCCGGGCCGCGGGTGCGCTTCATCGACCTGCCCCCGGGCGCCGTGCGGCGCTTCGAAGACGCCGTGGGCGTGCGGGTCGAGGGCATGGTGGGCCGGTGGACGCCGACGCTCCGCGAGGCCCTCGCGTGGGGCGAGGCCTACACCGACGACGCCCTCAACGAGCTCGGCGATTTCGTCGGCGGCGGCGCGGGCGACCTCGCGCGGGTGACCGCGGCGCGCGCCGGGCGGCGCTACCGCGGCGCGGCGGTGCGCATGGAGGCGGGGGCGCGCCGGTCGATCCTCGTGGTGCTCGGCGACTGGCTGCGCGAAGACGACCGCCCGGTGGTGCAGCTCCTCGGCGCGCAGGTGTCGGCGGCGCTCGACAACGCGCGGGTGCTCGACCTGTCGCGGCGTCGCGAGCGCGACCTCGCGGCGGTGAACGCCCTCGCGCGCAGGATGCTCTGCGGCGCGCCCGAGCCGGCGCCCGCGCTCATCGACGCGGCGTGCGCCGCCGTCACGCGCGCCCTCGGCGCGAGGGTCACCGACGCCCTCCTGGTGGAGCGCGACGAGCGCGGGGCGCTCAGGGTCCGGCGCGCGTCGGGCGGCGAGGCGCTCACCGTGGAGCCCGGGTCGCTCCTCGAAGAGGCCCTGCGGCAGCCGGGCGTGGTGGTGGTGGGAGACACCTCGACGGACCCGCGCGCCGTGGCGCTGCAGGCCTTCGCGCCGGGCGAGGCGATGCTGCTGGTGCCGATGGAGCAGCGCGACGGGCCGCAGGGCCTGCTCGCGGTGCGCGACGCGCCGACGCGGCGCTTCGACGACGACGAGGTCGCGCTCGCGACGGCCATGGCGACGGTGGTGCAGGTGGGCGTCGAGAACGCGCGGCTCTACGACGAGCTGCGGCGCAGGGTGGGGGAGCTCACCGAGGCGCAGGCGAAGCTGGTGCAGGGCGAGCGGCTCGCGGCGATCGGGGAGTTGGCGGCGGTGATGGCCCACGAGGTGCGCAACCCCCTGGCGGTGCTCTCGACCTCGCTGGTGGTGATCGGGCGCGCCGTCGATGACGAGGCCGACGACGCGCGCGCCGCGCTCGGGATCATGCGCGAGGAGATCGACCGGCTCGCGCGGATCGTGGCCGAGCTCCTCGACTTCGCGCGGCCGCTGCAGCTCAGGCCGAAGCCCACGGGGGCGAGGGCGCTCCTCGACGAGGCCCTCACGGTGGCCGCGGCCTCGGCGGGCGCGGCGTGGGCGAGGGTGCGCCCGTCGGTGACGGTGGTGCCCGAGTCGCTGCGGGTGAGCGTCGACGCGCCGGTGTTCCGGCAGGCGCTGGTGAACGTGGTGCTCAACGCGGTGCAGGCGATGCCGCAGGGCGGCGCCCTCACGCTGCGGGCCGCGCGCGACGCGGGCGGCGCCGTGAGCGTGAGCGTCGAAGACACGGGCGAGGGGATCACCGGCGAGTCGCTCGCGCGGGTGTTCGAGCCCTTCTTCACCACCAAGGCCACGGGCACGGGCCTCGGCCTCGCGGTCACGCGCCGGGTGCTCGAGGCGCACGAGGGCTCGGTCGACGTCGAGAGCGTGGTGGGCCGCGGCACGACGGTGACGATGCGCGTTCCCGAGGCGGCGGGGCCGTAGCGCGTGCGACCCCTCGACCCGCGCGACCTCGACGAGGCCGTCGCCGCCGTGGGCGACTGGGGCGCGCTCGACGGGGCGCGGTTGCTCCTCACCGGCGCGACGGGATTCTACGGGGCGTGGCTCCTCTCGACCCTCCACCGCGCGACGCAGGCGCGGGGTCTCCGCGTCGAGGCCGTGGCGCTCACCCGCGACGTCCGCGCGGCGCGCGCGCGGCTCCCGTGGCTCGGCGCGCTCCCGTGGCTCACCCTCGCCGAGGGCGACGCGCGCAGCTTCACTCCCCCCGACGGGCCCTTCACGCACGCGGTGCTCGCCGCGACCTCGACCACGGTGGCGCCGGGCGCGCGCGAAGACCCCTTCGAGACCGCGTCGGTGGTGGTCGACGGCACCCGCCGCGCGCTCGACCTCTGCGCCGCGCGGGGCGTCACCCGCCTCCTGTACGCGAGCAGCGGCGCGGTCTACGGGCGGCAACCGAGCGGGCTCACGCACGTCGACGAGGGCTTCACCGGCGCGCCCGACTGCCTCGACCCGCGGCTCGCCTACGGCCACGCGAAGCGCCTCGGGGAGAACCTCTGCGCGGCCGCGGCGGCCGAGCGGGGCGTCGCCGCGGTGGTGGCGCGGGGCTTCGCCTTCGTGGGCCCGTACCTGCCCCTCGACGCGCACTTCGCGATCGGGAATTTCCTCCGCGACGGGCTCGCGGGTCGGGCCGTGGTGGTGAAGGGCGACGGCTCCCCGCGGCGCTCGTACCTCTACGGCGGCGACCTCGCGGCGTGGCTGTGGGTGATGCTCCTCCGCGGCGCGTCGGGCCGCGCGTACAACCTCGGCAGCGACGACGACCGCGCGCTCTCCGACGTGGCCTCGCGCGTCGCCGCGCGCTTCGGCGTCCCGGTGGAGGTGCGCGGGGCGCCCGAGCCCGACGCGCCCCGCAACCGCTACGTGCCCAGCGTCGCGCGCGCCTGGAGCGAGCTCGGCCTCGACGTGACCGTGGGCCTCGACGAGGCCATCGCGCACCGCCCGCTGGCACCGCGGGGCGTGAGCGCTCACGGCCCGCGGTCGCCGAAGCGCGCGCGGCAGCGGGCGAGGTACTCCGCGCGGGAGCGCCCCGCAGGATCACCACCCGGTGCGGCACCGGCGGATCGCCTGCGCGTAGTGGTCGTCGCGCACCACGGCGACGGTGGTGAGGTCGAACACGCGCGCGAAGGCCGTCGCGAGCTCGGTGGGCAGCGCGAACCAGGTCGCGCCCGAGCGGGCGAGCGCGCAGCCGTAGGCCATGCGACGGCCGCGCGCGTGCACGAGGCGGTGCGCGTTGAGCCCGATGACGTCCACCACGCGGCGGCCGGAGTGGAAGCGCGAGCTCCCCGCGCCCTCGGCGGCGACCACCGCGTCGGGCGGAGACATCGCGCGGAGCATCTCCGCGGGGCGCGTGTGGAAGACCACGATGTCGCGGCTGTTGGCGGCGTGACGTCGGCGGCTCTGGGCGAGGGAGGGCAGCGCGGCCAGCGCGAGCGCGGCGCCCACCGCGGGCAGCGCCCAGCGGACTGTGACCCGCGACGCGAGGGCTTCGAGACCGACGCCCGCGAGGGGCCACAGGAGCGGCGCGAAGGGGTAGAGGTAGCGCCGCACGCAGAAGGCCGCGTCGGGGCTGAGGTGCCGCGACGCGAGCACGCTCGCGACGAGGGCGACGGGGGCGAAGAGGGCGAGCGCGAGCGCGCGTCGGTCTCGGCGCCACAGGGCGAGCGAGCCCACAACGGTGAGGGACCCGAAGGCGAGCGCGAAGGCGGGGCCTGACTCGGTGAGCACGCGCCAGAGGGTGAGCGCGTTGGCGCCGAGGTCGCGCGCGCCGGACTTCGCGTAGAAGGTGTTGGGCAGCGGGTGGCCCGAGACGTAGAGGCACCACGCGACCCACGCGCCGCCGAGGACCGCCGACGGCGCGAGCAGCGCGGCGAGGTCGCGGAGGGCACCGCGCGCGGGCGGGAGCGCCCACCACGCGACGACGCCCAGGGTGAGGACGGCGCACTCGGGGCGCGTCCATGCGGCGAGGGCGAGGAGCGAGCCCCGCGGCGAGGGCGCGGCGGGCGAGGGCGGCGTCGAGGGCGAGGGCGCACGCGGCGAGGGCGAGGGGGACCTCCATCGCGCTCAGCGAGGACTCGGCGCACCACGGGCCGAGGAGCGAGACGAAGGCGACGAGCGCGGCGACGGCGGGGCGCGCGCCGAGGCGGGAAGAGAGCCTCCCGAGGGCGGCGGCGGCGAGCGCGGCGCACGCGAGGGAGGCGAGCTTCACGGGGACGACGGGCGCGGCCCCGAGCGCGCGGCAGAGGGCGAGGACGGGGGTGACTAGCGCGAGCCACAGCGGGCTGGTGAAGCCCGCCTCGGGCTCGCCGGGGTTGTAGCTGGGGAAGCCGTCGGTGAGCAGGCCCCGCGCGTAGTCGAGGTGGATCCAAGCGTCGTCGAGGGGAAAGTCGACGCGCGCCTCGGGCGAGGCGGGCCACGCGAGGTGGGTGAGGGCGACGACGCAGGCGGCGGCGAGGGCGGCGAGGGCGGGCGCGCGCCACGGTCGCGGCGGGGCGTCAGGCATCAACGGGCCACGGGGGCGGCGGGCGCGGCCTCGGGGCGCCGCGCGGGGCGGTCGAAGTTGAGCCGCTCGCGCTCCACCACGAGGGGCAGGCGGCGCACGTGCACGAGGATGGTGTGGATGTACTCGCCCAGCACGCCGATGAAGAAGAGCTGCACCGAGGCGAAGAAGAAGAAGCCCACGAGGATGGGCGCGGTGCCGAGGACGAAGTTGTCCCAGTAGAGGAGCTTCGCGACGAGGTAGCCGAGCGAGATCCCGAGCGAGAGGGCCGAGAGGACGAAGCCCGCGAAGGTCGCGAGGCGCAGCGGCGCCGCGGAGTGCTTCACGATGCCGAGGATGGCCAGGTCGTAGAGGGTGAAGAAGTTGTTCTTGGTGAAGCCCCGCTGCCGCTGCGGCTTGTCGAAGGGCACCAGGGCGGGCTCGAAGCCGATCTCGGAGATCAGCCCGCGGAAGTACGGCATCGGGTCGTCGATGGTGCGCAGCACGTCGATGACCTTGCGGTCGTAGAGGCCGAAGCCCGTGAAGTGCTGGATGGGCCGCACGTCGCTGATGCGGTGGATGAGCGCGTAGAACAAGGCCCTGACGGCGCGGAAGGCGAGCGACTCGTCGCTGGCGCGCTTCACCGCGGCCACCACCTTGAAGCCCCGCTCCCACTCGGCGAGGAGCGGGGATGAGCGACGGGGGTCCTGGAGGTCCGAGGCCATGGTGACGACGGCGTCGGCGTCGGTCTGCAGGAGCGCGTGGTAGGGCGAGCGCACCTGGCCGAAGTTGCGCGCGTTGAAGATCACCGCACCGCGGGGTCACGGTCGGCGAGGCGCGCAGCTCGGCCTGGGTGCCGTCGGTGGAGGCGTTGTCGATGAAGACGAAATCGACGTCGTACGTCGGAAGCGCCGCGAAGACCTCGCGCACCTGACGGTGGAGCTCGGTGACGTTCCCCGCCTCGTTGTAACAGGGGCCATGACGGTGACGTGCGGCATCGATGTACAGGCCGAGAGGATGAGGCCAGCGAGCCGCACGGGGTCAAGAGGTAGCGGCGCCTCGCGGACTCCGCCCCACTGTTGAGCGCGTCTTCATCGCCCTAGGCTCCGCCGCGGGGCGACGAGATGGACCTCCGCGGAACCCTGCACCGTGCGTTCGCTGCCTTCACGGGCGGCGTCGTCGCGGGCGCGTTCGCGGGCGCGCTCGCGGGCGCCCTGCTCGAGCACGACGGCCTCCGCGCCTTCGCGCCCAACGCCGCCCTCGGCGTGCCGCCGGGCGCCTGCTTCGGCGCCCTCCTCGCGCTCGCTTGCTCCGCTTCGGCCGCCGCCGACGCGCCGCGCTGCGCGCGTGGTTGCTCGACAACAGCCTCGGCGTGGCGACGGTGAGCTTCACCGTGCCCGTGGTCGTGAGCGGCGCGACGCTCGTGACCCTGTCGGTGCTGCCGAGCGCGCTGCGCCGGGTGCAGGTGCCTGAGGTCTCGGCCGTCCTCGCGCTCCTCCTCGTGATCGGGGCGGGCGCGGCGTGGTCGCTCCCCGTGCTGGCCGCGGCGCGCGCGTGGGCGGGCCGCGCGGCGCCCTTCGAGAGCGAGCGGGATCGTCATCGTGCGCCCGCTCACGCGCGGCACCGCGGTCGCCGCCGCGCAGGCGTGAATCTCGACGTCGTCGTGTCGCTGGCGCCGCCACGGCCTCCTCGCGCCGCGCGACGCGGTCCTCGACGGCGGCGCAGGCCGTCGACCTCGCGGGCGCGTCGGTGTGATCCTCACTCCTCTGTCGCCTTGCTCTGCGCGGTAGCGGAGCTCGCGCGCCGTCGCTGGGCGGCTCCCCGCGGCGATGCTGGCCGCGCTGTTCCCCTTCGCGTCGCTGGCGACGGCGAGACACTGGAACGCTCGCTCGCCACGCCTACTCGCGTCGGATCACTCCTGCGCGTTGCAGCGGGCCTTCGACGGCGACCGCGACGGGTACGCGCGGCGCTTCGGCGGCGGCGACCGGGGTGACGACCGCGACCCCTCGCGTCACCCCGGCGCCGTCGAGGTGCCCGGCAACGGTCGCGACGAGGACTGCGACGGGGTGGACCTCGACCCGCCCGCCTCGCGGCGCTCGACGTCGCCGACCCGATGACCGCCGAGGCGCGCGACGCGCTCGCCGCGCGCGCGTGCCCGCGGAGCTCGACGTGGTGCTCATCACCGTCGACACGCTCCGCGCCGACCTGCACTTCTCGCGGGCAACCCGCCGCCCGTCTCGCCCAACCTCGACCGCTCGCGGAGCGCGCGGTGGTGTTCTCTCGCGCGTACGCGACGGCGACCTTCACGGCGCGCTCGCTGGGGGCGCTGCTCTCGGGGGCGCTACGCCGATGGCTTCCAACGGACCACGGGCACGCGGCAGCGCTTCGCGCGCGCCAACGTGATGCTCGCCGAGAGGCTCCGCGGCGCGGGGTGGACCGGCGCGCTCGTGCCTGGGATCGATCAGCTCCGGCCCGCGGGCGGCCTGTCGCAGGGCTTCGGGTGGAACGCGCGCTGGAGGTCCTCCCGGCGCGGCCCTGGGCGGGGACGGTGGTCGACGACCGCGTGGCCGAGCGCGCGACAGAGCCGTGGCGTGGCCGCCGCCGGGAGACACCCCGCGGCACTTCCTATGGGCGCACTTCTCTGACCCGCACGAGGGCTACGTCGAGCACGCCGAGGTGGGCGATTTCGGCCGCCGCCTGCGGGGCGCTACTGGCAGGAGGTGGCGTGGACGGACCGGCAGGTGGGCCGCGTGCTCGACGCGGTCGCCGCGCTCCTCGAGGCGCGGCGGAGGCACACTCTGGTGATCGTGACCGCGGACCACGGCGAGTCGCTCGAGAGCAATGGCGCGCGCTCCCACGGCTCGGGCCTCTGGGAGAACGAGCCTGCGTACCGCTGATGGTGTGGTGGGAGGGCATCACCCCGCGCCGGGTCGAGACCCCGCGGAGCATGATCGACGTCGCGCCCACCGGTGCTCGACCTCTCCGCGTCGAGCGCCCGGCGCGGGGCGCGCCTGACGCGCTCGGGCGAGAGCCCGTGCCCGACCTCCTCGGCTTCGACCCCTGTCGCGGCTGATCTACGCCGACCCTTCCGCCCGAGAGCAACGCGGGCGCGCAGTGCTACGCGCTCATCGACGGCCGGTGGAAGCTCTCGCAGCGCGGCACGGCGCAGGCGCTCTACGACGTCGTGTCAGACCCCCGGCGAGCGCGCCGACTCTTCCTGCGGAGCGCCCCCGAGGCGCTCGCGAGGATGAGGCTCTTGCTGGGCGCGTTCCGCGCGCGGCTCCGCGCGGTGGAGCCCACGCGCGACGCGCCCGAGGTGGTGAGCGGTTAGCCCCCGCCCACGCGTCTCACGGCGTCGTGGGCGGGGGCGGTCGCCGATTCGGTCAACCCTTGGCGGCGGGCTTGTCCGGGCAGACGTCGCGCAAGCGCCGGAGCCACGTCGAGATACCGTGCGCGCCGTGCGCGTGGCCTCCGTCGCCTTCGACCTCGATGGGACGCTCACGACTCCGGTGAGGGAGAGATCACCGCGCACCCTCGCGCCGTCCTGGCCGCGGTCGCTCGCGCCGACCGCGCCCTTCGAACCCGCGCGTGTGCGGGTGGGACCGTCGCTCGCTGAGATCGTCGAGGTGGTCGCGCCCGGCCTCGATCTCCAGCGTCGCGAGCGCGTGGCCGCTCGATTCCGCGCGCGGCCTACGACCGCTGCGGCTTGCCGACACGGCGCTCTACGACGGCGCCTCGGCGGTGATCGACGCGCTCCTCTCGCGCGGGTGAGCTGCCACGTCGTGACCCACAAGCGCGTCGCGGCGGCGATGTCGCTCGTGGAACTGGCACCGGCGGGCGAGTACCTCGTGGCGTGCGCTGACGGTGGCCTGACGAAGACACGCGACCTGAAGGCAGGCCGCGGCGCGCTGCGGTGGGTCGCGGCGCGCGCGGGCGTCGACGTTCGCGCCCCGTGGATGGTCGGAGATTCGCCGGGAGACATCGCGGCGGCGAGGGAGGCCAGCGCGCGGTCGGTGGCGGCGGCGTGGGGCTACGTGGCGAGCGCGAGTCGCTGCGCGCCGCGGGGCCCGACGTGTGGTGCGAGTCAGTCGGGGAGCTTCAAGGCTACAACGGGGGAGGGAACGGAGAGTCGGTCACGATGAACGGTATGGAACGACGGATGACGGAGTTCTGCTCGTGGAGCCAGCGAGCGCCACGCGGTCACCGGCGTGAAGATGGAATCTGAGGCCGAGGGCACGCGCATCGAGGAGGCGATGCGCCTCAAGGAGATCGCGACCCGCGCGGGCCTGGAGCCGGTTTGCGAAGGTCGGCGGCTGCGAGGCCATCAAGGACATGTTCGAGGCCGCGTATTCGGGGAGCGACCACCTCAGGGTCGATGGTCGAGACGCTCACGCACTACGCAAAGTACCTCAGCGCGGTGCGCACGGCCTTCTCGTTGGAACTGCGCGAGACGGATGGAGTTCCTCATCAACGTCGAGACCATCACGGCGGTGGAGAACTTCGCGAAGATGCTCGCGCTTCCCGAGGCTGGTCAGCTCGACGGCGTGGTGCTGGGCCGCGTCGATCTGACGGGCCTGATGGACCTCGACCGCGAGGCGGTGAACTCCGAGCGCGTGCTGGGCCTGTGCCCGACGTGGCGGCGAAGGCGAAGGCCGCGGGCAAGAAGGTGGTGGTGGGCGGCGCGGTGTCGGTGCACTCGCTGCCGTTCTTCAAGGCCTTCCCGTTGGGCACCTCGATCGCTACGAGACGCGCAAGGTGGTCTTCGCGTGCCCCGGCGCGCTCGCGAACACCGAGGCCGCGCTCCCATCAAGGCGGGTGGAGTTCGAGATCGCCTGGCTGAAGAACAAGAAGTCGTACTACGGCAACATCCACCGCGAGGACACGACGCCCGCCTCGAGATGATGGAGCGCCGCTACCACGACGCGATCGACGCCCTCCACCGCTCGGCACCGCGCGGTGAGCTGCGGTCAGTGCCGCGCCCGACCACCATCAACTGGGCCTCCACCGAACACGGTCATGTACGAGTAGGCGAAGCCCGTGTCGGGGGTCGGCGCTGCGGCTCAACGCGAGGTCGATCGCGCGTAGGGCAGCGCCTTCGCGACGAGCGCCGCCGCGGCGCGAGAGGCACAGGTGAGAACAGCCCCGCGCGGTGGTGGCCCCAGCGAACGCTCCTCAGCCCGCAGTCGTGCATCAACTGCACGCAGCGGCGCCGCGGTGGTGGGGGAACCCGTGCGACCAGTCGCTGTTCCAGAACTCGCCCCGCGTCGAGGAGGTCCGGCGACACCACGACCACCGCGCCCCCAGGTCGGAGCGCGCGCGCCTCGCCGCGACGAGCATCTCCCGCGCCTCGCACCAGTCCCTCGCGTGCTCCAGCACGTGGCTCATCCACTCGACGTCGACCGAGGCCGCGAGGTCATCGGGCAGCGGAGGAACGCGGCCCTCGCGCACGTCGAAGCCCTGCCAGCATCGCCTCGGCGGCGAGGGCCGGGCGAGGTCCAGGCCCACGTAGCTGCCGCCCGCGGCGCGCACCTCCTCGGCGAAATACCTGTGCCCGAAGCCCACCTCCAGCACGCGCCCGCCGCGGATCGCGCACCCCTCCTGGCTCGGCGCGGAGGAGGAGCTGTCGGTGCCACCACCGTAGTGCGCGCCCTCGGCGCGGGGGTGCGGGCGGCGGTGTTCGAGGTACTCGCTGTACACGCCCTCGTCGGACGCCACGGTCACGCCTCCACCATCGGGATCAGCATGTTCTCGCGCAGCTCCTCGCGCGGCAGGAAGGGCGCGAGGTCCTCGAGCGGAGACGACACCATCCGGCCGTCGTCGAGCTTACGCGACGCGAGCTTCGGCGCGAAGACCTGCTCTGAGGTCGAGCATCACCTCGCACATCGCCGCGCCGGGCTCGGCGAGGGTGCGCGTGATGGCGCCCGCGAGCGCGTCGTGGTCCGCCGCGCGGTGGTAGGGCATCCTGTACACCGCCGCGACCTTCTCGACCTCGGGGAACCCCAGCCCGCTCGGTGCCGCACCCGACGATGTTGTCGGCGAAGTAGTTCTGTTGCGTCTGCCGGATCGAGTGGTAGCCCCGGTTGTTCAGCACGAAGACCTTCACGGGGAGCCGGTGCGTCGCGATGGTCTGTAGCCTTGCAGGTTCATCTGCATCGAGCCGTCGCCCGCGACGCACACCACGCGGCGTCCCGACGCGACCGCGGCCCCGAGCGCGGCCGGAACGTCGTAGCCCATCGCCGCGCAGCCGCTGTTGTGAAAGAGCCGCTGCCCGCGCTTCACCACCGCGGCCTGGAACGTCACCACGCACGCGGTGCCGTCGCCCGTCACGATCACCTCCCCAGGGAGCGCGCGGGTGAGCGCGTCGGCGAAGCAGTAGGGGTTCACCGCGCCTCGTCTGCCAGTACTCCGGCAGAACCACGGGGTATCGCTTCGCGCCATGCGCGGCAGCGGTCGAGCCACGCCGCGCGACGGCGGCGCGTAGGGCTCGCGCTCCAACCGCGGGAGAAGATCTCTGAGGTCGGCGGGGATGGGGAGGTCGATCTCTTCGCGTGGGCTTCTTCAGCTCCGTGGCGTCGACGTCGACCATCACCTTGGAAGGCCGCGCGGGCGAAGTTCTCCCACGCGTGCCGAGACCTGACGGATGTTGAGCCGACACCCGAGCACGACCAGCAGGTCGCTGTTCTGCACGGCGAGTTCCCCGCGCGGTCGCCCACGGTGCCGGGGCGCCCCGCGTAGAGCGGGTGTTCGTCGGGGACGAGGTCGTGCGCGTTCCACGCGGTCACCACGGGCGCGCCCAGCCGCCCCACCACCCGCGAGAAGGCCGCGTGAGAGCCCGACGCGCGCACGCCCTGGCCCGCGAGCACCACGGGCCGCTCGGCGCGCTCGAGCCGCGAGAGCACCCGCGCGCGGCGGCGTCGAGGTCGGTCGTCTCGAACGAGAGCGTCCTCCGACGGGTCGTACGCGGTGAGCGCCTCAGGGTCGACGCGCGCCCCTGCACGTTCATCGGCACGTCGAGCCACACCGGCCCCGGCCGCCCGCTCGTCGCGAGGTGCAAGCGCGCGCTCGAGGTGGTACCGAACGCTCATCGGGTCGGTGACCATCACCGCGTACTCCCAGAAGCCTTCGACCACGCGGGTGATGTCGATCTCCTGGTCGCCGAGCTGCCGCAGCGGGAGCGCGGTGGAGCGCACGGTGGTCTCGAACTTCACCTGCCCTGGGAGATGACCACCATGGGCACCGAGTCGGTCCACGCGCCCCACACGCCGGTGATGGCGTTGGTGCCGCTGTGGCCCGTGGTGACGTTCACCACCGCGGGTCGGCCCGCGACGCGCGCGTAGCCCTCGGCCGCGATGGCGCAGCCCTGCTCGTGGTGGCAGCAGACCACCGACAGCCGCTCGCAGCGACCGAAGGCGTCGTTGAGGTGCATGGCCCCGCCCCCGGTGACCATGAAGACGTGGTGAGCCCAAGGTCATGAGGCGGGCGGCGATGTAGTCGGCGACGCGAACGGTGGGCATCGCCGAGGAGCGTTACCCTTACGCCCCACCGGCCGGCAATGGCGCGCCTGCGCCGCGGCGCTGGTAAATTCCCCGCGGGCCAGGAACGAGACCAATTGTTGATCTGGCCCGACCGCGTCCGTGCCCCGCGTGTGGAGGGGGCGCGTTACGACGTGATCTTCTGGACCAGCGCTTCGCGCGCATCGAGGGCGCGTGAGCGCGCTCGACGGGTACGACGTCGTCGCCTGCGCCCGCTGCGGGTCCTGCTTCGCGCGCACGCTCCCGACGCAGGCCGCGATGGACGCGTACTACGCCTGCGCGACGAAATACGACGACGCTGCGGAGCCCTCGGCGCTCGACGGCGAGCGCTACGAGGCCAACGCCGACGACATCGTCGAAGGCGTCGGAAGGCTGGACGCGAGCGTGCTGGAGGTCGGCTGCGCGACGGGCGGGCTCCTCGACGCGCCTGCGCCGCGGGTGGCGGTATTCTACGGCCGAGAGCTGTCTCCGGTCTGCGCGTGCGCGCGGCGCGAGAGCGGCGCGGCCTCGACGTGACCGTCGGGTCGCTCCTCGACGTCGACCCGCGAGGCCCCTTCGACGCCGTGGTGATGATCGACGTGCTCGAGCACATCGTCGACCCGCGCGCCCTCTCGTCGCTGCGAGGCTCCGTCGTCGACGGGGAGGGTGATGGTCGAGGCGGCCCGGACTCTCGCGCCCCTGGCTGCCGCCCGACGCGCCGTTCCAGCAGTTCAGCGTCGAGCACGTGAACTACTTCACGGCGCTGGTCGCTCACGAACTTGATGGAGGCGCACGGGTTCCGGAAGGCCGGGGTGGCGCAGCGCGAGCGACGACACCGGCTCGGCGCGGCGGCCGAGGTGGTGGGCGCTCCTCGAGCGCGTCGGGGGGCGCGCGACGCCAGGCTTCGAGACCTCGACGCGCCGCTCGTTGGAGTCCTACGTCGCGCAGAGCGGCGAGGCCGAGGCGCCGTTGCGGGCGGCGGCTCCGCGAGGTGGAGCGCTGCGCGAGCTCATCGCGGTCTGGGGGACCGGCACGTTGACGCTGCGCCTCGTGGCGACGGGGGCGTTCGGCGCGACGCGCGTCGAGCGCTTCGTCGACGGCAACCGCGCGTACCACGGCGCGACGCTGGCGGGGGTGCCCGTGCTCGACCCGTCGTCGCTGGCCGACTGCGACCTGCCTGTGCTGGCGTGCTCCTACGCGAGCGGCGACGCCATCGCGCGGGCCGTGCGATCGCGCTTCGGAGAGGGGCGCGAGGTGCTCAGCCTCCGCCCTTGAAACTGGGGAGTCTGGTAACGTCGGCGGATGTCGATGCTTCGGGTGCGCTGGGCGGCTGCGGCGGCGATGGCCCTCGCGGTGGCGGGCTGCAACGGGAGCCTGTGGTGGGGAGGCCCTGGCCGACGGGCGACGACCTCGCCGCGGACCTCGGCGAAGACACCTCGACCGACCTCGGGCCAGACATCGCCGACGCCGAAGCGACGACGTCCCCGTCGACCTGGGCGCCGACGCGACCGACGCGGGCGATGACGTCCCCGTCGACGTCCCGATGGATGTGCCCGCCGCTGCGCGAGCGACGCCGACTGCGCGGGCGACCCGCGCGGCCCCGCGTGCGACACACGACCACCGGCGCGTGCGTGGCCTGCACCGCGGCCTCCGACCGCTGCCCCACGGGGCAGTACTGCCGCGAGAACACCTGCGTCGCCGGGCGCCGCAACGACGACGCGTGCGAGCCGCCGCGCGCCGACGACGCGGGCGTCGACGCCGGCCGCGAGGCCCTCCGCCGCTCTCCCGCTGCGACACCACCACCCGCGCGTGCGTCGAGTGCCTCCGCGACGAGCACTGCCCCGCGGGCACCCTCTGCGTCGGCAACGTCTTGCGTCTCGGGCTGCAACGCGGGCCGCGCTCGCCCCGGCCAGCAGCAGTGCTGCGCGGGCGCCTGCATCGAGGTCTCGTCGAACGTCGCCAACTGCGGCGGCTGCGGGATGACCTGCACCGTCGCCAACGCCGCGCCCTCCTGCCAGAACGGGATGCGCGCCGTGGGCACGTGCACCGCGCCCTTTTCGCCGACTGCGACCTGAACCCCGCCAACGGCTGCGAGGCCGACACCTTCCGCGACCGCTCCCACTGCGGCGGCTGCGGCATGGCCTGCGCCACCCGGCCCAACGCCGCGGCCACCTGCGCCGCGGGCCGCTGCGAGTACGCCTGCGAGCCCTTCTTCGCCGACTGCGACGGCAACCCCGCCAACGGCTGCGAGGTCGACACCCGCACCGACACCGCCCACTGCGGCGGCTGCGGCCGGCTGTGCAACCCGCCCAACGGCAGCCCCGTGTGCGCGATGGGGGCGTGCGGCGTGACCTGCTCTCCCGGCTTCGCCGACTGCGACGCCAACGCGAGCAACGGCTGCGAGGTCGACACCCGCACCTCGGTCACCCACTGCGGCGGCTGCGGGATGGCGTGTCCCGACCGCGACAACGCCTTCCCGGGCTGCCTCGGGTCGCGCTGCGTCTCGTCGTGCGTGATGGGCTTTCAAGACTGCGACGGAGACGCGACCAACGGCTGCGAGGTCGACATCCGATCGCAGGTGACCGACTGCGGCGCCTGCGGCCGCGCGTGCGCCCCGCCGCGGGGCACCGGCACCTGCGCGATGGGCCGCTGCACCGTCCTGCGCTGCGACGACGGCTACGCCGACTGCGACGGAGACGCGAGCAACGGCTGCGAGGTGAACCTCCGCTCCGACGCGGCGAACTGCAACGCCTGCGGCAGCGCGTGCATGGTCTCGGGCGGCACCCCCGCGTGCGTGGCCGGGGTGTGCGGCGTGGCCGCGTGCTCTCCCGGCCGCGGAGACTGCGACGGCAGCGCGACCAACGGCTGCGAGACCGACATCACCACCAGCGTGGGCGACTGCGGCGGCTGCGGCACCGCGTGCTCGGTGCCCAACGCGACCCCCGCGTGCGTCGCCGGCCGCTGCGCCGTCGGGAGCTGCAACGCGGGCTTCGCCGACTGCGACGGCAACGCGGGCAACGGCTGCGAGACCGACACGCGCACGACGGTGACGGCCTGCGGCGCGTGCGGCCGCGGGTGCGCGCTCTCGAACGCGACGGCGGCGTGCGCGGCGAGCCGCTGCGTGATCGCGTCGTGCAACGCGGGCTACGCCGACTGCGACGGCAACCCCGACAACGGCTGCGAGGTCGACACGCGCACCAGCCCGAGCCACTGCGGCGGGTGCGGCTCGGTGTGCGCGGTGCCCAACGCGACGGCGGCGTGCGCGGCGAGCCGCTGCGTGGTGGGGAGCTGCAACGGAGGCTTCGCCGACTGCGACGGAAACGCGGCGAACGGCTGCGAGACGAACACGGGCTCGACGCCGTCGTCGTGCGGGTCGTGCGGCAACGCGTGCAGCCTGCCGAACACCGCGGTGAACGCGTGCGTGAGCGGGTCGTGCCGGGTGCAGACCTGCGCGGGCGGCTACGGAGACTGCGACGGCGCGCCGGCGAACGGATGCGAGGCGAACCTCGCGACCGACGTGAACAACTGCGGCGCGTGCGGCCGCCGACCGGCCGAGGCGTGCAACCTGGCCGACGACAACTGCAACGGGGTGTGCGACGACCGCGACGGGTGCAGGAACGCCGTGCACCGCTCGGTGCACCCGAGCACGGGCGAGCACTTCTACACGGTGAGCTCGAGCGAGGCGGCGTGCTGCGGGTTCAGGGTCGAGAACCTGAACTACTACTACCTGTACAGCGCCTCGGCGCCGGGCCTGTTGCCCTTCTACCGGTGCTACATGAGCTACGGGAAGCACTTCTACACGACGGCGAGCAACTGCGAGGGCATCTCGCCGGGCACCGTCGAGGGGGTGCTGGGCTACATCGCGACGAGCGCGTCGTGCGGCGCCGTCCCGCTGTACCGCACGTTCCGCCCCGGCAACGGCGACCACTTCTACACGACCAGCGTGAGCGAGCGGAACAGCGCCCTGAGCTCGGGCTACATCAACGAGGGCATCGCGGGCTACGTCTGGCCGACCCCGCGCAACTGAGGCGGGTCGATCGATCGAGGGCGCGGCGGTCCAGGCTTCGCGCCCTCGATCCCTTCGGGCGGGTCTAGAGGCGGCTGACGGTGCAGGTCGCGGACTGGTTCTGGTAGTAGCCGCGGTTCAGCACGGTGATGCGGCCCGACGAGGGGCAGGTCACGCGCACGAGCGGGCACAGGCCGCAGCCGTCGTCCTCGCCGTAGCCCGTGCCCGAGCCGCTGCTCAGGGGGACGAGCCTCGCGCCGTAGCTGCACTGCGAGTTCCCTGCGCAGACCCGCATCATCGGGTCGCCCGAGCAGCTCCCGAGGCGGGCGCCGCAGACCCCCGCGTCGGCGCTCCCGGTGCAGCCCACGGTCACGGTCGTCCCCGCGGTGCAGGTGTACGTGTTCGACGCGCGCCAGCCGCACTCGGTCTGGAGCCCGTCGTTGCCGGACGTGCCGGAGCAGGCGCGCGTCGGGTCCGTCGAGGTCCCGGAGTCGATCGGAGGCCCCGCGTCGGTGCCGCCGCCGCACATGCTCGGGTTGCGGTTCCACATCCCGAAGACCGGGAAGCAGTCGTTCGGGTCGGTGGGGCCCGAGTTGTCGCCCGCGGCGCAGGTGCCCGTGAGGCCGCACCAGCCGCAGCGCGCGTCGGTCAGGCACGCCGCGCACGAGCGCATCGAGCCGCAGGTCGACGGGCACGTCCCGCAGTCGACCGCGCAGGTCGAGCAGGTCTCGGTGCCGTTGCAGCTCCCGTCTCCGCACGTGGGCGTGCACGTCCCGCAGTCACCCGGGCAGGTCGAGCACGACTCCGACCCGTTGCAGCTCCCGTCACCGCAGCGCGGCGCGCACGCGCCGCAGTCGGTCGGGCAGTTGGTGCAGGTCTCCGTCCCGTTGCACACGCCGTCGCCGCACGAGGCCGAGCACGCGCCGCAGTCGCCGGGGCACGAGCCGCAGGTCTCGGTCCCGTTGCAAGTGCCGTCTCCGCAGCGGGCCGGGCACGCGCCGCAGTCGGCCGGACAGGAGTTGCAGGTCTCGGTCCCGTTGCAGGTCGCGTCGCCGCACGTGGGAGGGCACGCGCCGCAGTCGCTGGGGCAGGTGCGGCAGGTCTCGCCCTCGCTGCAGGTGCCGTTTCCGCAGGTCGCCGCGCACGCGCCGCAGTCGCGCTCGCAGCTCGTACAGGTCTCGGCGCCGTTGCAGAGCCCGTCACCGCAGGTCGGCGCCGGGCCCGTGTCGACCGGCGTCACCACGTCGGGCGTCGCGATGTCGTCAGGCACGGTGACGTCTGGCGGGGTCTTGCCTCGGTCTTCGGGCGGCAGGCCGTCGTCGACGGGCGGGGCGGTCACGTCGCCGACGCCTCCGTCGATGCCCGCGGCGACGTCGGAGCCGCCGCTCGCGTCTCCCGTGATGAGGCCCCCGCCGCCGCCGCGCGCGCTGCACGCGAGCGCGAGCGAGACCGAACACACCGCAAGCCAACGCAGGCTCGAACCCATTGAGGCCCTCTCTTCGTAGGGGTGAGAAGCAACCAGCGCCCTCGCGGCGAAGCCGTCGCCGCGGGGGATGGCGCCCGTGGTACCCGACCGACGACCGATGTCAAAACACCCGTCGGACAATGGCTGTCACCCGCCGCGGAACCCCCTCCGCGGGCCGAACGAACCCGCGTAGCTAGGGGCCGGGCTGAGGGAGAGACAAGGGCTGTTCCCCACCCCGCGGGGTCACTTCATACCGACCTGCGCGAAGAGGGCTCAACCCATCGACGCGGCTGTCGATTCCTGAGCGTGCGCGGCGCGGTTGCTGATACCGTCCGCCGCCGCGAAGGAGAGAGACCCTGAGAGGTCCCTCCGAAGCGGAGTCTCTTCCCGCGCGAAACGCTGGCTTTCCAGGGCCAGCGGAGCGTCGCGAGGTCGGGATGGTACTTGACAGTGTGACGGCGAAATGGTGCTAGCGGGCCGCGATTCGCCCCCGGCGACGGACCTCGGCGGTTCCCTCGGCCCTCGGACCTGGACGAACCCGACATGCAGATCTTCCCGCGCTCCCTCAACCGCCTACCGGCGATCGTCGCGATCGCCCTCGCCCTCGCGGGCGGGGGGGTCACGGCGGTGGTCTGGTACTACTTCTCCCCGCGCAACACGCAGGTCGGCTACGCGCCGCGCCAGCCCGTCCCCTACAGCCACTGGCTCCACGCCGGGCAGATGGGCATGGACTGCAGGTACTGCCACGCGAACATCGAGCGCGCCGCGCACGCGATGGTCCCGCCGACGCAGACCTGCATGAACTGCCACTCGCTCGTGCGCACGAGCTCCGCGCGCCTCGCGCCGGTGCGCGAGAGCTGGGAGTCGGGCCAGGCCATTCCGTGGGTGCGCGTGCACCGCCTGCCCGACCACGCGTACTTCGACCACAGCGCCCACCTCTCGGCGGGCGTCGGGTGCGCGTCGTGCCACGGCCGCGTCGACCAGATGGACGTCGTGCGCCAGGTGCAGCCGCTCTCGATGGGCTGGTGCCTCGAGTGCCACCGCGACCCGGCGCAGCACATCCGCCCGGTCAGCGAGATCACCAACATGGCCTGGGCGGGCCCGCCCGCGCAGCCGCCTCGCCCGCTCCACCCCCCGCAGACCTGCTCTGGGTGCCACCGATGAGTCGCCGTAAGCCGTACGAGTTCCAGTCGCCGTCGCACGACGCGCCGATGTACTGGACCAGCCTCGAAGACCGCGCGGAGCAGGTGTCCAACGACCCCGAAGCCCGCGCCGCGCTCGCCGCGGAGTTCCCCGGCGGCCACGCCGACGGCAACGACGCCGTCTCGCGCCGGTCGTTCATGGCCCTCATGGGCGCGGCGGTCTCGCTCGCCACGCTCGAGGGCTGCCGCCGCCCGGAGGACAACATCCTCCCCTACACGCGCCAGCCCGACGACGTCACCGTCAACGTCACCGCGTTCTACGCGACCGTGATGGACCGTCGCGGCGACGCCGTGGGCCTCCTGGTCGAGAGCCACGAGGGTCGGCCCACCAAGATCGAGGGCAACCCCGACCACCCGGGCTCGCGCGGCAAGACCGACCTGCTCGCGCAGGCCGCGATCCTCGACCTCTACTGCCCCGACCGCCTCCGCCGGCCCTCCATGGGCGCCGAAGAGAAGCGCTACGAAGACTTCGAGGCCGCCCTCGCCGCCGCCGTCGCCTCGCACGCGGGCGGGCAGGGCCAGGGCCTGCGCTTCCTGCACCAGCCCTCCATCTCGCCGACCTTCGTGCGGATGCGCCAGGCCGTGATGCAGCGCTACCCCAACGCGCGCTTCCACTGCTGGAGCGCCGCGTCGAACAGCAACGCCCGCGAGGGCGCGCGCATGGCCTTCGGCACCGTGGTCAACCCCGTGGTCGCCTACGAGCGCGCGCGGGTGATCGTCTCCGTCGACAGCGACTTCCTCCAGACCGAGACCGGCGTGGTGCGCAACACCCGCGCCTTCGCGGCGTCGCGCACACCCGGCGAGTCGATGTCCCGGCTCTACGTCGTCGAGCCGACGCACACCACCACCGGCGCCAACGCCGACCACCGCCTCCGCCTGCCGGGCTCGACCATCGAGGGCTGGCTCCGCGCCGTCGCCGCGCGCCTCATCGGCAGCCACGACATCGCGATGGGCAACCTCACCGACGCCCTGCGCGGCGCGACGGCCCCCGAGGGCGTGCCCGAGCGCTGGGTGAACACCCTCGCCGCCGAGCTCGCCGCGCACCGCGGGAGCTCCGTGCTCGTCGCGGGCTCGCGGCAGCCGCCGTCGGTGCACGCGCTCGTGCACGCGCTCAACCAGGCCCTCGGCAACGCGGGCCAGACGGTGACCTACGTCTCGGCCGTCGACGACGCCGAGCGCGACAACCTCACCGACCTCGTCGAGCTCGCGCGCGACCTCGAGGCCGGCCAGGCCCAGTCGCTGATCATCCTCGGCGGCAACCCCGTCTACGACGCCCCGGCCGACCTCGACCTCGGCGCCAAGATCGCGCGGGCGCGCTTCTCGGCGCACCTCTCGATGCACCACGACGAGACCGGCGAGCGCTGCCAGTGGCGCGTGCCGCGCACGCACTTCCTCGAGGCGTGGGGCGACGCGCAGGGCCTCGACGGCACCGTCGCCGTGCAGCAGCCGCTGATCCAGCCGCTCTACCGGGGATGGAGCGACATCGAGCTCCTCGCGCGCGTCGCCGACACGACCGCGAAGCGCGGCTACGAGCTCGTGCGCGAGACGCACCAGGGCAACACCCCCGCGGTGCTCTTCGAGCGCGCGTGGCGCCGGGCGCTCAACCGCGGCGTGCTCACCGAGGCGCAGGCCGCGCCGCAGGTGCCCCCGATCCGGTCGGTCGAGATGGCCGCCGCGCTGCGGGGCCGCGCCGCCTCGCCGGTGGGCCGCGCGAACCTCGAGGTGAACTTCGTCGTCGACGCCAAGATGCACGACGGCCGCGAGGCCTCGAACGCGTGGCTCGCCGAGCTGCCCGACCCGATCACCCGCATCACGTGGGACAACGCGGCGTACTTCTCGCCCGCGACGGCCGAGGCCCTCGGGGTCGCCTCGGGCGACAAGGTGCGGCTCACCAAGGGCAACCGCGCGGTGGAGATCGTCGCGTGGGTGCTCCCGGGTCAGGCCGACTGGAGCGTTGGTCTCCCTCTCGGGTGGGGCCGCACCAAGGCGGGGCGCGTGGGCACGGGCCGCGGCTTCGACGTGAACCCGCTGCGCTCGTCGGCGAACCCGTGGTTCCTCGACGGCGTGTCGGTGACGAAGACGGGTGACCGCTACCCGATCTCGCAGACGCAGGACCACCACCGGATGGAGGGCCGCCCCATCGCCGTCGAGGCGACGCTGGCCCAGTACAACGAGACGCCGAACTTCGCCGCGCAGCGCTCCCCCACGCCGCGCACCCTGCCGCTCTGGCAGGAGGTGAACTACGACGACCCGTCGCGCCCCGACCTGCACAAGTGGGCGATGACCATCGACTTGAACCTCTGCACGGGCTGCAACGCCTGCGCGGTGGCGTGTCAGGCCGAGAACAACGTCCCGGTGGTGGGCAAGGAGCGGGTGGCCCAGGGCCGCGAGATGCACTGGCTCCGCGTCGACCGGTACTTCGTGAGCCCGGCGCTCAACTCCGCCACGCGCGGCGACGACGACCCGGGCGCGACCAGCGACCCGATGACGGCCTTCCAGCCCCTCGCGTGCGTGCACTGCGAAGAGGCCCCTTGCGAGAACGTGTGCCCGGTGAACGCCACGGTGCACAGCCCCGAGGGCCTGAACGAGATGGCCTACAACCGCTGCATCGGCACGCGGTACTGCGCGAACAACTGCCCGTACAAGGTCCGGCGGTTCAACTACCTGAACTTCCACAACGACGGCGTGTACCAACCCGACTGGTTCGACATGCCCGAGACCGTGCGGATGCAGATGAACCCCAACGTCACGGTGCGCTTCCGCGGCGTGATGGAGAAGTGCACCTACTGCGTGCAGCGGATCCAGTCGCGCAAGATCGAGGCGAAGCGCGAGGGCAACCGCCCGATGCGCGACGGCGAGCTCGCCACGGCGTGCCAGCAGGCGTGCCCCGCCGACGCGATCGTGTTCGGCGACCTGCACGACCGCGAGAGCCGCATCGCGCGGATGCACCGTGAAGACCGCCGGTACGCCCTCCTGGGCGAGATCGGCACGCAGCCCCGCACCACCTACCTCGCGAAGATCCGCAATCCGAACCCGGAGATGCTCGGATGAGCTTCGACGCTCCCATCAAGGCCATCGGCGAGAAGGACCTCGTCGCGCCGCGCACGACCTTCCGCGCGATCACCGAGTCGGTGAGCCGCGTGACCGAGCACCCGGCCCCCAAGGGCTGGTGGATCGCGTTCCTCACGGCGCTGACCTGCACGGGCATCCTGGGCCTGTCGGTCGCGTACCTCTTCTACCGAGGCGTCGGCGTGTGGGGCAACAACAGCCCCGTCGCGTGGGCGTGGGACATCACCAACTTCGTGTGGTGGGTCGGCATCGGCCACGCGGGCACGCTGATCTCCGCGGTGCTCTTCCTCTTCCGGCAGAAGTGGCGCACGTCGATCAACCGCTTCGCCGAGGCGATGACCATCTTCGCGGTCATCTGCGCGCTGCTCTTCCCGGGGATCCACGTAGGCCGCGTCTGGCACGCGTACTACCTCTTCCCGATCCCCAACCAGATGAGCATGTGGCCCAACTTCAAGAGCCCGCTCCTCTGGGACGTCTTCGCCGTCTCGACCTACTTCACCGTCTCGACGCTGTTCTGGTACACGGGCCTCATCCCCGACTTCGCGACCCTGCGCGACCGCGCCAAGGCGCGCGTGCGCCGCGCGGTGTACGGCTTCTTCGCCCTCGGCTGGCGCGGCTCGAACCGCCACTGGCAGAACTACGAGCGCGCGTACCTCATCCTCGCCGCGCTGAGCACGCCCCTCGTGCTCTCGGTGCACTCGGTGGTGTCCTTCGACTTCGCCACCTCGGTGGAGCCCGGCTGGCACACCACGATCTTCCCGCCCTACTTCGTCGCCGGCGCCGTGTTCTCAGGCTTCGCGATGGTGATGACGCTCCTGCTCATCGCCCGCGTGGTCTTCAAGCTCAACGACCTGGTCACGATGACCCACATCGAGCTGATGAACAAGATCATGCTCGCGACGGGGTCCCTCGTTGGCTACGCGTACGCGATGGAGTTCTTCGTCGCGTGGTACTCCGGCAACCCCTACGAGCGGTACGTCTTCATCAACCGCGCGACCGGCCCGTACGCCTGGGCGTACTGGATCATGATCAGCTGCAACGTCATCTCGCCGCAGCTCTTCTGGTCGAAGAAGCTCCGCACCAACATCCCGCTGAGCTTCGTCGTCTCGATCTTCATCAACATCGGCATGTGGTTCGAGCGCTTCGTCATCATCGTGACGTCGCTGCACCGCGACTTCATCCCGTAGTCGTGGGGCTACTTCCACCCCACGATCGTCGACATCACGACCTACCTGGGCTCGATCGGGCTCTTCTTCACCCTCTTCCTGCTCTTCATCCGGTGGATCCCGATGATCGCCATCGCCGAGCTGAAGTCCGTCCTCCCTGAGGCCGACGCCCACCCGCACCACGAGACCCACGCCGAGCCGTACACCCCGTCGGCCATCGGCGCGGGGGAGGGGGCGTGATGAGCGTCGAGCTCACCCGCGTCACCGTCGAAGACGGCTCTCCCGCGCTCCTCCTCGCGGAGTTCGAGACCCCCGCGGCGTGCCTCCACGCCGCGGAGAAGCTCCGCGACGGCGGCTACACCCGCTTCGACACGCACACGCCCTTCCCCGTGCACGGGATGGACAAGGCCATGGGCCTGCCCGACTCGAAGCTCGGCTGGATCGTCTTCGCGATGGGCCTCACGGGCTTCACCGCCGCGGTCTCGATGATGGTGTGGATGAACGGCATCGACTACCCGCTGGTCATCGGCGGCAAGCCCCCCATCTCCATCCCGAGCATGGTGCCCGTGGGCTTCGAGCTCACGGTGCTCTTCTCGGCCTTCGGCGCCGTCTTCGGGATGCTGGGCCTCAACCGACTCCCGCGGCACCACCACCCGCTCTTCGAGAGCGACCGGTTCCGCGCCGCGACGGACGACAAGTTCTTCGTGAGCGTCGAGTACGCCGACCCGAAGTTCGACGAGAAGGCCACGCGCGAGCTCCTCGAGTCCGCGCACCCGACCCACATCGAGATCATCGAGGACAACGAGCCGTGACCCGCGCCCTCACCATCACCGCCGCGCTGGCGGTCGCGCTCGGCGCCTGCCGAGGCGAGGTCTCGTCCGACCCGCCCATCATGCTGCTGCGCAACATGCACTTCCAGCAGCGGTACAACTCCCAGGCGCGCAGCCGCTTCTTCAGCGACCACCGGACGATGCGGCCCGTCCCCCTGGGCACGGTCTCGCGCTTCCCCGGCGGCGCGAACCCGCGCTACTTCGGCTTCACCGTCGGCCGCGACGAGACCTTCGACGACGACGCGCTGCAAGAGGGCCACGAGCCCGACAGCAACACCTACGTCGCGACGGCCCCCGCGTCGGTGGCGCAGTCCTTCGGCGGCGCCGAGGCCATGGTCGCCCGCGGTCGCGACCGGTACAACATCTACTGCACGCCCTGCCACGGCGCCTCGGGCGACGGCCGCGGGATGGTCTTCCTCCGCTCGCAGCCGCGCGCGCTCAACGAGCCCCCGCCGTACACCTACCCCCAGCCCGCGAACCTCCACGACGAGCGCCTGCGGCACGTCCCCGACGGGCAGCTCTACGCCACCATCCGTAACGGCGTGCGCAACATGCCCGGGTACGCCGCGCAGATCCCGACGCGCGACCGCTGGGCCATCGTCTCGTACGTGCGCGCGCTCCAGCTCAGCCAGGCCCAGGGAGGCGCCCAGTGAGCAACGAATACCGCATCACCGCCGGGCCCTTCGCCTCGGCGTGGAAGATCTGCGCCGGCCTCGGCGTCGTGGGCCTCGGCGCCTCTCTCGCCGGCATGGGCGTCGACGCGAAGCGCTTCGCGTTCTCGTACCTCTTCGCCTTCGCGGTGTTCCTCACCCTGGCGATCGGGTCGACCTTCTTCGTGCTCCTGCAGCACCTCACCAACGCCGGGTGGAGCGTCTCGGTCCGCCGCATCGCCGAGTTCTTCATGTCGGCGCTGCCCGTGTTCGCGCTGCTCTTCCTCCCCATCGCGCTCAACACCGGCAACCTCTTCCCCTGGTGGGGCGACCACCACGCGCCCGCGGCGCACCACGCCCCCGCGCACGGCAACCCCGCGACGCACGAGCCCACGGGCCACGCCGACACCACCGCCCCTACGCCCCAGCACGGCGCCGTGGCCGCGGCGGCGGACGAGGTGACCCAGCCCGAGCACGGCGGCCCCGCGCAGCACGTCGCCGGTCACCGGCTCACCCAGAGCGAGATCGACCACCACCTGCACGCCGAGGTGCTCGCGTCGAAGACCTGGTACCTCAGCGTCGGCTTCTTCTTCGCCCGCGCGCTCGCGTACTTCCTCATCTGGGGCTTCATCTCCTGGCGCCTGTTCAAGAACAGCACCGACCAGGACAAGACCCGCTCGCTCACCGAGACCGCGAAGAGCCAGGCGCTCGCCCCGGCCGCCACCGCGCTCATGGGGCTCACCACCACCTTCGCGGCCTTCGACTGGCTGATGTCCCTCCTGCCGACCTGGTACTCCACCATCTTCGGCGTGTGGATCTTCGCGGGCTCGATGGTGGTCGGCCTCGCGGTGCTGAACCTCGTCGCCTACGCCCTGCGCGCCTCGGGCATCACGGGCAAGGCGATCACCACCGAGCACTTCCACGACCTCGGCAAGCTGCTCTTCGGCTTCAACGTCTTCTGGGCCTACATCTCGTTCAGCCAGTTCTTCCTGATCTGGTACGCGTCGATCCCCGAAGAGACCTCGTTCTTCCACATCCGCTGGGGCAACGGGCCGTGGGTGGGCGTGAGCCTCTCCATCGTGTTCCTGCACTTCCTCGTGCCCTTCCTCCTGCTGATCTCCCGCAACACCAAGCGGTACTTCGGCCAGAAGGGGCTGATGGCGGGCGCGGCGCTCCTGATCGTCATGCACGTGGTCGAGATGTACTGGCTCGTGATGCCGAACCTCGCCGAGCAGCGGGGCATCTCGGCCGGCGCGAGCGAGGCCCTCTCGCTCCACTGGCTCGACCTCACCTGCCTCCTCGGGGTCGGCGGCGTCTACCTCGCGGCGGTCTTCTACCGCATGGCCACGAACCCCACCGTGCCCGTGGGCGACCCCCGCCTCGGTCGCTCGGTGCACCTCGACAACGCCTGAGGGACGACCATGGCGACCGACAAGACCGATGTCCCGATCCCGACCATCATGACCGTCGCGCTGGTGTCGATCGGCACGCTGGTGGGCCTGCGCTTCGTCTTCACCGACTACTTCCACCGGATGTACGACGAGCGGGAGCAGCAGGTGAACCTCGCGCAGACCTCGCCGCTCCTCGAGCGCGAGCGCGCCGCGGCCAACGCGCGCCTGTCGGGCATCTCCGCGGCGATGAGCGCCGTCGCCTCGGGCCAGCGCCCCGACGCGATCGCCACGCGCCCCGGCGCGCAAGACAACGCCGCGCTCCAGGGGTGGACGCTCATGCCCCACGCCCTGCCCGCGCACCCGACGGCGGCCCCGCCGCCCGCGCCCGCCGTCCCCGTGCAGCCCGCCGACGCGCCCTCGACGGTGCTGGCCCGCAGGGGCTCACGCCCGAGCAGCAGCCCACGCCGGGGATGGTCCCCGCGCCGACCGCTCCGATGGCGCCTCCCGCCGCGGCCCCTGGCGCCCAGGCCGAGGCCCCCGCGGCGAACCTCGCGGCGCCTGCCGCCGAGCACTGAACGAAGCGACGACCGCGAAGCGACGATGCGAAAGGCCCCCTCCCGACGGATGTCTCTCCTGCCCGCGCTGGCGGCGTCGCTCGTGACGACGTCGGCGGCCGCGCAGGTGAACACCCTCCCGAGGGAGCTCACCGAGGTGGGCGTCACCGAGCACCTCGGCGCGCGCGTCCCGGGCGACGCGGCCTTCCTCACGAGCGACCGTCGGCCGGTCACGATCGGCCACTACTTCGACGGCCGCCGCCCGGTGGTGCTCAACCTCGTCTACCACCGCTGCCCGATGCTCTGCGGGATGGTGCTCAACGCGGTGATCCGCGCGCTCTCGCAGACGCAGTGGAGCGTGGGCGACCAGTTCCAGGTGGTCACGGTCTCCATCGACCCGCGCGACACGCCCGAGGTCGCCGCGCAGAAGCGCCGCCGCACCCTCGAGGCCTACGGCCGCGCGGGCGCGGAGAGCGGGTGGCATTTCTCACGGGCAGCGACGCGCAGATCCGCCGCGTCGCGAACGCGGTGGGCTTTCGCTACCGCTTCGACCCGCGCGAGGACCAGTACGCCCACGCCGCGGTGACGATCCTGCTCACGCCCGACGGCCGCGTCGCCCGCTACCTCTACGGCATCGACTACAAGCCCACCGACGTGCGCGTGGGCCTGCTCGAGGTCTCGCAGGGCCGCACGATCAACACGATCGAACGGCTGATCCTCTACTGCTACCACTACGACCCCGAGGCTCAGGGCTACGTGCTCGTCGCCCGACGGGTCATGCAGGTCGGCGGCGTGGTCACGATGGTCGCGCTGGGCGGCCTGCTCGCCACGCTCTGGTGGCGCGAGCGGCGCAAGCGCGCGACGCTCGCGGCGGCCCCGACCCCGACGAACGACACCGACATCGAGAACCCCTCGGAGCACCGAGAAGGCACCTGAGATGAACCCGCAGTCCTCCGTTCAGCTCCCCGGTCAGTGGTCCACGTTCGCGGGCCAGGTCGACTGGGTCTATTACTTCATCTACTGGGTGAGCGTGGTCCTCTTCGTGGGGATCATCGGCACCGCGCTCTACTTCGTGTGGAAGTACCGTCGGCAGCCGGGCGTGAAGGCCGAGCCCACGGGTCACAACCTCGTGATGGAGATCGCCTGGACGGTCTCTCCGCTCATCCTCCTCGCGTTCCTCTTCCACTGGGGCTTCCAGGGCTACGTGCGGATGACCGTGCCACCCGCCGACGCGCTCGACATCCGCGTGCGCGCCCGCAAGTGGGCGTGGGACTTCGAGTACCCCAACGGCGGCCACACCGCCGACCGCCTCGTGGTGCCCGTGAACCGCCCCGTGCGCCTGGTGATGTCGTCCGAAGACGTCCTCCACGCGATGTTCATCCCCGCGTTCCGCGTGAAGCGCGACGCCGTCCCCGGGATGTACTCCACGCTCTGGTTCCAGGCCGTCGCCCCCGGCACCGTGCACTACTACTGCGCGGAGTACTGCGGCGCGGCCGACACCGCGAGCACCGACGCGCAAGGCCACCAGACCTTCACCGGCCACTTCTCGATGAACGGCCCCGTGGAGATCGTCGACAACGCCCGCTGGTCGGCCTTCCTCGACGAGATCCTCCGCCCCCCGACGGTCGACGGCCACGAGGCCACCGCGGAGCAGTGGGGGCAGATCCTCTACACGTCGAACCAGTGCAACACCTGCCACTCGGTGAACGGGTCTGCGATGACGGGCCCGACGTGGCAGCACCTCTTCGGCTCGCAGGTCCCGCTGCAGGACGGCACCTCCGTCGAGGCGGACGAGAACTACATCCGCCGCTCGATCCTGCAGCCCGCCGTGCAGGTGCATCGCGGGTTCAACCCGGTGATGCCCTCGTTCCAGGGCACCCTCAACGACCGTCAGGTCGACGCCCTCATCGCCTACATCCGCTCGCTCCGATAAGCGCGCTCTCCCTCGAAGGAACGTCCGCAATCATGGCCACGGAAGCTGCACACGGGACCGAGCACGACGCCCACGGCGGGCTCGACCCCAACGAGAACTACCTCAAGGCCGGCAAGGGCGTGATGTCCTGGCTGGTCACGCTGGACCACAAGCGCATCGGGGTGATGTACCTCATCAGCATCATCCTGGCGTTCTTCCTCGGCGGCGTGATGGCGCTGCTGGTGCGCCTCGAGCTGTTGAGCCCGGGCCGCACCATCATGGACGCGGCGACCTACAACCGGGTCTTCACGCTCCACGGCGCCATCATGGTGTTCCTCTTCATCATCCCGTCGGTCCCGGGAGCGCTGGGGAACTTCATCCTGCCCGTGATGCTCGGCGCGAAGGACGTCGCCTTCCCCCGGCTCAACCTCCTGAGCTTCTACATCTACGTGATCGGGGCGATCTTCTGCCTCTTCTCGATCATCTCGGGCGCCGTCGACACGGGCTGGACCTTCTACACCCCGTACAGCACCAGCACGGCCTCGTCGGTGGTCTCGATGACCCTCGGGGTGTTCATCCTCGGGTTCTCGTCGATCCTCACCGGGCTGAACTTCATCGTCACCGTCCACAAGCTCCGCGCCCCCGGGATGCACTGGCGCCGCCTGCCCCTCTTCATCTGGGGCATCTACGCGACCTCGATCATCCAGGTGCTCGCCACGCCTGTGCTCGCCATCACGCTCCTCCTCCTCGCGATGGAGCGCGTGCTCGGCCTCGGGATCTTCAACCCCGCCCTCGGCGGCGACCCGGTGCTCTTCCAGCACTTCTTCTGGTTCTACTCGCACCCCGCCGTCTACATCATGATCGTCCCGGGCATGGCGATCGTGAGCGAGCTCATCGCCACCTTCTCGCGCCGCGCGGTCTTCGGCTACTTCGCCATCGCGATGAGCTCCCTCGGGCTCGCGCTCCTGGGCTTCCTCGTGTGGGGCCACCACATGTTCACCTCGGGGCAGAGCGAGTTCGCCACCATGGTGTTCTCGGCCCTCACCATGCTCGTCGCCATCCCCTCGGGCGTGAAGGTCTTCAACTGGACCGCCACGCTCTACAAGGGCTCGATCTGGCTCACGACGCCGATGCTCTACGCCCTGTCGTTCCTGGTGCTCTTCACCATCGGCGGGCTCACGGGCGTCTTCCTCGGCATCCTCTCCATCGACATCCACCTGCACGACACCTACTTCGTGGTGGCGCACTTCCACTACGTGATGATGGGCGGCACCGTGATGGCCTTCCTCGGGGGCCTGCTCTACTGGTGGCCGAAGATCACCGGCAAGCTCTACAACGAGACCCTCGCGAAGATCTCTTGGGGCTTCATCTTCGTGGGCTTCAACGCGGTGTTCCTCATCCAGTGGGTGCTGGGCTCGCGCGGCAGGCCGCGCCGCTACTACGACTACCTCCCCGAGTTCCGCCCCTACCACGCGTTCTCCACCGTGGGCTCGTGGATCCTCTTCGTGGGCTTCATCATCTACGCCTACGTGCTGGTGAAGTCGCTCACGAGCGGAGAGAAGTCTCCGCGCAACCCCTGGGGCTCCGCGGGCTTCGAGTGGCAGTCCGACTCGCCGCCGGTCCTTCAGAACTTCGCCGAGGTGCCCACCATCACCCGCGGGCCGTACGACTACCACCTCGCCACCGAGGAGGAGCTCTACGACGGCTTCCCGGAGGACCGTAAGGCCTCCTGATCGAGGCGATCGCCACCCTTCACCCCCACGAAGCTATACGGAACCTCGATGAGCACGGCCAGCACCGAAGCCACGCACGGTCACGACGCCCACGGCGGTCACGACCCGTTCCTGGCGCACCACTTCGACACCCCGGCGCAGCAGTTCGACTCCGCCAAGTTCGGCATGTGGGTCTTCATCTGCACCGAGATCCTCATGTTCGGCGGCCTCTTCGTCGCCTACGGGATCTTCCGCAACCAGGAGGTGGAGATCTTCCACCTCGCGCACGAGCGCCTCGACAAGGTGATGGGCGCGATCAACACGATCGTGCTGCTCTTCTCGTCGCTCACCGCCGCGATGGCCGTGCGTCAGGCGCAGGTGGGCGACCGCAAGGGCACCGACCGCGCGCTGATCATCACCCTCCTCTGCGCGTGCGTGTTCCTCGTCATCAAGTTCTTCGAGTACAAGCACAAGTTCCACGACGGGCTGCTGCCGGGGCACTTCTTCACCGCCCACCTGCCCGAGCACGCGCACAACGGCCACGTGCTGCCCTACCGGGCCAGCATGTTCTTCGCGCTGTACTTCATGATGACCGGCCTGCACGGCGTCCACGTGCTGATCGGGATGGGCGTGCTCACCTACGCCCTCGTCCGCAACCGCCGCGGAGGCATCAACAAGGAGTACTTCACCCCCGTCGAGATCGGCGCCCTCTACTGGCACCTCGTCGACCTCGTCTGGATCTACCTCTTCCCCCTGCTCTACCTGGTCGGATGATGAGCTCCAGCACCACCCCCGCCGACAGCACGCACGGCCACGACGAGGGCGACGGCAAGGTCCACGCGCACGTCTCCTCGCCGTTGTTCCTCATCAGCATCTTCGCGGCGCTGATCTTCCTGACGATCGTGACCGTCGCGGTCTCGTACGTCGACCTCGGCACGGCCAACACCTTCGTCGCGATGCTCATCGCGACCATGAAGGCCACGCTGGTCGCCGCGTTCTTCATGCACCTGCGCTACGACAAGCCGCTGCACACCATCGTGTTCGTGGCCTCGTTCGTCTTCCTCGCGATCTTCCTCCTGTTCTCCCTCGACGACCTGCGCACCCGCGGCCGCATCGACGCGGTGAACGGCGGCGTGATCAACCCCGCCAACGGCCAGGTCGCCCCCGGCGGCATCCAGATCCCCGCGGCCCCCGCGGGCAGCGCCCCCGCCGCCGAGCACGGCGAGGCCCCCGCCGCGGGCGGCGAGCATCACTGAGCCCGCGCGCTCATCCTCCGGGCGCGATGCGCCTCTCCTTCATCGTCCTCTCCCTCGGCTTCGCGCTCGCGCCCCTCGCGGGGTGCAAGCGAAAGCACGTCTCCGTCGACCGCGCGCCCGAGCTGCCGTACCCGTCGTGCGACGGCGCCCTCGGCGAGGGCGAGGTGCTCGCGCGCGGCCACCTCCGCGCGGGGCCGCTCTCGGTGGAGCGCAACGTGGTCGAGCGCTTCGAGCTCCGCGCGCGCGACTGCCTGCGCGTGATGACCGTGCGCCAGGAGTGGCCGCTCAACACCTCGGACCTCGAGGTCGTCTACGACGCCGAGCTCCGCCCCTTGCGCGCGTGGAAGCGCATGGCCCTGCCCGGCGCGTCGACCCCGCCGGACATCCGCCGCTACGAGCCCGCACCCCGAGGTGTACGTCACGCGGCGAGGGCCTGACGGCGCGCTCACGCACGAGCGCCTGCGCGGCGGGCGGCCCACGGTGGTGCTCGGGCCGGGTCGCGGCCTGGTCACCGCGTGGCTCCGGCGCGCGCGCCTGCCCGTGGGAGGGAGGGTGCGAGAGCTCGCCCTCGACGTGCGCGACCTGATGGAGTCGGTGAAGCCCGTCACCCTGCGACGGGAGCCCGACATGGTGCATCCTGACTACCATCGGCGCGTGCGCGTCTACACGCTGTACGGCCGGGAGAGCGTGTTCGCTGACGACGACGACGTGGTCATCGGCGACCTCGCGGGCATGAGGCCCGACGCGCTCCTGCGGGGCTTCCCCGCGCCACCGCCCGTCCCGAGCGCGGGCCCGCTCGACACGAGGAACACGCCGTGACCCGCACCGCTCGCCTCTCTGCCTTCGCGGTCTGCTGCGCGCTCTGGAGCGGCTGCTACGGCACGACCCACGCGCGGCGCTCGAGCGGGTCGCCCGGCCGCTCCCGCGCGACCCACGCGACGCCGACGGCGTCGACCCGCGCGTGCGGCGACGACTGCGACGAGCACGAGCCGCGCGCCCGACGGCCCCACCGCTCTCGGAGGTCGTCGGGCGGCGCCACCGCCAGCGCCGACGAGCGCCCGTCGTCGCCCACGGAGCAGTGAGCGCGCGTCAGCGGCCGACGTCCGCGGCGCAGCGGAAGCCGGTCTGCGGGTTGCGCCGGTCGGAGCGCACCGCGAGACGCAGCGCGGGGTAGACGCTCACGGCCCGCGCGCTGAACCACGACCCGCCGCGCACCACCTGGAGCACGTCGGCGTCGAGCGCGCGCGTGCGCGTGACCCACTCGGCGACGTTGCCCGCGAGGTCCATCACGCCCTCGGGGGTCGCGCCGGCGGGGTGAGACCCGACGGGAGCGGGGCCGTCGGCGCCGTCGTCGAGGTCGTACATCGTCGAGAGCGAGCCGCGGTACCCCTCGGCGCGCAGGGCCGCGACGCACTCGCGCCCGCACGCGTTCAACCGCTCGGCGTCGGGCGCCGCGTCGCCCCAGGGGAGGGGACGCCCCTCGCGGCCGCGCGCGGCGAGCTCCCACTCGTCCTCGGTGGGGAGGCGTCGGCCGCGCCACGCGCAGAAGGCCTGCGCCGAGGTGTAGTCGACGCAGTTCATCGGGAGCCGCTCGTGGCGGGGCGCGTCCATCATCGACCCCGCGCAGCGGGCTGAGATGGCGGCGCGGGCGCGCGCGACGCCGGCGACGTCCTCGGTGGCGTCGCGGGGCGGGTCGGCGCAGGCGCCCGCCGCGCGGCAGCGGAGCCAGTCGCCGAGCGTGACCTCGACGCGGTCGACGCAGAACGCGCGCACCGCGCGGCGCTCGCGGGGCGGGTCGGCGGGCGCGCGCAGCGCGTCGGGGAGGCCCGTGGTGAAGGCCCCCGCGGGGATGAGCGCCATGTCGTCGGCGCACCGGAGCGCGGCGGGCGGAGGCGCGGAGGGTCCGCCGTCGGGGCGGGGATCGGACGACGGCGGTGTCGCGACATCGGCGTCGGGTGTCGCGGCGGGCGACCCGGGGCCCGAGCGGAGGGCGGCGACGGCGGCCGCGGCCATCACGGCGCCGCCGAGGACGAGGGCGAGGGGCAGCCACGCGCGGCGGGTGAGGGGCGCGCGCGAGCGGAGGCGCGGGCGTCGGCTGCGCGGGAGGCGGAGGGGCCGCGGGTTGGGCCACCGCTGGGGCCACGCCCTCGGGGACGGCGGGCACGCCGCGCGGGGGCGTGGGCTCGCGCACGGGCTCGTCAGGGTCGAGGGGGATCAGCGCGCGCGTGGGGCGCAGCGGGTCGCCCACGGCGACGCGGAAGGCCTCGAGCATGGCCCCGGCGTCGATGTAGCGGTCGGTGGTGCGCATCGAGAGCGACTTCGCGAGCATCGCGCGCACCTCGGGCGTGACCTGCGGGCAGAGGACCTCGAGGCGAGGGGCGATGGCGGCCTGGTCGCGCAGGGCGACGGTCCACCACGCGGCCTCGTCTTCGAAATAGGGGCTGCCGTAGACGAGCTCGATGAGCAGCACGGCGAGGGCGAAGACGTCCGACCAAGGCCCGACCTCCTTCGTGTAGCCCGACGCCTGCTCGGGCGACATGTACGGGAAGGTCCCCATCTGCACGCCCGTGCGCGTGCCGCTGTTCGAGATGAGCCGCGCGATGCCGAAGTCGAGCACCTTGATGGTGACCGCCCCCATCGTGCTCCCGCCCAGGATCACGTTCTCGGGCTTGAGGTCGCGGTGCACCACGGGCCCCGGGTCGCGCACCGCGTGGGCCGCGGCCACCGCCGAGCAGACCGCGTCGAAGATCGACAGCGCCGCCGTGGTGGGCGGGTGCCGCCCGGCCTTCAAGAAGCCCGACACCCACTGGTGGAGCGACACGCCGTCGACCCACTCCATCACGATGTAGCGCGAGTCGCCGAAGCTCCCGCGGTCGAGCACCGACACCACGTTCGGGTGCGCCACCACCGCGAGCGCGTCGGCCTCGTTCTCGAAGCGCTCGACCACCTCGGGGTGCCGCAGGAAATCCGGCTTCAGGAACTTCACCGCCACGGCGCGCCCGCGCAGCCGCAGGTCCTTCGCGCGCCACACCGTGCCGAAGGCGCCCTCGCCGCCGGGCGCGACGAGCTCGTAGCGGCCATCGATGCGAGCCCCCGCCGCGACCACCTCGCCTGCCGTCACAGCGTCGACGTCTCCCACGCCGCCGCCCGGCGCCGCAAGCGCTTGCGTCATCCCACGCGCCGTCCGCGGTCGTACACTCCGCGCCGCCGACGCATGACGCTCCAGTGCTCACAGTGCGGGTCCGCCATCGAAGAGGGCGCGCGCTTCTGCCCCCTCTGCGGCCGACCCGCGGCGCTCTCGGCCCACGGCGGCGACCCCTGGATCGGCCGCGAGGTGCTCGGGCGCTACCGCGTGCGCTCGCTCATCGGCGAGGGCGGCATGGGCAGGGTGTACCTCGCCGAGCAGCGCATCGGCGGCGTCACGCGCCCCGTGGCGATCAAGACCCTCATCCCCGGCGCGGGCGACGCGACGATGGCGACGCGCTTCCTTCGGGAGTGCGAGACCGTCGCGACCCTGCAGAGCCCCAACACGGTGCAGGTCTACGACTTCGGCGTCGTCGACGGCGCGCTCGTGCTGGTGATGGAGTTCATCGACGGCCACTCCCTCGCCCGAGAGCTCCAGCGCGGCCCCATGCCCTTGAGCACCGTCGACGCGGTGGTGCTCCAGGTGGGCGGCTCGCTCAAGGAGGCACACCAGCGCGGCGTGGTGCACCGCGACCTCAAGCCCGAGAACATCCTCCTCACCCGCCGCGGCGGCTACGACCACTTCGTGAAGCTCGTCGACTTCGGCATCGCGCGCACCGCCGGCGGATCGAAGTCCGCGGGCGAGAAGCTCACCCAGAGCGGGGTGATCCTGGGCACGCCGCCGTACATGGCGCCCGAGCAGTTCGCGGCCGAGGGCGTGGTCGACCACCGCGCCGACCTCTACGCGCTCGGCGTGATCGTGTACGAGATGCTCGCGGGGAGGCCGCCCTTCGAGGCGCGCTCGCCCTGGGAGTACGGCGCGCTGCACACCGCGCAGCCGCCTCCGCCGCTGGACGGGTTCCCCTCGGCGGCGATCCTGCCCGCGCACCGCCGCGCCGCCGTGCACCGCTGCCTCGAGAAGCGCGCCGAAGACCGCCCGCGTCGGTCGACCTCTTCCTCGCGGAGTTCCTCGGCGTCGACGACCCGTGGTCGATGCTCCTGGGCGGCGCGCGCGTCGTCTCCGTCGCTCGCGCCTCGCGGCTCGCGCGAGCCCGCGCTCTCGCCCACCGTGCTCGCGCCGGTGCGGCCCGCCGACGCGCAGGGCTCCGCGCCCTCCCCGCCGCCGCGGCCTCGGTGGCCCTTCGTGATCGGGCTGCTCGCCGCGCTCACCGTCGTCGCGGCGGGCTTCTTCGTGATGGGAGCCTCGACGCGCCGCGGGCGGAGGCGCGCCCCCGACCGACCGACGCCGGGGTGACCGCGCCGCCGCCGGCTGGCGAAGACCTGCGGCGCTGGATGGCGTACCTCCAGAGCCACCGCTCGGTGGAGGCCAGCAAGGCCGCGCTCGGCGCGCGCGACCGGGCCTACGCGCGCGTCGCGGCCGACGGATCGATCACGCTGGAGTGCGTCGACGGGTGGCGCGCGACCACCGACGGCGGCGCGGGGCGCGACCTCGAGGTCTTCGTCGACCCCGCGACGACGGGCGAGTACCGCGTCGAGGTCGGCGACGACCCGGCGCGCCTGAGGGTGGTGGGCGACGAGGTGAGCGGGTCGGCGTCGTTCGACGTCGACGCGGTGGGGGTGAGGGGCTTCCGCTTCGTGAAGATCACGCCGCGCGGCCGCGGCGCGGTGGGCGTCGACGCGGTCTTCGCGCCGCGCGGATCGACCGCGGGAGACGCGTCGACCGCGGCCCTAATCCGGCAGGTCGCCCGGCGGCGTGACGCGTGAGCTCTCTCGGCGGAGGAGCTCCCACGCGACGGCCGAGATCCACTCGGCCCACGCCCACGCGTCGGTCTCGCTGAGCTGCGGCGCGCGCTCGCGCATCTCGGCGGCGAGCTTCAAGAAGGCCTCGCGCTGGTGGGGCGTGAGCTCGTCGAGGTCGACGCCGTCGAGGTGGGAGTTCCACGCGGCGACGAGCGCGAGCGAGAGCGACGGTGAGGTGTTCGAGAAGAACGACCAACACGCGTCTCGGAACGCGCGGCTGGCGGTGCACCGGGCCACGAGGCGCACACTAGCCGCGCCCCCGCGTGGCTGGGCAGTTAGGGAATTCCCTAGGTGCGGGCGGTCACGGCCACGAAGTCCCGGTCGATCGGGCATTTCGCCGCGAGGATCAGGTCGGTCAACGCGACGAATCGTTCGCGGTCGCGCCCCCCGAGGGGCCACGCGCGGTCTCGCCGGGCCAACGCGCGGTGCTCCGCCAGCAGGGCGAGCCACGACTCGTCGCGGTCGGGGTGCTGCACGGGTGTTCAGTACACGCCGTCGCGCCTCGCTGTCCACGCCGCGGGCCGCCGACCCTCGACGCGGCGCAGGCCTCGGGGCTACCGTCGGCGACTCCGACAGCGTGTAGTTCAGCAGCAGAACGCCGGGCTTGAGACCCGGAGGGCGCAGGGGCGGAACCTGCCACGCTGGCCACCCACGACACCCCTCGGGGAGCCGATGTCGAACGATCCGCCCTCCGTCAACCCCGGCTACCTCGCGGGCTTGATCCGTCGCGCCCTCGAGGCCGCCGAGACCCACGCCGACCCCGCGCTGCGAGAGCGGGCCGCGTCGCGCGCGCGGCGGCTCCAGTCGGCGCTCCGCGCGCTGACCGCCGACGGCGCGGCGGTGGGCTCGCGCGCGCCGCTGCCGAAGACTCCGGTGTGGGTCACCCTCGACGTCGCGACGGGCGGCTTCGCGACGGGGGCGCTCTCCGCGGGCGGCCCGGCGCGCCCGCACGAGGTCGCGCTCCGCGCGGAGCTCTCGCTGCCCGGTCAGAGCGACGACCGCGCGGGCCTCAACGGGTTCTTCCTCACCGACGCAGGGCTCGCGCGGCTGCGAGAGTCGCTCGCGAGCGGGCGCTTCAGGGTCGACGCGCCCGAGGAGGGCGCGCTGCTCGTGGTGGCGTGGCTGCTCGACCACGGCGAGGTCGACCGCGCGCTGGCCCTCCTCGACGCGCTATCGCCGTGGTTCGGCGCGCTGCGGTTCTACCCGCGCCCCGCCGACGCCGAGGCGCCGACGGGCGACCTCGCGCGCGTGCGCGCCGTGGGCGACACCGCGGCGAGGCTGCGCGCGCTCAAGACCCCTGACGACGTCGTGAGGATGAACGCGACGCTCGGCGTCTGGGGCCCGCTCGAAGACCGCTTCGTGGCGCTCGCGCTCGCGGCCGTCGACGGTGAAGTCCCGCGCGCGGTGCTCGACGTCGACGGCGCGCCGCTGCGGAACGCGCGCGGCGGCCCCGTGGTCGAGGGCGGCCGCGCCTTCGCGAAGGTCACGCCCGCGTGGAGGGGAGAGGCCCTCGCGCTGCTCGCCGACTTCGACGCCGCGCTCGCGGCGCACCCTCGGTGCAAGCGGGCGACGGGGACCAAGAGCAACCTCGCGCGCCTCGCGGCGTGCACGCGCTCCGCCGTCGCGGGCGTGATCACCGACCGCGAGCGCGGCGAGGCGCGGTCGACGCTCGCCGTCATCGCGCGCAAGCGAGGCGTGCCCGGAGAGGCGCGGCACGCTGCGCTGCGCGCGACGCAGGCGGCGGCGGCGGCGAGGCCGACGCACGCGCGGGTCGCGTCCGTCGTCGCGGCGCGGCTCGAAGCGCTGCCGCCCGACGGCGGCGTCGCGTCGGTGGAGTCCGTGACGCACGCGGTGACCCGCGAGGAGTCGCTGACGTCTGCCGTGCCCGAGGGCGCCGCGGTGCCGCCGGCCGTCGCGTCTCGCGTCGAGCGCTCGCTCGCCGCGCCCGTGGAGGAGCTCGTCGCGCGCGGATTGATCTCGTCGGGCGAGGTGCTCGCCGTCGTCGCGCCGCAGGTGACCGCGCACGCGCACGCGCTCGCCGTGCCCGACCCGGCGCTGCGGCGCGTGTTCGCGGCCGTGTACGCGGCGTTCCGCAGGCGCCGCTCGCTGCTCCTTCTCAACCTGCAGAGCCAGGTGCGCCTCGACGAGCTCCCGTGGGTCGCCGCGATCGAGCGTCAGGGCGCGGGCGCGACCGAGGCCGCGCGCGCGGCGGCGCAGAGCTGCGCGCGGATCGCCACGCTCGCGGTGCGCGCGTTCCCCGACGCGATCCTGCCGAACAAGCTGGTGAGGGAGCTCCAGTCGCTCGCCGACGCGGCCGGGCTCGACCTGCCGCTGGTCGAGGAGATCGCCGCCGACATCTTCATGGGCACCTTCGGCGCGAAGTTCGTCCGGGCGGCGAAGGTCGCCGCGGCGTCGCTCCGCGGCACGCCCTACGCGAGCTACTACGGCCTCGACCTCGACGCGGTGCTCGCGATGCCGATCACAGCGCTGGTTGAGTCCAAGCGCGGGCGGCGCTCGGCGCGCGCCGGGGTGCCGCAGCCGGACTTCGCCGCGATGTGCGCCGCCCTCGCGGGCGCGCCCTCGGCCTGGTCGGTGTCGCGCAACGGCTCGATCATCGAGTGGGAGCAGGTGCTCACCACGCACAACCTCGCGGTGCTCTTCGACGCCTTCGACCTCCGCGCGGCGCTCGCCGACGAGTTCGAGCCCATGGCGCGCCGGTGCTTCACGGCGGTGTGCGAGGCGCACGCGGCGAAGACCAGCGACTGGCGCACGAGGCTCCGCCGACGCAAGAACGCCGCGTACGCGTGGCGGCAGATGCTGTTCTTCGTCTCGGCGGCGGGCGTCGACCTCGCGGGCTTCGCGGCCTGGTGCGCCGACGAGCTCCGCGCGCACCCCGACGCGCGCGTCGAGGTCGCGCCCTACCTCGCGGGGCTCAGGCTCATCGCCGCGGGCGAGCGCTTCGACGCGTCGGGGCGCGGCGCGGTCGGCGGGCGAGAGGCGCTGCGCTTCATGGGCTGGGTCGCTCGCAGGTCGTGACGGACGACGTCGACGTCGGGTGTCACGGCCAGGCGCCGAGGGCCTCGCAGCCCTCGACGTAGACCCGGCCCGCGCGGGCGTCGTTGTCGACGTAGACCTGGTTCACCGCCGAGCGCGGGAGCTCGCGCCCGTCGGCGCAGCGCGCGCTCTGCCCCGGCCCCATCACGAAGCGCGCGCCCGCGCGGAGCGTGCAGCGCGAGAGGACGTCGAGGTCGCTCCACTCGGGGCAGACAGCGTTGTCGGCGCGGTACCGCTCGCGCGGGCCCTCGGGGCGGGTGAGGGACCACCAGCGGCCGACCTCGGTGTGGGGCCGCGCGCGGTGCCACACGCGGTAGAGGGTGATGGGCCGGGTCGTCTCAGGACGGCGCCCGCGCAGAGCCCGCCAGATGCGGCTTCGCGGCCACGGCCCTCGCGCGCAGGGCGTCGTCGCGGGCGGGCGCGGCGCCGTCGGGGGCGTCGCCGATCGCGCCGAGGCAGGCCGCGGGAGGAGGCGCCGAAGGGCGCTGCGTCGACGCGCACGAGAGGAGGAGCGCAGAGAGCCAGAGCGCGGATCGCGAGGACATCTCAGCGATGAAACGAGGTCGCGCGCCGCGCGGTCAACGCTTCTCGTCGGGCTCGACGTGGACCACCACGTCGAGGAGCGCGTCCCACCCGCGCAGGGCGTCTTCGACGCGGTCGGCGATGGCGTGCGCGTCTCGCACGGCCATCGACCCTGGCACGACGAGGGTGAGGTCGCAGTGCCCCGCCGCGCCCGCGCGCCGCAGCCGAAACCCGCGCACGCCCACCGCGCCGCCCTCGGTCGCAGCGCGGGTCGCCACGGCGCGGGCCTCGACGACCTCGTCGACGTCGAGCACCTCGTCCATCAGCCCGCCCACGGAGCGCCGGACGAGCTTCCACCCCATCCAGAGGATGTTCACCGCGACGAGGCACGCGAGCGCGGGGTCGAGCCACCACACCCGCGTCACCCACGCGAGCGCCACGCCGACCAGCACGCCCGCCGAGGTGACCACGTCGGCGACGAGGTGCCTGCCGTCGGCGGCGAGCGCGGGCGAGCGGTGTCGCTTGCCCTCGACGATGAGCCTCCACGCGAGGGCGCCGTTGATGGCCGTCGCGAGCACCGACACCAGCAGGCCCACGCCGACCGACTCGAGCGCGCGCGGGTGGCGCAGCCGGTCGACCGCGGCGAGCACGTCGAGCACCGCGGCGACCGCGATGAGGAGCCCCTCGAGCGCGGCCGAGAGGTACTCGGCCTTGCCGTGTCCGTAGGGGTGGTCGCGGTCGGCGGGACGTCGCGCGACGCGCACCGCGGCGAACATCACCGCGGCGGCGGCGACGTTCACGGTGGACTCCAGCGCGTCGGAGAGGAGAGCGACGGAGTCGGTCGCGCGCCACGCGACGGTCTTCAGCGCGAGGACGGCGACGCCGCCCACGAGGCTCCAACGCGCGAGGCGCTCCGCGGCGTGAACGGTGTCGGCCATGGGGGCACACTCTGCGACGCGGAGGGGGGAGATGGCGAGACGTCACCCGCGCCCCCGCGGCGAGCATCTCACCGCGGTCGCCCGTCGCGCGTCGCGCCGCGGTGCGGAGGAAGGGTCGAGGGAGCCATGCCGAAGGTCGCGGTGATCTACTACTCGTCGACGGGGACCAACCACGCGATGGCGCGCGCGGTCGCCGAGGGCGCCAAGGGCGCGGGGGCCGAGGTGCGCGTGCGCCTCGTGGCCGAGACCGCGCCGCAGTCGGCCATCGACGGCAACCCGAAATGGAAGGCCTTCGTCGAGAAGACCCGCGCCGAGCCGCGCGCGTCGCTCGACGACCTCGAGTGGGCCGACGCGGTGATCTTCGGCTCGCCCACCCGATACGGCAACGTCGCCGCGCAGTTCAAGGCCTTCCTCGACGCGACGGGCCCGCTCTGGGGCAAGGGCAAGCTTGCTGACAAGGTCTACGCGGGCTTCACGTCGGCGATGAACCCGCACGGGGGGCAGGAGTCGACGCTCCTCGCGATGTACAACACCGTCCACCACTTCGGCGGCTACCTCGTGACGCCGGGGTACACCGACCCCGCGGTGTTCGCCGCCGGGGGCAACCCCTACGGCCCTTCGGCGACGGCCGATGGCAAGCACGACGCGCCCAACGAAGAGGAGCTCGCGCACGGTCGGTACCTCGGCGCGCGCGTCGCGAAGGTTGCGGCGCGGCTCGCGGGCTGAGGGTCCGTCAGCGAGACTCCGCGGCCGCCCACGCGCGGTTCAAGCGCCTCACCAGCGAGAGGACGTGCCGCGGTCGGTATCCCACGGGCGGCGTGCAGCGGCAGAGCCCGCAGCGGTAGCGCGCCACGGCGGCGGGCCAGGAGTGACAGACCCTGAAGCTCGTCGCGAGGTCGCGCGCGGTGTGCCACGCGCTGCCCGCGCGGTGACGGTGCGCGCGCCCCGAGGGTGAGCCCCAGCTCCCGCCCGAGCGCGGGTTGCACCCGAGGTGCGACTCGAACCAGCCGATCGCGACGAGGAGCGTCGCGGGCACGTCGTGGGCTTCAGAGGCGGCGCGGGCGTCGTTGGCGATGCGTGAGGCCCTCGCGCGCACGCACGCCGAGGCGGGGCTGTGCGGGTAGAGGGCGAGGAGGGTCGTGAGGAGCAGATGGATCATGACTCCACTGCGATGACCCCGCGCCGGAAGCGTCGCGTCTCGGCGCGGCGTTCTCCTGACATCGCGCGCCCCCGGGCGCTGCCACCGCGCCGCGCGACGCGGCCTCTACCTCGCACCCATGACCCTCGCCCGCACGCACACTCGCGCCTCGACCCTGACCAGCGTCGCGCTCTCGCTGACCGTGGCGCTCTCCGCGACCACGGCGCTCGCGCAAGACGCGCCCACGCGGCGACGACCGGCCTTCACGCTCGACGCCTCGGTCGACGTGCCCGTGATCGGGCTGTCGCTCCCGGTGCTCGCGAGCTGGTTCCTGGCCGACGAGCTCCGCGCGCCCTTCTGCACCCGTTGTGACCCGTCGACGGTGAACGCCTTCGACCGCTTCGCCGCGGGGAACTACTCCCCCGCGTGGGGCACCGCGGCCGACGCGGTGGTGTTCGGCCTCGACGGGGGGCTGCTGCTCACCGTCGCGCTCGCCGAGGGCTTCCCGAACGCGGCGGTGGACGGCACGGTGATCATCGAGTCGGTGATGGTCGCCAACGCGACGGCGATCCTCTTCAACTACGCGATCAGCCGTCCGCGCCCGAGGCTCTACGGCGACGCCGCGCCCGAGAGCGAGCGCACGGGCGGCCTCGCCGCGATGTCGGCCTTCAGCGGGCACACCGCCAACGCCTTCGCCGCGACCGTCGCGACCTTCCAGGTGCTCCGCCGCGTGGCGCGCCCCGCGCTCGCGTGGACGGCGCTGGGCGTGGGCCTCGCGCTCTCGTCCTTCACCGCCGTCGCTCGGGTCGCCGCGGGGTCCCATTTCCCCTCCGACGTCCTCGCCGGCGCCGTCGTCGGGAGCAGCATCGGCTGGCTCGTCCCCGCGCTCCACCGGTCGCCCGTCCACGTCGCGCCCATGGCATACCAGACGGGCGCGGGCCTCGGGCTCAGCGGCGCGTTCTGAGCGCCGCGCGTCGCGGGGAGAAGGGGCCGCGGCGACGCCCTGGTGGGGTACGGCTCAGCGCCGCCGCGGCTGGAGGCACCATGCGATGAATCAGGGGAGTGCGGCAAGAATGCGCATGCCGTCACGACATTTTTATTGTTTCATGCCCAGATGATCCCAGGCTGAGACGTTGATGCGACGCAGCGGACCATCGGCAGGCGGGGCGATCACGCCCGAGGCTTCGGCCATCGCCCTGCCGCGGATCGTTGAACCTTCTGCGCTCGCCCGTGATGACGTCGCGGCTCCGATCGATGTCGAGGCGAAGCGCCACATCTGGCGTGCGCCGCGGACTATTCTCCAGACGTTGAGGGACCGCGGTGTCAGCGTGGCCCTCGCGACAGGGGGGGTAGGACCGCGATGACGACCGACGACCGAGGCTCAACGAACTCGCGCGACCGCGCGCTGCGCGCGCTGATCATCGACGACGACGTCGACGACGTCTACATGGTCGTGCACGCGCTCAAGCGCGGCGGGTACGCGCTTCAGCACCTGCACGTCGAGGACCCCGACTCGCTCCGCGCCGCGCTCTCGGAGTCGGGTTGGGACGTGGTCATCAGCGATTTCAACATGCCGCTGATGACGGGCCTCGAGGCGCTCGCGATGGTGCGCGCGGTGAACGACGACACGCCCTTCATCCTCGTGTCCGGGAGCGTGGGCGAGGAGTCGGTCGTGGCCGCGCTGAAGGGCGGCGCGCAGGACTACGTGATGAAAGACCGCCTCGAGCGCCTCCCGGTGGTGGTGGAGCGCGAGACGCGCGAGGCCGCGCACCGCCGCGAGCGTCGGCGGCTCGCGGCGCGGATGGAGCGGCTGCTCGACCTCGCGGGCGACGCGGTGCTGGTGGTGGACCCTTCGCGTCGGGTCATCCTGTTCAACCGCCAGGCGGGCAAGCTCTTCGGGTACGACCCGAAGGAGGTGCTCGGCGCGCACATCACGCGGCTCTTCCCCGAGGGTCTTCGGCTCGCCGAGCGGGCCTCGTCGCTGTCGCCGCACGACCCCTCGCCGCGTCGACCCGAGGAGGTCTTCGGCGTGCGCCGAGACGGCGAGCGCTTCCCCGCCGAGGCGACGGTGGCGCGCCTCGACGAAGACGCGGGGCCGATCTTCACCGTGGTGTTGCGCGACGCGACCGAGCGCCGCCGCGCCGAGGCCGCGGCGCGCGAGGCGAAAGAGGCCCTCGAGCGCGCGGTGCAGGAGCGCACCGCAGAGCTCGCGGCGGCCAAGGCGCTGGCCGAGGGCGCCAACCAGGCCAAGAGCGAGTTCCTGTCGCGCATGAGCCACGAGCTGCGCACGCCGCTGAACGCGATCCTGGGCTTCGCGCAGCTGTTGGAGCTCGACCCGCTCGAAGAGGAGCAGCTCGCGAGCGTGCGCTCGGTGCTGCGCGGCGGTCGGCACCTGCTGGAGCTCATCAACGAGGTGCTCGACCTGTCGCGCATCGAGGCGGGCACCTTCTCGATCTCGCTCGAGCCCGTGCCGCTGGGCCCTGTCGCGTCCGAGGTGGTGGAGCTCGTGGCGCGCCTCGCGGCGGCCGAGGGAGGGACGATCGCGTGCGAGGTGGACCCCGAGCAGGGGCCCATCGTGCTGGCCGACCGGCAGCGCTTGCGGCAGGTGCTGATGAACCTGCTCGCCAACGCGGTGAAGTACGGCCGCCCCGGCGGTCGCATCGTGCTCACGACCACGCGCGCGTCGGAGATCGAGCGCTGCCGCGTCGCGGTGGTCGACGACGGCCCGGGCATCGCGGAGTCGTACTGGCCCAAGCTCTTTCAGCCCTTCGAGCGCCTGGGCGCGGCCTCGAGCACGGTCGAGGGCACGGGCATGGGCCTGGCGCTGTCGCGGCGGCTCGTGGAGCTCATGGGCGGCGCCATCGGCTACGAGCCCAACCCCGCGGGCGGCAGCGTGTTCTGGGTCGAGCTGCCCATCGCGCGCCCGCTCGACCTGCGGCCCTCGCAGCGGCCTCCCGCGCCGCCGCCCATCACGCCTTCGTCGCCGCCGCGCTTCCGCGTGCTGTACATCGAGGACAACTTCCCGAACCTGAAGCTGGTGGAGCAGGCGCTGGGGCACATCGCGGGGGTGGAGTTCATCGCCGCGGGTCACGGCCAGCTCGGGCTCGACCTCGCGCGCGCGCTGCGGCCCAACCTCGTGCTGCTCGACCTGCACCTGCCGGGGTGGACGGGCGTCGAGGTGCTCGAGCGATTCAAGCGAGACCCTGACCTCGCGGCCATCCCCGTCGTGGTCTTGAGCGCCGACGCGATGCCCGCGCAGGCGAGGAACCTCATGGAACTCGGCGCGGCCAACTACCTCACCAAGCCGCTCGACCTGCCAGAGTTCCTCCGCGTGGTGAGGGGCTTCATGCGCGCCAGCGCGCCGACGCAGATCTGACCGAGCCATCGCCGCAGAGCGGGAAGGCCCTCCCCAAGGAGGAAGTCACGACGGGTGCGCCCGCCTCGGAGGGCTCCCGCGCGCCGCACCGGAGCGCGGGGCACGGGAGGCGGGACAAGGGGTATGTCAGGCGTCCCTAGAGGGATTCGAACCCTCGTTACTGACGTGAAAAGCCAGAGTCCTGGGCCTCTAGACGATAGGGACGGTCTCTCGAAAGGCGCGGAACCCTACCCGACTCGCTGGCGAGTTGCCAAGCCCCAAAGCGTCCGCGGCGCTTGACGCCCTGCGCGCGCGAGTGATCCAACCCGCGCCATGAGACCCCAAGGCCCGCCGCGTCGGCAGCGCTTCGAGCGGCCTCCGCTGCGACCGCAGACCACGACCCTCTGGGACTACCCCTCGCAGCGCTACGGCGACGGAGACCAGGGCGACCAGAACTACGTCGGCGCCACGCCCTCCTACGTCATCTGGAACGTCCTCCAGCGCTACACCGAGCCCGGCGCGCTCGTCGTCGACCCCATGTGCGGCAGCGGCACCACCCTCGACGTCGCCCGCGACCTCGGGCGCTCGGCCCGCGGCTTCGACCTCGTCCCCCGCCGACCCGACATCGAGGCCGCCGACGCGCGAAAGCTCCCCCTCGAAGACCGCTCCGTCGACCTCGTCTTCATCGACCCCCCCTACGGCGACCACATCGACTACTCCGACGACCCGCGCTGCGTCGGCAAGCGCTCGGCCCTCGACGCGTCGTACTTCCGCGAGATGCGCAAGGTGCTCGACGAGTGCCACCGGGTGCTCAAGCCGAAGGGCGTGCTCGCCCTCTACGTCTGCGACTACTTCGAGAAGAAGAAGGGCTTCGCCCCCGTGGGCTTCGGCCTCTTCTCGATCCTCACCATGAACCTCGTCCCCATCGACGTCGTGTCGGTGGTGCGACACAACAAGTCCCTCGACCGCGGCAACTATCACCAGGCCGCCGAGCGCGAGAACTTCTTCCTCCGCGGGTTCAACTACCTGTTCCTCGCCCGCCGCCCCGAAGATCCCCCGCGCCGCCGTTGAAGCTCGTTTGATATCCTGCCCCTCGCCGCGCTCCCCAGCGGCGGAGGTATTTCCCCTGATGTCTTCCTTGAGCCTTCGCGCGCTCGCCCTCACCGTGGGCGCGGCGCTCGCATTGGGGTGCGCCCGCGCGTCGAGCGACTCCGCCCCCACCGACGACCTCGGCGTGCCCGACGTCGGCGCCGTCGACGCGAAGCCCCTCGACGCGACCGACGCGTCCCAGCCTGACGACACCCCCGCGACGCCCGACGTGCCCGCCACGCCCGACGTGAGCGCGCCGCGCTGCGCCTCCGACGACGACTGCGCGACGGACCCCGCGGGCACCCTCTGCGACCTCGCCTCGGGCCGCTGCGGCTCGTGCCTGCCCACGCGCTCGACGTGCATCGCGGGCACCTTCTGCGACCCGAGCTCGCTCTCGTGCGAGCCGGGGTGCAACACCGACGGCGACTGCGACGCGCCCACCAACTGCGACGCGTCCTCGCACCGCTGCACGGGCTGCACCGCCGACGCGCAGTGCGCGCCGGGGACGGTGTGCACCGACGGCGTGTGCCTCCCGGGCTGCAACCCGTCTCACCCCTGCGGCGTCGGCCGCGCCTGCTGCGGCACGGCGTGCGTGAACACCCAGTCCGACACCGCGAACTGCGGCGCGTGCGGCACCGCGTGCGGGGCGGGCCAGGCGTGCTGCGCCGGCGCGTGCCTCGGCACCGCGAGCGACCCGATGAACTGCGGGCGCTGCGGCCGGGCCTGCGTCGTCCCCAACGCCACAGCGGCCTGCACGGCCGGCGCGTGCGCCGTGAGCTCGTGCGCGACGGGCCGCGCCGACTGCGACCGCGACGCGGCCAACGGCTGCGAGGCGGAGCTCTCGGCCGACCCGATGAACTGCGGCGCCTGCGGCCGCGCGTGCCCCGCGGGCGCCAACGCCGCCGCGCGGTGCGAGACCGGCGTCTGCCGCGCCGAGTGCAGCGCGGGCTTCGGAGACTGCGACGGAGACCCCTCCAACGGCTGCGAGGTCGACCTCGCGTCGGCCCCCGCCCACTGCGGGGGGTGCGGCCGCGCGTGCCCCGCGGGCGTGAACGCGCGCGCGACCTGCGCGATGGCCGCGTGCGGCGTCGCGTGCGAGGCCGGCTTCGGAGACTGCGACGCCGAGCCCTCGAACGGCTGCGAGGCCGACCTCGCGACGGGCGCGTCGAACTGCGGCGGCTGCGGCGTGGTGTGCGCGCTGCCGCAAGCCACGGCGCGCTGCGTGGCGGGCGCGTGCGCCGTGGGCGCCTGCGACGCGGGCTGGGCCGACTGCGACGGGAGCTCCGCGAACGGCTGCGAGACCGACACGCGCTCCGACGGCGCGAACTGCGGCGCGTGCGGCACGCGCTGCGGCGCCGGCACGGCCTGCTCGGGCGGGGCGTGCACGTCCATCTGCGAGTCGGGCGCGAGCTTCTGCGGCGACCGCTGCACCCGCACCGAGGCCGACCCCTCGAACTGCGGCGCTTGCGGGACGGTGTGCCCGACGCGCGAGCACGCCCTGCCCGGGTGCGCCGCAGGCGCGTGCACCTCCACCTGCGAGACGGGCTTCGGCGACTGCAACGGCAGCGCGACCGACGGCTGCGAGACCAGCGTGCGCGACAGCCTCGCGCACTGCGGCGCGTGCGGCGCGCGCTGCGCGAGGGCCAACGCCGACCCCGTGTGCGCCGGCGGCACCTGCCGCGTGGGCGCGTGCCTCTCTGGCTACGCCGACTGCGACGGCGCCGACGCCAACGGCTGCGAGACCGACGTGCGCACCTCGGCGCAGAACTGCGGCGCGTGCGCGCGGGCCTGCGCGCTCTCGAACGCCGTCACCGCGTGCGCGGCCTCGACCTGCGTCATCGCGGCCTGCCAGCCCGGCTTCGCCGACTGCAACGCGAGCGCAGGCGACGGCTGCGAGGTGAACCTCGGCAGCTCGAACGCCAACTGCGGCGCCTGCGGGCGCGTGTGCGGCGCGGGCACGGCTTGCTCGGGCGGGTCGTGCGCGACGGTGTGCAGCGGCGGCACCACCTACTGCGGCGGGAGCTGCGTCGACCTGCAGAGCGACGCGCGCAACTGCGGCGGCTGCGGCAACCTCTGCCCGAGCGGCTTCGTGTGCCGCGCGGCGGCGTGCGCGCAGGCCGCGCCCGGCAACGACACCTGCGGCGGGGCGGCGACGCTCTCGTGGGGCGGGAGCGAGGTGACGGCCACGGGCACGAACGTCGGCGCGACCTCGCAGTTCACCGCGCCCTGCGCCAACGGGCTGAACGAGGTCTTCTGGCGCTTCACCGTGCCGGGGCCTTCGCGGGAGCTGGTCTACGTCGACACCTACGGGAGCGGCTTCGACACCGTGGCGTACTTCGTCGACGGCGGCTGCGGCAGCCCGCTCAGCGGCAGCACCACGCCCGGCGACAACCTCTGCAACGACGACGGTGGGACCGCGGGCTGCTCGTCGTCGGGCCTGCAGTCGACCATCGTCGCGCTCCTCAACCCCGGCACCTACTACGTCGCGGTCGCGGGCTACTACGGGGCCACGGGCAACATCAACCTGCGCGTGCAGCACCTCGCGGTGGGCAACGGCGCGGTGGCGACGCTCGGCGCGGGCGCGACGAACCCCTCGGGCGCGACCTCGGGCACAGGGCAGATCTCGTCGTGCGCGGGAGGGGGCCCCGAGAACACCTACTGGTGGCGCACCTGCAACGACTTCGGCGGCGGGGCCTTCTCGGCCACCACCTGCTCGCGCGCGTCGTGGGACACCGTGCTCTACCAGCGCAACGGCTCGGGCGCGTCGACGCTCTGCAACGACGACAACTGCGGGCTCCAGTCGACGATCTCGGGCGTGATCCCCGCGGGCCCCGGGCTGCACACCCTCACCGTCGACGGGTACAGCAGCGTCCAGTACGGCGGCTACACCAGCGCCGTCACCCGCCCGTAGCGCCCCGATTTCTTGTGCCCCCCAACAAATTGCGGGGGGCGCTTGAAACAGAGAACGCCTCTCACTATCCTCGCTCCGTCAACTCTGGCGTCGGCCGGAGTAGGAACTGGCTTCGAGAGGTTCGCGATGGTCGTCTGTGTGTGCCGGGGGGTTCGTTGCAGCACGGTGCGCTCGGTGATCCGTTCGGGCGCGGGCACCGTCGACGCGGTGGGCGAGGCCTGCGAGGCGGGCACCGACTGCGGCGCGTGCCGGTCGGTGATCGAAGACCTCATCGAGGAGCACCAGGAGGAGGCCGCGGCGCGGGTTCACCTCCCGATGGTGACCGCGGCCTGAGAATGAGAAGCGCCCACGAATCGCGATGAATTGAGGCTCGGCGACATCGGATCTGGTAGGGGAACCGCTCCGGAGGTCGTCATGAAGGGTGAAGCCGCGATCATCGATCTATTGAACACCGTGCTCACGGGGGAGCTGACCGCGGTGAACCAGTATTTCGTCCACGCGAAGATGTGCCGCAACTGGGGCTACCACCGCCTCGCGGAGAAGGTGCGGCACGAGTCGATCGACGAGATGAAGCACGCCGACCGGCTCATCGACCGGGTGATCTACCTCGAGGGCGTGCCCAACGTGCAGCGCCTCGAGAAGATCAACATCGGCGAGACGGTGCACGAGCAGCTCAAGCTCGACCTCGAGCTCGAGCGCGTGGCGCTCAAGCGCCTCAACGACGGCATCAAGCTCTGCCGCGAGCACCTCGACCACGGGAGCGAGGCGCTGCTCAAGGAGATCCTCGTGTCGGAGGAGGACCACGTCGACTGGCTCGAGGCGCAGCTCGAACAGATCAAGCAGATGGGCGTGGAGAACTACCTCGCGCAGCAGGTGAAGGAGGGCTGAGCGCCCTCCCTCGCGCCCCGCGCGTTCACTGCCAGTACACGCGGCGGGGCGGCGGCGCGTACGGACCCGGGAAGGGGTTCGCCGCGTCGCGGGTCTCGACCTCGTCCACCTCGGTGGGCGCCCAGCCGTTCTCGGCGAAGAGGGCCACGCCGATCACGCCGACGTTCCGCGCGTCGCCGCGCTCCGCCGCGTAGCTCTCGCCCACCGCGCCGAAGCGAAAGGCCGCCACGGTGCTTGAGCTCTGCCTGAAGCCCTCGATGGTGATGCTCCCGTGCGGCGCGATGAGGTACCCGCGGTACCCGGGCGACGCGGGGCGACCGTTGATCACGTCGAGCCCGTCGACGCTCACCACGGCCTCGAAGCGCTGGTCGGAGTGGTTCTCGACGAGGATCGTGTAGCGCTGCCCGGACTGTCCGATCACGTACATCCGGTCGCCCGTGGAGTGCCCCGGCAGCGCGACCCCGCGCTCGTCGCGCAGCGACACGCGCACCGCGTCGCGGTACACCGGGAACCACTGCGCGCCCGAGGTGGCCACGCGGTGCGAGGCTTGGAGCGCCGCGAGGCGGGCGTCGTTGTAGTGGATCATCGCGGTGGCGAAGGGCTGCGCGCTCGACCGCTCGAAGGGCGTGTGGCGCACCGCGGAGTAGCGCGTCTCGCCCCAGCTCGTCGCGAGGCCCGGGCGCAGCGAGGGCGGCGTCGCGGCGGTGGTCGACTGCGAGGGCTCGGCGCTCGCCTCTGCCGTGGCTGACGCGCGGTACCCGCCCGACGGAGCGGTGGGCTGCGGCGCGACGGTGGAGGGCGCGGCGTGGGCCGAGACGGAGTCTCCGCCGGACCAGCCGGTGTTGTACGAGGCGGGCGCGCTCGACGCGCCGACGGGGCCAGCGCTGGCGCAGGCGACGGAGAGGGACGCGACGGCGGCGAGGGGCAGGACGTTCTTCATGGCGGCGCTCCTTCGTGGGTGACGGGAGAACGACCGCCGCGCGGGGGCGCTTACACCCCGCGCGAGAGATTCTTTGCGGCGATCAGCGACCCGCGTCGGCGCCGCAGGGGAGCTCGGCGGCCTGGCCGAGCATCCGCACGCGCGAGGGGTCGATCACCGACGAGGCCCCGAGGTCGGGCGCGCGGAAGCCCACCAGCGCGACGAAGTGGTTGTCGGCCCAGCCGATGAGGAGCGCGTTGCCGAGGTCGGCGAAGCCCGCGCCGCGGGGGGTGACGGTGCGCGAGCCTCCGCCCGCGCTGCTCACGACGAGCGAGCCGCCGCGGGTGCTCACGCGGCCGCCGCGGGCCGTGACCTCGAAGCGCTGCACGGGGGCCTCGATGACGGGCTCGTCGGGCGGGGTGGAGGGCGCGTCGGTGGCGTCGGCGCGGGTGACCTCGGAGCTGCGCAGGTCGACCATGAAGCAGTGGGGGTGGACGCCGACGTGGCCGCAGATCTCCACGGCCTCGCCGCGGGCGCGCACCCGCGCGGTGCGAAAGTCCCTCGGGAAGCAGTCATGCCGCTTGTTGCTGCGGTCGGCCAGGTCGGGGAAGTTCGGGCGCTCGTCGCGCCGGCGGGGGGTCGCGGCGGCCGCTCTGGCGCCCGCGTCGCGCGGGCTCGCGGGCGGGTCGTGATTGCACGCCGTCGAGGCGAGCGAGAGGGCCGAGGCGAGGGCGAGGAGACGCAGCCGCGAGGGGGTCATGCCGACGACGGGGGGTACCACGAAGCGCGGCGGCTGTATCCTCGCGCGCCTATGACGCGATGGGCCCGATGGACACTGCTCGCGATGACCTGCGCGGCGAGCGCGTGGTCGCAACCCGCGCCGCGACCCGCGCCCGCGCCCGCGCCCGCCGCGCAAGCGACGCCTGCGCCCGTGACCCTCGACATCGCCGTGCGCAGGGAGCGCCTCGACAACGGCCTGCGCGTGGTGCTCTCGCCCGACCCCTCGGTGCCCACGGTGGCGATCGCGGTCTACGACGACGTGGGCTCGCGCGTGGAGGAGCAGGGGCGCAGCGGCTTCGCGCACCTCTTCGAGCACCTCATGTTCGAGGGCACGGCGTCGCTGCCGAAGGGAGAGTTCGACCGGCTCCTCGCGATGCACGGCGCCGACTCCAACGCGACCACCAGCGAGGACCGGACGAACTACTACGAGATGCTCCCCGCGAACGCGCTGGAGCTGGGCCTGTGGCTCGAGGCCGACCGGATGCGCGCGCTCTCGATCACCGCCGAGGCCTTCGAGAACCAGCGCGTCACCGTCACCGAGGAGCGGCGGCAGTCGTACGAGAACCAGCCCTACGCGCTGTCGTTCCTGCGAAGGGACGAGCTCCTGTACGAGGGCTATTTCCCCTACGCGCACAGCACCATCGGCGACATGCGCGACCTCGAGATGCCCGGCGTCGCGCCCGCCGAGCAGGTGCGTCGCGTAGTGGATTTCCACGCGCGCTTCTACGCGCCCGACAACGCCGTGCTCTCCATCGCGGGCGACTTCGACCCCGACGCCGCGATGCAGATGATCCGCCGGCACTTCGGCCCCATCACCACCCGACGCGGCCCCGCGTGGACGGAGCCTCCCTTCGAGCCTCGCCCCGGGGAGCGCGTCGAGCGCATGGTCGACCCGCACGCGCAGGCGCCGGGATTTCACCTCGCGTGGCGCATCCCGCCGTACCGCACCGCCGACCACTACGCCCTCGAGATCCTCGCGGGCGTGCTCGGCGGCGGAGAGTCGTCGCGGCTCTACCGCTCGCTCGTGCACGACCGCGAGCTCCTCGCCGAGGTCGAGGTCTCGACGGGCGACCGCCGCGGCCCCGACGTGTTCGAGGTCTGGGCCGTGTGCGCGCAGGGGCACTCCGTGGAGGACGGTCGCCGCGCCGTCGACGCCGCCGTGCGCGACGTGCTCACCCGCGGGGTCACCGCCCGCGAGATGGAGAAGGCCCGCAACAACGTGCGCGCGTCCTTCGTGTTCGGGCTTCAGCGCCCGCTCGACCGCGCGCTCTACCTCGGCAGCCTCGAGCTCTACACGGGCGACGCCGAGCGCGTGAACCAGGAGCTCGGGCGCTACGAGGCCGTCACCGCCGCCGACGTGCAGCGCGTGGCGCGGCTGTACCTCCGCGACGACAACCGCGTCGTGCTCGACGTGGTGCCCGCGCCAGCCGACGACGCTAGAAGCTCGGAGGGTTCACGATGATGCGCGAGCGCCGCGGGCTGCGCGCGGACTGAGACCGCCCCACGGGCTGCAGCCGCTGCACCGTGGGCGCGGCGGGCGTCGGGTTCGCGCGCGACGCCGTCGTCGCGCGACGGGCGGGAGGCGCGGGCTCCTCGATCTCGGGCGCCGCGACCGCCGTGGGGGCAGGGCACGCGGCGCAGGGCGCGCAGGTGGGCGCGGGCTGCGTCACCGTCACCGTCTGCGGAGGCTGTCGCGACGACACACCCCACGCGATCGCGTGCGCGATCCCGACCAGGAGGATCGCGTTCGCGATCAGCGCCGCGCCCAGCGGGAACGACGCGCGCTTCTCCGGCGCGGGGGGATCGTCCAACAGCGGGAGCGTCGATCGTTCGTGCGCGCCGAACTCCGACGCGAGACCGGCCCCCAACGGCGGCGCGGACGGCGCGACGTGCTGCGGCGCGGGCGCGTAGGGCGGAGCCGCGAAGGGATCGGGCGCGGACGGCGCAGGCTGCGAGGGGACAGGCGCGGAACTCTGCGGCGCGGGCTGCGAAGGCGCGGGCTGCGAAGGCGCGGGTGCGATCGGCGGCGACGCGGGCGCGGGCTGCCGCGAAGGTTGCTCGGCCTCGGGCGCGACGACGATCGACGGCACCGACGGACGCTGGAGCTTCGCGTCGGAAGTGGCGCTCGTTGCGGGAGCGTCTTCTGACGGCGCGATCGGCGCGCCGAGGGGCGTGGTGCGCTCCGCCGCGTCGAGGGAGGTGTTCACGGGCGCGGGCGCGGCGGCGACCTCCTCGGGGCTGGGGATGTGCAGCGCGGGCGTCGACCGGCCGCGGGCGAGCCGACCGCCGACAGGGGCCGGGCGCGCGGAGCGAGGAGACACCGCGTGAGACTTCGCCGCGTCGGAGGCGCTCGGCAGCGGAGTGAGCGGCGCGGTCTTCTCGAGGTCGGCCACCGCGCGCTTCGGGACGACCTCGGTGACGTTCTCGCTCGGGTCGGGCCCGACGGGAGCGCCCTCGGGCGCGGACGCGGGCGGCGACGCGGTGGTGAGCGGCGCGGCGTCGGCGGGGCTCTCGGGCGGGGGCTCCTCACGCGGCGGCACGTCCGGGGGAGGGGCCTCGGTCGTCGCGGGGGCGCTCGCCTCGGCGGGCTCGTTCGCCGTCGCGCGCACGGCCGCCACGCCCGCGCCGATGAGCGTCTGCGAGCGGCCCGACAGGATCAGCACCGGCGTCTCGGCGGTGGGTCGATCGTCGAACATCCCCGCGACCTGAGGGGAGACGGGCTCCTGCGCGCCCTCGGCCACCGCCGCGGCGAAGAGCTCCGCGAAGCGCCCGGCGGTGCGCGGACGCTGGTCGGGGCTCAGCGCCCACGCGTCGCGCAGCACGACGTCGACCGACGCGGGCACCGCGGGGCGCAGCACGCTCACGCGGTCGTGGACGCCCACGCGCATCGCGTCGAGCACGGCGCCCCCGACGCCGGTGAAGGCGGGGCGGCCCGTGAGGAGCTCCCACGCGAGGGTTGCGAGGCCGAAGACGTCGGCGCGCGCAGTGAGGCCGGTGATGCCCGCGAGCTCCTCGGGCGACTGGTAGCTCGGTCGCACCGCGGGGAACTGCGGTCGATCGGCGACGCCCACGCCGAGGAGGCGCACCTCGCGCGTGTCGTCGAGGATGAGCACGCGCTCGGGAGAGAGCGCGCGGTGCAGGAGCGGAGGCCGCTGCTCGTGCAGGTAGTCGAGCGCGCTCGCGATCTCGGCGATCACGCCCGCGACCCAGCGCGGGTCGAGGCCGTCGGGGCTCGCGTTGAGGTAGGCGCGCGCGGGGCGGCCGAGGAGGAGCTCGGTGACCTCGACGGGGCGAGGGCCGTCGAGCTCTCCGACGGCGTGCGTGCGAGGGAGCACGGGGTGCTCGAGGCCGCGGTGGAGGATCGCGGTCTGCGTGAACCACTCGCCCATCAGGTCGCTAAGGGCGAGGTGGACGACGTGGGCGCAGGCCGCGGCGCCGTCGGCGCTCCGCGCGCGGTAGCGGGTGGTGATGCGGCCCGCGTCGAGCGGCGCCTCGATGGTGTACCCGCCGGGCAGCGACGTGCCCGGCGCGAGCTCCTCGCTCACGACTCCTCCGTGTGGAGTCCCGACGCTACCGCGCCGTCACGGGGATGTGAAACTCCCGCGGGGAGAGATCGCCGGGTCAGACCGTGGGGTCTTCGCGGCAGAGGACGAACCAGGCGTCCATGGGCTTTCCGTGGCTGAAGGCGCGGCCGATGGAGACCTGGTCGTTCACCCTCCGAACGACATCGACCATGCCGACCCAGACGAAGCGGCCGAGGCGCGCGCTGTTCGGGATGATCTCGGGCCACGCGGCGGGCTTGCGCGGCGGGACCTTGCCGTAGTCGATCACCCCTTCGCCCTTCTCGTTGATCGAGGCGGTGAAGTAGCCCGGCCCGATGAGCACGCCGGGCATGGGGTCGTTGTGGTTGTAGCCCCAGAGCTCCTCGCCCGGCTCGTCGCCGTCGGGGCGGCAGAAGCGCTTCTGAAACGTGCTGAAGGCCGGCAGGCTGTTGTGCCCCCAGTGGATGGCCTCCACCAAGGGCTCGGCGCTCGGGGCGAAGTAGTCGAGGGTGAGCGCGCCCTCGCCGTCGAGGGCGTCGTAGAGCTCGGCCATCTGGCGCTTCGAGAGGCCGTGGGCGGCGTTGCGGCGCGTCCAGGTGCCGGCGGTGTCGAGGGTGGTGCGGAGGCGCTCGATGTCGAGCTTGGGCTCGAAGAAGAGGTCCATGTACATGGCGGGTAGGAGAGCCCTTACCCCCGCCACGGTGCGCTCGTAAAGCGCCGGGTCAGCTCCCGGCGCCCGCGGTGAACGACGCCTGGAAGCTCACCGTCACGTTCACCGACGCCTGCACCTTGGTCACCGCCGCGGCGGTCACGGTCACCGCGCGGAGCACGCACGCCGAGGCCCTCACGCCCACGCTCGCCGCCGCGCTCGCCGCGCCGTTGAGCGCGGTGCCGAGCTGCGGGACGCTCGTCGCGAGCTGCTGCACCCGCGCGACGTTCTGCAGCACGATCGGGTAGTTCGCGTTGAGCGAGCGGATCAGCGCGTCGAGCCGCGCCTGCGCCGCGGGGGTCACCGTCGACTGCGCCACCACCGTGAGCTCGGGGCGCGTGCACGCCACCGTGGCGCTCGCCCGGGCCTCGCACGCCGCGCGGCACTGGGCCTCGGCCATGACCGAGAAGTCTCCGTCGCAGCGCACGTTCGCGCCGCCCGTGCACATCCCGCGGCACTGGCCCGTGCAAGACCCCGTGCAGCCCGCCGTGCAGGTGCCCGAGCAGCTCCCCATGCAGTTGGCCGAGCAGGTGCCCGTGCAGGTGCCCGTGCAGGTGCCGTTGCAGTTGCCGTTGGCGTCCATCTGCGAGCAGGTGCCCTCGCAGCGGCCGGTGCAAGTGCCCATGCATCCGCCCGTGCAGGTCCCGCTGCACGTGCCCGTGCACGACGCGGCGCAGGTGCCCGAGCAGCTCCCCGTGCACGCCGCCGAGCAGTCGGCGACGACGGTGCCCTGACACTGCGGGACGTTCGCGCTCGCCGAGGCGGTGCACTCCGCCGCGCAGCGGCCCGCGAGCATGAAGTCGGCCTGACAGATGGGCGGCGCGTACGCGAGGGTGAGCGACGCGTTCGCGGGCAGCGCGGCGGTCACCACCGCGCGCACCTCGCGGATCACTCGGTTGCACACCGTGGCGACGCGGGGCTCGGTGGGCGAGCTCGCGACGTACTCGCTCGCGGGGATGCCGAGGTCGTTGCCGATGTTGGTGCACGCCCTGACGAGGTCGTCGTGGATCGCGTTGACGGTGGTGTTCACGTCGAGCGTCGCCCGCAAGAAGGCGTCGACCTTGCGCGCGTCGGCGCTGGTGCCGAAGGAGACGAAGGAGTTGCCCTCGACGTTGAAGGTGGTCGTGGAGCAGGTCGGGTCGTTGGTGAGGTCTCCGAGGCCGGAGTCACCGCAGTCGACGAGGCCGATCGAGAGGATCGCGATGGACGGTACGAGCAGGCGCTTCATGGGTCCCTCCGAAGCAGAGTGAGAGACCGTACCGCCGGGGGCGGTGGCGTGTCAGTAGCGCGCGAGGCGGCGCAGCGCGTCGACCACGCGCTCCCTGCCGGGCATCAGCGACTGCTCGAGCTTCTTCGCGTAGGGCGACGGCCGGTCGGCGTAACACACGCGCTTGATCGGGCCGTCGAGGTGCTCGAAGCACAGGTCCGCGAGGCGCGCGACCAGCTCGGCCCCGTAGCCCGCGGTGGCCGTGGCCTCGTGCACCACGGCGATCTTCCCGGTCTTCTTCGCCGAGGCGAAGACGGTCTCCTCGTCGAGCGGAGAGAGCGTGCGCAGGTCGACGACCTCCACCGAGACGCCCTCGGCGGCGAGGGTGTCGGCCGCGGCGAGGCACTCGTGCAGCGTCCACGACCACGAGAGGGCCGTCACGTCCGTCCCTTGGCGCACGACGCGGGCGCGGCCGAGGGGCTCGGTGAGGTCGCCGGGCGGGAGCACGTCCTTCTCGCGTCGGTAGAGGAAGCGGTGCTCCATGAAGATCACGGGGTTCGGGTCGCGGATCGCCGACTTCAAGAGCCCCAGCGCGTCGCGCGCCGTCGAGGGCGCAACCACCGCGAGGCCCGGCGTGTGCGCGAACCACGCCTCGGGTGACTGCGAGTGGAAGGGCCCCGCCCCGACGCCTCCGCCGAAGGGCAGGCGCAGCACCATCGGCACCGGCTGCTCCCAGCGGTAGTAGGTCTTGGCGACGTTGTTCACGATCTGGTTGTGGGCGCACGAGACGAAGTCCGCGAACTGCATCTCGACCACGGGGCGCTGACCCGCGAGGGCCGCGCCCAGCGCAGCGCCCACCGCGCCCGACTCGCACAGCGGCGTGTTGATCACCCGCAGCCTGCCGTACTTCTCGAAGAGGCCCTTCGACGCGCGGAAGGCCCCGCCGAACTGCGCCACGTCCTGCCCCATGAGGAAGACCGCGGCGTCGCGCTCCATCTCCTCGTCGAGGGCGCGACGGATCGCGTCGAGGTAGGTGATCTCGCTCACGACCGCGCCTCCGCGTGCTGCCGCGCGAAGGCGTCGGCGACCTCTCCCGGCGCGAACACGGGTCGGGTGGCTTCTCTCATCTCGGGCTCCGGGCTCGCCATCCCCGCGGCGAGGGCCTCCTCGACGATCGCTCTGGTCACCGCGGTCACGGCCTCGACGCGCGCGGCGTCGACCAGCCCGGCCTCCGTCATCTCGCGCTCGAAGCGCGCCAGCGGGTCCATCGCGAGGAAGCGCTCCTTCTCGGCGGGAGGGATGAGGTCGTAGGAGCCGTCGCCCTCGGCGTGGCCCCTCATGCGCGGGAGCGTCACCTCGAAGAGCGTCGCGCCGTGGCCCTCGCGCGCGCGCTTCACCGCGGCGGTGGCGGCGGCCCAGGTCGCGGCGAAGTCTCCGCCGTCGACCGTCACGCCGGCGACGCCGTAGCCCGCCGCGCGGTCGCTGATCTTCTCGCAGGCGTACTGCTCCGAGAGCGGCGTCGAGAAGGCGTACTGGTTGTTCTCCACCACCAGCACCATCGGGAGCTTCATCACGCCCGCGAGGTTCATCGCCTCGTGGAAGTCTCCCTGGCTGGTCGCGCCCTCGCCGATGTAGCCCACGGCGACGGCGCGGGTGCCCTGCTGCTGCGACGCGAGCGCGAGGCCCGCGGCCACGGGGATCATCGACCCGAGGTGCGAGATCATCCCGACGTGGCGCACGCCCCACTCGGGCTTCAACAACCCGTAGTGGAACGAGCGGTCGACGCCGCGGGTGAAGCCGTCGCGGCGGCCGAGCACCTGCGCGGCGAGGCGGTGCAGGAGCTCGCGAGGGTGCGGGCGCAGCGCGTCCCAGGCGGTGACGTCGTCGGGGACGAAGAGCTCGGGTGCGAGGCGCGTCGGGTCGAGGTAGGTCGCGAGGATCGCGCCGAGGTCGCGGTGCACCGTCGAGATCACGTCGCCGGGGTCGAGGGCGAGCGCGGTGGTGACGGTGGCGATCTCGTTGCCGACGGCGCTGTACCAGCGGCCGATCTGCCCCGAGCGGGCGAGGGCCTCGAAGCGGAAATCCCACGCGCGCGACAGGCGCATGAAGAAGTGCGCGCGGCGCAGCGCGGGGGCGGGCACCGAGGCGAGCGGGTGTTCGGTCGTGGTGGATGCCATAGGGGTCTGTGCGGCGCGGGCTTTACCGCCGCCCGCGTCCCGCTTGCAAGGGCGCGGCGAGGCGTGCGACGCAGCGGTGACGATGAGCTGGTCGCAGCGAGGTCCGGTGCCGCCCGACGGGGCGGAGCGCCGAAGCTGGGGGGCGGGGGTCTTCCGCCGCTGCGCCGGGTGCGGCGAGACCGTGCTCAGCGAGGCTCCCGAGGCGCGCTGGGGCGTGTGCCCGCACTGCGGCCACCACGAGCGCATCGCCGCCGAGCAGTGGGTGGCGCTCCTGACCGACCCGGGGAGCTTCGCCGCGCTCGACGACGACCTGCGGTCGAAAGACCCGCTCGGGTTCAGCGACGGCAAGCCCTACACCGACCGCGTCGCGCTCGCGCAGCGCAAGACCGGGGAGGGCGAGGCCGTGCTCACGGGCCGCTGCGCCATCGACGGCCGCGCGGCGCTGCTCGGGGTGTTCGTGTTCGGCTTCCTCGGGGGGTCGATGGGGAGCGTGGTGGGCGAGAAGCTCACGCGGCTCTTCGAGCGCGGCGTCGCGGAGAGGACCCCCGTGGTGGTGCTCTCGTCGTCGGGCGGCGCGCGGATGCAGGAGGGCGTGCTCTCTCTCATGCAGATGGCGCGCACGGTGGCGGCGCGGGAGAGACTCCGCGCGGCGGGGGTGCCCTTCGTCTCGGTGCTGCTCGACCCGACCACGGGCGGCGTGGCGGCGTCGTACGCGCTGCTCGGAGACGTGAACGTGGCCGAGCCGAAGGCGCTCATCGGCTTCGCGGGGCCGCGGGTGATCGAGCAGACGATCCGGCAGACGCTCCCTGAGGGATTTCAGCGGAGCGAGTTCCTCCTCGCGCACGGGATGATCGACACGATCGTGGAGCGCGGGAGGATGCGAGAGACGCTCGCGCGGCTCCTGGGGTTGCTGGGGTGAGGTGCGCAACGTCGTCGCGCGTAAGGGCTCGCCGGAGAACAACCTCGTCGTTCGCGCCCGATCCGCCTCGTCGATCCTACGAGCGCCCCCGCAGCGAGCGACCAAGGCGTGCCCGAGGCACGCCGCGGGAGTCGAGCGAGGCGGCAAGCCGTGGTGCGACCGGCGGGCGGGATGCGAACGACGAGGTTGTTCTCCGGCGGAAGCTGCTCACCATCCTCAACGCCATCATGCGAGAGCACCTTCGGCGGGCCGAGGGAGAAGAAATCGTGGCGACCTGAACAACACAGTTGCTCTCCCGCACGCGGGAGAGGGGAGCCGTCTTCACCGAAAACTGCCCTGACCCTTGTTGTTGTGAGGGCGTGCGTCGTGGGCTGCGAGGATGGCAGCCGCGATCCAGAGGCACGTGTCCTCCTCGCCCTCGGGCCTACGCAGCAGACGCGCGTATACGTCGCTCCGCACTCAAGGGTCGTTGCAGTTTTCGGTGCAGCCAGCTCCCCTCTCCCGCGTGCGGGAGAGGGGCCGGGGGTGAGGGCCACCGCCTGTGCGCCTCGCCGTGAGAACGCGCGTGGGGTCGCCCCGTGAAGGTCATCGACCGGCTCGCGCCGCTCGCGACGGCGGGGATGAGCCTCGGGCTCGACGCGATGCGCGACGCCCTCGCGCACTACGGCAATCCGCAGCGGTCGATCCCTTGCGTGCACGTCGCGGGCACCAACGGCAAGGGCAGCGTCGTGGCGATGGTCGACGCCGTGCTCCGCGCGGGCGGGATGCGCGTCGGCCGCTACACGTCTCCCCACCTGCACCGCTTCGTCGAGCGCATCGCGGTCGACGGAGAGGACGCCGACGAGGCGCGGCTCCTCCCCATCGTCGACGAGGTGCTGCGCGCGCGCGAAGACGGTGACATCCCCCCGTTGAGCTTCTTCGAGGTCGCGACCCTCGCGGCGTGGATGTACTTCCGCGACGCGGGCGTCGAGGCCGCGGTCATCGAGGTCGGCCTCGGCGGCCGTCTCGACGCGACCACCGTGTGCGCTCCCGTCGTCACGGCCATCACCCGCATCGCGCTCGACCACACCGCGCTCCTCGGAGACTCCCTCGCGAAGGTCGCGCGCGAGAAGGCCGGGATCTTGAAGCCCGGCGTGAAGTGCGTGCTCGGCCCCTCGCTCTCACCGAGCGGAGAGCGCGAGGCGTACGCGGCGATCAGGTCCGTGGCCGAGGCCGTCGGCGCGCCGCTCCAGCTCGCGCCCGTGGTGTCGACAGAGCCCAACGGCGCGGTGCGCGTGCCGTGGACGGGCGGGGCCGTGACGCTCCACCCCACGCTGGTCGGCGCGCACCAGGTCGAGAACCTCGCGGTGGTGACGGGGGTCTGCGCGCACCTCGCGCGCATGGCGTGGCCCGTCGACGCGAAGGCGCTCGATGAGGGCGTCGGGTCGACCCGATGGCCGTGCCGCCTGGAGCGCGTCGCCGACGACCTCATCGTCGACGGCGCGCACAACGAAGACGGCGTCGACGCGTTGATGGCGGCGCTCCCCACGGTGCTCCGGGGTCGGCGGCTGGGCGCGGTGATCTACGGCGCCTCGCGCGACAAGCCCTGGGCGTCGATGGGCGCGCGGGTCTGCGCGCTGGTGCCGCGGGAGCGGCGGTTCTTCACGGCGGCGGCGCTGCCGCGCGCGGTGTCGGGCGCGGAGCTCGCGGCTGTGATCGGCGGCGTCGACGCGGGGGCGCCGCTCGAAGCGCTCTCGCGGGCGAGGGGAGCGCTCGGCGACGGAGAGGTCGCGCTCGCCTTCGGCAGCCTCTACGCGGTGGCCGCGGTGCGCGCCGCGGCGCTCGGGATCGAGAGCGATCCGCCCGTGGGGTTGTGAGGAGTCCTTCCGCGCGGTGTACCGTGACCGCGTTGTGAGGACGACGCGGTGGTGGGCGGTCGCGCTCGCGCTGAGCGCGGGGTGTTCGAGCACGGTGGGCGCGACGGGAGACGCCTCGGTCGTCGACGTCGCGATGACCTTCGACGCGGGGAGCGAGGTCGACGTCGCGGTCGTGACGGATCCTGGCCGGTGCTCTCTCGCGAACGCGGGAGACGGCGCGGGATCACGCCGGGGCCGAGCGACGCGCCGTACGTGGTGGACCTCGCGCTCGACAACTCGGTCGCGGAGGCGCCTTGATGAGCGATGGCTCCGTACGGTGCCGCGGGGGCAACGCGTTCGGACAGCTCGGGCGAGGGAACACCGACGAGGGCCTGTCTCGTCGGCGCCCGTCGTCGGGCTGAGCGACGTCGTTCAGCTCGTCGGGTCGTTCCAGATGTTCGCGTGCGCGCTGAAGCGTGACGGCACGGTCTGGTGCTGGGGGTCTTCCGCGGTCGGCGCGCTCGGCGTCACCGACGCGGGGGAGGAGAGCTGCTCGCGCTCCGATGGAGGGGGATCGGGTGCCGCACGGCGCCGACGAGAGTGACGGGCCTCGCCGACGTGGCGCAGGTCGCCATGGGCTTGTCGAGCGTCTGCGCCGTGAAGCGCGACGGCACGGTCTGGTGCTGGGGCAACGACCGCTTGATCCCTGGAGGACGCTCAGAGGTTCCGGCGCAGACCGCGCTCACCGAGGTCGCTTCGATCACGGGCCTGAACGGCTCGTGGTGGGTGCGCTCGCGCGACGGGGCGGCGCGCGTGATCGCGAACGACGCAGCCTTCCCGGCCGGCGCCGAGGTGGCGCGCAACGAGTGGGGCTTCCACGCGTGCTACCGACTGCCCGACGCGACGATGCGCTGCGAGGGCGCGAACCCGTCGGGGGTGCTCGGCGATGGTCGCTCGTCCGGCGACCTCCGGGCGCGCTTCGCCGCGGTGGACCCCGGCCTCTGCGGCGTGCAGCAGATCGCGACGGGGATCGATCAAAGCTGCGCGCTCCTCGTCGACGGCGCCGTCTGGTGTTGGGGCGCGGGGGTGTTCTCTCCTTCCTCGGGCTTGCTGGAAGACTGCCGCGGCGCGTCGACGACGACGCGATGCGTGCCGCGTCCGTCACGCGTCGCGATCGACCGCGTCCTTCACATCGCGGTTGGGCCGAGCCGCAACTGCGCCATCCGGGACGACCACAGCGTCTGGTGCTGGAGCGCAGGCGACCCCGCGCGGGTGGATTGGTGACCGCGCGCGGTGCGACACTGCGCGGGTGAGCGAGTCCGCGTACCGACCGACGCCCGGCCGTCGACCCGCGGTGACGGTGCGCGAAGTGACCCCCCGGTCTCGCGCGGCGCTCGCGGTGTCGGCGCTGGCGCTCGCGGCTGCGGTCGGCTTCGCGTCGCGCAGGCTGGCGGAGCGGTTCACCGCCGAGAATCACGTCCACGGGTCTCGCTGCGAAGTGGAGGTGTTCCGCGGGCTCTCTCACGACGCCGAGGTCGTCCCGTGCAACGTGGGTGAGGTGCGCGAGGCGCGCGGGAGAGACCGCCTCGGCGCTGGACCGTTCATCCGCCTCGACGGGCGCCGTCTGTTGCTGCCGCGACGCGCGCTCTACGCGGGCGTCGACCGCGTGTGGCGCGACGACGACGACGCGGTGAACGCGGCGACCGCGTTCTTTCAGTATGAATCGACGTCGAAGTCCTTCGACCTGCGCGTCGTTCACGGGACCTCGACGGGGGCCATCGCCCTCGCGCTCGCCGCGCTCTCGCTCCTCGCGGTCGCCTTCACCGAGCGTCGCACGCGGGTGTTCACGCTCAGCGTCGACCCCGACGCCCGCTCCGCGCGGGGTCGCTCCATCGGGCTCGGCGGTCCGACCCTCGACCGCGAGCACGCGGTCGGCGCGGATCCCAAGGCGGTCGTCACGAACGACCCCGGCGCGTCGCACCTCCCGCTGCTTCGCTTGGTGAGCAGCGGCGAGCCCGCGCTCCCGATCCTCACGGGACATTCGTATCGACACACCGACACGCTGGAGCGCGTCGCGTCGCGCATGAACGACGCGCTCGCGCGAGGGAGCGACGCCGATCCGTCCCGGTCGCTCGCGCTCCGTCTCGGGCCGAGCGTCGCGTTGGTCGTCGCCGCGGTGGCGCTGATCCTCCGCGTCGGCGTGAGCCTCGCGACGCTCCCTGAGACGACGGGCACGGTGGTCGTGCGCAACACCGCCGAGCGCTGCGACTTCGACGGCATGACGCTCCTGCGCGGCGCGGAGATGCAGTGGGACGAGCCCGCGGGGGAGCACACGCGCGTCTTCACGCACACCGAGGGGATGCTCCGCTCGCGGCAGGTGACCGTGGTGCTCGGCGTCGCGCCTGGGCGTCGCACCGAGTTCGACTGCGCCGCGCTCCGCGACGGGACGGACCCCGTGCGCGTCGGGCCGCGGTGAGCCTCGCCTGCGCTGGCGTCGCGGCGCGCGTCGTGTGACGACTCCGCGCGATGACGACGCGCGAGCCCGTGACCTTCTATTTCGACTTCATCTCCCCCTACGCCTACCTCGCGTGGAAGCGCGTCCACGCCGTCGCCGAGGCGAAGGGGCGTGAGGTCAATCCCGCGCCCGTGCTCTTCGCGGCGATGCTCGACGCGCACGGAACGAAGGGCCCCGCCGAGGTCCCCGCGAAGCGGGTGTACGTGTTCAAAGACGCGTCGCGACGCGCTGCGCTCGCGGGGCTGCCGCTCGTGCCTCCGCCCGCGCACCCCTTCAACCCGCTGCTCGCGCTGCGCGTCGCGAGCCTCGACCTCGACCCCGACCTCCGCCGCGCCGTGATCGACGCGCTCTACGACGCGACCTGGGGCGGAGGCCCCGGCGTCACCGACCCCGCCACCGTCGCGGGAATCGTCTCCCGCGCGCGGGTCGACGGCGAGGCCGCGGTGCGCGCGGCGAGCACCGACGCGGTGAAGCGACGGGTGAGGGAACGCACCGACGAGGCCATCGCGCGCGGCGTGTTCGGCGTGCCGACCCTCTACGTCGACGGTGAGCTGTTCTGGGGCTACGAGTCGCTCGACCTCGCCGCGCTCCGCATGGAGGGCGAAGACCCCGTCGACGCAGCGGGCCTGGAGCGGTGGCGAGACCTCCCTACGGGGGCGAAGCGCCCCGGCGCGGGCTGAGGGATAGCCGCGAGGTATCCGTGAGGGGTGCCGGGACCCTCCGTGGATAGCCGCGTCCTATCCGGGAGGGGTGCTGGCACCCCTCGAAATAGCCCACTTGCTTCTGTAGGGGTCGACACGGCGATGTTTTTCGAAACATCGATGAATATTGACGTCCTCCGCGGGGCGTCGTCCCTTCGGCCCGCGATGGTGAAGATCTACGGCTTCTTTCACGCGTTCGGGATGATCGACCTGAGCCCCTTCGTGGTGAAGGTCGCGACCTGGTGTCGTCTCGCGGGGGTCGAGCACTCGCTCCACGAGGGCGACCGCAACAAGGCGCCGAAGGGCAAGCTCCCCTACGTCGAGGTCGACGGCGAGGTGCTCTGCGACTCGACGCACATCCTCAAGCGCCTGAGCGCGAAGCACCGCGACCTCGACGACGGGCTCACGGACTACGACCGCGCGCTGTCGCGGGCCTTTCAGTCGATGATCGAGGAGCACCTGTATTTCGTCTCGCTCACGCTGCGCTGGCAGGACGACCGCGGGTGGGCGGTGCTCCAGCCCGAGTTCGCGCGCTACCTGAAGACGCAGGGCGTGCCCGGCCTCCTGACGGGTCCGCTCACCGGCGTGGTGCGGGGCAAGGTGAAGGACGCGGCGAAGGCGCAGGGCATGGGCCGCCACTCCGTCGCCGAGATCGAGGCCGCGGGCGTGGAGCTCATCGACGCGCTCGCGACCTTCGTCGGCGAGAAGCCCTACGCGCTCGGAGACGCGCCGCGCACGCTCGACGCGACGCTGTGGGCGTTCCTGTACAGCAACCACGACGCACCCTTCGAGAACGCGATGACGGCGCGGCTCAAGTCGAAGGCGAACCTCGTCGCGTACATCGAGCGCGTGCGCGAGCGCTACTGGATGAGACGAAGCCCGCCGCGAAGGGCGGGGGCCGCGGCGACGGCGGCGTGCGCCCGTGCCGGTAACTGTCCGTCGATGCAGGGAAGCGCGCGCGGTCGATCACTTCTAGCGCGGCTCCGCGTCGTGGTTACGTCGCCCGCGACGCGCCACTGCGACAGAGTTGATCGCCTCCGTGAAGGCAGCCGTGGACGAGTTGATCACGGCTGCTCGTAACGCTCCAACCGATGCCGACGCGCTGCTGAGGTGGATCCGTGCGCGTTGAGGCGAACGGTCGTCGGGTGATCGCAGCCGCCGCCGCAGATTGACTGGCCGACCTGGAAGATCGCGCGCACGCGCTGCTCGGCGTCACCGTTGTGAATCACCCAATAGAGCGCGCGGAGTGTCTGCTCCGAGTGGGACCACCACGACCGCCACGCTCGCGCCCATCGGTTCGCGCACGCCCGCTGCGCCTCGGCATTCGTTGAGCCGCAGCCCTCGGCGCTCTGAAGTTCCTCCATCGACGGCACGCGCGCACGCTCCAGCATGGCCCGCGCGCGAGCGCGCAATGCGGGGCTCGTGCACGGACCCGAGCAGCGTAGGGCGGCCTCGATCTGCGCCCCTTCGGGCTCACTGAGGTACGCGCGTCGGCGCGGCTGCGCGATACTCGTCGCGGACACCAACGTCACCACCGCCATCGCCCACGCAGCCCGTCGCATCGCTCACCCTCCAGCGATGTCGGCAGCCCCGCGGCGCGGCGCGCTTCGAGCCACGCGCGCACCGCGTGCCCCGTGCCCATCGGCCACGGTCGGAGCCTCTCCGGCGCGACGCGCTTGTAGCCCTCCAGCTCGTCGCCCACGACCACCGTCCCCGTCGCGCGGACGTGGTACGCGACGATCAGCTCGTTTCGCTCGGTGAAGGCGTACACGCCGATCATCGAGACCACCTCGCCGTCGAGGCCGAGCTCCTCCTTCAGCTCTCGGAGCGCGGCCTCCTCCGTGGTCTCGCCGCGCTCGATGAAGCCCGTGACCAGGCCCCACCAGCCCTCAGGCCAGCCCTTGTTGCGCGTGAGCAGCACCGCGCCCTCGTGCTCGACCAGCGCCGCCACCACAGGGAGGGGATTGTCGTAGAAGACCCAGCCGCAGCCGTCCGCGGGGCAGACGCGACGCGGTCGATCCGCGTCCACGCGCTCGACCAGGGACGATCCGCACCGGAGGCAGTGACGCGCGCGAGGCATCCCGTAGCGATACCGCCGCGACGCGGGCGGCGCCTACCCCGGACTTCGGTCCGGCGCCTGTCGCAGACGTGACGCGACATTTCCGTCGGCGGTAGACTCTCCCTGGTTCCGCGGCACACGGGAGGAGCGACGGTGGGAAGCAGCGCCGAGACGACACCGGACGAGACCCTCGATCCGAGCGAGATCGCCGACGAGGAGGCGCAATCGCACGACGCTCCCCGCTCGACCCGGCCCTACGACGACGACAGCGCGGTGCGCGAGGTCCTCCCCTCGATCATGCCGCCTGCGTACACGCTCCCGCCGCCTGACGCGGGCCTCGCCGAGGTCGTCGAGCCCGACTCCATCGTCCCGCCCTCGGCCGAGCCCACCGACGAGGCGCCGTCGCCCGGTCGCCCCACGCCCCTGCCCGCCGTGCACACCGGCCCGCGGCACACCGCGCCACCGCCGGGTGAGAAGGTCACCACCACGCGCGAGAAGGCCAGCGCGCTGCCGTCGATGAACGCCGTCGCCGCACTGGTCGGCCAGAACCAGTGGCAGAAGGTCTGCGAGCTCCTCGGCTCGCCCGAGCACCACGGGCGGCTGCCCGCGCCCATGGCCTTCGTCTACGGGCTCGCGCTCAACGAGATCCGCGTGCCCGGGAGCGCGGTAGACCGTCAGGCCCCCGACATCGAGGCCGTCACCCGCGCGTCGGTGGCGGCCCTCCTCGACGCCGACGAGGGCAGCGACCTCGTGCGGATCATCACCCGCCGGCTCCTCAAGCGAGGGTGGACCCGCGCGCCCGCGCCCCCGCGGCGCACGTCGATCCTGCTCATCGTCGCCGCGGTGATGCTCGGCACCTTCATCGGCTTCTTGATCGGCCCGGGGCGTGACTGGTTCCGGAGCATGTGAGGCGCCGACCGATCGCAGGATGGACGGCCCGCCGCGAGTGGCGGTAACAACGTCATCCGCGAGGTCGAGGGCAGCGCATGAGCAGTGACCGGCAGTGGGCCGAGAAGCAGATCGAGGACGCCAAGACCGCGCTCCTCGTACAGCCGAAGAACCACCTCCAGCGCACGCGGCTGGGCAACCTCTACCGTCAGGTAGGGCGCGTCGACGAGGCCATCGAGACCCACCGGCGGGTCATCGCGATGGACCCGTCGTACACCGACGCGCACTTCAACCTGGGGCTCGACCTCATCGCGCGCGACGACTTCGCCAACGCCGTCACGCCGCTGACCGAGGCCGTGCGACTGAAGCCCGACCACGTCGAGGCCTGGTACCGCCTCGGGCAGACCTACGCGAAGCTCTCCCGCTGGGACGACTCCGCCGCGGCCTACCGCAAGGCCCTCGCGATCAAGCCCGACTACACCGCGGCCGTCGCCGACGGCGGCGCGGCCGACGTGCGCGGCGGGGCCGACCGCGACGCCGTCCCGTACCTCGAACGCGCCAACGACGCGCGGCCCGGCGACGAGGAGATCCTGCGCAACCTCGCGTGGGCCTACCACGGCGCCGACCGCCCCACCGACGCGGTGAAGACCTTCGACCACCTCGCGCGGCTCACGCCCCCGACGCCCGACGACCAGCACCGCCTCGGCTACTCCCTCGAAGCCCTGCGCCGCGACGACGAGGCCATCGCCACCTGGAAGGCCGCCGTCGCCGCCGAGCCCGACCGCCCCGAGACCTGGCGCGCCCTCGCGCGCGCCCACGCCCGCCTCGGCCAACACGCCGACGCCGTCGCCGCCTTCAAGGAGTTCCAGCGCCTCGCGCCCGCCGACGTCGAGGGCTTCACCGGCGCCGCGCGCGGGTGCGCGACGCTCAACCTCCACGGCGAGGCCGTGCGCCACTGGAGAGAGGCCCTCAAGCGCACGCCCGAAGACCCGATGCTCCACGTCGGCCTCGGCGTGTCGTGCGCCGCCGTGTCGTCGATGCAAGAGGCCGTCGAGGCCCTGGAGCGCGCGACGAAGATCGACCCCGATTGCGCCCCCGCCTACAACGCCCTCGGCGTGGTCTACAAAGACCTCGGGCGCATCCCCGAGGCGGCGCGCTCGGTGCGGCAGGCGATCCGGCTGCGCCCCGACGAGGCGGAGTTCCACCACACGCTGGGGCTCCACGAGCACTCGCTGGGCAACCTCGAGAACGCCGAAGAGGCCCTCAAGCAGGCCACGCGCTTGAGGCCCGAGAACGCCGAGGCGCAGCACGACCTCGCCGTGGTGGCCGCCGCGCGCGGGCGCAACGACCTCGCCGTCGAGGCCTTCCGCAAGGCGATCCACCAGCACCCCGGGCGGGCGGACACGCACCACCGGCTCGCGACCGTCTACGCGACCATGGGCCGCTACGTCGAGGCCGTCGAAGCCTGGCGCGAGTGCCTGCGCGTCGACCCCTCGCACTTCGAGGGCACCTTCGACCTCGGCAAGACCTACCAGGCCATCGGCCGCCACGAAGACGCCGTCGAGATCTTCAAGAAGGCCCTCACGCTCAAGCCCGAGCACCCCGAGTCGCTGCACCGCCTCGGAGGCGCGCTCCTCGCGCTCGACCGCCGCGACGAGGCCATCGAGGTGTTGGAGCGCGCCGTGCGCCAGCGCCCCGACCACCCCGAGGGCTACCTCGCGCTCGGCCTCGCGTACCGCAAGGTCGGCCGAACGCCCGACGCGGCGCGGGCCTTTCAGAGCGGGATCAAGGTGCGACCCAACGAGCCGGCGCTGCACGCCGCGCTGGGCGCGATCTACTTCACCGAGGAGCGCTGGCAAGACGCCGTCGACGCCTTCGAGCAGGCCATCTGGCTCAACCCCGAAGACCAGGACTCCCGCCGCGACCACGGCATCGCCCTCGAGCGACTCGGGCGAGGGGACGAGGCCCTCGACTCGCTGCGCCGCGCGCTCGACCAGCGCCCCGGCGACGCCGACGCGATCTACCACTACGGCCTCGCGCTCGAACGCCTCGGGCGCACCTCCGAGGCGGAGCAGTACTTCCGCGACGCGGTGCGCGCGCGCGCCGACCACGCCGACGCGCACCACCACCTCGGCAAGATGCTCGAAGCGCGCGGCGAGTGGCGCGAGGCCGCCGAGGCGCACCGTCAGGCGACGAACCTCCGCACGGATTTCACCGAGGCCTTCCGCGCGCTCGGCGCGGTGTACCGACGTCTCGGCATGGCGCAGGAGGCCGCGCAGGCGATCCGCCAGCTCGTGCGGCTCGACCCCGACGACGCGGCGGCGTACCGCGAGCTCGGCGTGGTCACGCGCGACCTCGGCCGCCCGCAGGAGGCCATCGAGCGCTTTCGTCAGGCCCTGCGCTTGAAGCCCGACGACGCGCGCACGCTCACCGAGCTGGGCGAGCTGTACCGCGACGCGGGCCGCGCGCAGGAGGCCGTCGACGTGCTGGGCCAGGCGATCCGCTACGACGGCCGCTACGGCCCCGCGTACCGTGTGCTCGGCGAGACCTACCAGGCCGCGGGGATGAACGCCGAGGCCCTCGACATCTTCCAGCGCGCCATCGCGGCGGACCCGCACGACGGGGCCTCGTACCGGGGCTTCGGCGCCGCCGCCGTCGCGCTCGGCCGCGCGGACCAGGCGTACTCCGCGCTGCGCGAGGCGATCCGCATCTCGCCCACCGTGGCCGAGAGCTACACCCTCCTCGCGCGCGCCTGCCGCGCGATGGACCGCCTGCCCGAGGCCGAGGGCGCGCTCCGCTCGGCGCAGGAGCTCTTGCCGAAGGAGCCCTCGATTCGCTTCGCGCTCGGAGAGGTCTTGCGCGACCTCGGCCGCCACGCCGAGTCGGCCCAGTCGCTGCGCGAGTGCATCGAGCTCGACCCCACGCACTCGGCCGCGTGGACGACCCTCGCCAACCTCTACGCCGACGCGGGCCACCACGCCGAGGCCGCGACGGGCTACGAGCAGGCGATCCGCCACCAGCCCGACGCGCTCGACGCGATGCTCGGCCTCGGTCGCTCCCTCGGCGAGCTCGGGCGACACTCCGAGGCCGTCGAGACGCTGCGCAACGCGGCGCGCCTGCGCCCCGACCACGCCGACGCGCTCTGGCGCCTGTGCCTCGCCTACGGCAACGCGGGCCGCTGGCAGGAGTGCGCCGAGACCTGCAAGCGCCTGCTCTCGATGCGGCCGAACTCCGCCGACGCGCACCGCCAGCTCGGCTCCGCCGCGACCTACCTCCAGCAGTGGGACGACGCGATCTCGTCGCTGCGCGAGGCCGTGCGCCTCGAGCCCCGCGACGCGCGCTCGCACTACATGCTCGGCCTCGCCTACCGGCAGAAGGGCCGCGCGAACGAGGCCATCGGTCACCTCGAAGAGGCCGCGCGCCTCGAGCCCCGCGACCCCTCGCTCCAGTCGGGCCTGGGCTTCGTGTTGAGCGAGGCGGGGCAGCACGAGGAGGCCCTCGCGGCCTATCAAGCCGCGCTCAAGCTCAAGCCCGACGACGTCGACGTGCACCTCGCGCTGGCCGTCCTCTACGAGCGCACCAACCGCGACGAAGACGCGATCCGCGGGTTCCGTAGGGTGCTCCAGTCGGCGCCCGACACGCCCGGCGCGCACCGGGGCCTCGGGGCCTCGTACAAGAAGCTCGGCCGCTGGAAGGAGGCCATCGACCCGCTCCGACGCGCCTCGCGGCAGGAGCCCAGCGACGCGGCGCTCCTCTACGACCTCGGCGAGTGCTGCTTCCGCGCGGGCGACTCGCACGCCGCCGAGGAGGCCTACCGCGCGCTGAAGGGCCTCAACCGCCCGCTGAGCGACAAGCTCTTCGACCTGATCAACCTCTGATCAACACAGTGTTGACCGCTTGTGGCGCGGCGCGTCCCGCGCCCATGCTCGCGCGATGAAGACACGCGCCGCGCTCCTCGCCCTCGCGCTCGCGGCCGGGTGCGGCGCCGCCACGACGCCCTCGGGCGTCGACCTCCCCGGCGACGACGGCGGTCAAGACGCCAGCGCGCGCGGAGACGTCTCGGCCCCCGTCGACGCGCCCGCGCCTCCCGTCGACGTCTCGTCACCCGACATCGACGTCGCGTCTCCGACGTCGGACGTCCCGTCACCCGACATGGACGTCGCGCCTCCCCCGCTCGACGACGTCCCGTCACCCGACATGGACGTCGTGTCTCCTCCGCCGCCCGTCGACGTCCCCGAGCCGCCTCCGCCCGTGGACGCCCGAGCGCCGCCCCCGTCGACGTCCCGCCGCCGCCGCCTCCCGCCGTGCCCGCGTGCGTCGCGACGGGTCGCTTCGGCGACGGCGGAGGCACCTGCTCGGGCATCGACCAGGCCTGGTCGGCCCGCGGGATCAACGCCGGCTACTACCCCTTCCGCGTGCTCTCGCCGGTCACCCAGTACTCCGGCGACTTCGACGGGACGGGCACCACCCCCTTCCGCGCCGGCCCCACACGTCGGGGCGTGATCCTCCAGGTGATCCCCGCGGGCGCGTACATCGGCCTCTCGACCATCCCGGGCAACTACAACCCGCCCACCGGCTGCGAGGTCGCGACCTGCGGCAACCCCTCGCGCGCGGCCTGCTCCGACAACTCGCCCGCGCTGCGCGCGCCGGTGGGCGGCTTCTACTGGGGCTACGCCTACCAGGGCGCGAGCCACATGCAGGGCTGGATCGGCCTGCCTCCCGGCTCGGTGGAGTTCGCGGGTTACGACCCCTCGCACCCCTGCGCGCTCGGCCCCGCGGGCGCCGACTACGAGGTGCGCTCCGTCTGCGGCCGCGCCACGGCCTGCCGAGGCTCGAACCCCACCTGCGGCGCGGTGAACCACTGCGACGAGGGCGACGACGACTGCGGGCGTACGCAGTGCGGGGCGATGTCGGGCGGGCCGCTCACCCCCTCGGCGTGGCACCGCACCGTGTCCCTCCCGTCGGGGAGCCACGCGTGCGCCGAGCGCACCCCGCCGCAGCCGTCGGTGCGCTGCCTCGCCAACGGCGGCACGCGCGACTTCTTCTTCGTGTACCCCTTCGGCGCGTACCTCTACTGGGCGCAGAACAGCACCACCCGCGCGTGGATCCACTACGGAGACCGCGTGCAGGTGTATTTCCACAACCGCGACGCGCAGGGGGTGCTGTGGGATTTCGTGGAGGTGTTGTCGTCGGGGGCGCCGACCTTGACGCCCGCGAGCGACGGGGCGGGGGGCCGCTCAGGGTGCGACGCGGCGCACCCCGAGGGCTGCCACCCGTGCCGCAACGGCGGCACCTGCGGGTGGGTGCAGGACGTCTTCCTGCGGTGAGCGCGGGTCAGCGCTCGATGGTGATCACGTTGGCGTGGCGCTCCACGGCGAAGTCCGAGGGCATGCCCGAGGCGTTGGCCTCGCCCACGCTACGCGTGCGGATCGCCGCCGGGTCGCAGCCGCGCGAGACCAGCACCTGACGGATCGACTCGGCGCGCCGCTGGCCGAGCTCGAGGTTGCTCTGCGCGCTGCCGCGCGGGTCGGCCGCGCCGACGATCGAGACCTCGGAGACGTCGCCGTTCTGGATGCAGGTCGCGAGGCGGTCGAGCACCTGCCGCGCCTCGGGCGACAGCTCCGACGAGTCGGTGGTGAAGTACACCTGCCAGTCGCTGCACTGGCCGTTCACCGCGACCTCGCGGGCCGCCGGCTGCTGGATCACGCCCATGGGCGCGGTGCGCATCACGGTGGCGCTCGCGCGGGTCTCCTGGTGGGCCTCTGAGGCCGCGGTGTTCGACGAGGGGGTGTTGTGCGAGCAGCCGAGGGCGAGGGGCGCCGCGCAGACGAGCGCCAGTGCGAAGTGCTTCAGCATGGGGGACCTCCGGTTTCGGGCCCGCGCGCTCGCGGCGCCGCTCAGGGCGTCGGTCGGGACATCGCGGACACCCCGGAGCCAAACCATCGCCCCACGCCGCGTCAACCGCTGACGAGAGATTCCATTCAACGATGAGGTTCTTTATCGACAACGATGAGACCGCGAAGGGGTTCGCGGCATCTCACCGGGCCCGTTGTGAGCGGGGCGCCCCCTCTGGCATTCTCCGCGGCCCGATGCGGCACCCCTGGCTCCCCCTGCTCGCGGTCGGCTGCGCCTCCCAGGCCGCGCCGCCGCCTCGCGCGCCCGACCCCCCGCCGCCGCCGCGCGTGGCCGCGGTCGACGCCGGCGCGCCCCGCTGCGGCTCCAGCGGCGGGATCACCATCGAGGGTCAGCTCGGCACCATCGCGCAGGCCAACGTGCGCCGCGTGCTGCGCGACGCCGAAGAGACCCTGCACGGCTGCTACACCGCGCGCCTCGGCGACCTGCCCTGGCTCGGCGGCCGCGTCGCGCTGCGCATCCGCGTCGGCGAAGACGGGGCCGTGCGCTGGGCCGTGCCCACCGAGTCGACCATGGGCGACCGCGAGACCGAGCGCTGCCTCATCGACCGCGCCCGCGCGCTGCGCTTCGACGCCCCCTGCGGCGGCGAGGCCGAGGTCACCTGGTCGATGGAGGGCGACGCGGGCCCCGACGCGCGCCCCCCCGTCGAGCTCCCACCCTCGCGCTTCGCCGCGACCCTGCGGCAGCGCCGCGCGGCGCTCACGGCCTGCCGCGCGGGCGACACCTCTCCCTTGCAGGTGTACGTGACCGTCGCGCCCGACGGCTCCGTCGCGGCGGCGGGGGCGGGGGCCGCGTCGCCCGAGGCGCTCGAGCGCACCGACTGCGTGGTGCGCGAGGTGCGTGGGTGGCGCCTGCCGAGCCCGGGGTCGTGGTACGCCCGCGCGGTCGTGTCGATCCCCTGACGAGAGAAGAGAGCACGCCGATGGATTTCGACCTGAACGAGACGCAGGCCGCGGTGCGCGACACCGCGCGCGGCTACGCGCAGAAGGCGCTCGCCCCCCGCGCCGCGGAGTTCGAGCGCGCAGAGAAGGTCCCCGCCGAGGTGCTGCGCGAGATGGCGGAGCTCGGGCTCATGGGCGTGAACCTCCCCGCGTCGCTCGGCGGCGCCGAGGCGGGCGCCGTGGCCTACGCCCTCGCGATGACGGAGGTCGCGCGCGGCTGCGCCTCCACCGCGGTCACCATGGCCGTGACGAACATGGTGGGCGAGGTCATCAACGCCTTCGGCACCGACGCGCAGCGCGAGCGCTACGTGTCGCGCCTCGCGGGCGGCACCTACGAGGCCGGCAGCTTCGCCTTGAGCGAGCCCGGCGCGGGGAGCGACCCGGGCGCGATGCGCACCACGGCGACGCGGCAGGGCGACCGCTGGGTGCTGCGCGGCGACAAGCAGTGGATCACCTCGGGCGACCGCGCGGGCGTCTTCGTGGTGTGGGCGCGCACGGGCGGCCCCGGGACCTCGGGGCTGTCGGCCTTCCTCGTGGAGGGCGGCACGCCCGGGCTGAAGGTCGGGCGCCACGAAGACAAGATGGGCATCCGCGCGTCGAGCACGGTGCCGCTGACCTTCGACGACTGCGAGGTGCCCCTCGACGCGCTCCTCGGCCGCGAGGGCGGCGGCTTCAAGATCGCGATGATGGCCCTCGACGGCGGCCGCGTCGGCATCGGCGCGCAGGCCGTGGGCATCGCCGAGGCCGCCCTCGACGTGGCGCTCGCCTACGCGAAGGAGCGCAAGCAGTTCGACCGGCCCATCGCGGACTTCCAGGCGATCCAGTGGATGCTCGCGGACTCGCGCGTCGAGCTCGCCGCGGCGCGCCTCCTGGTGCTCCGCGCGGCGACGCTGAAGGAGGCGGGCCGGCCCTTCTCGCAGGAGGCCGCGATGGCGAAGGTCTTCGCGAGCGAGGCCGCGGTGCGCGTGACCAACCGCGCGCTGCAGGTGCTCGGGGGCAACGGCTACACGCGGGAGTTCCCCGTGGAGCGACACCTGCGCGACGCGCGGGTCACGATGATCTACGAGGGCACGAGCGAGATCCAGCGGGTGGTGATCGCGCGGGGCCTCCTGCGGGGCTGAGGGACCACACACCATGCGCGTCGCGCTCCACGTCAACGTCGACCACGTCGCCACGCTCCGCAACGCGCGGGGCACGCGCTACCCCGACCCCGTCGAGGCCGCCATCGCGTCGGAGCGCGCGGGCGCCGACGGGGTCACCGTGCACCTGCGCGAAGACCGCCGACACATCACCGAGCGCGACGTGCGCGTGATGCGCGAGGTGGTGCGCGGGGTGTTCAACCTCGAGACCGCGGTCACCGACGACGGCCTGCGCGTGGCGCTCGCGACGCGCCCCGACCACGTCACGCTCGTGCCCGAGCGCCGCGAGGAGCGCACCACCGAGGGCGGCCTCGACGTGGTGAAGCACCGCGAGGCCATCGGGGTGTTCACCGCGAAGCTGCAAGACGCCGGCGTGCGCGTGTCGCTCTTCGTGGCGCCCGACGAGGCCCAGCTCGACGCCTCTGCCTTGGTGGGCGCCGACCAGGTGGAGCTGCACACCGGCGACTACGCCAACGCCCTCGGCGCGGCGGTGGTGAACGAGATCGACGCGCTTCGGATCGGGGCCGAGCTCGCGCACGCGCGGGGCTTGCGCCTCGCGGCGGGTCACGGCCTCACGACGGCGAACGTCGGGCCCATCGCGGCGCTGCCGCACCTCGTGGAGCTGAACATCGGCCACGCGATCGTCGCTGACGCGGTGATCGTCGGCATGGCCGACGCGGTGCGCGCGATGCGCGAGGCCATCGACCGGGGCGCCGCCGCGCGGTGATCGTCGGGCTGGGCATCGACGTGGTGGGCGTCGCGCGCATCGAGCGCTTGATCGAGCGGTGGGGCGAGCGCATCGAGGCGCGGGTGCTCACCGAGCCCGAGCGGGTCGACGCGCCGCGCACCGCCCGACGCGCGGAGTGGATCGCGGGCCGGATCGCCGCGAAGGAGGCGGGGCTGAAGGCGCTGGGCGTCCCCGACGGCGTGGGGTGGCAGAGCGTCGAGGTGGTGTCGGCGCGGCCGTCTCCGCCGGGGCTGCGCTTTCACGGCGCGGCGAAGTCGCGGGCCGAGTCGATGGCCATCGCGCGGGCGCACGTCTCGATCACCCACGACGGCGGGGTCGCCGCGGCGGTGGTGGTGCTCGAAGCCTGAAGGCGGGTGTAGCGTCGCGGCATGAAGGGATGGCGCCGCGCGACGCTCGCGTCGCTGCTGATCGGCTGCGCCGCGACGGAGCCCACGGAGAGCGTGAGCGACGGCGGCGCCCTCGACGCGGCCGTGATCGACGCGCCCGCAGCGCGCGACGTCGCGCTCGTCGACCGGGTCGCGTTCTCGGACCGGGGTGTGATCGTCGACGCGGCGCCGCCGGAGGATCGCCCGACGATCCTCGACGCGCCCGTGCCCATCGACGTGCCCGCGCCCATCGACGCGCCGCGCTGCGCGCTGACCTCGCCGGTGGCGCGCCCGCCCGCGGCTCTGCCGTCGCGAGAGTCGGTGGTGCGCGAGGTCGCGACGGAGCACCCCGACTGGCTCCAGAACTCCTGCCCCGCGATGGGAGGCACGCACCACTTCCTCTTCGAGGTGCTCCGTCGGCTGCGCGCGGGTGACCCCCGCTGGGGGCTCGACCGGAGCGCGGGCGGTCTGACCGTCGACGTGTTGACCTACTTTCACGGAGACGGCTGTCCCGAGGGCCGAGGGGAGAACTACAAGGTCGACATCATCGGCCGCGCCTGCGCGCGCCCCGGCGTCGACGAGCCGCCGGTCGCCGCGTGGCTCGACCGCAGCGGCGAGACCTCAGTGTGGACGCTCGTGGGCTTCGACGGCGCTCCCGTCGACGCCGGGGCTCCCGCGGACGTCGGCGCGCCGGACGTGGGCACGCCCCCGCGACCGCTGCCGAACATGTTCGAGACGGTGCGCGCCACGGCGAACGATCGGCCCGACCTCTTCAACGCCGCCTGCCGCGAGACTGGAGGGAACAACGAGTTCCTCTTCGAGGTCGTGCGCCGCCTTCGCCGCGTCGACCCGCGCTGGGGCCTCAACTGGAAGCGCGGCGTCGTGGGAGACCTCTCTCAGGACGTGATCGACTACTACTTCGGCCCCGCGAGCGCGCCCCCCGAGGGCGACACCGACGTGTACATCATCGACATCATCGGCGGTCACTGCGGCCCCTCGATGACCCCCGCGTGGACCGACGTCACCGAAGCCACGCGCGCGGGCGGCACCATCGGCCGCTGGACCCTCGCCGGCCGCACCGACCTCGGACCATGACCCTCGCCGACACCCCGCTCCTGAGCCGTGAGGCGGTTCGCTCCATCGACGCCGCGCTCATCGCGCGCGGCGTGCCCGGGGTGCTCCTCATGGAGAACGCTGGCCGCGGCGCCGCCGAGGGCATCGCGCGTCTCTTGCGCGACCGGACCCTCACCGCGCGTGGGCCTCCTCGTCGGCCCGGGCAACAACGGCGGAGACGCCCTCGTCGTGGCCCGTCACCTCCCGCTGCTCGTGCCAGGCTGCGCCGTCGCGGTGATGTTCCTCGCGCCCGTCGACGCGATGAAGGGCGACGCCGCGGTGATGCTCCGCGCCCTGTCCGCGGTCGACGTGGAGCGCGCTGTCGTCGACGACGCGACGGACCTCACCGCGTGGATGCGCGCGCGCGACTGCGTGATCGACGGCCTCTTCGGCACCGGCCTCACCCGCCCGCTGCACGGGGCCGCCGCACGGCTCGTGACCTCAGCGAACGCGTGCGAGGCCCTGCGCGTAAGCCTCGATCTTCCTTCAGGAATCGACGCCGACACGGGCGCCGTGCTCGGCCCCGACGGCGTGGCGTTCATGGCCCGGCACACCTTCACCTTCGCGCGCTCGAAGCCGGGGCTGCACACCGGGCCTGGGCTCACCCACGCGGGGGCGGTGACCGTCGTGGGCCTCGGTGTGCCGCTGCCGACGCTCGACGCGCGGGTGCGGCTGAGCGCGTTCCGCCCGCCTTCGCCGCGGGGCGTGAGCGCGCACAAGGGCGACGCGGGCCACGTCTTCGTGGTGGGCGGGAGCGCGGGCACCACGGGCGCGGCGCTGCTCTCGGCCCGAGGCGCGCACCGCGCAGGGGCGGGCCTGGTGACCATCGCGTCGCGCGCGGTCGACGCGCTCGTCGTGCAGGTGACCGAGACGATGACCCTCTCGCTCCCCGACGACCCCTCAGCGGTCGAGGGCGCGCTCTCGGAGGTGCTCTCGCGGGCGAGCGCCGTCGTGGTGGGCCCCGGGCTCGGCCGCGACGCGTGGGCGAGGGCGGTGACCCGCTGCGTGGTCGAGGGCGCGAAGGTCCCTGTCGTGATCGACGCCGACGCGTTGGGTCACCTCGACCGCGAGGGCACGGCGCGCGGCGCGACGCGCGTGCTCACGCCGCACCCGATGGAGATGGCACGCGCTGATGGGCGTCTCGGGCGCGCGCCCCGCGGGGCAGGTGAACGACGACCGCCTCCGCTTCGCGAGCGACGCGGCGCGCATGCACGGCGCGATCACCGTGCTGAAAGGCGCGGGCACCGTGGTCACCGACGGGGGCGAGGCGTGGATCCACCCCTACGCCGACCCGACCCTGGGCGTGGCGGGGAGCGGAGACGTGCTCGCGGGGGTCATCGCCGCGCGTCTCGCGGAGCGGCGTGAGATCGCCGCGATCGAGGCGGTGAACGAGGCCGTGCACGCGCACGGCAGGGCAGGGGAGCGGGTGCACGCGGCGAGGGGCGCGGTGAGGGGCGCGCTCGCGAGCGAGATCGCCGACGCCGTGTCGGCCGCGCTGGAGGGCTGAGCGCGGCGGTTGACAGAATGGCAGCGGGGGATGCCGCGGCCTCGACGCGCTGACATCGGGGCTCCGCGTCGCGGCGCGAAACGGCCTTGTTTTCAGCGGGATTCTCGCGGTCGCGGGGCTTGGCCCGGGGATTGATCTAGGGGTTCAGCACACCACCACGGAGGCGTTGTGATGAACCGAGAGACCCAGGCGCGACGCGCCACCTTCGAGCGAGAGGCCCTGCCGTTGATGGACGGGCTCTACGGCGCCGCGGTGCGCCTGACGGGCCGCGCCGACACCGCCGAGGACCTCGTGCAGGAGACCCTCCTCGCGGCCTACCAGAACTGGGAGCGCTTCGAGCCGGGGACGAACCTCCGCGCCTGGCTGCACCGCATCCAGGTGAACCGCTACATCTCGCAGTGGCGCACGCGAAAGCGCGAGCGCGCGGCCCTCGACATCGAGCGCGACCCGGGCAAGCGCGCGATGCTCCTCACCTCGGCGCAGGAGGCGATGGAGAGCGACGACGGCGGCGTGCAGCGGCGCACGCTGGGGCCCGCGCTCTCGCACGCGCTCGACGCGCTGCCGGTGGAGTTCCGCGCGGTGGTGGTGATGGCCGACCTCTGCGACATGAGCTACCGCGAGATCGCCGACGCGATGCGCTGCCCCATCGGCACGGTGATGTCGCGCCTGCACCGCGGCCGCCGCGCGCTCGCGAAGACGCTGCGGCCCGAGCTGGTCGCGGGCGAGGTCGTCGAGGCCGAGGCCGCGTCGCAGGCGGCGTGAGGCGGGGCTACGCGAGGAGCGCGCCCGTCGCGCCCTCGCTCGCCGCGGGGGAGGCGATGGCGGGCTGACGGTGCGCGGGGCGGCTGTGGAGGCGCGCGCCCTTGAGCATCTCCTCGCAGAGCGTCGCGAAGTCGATCCCCGCGCCGGCGGCGATCTTGGGCAGGAGCGACGTGGGCGTGAGGCCGGGGAGGGTGTTCACCTCGAGCACGTACTCGTTCTCGCCCTCGGTCACGAGGAGGTTCACGCGCGTCGCGCCGCTGCACCCGAGCGCGTCGTGCGCGCGCTGCGCGAGGCGGAGGACCCCCTGGTAGCGCGTCGGAGGCAGGCGCGCGGGGTAGTAGTACTCGCAGAGGCCCTTCTGGTACTTCGCCTGGAAGTCGTAGAAGGGTCGGCGGGGCACGACCTCGATGGCGCCGAGCACGCGCCCGTCGAGGATCCCGACGTGCACCTCGCGGCCGCGGATGTAGCGCTCGACGAGTGCGGCGTCGTCGTGGGCGAGGGCCTCGTCGACGCCGGCGCGGAGCTCGGACAGGTCCTTCGCGCGGGAGACGCCGATGGAGCTGCCCTCGCGGCGGGGCTTCACCATCACCGGGAAGCCGAAGGAGCCGTGGCGCTCTTCGAGCTCCGCGTCGCTCACGGGGCCCGTCACGTCGTAGTAGGGCGGCGTGGGCACGTTGTGGAGGCGGAACATCTCCTTGGCCTTGAGCTTGTCCATCGCGAGGGCGCTCGCGAGCACGCTCGACCCCGTGTAGGGGATGCCCATCCACTCCAGCAGGCCCTGGATCGCGCCGTCTTCGCCGTAGCGGCCGTGCAGCGCGAGGAAGGCCACGTCGATCCCGCTCCCGCGCAGGGCCTTGTCGACGTCGTGGTCGACCAGCACCGGGAGCACGTCGTGCCCGCGCGACCGGAGCGCCTGCACCACCGCCTCGCCCGAGCGCATCGAGACCTCACGCTCCGCCGAGACACCACCGAGAAGCACGCCGACTCGAGCCATCGTCAACCTCGTCGATCCGCGCCGCGACCCGCGACGCCGGTGCCGCCTCCAACGCACCGCGCGTTCCAGGGCCCGTAGGCCCGAAGAAGCGCGACGCTCGCGCCGCGTCACCGTGTCACCTCGACCGCGGCGACGCGTCTGCACGCACCCGCTCGGGGGGCGTGGGTTGCGCCCCGTAACAGCCCCGACGCGAGAGCGTCAAGAAAGCGACCTCGGAGCGCCTCGCCGACGCCCGCCGCGCCGCCGCGTTGCGCGGCGTCTACGCGCCCTCTCGCGCGCGCAGTTGTGCCTTGCGACGCGCTCTCGCGCTGCGATAGCGTCACGGCCCCTGAACGCACGGACGGCGCCTCGCGCGGCGCGTCTCGCGCGCTCCGGGCGCGCGCGGCGGGGCCTCGGTGAGGTCGAGCACCCCGGCGCGGCGCGGCAGCGACCAGCCCCCCAATGGCCCCGCCACGCGGGCGCATCGGAGAACGTCACGCGATGAGCGCAGAGAAGGTCCGCAGGCTCCTCGGCTCCCTCCTCGACGACCCCGAGAACGAGTCGGCGTGGAACGCCCTCGAAGAGTCCGCCATCGGCGGCGAGCTCGCGGCGGAGTCAGACCTCGTCCGCGGGATGCTCGAGGCCCAGCGCCGGCGCTACATCGCCCACGGCGAGGCCGAGGCCGCCGCCCGCATGCTCGACCTCGAGGTGCTCCTCACGGTCACCCCCGCCGACCAGGGCCCGCTCCTGCGCGAGCGTGCGCGCATCCTCGAAGAAGAGCTGCTCGACGACCGCGCCGCGGTGGCCGCCCTCGACGCCCGCCTCGCCCTCGGCGCCGACACCGACGCGCAAGAGACCCGCGAGCGGCTCCTCTCGAAGAAGGCCCGCTGGAAGGACATCGCCGCGGCCTACAAGCGCTCCGCGGAGAACGACTCCACCGACCCGGCGATGATCGCGTCGCACCTCGTGAGCGCCGCGGGGATCGTGCTCCAGTACAAGCAGAAGGGCCGCGACAAGGAGGCCGACGCGATCTTCGAGGCGGCCCTCTCGGTCGACCCGGGCAACCTCCGCGCGATCCAGCTCTACGAGCGGGTGCTCCGCCGCCGCGCGAACCGGTGGGACGACCTCGCCGCCCACCTCGAGCGCTCCGCCGACGCGGTGAGCGACCCCGACGCCAAGGTCGACCTGCTCTTCCGCGCGGCGCGCACGCACGCGGGCCGACGCGGCGACATCGCCTCGGCCGAGCGGATCTACCGCAAGGTGCTCGACGTGCGCCCCGGCGATCCCCAGGCGACGCGCTTCATCGTCGCGATCCTCACCGACCGCGAGCGGTGGGACGACCTCGCCGACTTCTACGAGGCCCAGCTCGCCGCGCGCGAGGGCGACCCTGACGTAGGCCTCCTCGTGCAGGCCGGGATGATCCACTGGCGCACCCGCGGCGACCGCGAGAAGGCCGAGCCCTTCTTCCGCCGGCTGCGCGAGAGCGCGCCCGAGCACCCCGCGGCGGTGTCGTTCTTCGCCGAGGCTGCGCCCGAGGTGAAGCCCGAGCCCGAAGCGAAGCCCGCGCCCGCGCGCGACCTGAACCCCGACGAGCTCCCCACGACGGTGATGTCGGCGGTGTCGCTCCCGCCCGCGGAGCCCGCGCGCGAGACGCAGGACGAGGCCGCGCACGACGACGAGGTCGCGAACACCACCGGCGACGAGGAGGAGAACGAAGGCAGCCTCCCGCCCGAGGAGTTCCACGAGCCCGCGCGCGCCGCGGAGCCCGCCGCGCGCACCGAAGCCCCGCCCGCGCCCGAGCCCGAGGCCGCGCCCGCGGCGGAGCCAGAGCGCACGCCGACCCCCGTGGTGAGCGTGGCTCCCGAGGAGCCGGCGGCGCAGGCCGACGCGCCGCAGACCGTGGCGCCCCCCGCGCCGGCCACCGAGGCGCCTCCCGCCGCCGCGCCCGCGCCCCGGCCGTCGAGCGCGGGCGTCGCGGCGGTGCGTCCGTCGGCCGCGCCGAACAAGGCCGCGGTGACGCGCCTGCAGATGGCCCTCGACCTCGCGCAGTCGGCGCAGGAGCAGGGCCAGACCGACCGCGCCATCGACGCGTGGAAGGCCGTGTTGCGCCTCGAGCCCACGCACGCCGACGCGCGCGCGTCGCTCCTCTCGCTCTACGCCTCCGCGGGGCGGTGGAACAACCTCGTCGAGCTGCACCGCCAGGAGCTCGACGCGCTCGGCGGCGTGCGCCCCGGGCCGGAGCTCATGAGCCACCGCGAGCGCAAGCTCGAGCTCCTGCGCGAGATGGTGGAGATCTACCGCGACCGCCTGGGCCTCGAGCCCATGGTGGTGCAGACCTGGAACTCCATCCTGCTGCTGGAGCCGGGAGACCTCACGGCGCTCAAGGCCCTCGGGCAGAGCTACGAGAAGCTCGGGCGCTACACCGACGTGATCAAGGTGCTCGACCAGCAGGTGGAGCACACCGAGGACCCGGCCGAGAAGGTCGCACTCCTGCGCCGCGTCGCGCAGCTCTGGCTCGAGCGCTTCAACAACGTCAACAACGCCACGCGGCCCCTGGAGCAGATCGTCTCCATCGACCCGCGCGACGTCGACGCGGTCTCGCAGCTCAAGGACCTCTACACCCGCCGCCGCGCGTGGCGGCCGCTCTTCGAGGTCTCGCGCCGCGAGGCCGAGTCCCTCGAGGGCGACGCGAAGCGCGACGCGCTCGCCGACCTCGCGAAGCTCGCCGCCGAGCGCCTGGGCGCCAACGCCGACGCCATCGCCCTGTGGCGCGAGGCGCTCGCCATCGACCCCGAGACCCCCGGCGCGCTCGACGCGCTGGAGCGCCTCACCGAGCGCGAGCGCGACTGGGCCGGCCTCGCCGAGGTGCTGGAGCGCCGCGCGACCGAGGCGACGGACCCCGAGCAGCGCGCCGCCGTGCTGATGAAGCTCGGCGCCGTCTACTCCGAGCGCATGGACGACCCCGCTCGCAGCGTCGACGCGTGGCGCCGCGTGCTCGCCGCGCAGCCCAAGCACCCGAAGGCGATGCGCGTGCTCCGCGACGCGTACACGGCCGCGGGGCAGTGGGACAACCTCGAGTCGCTCTACGCCGACACCGGCGACTGGGAGGGCCTCACCGACGTGCTCGGCAGCGCCGCCGAGCGCGCGGCGGAGCCCGAGACCAAGGTCGCCCTGTCGTTCCGCGCGGCGCGGGTCTTCGAGGAGAAGCTCGGCCAGCCCGAGCGGGCCTTCCGCAACTACGAGCGCGTGCTCTCGGTCGACCCGAAGAACGTCGCCGCCGCGCGGGCGCTGGAGCCCATCTACACCCGCGAGGAGAAGTGGCCGCGCCTCGCGCAGCTCTACGAGGTCCTCCTCGAGGGGCTCGACGCGGGCGAGGCCGACGCGGCGCTCGGGTACCTCCGGCACCTGCGGGAGCTGGCCTCCACGCGCCTCGGCGACCGGGCCGCGGCCTTCCGCTGGGCGCTGCGCGCGTACCAGATCGCGCCCACCGACCCCGCGCTGGAGTCTCAGCTCGAGCGCAGCGCCGCCGACGCCGGCGCCTGGGCCGAGCTCGTCGAGACCTTCGACGCGCGCTCGTCGGCGACCGCCGACCCCGACGAGGCCGCGCGCCTGCGCGACAAGGCCGCCGAGATCGAAGCCGACCGCCTCGGCCGCGTCGACGCCGCCATCGCCCGCTACCACGCCGCCCTCCGCGAGTCGCCCGACGACGGCGCCGTGATCGCCACGCTCGACGGCCTCCTGCGCCGCGCGGGCCGCTACGCCGAGCTGCGCGACCTCTACGACCACAGGCTCTCGCGCGCCGAGGACTCCTTCACCCGCCGCGTGCTCATCGGCGAGGTGGCCGAGGTCGAGGAGCGGCACCTCAGCGACCCCGACGCGGCGAGCGCGCGCTTCCGCAAGGTCATCGCCGACGACCCCGACGACGCCGACGCCCTCGTCGCCCTCTCCCGCCTCGCCGAGTCCGGCGCCCGCTGGGAGGAGCTCGCGCAGCTCCTCGCCACCCGCCGCGACGCCGCGAGCGGCGACGCCCGCGCCGAGCTCGCGTTCCGCCTGGGCGAGGTGCGCCTTCGCAACCTCGACGACACCGACGGCGCCATCACCTCCTTCCGCGAGGTGCTCGCGCTCTCGCCGCACCACCCGCAGACCCTCGCCGCGCTCGAGACCCTCCTGCGCGACGAGGCCTGGCGCACCGTGGCGGCGCGCATCCTCGAGCCCGAGTTCGAGGCGTCGGGCGAGCACCAGAAGCTCGCCTGGGCGCTGCAGATCCTCTTCGACGGCGAGCCCGACGCCGCGCGCAAGCGGGCCTTGGGCCTGCGCCTCGCGCGCGTCTACGCCGACCGGCTCTCCGACCCGCGCAGCGGCTTCGAGCTCCTGCGCGCCGTGCTCGACGCGCAGCCCGACGCCGCCGAGGTCGCCGACACGCTCACCGAGCTCGCCGTCGCCAACGGCTGGGCGCACGAGCTCGCCGAGACCCTCGGCGCCATCGTCGACCGCGAGGCGCTCGCCTCCGACGTGCGCGTCGCGCTCGCGCGCCGCACCGCGTCGCTGCACGAAGACCGCCTCGGCGACGCCCTCGCGGCCGAGCGCTTCCACCGCGTGGTGGTCGACGCGGGCCTCGTCGACGCGAACGCCTACGGCGCGCTGCGCGCGTTCTACCAGCAGCACGAGCGCTGGAGCGACCTGCGCGCGCTCTACCGCCGCTGGGTCGAGGTCTCGCCCGAAGACCGCGCGAAGGTCGACCTCTTGATGGAGGAGGCCCGCCTCGTCGAGGAGGTCCTCGACCAGCGCTCCGAGGCCGCGGCGGTGTACGCGCGGGTGCTGGAGCTCGACGCGACGAACCGCGACGCCGCCCGCGCGCTCGACCGGCTGCTCGACTCCCTCGGCCGCTGGGAGCCCCTCGCCGAGCACCTCACGCGGATGCTCGACCAGCCCGGCGTCGACGCCGACGAGGCGCGCGAGCTGCGCTTCCGCCGCGGCGCGCTCCGCGAGCTCCAGCTCGGTCAGCCCGAGGGCGCGCTCGACGACTACACCTCCGTCGTCGCCGAGTCCCCCGCCCACGCCGGCGCGCGCGAGGGCCTCGAGCGGCTCCTGGAGGTGCCCTCGCTGCGCCAGCGCGCGGGCACCACGCTCGAGGGCCTGTACGAGTCCGAGGGCGACGCCAGCGCGGCGGCGCTCGTGCGGGCGCTGCGCGTGCGGCTGGAGTTCACCACCGACCCGAGCGAGCGCTCGCGGATCTTTCAGCGCGTCGCCGAGATCGAGGAGCTCGTGCTCAGCGACGTCACGGCGGCCTGCGACGCGGCCATCGAGGCCCTGCTCGCCGAGCCCGCGAGCGGCGCCCTGCGAGACGAGATGCTCCGCCTCTCGGCGGCGGCGCTGCAAGACGCCCGCGCCGCGCAGACCCTCGAAGCCGTGGCCGAGGAGCCCCGCGCCGCGTCGGCCCTCGTCGAGGTGCTGCGCGACCTCGCCAACGTCTACGACGAGCGGCTCATCGACCCCGCGAAGGCCGAGCGCACGTGGCGTCGGCTGCTCGCCGCCGCGCCTGACGACACCGCGATGGTGACCACCGCCGCGGTCGCGCTGGAGCGGCTCTACCGCGCGCTCCAGAACCCGCGCGGCCTCGTCGAGGCGCTCACCCTGCGCGCGAAGCACGAAGACGACGCCGAGCTCCGCCGGTCGCTCTACGCGCAGGCGGGCGAGATCCTCGAGGACGAGGTGGGCGACCTCGCGGGCGCGATCGCCGCGCAGCGCGAGCGGCTCATCATCGACCCGACCGACCGCGACGCGCTCAAGGCCCTCGCGCGACTCTACGAGAAGACCTCGGCGTGGGAGGACCTCGTCGCGATCCTCCAGCGCGAGGCGCAGCTCGCCGACGACGGCGAAGAGCAGAAGTCCCTGCGGGTGCGCGCCGCGAGCGTGCTCGAAGAGCGCGTGGCCGACGTGCCGGGCGCCGTGGCGACCTACCGCGACGTGATCGAGGCCTTCGGGCCCGACCGCGCCGTGTACGCCGCCCTCGCGCGACTCTACGAGCTCTCCGACCAGTGGCCCGAGCTCCTCGGCGCGCTGGAGCAGGACCTCCTCGTCGCCGAGTCGTCGGCCGACCGCCTCGCGCTGACCGTGCGCATCGCCGAGCTCCAGCGCACCCGCACGAACGCCCCGCGCGCCGCGGTGGAGGGCTACCGCGCCGCGCTCGACATCGACCCCGCCGAGCCCACCGCGCGGGCCGCCCTCGAAGGGATGCTCCGCTCCGACGAGCCGGGCATCCCCCTCGCGGCGGCGCGGGCGCTCGACCCGGTGCTCCAGGGCGAGCAGTCGTGGGAGAAGCTCCTCGGCGTGCTCGACCGGATCGCCGCCGACAGCGACGACTCCGAGGAGCGCCGCGCGGCCCTGTCGCGCGCCGCCGAGGTGTCTGAGATCGGCCTGGGCGACCCCTCGCGCGCCTTCGACCGCGCGGCGCAGCGGCTCCGCGACGGCCTCACCGACGACGACCTCGCGTCGCAGCTCGCGCACGTCGAGGGCCTCGCGCGCTCGTCGCGACGTCACGCCGACCTCGTGAAGCTCCTGCAGGAGGTCGGGCCCGAGGTGCTCGACCCGACGCTGCAGCGCGCGGTCTACATGAAGGTCGCCGACGTCGCGCGGGAGGACCTCTCGGACCGCGACACCGCGAGGGCCTGGTACGAGAAGACCCTCGACCTGCAGCCCGATTTCGCGCCCGCCCTCGACGCGCTCGAGAGCCTGCACGAAGAGGCCGGGGCCTGGGACGATCTCCTCGCGGTCTTGCGCCGCAAGACCGACCTCGCCGCGAGCGACGACGCGCGGCGCTCGCTCCTGCGCCGTCAGGCCGTGGTGTGCGAAGAGAAGCGGTCCGACCGCGCGGGCGCCATCGCCGCGCTGGAGTCGATCCTCGACATGGGCTTCGACGCCGAGGCCGCCGCCTCGCTCGAGCGCCTCTACGCGCTCGAGGGCCGCTGGAACGACCTCGCGGGCCTGCTCGAAGGCCAGCTCTCGGTGGAGGGCGCCGACGTGCCCGCGCTGCACCACCGGCTGGGGCTCGTCGCGCTGCGCAACCTCAACGACCTCGACCGCGCCGCGGATCACTTCCGCGAGGTGCTCGAGCGCGACCCCGACCACGGCCCGACCGTCGAGGCCCTCGAAGACCTCGGCCGCCGCGAGGGCTGGTCGGCGCGCGCCGCGGCCATGCTGGAGCCGATCTACCGCGGCCGCATGGACATGCCGAAGCTGATCGCCGCCCTCGAGGCGCGCATCGCCGAGGCCGACGCCGTCGACAAGCGCGAGCTCCTCGGCCGCCTCGGGGCCCTGTACGAAGAGAACCTCGGCGACCTCGACAAGGCGCTCGACACGCACGCGCGGGTGTTCCGCGAAGACATCTCCGACCGAGAGGTGTGGGAGGTGCTCACGCGCCTCGCGCGCAGCCTCGACCGCTGGGGCCGCCTCGCGGCGATCTACGGCGCCGCCGTCGACGCGGCCGACGTCGACGACGACACCACCGCGGAGCTCGCCTTCCGCGCGGCGCAGCTCCTCGACGAGAAGGTGAACGACACCGCGGCGGCGCGTCGCTACTACCACCGCGCGCTCGCCTTCGACCCGACGCGCTCCGAGGTCTTCGCCGCGCTCGAGGCGCTCCTGCGCCGCGAGTCGGCCTGGCCCGAGCTCCTGACGCTGTACCGCGACGCCGCCGACCGCGCGACGGACCCCGACGAGCGCAAGGCGTACCTCTTCAAGGTCGCGACCCTCGACGAGGAGCAGGTGGGCGACCTGCCCACGGCCATCGCCGACTACCGCGCGATCCTCGACGTCGACCCGACGGACCGCGACGCGCTCGCTCGCCTCGACGCGCTCCTCGTGCGCACCGAGGCCTGGCGCGACCTGGCCGAGCTCCTCGAGGGCCGCGTGCTCGACGCCGCCGACGTCGAGGAGCGCGCCGTGCTGCGCTTCCGCCTCGGTCGCCTGCGCGCCGACCGCCTCGACGACCCGCGCGGCGCCATCGACGCCTTCCGCGAGATCCTCGAAGAGACCCGCGACCACCGGCCGGCGATCCAGGCCCTCGAGGCGCTCGGCGAGTCTCGCCCCGAGCTCCGGCTCTCGGTGGTGGAGGTGCTCGAACCCATCTACCGCGAGCTCGACGACTGGTCGCGCCTCGCGGGCGTGCTCGAAGCGCGCCTCGCCGCGAGCGAAGACCGCATCGAGCGCGGCGAGCTCCTGCGCGAGCTCGGGCGCATCCGAGAGGACCGCGGCAACGACCCGCGCGCGGCCTTCACGGCATACAGCCAGGCCTTCGCGACGGACCCGGGCGACGGCGAGGCCCGCGAGGCCGTCGAGCGCATCGCGGCGCAGAGCGGGATGTGGGACGACCTCGTGCAGAGCTACGAGACCGCCCTCGCGGCCACCGAGGACCTCATGCCTCGGACGTACATCCTCCGCGCGCTGGCGCAGACGCACGACCAGCGGCGCGGCGACCCCCGCGCGGCGATCACCGCGTACAACAGGCTCTTCGAGGTCGACGACACGCAGCTCGACGTGCTCGACCAGCTCGAGGGCCTGCACGTGCTCCTCTCGGACTGGGAGGGCCACGTCGAGGTGCTGGAGCGCAAGGTGGCGCGGTCGCTCGACGACGACCACCGGAAGTTCCTGCTGCAGACGATCGGCGAGTCGCAGCGCGACATGATGGGCAACGCCGAGGCGGCCATCGACGCGTTCCAGCGGGCGCTGGAGATCGACCCCACCGACGCGGTCGCGCTCGACGCGCTCGACGGGCTCTACGCGCAGAAGGGCGACCACGCGGCCCTCGCCGACGTGCTCCAGCGCCGGCTCGACGTCGAGCCCGACGCGGAGATCCGCCGCGAGACCGCCGTGCGCCTCGGCCGCCTCTGGGAGACCGAGCTCAAGGACGAGCTCCGCGCCGTCGAGGCCTACCGCCGCGCCCTCGACGACAACCCCAACGAGCCGCAGGCCATCGCCGCGCTCGAGCGCCTCTACACGCGCCTCGAGCAGTGGGACGACCTGCTCGAGAACCTCCGCGCGCAGGCCGCGCTCGCCCCCGAGGAGTCTGCCCGCACCGCGCTCAAGCTCCGTGTGGGAGCGCTCCTCGCCGGGCAGGTGGGCGACCCCAACGGCGCGCTGGAGACCTACCGCGAGGTGCTCGCCGTCGACCCGACGAACGCCGCGGCCATCGCGGCGGTGCGACGGCTCGCCGAGAGCCCCGAGCTGACCAGCGCCGCGGTCGAGACCCTGGAGCCGATCTTCCGCTCGGCCTCGCGGTGGGACGACCTCGTCGAGACGCTGGAGCTCAAGCTCAAGAACCTCGACGACCCGACCTCGGCGGGCGCGGAGCTGCGCTCCCTCGCGGCGGTGCACGAAGACGGCCGGGGCGACCTCGGCGCGGCCTTCGACACGTGGCGCCGGGCCTTTCACGAAGACCCGTCGGACCGCGGCGCGCTCGAGGAGATGGAGCGCCTCGCGGGCGCGCTCGAGCGCTGGGGCGACCTCGTGTCGCTCCTCGAAGAAGAGTCCCGCGCCGCGATGGACCCCACCGTCGCCCGCGACCTCTCGGTGCGCGCCGCGCAGCTCGCGTCGGAGCGCCTCGGCGACGCCGACCGCGCCATCGCGAACTACCAGCACGCCGTCGAGCAGGCCGGCGACGACGACGAGCTCCTCGAGCCCCTCGACCGGCTCTACACCCACGCCGCGCGCTGGCGCGACCTGCACGACGTTCTCGAGCGCCGCCTCGCCATCGCGGGCGGCGACGCCCTCGACGCGCTGGAGGTGCGCGTGGGTGAGCTGCGCGAGAAGCGCTTCGACGACGCCCCCGGCGCGCTCTCGGCGTGGCGCAACGTCGTCGACCGCGACCCGTCGAACGCGCAGGCCCTCGCGGGCCTGGAGCGCCTCCTCGCGAACGCCGCCGTGCGCGACGACGTGATGGAGGTGCTCGAGGGCGCATACCAGCGCAACGACGACGCGCAGAACCTCGGTCGGCTCCTCGCGATGCGCGTCGAGTCCGCCGAGGTGAGCTCCGACCGCGTGCGGCTCCTGGGCGAGCTCGCGCGGCTGCGCGAAGACCGCCTCGGCGACCTCACGGGCGCGCTCTCGGCGGTGATCGAGGCCTTCAAGGCCGACCCCCGCGACGAGCAGTTCGCCCTCGAGGCCGAGCGCCTCGCCCCCGCCTCGGGCTCGTGGGAGTCGCTGCGCGGCGTGGTCGAGTCGGTGCTCTCCGCGCACGACGACCTCGGCGCGATGGACATCGCCGCGCTCAACCTCCGCGCCGCGGGCTGGTACCGCGACCACCTCGGCGACAGCGCCGCTGCCGAGTCGAGGCTCACCGCCGCGCTCGACGCCGAGCCTGAGAACCTCGACGCCCTCGAGGCGCTCGAGGCGCTGCAACGCGCGCCGGGCCGCGCTCGCGACCTCGTCGCCACGCTGCGCCGCCGCGCCGAGGTGGAGCTCGACCTCACCCGCCGGGCCGAGCTCTTGAAGGAGGCCGCCACGCTCGCCGAGACCGACCTCGGCGACGCCGACCTCGCGGCCGAGCTCGCGACGCTGCGCCTCGACGCCGACGACACCGACGTCGACGCGCTCGATCAGCTCGCGCGGCTGCGCCGCGCGCAGGGTCGCTTCGAAGAGGTGGCCGACCTCCTCGCCCGACGCGCGCGCCTGCTCGACGACCCCACCGAGGCGGCGAGGCTGCGCCGCGAGGTCGCCTCGCTCTACGCGGGCGAGATCGGAGACATCGACCGCGCGGTCGACGCGTGGCGCGAGGTCATCGACTTCGACATCAACGACGCCCAGGCGCGCGGCGCGCTCGAGGGCCTGCTCGAGGCGTCGGGCCGCAACCGCGACCTCGAAGAGGCGCTGCGCGGAAGGCTCGATGTGTGCGTCACGGCCGAGGAGCGCGCGGGCGTTCGGATGCGCCTCGCGCGCCTCGCCGAGGGCCCGCTCGGCGACCGCGTGGCGGCGGCGGAGTACCTGCGCGAGGTGCTCGAGGAGTCGCCGACGCACGCCGAGGCGGGGCGCGAGCTCGAGCGGATCTACACCGAGGAGAAGCGCTGGAGCGATCTGGCGGACCTCCTGGAGCGGCGGCTCGACGAGTACCTCGCCGCGGGCGACACGGCGGGCGAGCTCACGACGCTGGTGCGCATCGGCGAGCTGCACGAGCGCGAGCTCGGCGACCGCGCGCGCGCGGTGGACCTGTACGAGCGCGTGCTCGACCGGCAGCCCGACCACGCCGGCGCGCTGGCGGCGATCGCGCGCCTCGCCGAGGCCGACGGGCAGTGGGACCGCGCCATCGAGATGCTCCGGCGCGCGCTGCCGCTCGCCCCCGCGGGCGAGGAGGGCGCGCGCATGGCGATCCACCTCGCGACGCTGGAGCGCGAGCGGAGCCGGGACGACGCCGCGGCGGAGGCCTCGCTGCGCCGCGCGCTGGAGCTCGACCCGAACAACGCGCAGGCGCTCGCGGCCCTCAAGGACCTCGCGCGCGCCCGCAACGACCACGCGCTCCTCGCCGACGTGATGGAGCGCGAGGTCGCGGTTGTGGAGGACCCGAAGCAGAAGGTGCTCCTCCTGAAGAACCTCGCGAACCTCGGCCGCGCGGAGCTCAACGACGCCTCGCGCGCCACGGCCTGGCTCGAGCAGGCCCGCGCGCTCGCGCCCGAGGACCGCGACGTGCTCCTGCCCCTCGTCGACCTCTACAGCGCCGGAGGCCGCGAGGCCGACACCCTGCCGATCATCGAGGGGATCATCGCCTCCTTCGGCGGTCGCCGCAGCAAGGAGCTCGCGCAGTGGCAGCACCGGCTCGGTCAGGCCCACGAGCGCATGGGCGATGAGCTCCAGGCGCTCTCGCTCTACGACGCCGCGTTCAAGATCGACCTCACGAACGTGCCGATCCTGCGCGACCTCGGGCTCCTGTGCCTGCGCACGGGCGACCTCGAGCGCGCGCAGAAGACCTTCCGCGCGCTGCTCCTTCAGCGCCTCGACCCGACGGCCGGGATCACCAAGGCCGACGTGTACTTCTACCTCGGCGACACGCTCGCCCGCGCGGGCGACAAGCCCAAGGCCATCGGGATGCTCGAGCGCGCCGTGGAGTCCGACCGCGAGCACGAGCGCGCGAAGGGCCTCCTCGCCGAGCTCAAGGGCTGAGCGCTCCCGTGCAGGCGCTCGTCTCCGTCGACGGGCGCCCGCTCCCTCCCTCCGACGCGCACGTCTCCGTCTTCGACCGCGGGCTCCTCCACGGCGACGGCGTCTTCGAGGTGCTCCGCACCTACGCGGGGCGCCCCTTCGCGCTCGAAGAGCACCTCTCTCGCCTCCAGTCGTCGGCGGCGATCATCGACCTCACCCTGCCCGTCTCTCCCGCGCAGCTCCGCGCCGAGGTTGAGTCGCTCGTGGCCGCCGCGCCGTGGCCCGAGTCCTCGGTGCGCGTCGTGGTCACGCGCGGAGACGGCCCTCCCGGCGTCGAGCTCGACCCGGCGATGCGACCGCGCCGCGTGGTGACGGTGACCCCGCTGCCGACGCCGAGCGCGTCGCTCTACCGCGACGGCGCGCGCGCGGTGACGGTGCGCGAGGCCCGGCGCTGTGACCCCGACCCGCGCTCGCTCTGGCGCGCGAAGACCCTGAGCTGGCTGCCGTCGCTGGTCGCGCTCCGCAAGGCGCGGGCGGCGGGCGCCTACGAGGCGATCCGCGTCGGCGACGACGGGGCGGTGTTCGAAGCCGCCACCGCCAACGTCTTCTTCGTGGAGTCGGGCGCGCTGCACACGCCCTCGCTCGACTGCGGGATCCTCCCCGGGATCACCCGCGAGCTCATCCTCTCCGCGGCGCGCGCGCGCGGCGTCGCCGTGGTCGAAGCGAGGCTCTCCACCGCGTCGCTCTGGACGGCCGACGAGGTCTTCGTGACGGCGAGCCTCCGCGAGGTGGTGCCGGTGGTGCGGGTCGACGACCACGAGGTGGGCGAGGGGAGCCCGGGCCCGCTCACCCGCGCGATGCACCGCGCGCTGCGCGACATCGTCGGCGCGCCGTCGCCCTGACGCTCACTCCCCGCGCCACTGCCGCACGGGGCCCGCGTCGACGTGGACGAAGGCCGAGTTGCGGTACGCGCCGATGCCGCCGACGTGCACGCGGCGCACGAACGCGAGCAGCGACGGCAGCGCGACGCCCACCAGGCGAAAGTCCACGGCGTTGCCGAGCACGTGCTGGCTCCGCTGCGCGACGTGTCGGCCCTTCTTGCGGAGCATCTCGTTCAGCTTGTCGGAGCGGTACCCCGACACGACCTCGACGCGACGCGCGCCGAGCGTGACCACGGCCGCGCGGAGCGTCGCGATCACCGAGGGCGCCATCGCGTGCTCCTCCCAGTTGGTGCGGTCGCGCAGGAGCCGCCGGAGCCGGGTCGACTCCTCCTCCGAGGGCGCGAGGTCGAGCGCCTCGGCCTCGTGCGTGTGCAGGTTCATCAGCGTGGCCGCGACGGGTCGGAGCCGCGGCTCGCCGGGGATCACCAGCGGGTCCTTCTTCGTGTCGTGGCGCGTGGTGACCGCCGACACCGACGGGAGAAACGCCGGCATCGGCTGCGCGCGCGCCCCGCCCCACGGTCCGAGCGCGATCGCGGCGACCGCGACGAGCGCCGCGCGGCGCATCAGGAGCTGAGCACCTTCAGCCGCACGACCTCGTTGTGCGAGCCCACGCGGTAGCCGTCGAGGTCGAGGGTCGCGAAGGCGAAGCCCGCGGCCTTGCACGCCGCCGACACCTCGCGCCGCAGCGCGAAGGCCCGATCGATCTCGTCCTGGGCGACCTCTACGCGCGCGAGCTCGCCGTGGTAGCGCACGCGCACCTGGCGCAGCCCGAGGGCCTTCACCCCGCGCTCGGCCTCGTCGATCTGCCGAAGCCGCGTGGTGGTCACCGAGGTGCCGTACGGAATCCGCGACGCGAGGCACGCGGCGGCCGGCTTGTCCCACACGCGCAGGCCGACCTCCTTCGCGCAGCGGCGCACGTCCTCCTTGGTGAAGCCCGCCTCGAGCAGGGGCGAGCGCACCTCGCCCTCCTCCGCGGCTTGAAGGCCAGGGCGGTAGTCTCCGAGGTCGTCGAGGTTGGTGCCGTTCGCGACGACGGCGATGCCCCGTCGCTCGGCCTCTCGCTGCGCGACGCGGTACAGCTCCGACTTGCAGAAATAGCAGCGGTTCGTGGGGTTCGCGGCGTAGTTGGGGTCGTCGATCTCGCCCGACGCGACGGTGACGTGCGGCAGGCCCAGCTCCCGCGCGAGGGCGGCGGCCTCTTCGCGCTCGCTCTCGGGGAGGGCGGGCGAGAGCGCGGTCATCCCGAGGGCGCGGTCGCCGAGCACGTCGTGGGCGACCTTCAGCACGAAGGCGCTGTCGACGCCGCCGGAGAAGCACACGAGCACCGAGGGCATCCCCGCGACGATCTCTCGGAGGCGTTGCAGCTTCGGGTCCATCTCGGCTCCGTATACCACCGAGGGGCGGCGATTCCAGAAGCGGGCCGCGCGTGGTAGGCGCTCGCTCCGTGGCGAGACCGATCCAAGGCGAGACCCCCGAGAGCGTGGCCGAGGCGCTCGGCGCGTCGGGCGCGACCCTCGCCGAGGGCCGCCGGCTGCTCTCCCACGTCGTGCAGAAGGCCCACCCGAGCTTCGACGGGGTGTCGCAGGTTCGCGCGAGCGTGCGGGAGGCGGCGCGAGAAGCCTTCTCCGTGGGCGAGCTGCGGGTGCGCGAGCGCCGCGCGTCGAGCGAGGACCCCTTCGTGAAGTTCGCGCTGGAGTGCCCCGACGGCGCGGTGATCGAGACGGTGCGCATCCCGCTCGAGAAGCCGGGCCGCTTCGTGGTGTGCGTGAGCTCGCAGGTGGGCTGCGCGATGGGCTGCGCCTTCTGCGCGACCGGCAGGATGGGGCTGGGTCGCAACCTCGAGGCCTGGGAGATCGTCGAGCAGATCCGCGTGGTGGCCCGCGAGCTCCGCGCGTCGGGCGAGGGGCGGGTGCACGGCGTGGTGTTCCAGGGGATGGGCGAGCCGCTGCACAACGTCGACGCGGTGCTCCGCGCGCTAGAGGTGATCTCCGAGCCCTCGGCCCTCGCCATCGACGGGCGCAACGTGACGGTCTGCACGGTGGGGATCGTCCCGGGCATCGAGCGACTCGCCGCGGCGAAGGTGCGGGCGCGCCTCGGGATCTCGGTGACCAGCGCGCAGGCCGCGCTGCGTCGGACCCTGGTGCCGATGGAGGGCCGCTACCCGATCGCGGAGGTGGTGCAGGCGGCGGCGCGCTATCGCGAGACCACTGGGAGGCTGGTCATGCTGGCCTTCGCGCTCATGGGCGGGGTCAATACCGACCCGGCCGAGGCCGAAGCCATCGCGGCGCTCCTGAAGGTGATGCCCGCCCGCCTATCGCTGATCGAGTGGAACCCGGTCCCGGGCCTGCCGTACCGCCCGCCGACGGAGGAGGAGCGGGCGGCCTTCCACGACGCCCTCGCGCGGCTGGGGGTGCCGGTCGTGCGCCGGTACAGCGGCGGCAAGGACATCGGCGCGGCCTGCGGACAGTTGGCGACCGAGACCGAGCGCACCCGCCGCCCGGCGAAGGGCACCGTCCCGGCCTGACTCGAGGGACAGGGCTGCAGGAGTCGACAGAAGGCGGCGTTCTGTCGACTCGACCCGCTGTTTCGGCGACGTACCAACCGTCGGGTCGGTTTCATTTCTGCGGTTCCGACCGGCGGGCTGGGAACAGCCGGGAACGCAGACCGGCCGGTCGGTAGCTCGGCGTGGGGCGCGAAATTGCGGGGAGATCGCTCGGCGAGTCGAGCCCAGCGCACGCGGAGGGCCGCGCCAGCGAGACCCGCGCGGGCCGGCGGTCGATGGACGGAGCGTCGAGCTGCGACTGGGCCGTGGAGGGCGGAGCGTCCGGAACGCTCGCCGGCGAGTCGTGCGGGAGCCGGGCGCGAGGCCGGCGGAGGGCGTTTCTGCGCGCGGCGACAGGGACTCTTCGCCAACCAGGGCCAGGTAGACGCCTTGGGTCCGGTCGACGGGGGAGGAGGATCAACGCCGGCCGGGATCCACAGGAGCCCCACCCACGACCGCCCGAAAGCAGAGTTTACAGAATGCTTATTATGCGAAGTGTTCAACCTGGGGTCAGGGGGAGGTCCGACGCCCATCCTGCCGAGAACCTTCGGGAATTTGTCCGCGTCCCAGGTACGGCACCGCGGCCGCGACCCGCCTCGGTCACGCTGGCATCGCGGTGGACGGGCGATCGAACGGCTTCCGCGCGGGCTCCGGCGGAGCCCTCCTGCGCGGTTCGCCGAGGTTCAGCTCAGCTCGGGTTCGGCGTGTCGAGGCGCATCCCGTAGGCCACGCCCATGTTCGTCGAGAAGAACAGCCACGGCGACGCCAGCGCCGGTCGGCCCGTGACCCCCTCCCGACCCAGGCCCTCGATGGGCTCGCCGTCGCGGGCGCGGACGATCCAGAGCGTCTGCTCGCCCGCCGGGACGAAGAGCATCCCATTCGAGGCCACGGGCTCGCCGAGGCTGCCCGTGTCGAAGGACCGCGCGTAGATGACCCGGCCGTCGGTGGGGTCGATCCGCATCAGACCCAGGGTCGATGAGGTCGCGTAGAGGTCGCGCCCGTCGGTCGCCAGCGCGGCGATGTCGGTGAGGCGCTCGAGCCTCCAGCGAACCCCGCCGCCGTCGGGGTCGAGCGCGTAGAGGCCGGCCGTGTACGAGGCCGCGAAGATCGTCCCTTCGACGAAGACCGGCGTGGTGTCGACGTCGATCAACCGGTGCGCCTCGTTCGCGCCCTCGGCGGACTCGGCGTCCGACGCCGTGTCGCGCTCCCACACCGCGGTGCCCTCGCCCGTCTCGATCGCCACCACGTGCCCGTCGGAGAAGCCCGTGTGCAGGCGCCCGTTCACGTAGAGGGGACCGCGTGGCCCCCGCCCGTGATCCCGCCCGGCGGCTCCCGGCGGAAGCGCCAGCGCTGCTCGCCGCTCACCCGGTTCAGCGAGAAGACCGAGTCGTCGGCGTTCACGAAGTAGACAGAATCCGCGGTGACCACCGGGCGGCGGAGGATCTGCGCGGTGGTGCCGAAGCGCCAGCGCATCCGGCCGGAGGTCGCGTCGATCGCGTAGAGCGCGCCGTCGTCGGAGCCGATGTAGAGCGTGCCGCCTTCGAGCACCCCCTCGCCCTCGACGGGGCCGAGGGTCTGAAAGCGCCAGAGCACCGCGCCGTCCGAAGCGCGGATCGCGTACACCCCGTGGTCGAGCGCGCCGACGTAGACCACCCCGCGGGCCGGGTCGAAGGTCGGGGTCCCGCGGTGCTGCGGGTTGGCGTCGAGGTCCGTGGTGACCGCGAGCGGGAGCCTCCAGCGGAGCTCGGCGACCGAGGCGCGCGTCGGCTCGGACTGCATGTTCCAGTCGGGTCGGGCGCGCGTGCCGAGCGACGGGCGACACGCGCCCACGAGGAGGAGCGCCGCGACGAGCCAGCGAGGTCGCACCCGGGTCGTGGTCACTGCGCGGGCGTCGGGGCGGGGGTCGGCGTGGGCGCGGTGGAGGGCGGCGTGCCCGCGGCGCCCTGCTGCTGTCGCGCGCGCTGGAGGAGCTGCTGGAGGAGCTCCGGCGGGAGCGTGCGGCCGGGGCTGGTGCCCTGGGGGCCGTGCTCTCCGCCTTGTCCGCCCGCGGCGCTGCGGGCGCGGTCGGCCTCGACCACGACGGGGTCGCGCGGGTCGATGTCGCGCAGGAGCGCGACGGCCTGCTGACGCAGGTTGCTCTGGATCGGGGCGAGCGGGTCGGCCGACGACGGCCGCGCGGTGCGCTCGGCGACGCCGTGGAGCAGGTCCTTCGCGCGGTCGCGCTGGTCCTGACGCAGGAGGAGCCGTGCTTCGTAAAAGCGCGCCTGGTCCTGGTAGGCGCCGCCGTGCGAGCTCTCGAGCTCTCGGTAGCGGGCCATCGCGCCGTTGAGGTCGCCCGTCGCCTCGAGCGAAAACGCGAGCCCCTCGAGCACGCGCCCGTCGAGGCCCGCGAGGTCGCGCCCGAGGAGCGACTGGTACGCCGCCTTGGCCTCTTCGTAGCGGCCGAGCTGGTAGAGCACGCCCGCCTCGGCGAGCTTCGCGAGCGGCGCGACGTGGCTCGACCCGTGGTCGCGGATCACTTTACGGAAGCGCTCGAGCGACGCGCGCTGGCGCTCGGCCAGCGTTCGGAACGAGGGCCCCGAAGACCCGCTCGACTCGCCGCTCTCAGAGATGGGCGCCGAGGCGACCGAGAGGGCGCCGGCGAAGTCCGACGCGGCCCGCGCCTCTACGCGCTCGCGCCACTCGGTGTAGCCCACCGCGGCGCCGATCGAGACGATCACGCCCAGCGCCGCGCCCACCAGGAGGTTGCGGTTCGCCGCGAGCTTCTCGCCGAGAGAGCGCGCCCACTCGGGCACGCCGTCGGTGGTGCCCGTGCCGCGAGACATGGTGCGGGGCGGAGGCTTGCGCGGGCCGATGCTCGGCACGCCAGGGATCGCGCCCGGCGACCCGCCCATCGAGGTGGTCGGGGCGATCAGGCCCGTCTCGGGGTCGATGAGACCCTCGTCGTCCTGCGGCTGGGTGCCGTCGGAGAGGACGGCCTGACGACCGCGGCGCGCGGCCTTCGCGGCGGCGCGGCGCTCGGCGCGGTTGCGCGGCTGGTTGGGGTCGGGTCGCGCGGCCTCATCGACGGCCTCCTCGGACTCGGCCTGCTCCTCGACCTCGTCGTCGCCGTCGTCTCGCTCGTTGTCCGTCGCCACCTTCGTCGTCCTCCGCCTGTCGCGCGCGTCGGCGTCGTTCGAGCCGTGCCCGCGGAGCGGCGGCACTCTACACAGGCGCCCCTTTGAGTCAACCGAAGCGTCGCGGCCCGCGAAGCGCGCTACTGTCGCCGCCGCCCGATGACCGCGCCGCGCCTCGCCCTCTCAGCCCTGTGCTTCTCTGCGCTCCTCGCGTCGGTCGAGTGTCGCGCGCTCGAGCGGCAGCTCCACCTCGCGCCGCGCCTCGGCTTCGTCTGGGCCAACGGCGCCGCCCCCGTGATCGGCCCGCTCGTCGAGGTCGGCGCGGGCTACGGCCTCAACGACGCCTTCACCCTCTACGCGAACGCGGGCTACGGCGTGGGCTTCGGCGACGCGCCCTCGAGCCCGCAGCACTACGCCACCCTCTCGGCCGGCGTGCGCTACGCGCTCGACTACCTCCGGGTCGTTCCGTGGATCGCCCTGGGCCTGCGCGGCGACCTCTTCGTCACGCCCGTCGACGGCAGCGTCGGCCCGTCGGTGGAGGGCCGTCTCGGCGCGGCGTGGCTCTTCCGCCGCGGGCTCGGCCTCGAGGTCGAGGCGGGCTACGCGTTCCCGTGGCTCTTGCGCGACCGCGTGAGCGACATCGTCACGGTGAGCGTGGGGCTGCGCTTCGTTCGCGACCTCTGAGCGGCGCAAAGGTCAGCCGCGGGCGGAGCCGCGCGACGGTGCGCGGGCCGATCCCCCTCACCCGCGCGAGGTCGTCGGCGTCGGTGAAGGGCCGCTCGGCGCGGGCCGCGAGGATGCGCGCCGCGATGGCGGGCCCCACGCCGGGGAGCGTGACGAGCTCGGCGCGGGTCGCGGTGTTCGGGTCGACGCGCGAGGTCGGGCGACGACGCAGCGCGACGGAGGGAGGGCGCGTCGGCGGCGGCGGCGCACCCACCCCGGCGAGGGCGAGCGCGGCGGCGAGGGAGAGCACGAGCGCGACGGCGCGGTGGTGGGAGGGAGCGCTTTGCATGGGCGGGCGTGTCGCGAGGACGCCCGCCGCGGTTGCGAGGTTTATCGGCGGGTGACGGTGACGTGCTCGATGACCACGGCCTGCTCGGGCATGTCGCGCGGGTCGCGGTCGACGCGCGCGATGCGCTGCACGAGGTCGGTCGGGGTGCAGCGGCCGAAGATCGAGTAGCTGCCGTCGAGGTGGGCCTTGGGCTCTTCGGTGATGAAGAACTGCGCGCCGTTGGTGTTCGGCCCGTGGTTGGCCATGCAGAGCAGGCCCGGCGCGTCGTGGCCGTTGACGTTCTCGTCGGCGAACTCGTAGCCGGGGCCTCCGCGGCCCGAGCGGAGGATGTCGCCGCCCTGGATCATGAAGTTCGGGATGACCCGGTGAAAGGTCGAGCCGTCGTAGAAGGGTCGGCGCACCCAGCGCGCGGCGACGGGGTCCCAGAAGTCGCGCAGGCCGCGGGCGAGGCCGACGAAGTTCGCGACGGTGTTGGGAGCGCGGTCCGAGAGGAGCTCGCACGAGAAGGTGCCCATGCTCGTCTGGATCTGCGCGACGAGGGTGCGGCCCGGGGGCAGACCCGCCGTCGCCTGCGTCAGCGTGAACTGACCGTGCAGGGGGTCGGGCGAGGTCGGGTCGGGCGCCGTGGGGTTCACGATCATGTCGGCGGAGCGGCGGCCGCTCGGCACGACGGGCTGCTCGGGGGCGCGCGGCGTGGGCGTGGGCGTCGGGGCCTCGTTCACCTGGGCGCGGGTGGGCGCGGCGGGCGGGGGCTCGCGGCGCACCTGGGGCGCGGGCTCGGGCGGCGCGGTGAGGTTGCAGCCGAGGGCGACAGAGGCGAGGGCGAAGACGAGGGGGGATCGGGTCACTGCGGTCACTCCATCACGGGGGCCACGCCGGTCAGCTCGACCCGCTGCCCTTCGGCGACGCCGTGCCGGTCGCACCAGCCGCCGTTCACTTCGAGGACGTACATCGAGTCGCCCGGCACCTCGCGCGGGTCGTCGGTCTCGGGCGTCGCGTTCTTCACGATCCCGAGGATCGTGCGGTCGGCGCGGATGAAGATCATGTCGAGGGGGATCAGCGTGTTGTGCATCCAGAACACCTGGTGCTCCGGGCGCGGGCACACGAAGATCATCCCGTGGTCTTCGGCCATGTCTCGACGGAACATCAGCCCGCGCTCGCGCACCGCCGGGGTCCTGGCGACCTCGAGCTCGACGTAGACGGGGCCGCGCTGCGTCTGGATGGTGGCCGTGGGCCCGTGCGTCGCGCCGGGCTCCGGCGTCACGCGCGGCGGCGGGGTGTCGTTCGAGGTCGCCGGGGCGGGGTTGCGGCACGCGACCGAGAGCGCCGCGATCACGAGCAGGGTGCTGCGCACGCGGGCATCTATTCGGAGCCCGCGGCGGGTGTCAACGTCGCGGGTGCAATCCTCGCCGCGCGGGAATAGAGTGCGCGCCGCCGTGCCCGGAATGGTCTCCCTCGTCGGCGTCGGCCCCGGCGACCCAGGGCTCCTCACCCTCCGCGCGCAGCGCGCGATCGCGCGCGCCGACACGGTGATGTACGACGCGCTCGTGCACCCGGGCGTGCTGCGCCACGCGCGGCGCGACGCCGAGATGCTCTTCGTCGGCAAGCGCAAGGGCCACGAGTCGACCACGCAAGACGAGATCAACCACATGCTCCTCTACCGCGCGGGCCAGGGGCGGCGCGTCGCGCGGCTGAAGGGCGGAGACCCCTTCCTCTTCGGGCGCGGCGCCGAGGAGGCCGAGTTCCTCGCCGCGCACGGGGTGGACTTCGAGGTGGTGCCCGGCGTGACCGCCGCCCTCGGCGCGCTCGCGTACGCGGGCATCCCCATCTCGCACCGCGACCTGTCGTCGTCCATCGCGCTGGTGACGGCGACCGAGCGGCCCGACAAGCCCGACGCCGCGGTGCGCTGGGAGCGCCTCGCCGACGCGACGCAGACGCTCGTCCTCTACATGGGCCTCAGCCGGCTGAGAGAGACCCTCTCTGCGCTCGTCTCCAACGGGCGCGACCCCGAGACGCCCGCGGCCGTCGTCGCGTGGGGCACGCACCCCGAGCAGCGGGTCGTGGTCGCGACGGTCGAGACCCTCGCCGACAAGGTCGAGCGCTCGCGCGTCACCGCGCCCGCGCTGGTGGTCGTGGGCGAGGTCGTGCGCCTGCGCGAGACGCTCCGCTGGTGGGACCGCGGCCCGCTCTCAGGGCGCAGCGTGGTGGTGACCCGCGCGAAGGAGCAGTCCGCGTCGATGGTCGACGCCCTCGCGGCCGAGGGCGCCACGGTGATCGAGCAGCCCGTGATCCGCGTCGAGCCCGCGCCCGACCCCGCGGCGGTGGCCCGCGCGGTGTGGGCCGTCGCGCACGGCGCGTACGAGGCCGTCGCCTTCACCAGCGGCAACGCCGTCACGCGCTTCTTCGAGGCCATCGAGGCGGCGGGCCGCGACGCGCGCGCGCTGGGTCGCTGCCTGGTCGCCGCCATCGGGCCCGCGACCGCAGAGGCGCTGCGCGGGGTCGGCGTGAAGCCCGACCTCGTGCCCTCGTCGCACGTTGGCGAAGACGTCGCCGACGAGCTCCTGTGGGCTCTGGGCGAGCGCGCGCGAGGGGCGCGGGTGCTCCTGCCGCGCGCCGAGACGGCGCGTGAGACGCTGCCCGCGGCGCTGCGCAAGGCGGGCTGCGACGTGGACATCGTGGCGGTCTACCGCACCGTGGCCGTCGAGGGCGCCGAGCTCGGGCCGCTCCGTGAGGCGCTCGCGAAGGGCGAGGTCGACGCCGTGACCTTCACCTCGGGCTCGACCGCGCAGCGGCTCTGCGAGGCCCTCGGGCGCGACGCCAGGGCGCTCTTGTCGAACACGACGGTCGCCTCCATCGGTCCGACCACCACGCGCGTCGCCGAGGCGCTCGGCCTGCGGGTCGACGTCGAGGCCGACGCGTACACCGCCGAGGGGCTCATCGACGCCCTGCGGCGGCATTTCCAACGATCCCAACGAGACGACGCATGACCTTCCCTACGCACAGACCCCGGCGGTTGCGGCGAGACCCCACCATCCGCGCGCTCGTTCGAGAGACGACGCTGCGGCCCGAGCAGCTCGTGGCGCCGCTCTTCGTCACCCTCGGCCGTGACCGGAAGAAGCCCATCGGGTCGATGCCCGGCCACGCGCAGCTCTCCGTCGACCTCGCCGTCGAGGAGGCCCGCGCGCTGTCGGCCCTCGGCGTGCGGAGCTTTCTCCTCTTCGGCGTGCCCGACCAGAAGGACGACGAGGGCTCCGGCGCGTGGGACCCCGACGGGCCCGTGCCCACGGCGATCAAGGCGATCCGCGACGCGCTGCCCGACCACCTGGTGATGGCCGACGTCTGCGTCGACGAGTACACGTCGCACGGCCACTGCGGCGTGCTCCGCACGCGCCGGGACGGGAGCGTCGACGTCGACAACGACGCGACGGTCGAGCGCCTCGCGCGGATCTCGCTCGTGTACGCGCGCGCCGGCGCCGGGGTCATCGCCCCCAGCGACATGATGGACGGGCGCGTCGGCGCGATCCGCAAGGCCCTCGACGAGGACGGGCACGACGAGGTGATCTTGATGTCGTACGCGGCGAAATACGCGAGCGCGTTCTACGGCCCCTTCCGCGAGGCGGCCGAGTGCGCGCCGCGCTTCGGCGACCGCGCGGGCTACCAGATGGACCCGGCCAACCGACGCGAGGCGATGCGCGAGGTGGCCCTCGACCTCGACGAGGGCGCCGACATCGTGATGGTGAAGCCCGCGCTCGCGTACCTCGACGTGATCTCGGCGGTGCGCGCCGCGGTCGACGTGCCCGTGGCCGCGTACAACGTGAGCGGCGAGTACGCGATGCTCCACGCCGCCGCCGCGAACGGGTGGATCGACCTGAAGCGCGCGGTCTACGAGACGCTGCTCTCGATCCGGCGCGCGGGCGCCGACATCATCATCACGTACCACGCGCGAGACATCGCCGATGCGCTGGGCTGAAGGGGCCGCGCTCCTCGCGGCGCTCACCGTCGCGGGCTGCGCGTCGCCGCCCGACACCGACCAGTGCGTCGGCATCCGGCAGGTGCCCTGCGACGGGGGCTTCCTCGACGACTCCGGCGCGTGGGTGAGCGGACCGTGGGAGGGCCCCCTCGTCGCATACCCCGCGCTCACCACCGTGGAGTTCTGCCACGGCCTCGGGCGCCCCCCGACCTCGGTGGAGCTCTGGGCCTCGTTCGAGCCCACGGGCAACGTCGCGCAGCAGATCGGCAACGTCACCACGGTCGTCCCCTTCTGCGGCGCGCGGCAGGGGATCACCGACCGCTCGGTGCTCCTGCGCAACGGCGGCGGGCAGGACTTCTACGTCCGCGTCGTCTTCCGCTGACCCTCAGCGAAAGCGCGCCACCACCCTCGGGAGGAGCGCCACCACCGCGTCGACCTCGGCGTCGGTGGTCTCGGGCCCGAGGCTCACCCGCAGCGCTCCCCTCGCCCGCCACGGCTCGCTCGGGAACAAGCGCGTGATCGAGGCCGAGGGCTCGGCCTTTCCGCTGCTGCACGCCGCCCCCGACGAGACGCACACGCCCTCGAGGTCGAGCGCGGCGACCAGCTCCTGCGCCGCGAGGTCTCGAAAGGCCACGTGCGTCACCGTCGCCACGCGCTCCGCCCCGTAGGGCGTGACCTCGGCGCCGAGCGCGACCAGCGCCGCCTCGATCCGGTCGCGACGACGCGCCGCCTCGGGCATCGACGCGCGCCGCGCGCCCACCGCCGAGGCCGCAGCCCCGAGGCCCACCACCCCCGAGAGGTTCTCCGTCCCCGCGCGCACGCCGCGCTCCTGCGCGCCGCCGCGGAGCCGCTGCTCCACCCTCGCCCCCGGCGCGAGCCACAGCGCGCCGACGCCCGACGGCGCGCCGACCTTGTGCCCTGAGATAGCTACCGCGAGCGCCCCGGCCGCGCCGGGGCAGACGTCGACCTTCCCCCACGCCTGCACCGCGTCGACCACCATCGCCGCGCCCGCGCGCGTCACCGCCGCGCCGATCGCCGAGACGGGCGCGACGGCCCCGGTCTCGTGCTGCGCCCAAGAGGCCACCACCAGGTCGCCCGCGCGCAGGTCCGCGGGGGGGCCCGAAGACGACGTCCAGAACGTGAATTCGATGTCGTCCTTCGCGCAGAGCGCCTCGGCGGCGGCCACGGCGCAGGGGTGGGCGCCCGCGTCGACGACGACCCGCGTCGGCCGGAGCGCGCCTCCGACGCCGCGCACCGCGAGGTCGACGGCCTCGGTGCCGCCGGAGGTGAAGACCAGCTCGCGAGGGGCCGCGTCGAGGGCGGCGGCCACCGCGGCGCGGGCCGACTCCATCGCGGCGCGGGCGGCGCGACCCGCGGCGTGGACGCTCGACGGGTTCCCCGCGCGGGGCGACGCGTACCAGCGCGAGAGGGCCTCGCGCGCGGCCTCGCACAAGGGCGCCGACGCGTGGTGGTCGAGGTAGATCACCCCGCGGCCCCGTCAGGGTCCGGCGCGCGCGAGAGCTTCATCTTCACCAGCAAGCCCGGGAGCTTTCGCCCGGCCACGGCGAAGCGACCGCCCGCCTCGGCGAGGGCGCCTCCGCCGTGCGCCTCGGCCACCGCGCACCACCGAGAGTCCGATGCCCGCGCCGCCGTGTTGACGTCGGAGAGCCGTCGGCCTGCACGAAGGGGTCGAAGATGCGCGCGAGCCACTGCTCGGGCACGCCGTCGCCCGAGTCGTTCACGAGCAGCTCGCAGTGCGTGCTCGACGCGCGGAGCTCGACCGCGACCGCGCCGCCCTCGGGGGTGAACTTCAGCGCGTTGTCGAGGAGGTGACCCACCGCGCGCGCGACGCGCTCGGCGTCGCCGACGCACGGCAGGCTCTCGCGCGGGAGGTCTTCGACGAGCTCGACCTTCGCGCGGGCGAAGGCGTCGCGGCGCGCGTCGACGGCGGCGCGAACGACCCTGCCGTAGTCGTAGTTGGCGAAGGTGAAGCGCATGCGCCCGGTCTCGAGCTGCGTCACGTCGAGGAGGTCGCCGATGGTGCGGCGGAGCCGACCGAGGGCCTCGTCCATCGCGGTGAGGGCGCGGGCCTGCGCGGGCTGCAGCGGACCGAGCTCCTCGCGCGAGAGGAGCCCGAGGTAGCCCACCAGCGGCGTGAGCGGCGTGGCGAGCTCGTGCGAGACGTTCCGGTAGAACTCCCTGCGGAGCCGGTCGGCGTCGCGCAGCCGCTCGTTGGCGTCGCTGAGCTCGTGCACCTTCGCCTCGAGCCGCGCCGCGATGCGCTGGCCCTGCGCGAGGAGCGCCGGCGCCGCGGCGTGCTCCCCCGCGGGCTCGCGCGCGCCGCGGACGAAGCCCTCGAGGGTCGCGGTGAAGGTGCCGACGTCGATGGGCTTGCTCAAGAAGCCGTCGAAGCCCACGGCCATCGCGGTCTGGCGGTCTCCCTCGGCGGTGATCGCCACCAGCGGCACGCCCGGCAGCCGCCCGCGCAGCAGCAGCGCGACCTCGTAGCCGTCGAGGTCGGGGATGTTGATGTCGACCAGCACCAGGTCGGGTCGCTGCTCCGACGCGAGGCGCGCGCCCTCGATGCCTCGACGGGGTCTCGACCACGCGGTGGCCGCCCGCGGACAGGAGCTTTCGCACCAGGAGGAGCGACTGCGGGTCGTCCTCGATGTGGAGGATGGTCGCCATGCGCGCCCGAGGGTGTTGTACCGCCCTTCGACCCGCGCGTGCTCAGCCGAGGCGGGAGACCACCACCAGCGTGGCCGCGCCCAACACGAGGAGCCCCACGCCGATGAGCGCCCACAACCACGCGTGGCTGCGACGCGGCGGGTCCGGCTGGGGCCGGGTGGCGCTCGGCGCGGCGGCGGGGCTCGGCGTCGGCGCTGACGGTCGCGGCGCCATGCTCGCGCGGCGGAACTCCTCGGCGAGCTCGGGGGTGATGTTCGCCTGCACCGTCGGGTCGACGGTGGGCTCCGCGCCTCACGGCGACGGGCTGGGCCTTGGGCGGCGGGGGCCGCGACGACACCATCGTCTGCGCGAGGGCCCCGTCGTCTTCAGCGAGCGCGGGGCGCGGCGGCGGGCTCCGCGTGGGCGCGCGGGAGCGCATCGCGTCGACCAGCGTCGGCGGGTCGGCGCCGTCGTGCGGCGGGTGCGTCGGCGGCGCCGCGAGGCTCTTCTCGACCAGGCCCCGCTTCGCGCGGACACGGTCGGGGTCGAGGCCGCGCACGAACTCTCCGAGGCGCTGCGCGACGAGCTCGGGCGGGCCCTCGGAGGTCGCCAGCGCCCGCAGCGCCCGCTCTGCAGCGCCCGCGGTCTGAAAGCGCTCGGCGGGGTCTTGCGCGAGCATCGCGAGGATCACCTGCTCGAGGGCCTCGGGGAAGCTCGGGTCGACCTCGCGGGGCGAGGTGATCTTGTGCTCCATCACGTTGCGCACGGTCTCGGCGTCGCTCTTCCCGCCGAAGAGCCTGCGGCCGAGGGCGAGCTCGTAGAGCACCACGCCGAGGGAGTACACGTCGGAGCGGCGGTCGACCTCGCGGCCGTAGGCCTGCTCCGGGGCCATGTAGGCGAGCTTGCCCTTGATCTCTCCGGGCTGCGTGCGCTGCAGGCGCCCCACGGCCTTGGCGACGCCGAAGTCGGTGAGCTTCACCCGGCCGTCGTAGGTGACGATCACGTTCTGCGGAGAGACGTCGCGGTGCACGAGGCCGAGCGGTCGGCCCTCGGCGTCGGTGAGCTCGTGCGCGGCGTGCAGCGCGCCCGCGGTGTCGGCGGCGATGGAGGCCGCGAGGGCGGGCGAGAGCCGCGTGCCGCGCTGGATCGCGTGCTTGAGGAGCATGGAGAGCGCCTCGCCGTCGGCGTACTCCATCACGATGTAGTTCTTCCCGTCGGCGTTGCCGAGGGCGTAGTCCTTGATCTCGACGACGTTGGGGTGGTGGACCTTCGAGGCGAGGCGGGCCTCGTCCATCAGCATCGCGACGAAGTCGGGGTCGTGGGCGAGGTGGGGGTGGATCTGCTTGATCGCGACCACCTCGCGCCGCCCCCCGGGCGTCTCGTTCAGCGCGAGGAACACCGCGGCCATCCCTCCGCGCGCGAGCTCCGCGATGATCCGGTACGATCCGAGCCGAGTGCTCTCGCCTGGGGACTGCGACACCGTTGGGCCTCCGGCGGGCGCCCTCACCCCGCGATGTGGCGGGGCGCGACCTCGCCCGCGCTCCCCTACCCCTCTGCCACGCACGCGCGCGCCAGCGCAAGGCGTCGCGCGAGTTCTTGACACTCCGTTTCGCGCCCGCCTACAACGACTTTTCAAGCGGTTCCGGGTGCATGCGGGGCAGTTCGCGCCCGCCGCCGCACGGGCCGACGGTGAGGAGGAGTGACGTCGATGCCCAGGACGCTCTTCGTGGTCGACGACAGCGCCACGATGCGCAAGGTCTTCGAGCTGACCTTCGCGGGGGAGGACATCAACGTCGTCACCCACGAGGGCTCCGACGGCGCGGCCCAGCGCGCGAAGGAGGCCCGGCCCAGCGTCGCCATCGTCGACGTGGGCCTCGGCGACGGCGCCTCGGGCTACGACGTGGTGCGCGCGATCCGCGCCGAGGCGGGCCTCGGCCCCATCCCGATCTACCTCCTCTACTCCGAGCACTCGCCCCTCGACGACGCCTCGGCCCGCGGCTGCGGCGCCTCGGGCGCGCTCGCCAAGCCCTTCGACTCGCAGGCCATCATCGACCGCGTCCGCACCGCGATGACGCCTACCGCGTCCTCGCCGCAGCCGACGGCGCCGACGCCGCCGACCCCCGCCGCCGCGCCCGTGGCCCTGCCGCGCCCGATGGCCCCGCCGCTCCCGCGCAGCGCCGTCACCCCGCCGGTCGCCCCGCGCCCCGCGCCCGCGCCCGCACCGCCCCTCGCCGCTCGCCCCGCGCCGGCCTTCGGCGGCGCCCGCGGTCACGCCGCGCGCGATCCCGGTCCCGTCGCGGCCCACGGCGACCGCGTCGCTCGACGAGGCGCCCGACATCGAGATCGAGGTCGACCGGCAGCCCGAGGCTCCTCGCGCCCTCGCCCGTCGCCGCCGCCTCGGCCGAGGTCGGCGCGCTCGCGCAGAGCATGGGGCTCTCTCCCGCGCAGGTCGACGCGATCACCGCCCTCACCCGCGAGGTGGTCGAGCGCGTGGTGTGGGAGGTGGTTCCGCCCCTCGCCGAGACGATGATCCGCGAGGAGCTCAAGCGCCTCACCGCCGACTGATCCCGCCCGCCTTCTGCCCGCGCCCGTTGCGGCGCCGGTCGCGCGCACGGTAAGGAGCCCTCCTCGCTTCTTCACCCGTCCCCTGACGCGAGCGACCGAACGATGACCAGCGATTTCAGCAAGCCCTACGACCCCCGTGATGTCGAACCCCCCGGCCGCGCGCGCGCGCGACGCCGGGTGGTACGTCGCCGTCGACACCCGCGACAACGCCAACGCGTTCACCATCGCGATCCCGCCGCCGAACGTCACGGGCTCGCTGCACATGGGCCACGCGCTGATGCTCACGATCCAGGACGCGATCGTTCGGCACGCGCGCATGCGCGGGATGAACACGCTCTGGCTGCCGGGCATCGACCACGCGGGCATCGCCACGCAGGTGGTGGTGGAGCGGGAGCTCCGGCGCGAGGGGCTCACGCGCCACGACCTCGGGCGCGAGAGGTTCACCGAGCGCGTGTGGGACTGGAAGGCCCGCAGCGGCGACCGGATCTACGAGCAGATGCGCGTGATGGGCGCCTCGCTCGACTGGGACCGCGCGAAGTTCACCATGGACCCGGACATGTCCCGCGCCGTGCGAGAGGCCTTCGTGAGCCTCTACGAGCAGGGGCTGATGTACCGGGCCGACCGGATGGTGAACTGGTGCCCGAGCTGCCGCACGGTGCTCAGCGACCTCGAGGTCGAGCGCGAGGAGCCCGAGGAGGGAAAGCCCAACGCGGAGCTCTTCGCCTTCGCGTACCCGCTGGTCGACGGCACCGGCGAGATCGTGGTGGCGACCACGCGCCCCGAGACGATGATGGGCGACACGGCGGTGGCGGTGCACCCCGACGACCCCCGCTACCAGGGGATGATCGGCAAGCACGTCCGTCACCCCTTCGCCGAGCGCACCTTCGCGATCATCGCCGACCCGATCCTCGCGGACATGACCAAGGGCACGGGCGCGGTGAAGGTCACGCCCGCGCACGACTTCAACGACGCCGAGTGCGGCAAGCGCAACGGGCTCGCGTCGATCTCGATCCTCAACCCCGACGGAACGCTCAACGACCACGGCGGGCCCTTCGCGGGGATGGACCGCTTCGTCGCGCGTGAGGCCGTGAAGAAGGCCATCACCGACGCGGGCCTCGCGCGGGGAGCGACCCCGCACGCGATCCCCTACGCGCGCTGCCAACGCAGCAAGGACATCCTCGAGCCCATCGCGTCGCCGCAGTGGTACGTGACGATGAAGCCCCTCGCCGAGAAGGCCGTGCGCGCCGTCGAAGAGGGCCGCTGCACCTTCACCCCCGAGGAGTGGACCAAGACCTTCAACTACTGGATGACCAACATCCAGGACTGGTGCGTCTCTCGCCAGCTCTGGTGGGGCCACCAGGTGCCGGCCTGGTACTGCGCCGACTGCGGCGCGACCACGGTCTCGCGCGAAGACCCCACCGCGTGCAGCGCGTGCAACGGCGGCCGCATCGAGCGCGACCCCGACGTGCTCGACACGTGGTTCTCGTCGGCCCTGTGGCCCTTCGCGACGCTGGGGTGGCCCGAGAAGACCGCCGCGCTCGAGACCTTCTACCCGAACAGCGTGATGGAGACGGGCTTCGACATCCTGTTCTTCTGGGTCGCGCGGATGCTCATGATGGGGCTGCACTTCATGGGCGACGTGCCGTTCCGCAGGGTGCTCCTGCACGGGATGGTGTGCGACGAGAAGGGCAACAAGATGTCGAAGGTGAAGGGGAACGTCATCGACCCCCTCGACCTCGTGCACGGCGCGACGCTCCGCGAGATCGTCGAGCACGCCTCGCAGGGCGCGCCCTACGAAGAGGCCCTCAAGCGCTTCTCCGAGGCCTACCCCTCGACCTCGGCGCTGAAGGAGGGCTTCCCCGCGTTCGGCGCCGACGCGGTGCGCTTCTACCTCGCGAGTCATCCGCCGCAGTCGCGCAAGATCAACCTCAACCTCGCGCGCCTGCAGGGCTACCGCGACTTCTGCAACAAGGTCTGGAACGCCACGCGCTTCGTGCTCACGCACATCGCCGACGTGGGCGAGCGACCGACGGGCGCGTTCCCGCGGCCCGACTCCGTGGCCGAGCGCTGGGTGCTCTCTCGCGTCGCGCACGCGGTGAGCGAGGTGAACCGCGGCCTCGACGAGTTCCGGCTCGATGAGGCCACCGCCGCCGTCTACCAGTTCTTCTGGTACGAGCTCTGCGACTGGTACCTCGAGCTCTGCAAGCCCGTGTTCGACGGCGGCTCCGCGGCGGCGAAGGCCTCGTACAAGCTCACCCTCGCGCACTGCCTCGAGACCTCGCTGCGCCTCTTGCACCCCTTCATGCCCTCGCTCTCCGAGGAGTGCTGGCAGAACCTCCCCGAGGCCGCGCGGCGACGTCAGACCTGCGGGGGGCTCGCCGAGGGGCTCGCCGTCAACCCCTTCCCGAGCGCGCTCGACGGGGCGCGCGACCCCGAGGCCGAGGCCGCGATGGCGACGCTCAAGGGCGTGATCGAGAGCGTGCGCCGCGTGTGCGCCGAGCTCGGGATCAAGCCCGGCGCGGCGATCACCCCGACGCTGCGCACCAGCGACGAGGCGACGCTCCGCGTGCTCGCCGAGTACGACGGCGCGATCCGACGTCTGACCCGCGCCAAGGAGATCCGCGGAGAGCTCACGCACGGCGGCTCGGAGCGCCCGCGCGGCGTGGGCTATGCCGTGAGCCACGGCGTCGAGGTGATGATCCCCCTCGCGGGCCACATCGACCCCGGCGCCGAGGGCAAGCGCCTCGAGAAGGACATCGCCAAGGTCCGCAAGGAGGCCGAGTCGCTCGCCAAGCGCCTCAACAACCCCGACTACACGGGCCGCGCGCCCGCCGAGGTGGTCGCGCGAGACCGCGACCGCCTCCAGGAGCTCCACGACAAGGACCAGCGCCTCCAGGCCGCGCTCTCCACCGTCGCCGAGCTCTCGTCACCCCAGGCGTGAGCGGAACACCTCGCGCGTCGCGTCGAACATCGGCGCGACGCCCTCGACCTCCTCGCGCGTGACCCAGCGCCAGTCCTCCACCTCGTCGGCCTTCGCGATCACCGCGGGCGCGTCCTCGACGCTGCGCGCCTCCATCCACACCAGCGCGTAGCGCGCGTCGTCCGTCTCGCCGCGCGTGAGCTCTCGCCCCACGCGCACGGCGATCCCCACCTCCTCCAGGCACTCCCTCGCCGCCGCGTCGGAGAGCGACTCCCCCGGCTCCACCTTGCCGCTCACGGGCACCCAGTAGCCCTCCGCCGGGAGGCCCTTCGCGCGCTTCACGAGCAGATACCGACCGTCGCCGCGCGTGACGGCGACGACCACGGCGAGGGGGCGCGCGTCGTTCATCGCGCGGGAGCTTCGCACGCGGTGCCGATTCTTTGACCCTCCCGCCGGAGCTCTGTGAAGTGTCGGGCGATGACGACGCTTGCCCCGGTCGCGGACTACACCCGCGTGAGCGACGACGCGGCGATCCTCTGCCGTCGCAGGGATTTCCCACGCGCCATCAACGTGCTCCAGCGGCGCGACCCCGACCGACGTCGGTGGCGCATGGCCTTTCGCACCGTCGCCGTCACGGGCGACCGCGCCCTCGACGGCGCGCGTCGCAACTGGTTCGAGGCCGCCATCCGCGAGGTCGTCACCGGCATCGACGACAAGCGCCTGCGCTCCGAGCTCGTGCTCGACGCCGCGAGCTGCGACGCCTCGCTGGTCTTCCCCGAGGTGCTCCCTCAATGGAACGGCCGCGAGCTCTGGCGCCTCGCCGAGAGCGTGCACCTCCCGATGGAGTACGTCGTCCGCGTCACGCAGCTCCCGCGCTCGCTCTCAGAGCAGATCAACACCGCGCGCGCCGTGGTCGACTTTCGCCGCACCGCCGACGCGCACCGCGCCGCCGCGCTCGAGCTCGACGCCGCGCTCCCGCCCGACGCCTTCATCGCCGAGCCCGCGGCGACGCGACCGAGCCACCCGCGCGACCCTCGCGGCCGTGCGCGCGCAGCAAGACGCCGCCCGACGCTGGCGCGAGCTCGCGCACCGCCTCACCGGCATGCGACGGGCGCCGCGACGGGGCCGCGGTGTACGATCCCCCGATGCGCCCCGCGCTCCGCCTCTCGCTCGCCGCCTTGCTCGCCGCCGTCGGCTGCGGCCCCAACTACCGCTACGTCTACGACGGCGAGGGCGCCTTCGAGCGCTGCTACGCGCTCGACTTCGACGTCGACATCGCCCCCGCCGCGCGCAGCGAGTGCTGGGCGAACTGGCTCCAGGCCTACGCCTACGGCTCCACCAGCGACCGCGTCGAGTACGCGCGCGGCCGCCTCGCGTCGATCTCGCGACAGACCGACAGCGGCGCGGTCGCCACGCCGCCCGCGGCGCCCCACGCGCCGACGGCCCCCGCCGACGAGCCCGTGGTGAACCGGGCCGCGCCCGCGATCCTCACGCCCGACGCCGGAGACGCGCCGCTGCGCAGCAACGTGATGGTGTCGACCTTCGACGCCGTGCTGCCGCGCGCGACGCGCAGACGTCGACGCTGGTCGCCGCCCGCGACGGCCCTCGCGCAGGGCGCCATCGGCGAGCCGCCCGGCGCGCGCTGCGGAGACGACTGCCGCACGCAGTGGAGCGGCTGCGGCGAGCGCTGCACCGCGCGCGACGCGGCGTGCGTCGCGCAGTGCGACGAGCGCTACCGCGAGTGCATGCGCGGCTGCTTCTGACGATGCGCTGAGGGAGGGTCGCGCGGGCCGCGTCGCGAGCCCGGCGAGGGAGGGCGTGGGGTCGGTCAGCCGCCGCGGAGGACGTCGAAGAGGTCGACGTCGAGCCACGGGAGGGTCACCGTCGCGTGCTGCACCAGCACGGAGTGCTCGTCGAGCATCCGGCCGAGGCCCGAGCCGTCGATGAGGGTGACGGGGGCAGGGCCGGGCTGGGCGGCCTCTTCGCGGGCGCCCGAGAGGATCGTGCCCGTAGAGAGCATCCACACGGCCTGGGCCTGGTTGTAGTGGTGCAGCGAGCCGCGCAGCTCGATCACGCGCTCGCGGCCGATCTCGCCGCCGCGCTTGAGCACCACCGCGACGGGACTCCTCGGGGCCGCGGCGCGCGACGCCCGAGAGGTGCACCTCGCCCTGCGGCAGGCTCGGCCGCATAGCGTGGTGCGCAGCGACGAGATCCCGAGCCGCTCGAGGAGGAGCACCAGCGCCTCGGTGAAGGACGACTGCGGCAGCTCGTTCAGGCGGCGCAGCACGTAGCGGCGCGCGACGTCGCGCAGGCGCTTCGAGGGCCGCGAGCGCGTCAGCCTCGGCGCGCACCAGCTCGGTCGGGAGCGTCCAGTCGACCAGGCCCACGCGACCCGCCGCGAGGCGGAGGCGCGCGCGCTCGCCGCGGGACGCGCGACGGGCGTTGTCCATGCGGATCGCCGCCGACACGGTGGCCGCGAGCGTCGCCGCGTCGCCGGCCATCTTGCCCGCGCGCACGGCCTCGTCGACGAGGGCGCGCACGCCCACGGGCTGACGGTCGTCGCGGCGAGAGAGCATCGACACCACGAGGTCGGCCGAGTCGCGCCCCGTGTCGACCTCGACGGGCTCACGGTCGAAGCTGCGGTCCGCGCCGCGATCACGGTCGCGGTCACCGCCGCGGTCCGCCCCGCGGTCGCGGTCACGGTCGCGGTCACCACCGCGGTCACGGTCCGCGCCGCGGTCGCGGTCCCGATCGCGGTCGCCGCCCCGGTCGCCATTGCGATCGCGGTCGCTGCTGCGGTCGCGCTCGCCACCGCGCTCGCCGCCGCGGTCACGGCGGTCGCGGTTGTCACGGTTCTCCCGCGGCTCACGCCGCTCGCCGCCCTCGCGGGCCTCGACCCCTTCGGCGGTGAGCACGATCTCGTCGCTCCCCTCGCCCGCGGCCTCGGCGCCCGCCTCGCCGTTGCCCTGACCGTCGGGTCGCCCGCCGCGGCGGCGGCGACGGCGCTTGCGGCGGTTCGGGTCGGACTTGTCGGGGCCGCCGAGCAGGGGCTCCTCGTCGTCCTCCTCCTCGGGGAACATCTCGGCCGAGGCCGCGAGGCGCGCGGCGCGCTCGATCTCCTCGGGCGTGCGGGCGAGTCGTCTTCGCTGACCTCGACCACCTTGCGCGGCGCGGGCGCCGGGGCCGCGGCCTGCGCCTCGGCGGTGGCGAGCTCCTCACCCGCCTCGCTGCTGGGCCTCGGTCGCCTCGCTCGTCGCGGCCTCGGTCGCCTCGCTCGTCGCGGTCTCGGTCGCTTCGCCTCGTCGCGGTCTCGGTCGCCTCGCTCGTCGCGCCTCGGCCTCGCCCTCGGTCGCCGCGGCGCTCGCCCTGGGTCGCCTCGGCCGGCGGGGCGGCCTTGGGCGCGCGCTTGCCCTTCGCGGGCGCGCCGTCGGCGCCGTCGTCGCCGTCGACCTTGCCCCACTCGCGCAGGCCGAACACGCCCGGCTTCACCCGGACGATGTTCGACTCGGGGCTGTCTTTGCGGGTCAGCGTCGTGAGCCGCGTGCTCATCGTGACCTCGGGGGTCTTGCCGACGTGCGAGAGCAGGTTCTCGTCGATCGCGATCTGCGTGATCTTCTTGTAGTTGAGCGGCTTGCCCGCCTTGCGGAGCACGGCCTCGGCGGCCTCGGTGAACGTCATTCGAAGGGTCCTTGGTGAAGCGCGCTCCGCGGGTGCGGAGGCCTCGACGGCGCCCTCAGCATCGAGGCGCCGGAAGCCTCCGGTCGGGGTGCGCGGTGATTCCGTCGGTGTCGCGCGCTCTCCGGCCCACCCGGGACCCGCGACACCGGCACGCACGCTACACCCCGTCTCTACGGGGTGACAAGCGCAGCACCCACGCCCCCGTGTGGAATTCGCACACCCTTCACAGAAGCCCTCGATGGAATGTCCGCGGCGCTTCGACTACGAATCGTCGCCCAGCATGAGCGACGACGACGACACCGAGGCGACCACGACCACCGACGCGCCGGCGCGCCAGCCCCCCGATCGCTTCAAGATCCTCGTGAGCGTGGGGCTCATCGTCGCGCTCGCCGTGGGCTTCGTCGCGTGGCGCCGCGCGCGCGACCCCGCGCGCATGTGGGCCCAGCGCGTGACCGAACGCCACGCGCAAGACATCGAGCGCCCCCTCCGCCGCTGCTTCGGCGTCACCACCGGCGCGGAGCTCCGCCGCCTCGCCGACGGCCTCCAGAGCGGCCCGCTGCCCTCTCCGCTCAACGCCTGCCACCGCGGTCCGATGGCCGAGCTCCTCATCGCGCCCAACAGCTTCGTCGAGGTGCTGCGCGACGCCCCGCTGCAGGTCTACCGCCTGCGCGACCACGAGCGCTCGGCGCTCCAGCGGCTCACGGCGAGCTTCCGCCTCCTGGAGCGGGCCGTGAGCGCGGGCGGCGCGAACCCCACCCCCGAGCAGCGGCAGGCCATCGCGCGCCGCATCGAAGAGGCCGCGCCCGAGATCGACGCCGAGCGGCGCACCGCCGACGACATGATCACCGCCGCCCGCGACTCCGCGGGTTGGTTCTGACCCCGAACGATCTCCCCTCCCGCGCTCGGGTCTGTGCCACGGCGAGCCAGCGCGGCGTCGACCCCACGTGAACCGCGATTGGCAGCGGGCGCCGTCGACGCGACGTCAGCCCGCGTCGAGGTCTCGACAGTCACGGGGCCGCGCGTTTGCGTCTCGTCGCGTCTACGAGCGTGGCACGGGCGCTGCTCAAGGGGTCGCCGCCCAGCGCGCGGGTCGATGTCGACCTCGGAGCGCGCTCGGCGGGTGGCGACGCCCCCGCGCAGTGACGCGGACGGCGCCGCCAGAAAGGCCGGTGTCTGCCATGACGAACTCGCTTCGCCTCGCCCTCGCCTCGCTCCTCTCGATCGGCGCCGTCGCCGCGTGCGGCCCCGCGCAGGAGGGCTCCCCGACGCCCTCGCAGTCGTGCCCCGACACGTCGCTGAACGCGCCCACCGAGCACCCGCTCACCCTCGCGCAGAGCGAGACGTGGACGGCGGCCGCCAGCCCCCACCTCGTCAGCGGCGACACCCGCTTGGACGCGGACGTCACCCTCACCATCGAGCCCTGCGCGCGGGTGGTCTTCGCGCAGGGCGCGTCGCTGTCGGCGGCGCGCGGGGGCGCGCGCATCGTCGCCGAGGGCGAGGCCGCGCGGCCCATCTCGTTCAGCGGCCTCGACGGCGCGCGGTGGAACCAGCTCAAGGTCGAGGGCGCCGCGCGCGGCTCGCTGCGCTACGTGACGCTCTCCGGCGGCGGCGGCGACCGCTTCTACCGGCACGCGTCGCTGGTGCTGCGCGGCACCGGGGCGACCCCCGCGGCGCCCGTCGCGCTCGTCGACCACGTCACCATCACCGACTCGATGGGCCCGGGCGTGATGGTCGACCGCGCGGGCACCTTCGCGCCCGGCTCGACGGACCTCACGGTCACGCGCTCGGGCGGCGAGGTCGAGCCCTTCGCGATGATCATCGGCGAGCACGCGATCGACGGCGTGCCCACGGGCGCGTACACGGGCAACCGCGTCGACGAGATCCTGGTCGACCCCGAGGGCGCCAACCAGCGCGGCGGCCTGCAGGAAGACACCACGATGCGCGACCGCGGGGTGCCGTACCGGATCGGCGACTCTGACGTCGACCGCTTCAACATCGGCGCGGGCGGCGCCGACGCGGGGCGCGTCACGACGCTCACCGTGGAGCCCGGCGTGGTGATGCGCTTTCACCCGCACGGTCGGCTCGGGGTCGAGCACTACACCGGCGAGTTCGCCGCGTCGGGCGTGCTGCGCGCGGTGGGCACCGCCGAGCGACCCGTGGTGATGACCAGCGCCGCGGAGAACCCGCAGCCGGGCGACTGGGTCGGGATCTGGTACGGCGGCGTTCCCTCGGCGCAGAACCGCCTGGAGCACGTCACGCTGGAGTACACCGGCGACGACTGCGGCTGCGTGCTCCTCACGTGCAGCGACGTCGCGGCCGACGAGTCGGCGGTGATCTTCACCCAGGCGCCGCCGACGAACTTCATCCACGACGTCCGCTTCGTGCGTGGGTCGGGGCACGGGGTGTTCCGCGGCTGGCGCGGGCCCGCGACGCCGGACTTCAGCGAGGGCAACGCCTTCGAGCAGATGAGCGGCTGCGCGCAGACCCTCCCGGCGCTGCCCGACGGCTGCACGCCCCTCGTCGCCTGCCGCTGACCGACGCTCAGCACCCCAGGATCGCCGCGCCCACCCGCTCGGGCGCGGCGATCGGCGCGAGGTGATCTCCGTCGCGCACCTCGACCACCGTCCCGAAGGGGACCGCCGCGACGAGCCGGTCGGCCGCGCGCTGCACGGTCGCGTGGCTGCGCTCCCCCACGAGCACCAGCACCTTTGTCGTGAGGCGCGAGAGGCTGATCCCGAGCTCCTCGCCCGTGCCCGCGAACATCTCCAGCAGCACGGGGCCCGACGCGTCGACGAGCGCGTCGCGCGCGTTCGTGGGGAGCCGGTCGAAGCCGCAGCGGCCGTCGTCTCGCGGCGAGACCATCCGCCAGAAGGCCCGCCGCGACGCGCGCCCCACGCCCATGAAGCTCATCACCGCGGACTCGAAGAAGCGCCAGCGCTGCCACGTCGTCGCGTCGTCGCGCGCGCGGTACGGCGGCTCGTAGAGGTACAGCTTGCGGAAGGCCGAGGGGTCTTCGGTCGCCGCGTGGAGGGCCGTGAAGGCGCCGCTGCTCCACGCGAAGACGTCGACGGGGGCGCCCTGGGCGCGCGCGAAGTCGAGGAGGCTCAGGCCCTGGAGCTCGTACGACTCGACGGGCTCGTCGGCCTGGTCGCCGTCGGGGTCGCGCCACGGGCGCTCCCAGTCGATCGACGCGCGGCGGTGACGGATCGCCTCGGCGACCCGCCAGAGCACCGCGGTGCGAACGCCGTTGGGCCCCACGAAGACGAGCGGGACGGACTCCGCGTCGCTCATAGGTTCGGTTGTACCCCCGAACGCGACGCGGGCGCGCGCTCCCCCCGGAGCCCAAATGCAGCGAACCCCGCGACACCTCTCGATGTCGCGGGGTTCAGTCTGCGGGGTGGACGGGACTCGAACCCGCGGCCTCCGGCGTGACAGGCCGGCGTTATAACCGACTTAACTACCACCCCTCGCCCGCCGCTTCGCTCATCGCTCCGCCGCGGAAGGGAGCCGGTGTCTACCAACGACCCCCTGGAGCGTCAACGAAAAAAATCACCTCCCGTTGAAGGTGCGCGGGGCCTTCGGGTTCTCGAGGAAGGTCTTCATCCCCTGCTTCTGATCCTCGGTGGCGAAGCACAGCGCGAAGGCCTGGATCTCGAGCTCGCGCGCGACCTCGAGGGGCACGCTCTCGCCGACGTGCAGCACCCGCTTCGCGTGCGCCACCGCGAGCGGCGCGTTGCGCGCGATCTGCTCGGCCATGGCCTTCACCTCGTCGCGCAGCTTCTCGTGCGGCACGACCCGGTCGGCGAGGCCGATGGCCTGCGCCTCGTTCGCGTCGATGAGGCTGCCCACCAGCACCAGCTCGCGCGCCTTGCCCACGCCCACGCGACGCGCGAGGCGCTGCGTGCCGCCGAAGCCCGGGATCACCCCGAGCCCCACCTCGGGCTGCCCGAAGCGCGCGCGGTCGCTCGCGACGATCAGGTCGCACGCGAGCGCGATCTCGGTGCCGCCGCCGAGCGCGAAGCCGTTCACCGCGGCGATCACGGGGAAGGGCAGCGCCGCCATCTGCGCGCCGAGGTCGTGCCCCTTGCGGGCGAAGCGCGCCGCGGCCTCGGCGTCGAGGCCGGCCATCTGCGCGATGTCGGCGCCCGCCACGAAGGCGCGGTCGCCCGAGCCCGTGAGCACCGCCGCGCGCACGCCGCCCTCGCGCGCCAGCGCCGCGAAGGCCGCCGACAGGTCGTCGACCACCTGCGCGTTGATCGCGTTGAGCTTCTCGGGGCGCTGGATCGTCACCCACGCCACCGCGCCGTCGCGCTCGACCGAGATCGTCTCGTACGTCATGGCAGACCTCACTTCGCCCCGTAGGTGTAGAAGCCGCGGCCGGACTTTCGCCCGAGCCAGCCCGCGTCGACGTAGTTCCTGAGGAGCGCCGGCGGGCGGTACTTGTCCTCGCCGAACTCGCGCTGGAGCACCTCGGCGATGGCGAGCACGGTGTCGAGCCCGATGAAATCCGCGAGCTCGAGCGGGCCCATCGGGTGGTTGAGCCCGAGCTTCGCCGCGTTGTCGATGTCGGCCACGGTGCCGAGGTTCGACTCGAGCGCGAAGACCGCCTCGTTCAAGAGCGGGATGAGGATGCGGTTCACGATGAACCCGGGCGAGTCCTTCGCGGTGACCGCGGTCTTGTTGAGGGTCGACACCACGGCCTTCACCGCGTCGTAGGTCGCGTCGCTGGTCTGCAGCGCGCGGATCACCTCGACGAGCTTCATCACCGGCACCGGGTTGAAGAAGTGCAGGCCCACCACCGACTCGGGCCGCTTCGTCGCCGCCGCGAGGCGCGTGATCGAGATCGAGCTCGTGTTGCTCGCGAGGATCGCCCCGGGCTTCATCGCCGCGTCGAGGCCCGCGAAGAGCGAGAGCTTCGTCTCGAGGTGCTCGGTCACGGCCTCGACCACGAGGTCGGCGTCGTGAAAGGAACCCACCCCGTCGACCGCGCTGAGGCGGCCCATGGTGGCGCTCACGTCGTCGGCGTTGGCCTTCGCCCTCTCGACCAGCTTGCGCAGGCCCGCCTCGATCTTCGCCCGGCCCGCCTTCGCGCGCTCTTCGGTCGCGTCGGCGAGCTTCACCGTGTAGCCCGCGGCGGCGGCGACCTGGGCGATTCCGCTGCCCATCTGCCCCGCGCCGAGCACCCCGATCACCTGGATGTCACTCATGAGTCGAAGGGCGCTACTCCCTTCGCCCCGAGGGCGTCAAGGGAGGCCGCGCGGCGACCTCCCCTCGCCCGCGGTCAGCGCTCGACGACGACGGCCACGGCCTCGCCGCCGCCGATGCACAGCGTCGCCAGGCCGCGCTTCACCTTCCGGTCGGTCATCGCGTGCACCAGCGTCGTGAGGATGCGCGCGCCGCTCGCCCCGATGGGGTGCCCGAGCGCCACCGCGCCGCCGTTCACGTTCATCTTCGCCGCGTCGATCTTCGACGACTGCATCGCCGCCATCGCCACCACCGCGAAGGCCTCGTTCACCTCGTACAGGTCGACGTCGTCGCCCTTGAGGTTCATGCGGCCGAGCGTCGCCGCGATGGCCTTCGACGGCGCAGTGGTGAACCACTCGGGCTCCTGCGCCGCCGAGCCGTAGCCCGCGACGCGCGCGAGGGGCGTGAGGCCGAGGCGCTTCACCGCGTCGCCCGAGGCGAGCACCAGCGCCGACGCGCCGTCGTTGATCTTGCTCGCGTTCGCCGCGGTGATGGTGCCGGCCTTGTCGAAGGCGGGGCGGAGCCCGGCCATCTTGTCGGCGTTGCCGCGCTTGGGCTCCTCGTCTTCGCTCACCGTCACCGCGCCCTTGCGGCCCTCGATCACCACGGGCGTGAGCTCGTTGGCGAAGCGGCCCTCGGCCTGCGCGGCGAGCGCGCGGCGGTAGCTCTCCTTGGCGAAGGCGTCTTGGGCCTCGCGGTCGAACTTCATCTCCTTCGCGCAGAGCTCGCCCGCCACGCCCATGTGGAAGTTCTTGTACGGGTCCCACAGCCCGTCGTGGATCATCCCGTCGATGGCGGTCTGGTTGCCCATGCGGTACCCGCCGCGCGCGCCCGGGAGGTAGTAGGGCACGTTCGACATGCTCTCCATGCCGCCCGCGACCACCACCTCGGCGTCGCCCAGGAGGATGCTCTTGGTGCCGAGCATCACGGCCATGAGCCCCGAGCCGCAGACCTTGCCCACCGTCGTCGTCGGTACGGCCACCGGGATGCCCGCGCCCAGCGACGCCTGCCGCGCCGGGGCCTGGCCCTCGCCCGCGGTGAGCACGTTGCCCATGTAGACCTCGCCCACCTGATCCGGGGCGACGCCGGCCTTCTCCAGCGCCGCCTTGATGGCCGTCGCGCCGAGCTTCACCGCCGGCACCTCGGCCAGCGAACCCTGGAACGCCCCGATGGGCGTGCGCACCGCGCTGCAGATGAACACCTCGGGCTTCGACATCGCGCTCGATCCTTTCTCTGTCGCGCCGCAGCGACCCGCCGCGGGCGGCGCATTCTCCCGCCCATCCCCCGCGAGTCAAGCGGTCATTGTGCGCCGCAACATGAACCGCCCCGCTCAGCGCTTCTTCCGCTCCTCCTCGTCGCGGGCGCGCTTGAGCTCCAGGGCCTTGCCCGCGAGCTCCGACGCGGGGGTGCGCCCCTTGCGCTGCTCGAGGCGCGTGGCCTCGACGCCGCTCGACCGGATGAAGCGCTGCACGTCTTCGTTGTCCGACGCGAGCACCTCGCGGGGCCCGCCCTCGGCCACGACCCGGCCCTTGATGAGCATCGCGATGCGGTCGGCGATGTCGAAGGCGCTCACCATGTCGTGGGTGATCACCACCGAGGTCACGCCGAAGCGCTCGCGCATCTCTTCGATGAGGTCGTCGACGGTGCGCGAGGTCACCGGGTCGAGGCCCGAGGTGGGCTCGTCGTAGATCAAGAGCTCGGGCTGCATCACCAGGGCGCGCGCGATGCCCACGCGCTTCGCCATGCCGCCCGAGATCTGCGCGGGGGTGAGCTTCGCGGCGTGGTCGACGCCGAGCTCCTGGAGCTTGGTCATGGCCCGCTCGCGGATCTCGGCCTCGCTGAGCTTCGTCTGCTCCCGCAGCGGGAAGGCGACGTTGTCAAAGACTGTCATCGAGTCGAAGAGGGCGTATTTCTGAAAGACCATCCCGAAGCGGCGGCGGGCCTTGGCGAGCGCGACGTCGTCGAGGGCCGCGACGTCGGTGCCGTCGATGAGGATCTGCCCCGAGGTGGGCCGCTCGAGCGCGATGAGGTGGCGCACGAGCGTGCTCTTGCCCGCGCCCGACCCGCCGATGACCACCAGGGTCTCGGCGCGCCCGATGTTCAGGTCGACGCCGTGGAGCACCGTGCGGTCGCCGTAGCGCTTCACGAGCTTGGTGATCTGCACGTGCGGACGCGCCGGCTCGGACATCGCGCTCACACCACCGGGGTCATGATCGACGTGAGGAGCGTGTCGAGGATGAACACGCCCACCACGCTCCAGACCACGGCGCGGGTGGTGGCCTGGCCCACGCCCACGGCGCCTCCGCTCGCGAAGTAGCCGTGGCGGCAGGCGATGAGCGAGACGGCGTAGCCGAAGATCACGGCCTTGATGAGCCCCTGGCGCAGGTCGTCGGGGGCCATCATCGACTTGATGCGGTCGAAGAAGATCCCGGGGTCGAGCGAGAGGAGCTTCACGCCGATGAGCCACGCGCCGCCGAGGCCCACGAGGAAGAACAGCAGCGACAGCACCGGCACCATCACCACGCCCGCGAGCACGCGCGGCACGATGAGGTACTGCACAGGGTTCACGGCCATGGTCTCGAGGGCGTCGATCTGCTCCGAGGCCCTCATGTTGCCGAGCTCGGCGGCCATGCCCGAGCCCGGCGCGCGGCGACCATGATGGCCGTGAGCACCGGCGCCATCTCGCGCGAGAGGGTGAGGCCCACCACGCCGCCCACCATGTTCTCGGCGCCGAAGCGGCGAAAGCCGTAGATCGTCTGCATCGCGAAGACGATCCCCGTGAAGGTGCCCACGAGGCCCACGAGGAAGATCGACTGCACGCCGACGAACTCGGCCTGCGTGACGGCGAGCTGGAGGCGCACGGGGGCCTGAAGGTCCACATGAGTGTGCGGAAGGCGAGGTCGCCCATGATGCCGACCTCTTCGACGAGGGCGATCACCGGGGCGGTGGTAAGCGGAGCGTCGAGGGCCCCTCGGGAGCGTCATCCGACACGCGCGTCGCCCCCGTCGTCGTTCACGTACACCCGCGGCACGCGCCGCGAGACCGCGGTCAGCACCTCGTAGGGGATCGTCCCCACGCGCTGGGCGATCTCTTCGGCGCGGATGCAGTCGAAGCCCGCGCTCCCGCGCTGCGGCCCGAGCACCACCACCTCGTCGCCGATCGACACGCCGCGCGAGCGAGAGAGGTCGGTCACGTCGACGGTGGAGAGGTCCATCGACACGTTGCCCACCACCCGGCAGCGCGCGCCGTGCACCAGCACCTCCGCCTCGCTCGACAGCCTCCGCACGAAGCCGTCGGCGTAGCCGATGGGGATGGTCGCGATCACCGACGGCCTCCCGACGCGGTACGCGCCGGAGTAGCCCACCGTCGCGCCCGCCGGCACCGTGCGCAGCGAGATCACCTCGGTGCGCAGGCGCATCGCGGGCAGCAACCCCGGCGCCGTGTTCGGGAACGGGGCCGAGCCGTACATCGCGATCCCGACCCGCACGAGGTCGAGGCGCGTGTCGTCCATGCGCAGGGCGCCCGCGCTCGCCGCGGCGTGCAGGAGCCTCGGCCGGAGCCCCGCGCGCCGCGCGACCTCGACGGCCTCGCCGAAGCGCCGCATCTGCTCGCGGGAGAACTCCGTGTCGTCTCCGTCGGCGCTCGCGAGGTGGGTCATCAGCCCCTCGACGCGCACGTTCCGCATCGCCGCGAGCCGCTCGACCACGCGCGGCAGCTCGTCGGGCGTGACGCCGAGGCGAGACATCCCCGTGTCGACCTTGAGGTGCACCACCGCCTCGCGGTCGCCGAGCGCGGCGAGCGACGCGAGCTGCGTGGGGTGGTGCACCACGGGCGTGAGCCGCGCGTCGAGGGCCGCGGCGATGGCGTCGCCGTGGATCCCCGACATGACCAGCACGGGCGCCGTGACGCCCGCGGCGCGCAGCTCGAGGCCCTCTTCGACGAGGGCCACGCCGAGGCCGTCGACGCCCGCGCGCTCCATCGCCCGCGCCGCGGCCACTGCGCCGTGGCCGTAGGCGTCGGCCTTCACCACGCCGTAGACCAAGGGAGACGACGGCGGCTGGCGCACGTGGTCGAGCACCACGCGCGCGTTGTGGCGCAGCGCCGCGAGGTCGACCTCGGCGCGGGTGGGGCGCAGGCCCGTGATCGTGGCGCGGGCGCTCTCGCCCATGGGCTTCACCCGCCGAGGTCGTGGACGCGGTAGTTCGTCACGAGCTCAGAGGCCTCGAGCACGCGCTCGATCCAGCGCGCGTCGCGGGCGTTCACGGCGATGTAGCGCAGCTCGCGGTCGGCCGCGGGCGGAGGGAGGCCGCGCAGCCCCGCGCCGTAGGCCTCGTCGGCGGTCATCACCTGGGCGTTGGTCTCCTCGGCGACCTCCTTCGAGAGGAGCCCGGAGATGTCTTGCCCGCGCACGAAATAGACCTCGAAGACCGACAGCATGGCGGCGATGATGCTTCCGCGCGGCGCCCCCGCACAAGCGCCGTCGGTGTATAGACCGTCGCCGCCATGAACCGACTGCCCATCGCCGTCCTGAACGAACACCCTGACTGGCAGAAGCGCCTCTACGCCGAGCTCGACCGCCGCGGCGTCGCCTGGGAGGAGCTCACGCTGCACTCCCTCGCGCTCGACCCCGACGCGCCGCGCGCCTACGAGATGGTGCTCAACCGCGCGTCTCCGTCGGCGTGGAAGCGCGACCACGCCTCGGCGATCTTCTTCGCCCAGAGCGCGCTCGCCCATTTCGAGGCGGCGGGCTGCAGGGTCGTGAACGGCTCGCGCGCCTACGCGCTGGAGACCTCGAAGGCGCTCCAGACGCTGCTCCTCCGACGGCTCGGGGTGAGCCACCCTCGCACGCGCTTCGCCAACAGCGTGGCGTCGGTGCGCGCCGCGGCCGAGGGACTCGAATACCCCATCGTCGTGAAGCCCAACATCGGCGGGAGCGGCGCGGGCATCGTGCGCTTCGACGACCGCGACGCGTTGGAGGCGTGGCTCACCGACGCGCCGAGCTTCGGGGTCGACGGGCAGGTGCTGGTGCAGGAGTTCCACCCCGCGGAGGGCGGACACATCGTGCGCGTCGAGATGCTCGGCGACCGGCACCTCTACTCCGTCCGCATCTTCCCCGAGGGGAAGGACTTCAACCTCTGCCCGGCGGACATCTGCCAGGTGGGCGCGGCGCCCGCGGTGCCCGCCGCGCCGATCGACGGCGACGCCTTCGAGATGTGCGCGGTGAGCGCCCCCGCGAAGGGCCTCCGCATCGAGCGCCACGACGAGACCCCCGACGCGATCGACGACGCGCGCCGCATCGCCGCCGCGGGCGCGATGGACGTCTGCGGCGTGGAGTACCTCGTCTCGACGCGCGACGGGCGGCGCTACGTGTACGACGTGAACGCGCTGTCGAACTTCGTGCGCGACGCCGAGACCGTGGTGGGCTTCGACCCGACGAAGGATTTCGTCGACTGGCTCCTCACCGAGCGCGACCGCCCGCGGGGGTGACCCGCGCAACCTGTCCGGGATCGTGTCCGTGATCTCCACCGCCCGCGTGGCCTAGCTTCACCGGCGAGACAGGAGCGGGCCGCGCGCAGAGCGTCGCGGTCGACCTGAGGGCGTTCGTTCGGCGCGAGGCGTTGGGTCTCGCGGGCGGCGCTCCTCCGCTCTCGCAGAGGGGAGAACGACCATGACGATGATGAAGCTCTGATGCGCCTCGCGCAGGCGTCGGTGAACGCGCTGGCGCAGGTGATCGACTGGGTGCAGCGCCCGTGGGCGCCGCAGCACAACGACCGGCTGCGCGCGATGATGCACGTCGCGGGGCGCGACCCGCTCAACGGCGCGCGAGAGGGCCTCGCGTCGGCCCTCGTGACCGAGATCGCGCTCGCGCCGCCGCGCGACCTCGCCCACATCGCGGCCTCGCTGGGCATGCAAGGCCCCTCGCCCACCGTCGACGACGTGGCGGGCGTGATCGCCGCGCGCCTCGGAGCGCTCCCTGCGGCTCGGCGCCCCGCGAGCCTGGTGCGCCCCGCGTTGGAGGAGGGGCGTGGCGTGGGCGATCCGAGAGTTCGCCAGGCGCCGCGGTGACGGCCATCGTGCGCGCGCGGCCCTGGGCGCCTCCGCGGCGGCACTACGGTCGCCACCACGGGCGTCGCCATGGGCGCTGAGCGGCTCTGGATCATGGTCGACCTGGAGACCAGCGGCCCCGTGATCGGTCGCCACTCGCTCGCCGAGCTCGGCGCGGTGGTGGGCTCCCGCGCGCGGGGCGTGATCGATCGCTTCGAGGCGCGGATCACCCCCATCGGAGACGCCGTGTGTGAGCGGCGCTCGTACGAGCGCGCGCTCCGTGAGGAGTCGCGCCCGAGAAGGCGATGGCCGACTTCGCGGGTGGGCGAAGCCTTACGTCGACGAGCGCGCGACCTTCGTCGCGAGGCCCGCGGCCTTCGACTGGCCCTGGGTCGTCTGGTACGCGTGGACCTTCCTCGGCGCGAACCCCTTCGGCTTCAAGGCCGTGTGCGCGAGCTCGTGGCTCGAAGCGCGAGGGCGGCGCTTCGACGTGCGACTCCCGCACGTCGCGGTGGAGGACGCCGAGATCCAGCTCCGGCACTTCTTCGCGCAGGGGTGACGAGCGGGGGGCGCGTCGCGTCACCGCCCGCGGCCGCCTCGAGCGGACTCCCGCGAGGCTCAGGCCCCGCGAGTACCCTCGAGCGAGCTGGCCTCGATGAAGATCCGCCGGATCTCGGGCACCGACTCACGGATGCGCTTCTCGAGCCTCTCGACCGTGGCGGTGACGTCGGCGGCCCCCAGGTCTGGGTCGAACTCGAGCAGCAGGTTGAGGAGGATGTTCTCCGGCCCGAGGTGCATCGTGAAGGGCTCGCCCACACGTACGACCCCGGGTTCGTCCTCGGCGATGGTGCGCACCTTGCCGATGACCTCCTCGCTGGCGCTCTCTCCGAGCAGGAGGTCCTTGCTCTCGACGGCGAGCCAGAACGCGGTCGCCCCGAGCAGCACGCCGATGAGAACCGAGGCGATGCCGTCTGCGAGCGCGAAGCCGAAGAGCTGCCCCGCGGCGACGCCCAGCCCGGCGATCACGATGCCCCCGAGCGCGGCGGAGTCTTCGCCGAGCACGACGAAGGTCGTCGGGTCCTTGCTGGCGCGCATCGCCCGCCACAGCGCGCCGCGCCGGTGCTTCTTGCGCAGCGCGCGCCGCGCGACCTCCCACGACGTGCCCTCGGCGAGCAGCGCGACCCCGAGCACGACGTAGTTCCACACCGGCTGCTCGATCGGCTCTGGCCTCAGGATCTTGTGCGCGCCCTCCCAGACCGACATGCCGCCGCCGACGCCGAAGAGCATCACCGCCACGATGAGGCTCCAGAAATACAGCTCCTTGCCGTACCCGAAGGGGTGCTCGGCGTCGGGGCCGCGCCGGCTCCTCCGCACGCCGACGAGCATCAGCACCTCGTTGCCGGTATCGATCGCCGAGTGGATGCCCTCGGAGAGCATCGCCGAGCTACCGGTCACCGCGGCCGCGGTGAATTTCGCGACCGCGATGACCGCGTTGGCCGCCACCGCCGCGTAGACGGTGGCCGGGGTGTGGTCTCCTCGCATCGGGTCTCTCCCGCGACACCTGCCGTGCCCGCGGCCAGGGGTTGCTCATCCTGGATGCGCGCCGCGGTGGTAGCGTCTCGGCGCCATGACCGCCGTCCTCTACCTCGGTCTCGAACCGCGCTTCGTCGACTTCACCGCGCACCCCGGGCTCACCGAGGAGAAGCTCTCCTCGGCGATCGCGGCGCAGGTCACGCAGCTCCGCGCCGCGGGCTTCGACGCGGACTTCGTGGGGCTCGACCGGGGCGAGACCGCGGGCGAGGTCACCGCCGCCGCGCTCGCCGCGAAGCCCTATGACGTCGTGCTCATCGGCGCCGGTGTGCGCGCCGCGCCGCCGATGCTGCTGCTCTTCGAGACCCTCATCAACGTCGTCCACGAGCACGCCCCGCGGGCGCGCATCTGCTTCAACACCACGCCCGCCGACAGCGAGGCCGCCATCCGCCGCTGGGTGCGCTAGTCGACGAACTCGCGCATCCACGTCTCCAGCACGAGCAGCGTCCACACGCGGTCGGCGTCGGTGGGGCGGGCGTCGAGGCCGTCGATCATCGCGCGGACCGCCTTCGGGTCGAAGAGCCCGCGCTCCCTCGCCCGTCGGTCGAGCAGCGTGTCGCGCACCACGTCGCGCAGGTCTTCGCGCAGCCAGCGCTCCAGCGGCAGCGCGAAGCCGCGCTTCACCCGGTGGATCACGCTCAGCGGGAGGCGCCCGCGCATCGCGCGGCGGAGGAGCGCCTTCCCACGCACCCGCATCAGCGCACGCGGGGGCACCGTCGCCGCGAACTCCACCAGCGAGGTGTCGAGGAAGGGGCAGCGCACCTCGAGCGCGTGCGCCATCGACGCGACGTCGACCTTCGCGTTGATGTCGTCGGTGAGGTAGGTCTCGAAATCGAGCGCGAGCACGCGGCCGAGCGAGGTCGACGCGTCGCTCGTCGCGAGGATCGACGCGAAGCGGTCCCTCACCCGCTGCCCCGCGACGGCGCGCA
>JAWKRC010000014.1:0-163432 GCA_041389825.1 Polyangiales bacterium | reverse complement strand
TGTCGTCGACAGGGTTGGACCCCCTCCCAGACACCCTTCGAGGGTGTCGTCGACAGGGTTGGACCCCCTCCCAGACACCCTTCCGCCCTCTCCGTGACAGTGTCGAAGCCCCTCCAAGACACCCTTCGAGGGTGTCCCAGACAGGGTTGAAGCCCTCCAGCGCGGCGCGCGTGCGTCGCGGGGAGGTGGTGGGTGCTCTGTTCGGGAGAGAGGCCCCGGTCAGGACGACCGAGGCCCGAGATCAGCGGAGGGGATCAGCGGCGGCGGCGGCGGCGCAGCGCGAGGGCGAGGCCCGCGAGGCCCGAGCCCAGCGCGAGCAGGCCGCCGAGGCCGTTCTCGCCGTGGCTCACCGAGCACGAAAGCCCACCACCCTCGTACGAGTACACACCCTGCGGACCGGCGTCGCCGGTGCCCGCGTCGGTGTCCGTGGCCGGCACGCAGCGCGACGCGGCCGTGTCGCACATCTGGCCGGTGGCGCAGTCGCCGTTGGTGTTGCAGCCGCACGCGCGCATAGGCGCGGTGGCCGTGTCGTTCACCAGGCAGCGGGTGCCGTTGGTGTTGCCGTCGCAGCCCAGCGACGCGCCGGAGTCGGTGCGGCGGCAGACCACGCAGACGCCCGGGGTGATGTCGCAGACCGGCGTCGGCGACGCGCAGTTCATCGAGGCCATCGACGACGGCATGTTGACGTCGGTGCGGGCGGCGCCGTCCTCGCGGGGGTCGCTGTCGAGCACGCAGTCGTTGTCGCTGTCGGTGTCGAGGTAGTCGGGGCCCGCCGAGCGGTCGGTGTTCACCGGCATCGTCGGGTCGCTGCCCGCCTCGTCGCGGTCGAGGTCGCCGTCGCCGTCCGCGTCGGTGTCGCGGTACGAGGGGTTCCCGTCGCCGTCGCGGTCGTGCATGGGCGAGGTGTCGTCGGCCGCCTCGCGCGCGGTCGGGATCCCGTCGCCGTCGTCGTCCGGGTCGAGGTGATCCGGCCGACCGTCCATGTCGGTGTCGACGTCCATCATCCCAGGGCGCTCGTCGCGGGTCGGGATGGTGTCGTTGTCGTCGTCGGGGTCGCGCGCGTCGATCATCCCGTCCATGTCGGTGTCGCGCGGGCGCGTCGGGTCGGTGCCGACCTCGTCGCCGTCGCGGATGCCGTCACCGTCGGTGTCGGGGTTGTCGGGGTTCGTCCCGATCATCGTCTCGACGTCGTCGGGCAGCCCGTCACCGTCGCGGTCGCCCCGCGGCGCGCAGGTGCCCGTGGTGCGGTTGCAGGTCTGGCCCGTCGGGCAGTTCGCGTCGGCGTTCATCGACGGCAGCATCGCGTTGGTGCGCGCCGCGCCGTCCTCGCGGGGGTCGCTGTCGAGCAGGCAGTCGTTGTCGCTGTCGGTGTCGAGGTAGTCGGGGCCCATCACGCCGTCGGTGTTCACCGGCATCGTGAGGTCGGTGCCCGCCTCGTCGCGGTCGAGGTCGCCGTCGCCGTCGGAGTCGAGGTCGCGGTACGAGGGCAGGCCGTCCATGTCGGCGTCGTCGCCGGTGGTGGTGTCGTCGGCCGCCTCGCGCGCGGTCGGGATGCCGTCGTTGTCGTCGTCCGGGTCGAGGTGATCCGGGCGGCCGTCCATGTCCGTGTCGCGGTCCATCATCCCGGGCCGCTCGTCGCGGGTCGGGATGGTGTCGTTGTCGTCGTCGGGGTCCCGCGCGTCGATCATCCCGTCGCCGTCGGTGTTGCGCGGGTTCATCCGGTCGGGACCGATCTCGTCACCGTCGCGGATGCCGTCCATGTCCGTGTCGGGGTCGTCGGGGTTCGTCCCGATCATCGTCTCGTAGTCGTCGGGCAGCCCGTCGCCGTCGCGGTCGTTGCCCGGCACGCAGGTGCCCGAGGTGCGGTTGCAGGTCTGCCCCGTCGGGCAGTTCGCGTCGGCGTTCATCGACGGCAGCATCGCGTTGGTGCGGTTGGCGCCGTCCTCCCGCGCGTCGCTGTCGAGCAGGCAGTCGTTGTCGCTGTCGGTGTCGAGGTAGTCAGGGCCCATCACGCCGTCGGTGTTGACGGGCATGGTGCGGTCGGGCCCCGCCTCGACGCTGTCGGTGTCGCCGTCGCCGTCGGAGTCGAGGTCGCGGTACGAGGGCAGGCCGTCCATGTCGAGGTCGTCGCCCGTCGAGGTGTCGTCGGCGGCCTCACGCGCGGTCGGGATGCCGTCGTTGTCGTCGTCGGGGTCGAGGTGGTCGGGGCGACCGTCCATGTCGGTGTCGCGCGGGCCCGACATGGGGCGCTCGGTGAGCGTGGGGATGGTGTCGTTGTCGTCGTCGGGGTCGCGCGCGTCGATGAGACCGTCGCCGTCGGTGTTGATCGGGTTCATCCGGTCGGGGCCGACCTCGTCGCCGTCGCGGATGCCGTCGCCGTCGGTGTCGGGGTTGTCGGGGTTGGTCCCGATGCCGACCTCGTACGAGTCGGGCAGGCCGTCGCCGTCGCGGTCCGACGGCGTGGTGCAGGTGCCCGTGGTGCGGTTGCAGGTCTGGCCCGTCGAGCAGTTGTTGTCGGGGTTGGCCGACGGGAGCAGCGGGTTGGTGCGGTTCGCGCCGTTCTCCCGCGGGTCGCTGTCGAGCAGGCAGTCGTTGTCGCTGTCGGTGTCGAGGTAGTCGGGGCCCATCACCCCGTCGGAGTTCGCCGACGTGCCGGGGACGGTGCCCACCTCGACGCTGTCGAGGTCGCCGTCGGAGTCGGAGTCGGTGTCGCGGTACGAGGGCAGCCCGTCGCCGTCGAAGTCGTCGCCCGCGGTGGTGTCTTCGAGCGCCTCGCGCGCGGTGGGGATCCCGTCGTTGTCGTCGTCGGGGTCGCGGTAGTCGGGGAACGCGTCGCCGTCGGTGTTGATCAGCACGCCGCCCGGCACCTCGAGGCGCGTCGGGATGGTGTCGTTGTCGTCGTCCGAGTCGAGGTGGTCGGGGATCCCGTCGAGGTCCGAGTCGCGGTTCATGTCGCCGGGGCGCTCGGACCGCGTGGGCACCGTGTCGCCGTCGTCGTCGGCGTCCTGCCAGTTGGGCGTCCCGTCCATGTCGGTGTCGAGGGTGGGGCCCTCGTCGACGTCGAGGATGCCGTCGTTGTCGGTGTCGGTGCGCGAGCACGACGACGCGAGCGCGGGCACGAACGACAGGCCGTCGATGGCGAAGTCGTTGCCCGCGTCGAGGGTGTTGTTGTCGCGCACGCGCACCACCGCGGTGCCGGTGCGGGGCGAGACGTACACGCCGCCGACCACGTCCCAGTTGAGGCGCACGCCCCCCGAGGGGCGCGGCGTGATCTCTGGGGTGACGGGCACGTCGTCGACGGTGACCACGAGGCGCGCGGGGTTCACGTTGCCCCAGTCGGCCACCGAGAACCGCACGACGTACGACCGGCCGTTCACCACCGGGATCGTGGCCTGGTACGCCACCGCGGCGGTCGACGCGCCGTTGAAGAGCGCCGCCCAGCCGTCGCCGTTCGCGTCGACCCACGGCACCGCCCCGCGCGGCTGGAAGATGTTGTGCCAGTACGCCGGGTTGTTGGTGACGGTGTAGTTGCCCTCGGGGGTGCCGCCGCCGTTGTCGACGTTGATCGTCACCATGTCGCGGGTGTCGTCGAAGGTGTACTCCGACGTGAAGCCCGTGTTCCCGAGGTTGAAGTTCCCGTTCGGGAGGATGTTCGTGCCGACGTCGGCGCACGTGAAGCCGAACTCGTTGCGGCAGGTCGCGCCGCACCCGTCGCCCGCGGCGACGTTGCCGTCGTCGCACTCCTCGCTCGCCGTGCGGATCAGGTCGCCGCAGATCGAGGTGCAGAACACGCCCGCCGTGGGGCAACGGTAGCCGGGCTCGATCACGCAGGTCGGGCCGCAGCCGTCTCCGCCCATGCGGTTGCCGTCGTCACAGGTCTCGCCTGGGTTGACGACGCCGTTGCCGCAGGTGACGGGCTGCGCCGACGCGGTGGTCGACATGGCCAGGGCCGCGAAGGCCGCGAGACCGCCTACAAGAAGTGAAACGCCCCGATATCGCACGGTAGAAGCCTCCGGCGGGCATCTTCGTCCACGGGGCCGGAGAACACAACGAGTTCGCAGGGCCGCCGCGGCCCGAGGTCACGCCCGGCGACGCCGCGTCGATGGAGCTCCACGCCGACGCGCCGCGAGGGCCGCGCAGAGCGCCGCCGCCCACGCCGCGCGCCCCGCCGCGCGACCGCGACCGGGCGCGACCGCGCAGTCGCAGCCCGGCGTCGACGGAGGCGTCACCGCGCCCGCGTCGAGGCCCGCGTCGACCCCGGCGTCGGCGCCGCACGCGCGCGGTGCGATGGTCGACCGCACCGTGGGGTAGCGCGCCGCGCAGAGGTCGTGCGTCACCGTCCCCGCCGCGCAGTGCGCGGGCGGCCCCTCGAGCTCGTGAAAGCCCAGCACGTCATGGGGCGCCGCGTCGCCGTCGTCCCAGCGAGAGAGCATCGCCCCGCAGGGGACGAACGCGCGGCACACCCAGAGCGCGCCCGCGTGCCAGCGGAGGCACTCCACCCCGCGGGCCTCGACCTGCGCGAAGGCCCCGCCCCCGTCGCTGCGGAGCAGGCCGTCGTCGGGGCCGCCCACCCACACCCGCTCGCCGTCGCCGCTGCGCGCGAAGCCCCGCATCGCGCCTCGCGCGCGGTGGAGCACCGTCACCGTCGCGCCGCCGTCGTCGCTGCGCAAGAGCGCGTCTCCGCCCTCGCCCAGGCCCGCGGGCTGCGCGCGGAGCCACAGCACGTCGGGCCGCGTCGGGTGAACCCCCGACAGGAACCACTGCCCCCACGCGCTCGCGTCGAGGTCGAGCCGTCGCCACCGCGCGCCGCCGTCGTCGCTGCGCGCGAGCACGGGCGCGCCGCTCGCGTCGCGGCCCGCGGCGTAGACCCGCGACGGGTCCGAGGGCGCGGGGTCGATGGTGTCGAGGGCCACGCCGGCGATGGGGTCTTGCGAGAGCTCCCAGGTGACCCCGTCGTCGAGGGAGCGCGCGACGCGCGACGACGGAGGGCTCTCGTTCGACACCACCGTCGCGTACACCGTCGAGCCCGTCGGGCTGGTCGCGAGGTCGGTGACGCGCAGGCCGTCGAGGTCCGCGCGGCGGCGCGGCGCGCACCAGTCGCGGGTGGCGACGAGGCCGTCGGTGAGGGCGACGAGGAGCGTGCCGTCTCCCGCGACCGCGATGGGAGGGTCGTAGCCGTCGATGTAGCCGAAGCTGTCTTCGCACAAGAAGCTGAAGCGCCGCCCGCCGTCGTCGCTCGCCGCGAGGGAGAAGGTCGCGCGGAGGACCACCACGTCGCTCGCGGCCCCGGGCCCGACCACCAGGTGTTGCGCCTGCGGGAAGCGCCCGTTGGCTCGGGCTGGCACACCCGCGAGGAGCGCTCCCGCGAGCCCGAGCGCGGCTGTCATGACGGCGCGCATCGGGTCTATAGTCCACACCTCGGCGCGGCGGGCTAGCTGGAACGTCCCCTGCTGGCGCGGCACCCTGGGAGAACCTCGATGCACCACCCCTTCAAGCGCGGCCTCGCCGCGGCCTTCGCACTGTCGCTCGCGGTCGGCGCCGCGGGATGCGCCGAAGACCCCCCGCCGTCCTTCGTGTGGCAGGGCATGCAGCGCGACCTGCCCGGCGCGATGCTCTCGATCTGGGGCACCTCGGCGAGCGACGTGTGGAGCGTCGGCGCCGACGCGCGCGACGGCAGCGGGCCGATGGCGGTCCACTACGACGGCTCGCGGTGGAGCCGCATCGACACGGGGCTCCGCGCGGGCGCGCTCTGGTGGGTCTACGGCACCGCGGCCGACACCGTCTGGATGGTGGGCGAGGGCGGCACGGTGTTGCGCCACGACCCGCGCGCCAACCACACCGAGCGCATGACCACCCCGGGGAGCGCGACGCTCTTCGGCGTGTGGGGCGCGTCGAGCGACGACGTGTGGGCCGTGGGCGGCGACACCACGATGAACACCGGCGCCCTGTGGCACTACGACGGCCGCGCGTGGACGAGCGTCGAAGCCCCCAACGGGGTCACGTCGCGGGTGATCCTCTACAAGGTCTGGGGCAGCGGCGCGCGCGACGTCTGGGCCTGCGGGGGCAACGGCACGACCCTGCATTTCGACGGCACCGCGTGGAGCGAGGTGTCGGTGCCGAACGACGCGCGCGGGCCGCTGTTCACGGTGCACGGCCACGGGGCCGACCGCTACGCGGTGGGCGGCAACGCCTCGGGGATCATCCTCGAGAACCACGGCCAGGGCTGGGTGCAGGCCGCCGTCGAAGACGCGCCGCGCCTGAGCGGCGTGTTCGCGCCCGCGACGGGCTCTCCCCTCGCGGTGGGCAACTCCGGCGCGCTCTGGCAGCGGCGGTCGGGCGCGTGGCGACAGGTGGCCCGGCCGCCGCGCACGCTGCTGGACTTTCACGCGGTGTGGGTCGACCCGGGCGGCGCGGTGTGGGCCGCGGGCGGAGACATCCAGTCGTCGTCCCTCGGTCACGGGGTGATCTATCGCTTCGGCGAGCGCGCCGCGACGAGCCCGGTCGAGACGCCCGCGTCGCTCACCCGCTGCCCCGACGAGGTCGGCACGATCTGCACCGTCGTCGGCTCCGGCGAGGCCGGGTGGAACGGCGACGGCCGCCCCGCCCGCGAGACCCTCCTCTACTGGCCGATGGACGTGACCTTCTCGCCCCAGGGCCAGATGTACTTCCTCGACTGGAACAACCACATGGTCCGCCGCGTGCGCGCCGACGGGGCGATCGAGACCGTCGTCGGCACCCCCGAGCCCGGCGACGGCCCCCCCGACCTCAGCGACCTCATGGAGCCCGGCGCGCCCGGCGACACCGTCTCGCTGAACCACCCCACCGACCTGCACTTCCTCCCCAACGGTCGGCTCCTCATCGTCGCGTGGCACAACCACAAGCTCCGCGAGTGGGACCCGTCCACCGGCCTCACCACCGTGCTCCTCGGCCGCGGCCCGGGCTTCGTCGACGGGCCCTTCAGCGACGCGCGCATCAAGCAGCAGTCGAAGATCGCGCTCTCGCCCTCGCGCGACGTGATGTACCTCGTCGACCAGGCCAACGGTCGCATCCGCCGCATCGACCTCACCACCCGCGCGGTCACCACCATCGCGGGCGTGGGCGGCCGCGGCTTCATGGGCGACGGCGGCCCGGCCACCATGGCTCAGTTCAACTGGCAGGGCGGAGAGAACCCCGAGCCCGAGGGCGGCGTCGCGGTCGACCCCACCGGTCGCTACCTCTTCGTGAGCGACACGGGCAACCACCGCATCCGGCGCATCGACCTCACGCGGGGCGACATCACCACCGTCGCGGGCACGGGCGAGTATGGCTTCAGCGGAGACGACGGCCCCGCCACCATGGCCCGGTTGAATTCCCCGCAAGACATCGAGGTCGGCCCCGACGGCCGGCTCTGGATCGCCGACACCAACAACCACCGAATCCGCGCCCTCGACCTCACCACGGGGGTGATCACCACGGTGGGCACGGGGCAGCGCGGCTTCGCGGGCGACCGCGGCCCGGCCCGCGAGGCGCAGCTCTACCGCCCCTACGGCGTCGCCTTCGACGCCGCGGGCAACCTCTTCGTGTCCGACTCCCTCAACAACCGCGTGCGCCGCGTGCAGCGCGAGGCCAGCCGATGAACGCTCGATGGATCACCGCCGCGCTCGCGGCGACCGCCCTGTTCGGCTGCGCCGACCCGCCCTGCGCCGACGTGCGCACCCCCGACGACGCCCTCGCGAGCACCTGCGGGGTCATCCCCGAAGAGACCCCCACGACCAGCGCGTGCACGCCCTCGCGGGGGACGATCTGCACCGTGGTGGGCACGGGCGAGGCGGGCGTGGGCAGCGAGGGCGTGCCCGGCACCGCGACGCGCACGTACCTCCCGCAAGACATGACCGTCGCCCCCGACGGGCGGATGTACTACCTCGACTGGAACAACCACACGATCCGCGTGCTGGGCAACGACAACGTCGTCCGCACCGTCGCGGGCACGGGCGAGCTCACCGACGGAGAGGACCCGCCCGTCCCCATCGGCGCGCCGCGCGTCCCCTCGCCCGCGCTGCGCTTTCGATTGAACCACCCGACGAACATCGCCTTCGACCCCCAGGGCCGGATGCTCATCGCCGCGTGGCACAACAGCATGGTCAAGCGCGTGAGCGACGTGGGCCTGCCCGGCTCGATGATCGAAGACCTCTGCGGCACCGGCGCGCGCGCCTTCGGCGGCGACGGAGAGCCCGCCATCGACGCGCGCCTCGACCTCCCCGTCGGCATCGCGCTCGCGCCCAACGGAGACATCTACATCGCCGACCAGGCCAACCAGCGCATCCGCCGCGTCGACAACGACAACGTCATCCACACCGTCGTCGGCACCGGCACCGCGGGCTACTCCGGCGACGGCGGCCCCGCGATCATGGCGACGATCCGCAACCCCGTGGGTCAGGCCGCGCCGCCCGCGGGCCGCATCGACGTCGACAGCCAGGGCAACCTCTACATCGCCGACACGGGCAACAACGTCGTGCGCCGCGTGGGCGCCGACGGGATGATCACCACCGTCGCGGGCAACGGCACCGCGGGCTTCGCGGGCGACGGCCTCGCGGCCACGCAGGCCCAGCTCAACCAGCCCGCCGACGTCGACGTCGCCCCCGACGGCACGCTCTACATCGCCGACACGCACAACTCCTGCGTGCGCGCGGTGGGCGCCGACGGAGTGATCCGCACCGTCGCGGGCCGCTGCGGGCAGCGCGGCTTCGCGGGCGACGGCGCCGACCCCGCGCAGGCGCTCCTCGACCGGCCCGCGGGCGTCGAGACCGACACCCTCGGCCGCCTCTGGATCGCCGACACCTACAACCACCGCGTGCGCGTGGTGCTCCAACGGTGACCGTGCGCGCGCTCCCCGCCCTCTCCCTCTCGCTCCTCGCCCTCTCGCTCGGCTCCTGCGGCCCCGACGACCCCGCCGCCCCCGCGGCGCTCGTGCCCGCGAGCTACGCGAGCTACACCCAGGTGCGCGGCTGCCGAACGACCACCGAGCACCTCTCCGCCGCGAGCAGCGGCGCGGCGGCGGACCACGTGCGGGTGCTCACCTCGCCCGAGGCCGCGAGCGCCTACCTCGCGAACGCCCCGACGCTCCCGACGGGCACGGTGGTGATCAAGGAGGAGTTCAACGACCCCGACTGCGCCCGCGTCACCGCGTGGACGGTGATGCGCAAGGAGCAGGGCTACGACCCCGCCCACGGCGACTGGCACTGGCAGCGCGTGCGGGCCGACTACCGCGAGCGCGCCGACGGGAGCGAGGAGCGCGTGGTGGGCGCGGTGCTCGAAGACGGGCGGGTGAGCCGCTGCTTCAACTGCCACGACACCCCCGCGTGCGTGGCGCGCGACTGGATGTGCACCGAGCCGTAGAGCTCCGCGGGGATGTTGACCCCGCGCGCGGGCCGCACTAACGCCTGAGGCGCCATGGTGACGTTGCGACGCGCCGCGCGCCTGGGCGCGCTCTCCCTCGCCTTCGGCCTGACGGGGGGCTGGATCGGCTACCTCCTCCTGCCCGAGCGCGCCCCGCAGGCCGCGAGCCTGCCGCGGGTGCGCGTGCGCGGTCGGCCCGTCGACGTCTCGGCCGACCCGCACGAGACCGCCCTCGCCATCGCGCGGCAGTACCTCCGCGAGCACGTCACCATCACCGCCGACGCGCACTCGCTCGAGCGCACCCGCGAGGGCCTCGGCGCGCGTCGACGCCGCTCCTCACGCACCTGATCCGCGCGGCCCGCGACCTCGCAGCCCGCTCTTGCGCCACCACGCGGCGCTCGCCCGAGGGCCCATCGACCTGCCGCTGCCCGTGCGCCTCGAGGGCGACGTCGCCCTACCGCTCCTCATGCAGTTGAAGGAAGAGGTCGACCACGTCCCGGTCGACGCGCGCATCGACGTCGAGGCGCGGCGCGTGGTGCCCGAGCGCAACGGGGCCTTCCTCGACGTGTACGGGACCATCGCGCGCCTCGATCAAGCCTTCGCCGCGGGGCGCACCACCGTCGACGCGGTGGTCGAGCGCACGCGCCCGCAAGTGACCGCGTCGCAGCTCCGCGACGTGCGGATGGACGCGGTCCTGGGCTGGTTCCAGACCAGCTACAACGCGAACGAAGACCACCGCGACCGCACGTACAACCTCCACCTCGCCGCGAGCCGGGTGAACGGCTACGTCTGGATGCCCGGCGAGGAGTTCGACTTCAACCGCGTGGTGGGAGACCGCTCCGAGGCCAACGGCTTCCGCATGGCGACGGTGATCTCCGCGGGCGAGCTCATCGACGGCGTGGGCGGCGGCACCTGCCAGATCGCGGGCACCCTCTACGCGGCCTCGTTCTTCGCGGGCATGGAGGTCCTCGACCGCACGCCCCACTCGCGCCCCAGCGGCTACATCAAGATGGGCCTCGACGCGACCGTGGTGTACCCGTCGATCAACCTCCGGATGCGGAACAACCTCCCCTTCCCTGTGGTGATCCACACGCACCTCAACAACGGCTCGGCGCGCATCGAGCTCCTGGGCGCGGCCTCGACGCGCTCGGTGACCTTCATCCGAAAGATCCTCCCGCGGGTCGACCGCTTCGAGGAGCGCGAGGTGCCCGACTCCAGCGTGCCCGCGGGGCAGCGCGTGCTCACCCAGCGGGGCATCCCCGGCTTCAGGGTCGTGCGCTACCGCATCGTGCGCGAGGGCGACCAGGCCGTGCGCGAGCGCTGGCAAGACGCCTACCCCCCCACCACGCAGATCTGGCACGTCGGCACCGGCCCCGCGGGCACGAACCCCGGCGCGCACGAAGACAGCCACCCCGAGTACACCGCCGACCAGTACCTCGCCCTCACGCAGCCCGCGGGCTCGTCGACCATGCAGGAGGTGCGACGCCCGGGCTTCTGCGGCTCGCAAGGCTGGCTCGAGCGACAGGGCCTCGTGCGCGCCCGCCCCCGCGCAGCGGCCCCCGCGGCGCCCGCCCCCGCGGCGAGACGGCGATGAGCGGGCTGTCTCGCACGGCGCTCCTCGTCGTGTCGGGGGGCGTGAGCGCGTACAAGTCCGCGGTGGTGGCGCGCGAGCTCGGTCGCCGGGGCTTCGCCGTCGAGACCGTGCTCACGCCCGCGGCGCAGCGCTTCGTCACCCTCACCTTCGCCGCCATCACCGGCCGCGCCCCGTGGACGGAGCCGGACCCGCGCTTCTCGGGCGAGGTGCACATCGACCTCACCTCACGCACAGACCTCACGCTGGTCGCGCCCGCCACCGCCGACCTCATGGCGCGCGCCTCGGCGGCGTGGCCGACGACCTCGCCACCACCTGCCTGCTCGCCGCGAAGGGGCCGCTGGTGTTCGCGCCCGCGATGCACCCGCGGATGTGGTCGCACCCCGCGACCCGCGCCAACGTCGACGCCCTCGTCGCGCGCGGCGCGGTGATGGTCGGCCCCGTCGACGGCCCGCTCGCGTCAGGGGAGTCAGGCATGGGGCGCATGGCCGACCCCGAGGCCATCGTCGACGCCGCGGTCGCGACGCTCGCGCCGCGCGACCTCACGGGCGCGCGCGTGCTGGTCACCGCGGGGGGCACGCACGAGGCCATCGACCCGGTGCGCTTCGTCGGCAACCGATCGTCGGGCCGCATGGGCTACGCCGTCGCCGAGGCGGCGCGCGACCGCGGCGCGGCGGTGACGCTGGTGTCGGGCCCGACCGCCATCGCTCCGCCGGCGGGCGTCGAGGTCGAGCGCGTGCGCAGCGCCATGGAGATGCAAGCCGCGGTGAGCGCGCGCGAGGGGGAGGTCGACGTGGTGGTGATGGCCGCCGCGGTGGCCGACTACCGACCCGCCGAGGTCGCCGCGCACAAGATCAAGAAGGGCGCCGCGGAGCTCTCGATCCGGCTGGTGGCGAACCCCGACATCCTCGCGTCGCTCGGCGCTTCGCGCGCGGCCCGCCGAGGCGCGCGGCCGGTGCTCGTGGGCTTCGCCGTCGAGACCGGAGACCTCGTGGCGCTCGCGCGCGGAAAGCTCTCCCGCAAGGGCTGCGACCTCGTGGTGGCGAACCGCGCCGAAGACGGCTTCGAGGGCGAGACCAACCGCGTGGTGCTCGTCGACGCCGAGGGCGACGAGGCGCTGCCGGTGATGCCCAAGCGCGAGGTCGCGCATCGCATCCTCGACCGCGTGGTCGGGCTCCTGCGCCGCCCTGAGTGATCACCGCGCCCCCATGCGCGGGCAACGTCGAAGCTGAGCGCTCGCCGCGGGCCGTGGGTCGAAAGTCTGCGCGCCTACATCGTGCGATGGCGCATCGCGCCGCAGGGCCCGTTGAAGCGCGCGCTTCTGCGCGGATAGACTGCGCGCGTGTTGCAGCACGAAGCGCTCGCGGCGCTCGCGTCTCGGTACGGCATCACGGAGACGCTGACGGGCGCCGTCCTCGTGGTGGACGACGACCGCGAGAACCTCGCGGTGCTGCGCGCCTTCCTCGACGGCGACTACGTCGTGCACGAGGCCACCGACGGCGCCGCCGCGCTGCGCGTGCTGGCCGAGCACCGCGTCGACGTCGTCATCGCCGACCAGCGCATGCCCGGCATGACCGGCGTCGACCTCCTCGAGGTGGTCTCTCAGCGCTACGCCGACACCGCGGGCATCCTCCTCACGGCCTTCACCGACACGCCGCTCCTCATCGAGGCGATCAACCGCGCGCGGGTGTTCCGCCACCTGCGCAAGCCCTGGGAGCCCGGCGACGTCCTCGCGGCGGTCGCGCAGGCCACCGCGCACGTCGAGCAGGTGCGCATCAACGTGCAGCTCCTCGAGCGCCTCGCGCAGCGCTCCGACGAGCTCGCCACGACGCTCGAGCAGCTCCGCGCGGCGCAGCGGCAGATGATCCTCCTCGAGCGCCTCGGCACCATGGGCCGCCTCGCCGCGGGCATCACCCACGACCTGCGCAACATGGTGCAGATCCTGATGATGTTCGAGGAGCAGTTCGAGCGCTGGCAGGTGCCCGACCGCATCGCGCGGCCCTTTCACACCACCGTCGCGGCGATGCGCAACCTCCAGCTCTCGCTCTCGACCCTGCAGCAGTACGCGTCGAGCGGCCGCCTCGCGATGGAGCGCGACCCCGTCGACCCGCGCGCCCTCCTCGCCGACGCGGTGACCGTGATGCAGCTCGACGCCTCGCAGCGCGAGGTGAGCCTGTCGCCCCGCGTGCTCGACGGCGCGCGGCCCGTGCCCGGCGACCACGCCAAGCTCCTGCAGGTGATGGTGAACCTCCTGCGCAACGCGCTGCAGGTCTCGGCCGCGGGCGGAGAGGTGCGCGTCGACGCGCGGGAGTCTCCCGAGGGCCTCGTGCTCGGCGTCGAAGACGACGGCCCCGGCGTGCCCGTCGAGGTGCGCGAGCACCTCTTCGACCCCTTCGTGTCGACCAAGGGCGAGCACGGCGTCGGGATCGGGCTGTACATGTCTCGGCTCGTGGCCGAGCATCACGGCGGCGCGCTCCGCCTCGCGCCCACCGAGAGCGGGCGAGGCGCCCGCTTCGAGCTGGTGCTCCCATACGGGTAAACCCCTATGGGGAAGTGCCTGATTGCGCGCACCCCGCCCCGGACGCTTTCCTTCACGACGATGAGCCACGACGCCGCGAGACCCGCTCCCCAGTCCACGCCGCCCGCCGATGGCGACCGCCACTCCGGCGAGAGGCGCCGATCGACGGTGCCCGCCGAGCGCCCCTCCTTCGGTGAGGCGCGGCCCTTCGACTCCCTCGAGGGCGGCGTCGGCCGCGAGGTGCTGTACCGCCCGCAGCGGTACACCGCCGCCGACGTCGCGCCGCTCGCCGTCGCGCTCGAGCTCACCGTGGGCGTCACCAAGGTCACCTGCGAGGTCGACAACTTCTCGCAGAACGGCATCGGGGTCGTGTGGCCCGCGTCGCTCCCGGCGCCCGTCGAGGGCGCGGTATACTTCGGGTGCGTGGCCCGCTTCGGCGGGCACCCGCTCTACCAGGGCGCGGTGCGCGTCACGAACCAGCGCGTCGTCGAGGGCAAGCCCACCGCGGGCGTCGCGCTCACCGACGACCTCCTCGACATCGAGGCCGTGATGCAGCTCCGCGACGTCGCGAAGTGGCAGGCGGGCGACGGGGCGAGCCTCGCCGCGCGCGACCGACCGTGGTGGGAGCCCGGCCACGCGGAGTTCAAGTCCGTCGTCTCAGACCTGCGGCTCTACCTCGAAGAGAGCCGCGCTCGCTTCGAGTCGCTCGAGCGCCAGCTCCCGTGGGACGTGCTGCACGGCACCGGCGAGAACGCCGCGCGGGCGCAGCTCATCGCGGGCGTGCGCGAGCGCTTCGTGCGCGACGTGGTGGCCCTCGCCGAGCGCGGCGACGCGGCGGCCCGCGGGCTGAGCCCCGAGTCGGCGAAGCGCCTCGCGCTCTACTCGCAGTCGCAGCTCGACGACCTGTTCATGCCCGCGCCCTTCTTTCACCGCGCGCGCACCAAGCCGCTCAAGTACGCGGGCGACTACGAGATGATGCGGTTCATCTACGACGAGACCTTCGAGGGCGACTCGCTCTACGCGAAGGCGATGAACCTCGCGGGCGTCTCGATGGCGGGCTCGCAGCTCGTGCGCACCCGCCGCGACGCCTTCAAGGAGTGGCTCCTCGCGCGCATCGCCGCGGTGGGCCCCCGGGGCACGCTCCGCATCGCCTCCATCGCCTCGGGCCCCGCGCAGGAGATCTTCGAGATCCTCTCCGAGGCCCACGAGCTCCCCGCCCGGCTCGACGTGGTGCTCTTCGACCAGGACGACCGCGCCCTCGGCTTCGCGTTCCGACGTCTCTCCCGCGTGGTGCAGGCGCGGGGCGAGCGGGGGGTGACCATCCGGTACCTGCACGACACCATCCGCCGGCTGATCGTCGACCCGACCCTCTTCGTCGACTTCGGGCCCTTCGACGTGATCTTCTGCGGCGGGCTCTTCGACTACCTGAAGCAGCCGGTGGCCGCGCGGCTCACCGCCGCGCTCTACAACAACCTCTCGCCCGGGGGCTCGGCGGTGGTCGGCAACGTGGTGCCCGAGATGCCGTCACGGTGGATCATGGAGCACCTGCTCGACTGGCACCTCGACTACAAGTCCCGGCACGCGCTGGTGCAGTTCGCCGCCGAGGGCGCGCCGGGCGCAGAGCTCACCCTCCTCGAGGAGCCCTCGGGCTGGAACCCCTTTGTCGTCGCGACGAGACCCCTCGGGTGACATGCCGCACTCCCAGGTCCCCGCCGACGTTCTCGACGCGGCCTGGGCTGAGTGGCGCCTCGACCACAACCGCCGCGGGCTGCGGCTCGCGCTCATCCTCGTCATCTGCCTGCACCCGGTCTTCGCCGGGCTCGACCTCGTGGTCTCTCCGCGGCGCTGGCTCCCGCTGTTGCTGGGCTACCGCGTCGTCAGCGAGCTGATCTCCCTCTCGCTCCTGCGCGCGCTGCCGAGGCCCTGGGTCGCCCGTCGGATCATCCCCGTCACGGCGCTCTACATGATCTCCGTGGCCTCGGGGATCACCCTCGCCACGGTGGTCCTCGGCGGCTACGACGCCTACTACTACGCCGGGCTCAACCTGGTGATGGTGGGCGCGGGGCTCCTCTACGTGTGGCCCGTGCGCGTCGCGCTCCTCACCTACGGCACCATCTTCGCCAGCTTCATCCTGGGCAACCTCGGCGACTGGCGCGACCTCGCGAGCCCCGCGGGCGCCTCGTCGGTGATCTTCCTCTTCTCCACCGCGTCGATCGTGACCGCGGGGCACTACTTCTCGTGGCGCAGCGCGCGGCAGCAGGTGCGCGACCGCCTCGCGGTGCAGCACGCCTCAGAGACCCTCGCCCGCGCCAACGAGGACCTGCAGCGCCTCGACCGCTTCAAGTCTCGCTTCTTCGCGAACATCACCCACGAGCTCAAGACCCCGCTCGCGATGATCCTCTCGCCCGTCGAGCTCATGGTCGACGGCGAGTTCGGCCCGCTGTCCGAGCCGCAGCGCGCGACGCTCCGCTCGGTGTACCGCGCGGGCGCGAGGCTCCTGAAGCTCATCGCCGACCTCCTCGACCTGTCGCGCATCGAGGAGTCTCGACTTCGGCTGCGCCTCGGCGAGCACGACCTCGTGGCGTGGCTGCGCACCATGGTGTCGCAGGTCGCGCCCCTCACCGACAGGAAGCGCATCGACCTGCGGCTCGAGTCCAGCGTCGAGACGCTCTTCGCGTGGTGCGACCTCGACCGGCTCGAGCGCGTGTTCGTGAACCTGCTCTCGAACGCGGCGAAGTTCACGCCCTTCGGCGGCAAGGTCACCGTGCGGGTGTCCGAGGCGAACGGCGCGGCGCGCGTCGACGTGGAGGACAACGGGCCGGGCTTCCCCGACGAGTTCGCGCACCGGGTGTTCGAGCGGTTCTTCCAGGTCGACGACGCGGGGGGCAACCGCGCGGGCGTGGGCGGCACGGGCATCGGCCTCGCGCTCGCGAAGGAGCTCGTCGAGCTCCACGGCGGCACCATCTCCGCCCGCGGCGGCGAGGGCCGCGGGGCGACCTTCACCGTGGTGCTCCCCACCGACCGCGAGCACTTCCGCCCCGAGGTGGTCGACCGCCGCGCGTCCTCGCGCTCGGTGCTCGACGACCGCCGCGGCGACGCGGGCGGGATGCAGGCCTTCGCGACGGAGCTCGCTAACCGCGAGGAGTTCCGCTTCCTCGACGTGGCCGACGCGACCGAGCGGCGCGCGGTGGAGCGCGACCGCGACGAGGCCACGCGCGGCCGCAGCGTGCTCGTGGTCGAAGACAACCCCGAGGTGCTCAAGCTGGTGCACCTCGTCCTGCGGCAGCACTTCAGGGTGCTCACCGCGCCCAACGGCGTGAAGGGCCTCGAGCTCGCCACCCGCGAGCGCCCCGACGTCATCGTCACCGACCTGATGATGCCCGAGATGGACGGCTACGAGCTCACCCGGCACCTGCGCGCCGACCCGCGCACGCGCTCGGTGCCCGTGGTGATGGTCACCGCGCGCGGCGAGACCGACGACCGCGTGCAGGGCCTCGAGAGCGGCGTGAGCGCGTACCTCACCAAGCCCTTCGCCGCGCGCGAGCTCCTCACCACCGTGCTGCGCCAGCTCGAGAGCCGCGAGCAGGCCGCCGAGCAGGTGCTCAGCCTCCAGATGGACTCCCTCGAGACCATCGCGGGCGGGCTCGCGCACGAGATCAACAACCCGCTCAACTACATCCGCAACGCGCTCGCGCGCATCCGCCTCGACGTGACCGAGGTCTTCAAGCTCACCGCCCCGACGTCGACCGAAGAGGCCGCCAAGCGCCTCGCGGCGCTCGAGAAGCGCTCGTCGCAGATGTTCGACACCGCGCAGTCGGGCATCGGGCGCATCTCCGAGACCGTGAGCCTCATGGGGCGCTACTCCCGAGAGGGCTACGCGCGCGTGCTGCGCCCCCACGACCTCTTCGCCGCCGTCGAAGACGTCGTAGGCCTCGTCGTGCCCGCGATCCCGCGCGCCGTCGAGGTCGTGCGCGACCTGCAGGGAGACGGCACCGTCGAGTGCGTGCCCGAGGAGGTGCACCAGGTGTTCACCAACCTCATCCAGAACGCGGTCGAGGCCGCGCCCGACGGAGACGGCCGGGTGGTCATCACGGGCCGCGCCGACGACGAGAGCGTCACCGTGAGCGTGCGCGACAACGGCCCGGGCATCTCGAGCGACGCCAAGGCGCGGATCTTCACGCCCTTCTTCACCACGAAGGAGCCAGGCCGAGGGATGGGCCTCGGCCTGACCATCGTGTGGCGCGTGGTGCACGTGCTCGGCGGCACCGTGAGCGTCGAGGGCGCCCTCGGCGAGGGCGCGACCTTCATCGTGCGGCTGCCGCGACGTCAGCCGTCGGGGCGGGCGGGTCGCGAAGCGGCGGAGTGAGCGCGGGGTACAGCGCCCTCCACGCGCCGCGGCGCCAGCGCCACGCGAAGAGCGCCGAGCCGAGCGCCGTCTCGAAGACGAAGCCGAGCCAGCCGCCCACCGCGCCCATGTGCATCCAGCGCCCGAAGAGCAGCGCCGCGCCGGGGATGCACAGCCACACCACGCCGATGCCCATGAGGGCCACCACGCGCACGTCCTTGGCGCCCCGGAGCGCGCCGCGGAGCACGATGTTCACCGCGTCGAGCACCTGGAACACCGCGGCCACCATGAGGAGCTGACCCACGCGCCGCTCCACCGTCGCGTCGGCGCCGAAGAGCGACGCGATGCCGTCGCCCGCCACCGCGAAGACCACGCCGCAGAGGGCCATGAAGCCCACGGCGACCTTCAGCCCGTCGAGCACCACGCGGTCGGCCTCGGAGACGTCCCTGCGTCCGAGCGCGCGGCCCACCAGCACCGAGGTCGCCTCGGCCACCGCCGCCCCCGGGAGGAACGACGTGCGGATCGTCGCGAGCGCGATCTGGTGCGCCGCCACCTCGGCGGCCCCCACGTTCGCGAGGATCGCCGTGAAGGTCGTGAAGGCCAGCACCTCGGCGCCGAACTGCAGGCCCGTGGGCACGCCCAGCGAGGCCACCTCGCGCGCCGCCTCCAGCCGCGAGGGCGCGTCGCGCAGCGCCTCACGGTGCGCCCGGCGCTCGCGCACCAGCACCGCGAGGAGCGCCAGCGCGCAGAGCGACTCGGCGACCGCCGTCGCGTAGCCCGCGCCCGCCACGCCGAGGCGGGGCAGGCCGAAGCGACCGTGGATGAGCGACCACGCGAGCGCGGCGTTCACCACGTTGCCCGCGAGGGTGATGCGCATCGGCGCGCGGCTGTCGCCCACGCCCTGCCGCCACTGCACCAGCGCCGACATCGCGCAGGTGAGCGGCGCCAGCGCCGTGCGCGCCGCGAGGAAGCGGCTCGCCGTGCCGACCATCTCCGGGTCGAGGCCCAGCGCCCTGAAGGCCCAGCTCGCGTCGCGGGCGAAGAGCCACACCAGCGCGCCGAGCGCGAGGCCCATCGCCACGCCCGCCTCGGCGTAGCGCACGCCGTGGTAGCCGTTGCCCTCTCCGAGCGCGTGGGCGGCGCGCACCTTCACGCCGCGCATCAGCCCGAAGACGACGGCGTAGTTCAGGTACATCAAGGTGATCGCCACGCCCACGCCGCCGAGCGCGGCGGCGCCGAGGGGCGCGACGAGCCTCGTGTCGACCAGGCCCATCGCGGTGTCGCCGAGCATCGCGGCGGCGATGGGCCACGCGAGGGACACGACCTCGCGTCGGGTCTCAGGGTCGGGTCGCCCCCTCACCTGGAGCGCGCGCAGCGCTCGGTGTGCAAGGGCGACCCAGGGTCTCAATCGTCGTCGGAGAAACATGACGCACCACCAAACCTCCGGAACCCCCTTCGTCGACCTCTCTCCAGGTCGTCGTGGGGGCTCCGGTGGGGAGCGTCGACCTGGCCCTACAGCGTCTGCGCCGCCTTGCAGACCTGCTCGCAGCGAACGTCGTCGCGGCGAGTGATCGGGTTCATGGCGGAGGAGAGACGCATGGCCAGGGAGCTACGAGTGCCAGAGTCCGCGCGGGGCGTCAACCCGCCGCCCAACGGCTCGCCTCGCGGAGCCGCTGGACGTCTCCCGCGTCGGTGAGCGAGCGCTCGGCCCGCGCCGCGGCGTTCACCGCGTGGTGCCGCGCGGACTCGGCGAGCGCGGGCGAGCCGCCCTCCGCGAGCGCGCGCAGGCCCTGCTGCAGCGCGAGGCCCACGTTGAGGTCGCCCGCGCCGTAGGTCGCGATGGGTCGCACCAGATCGTCCAGGAGCTCCGGGGCCGTGGTGGGCGGGAGGTACACCGCGTCCTGCACCGCGTCTCGGGGCGGCGCGTCGCGCCCGCGCGACCACTCGGACAGGAGCCGCACGCCCGTGGCGACGACCTCCACCGCGGTGCCCGGGTCGTTCACGCCGGGAGAGAGCGCGCGCATCGCGACCTCGGCGAGCACGGTCACCCCGAAGCGCGGGTCCTCCTCCACCGAGCGCGCGGAGCCCACCAGCACCGTCGCGAGCATGGCGTCGGCGACCTCCTTGTCGGCGGGGCCCGGCGCGACGTCGATGAGCGGGGCGCCCACGTGGACGAAGCGCCCCGGCGGCGCGCGCACCCACGCCCTCACGCCGTTCGCGAGGCAGAGCCCGCGCAGCGCGCCGAGGTCTACGTTCTGCACGTAGCCCACCGACGTCGAGGTGAGCGTGAGGTGCCCCTCGGGCAGCGGCGGCGCCTCGTCGGCGCTGGCGCGCTCCCGCTCGGACTCGAGCGCCTCGCGGGTGGCGGCCTCGACGCGGGAGATGGCCGCGTCGACCTGGCCGAGCCGCGAGAGCGAGTGGATCCAGCGGATCAGCGCGATCACCACCACCACGAGCACGCCCACGGTGATGAGGAAGAGGATCAGCCGCCCCTGCGGGCCGTAGTAGCCGGTCTGCAGCGCGACGAGCCCGACGAGGCTGTAGAGGAACGCGCCCACGAAGGTCGAGAGCACGTTCTGGCCGTCGTGGTCCGAGACGAGGAGCTTCGCGGCGCGGGGCGTCGCGCTCGACGAGATCGAGGTGTAGGCCGTGACCAGGGTCGAGAGCGAGAAGGTGGTCACCGCGAGCATGCTCGAGGAGATCACCGTGAGGATCTTGCCGGTCGCGTCGCCGCCGAAGGACACCGCGAGGGCCTGCGGCACGAAGCGCGCGAGCCCCGCGGCGACGAGCGCGCCCACCAGGCCCAGCACGCTGTACGCCGCCGCGCGGAACCACAGCTCTCGCGCGAGACGTCGGAGGAGGTACCGCCAGCGGGGCATCGGTCAGCGCCGCAGCGACGCGAGGCGGCGGCGCGCCTGCATCACCGCGTCGAAGAGGCGCAGGTACGCGGGCGTGGGGCTCGACTCGTCCTTGGGCTGGTAGCGGTCGCGCACGTACGGGACGTACATCGACCGGCGCAGGCTCCTCCACCCGGTGTAGGGCGAGCCCTCGACGCGGTGCCACATCCGACCGTCGTGCACCGTGAGGTCTCCCGGCCAGGTCTCTACGGGCAGCTCCCTGGGGTCGGGCCGGTTCGAGACGAAGTGCACCTTGCGGAAGAGCGTCGAGGCGACGCCCTGCGTGTGCGTGCCGGGCAGGAGGCGCAACCCACCCTCGTCGGCCCGGATGCGGTCGAAGTGCAGGCCGACGTTGAGCATCGGCCCCGGCATCTCGCGGTTGTAGAAGACGTCGCGCAGCGCGTCGGTGTGCCACGCGAGGTCGGGCCGCAGGCTGCCCGCGGCGCGCACGTAGCGGTTGAAGACCACGCCGTCCTTCTCGCGGTCGCCGATGCGCGCGTCGTCGCCGATGAGACGTCGCACGGGCTCGAAGCGCGGGTCGCGCACGAAGTCCGCCACCACCTCCGAGAGCGCGCTCGTGAAGCCCACGCGGAAGAGGTAGTCGCGCCCGTCGGGGTCGAGGCCGAACCACACCGGCACGCCGTAGACCTTCTTCTTGCCGTCGGAGAGGAGCTTCGCCTCCACCGCGTCGACCGCCGCGAGGATCGCGTCGACCTCGGCGCGCGACGCCACGCGGTCGAAGACCATGAAGCCGTGCCGGTCGAGGAAGGCCCGCTGCACGGGGGTGATCTCGGCGCGCAGCGTGAAGCGCGTGCCGAGCGGGAGGGCCGCGGCGACGCGCGCGGCCTCGTGGGCGCTGAGCGAGAGGCGCTCGGACTCGTCGTAGGGCGGCGGCGGCAGGTCGTCGGCGCTCCAGAGCGGCGGGTGACGAGGCGCGGGCGTTGACGCTTCGGGCGAGGGTGTTGTCTGCATGGCGTCGGGTCGGCGAGTCTATGCCCGACACCGACGCCCGCGACAGGGGCGGAGTCAGCGCGAGGGGTTCGCCGGGCGAAGGATCCCGGGCAGGAGACCCGGGAGCCCGAAGGGCAGGGAGTTCGGGAGCGCGTCGCGCACCATCCGGCTCGGGAAGGTTCCGCTCACGCGCACGGGGTAGCCCACGCTCACGCGCCCCGCGCCGATGCGCACGTTGCCGTCGATGGTGTACGCGAGGTTCGGCTTCTGGAGCGACGCGAGGCCTACCGAGATGGCGTCGCTCCACGGCGCGAGGATCTCGATGTCGAGGGGCACCTCGCTGCGCCCCGCGACGCGGGTGAGCGAGGCCGTGGTGCGGGGAGCGCCCAGCGCGTGGCCCTCGACCACGACCCGCGCGTCGAAGCCCTGCACCTGGAGCGCGACGCGGTTGGGGTTCCGCACCCGCAGCGCGACGCGCATCACCACGCCCTCGACGGTCACCCCGTGAACGCGCGCGGAGACGAGGCGCACCTGCGGCGGCGAAGGGCGGAGCGCGCCGAGCACCAGCGCGATCACGCCGACCGAGAGGAGCGCGAGCACCACCCCCGCGAGCACCGCGAGCGCGCGACGGCGTGGGCGCGGGGGGGTGATGGAGGGAGGCGCTTCAGCAGAGGCGGTTGAGACCGTTGAGGGCTGCGACACGGTAGGCCTCGGCCATGGTCGGGTAGTTGAACGTCGTGTTGACGAAGTACTCGATGGTGTTACGCCCCTCGGGCTGCGACATCACCGCCTGGCCGATGTGGATGATCTCCGCGGCCTGGTAGCCGAAGCAGTGGATCCCGAGGATCTGCAGCGTGTCGCGGTGGAAGAGGAGCTTGAGCATCCCGACGGTCTGCCCGGTGATCTGCGCGCGGGCGAGCGAGCGGAAGAGCGAGTGCCCGACCTCGTAGGGGACGCACGCCGCCGTGAGCTCGCGCTCGGTGCGGCCGAGCGATGAGATCTCGGGGGAGGTGTAGATGCCCGCGGGGATGTCCCTCGCGAGGCGGGTGTTGCACGAGCCCTCGGCGAGGTGCGTCGCGGCGAAGCGGCCCTGGTCGTACGCGGCGCTCGCGAGCGCGGGCGGGCCGATGACGTCGCCCACGGCGTAGATGTGCGGCAGCGCCGTCTGGTAGTTCTCGTTCACCGCGATCTGGCCGCGCGCGTCGGGGGTCACGCCGAGGGCCTCGAGGCCCATCTCCTGCGAGTTGCCCGTGCGGCCGTTGGCCCAGAGGAGCACGTCGCCGCGGCAGCGCTTGCCGCTCTTGAGGTGCAGCACCACGCCGTCGTCGCGGAGCTCGACGGCCTCCATCTCCTCGTTGTGGCGGATCACGCAGCCCTGGTCGCGCAGGTGGTAGCTCAGCGCGTCGCTGATCTCGTCGTCGAGGAAGCTCAACAGCTTGTCGCGCGTGTTGATGAGCGTGACCTTCGCGCCCATCGTGCGGAACATCGACGCGTACTCGCAGCCGATCACCCCCGCGCCGTAGATCACCATGTTCTGCGGCGTCTCGCTGAGCTTGAGCACCGTGTCGCTGTCGCACACGCGCGGGTGCCCGAAGTCGACCCCCGGCGGGCGGTAGGGCCGCGAGCCCGTCGCGATGACGAAGTGCCGCGCGCTCACGCGCTCCACCGCGGCGCCCGCGGCGTCGATCACGTCGAGGGTGTTGGCGTCGACGAAGCGCGCGTGGCCGTGCAGCACCCGCACCCGGTTGCGCTCGTAGAAGGCGTGGCGGAGCGTCACCTGCTGCTGCACCACGCGCTCGGCGTTGCGGAGCATCTGCGGGAGCGAGACGTCGTCGTCTTCGACGAGGGGCTGAAAGATCGGGTGCGAGCGCAGGTCGGCGAGCGTGCGGATCGTGTGGCGCAGCGCCTTCGAGGGGATGGTCCCCCAGTGGGTGCAGCCGCCGCCGACGTCGTGGTAGCGCTCCACCACGGCGACGCGGCGACCCGCCTTCGCGGCCTTCATCGCGGCGCCCTCGCCTCCGGGGCCGCTGCCGATCACTACCAGGTCGTAAGGGGCGCTCATCTCGCGGCGCCGACCTCACCAGATCGGCGCCGCTCGGGTCAACCCTGGAGGGCGGCGTCGATCCGCGACATCACCGCGGCGTCGAGCTTCTTCGCCACGTCGAGGGCCTTGAGGTTCTCGCGCACCTGATCGGGCCGGCTCGCGCCGGTGATCACCGACGAGACGTGCGGGTTCTTCAGGCACCAGGCGATGGCGAGCTGCGCGAGCGTGCACCCCAGCTCGTCGGCCGCGGGCTTCAGGCGCTGCACGGCGGCGTTCTTCTCGGCGTCGGTGAGGCCCTTGCGGAGCCACTCCAGGCCCTTGAGCGTGCCCCGGCTGCCCTCGGGGATGCCCTGGGCGTACTTGCCCGTGAGGAGGCCCGACGCGAGCGGCGACCAGGTGGTCGTGCCCATGCCGAGGTCGGCGTAGAGCGGCGCGTACTCCTCCTCCACGCGCTCGCGGTGGAAGAAGGTTGTACTCGGGCTGCTCCACCGCGGGCTTGTAGAGGTGGTGCTTGTCGGCGACCTCCCAGGCCTCGCGGTAGGCCGCGGCGCTCCACTCCGAGGTGCCCCAGTAGTGGGCGCGGCCCGATGCGCACGATCTCGTGCATGGCCCACACGGTCTCTTCGACGGGGGTCTCGGGGTCGGGCCGGTGGCAGTACACGAGGTCGACGTGCTTGAGCCCGAGGCGCTCGAGCGAGCCGTCGATGGCCTCGAGGAGGTACTTGCGGTTGAGCGTGTTCTTCTCGTTCGGGCCGTTGTTCAGGCCCCAGTAGAGCTTCGTCGACACGACGTAGCTCGCGCGGCGCCAGCCGACCTCCTTGAGCACGCGGCCCATGATCGTCTCGCTCTGGCCCGACGCGTAGATCTCGGCGTTGTCGAAGAAGTTCACCCCGCCCTCGTAGGCCGCGACCATGCAGTCGCGGGCGAGCTCGGTGTCCATCTGCTTGCCGTAGGTGACCCACGAGCCGAACGAGAGCGCGCTGAGCTTCAGCCCCGCGCGCCCCATCCGTCGGTACTCCATCGCCATCGTTCGCCTCCGTTCAGGGAGCCGACTCCATATCCACGGAGCGCTTTCGCGTCGACCCCTTCGCCTTCGGCTTCGCGGTCCCCTTGGCCTCGCGCAGCACCTCGCCCGTGGCCGTGTCGCCCTGCGCGATCTGCGCGGGGGTGCCCTCGGCCACGACCTTGCCGCCGAGCCGGCCGCCGCCAGGGCCGAGCTCGACGATCCAGTCGGCCGCCGCGAGCACCGAGGGGTGGTGCTCGATGATGAGCAGCGAGTCTCCGCGGTCGACGAGCTGCTGCATCACGCCGATGAGCCGCGCCACGTCCGACAGGTGCAGGCCCGTCGTGGGCTCGTCGAGGACGTACAGGGTCGAGCCACCCGTCCCCTGCAGCTCCGTGGCGAGCTTCACGCGCTGGGCCTCTCCGCCCGAGAGCGTGTGCGAGCCCTGGCCCAGGGTCATGTACCCGAGCCCGAGGTCGTGCAGGAGGTCGAGCGCGCGCTTCACCTTCGGCACCTGGGCGAAGACCTGCCGGGCCTCTTCGATGGTGAGCGCGAGGATCTCTCCCACGTCATAGCCGTGGAGCTTCACCTCGCGGGTCTCGCGCGAGAAGCGCATCCCGTTGCAGGCCTCGCAGGGCACCACCACGTCGGGCAGGAAGGCCATCTCGACGTGCTTCACCCCGTTGCCGTCGCAGGTCTCGCAGCGGCCTCCGCCCGAGTCGGTGGTGGTGTTGAACGAGAACCTCCCGATGCCCCAGCCGCGCGCCTTCGACTCGGGAAGCGCCGCGAAGAGACGTCGGATGTCGTCCCAGATCCCGACGTAGGTGGCGGGCACGCTGCGCGGCGTGCGGCCGATGGGCGACTGGTCGATGGGCACCGCGCGCTTGAGGTGCTTCCACCCGTCGACGGAGCCGTAGGGGAGCGGGGCGTCGGTGGTGAGCTTGAGCTTCTCGCGCACCGCGCGGAGCGTGATCTTCTCCACCAGCGTGCTCTTTCCGCTGCCCGACACGCCCGCGACGCACACGAAGCGCCCGAGCGGAAAGCGCGCCGTCGTCTGCTGGAGGTTGTGCCCCCGCGCGCCCTTCACCGTGAGCCACTTCACGTCGTCGGTGTCGCGCTCCCGCGCCCCCTCGCCCACCTTCACGCGCAGCGCCTTCGCGGTCGGTCCGTCGCCCGAGAGCACCTGCTCCGACGGCCCCGAACCGACGACGTGGCCGCCGCCCTTGCCGCCGCTCGGGCCGAGGTCGACCACCCAGTCGGCCGCGCGGATCACCTCGGCGTCGTGCTCCACCACGATCACGCTCGCGCCGCGGTCGACCAGCGCGCGCATCGCGCCGACGAGCCTCCCGGTGTCGCGGCCGTGCAGCCCGATGGTGGGCTCGTCGAGCACGTACAAGACGCCCGTGAGCCCCGCGCCGATCTGCGCCGCGAGGCGCAGGCGCTGCATCTCTCCGCCGGAGAGGGTGTTCGCGCGTCGGTCGAGGGTGAGGTAGTCGAGGCCCAGGCCCAGCAGCGTGTCGAGGCGCGCGTCGAGCTGACCGAGCGGGGCCTCGGCGATGATCTTCTCGCGCGCGGTGAGGGTGACGTCCTGCATCGCGCCGCGCAGCTCGCCCGGCGTCATCGCGAGCGCCTCGTGAAAGCGATGCCCGCCGAAGCGCACCGCCCTCGGGATGGGCGCGAGGCGCGAGCCGTCGCAGGCCTCGCACACCTCTCCGTCGACGGTGCCCGCGCCCTCGCAGGCCTCGCAGCGGCCCTGCGGCGTGTTGAACGAGAAGTGCCGCGGGTCGAGCTCCGGGATGCCCTCTCCGCACTTGGGGCACGCGCGGCGGGTCGATCGCTCGACGGGCTCTCCGACCTTGCCGGTGCGCTCGTCGCGCTCGATGAAGCAGTGGCCCTCGGCGAGCGACACGGCCTTGCGCACGAGGGTCACGAGCGCGTCGCGCTCGGCCGCCTTCGCGGCGCCCACCCACAGCGCCACGTCGTGGACCTTCGTCTTCTTGAGCGTGGGCACCTTCGCTGGCTCGTAGTCAACGCCGTCGACGCGCACCGCCTCGATGCCGCTCTTGCGCGCGCGCTCGATGACCTCTCCGTGGAGGCCCTTGCGCGCCCGCACCACCGGCGCCCACACCGACAGCGCCGCGGTCGCGGGGAAGACGTCTCCGAGCTCGTCGACGATCTGCTCGGGCGTGCGCGTCGCGATGGGCAGGTCGCAGCGCGGGCAGTGCGGCGTGGCCGCGCGCGCGTACAGGAGACGGAGGTAGTGCGCGATCTCGGTGACCGTGGCGACGGTGCTCATCGCGCCCGCGCGGGCCGTGCGCTGCTCCAGCGAGATGGCCGGGGGGATGCCCACGATGGAGTCGACGTCGGCGCGGCCCAGCGACGGCAGGTACTGCCGCGCGTAGGGCGAGAGCGTCTCGAGGAAGCGCCGCTGACCCTCTGCGTAGATCACGTCGAAGGCGAGGGAGCTCTTGCCCGAGCCCGAGGGGCCGGTCATCGCGACGAGCTTCTCGCGCGGGATCTCGAGGTGCGGCACGTCGAGGTTGTGCTCGCGCGCGCCGCGCACCACCACGCCGTCAGGCACCGTGACCTCGGTGTGCTCCCGCTGCGCGGTCGCCCGATCGAGGAAGGCCGCGGCCTTCGTGTCGAGCGCCGCGCGCAGGTACGGCGCGAAGCGAGAGCTCGGGTGCTGCGCGACCTCCTCGGGCGTGCCCTCGGCGACGACCTCTCCGCCCGCGTGCGCGGCCTCGGGTCCGAGGTCGATGACGTGGTCGGCGCGCGCGGCGACCCACGGGTCGTGCTCGACCACCACCACGGTCACGCCGCGCTCGACGAGGAGGTCGAGGGTGTCGAACACGCGGCCCACGTCGCGGCGGTGCAGGCCCGTGGTGGGCTCGTCGAGGATGACCAGCGTGCCGCGCTTCGCGTCGGCGAGGGCCGCGGCGAGCTTGAGGCGCTGGGCCTCTCCGCCAGAGAGGGTCGAGAGGGATTGACCCAGGCGCATGTAGCCGAGGCCCACCGCGCGCATCGGCTCGATGGCCTCGACGAACGACGCGTCGTCGTGGAGGAAGTCCACCGCCGCGTCGGCGGACATCTCCAGCACGTCGGAGACGCTCGCGCCGCGCAGGGTCACCTCGAGCACTTCGTCCTTGAAGCGCCGCCCGTGGCAGTCGGGGCACTTGAAGCTCACGTCGGCGAGGAACTGCATCTCGACGGTCTCCCAGCCCGCCCCCTCGCAGCTCGGGCACCGACCGCCCTCGACGTTGAACGAGAAGGTGCGCGTGGTGTACCCGCGGGCCTTCGACTCGGGGAGCTGCGCGAAGCGCGCCCGCACGCGGTCCCACGCCTTGAGGTAGGTCGCGGGGTTGCCGCGCGTCGTGCGACCGAGCGAGCCCTGGTCCACGTAGATCACGTCGCTCAGCCCGTCGGCGCCTTCGAGGTCGTCGTAGGGCAGCGCCTCTTCCGCGCGCACCGGCAGCGCCCTCGCCGCGAGCGCGCGCGTCACCGCGGGGTAGAGCGTCTCGCCCACCAGCGAGCTCTTGCCGCTCCCCGACACCCCTGTCACCACCGTGAGCACGCCGAGCGGCACCTTCAGCGTGACGCCCTTCAGGTTGTGCCCGCGCGCCCCCGTGAGCGTGAGCCACTCCTTCGTCGCGCGCCGCTCGGTGCGGGCCGCGCCCTTCGCGCGCAGCGCGATTCCCGTGGGCGTCTCTCGCGTCGCGAGCTCCGTGGGGGCGCCGTCGAAGATGATCGCGCCGCCCGCCTCGCCCGCGTCGGGGCCGAGCTCCACCACGCGGTCGGCCGCGGAGATCACCTCGAGGTCGTGCTCGATCACCAGGGCGACGTTGCCCAGCGAGGCGATGCCGCGCGCCACGCCCACCAGCCGCTCGGCGTCGCGCGGGTGCAGGCCCGCGGTGGGCTCGTCGAGCACCATGAGCGTGCCCGTGAGTGACGTGCCGAGCGCCGCGGTGAGCGCGACGCGCTGCACCTCTCCGCCCGAGAGCGTGCGCGAGGGGCGGTCGAGGGAGAGGTAGCCGACGCCCACGTCGCCGAGGTAGCCGAGGCGAGAGCGGATCTCGCGCGCCACGCGGTCGGTGGGCTCGTCGATGGTGGGGAGGGACTCCAGCCGCTCGCGGAGCTCGCTCACGGGCATCGCGTTGGCGTCGGTGATCGACAGGCCGCACACGCGGTAGCGCGCGATGTCGCCGCGGAGGCGCGAGCCGCCGCAGGTGGCGCAGGGCACGTAGCGCCGGTAGCGCGAGAGAAAGACCCTGACGTGCATGTGGTACGCCTTGGTCTCCAGCCACTGGAACCAGGGCCGCACGCCCATGAGACCCTTGTCGCCTTCGAGGATGGCGGTGCGCGTCTTCGCGTCGAGGGAGGCCCACGGCGCGGTCATCGAGACCTTGTGGGCCTTGCACCACTTGGCGAGCTCCTTGCGCTCCCACTCGGTGGCCTTGCCCGTCCACGGCTTGATGGCGCCGTCGCTCAGGGATTTCTTCGGGTCGGGGATGACCTTGTCCCAGTCGATGTCGATGACGCGGCCGAAGCCGCGGCACGCCTCGCACGCGCCGACGGGAGAGTTGAAGGAGAACAGCGCGGGCGACGGGTCGGGGTAGCTCCTGCCGCAGTACGCGCAGTCGAGCCCGCGCGAGAACTTCGACACGGTGCCCTGATCCACGAAATGGACGTCGGCCCTCCGGCCCTTCGACATCGCCGTCGCGAGGGCCTCGACCACGCGCGTGCGCTCGGCCTCGGACGCCACCACCCGGTCGACCACCACGTCGACGCCGCCGACCTTCATGGCCTCGGAGGGAGGCACCTCGTCGAGGTCCTTCGCGGCGCCGTCGATGTACACGCGCCGCCAGCCCTCCTCCAGCAAGCGCTCGCGCACGCCGAGGTAGCGCTCGGGGTCGTCGGTCGGGACCCTCCAGGTCACCACCACGCGCGCGCCGCCCTTCGAGCTCGCGAGCACCTCGTCGGCGGCCTTCGCGACGCTCCCGCGGTGCACCTCTCGGCCGCAGCCCTCGCACACGATGGTCGAGGCCCGCGCCCACAGGAGCCGCAGGTAGTCCGCGAGCTCGGTCATCGTGCCGACGGTGGAGCGCGAGGTGCGCACTGGCGCGCCGCGGTCGACGGCGATGGCCGCGGGCACCGGGTCGAGGGAGCCCACGGGCGGTCGGTCGCGGCGCTCGAGGAACTGCCGCGCGTAGGCCGAGAAGCTCTCGACGAAGCGGCGCTGGCCCTCGGCGTAGAGGGTGTCGAGCGCGAGGGAGCTCTTGCCCGCGCCCGAGACGCCCGCGACGGCGACGAGCTCGCCGGGCTTCAGGTCGAGGTCGACGCCGCGGAGGTTGTGGGTGCGTGCGTTGCGGAGGCGGGTGACGTCCATGGGCCTCTTGGGATGACGGTGGGGGAGCGGGCGGGCGGTGGGCCGACCGTGCTACCCCATCCCGGGTGCGCCTCGCCGGACCAATGCTCGCCGCGCTCGTCGTCTCGGCCCCCGTCGTCGCGGGGGCGCAGCCCCACCGCGGTCGACCAGGGAGGCCGGGAGCTATACAGCCGTTCAGCCCCCAGGTCGAGGCGACCCTCCGTCAGTGCGAGGCCCTCTTCGACCGTTCGCGCTTCGCCGAGGCCGTGACCGCGATCGACGCGCTCCCTCCCCGCGCCCGCGCGCTCCCCCGCGTCCGCGCGCTGCGCGCCGCGTCTCGCATCGGCGCGCTCGTGCCCGCTGTGGAGCCCGACGGCTGGCGCGCGCTCCCGCCCGCGACGCAGCGCGAGCTCTCGGCCCTCGAACCCGCCCTCTCGGCGGCGACGGAAGACCCTCGCGCGTCGCTCTCCCTCGGGCGGCTGCACCTCCTGCGCGCGCGCCTCGACGACGCCCGCGCCGCGTTGGAGCGATCGACGCGCCTGCGCCCCGAGGACCCCGTCGCGTGGAACGACCTCGCCATGGTGCTCGTCACGCAGCACCACCTGCCCGAGGCCGAGCGCGCGCTCGTCGAGGCCACCCGACGCGCGCCCTCGGACCCGGAGCCCTTCGACAACCTGGGCGCTGTGCGCCTCGCGCAAGGGCGCGCGAGGGAGTCCCTCGAAGCCTTCGAGCGCGCGGTGGAGATCGACCCTCGCTCGCCGCGCTTCCTCTCGGACCTCGGCTCGGCGCAGCTCTCGGCGGGGCGCATCCCCGAGGCGGTGGGGACCCTCCAACGCGCCGTCGCGCTCGACCCGAGCAGCTCGGTGGTGGCGGCGAACCTGGGCTACGCGCTCTCCCTCGCCAACCGCTCCGACGAGGCCGTGCGGGTGCTCACCCACGCGACGGAGCTCGACCCGCGCAACCTCACCGCCCTCAACAACCTCGGCCTGGTGCACCTCCGCCGCGGCGAGCGCGCCCTCGCGCGGCGCTGCTTCGAGCGCGCCCTCACGGCCGACGCGACGGACCCCCGCGCCCGCGCCAACCTCGACGCCATGGGCGCCGACTGACTACTCCTCGCTGCGCGGGTCGCGCGTGCGGCGCTTCAGGTCGGGCAGCGTCTCGCTCACCTCGCGCACCACCCCGCCGCGGGGCGTGTGCCTCGCCACCACCACCTCGGGCACGACGGCCATCACGCCCGCGGTGGAGAGCCGCGGCGTGGGGCCCGTTCGGTGCGGCGTCGGCTCGCCCTGCGCCTCGCGGGGGAGCGCGCGGGTCGAGCGCAGCGACGCGCGCACCTGGTCGATCAGGGTGATCCACGCCGCGCGCTCGGCCTCGTCGCGGAAGTCGGTGCGCACGCCGACGCGGCCCTGCTGGCACCACACGATCCGCGCGGTGACGGCGCCCGAGCCCTGCGACGCGCTCCACTCGCAGCGCACGGCCTCGCCGACCTCCACACGGTGCGCGAGGCTCAGGCCCGCGCCGCCGTAGGAGACGTCGGTCCAGACGCAGGGGTAGATCCGCGCGCTGCCGCGGGGCGCGGTGACCACCACCACGGGCGCCCCGTGGGGTAGCGCCACTCGCTCCGGGCGGGCTCGCCCACGCACGCGCCCCAGCGCTCGAGGAAGCGCACCTTCTCGGCGCCCCGGGCCGTCCACCGCACGCCCAGCGCCGCGGGCTGGCTGCGCGCCGCCGCCGCCGCGCGCCGCCACTGCACCACCCCGTCGAGGTAGAGCCCCGCGGGCTGCCCCTCGAGGAAGATCCTCAGGGTGACCGCGCTCCCCAGGTCGAGGTCATACGTTCCCCGCAGCACCAGGACACCGTCTCCGTTGACTCCCTTCAGCCACTCGGTGACGGCCCCGCGGGCGACGCTGACATCGATGAGGTGCATTTCGATCCGCTGTCCCCAGGGCACAGCCGGGCCCACGCTCGACCCGGTCCGGCGAGTCTACGCACGGGGGCGCGCCGCGGTCCATGCGACCTGACGCCCTCGGCCCCCGGAGGATGATCCCGGTTCCCAAGCCCCGCGGCGGTTCTGTTAGAGTCCCCGTCCACTCACGATGCCTCTCTACCGATCTCATGGTCAGTCCGACGTCGGGCGGGTGCGGAAACACAACGAGGACTCGTACCTCCTCGACGACCAGATCGGCCTGTACGTCGTGGCCGACGGCCTCGGCGGGCACGCCGCGGGCGAGGTCGCGAGCGAAGAGGCCGTGCACACCATCCGCGGATGGGTCCGCCGCGAGCGGGGCCGCGTCGAGGCCCTCCTCAACGACCCCTACGACACAAACCTCCAGGGCACCGCGGAGCACATCCTCCGCAGCGCCGTGCAGGCCGCGACGTACTTCGTCTTCTCGATGGCCGAGTTCGACGAATCGAAGGCGGGCATGGGCACCACCACCTCGGTGCTCATGCTCCTCGGCCGCGTGGCGGTGATCGCCCAGGTCGGCGACAGCCGGATCTACCTCGCCCGCGACGAGCAGATCGCCCAGGTCACCGAGGACCACACCCTCATCGCTGCGCAGATCCGCGAGGGCATGCTCACCGCCGAAGAGGCCCGCTTCGCGCCGCACCGCAACGTGATCACCCGCGCCGTCGGCTCGCACGACTACGTCGAGGTCGACACACGCGTCGTCGAGACCGTGCCGGGAGACCGCTTCCTCCTCTGCACCGACGGCCTCCACGGCTACCTCGAAGACGAGGAGGAGGCCCTGCACTTCCTCCAGATGTCGCCGATGGCCGCGACGCAGAACCTCATCAACCTCGCGAACGACCGTGGCGGCAAGGACAACATCACCGCGGTCGTCGTCGAGGTCATCGAGGTGTGAGCCCCCGCGCGCGCGCCCTCGCCGCGGCGCTGCTCCTCGCGTCGACGGCCTCGTGCGGCGCGAAGACCGGTCCCGCGCTCCCTCCCGACCTGCCTGAGTCCCTCGTGTGCCCGACCGACCCCGTCGAGGCCCGCCCCGGCGTGCCCGCGCGCGTCGACCTTCGCCTCCCCGAGGGCGTCACGCAGGTCGCGTGGACGGCGGGGCCCGGCGTGCGCGTCGACGACCGCGGAGGCCCCCTCGCCTGGGTCACCGCGGCCGACGAGGGCGACTACACCGTCCGCGCGTCGCTGCCCGAGCGCCTGGTCGACGGCGGCGCGGAGGCGTGTGACATCGCGCTGCACGTGCGCGCGCGCGGCCCCGTGGTGCGCTGCCCGCCGACGATCACCACCGAGCCCCTGCGAGAGGTGAGCGTCACCGGGGTCGCGAGCGGCGACCGCGAGATCACCTCCCGCCGCTGGACCCTCGACGACGCCCCGCCCGCGAGCGCGCGACGTCCGCTCTCGCAGGACGACGGCGCGGCGCGCTTCACCCCCGACGTGGCGGGCGAGTACCGCCTTCGCTTCACCGCGGTCGACGCCTCGGGCGAGAGCGCGACCTGCACCACCCTCGTGCGCGCCGTGCCTCGCGAGGGCCTCCGCGTGGAGCTCTCGTGGGACCCGCCGGGCCGCTCCTGCCCCGACGCCGCGGGCGCGGCCTGCGACGACAGCGACGTCGACCTGCACGTCTTGCGTGACCCGGGCTCCGGCACCGCGTGGCGCAGCGACGACGACTGCCACTACGCCAACTGCAACGCGAGCGCGTCGCGCGCGCTCCGCTGGGGCACGCTCGGCGCGGCCGACGACCCCCGGCTCGACATCGACGACGTACGGGGCACGGCCCCGAGAACGTGAACATCGACACGCCCACGTCCGCTCGGTACCGCGTCGGGGTGCACTACTACGCCCGGCACGGCGCGGAGCCCAGGCCGCGCGCCTCACGATCTACTGCCGCGGCGAGGCGGTGGCGCGCCTCGGGCCCGTGGTGATCCGCAACGGGGGCACGCCCGACACCGGCGACTTCTGGCTCGCGGCCGACGTGCGCCCCTCGGGCGGCGGGTGCGCCGTCACGCCCATCGCGCGACCCGACGGCTCGACGTGGATCATGTCGTACGGCGAGGCCCTGAACAGCGTCGGGCCCCCGTGAGCGGCGCTGACAAGGCGTGAGGGGCGGTGGCACTCTGGAGCGCGTGACGATGCTTCGCCTCGGCTGCCTCGTGGTGGTGGCCGCGCTCGGGTGCCGGGTCTACGACGAGACGCTCCTCACGCGCGCCGACGCCGCGCGCGACGCGGGCGCGGACCTCGGTCCGACCCTCGACGCGCCGAGCTTCGACATCCCCGCCGACCTCACGATCATCCGCGACGACGGGCCCCCTGACGCCGGGATCGACGCGACGACCCAGGACACCGGCGACGACATCGGGATCGACGCCCGCGAGGCCGGCGCCGACGTCCCCGACGCGGTCGACGCGCCGGACGCGCCCGCGGGCTGCGAGGCCGTGCTCGCGGGCGGCGCGAGCTGCGTCGAGGCCGTGGCGGGCCATCTGTGGAGCCCCGACGACCGCAGGCTCATCGCGCCCATGGCCGTCGCGGTCACCGTGGACCGCCTCCTCGTGAGCGACACTGCGACGGGGCGCGTGATGGGATACGACCCCGCGGGCACCCGCCCTCCCACGCGCGTCGCGGGCACCGGCACCCTCGGCTCCACGCCCGACGTGATCGCCGGGACCATGGCCGCGCTCTCGGCGCCGTCGTCGATGGTGGTCGCGGGCGAGTCGGTCATCGTCGGCGACAGCGAGGCGCACGCGCTCTACCGGCTGCGCGGCGGACAGGTGGAGCCGCTCCGTCTCTCCCTCCCGCTCCCCACGGGGCCCTTGGGCCTCGCGTGGGCGCCTGACTCCCTGGAGCTGTTCGTCGCGGGAGACAACCGCGTCCACGTCGTGCGCCTGAACGCCGACGGTGGCGTGGGGTCTCCTACCGCCCTCGCAGGTCGCTCCTGCGGCGGAGGGTGCCCGGGCTTCAACGGCGACGGGATGCCCGGCACCGACACGGCGCTGGCCTTCCCGACGGGCCTGGCCGTCGACACGGGCTACGTCTGGTTCGCCGATCGGGACAACTGCCGCGTGCGTCGCTTCGGGCGCGGAGACTCCACGCACGCGGTGGAGACCTTCATCGGCGGCGAGTGCGACCCGAGCGGAGACATCCTCCGCGGCGCCGCGGGGGACTTCGCCGCGCGGAGCGTCGTGCGCTTCGGGGCCGTGACCGACGTCGAGGTGGGCATCGACGGCTCGATCTACGTGCTCGACGACAGCCACTGCGCGGTGGTGCAGGTGCTCGCGTCGGCGGGCTACGGCCTCGCGCGGGTCGTCGCGGGCTCTCGCTACGGCTGCGGCGAGATGGCCACCGACTCGAACCCGCGCCTCGGTCGGCTCGGCTCGCTCACGGTGAGCAGCGACCGACGCACGGTGTACTTCACGGAGCTCAGCGGCCAGCGCGTGGGTCGCATCGACTACGCGGAGATGGGGGGCACGCCGCGCGTGACCTTCCCGGCGGCGCTGTCTCCCGGGGCGTACCCGGCGATGACCGACACCGTCGCGCGGCTGCGCGTGGGCCGCACGTCGGCGCTCGCGTCGGTGAGCGCGACCCGCTGGCTCGTCGGCGGCGCCGCCGAGGGGCGGCTCTACCAGGTCGACGGAGACGCGATCGCGGTGCTCTTCGGCGCGGGCAGCACCTACGCGCCGACGGACGCTGCGCGAGTGATCCCCGCGGCGATCGCTCCGGCGACGGTGAGCGGGGCGTCGTCGTCGATGGGGCGCACCCTCGTGGGCGTGCCCGAGCTTGGGGTGATCGGCGCGCTCGGTGACGGCGCGCTGGACCGCGTGGCGGGTCGGTGGGCGGCACCCGGCGGAGTGAGCGACGCTGGCGTGGGCGACGCGAGCGGGGTCGATCCTCTCGGGGTGCGCTTCGTGCGACCGGCGTTCCCCTTCGTGAGCGAGGCGGCGTCGTGGTTCGGCGACGGCCGCGGGCGCGTGTGGAGGCTCACGCGAGACTCCTCCGACGCGGGCGTGGTGGAGCACTTCGCGGGCGCGGGCCCCGACGCCGGGAGCGACACCGACGGCGGCGTGGTGGCGGCGCGGAGCGCGCGCATTGGTGAGGTGAGCGCGGTGACGCGCGACCGCGACGGCGTGGTGTACGTGGCCGACCGCGCGCGGCGCGTGGTGTGGTCGATCGACGCGGGCGGCACGGCGCGGGTGGTGGCGGGCGTGTTGGATCAGGCGGTCCCGCTCGCGGACGGAGAGCGCGTCGCGACCAACGCGGCGATGGTGGAGCCCGTCGCGCTCGCCTACGACGGTGCCGACACGGTCTACATCGCCGACGCGGCCTCGCACCGCGTGAGGGCGTACAGCGTCGGGACGCGCACGCTGCGCACGGTGGTGGGGAGCGGCCCGACGAGCAACGCGTCGCCGATGCCCGGCGGAGACGGCGGCCCCGCGCTGATGGCGACGCTCGCTCGCCCCGTCGCGCTCGCGTGGGACGGGACGCGGCTGCTGATCGGTGAAGCCGCGTCGGGCCGGGTGCGCGCGCTGCGGCTGCCGCGGTGAGCGGTCGACGCGGCGCGGAGCGGTGATCCCGCGCCGCGCCGACCTGGGCGGCGCTCAGCCCGTCTTCTTCTCGGCGGAGGAGTCGTCGGCGACGGGCGCCACGGTCTGGTCCGCTCCTGGTCGGAGCCCCGCGTGAGCCGTCACGGCAACACCGAGCTTGCACCGCGAGTCCCCCTATTCAGCTCCGGGGCGCGCTGGACCTTCCCCGCGCCCTCGTGTCCCATGCCCGCACCCTTCATGCGCCGCGCACTCTTCGCCCTCTGCCTCCTCTCGCTTCACTGTGACGGCGAGACCGCCGCCACGCCTGACGCGAGCGTCGACGCGACGGTCACCGACATCCCCACCGCGCCCGACGCCTCCACCGCGGACGCGCCCGCTCCCGAAGACGCCCGCGCGATCGAAGACGTCTTCACGCGCACCGCGCCTCCCGCGTGCCCGAGCTTCACCCCTCGCCCCGTGCCCCAGTGCGGGACGGGCACGACCCGCGGTGGAATCCTCGCCGCCGACGTCGAGCTCGACGCGAAGGCGCGGCGCTTCGACCGGGTGTTCCACGCGATCCACGCGGCGTACACGGGCGTGAACGCCGAGGCGACGGCCAACGACGACGCGGTGGTCACCGCGCTCAACCGCTTCCTGCGCGAGACCGACGGGTGGGACTACGAGGCCTCGTCGGGCGCCGCGCCCTCGGCGCACTTCCGCTGGGACAAGGTCGCCGGCGCCTACGCCGGTGCAGGCGCGATGGCCGACGCGCTCCGCTACGCCGTGCTCCGCGACGAGGGCGCCGCCTGCGACGAGGTCTCCCGCGCGAGGGACCACCTCCACGCCGCGCTCGACGGCATGCACCGCGCTGTCACCGTCGCGGGCACGCCAGGCGTGATCGCGCGCGGGTACATCCGCCGTGACCTCCCCGGCGGAGAGGGCTTCACCACGACCCCGCTCTTCGACGCGATGGGCCGCCCCCTGCCCCCAGAGAAGACCAACGGCACCTGGCGCGACCCGGCCGCGTCAGGCCCGCAGGACTACATCTGGGAAGACTCGTGCAGCCGCGACATGCTCATCGGCTGGGCCCTCGGAATGGCCGCCGCCTGGGAGGTCTCTCGCGGCGACACCACCGTCGACGCCGCGCGACTCGCGACGCTCCGCGCCGACGCGCTCGCCATCGGAGAGAGCCTGCGCCGCGTGAACGCGCGCGGGTACGACCTCGAGATCCACGACGCCGACGGGCGCGTCACCTACAACGGCTACCTCAGCGAGCACGCCCTCGACCGGGTCTACATCCCGGGCTTCGACGACAACGGCCAGCACGCGGTGATGGCGCTCGGGATCATCGCCGCCTTCGCGCGCATCACCGACGACCCCGGCCTCAACGACTACCTGCACAACGACCTGATCCGCCTGCGGAACCTGCCCGGCATCGCGCGCGACCGCGTCGGCTTCATCGACGTCGGCGAGATGACCAACTTCTCGAACTACAACATGGCCTTCACGGGCGCGTGGCTCGCGCATCGCTACCTCTGCGACGACGCCGCGCGCGCCGCGGTGCGAGAGGCCACCGTCACCGCGCTCTACGACACGCCCGGCATGAGCCGTCAGCCCGCGGAGATGGGCCAGAGCTTCTTCGACCTCGTCGCGATCCAAGCGATGGCGGGCGGTACGGCGTGGCGCGACCTCGACGCCTCGACCGCGATGGGCGCGCCCCTCACGCGCGCGACGACGACGCTGCGGGAGTTCCCCGACGCGCCCTTCTGGGAGACGCCGCGGACGAACTGCGACGACGACGAGGTCGCCTCGGGGATGTGCGTCGGCGACGACGGCACGGTCATCCCGCTGTCGACCATGCCCGGCCGAGGAGACTCGCTCGTGGCGGCCATTCCGATCCCGATGCGGATCCGCCCGCCGAGCAACTTCTACTGGCGAAGCGATCCGTACCGACCGAACGGCGGGGGCACGCCGCGGAGGGTGCTCCCCGGCGTCGACTTTCGCCTCGCGTATTGGATGGGGCGCTACCTGCGCGCGCGGTGACCGCTCAGCCCGCGAGGAGCGCGCGGGCGATCTGCGACACCTGAATCTCGTCGGTGCCGCCGTAGATCTGCAACACCTTCGCGTCGCGGCAGAGCTGCTCGACCTGGTACTCGGCCATGTAGCCGTTGCCGCCGAAGAGCTGCACCGCTTCGAGGCAGACCTCCATGGTCGCCTGCGCCGCGTAGAGCTTGCACGCCGAGGCCTCGGCGAGAGACATCGCCTTGCCCGCCGTCGCGAGCTCGACCTGGCGGAAGACCAGGTTCTGGATGTTCATCCGCGCGACCTCCATCTTCGCGAGCTTGAGCTGGATGAGCTGGAACTCGCCGATGGGCTTTCCGAACTGCACGCGGGTCTTGGCGTAGGCCGTCGAGAGCTGGAGGCACTGCTCGACGATGCCGAGCGCCATGGCCGCGACGCCGGTGCGCTCCGACGCGAAGGTGTCTTTGGCCGCCGCGCGGGCGGGGGCGTCTTCGGTCTCTCCGATGAGGTGCTCGCGGCCCACGCGCACGTCTTCGAGGAAGAGCTCGCCGGTCGGTGAGCTGTGCATGCCCATCTTGCGCAGCGGCTTGCTCTGGGTGAGCCCCGGCGTGCCCTTGTCGAGCACGAAGCTCACGACCTTTCGCCGCTCGGGAGGGGTCTCACCGTCGTCGAGCTTGCAGATGAAGACGATGGTGTCGGCGTAGGGCCCGTTGGTGATGAAGGTCTTGCTCCCGTTGAGGACGTAGCCGCCCTCACCGTCGCGGCGCGCGGTGGAGGCCATCGCGCCGAAGGCGTCGGAGCCCGAGCCGGGCTCGGTGATGGCCCACGCGCCGATCTTGTCGAGGGAGAGGAGGTCGCGCGCCCAGCGCTCCTTCTGACGGATGGTGCCGCGAGACATGATGGACGAGGCGGTGAGGCCGAGGCTCACGCCCATCGCGGTGATCATCCCGGGGCTGTACTTCGAGATCTCGATGACGGGGATGAGCCGCATGGCGACGTCCATCCCGCGAGGGGCGCGCGCGGTGCGCTCGGCGCCGTCGTCTCCGCTCTCGGCCCGGGCCTTCTCGCGCGCGATCTGGGCGTCGAACTGCGCGTGGGCCATGTCGCGCACCCCGAAGGTGTCGAGGAAGCGCCGGAGGATCTCGTACGGAGGCGTGTCGCCGTGCTCCAGCGCCTCGAGGTTGGGCTTGATCTCGGCCTCGACGAAGCGCCGCACGGCGTCGCGGATGGCGAGGTGGGTGTCGCTCCACTCGAACATCGGTCCCTGTGCTCCCTCTCGGCGCGGTGGGCGCGCCGCGAGGGGCGATGGTCGTTCAAGTGAGAGGGGCGCACCACTGCCCCCGACGTGAACCCGTCACCCCTTCGCCTTCACCGCCTCTCGCGAAATGCTCTCCTCGCCTTCGGTCGGCGTGACCTCGACGCGGCCCACGGGTTCGCGCGTGATCACGATCCCCGCGGCGTCCATCTCGTCCTCGGTCATCCCGAGGAGCTGCGCCACCGCGGCGCGGTGCTCCCGCTCGTGCTCGTGGCCCAGCGCGTCGGGCTCCGACTCGTAGTCCACCGTCACCTGCGGCCCCGACGGCGTGTCGATCAGACGGATCGTGAAGCGCGCCACCGTCAAACCTCGACCTTGATCGTGGTGACGGCCCTGCCCTGCGCGTCGGTGCCCTGCACCACGCTCTCGACTCGACCGAGCGTCGCCGCCTTGCGCTTCAGCGCCTCGACCAGCGCCTCTTTCACCGCGCCGAGCACGTCGTCGCGCACGCCCGCCTCGCGCGACGCGATCAACGACTCGGCGGCCCGCTTCACCCGCTTCGTCGCGACGATCCGCTGCGCCTCGGCGTCGGCCTTCGCCTTCGCCGTGCCCAGGGCGTCGTTGTCGTTGGGCTCGTAGCTCTGCCCGATGACCTCCTCCGAGAGGCTCGCGCGCAGCTCCAGCGTCGGGTCGTCGAGGTCCAGCGAGGCCGTCACCGCGCCGTCGCGCTTCGTGGCGCGCTTCGACTCCGCGTCGACCACCCACCCGCGACGCGTCAGCGCCTCTCCCAGGATCTCCCCCATCTCCGGGACGAGCTTCGGGCACACCACCTTGCGCCGGTCGCTGCTCTCACCCGTCACCGCGCCGAGCTTCACCCTGTACGTCTTGCTCACGACTCTCCTCCCGCGATCGCTCGGCCGGTCTTCGCGCCGAGCACGGGCCACCCGTTCACGATGACCTCGCCGTCGACGAGGTGCACCTCGAAGCTGTTGCGCGCGCTGAACCTCGGGTCGGCGGGCGAGTACCGCGCCGTCAGGAAATGCATCCGCTGGTTGCTCGACCCCACCCAGCGGATCTCGGTGGTGCGCCGCTCACGCTCGTAGCGCCCATCCACCAGGAGGTCGGTCTGCGCGAGGAGCTTCGCGACGCTCGGGTCGTCCTTCGCGCGGAGCTCGTCGAGCGTGTAGCCCGTGAACACCATCACCGAGAGGCCCGCCCCGCGGACGATCTCCGCGAAGCGCGCGAGGCCCGCGGCCTGCGCGAAGGGCTCGCCCCCGAGGAGCGTCACGCCCTCGACCTCGACCGAGACCGCCCGCGAGGCGAGGTCTTCGGGCCGCGTGAGGGTCTTCGTCACGAAGGCGAGCTCGTCGGGGTTGCAGCATCCCTTGCAGCGCATGGGGCAGCCCTGCACCCACACGGCGAAGCGCGCGCCCGGCCCCTCGGCCTCGGTGCGCTCGACGACGTTCGCCACGTTCAGCATCGGAGGCACAGACGCCACGCCCCTCACCCGTCTGTCACCACGCGTCGACCGAGGACGGTACTGTTCCCCTCCGCGTCGCGGGCGACGACCTCGACGAGGTGCGCGCAGCCGTCGCGGGTCGGGAGGGTCACGTCTCCGTCGAAGCCCACCGTTGCGGGGCACCCGGCGTAGTTGGGGTAGACCGCGCACACGTCGGGCCGCGCCGAAGAGCGCGGGAGCGTGGCGACCTCGCTCCCGTCGACGCGCACGCTGACGCTGGCGAGCGCGGTGTTGTCGAGCGCCCACCCCGAGACGTGGAAGCGACCGCCCGACGCGGTGGAAGAGGCCGCGGGCGCGTCGACGGTGCCGAAGGGGGCGCGCTGGCGAGCGACGAGGTCCATTAGCGAGCGCACGGTGTCGACGCTGCCGAGGGCGAGGTACGCGCGTCCGCGCACGGCGGCGCCGGCGTTGAGACCGAAGGCCTGCCGCGGGCGAACGTTGTGGAAATACGGCGCGCCCGTGCCGCTCCCCTCCCACGCCTGGAAGTCCTGTCCGCCGTGGTCCATCGCGAGGGCGACGCCGTAGTCGCGCGCGCGGTGCTGCCAGGTGACCCACGGCCCCGCGCTGCGGAAGTTCCCGTAGACGAATCCGTCGTTGGCGGGCGTCGACGCGACGAGGGGCGTGCCCGCCGAGTCGAGGAGCAGCGGCAGGTCGGTGGAGGGGCCTCCGTGGCCGACGTAGAGCGTGGGGAACTCCTGCTCGGTGGGCGCGTGCGAGATCGACTCCTCGGAGGCGAGCTCCATGGTGACCTCGACGACGTTGGCGTGAACGAAGCGGAAGGCGAGGGTGTAGGTGACCGCGACCTCCACCGCGGAGGGCGGGCACGCCGAGCGTCGGCAGTCGGGCGCGTCCCAGTCGGGGTTCCACTGGGTCGGGCGGACGGCGACGACCATGCGGTCGCCCTCGACGCCGCTGCGGAGCACGCGCGCGCCGTGGTTGCACTCGTCGCCGCCCTGCACCGGGTCCCACCCGAGGAAGGTGATGGAGTTGCCGCAGGGGTTCACGCCCATGCAGCTCGCGTTGTAGGCGCAGCCCTGAAAGGTGCGCTGCGGGTCGTAGAGGGCGATCTGCAGCTCGCGCCCGGTGTCGTTGGCGTCGATGGTGTTGGAGGCCGGCATCCCCTGTTGCCCGAAGAAGACGACGGAGCCTCCCCAGTCGAGGCGCACGGCGATCTCGGCGACGCCGCTCGGTCCGACGAGGTAGAGGTCGCGGTGCGACCCGCTGGTGACCATGCGCGTGGTGGGGGTGCCGACGGTGGCGAGCCCGGTGGAGAGCCACGGGTCGGGGTCCGCGGCCGGAGTCGGGACGGGAGGGCACACGCGCGCGTCCATCGGTGGAGGGACGTCGAGCGCGGGAGGGATGTCGAGAGCGGGAGGGATGTCGAGAGCGGGAGGGATGTCGATCGCAGGCGGGATGTCGATGGAGGGAGGGACGTCGAGCGCGGGAGGGATGTCGAGCGAGGCATCGACGACGCGGACGTCGGGTGTCGCGGTGTCGGCAGCGGCGTCGATCCGCACATCGACGACAGGGACGTCGGGTGTCGCGACGTCCACGCGCGGCGTGTCGGTGGCGGGCACGTCGAGGGAGGTGGTGTCGATCGCGACGTCGGTCGCGGCAGGCACGTCGTCGCCGACCGCGTCGACGGACTGTGACGCGCACCCGAGCGCGAGGAGCGCTGAAGCGAGGTGAAGCCGTGGCACGACGGCGAGTGTCTCACTCCCCCGGACTGAAGTCCGGGGCAGGCCTGAAGCCCGCGTAGGACGCGGGCTTCTGCTGTCATCCTCGGGTCGTCGCACGCTGTACGAGCGCCAGTGAAGCCCTCGCTCGGCGAGGGTTTGAGCGTAAGGCCTGCCCCGGACTGGTCCAGGGTCGAGAGCGTCACACCCCCGACGCGAGCGCGAGCGGGCTCGACCCTCGACGCGCGCACCGCAGGTGGCACCGCCGACACCATCGCAGCGCCCACGCCGAAGCCACCACCGCGAGCAGCGTCGTCGGGTGAAGCACAGACAGACGTCGAGCTTGAGCAGGAAGTCCGGCAGCCGCGAGCGCGCGAAGGCGTTGCACGCCGCCGCCCCCGCCATCGCCAACAGCACCCCCGCCACCGACGCGCCCAGGCCCACCGCGAGCGCCTCACCGAGGATCATCCGCCGCACGTCTCCGCGCGTCGCGCCGAGCGCGCGCATCAGGCCGATCTCGCCGCGCCGCTCCGCGATCAGCGACAGGAACGCGTGCGCGATGTTCAGCGCCGCCACCACCACCGTGATCCCGCTCGCGAGGATCAGGATCCACCGGATCGCCGTGACCAGGAGCCCCAGCTGCTCCGCGCCGCGGGTGCGCACCTCGAGGCCCCGCGCGCGCACCGCGCGTGCCTCGGTCATCTCGTCGGGCGAGCGCAGGTACCGCCACGCTCGAGTACACGCCTCCGCGCGGCACGTCGCCGCGTGCTCGCCCGGTTCAGCCTCCCGCGCGACCTCCATCGGGATCGTCACGCCGAGGGTCCATCGCGCGCGGAGGGTAAGCGCGCGTGCACCCACCGCGGCGTTCCCTGACGCGCGCCACCGCCCAACCCGGCGCGGCCGAGGTCCACTCCAGCACCAGCCCCGTCGCGCATCGGGCGCATCGCCCAACGGCGGGAGGTGGTGCGCAGGCGCGATCACCCCGTTGAAGACCTCGACCAGGTACGGGCTCACCACCGCGGGGATCGGCCGCGAGCACCGCCCGTCGGGAGGAGCCTGCCCCTGCTGCGGGATCGCGGCGAAGGTCAGTACTCCCCGAGGGCACTCGCCGTTGACGTGACACACGGTGTGGCTCGACCGCGGCTCCGGGTCGCTGGGGAATCGTCGGGGCCGGGTCGCCGCGCACCATCGCGGGCTCGATCCCGTCGGCGAGGATCTCCCGGCGCCACCGCGCGACAGTTCCTGCCCGCCGCGACCCGACGAGGGGAACTGCAAGCGCATCCGAGGGAGAACCTCGCGCACCCCCTCGACCCCGCGGAGCGAGCGCACCTGCGCGTCGTCGATGCCCGCGGGCCCGCCTCCGCCGAGCATCGCGAGCACCGAGCCCACCGCGCTCTCGGGCGGGATCACCTCGACGATGTCGAGCGGGATCACCCGCTGCAGCACGATGTCCCGCAGCCCGTCGAGCCCGAAAGAAGGTCAGCGTCGCCACCCCCGCGGCCAGCCGCGGCGCCGATGAGCTCCGCGCCGAGCGACGGAGGTCCCTCGCGATGAGCGTGGCCTGCGCGGAGAGCCTCACGCGTCGTCACCCTTCTTCGCGTCTTCGACCACGCGCCCCTCCTCCAGTCGCACCACGCGCTTCGCGAGCGCGGTCGCCCGCGCCTCGTGCGTCACCACCACCAGCGTGAGCCCCCGCTCGCGATGCAGCGCGTCGAGCGCGAGCACCGACTCGCCCGTCGCGTGGTCGAGCGAGCCCGTGGGCTCGTCGCACAAGAGCAACGGGGGCTCCAGGAGCAGCGCCGCGCGATGGCCACGCGCTGCCGCTGCCCGCCCGAGCGCGCTCGGGTCGTCGTCACCGCGGCCGCCGAGGCCACGCGCTCCAGCAGCGCGTCGACCTTCGCGTCGAGGTCGGCCACGGGGTCGGGCGAGAACATCGCGGGGAGGGGCCACGTTCTGACGCACCCCATCCACCCCGGCACGAGGTGAAAGCCCTGGAGCCACGAAGCCCACCGTGCGCTGCCGCAACGCCGCGAGGAAGTCGTCGGAGAGGGACTTCAGCTCCTTGCCGTCGAGCCGCGCCTCGCCCTCGTAGCCCACGTCGAGGCCGCCCATCACGTGCAGGAGGGTGCTCTTGCCCGAGCCCGAGGTGCCGAGCACGGCCACCGACTCGCCGCGCTCCACCGTAGGTCGACGCCGTCGAGGGCGAGGCGACCGCCGCCTCCCGCCGGGCCGTAGCCGCGGAGCCCCTTCAGTTCGAGCAGCGCCATCAGCCCCCGAGACCGCTCGCGAAGGGCAGGATCGACTTGAGGTCCTGGTCGTTGAAGCGGAGCTGGGCGCCGAGGAAATAGTCGAAGCGGTCGCCGTTGAACACGTCGTCGACGCCGCCGATGATCCACGCGCGTTGGAGGATGTTGAGCGCCGCGGCGACCTTGTGAGGTAGGTGTTCTCTCGAAGGCGAACAGGTCGGTGCGGATCTCAGGTGGTTGTCGAGTGCAGGTCCATCCGCGCCGCCCGTCGACTCCTTGATGCCGAAGCGGAAGGTCGCGGGCCCGAGCCTGCGCGCGAACATCACCGACAGGCGGAACGCGTCGGTGGTCACGCGCTGCACCGTGCGCACGTGCGCGGTCTGCGTCAGGTCGGTGTCGGTGACCGTCGAGATGTTGCGCGTGAGCCCGCGCTGGTCGTCGACGGTAGTACTTGTCCTCGCGGGGCTGGAGCCTGACCTCGACGGTGGGCGCAGCGAGTTCGCGATGAAGTTGTACTCGCTGCGCAGGCCCACGATGGTCTGCAACGCGCGGATGGGCGTCACGACGTCGTTCAGCGCGGCGGCTGCCTCGTCGATAGGCGCCTCGTCGCGCAGGAGCCGCCCCACGGTGCCCTCCCCGCGGTCGACAAGGCCGCCGTGGAGTTCACGTGCTGGAGCGTCTCGCGCAGCTCGCGGCTCGCGGCAGCACGACGTTCTGGATCGCCTCGCGCATCTCGGTGACGCTGTTCTCGTTCTGCGGCTGCCCCCGCCCGGATCTGCGCAGGCGGTCTGCTGTCGCGCAGGTTGGCCATCGTCGCGCGGATGTCGCCGGAGTTCTCCGTGGTGATCGGTCGACGTTCTGCAGCGATGTGGAATTTCCACCTCGCTGTTGCGCTGCACGATCTGGTTCACGCCCGCCGTGAGGTCGCGGATGTTGCGGGATCTCGCGCGCGCCCGCCCTCCTGCGTGCCGAGGGCCTCGTTGGTGCGGTCTGAGACCTGGCTGAGGTTGGCCGTGATGCGCGCGACGGGTTGATGATCTCGTCGGTGCTCGGCCCCTCCATCACGGTCTGGATGCGCCCCGCCCTCGGGCAGCCGCAGGTGGTCGGCCGTGCCCGGGGTCATCACCGGGAGGAACTCTCGAGGGAGCGACGACGCCCGCCGCGCGACGGTGGCGTTGTCGTGAACGAGGCACGCTGTCGTTCACGCGGATGGTCACCGCGCGCGCCCGTTCTGCAACCGGATGCTCTCGATCGCCCACGGCGATGCCGCAGTGGTCCGCGCGAGCGGCACAGGCCCCGTGGCGTCGTTGAAGAGGGCGTAGAGAGCGCCTGCCCTCGCCCGCAGCCGGCCTGACGAAAGAGCGTGCGCCAGAGCACCACGGCGGCGATGGCCGCGGCGATCAGCAGCACGCCGACCTTCAGCGAGCGGGAGAAGGTTCTGCATCAGCGCGGGGCGCGAGGATAGAGCAAACGCCCCCCGACGAGGGAGCGTCGCTTCGACCGGGGTCAGTTTGTCGGGCGTAGGGGTCGCGGGGTCGCGGGCGCGGCGGGCGATGGCTGCGCCGCGGGGGCTGCGGGCGTCGCGGGGGCCTCGGGCGCGGGCGCGGTCTCGATCATGATGCGCACGCTCCCGATGGGCCTGACCGGCGCGCGCGCGGGCGGCGCGGGTCGCGCGGCGGCCTGGTAGGTCGATGCGCTGCGGGATGCGCAGGCCGATGAGCGCGTCACCACGCCCGCCACCGCGCGGCCTCGACCTGACCGGGGGCGCCGAGCGCGGGCCACGCCTCGACGACGACGCCCGGGCGACCTCTCCGCCCCGCGCGCGGAGCTGCGCGACCTGCGCGACGAGGGCGCGGGCGGCGGGGGTGAGCACCTGCGCGCCGCGCGCGATGGTGAAGGGGCGCGCGATGCGGAGGGTGGTCCCGTCGGGCTCCCAGGTGACGACCTCGGCGCCGGTGTCGGGGCAGCCGTCGTCGTCGGTGACGCCGTTGATGGTCTCGGGCTGCTCGGGGCAGCGGTCGTCGGCGCCGCGCACGCCGTCGCGGTCGAGGTCATCGTCGGGGCACCCGCGGCGCCAGCGGTCGGGGTGCTCGCCCGCGGCCTCGGCGGGGCAGCGGTCGTCGGCGTCGCCCACGCCGTCGTTGTCGCGGTCGGGCATGGGGCACCCGGCGCGCGCGGGGTCGGGGTGCGGCCCCTGCGCGACGTCGACGCAGCGGTCGTCGGGGTCGAGCACGCCGTCGGCGTCGGTGTCGGGGATGGGGCAGCCCTCGCGCTCGGGGTCGGCGTGGTCGCCCGCGGGCTGGTCGGGGCACTGGTCGTCGACGTCCTCGACGCCGTCGCCGTCGTTGTCGGGGTCGGGGCAGCCGTCGGCGTCGTCGTGGTTGTCGGCGTCTTCGGCCTCGTCGCGGCAGCGGTCGTTCACGTCGAGCACGCCGTCGCCGTCGTTGTCGGGGTCGGGGCAGCCGTCGTCGTCCTGGAACTCGTCGCGGTCTTCGGGCTGCGTCGGGCAGCGGTCGTCGGCGTCGACCACGCGGTCGCCGTCGGTGTCGTGGCCCCGCGGCGCGTACGAGACGCCCGCGATCACCCGGTACGAGGGCGTGAGCGGCGCGTCGGTGAGGGGCACGGCGCCGCCCGCGAAGACCTCGATGTCCCTCGCCTGGTCCGTCGCGTAGCGCGCGCCGAGGAAGAGTTCCTGCGTGGTGGTGGTGGTCATCCCCTCTCGCGAGACGAGCGGGAGGATGTTCACGTAGTCCACCGAGAGGCCGAAGCGCGCCGACGGCGCGGGGCGCACCGCGAGGCCCACGCCCACCACGCCCACGGAGCCCACCGCGAGGTCGCCGATGGCTGACGTGCCGCGGATGCGCGCCCCGACGTTGGCCGTCGCGGTGACGTACTTGTTGCGCCAGTCGAAGGCGAGCATCGGCGCGAAGGTGAAGGTCCCGCTGGAGTTGAACCCGCGGTCGTCGCCGATGGGGGCCGCGCCGCCGAGGTCGAGCCGCAGGCCGATGCCGCTCGCGTCGGCCCGGCGCGCGCGCTGCACGATGGCCCACGAGAGCTCGAAGCGAAGGTCACGCAGGGCCGTGTCGCCGAGCTGCGTCGCGCCGGGCGCGTTCACGGGGAGCGCGCCCTGCCCGCTCTGCGCCACCACCACGGGGATCCCGAGGCTCACCTGGAAGCGGTCGAGGATCCCGACGGAGAAGAGGAAGTCCGTCGTCGCCGCGTAGTCGACCACGGGGGTCCGCACGCCCGTCGCGTTGGGCGTGAGCACCAGCGGCTGGCGCATGAAGTGGGCGAAGAGCGAGAAGCCCACGCCCCCGCTCGGCGACACGGTGGTGCCCCGCAGCGCGAGGTGCTCCGTGGGCCCGCCCGCGGGCCAGAGGGTCTGCGCGTCGATCGACGTGTCGACGCCCACGGTCTGCGCCGCCGCGAGGCCCGGCGCGCACGCCGCAAAGAACCCCACGATCACCGCACTGCGCTTCGCTCTCATCTCTCAACCCGCTCCACGATTCACGAAACCGATGTCGGCCCTCAGGTCGCCGGGTAGACCGCCCCGGGCTGCACGCGCAGCTCGCGCGGGGCCGCGTCGCCGCGCCGCACCCAGAGCGTCACCTCGCGCTGCGACGCCCGGTCCATCCCGCGGCGCGCGCCCATCTCACCGAGCGACTGCACGGTGTGGCCGTCGACGGAGACGATCCGGTCGCCCTCCTGCAGCCCCGCCTGCGCGCCGGGCCCCCCCGGCACCACCGAGATCACCCGGAGGTAGTCCTCGTGGACCTCGTAGGTCACGCCCATCCCCACGCGGGGCTCGGGCGCGGCGGCCCGCAGGCGCACCACCGCGTTGCGCGGCAGGCGCACCACCCACTCTCCCCCGTCGAGCGCCGACGAGGGCACGCCCTGGAACTCCTGCGAGCCCACCGGGTCGTCGACCACGCCGTCGTCGTCCCAGAGCTCGACGCGCCACCGCGCGTTGGGCGGCGTGCGGAGGTTCTCTCCCGCGTTGGTCCACGTCGGGCGCAGGGAGTTCTGCACCACGGGGCTGCGGTACACCTCGCTCCCGTCGCGCACGATCACCACGTAGAGGTCGGGCTCGCCGTCGGAGTCCCAGGTCCGACCGTCGGTGCGGCTCGGGGGCAGCTCGGCCGAGACCACCGACACGTAGCGCACGTCGTCGGGCGGCGGGGTGAGCGCGCCCGACTCGCGCATCCCCTCGGGCGGGCGGCGCATCGTGGTCGTGTAGCGCGGGAACACCGCTCCGCAGCCGAGGGCCAGCGTCACGGTGCCTGCGAGCGCGAGGGAGAGGTGCGGCCGGGCCATCGGGGCCGCGAGGATACTTCGCCTCCCCCACGGAGAGGGAGGCAAAGCTGGGGCTCGGATCAGTTGGCGGCTTCGTACGACAGGGCGAGCTTGTCGCCCTCCACCACGACCTTGGCGACGCCGCCGTCGGCCAGGGGGCCGAAGAGGAGCGCCTCGGCGAGGGGCTTCTTGATGCTGTTCTCGATGAGCCTGGCCATGGGACGCGCGCCGAAGGCGGGGTCGTAGCCGTTCTCGGCGAGCCAGCCGCGGGCCTCGCGGGTCAGGTCGAGGGTGACCTTCTTCTCGTCGAGCACCTTCTGGAGGAGCCCGATCTCCTTGTCGACCACCTTGAGGATCGTCTCGGGCGCGAGCGGGCCGAAGGACACGATCGCGTCGAGGCGGTTGCGGAACTCGGGCGTGAAGGCCCGCTCGAGCGCGGCCTTGGCCTTCGAGGTGTCGGGCCCGCCGTCCTTCGCGCCGAAGCCCACGACCTTCTCGCTCATCTCGCGGGCGCCCGCGTTGGTGGTGAGGATCAGCACCACGTTGCGGAAGTCGGCCTTCTTGCCGTTGTTGTCGGTGAGCGTGGCGTGGTCCATCACCTGGAGGAGGATGTTGAACAGCTCCGGGTGGGCCTTCTCGATCTCGTCGAGGAGCACGACGGAGTACGGGTGCCGCGTGACGGCGTCGGTGAGCAGGCCGCCCTGGTCGAAGCCCACGTAGCCCGGCGGGGCGCCGATGAGCCGCGACACGGTGTGGCGCTCGGAGTACTCGCTCATGTCGAAGCGGAGGAACTCCACCCCGAGGTCTTGGCGAGCTGGCTTGGCGAGCTCGGTCTTGCCCACGCCCGTCGGCCCCGCGAAGAGGAAGGACCCGACGGGCTTCTCCCTCCGCCGCAGCCCCGAGCGCGAGAGCTTGATGGCCGAGGCGAGCGACTCGATGGCCGAGTCCTGCCTGTAGATCACGGCCTTGAGGTCGGCCCGGAGGTTGCCGGGATGCGGTCCTTCTCGGTGCCCGTGACGGTCTTCGGGGATGCGCGCCATCTTCGCGACGATCGACTCCCACGTCGTGGAGCGTGACCGCGCGGTGCGCGCGCCCTCAGAGCGCATCCGGTCCTGCGCGCCACTTCGTCGATCACAACGGGTCGATGGCCTTGTCGGGCAGCAGCCGGTCGTTGACGTACTTCGCCGACAGCTCCGCGGCGGCGCGGAGCGCGTCGTCGGCGTAGCGCACGTCGTGGCGCCTCGTAGCGGGCTGGAGCCCCTCGAGGATTCACGGTGTCTTCCACCGAGGGTTCGCCCACCTCTCGATCTTCTGCGTGCCGCGCGAGGTCTGGTCGCCTCGAACGCGGCTTGCACTGGTGCGTGGTCGACCTCGGCTGCAGCGGTGTTCCCCACGCGAGCGCTGCATTGAGGAGGTTGCTCGCGTCCATCGAGCCGCCTCGAGGTCAGTGCCCGCGCCGACGATGGTGTGGATCTCGTCGATGAAGAGGATCGCGTCGTCGTGGTCCTTGAGCCTCTTGAGCACGGCCTTGAGGCGCCTCGAACTGCCCGCGGAACTTCGTGCCTGCCAGCAGCGCGCCCATGTCGAGGGAGAAGATGGTCGCGCCCTTCAGCACCTCGGGCACGGTGCCCTCGACGATGGTTTCCGCCGGCGAGGCCCTCGGCGATGGCGGTCTTGCCCACGCCGGGCTCTCCACGAAGAGGGGGTTGTTCTTCCGCCGTCGGCAGAGCACGCGGATGGTGCGGCTCGAGCTCGACCTCGCGGCCGATGAGCGGATCGATGCGCCCCGCCTCGGCCTCTTCGTTGAGGTTCTGGCAGAACTGGCTCCAGGGGCTTTTGACCGGGGCCTCGTCGTCGTCTTCGTCGCCCTGAAAACATGCGGTTCTTCGCTTACCAGCCTGGCGGCGTCCTTCCTGATGCCGTGGGAGACGTAGTTGACGATGTTCAGACATGCGTTGCACGCCCTCCTCCTGAGGAGGTAGAGCGCGTGCGACTCCTGCTCGCGGAACATCGCGACGAGCACGCTCGCCACGTCGATGGCCTTCTGCTCGGACGAGAGCACATGGATGGCCGCGCGCTGGAGCACGCGGCTCACGCCGAGGGTCTGCTGCACCTCGAGGCGCTGGGCCTCGGGCAGCCGCTCCATCGACTCGTCGAGGAACTCTCGGAGCTTCTTCGCGAGCCGCTTCGTGTCGGCGCCGCAGGCGCGCAGGGCCTTGATGGCCCACTTGTCCGAGAGGAACGCGAGGAGCAGGTGCTCGAGCGTGACGTACTCGTGGCGGTGCTCCTCGGCGAGGGTGACGGCGGCACGGAGCGCCGCCTGGAGTTCCTTGGTGACGGTGGGTGTCTGTGCCATGGCGGTGTCAGTCGTCCTCCGGCTCCATCGTGAGCAGGAGCGGGTACTCGTTCTCCCGCGCCAGCCTGTGGACCTTGTCGATCTTCGTCTGCGCGACGTCGTGGGTGTAGACGCCCGCGACGCCGATCCCGTTCTTGTGGACGTGCATCATGATCTGCACGGCGTCTGTCTCCGACCGGTTGAACACCTCGATCAGCACCGCGACGACGAACTCGCGGGTGGTGTAGTGGTCGTTGTGGAGTAGCACCCGATACATCTTCGGTCGGGCGATCTTCTTCTCGGTGCGCGTCTCGACGACCGTGCCCGAGTCGTTGTCCTGCTGCGTCCGTCGCGGCATGGCCGAAACCTACTCCATCCCTCTCGCCGTCAGCACCGGGCGAAAGCCCATGGTGCGGCGGATCTCTTCGATCTCGAGCTCCACCGCGGCGCGCTCCCTGCGGAGCGAGTCGCGCACCGCGCGGTCGAGCCTCGGGTCGGCGATGTAGTGCGCCGACACGGTGCGCGCGGGCTCGAAGCCGCGCGAGATCTTGTGCTCTCCGCCCGCCCCGCCCTCGAAGCGCTCGACGCCGCGCGCGAGGCACTCGGCGATCGAGTGGTAGTAGCAGACGTTGAAGTGCAAGAAGGGCCGCTCCTCGAAGCAGCCCCAGTAGCGGCCGAAGAGCCGCCGGCCGTCTCCGACGTTGAAGGCCCCCGCGATGACGCGGTCGCCGTCGCGGGCCTCGACGAGCTCCAGCGCCTCGGGGTAGCGCCGCAGCACGTCGGCGAAGAACTTCTCGTTGAGGTACGGCCGCCCCCACAGGAAGCGGTCGACGGTGCTGCGATACAAGCGATGCACCATCGGCGCGTCGTCAACGCTGAGCTCGCTCCCGCGGCGGGTGGTGATGGTGACGCCCTGCTCGGCGGGCGCGCGGGTCTCGCGCTTGATCTGGTTGCGGCGCTTCGAGTCGAAGCGCGCGAGGTAGTCGCCCCAGGTCTGACAGTCTCCCTTGAACCAGTGGTACTGCGCGCCGTAGCGGATCGCCGCGCCCGCCTCGGCCGCGAGCGTCGCCTCTTCGTCGGTGGGGAAGAGCGCGTGCGCCGACGAGAGCCCGAGCGACTTGATGAGGTCGGGTAGCGCGGCGAAGAGCGCGCGCACGAGCGAGGGTCGGTCCTCTCCGGGCGCGGTGAGCACGCGGCGGCCGGTCACGGGCGTGAAGGGCACCGCGAGGGTGAGCTTGGGGTAGTAGTCGATCCCCGCTTGCATCGCGGCGCGCGCCCAGCCGTGGTCGAAGACGAACTCTCCCTGGGAGTCTCCGCGGGCGTAGGCCGGCGCGAGCGCGACGAGCGCGTCTCCGCGGTAGAGCCCGAGGTGCATCGGCTGCCACCCGCGGCGGCCCGTGGCGCAGCCGTTGGCCTCCATCGCGTCGAACCACACCCACCGCTGAAAGGGCGTGTCGTCGTCGGTGAGCAGCGCGTTCCACCGGGCCTCGGGGATCTCCCGAGCGCGGCCGTGGGTCTTGAGGGTCAGTGAGGGGTCAGACACGCGGGGCGTCGCCTACGCGGGGGTGAGTGGTGGGGGGCGGGGATGATAAGACCCGCGGCGCCGCGCGCCAGGGTCGGTGTAGTGTCCGCGGCCATGACCGGCCCTTCTTCGCCCGCGGTGCACCTCGACTACAGCGACGGCGTCGCGACGCTCACCCTCGACGACGCCCCGCGCCGCAACGCGATGTCGATGGCCCTCGGCGACGCCCTCTACGCCCGCGTCGACGCCCTGAGGCACCACCCCGACCTCCGCGCCGTGGTGCTCACCGGCGCGGGCGGCGCGTTCTCGGGCGGCGGAGACCTCGGGATGCTCGACGGTCTGCGGCGCGCCAGCTTCGACGACGCGCGCGAGCACATGCTCACCTTCTACTCGCGCTACCTCGCCGTCTCGGCCCTGCCCGTGCCCGTGATCGCGGCGGTGCGCGGCGCGGCCATCGGGGCGGGGCTCTGCGTGGCGATCTCGTGCGACCTCACCCTGGTCGACGCCGACGCGAAGCTCGCGGTGAACTTCGCCCAGCTCGGCCTCGCGCCGGGGATGGGCGTGACGGTGCTCCTGGAGCGTCGCGTCGGCGCGCAGCGCGCGGCGGAGTTGCTGTACACGGGCCGGCGCTTCGACGGTCGGGCCGCGGTGGAGATGGGCCTCGCGCTCTCGGCGCACCCGGCCGACGCGGTGCTCTCCGAGGCGCAGGCCCTCGCGCGGACCATCGCCTCGAACGGCCCCCTCGCGGTGCGCGCGCTGAAGTCGCGGCTCGCGCTCGACCACGGGGCGCTGGTGCGCGCGCTGGAGGCCGAGGCCACGGCGCAGGCGCACAGCTACGCGAGCGACGACCTCGGCGAGGGCCTCGCGGCGGCGATGGAGCGCCGCCCCGCGCGCTTCACCGGACGATGAAGTTGAGGATGCGCCCGGCCTTGTAGATCGTCTTGGTGACGGTCTTCCCTTCGAGGGCGCGGGCGACCTTGTCGACGGCGCGCGCCGCGGCGACCGCGCTGGTCTCGTCGGCGTCGGGCAGGGTCGACACGGTGTCGACGGTCTTGCCGTTCACCTGCACGCCGAAGGTCACCGTCTCGTCGATGGCCCACTTCGGGTCCCAGCGCGGCCACGGCACGTACGCGACGCCCTTGTCGGAGAGGTCGTGTCCGAGCCCGCGGGTCCAGACCTCTTCGGCGAGGTGCGGCGCGAAGGGCGCGAGGATCTGGATCAAGGGTTCGAGCACCGCGCGCGAGCGCGTGCCGAGGGAGGCGAGCTCCTTGGTCGCGATGTGCATGGCCGAGATGGCGGTGTTGAGGTTCAGCGACTGGATGTCGTCGCCCACCTTGCGGATGGCCTTGTGCACCGCGCGCAGCTCGGCCTCGGTGGCCGCGGAGTCGTCGACGCGCGGGGCGTCGTCGTCGCCCTCGAAGTAGAGGCGCCACACGCGCTGGAGCCACTTGAACTGGGCCTCGAGGCCCGAGGTCTGCCAGGGCTTGTCGCTCTCCAGCGGCGTGAGGAAGCACAGGTACACCCGCAGCGCGTCGGTGCCGTAGGCGTCGATGACCTCGTCGGGGTTCACGACGTTCCCCTTGCGCTTGGACATCTTCTCCCAGCGCACCTCGCACTTCACCGGCTCGGCGTCGTGCTTCGTGCGCACGAGGGCCGTCTTCTCGCCGCGCTCGATCACCTCGACCACGTCGCGGACGATGTGGTCGAGCTTTCCGGTGCCGTCGTCGAGGTAATAGGTCTCGGCGAGCAGCATCCCCTGGTGGCGCAGCGAGGTGAAGGGCTCGGGGTCGCGCACCAGCCCCTCGTCGTGGAGGAAGCGCTGCCACATCCGCGCGTACATCAGGTGCCCCACGCGGTGCTCGGCGCCGCCGACGTAGAGGTCGACGGGCATCCAGTAGTCGCTCTTGTCGCGGGCGCAGAACTCGCGGTCGTTGTGGGGGTCGCAGTAGCGCAGGAAGTACCAGCTCGACCCCGCGCTCCCCGGCATCGTGTCGGTCTCGCGGTCGAGGTCGCGGCCCGTCACCGGGTCGTGCACCCTCGCCCAGCCCTCGGCGCGCGCGAGCGGAGAGCGGCCGTCGCCCGACGGGCGGTAGTCGTCGACGGGCGGAAGCTCCAGCGGCAGCTCGTCGAGGCTGAGCGCGCGCACGGGCGTGTCGCCGTCCTTCAGCATCGGGATCGGCTCGCCCCAGTAGCGCTGCCGCGCGAAGGTCCAGTCGCGCATCTTGAAGGTCACGGCCACCTCGCCCGCGCCCCTCTCTACCAGCCACTGCGTGACCTTCTTCACCGCCGCCCGGCCGCGCGTCTCGGTGCCGTCGAATTGCGACGAGTTCACCATCGCGCCGTCGCCCGTGTGCGCGGCCTTCTCTACGTCCCCGCCCGAGATCACCTCGCGGATCGGGAGCGACATCGCTTTCGCGAATTCCCAGTCGCGCTCGTCGTGCGCGGGCACCGCCATGATCGCGCCGGTGCCGTACCCGTAGATGACGTAGTCCGCGATCCACACGGGGATCGACTCGCCCGTCGCGGGGTTCGTCGCGCGCGCGCCCGTGTCGACGCCGGTCTTCTCCTTGTTCGCCTGCCGGTCGCGCTCGCTCTTCGCCGCGGCCTTCTTGCGGTAGGCCTCCACGGCCTCGCGCTGGTCAGGCGTGGTGATCGCGTCGACCAGCGGGTGCTCCGGCGCGAGCACCATGTAGGTCGCTCCGAAGATCGTGTCGGGCCGCGTCGTGAACACCCGGATCGACCCGTGGCCCTCCACCGGGAACTCGATGAAGGCGCCCTCGCTCCGGCCGATCCACTCGCGCTGCGCGGTCTTCGTCGCCTCGGGCCAGTCGATCGCGTCGAGGCCCTCGAGGAGCTTGTCGGCGAAGGCCGTGATGCGGATCATCCACTGCGACATCTTCCGTCGCTCGACGGGGTGCCCGCCGCGCTCGCTCTTGCCGTCGATGACCTCGTCGTTCGCGAGCACTGAGCCCAGCGCCGGGCACCAGTTCACCCAGGCCTCACCGAGGTAGGCGAGGCCGCGCTCGTAGAGGCGGGTGAAGATCCACTGGGTCCACTTGTAGTAGCCGGGGTCGCAGGTCGAGACCTCGCGGGTCCAGTCGTACGAGATGCCGAGGCGCTTGAGCTGCGCGCGGAAGGTGTCGATGGCCTCGGCGGTGCTGCGCTGCGGCGCGACGCCCTCGTCGATGGCCTTCTGCTCGGCGGGCAGGCCGAAGGCGTCGTAGCCCATCGTGTGGAGCACGTTGAAGCCGTTGGCGCGCTTGTAACGGCTGACGACGTCGCCCGCGGTGTAGCCCACCGGGTGCCCCACGTGCAGGCCCTTGCCGCTGGGGTAAGGGAACATGTCGAGCGCGTAGAACTTCGGCAGCGAGCGGTCTTCGGTGACGACGTAGGTGCCGCGCGCGTCCCAGTGGCGCTGCCAGCGGGGCTCGATCTCTGTAGGCCGGTAGGGCATGGCGCCAGCGATCTACGCGGAGCGCGGCTCGGCCACAAGACCCGCGTGGTGTCTCGCCCCGTCGTCGGGCATCCTACCCGGCCCACCGATGGCAGCCCGACTCCTCCCCCTCGCCCTCGTCCTCCTCGCCGCGTGCGACCGTCAGGCCGCCGAGCCGCCTCCGTCGCGCGCGGCGCCTCCGCTCACGGTTCCGTCGGCGAACCCGCACGGGGGTAACCCTCACGGCAACCCTCACGCGATGCCGCACCCGGCGCCCGCGGGCTCGCGCTCCCTCTCGTGGAGCGACCCGGTGGGCTGGCGCCGCACGCCTCCCTCGTCGCCGATGCGCGTCGCGCAGTACACCGTTCCCGCCGCGCCGGGCGCCACCCCCGCGGAGCTCACCATCTCGCACTTCCCCGGGATGGGCGGCGCGGTGCAGGCCAACCTCGACCGCTGGTACGGGCAGTTCGAGTCTGTCGACGGCGGCCCCGCGATGGAGGGCGCCCGCCGCGAGGAGCGCGACGTTAACGGCCTGCACGCCACCATCGCCCGCGCGAGGGGGCGCTTCCGCAGCGGGATGCCCGGCGCCGACCCCGCGCCCCGCGAGGACCAGGCCCTCCTCGGCGCGATCGTCGAGACCCCCGAGGGGCCGTGGTTCTTCAAGCTCACGGGCGACTACGCCACGGTGGCCGCTGCCGCGCCGCGCTTCGACGACCTCTTGCGCTCGATCCGTCGGCAGTGAGCGACTACGGCTCCGTCGCCGCGCTCTTGAAGGCCGACCCCGAGCCTCCGCCCGAGGTGTGCGCCCTCGTCGTCGCGCGGGAGTTCGACCCCACCCTCGACCTCGACCGAGAGCGCGCGCGGCTCGACGCGCTCGCCGCGCCGCTCGCGCCCCGCACGTCGCCCTACGCGCCCGCCCGCGCGCAGGCCCTCGCCCTCGCCGACCACGTGTACGCCACGCTGGGCTTTCGCGGCGACGAGGCGGACTACTACGCGCCGGAGAACTCGCTCCTGCCGCGGGTGCTCGACCGTCGCGAGGGCATCCCGATCACGCTCGCGGTGGTGCTCTCGGCCCTCGGGGCGCGCGCGGGGCTGAACGTCGAGGGCGTGGGCTTTCCCGGGCACTTCATCGTGCGGCTGGGCGGGAGCGGGGGGTTGTTCCTCGACCCCTTCTTCGGCGGAAAGGTGCTGGAGCGCGACGACCTCCTCGCGCTCTGGAAGCGCTACCGCGGCGACGCCCTCCCGATGGACCCTGACGCGCTCGAGCCCATCGGCGCCCGCGCCCTCACCACGCGGATGCTGATGAACCTGAAGAACTCCTGGGAGCGCCGCGGAGACCACGCCCAGGCGCTCCTCGCGTGCGACCGCCTCGTCGACGTGACCGACGCGCCCGAGATGGTGCGCGACCGCGGGCTGCACGCCTTCGCGCTCCGCGCCTTCGAGGCCGCCGCCGCCGACCTCGACGCGTACCTGCGCCGCCGCCCCGGCGCGAAGGACACCGCGCGCGTCGAGCGCGTGCTCGAGGCCGCGAAGAAGCACCGCGGCGCGGGTGTTGCGAACTGATCGCTGACGTCCACCGCCCCGCTCGTGGGAGCGCCGGACCGTTGCCCACCCCGAGCGGCGATGGAGCCTCTCATGGTGTCAGGATCGTCCGTGACCTCATCGATCAACCTCGACGCACCCGAGCGCGTGGCCGCGTGGCGGAGGGTGGGCGCGCGCTACCCAGACCGCGCTCCATTCCACCCCAGCGAGCCGTACCCTGAGTCCCCTTGTGGGGTGGTGTCGTCTGAGCCGAACGACGCGTACGCGGGCGTGCGAGAGACATTTCGTCTCGCCGGCCTCGACGCAGAACGGTACGGCACCCGCGGCTGGAACCCGCTGCGCGGGCTCGTGCGCCCTGGCGACACGGTCCTCCTCAAGCCGAACCTGGTGAAGGAGCGACACCCTCGCGACCCCGCTGGATGGCGGTATGTGCTCACCCACGGGAGCGTGCTCCGCGCCGTCGCCGACTACGTGTGGATCGCGCTGGAGGGCTCCGGTCGCGTCCTCATCGCCGACGCGCCGCAGACGGACTCTTCCTTCGATCACGTCGTGACGATTCTCGGTCTGGGAGAGGTCCGGGATTTGCTCACCGCTCACGGCGTACCCGTGGAGCTGATCGACCTTCGCCACGAGCAGTGGACCGAGCGCGACGGGGTGATCGTCGAGCGCCGCAAGCTCCCGGGCGACCCGCGCGGCGGCGTCACCTTCGACCTCGGCGACCGCAGCGAGTTCGTCGGGCACTCGGGCGGCGGGCGCTACTACGGCGCCGACTACGACGTCGCCGAGCTGAACCAGCACCACACGGGCGGCCGGCACGAGTACAGGATCGCGGGCTCGGCCATCGCCGCCGACGTCGTGTTCAGCCTGCCGAAGCTCAAGACGCACAAGAAGGCCGGCGTCACCGTCACGCTCAAGAACCTCGTCGGCGTGAACGGCAACAAGAACTGGCTCCCGCACCACACCGAGGGAGACCCCCGTCACGGCGGCGACGAGCACCCCGACCCGGGGCTCGTGCACCGCGTCGAGCGGCGCGTGGTGGCCGCCCTGCGTCGCGCCTCGATCGCGTTGCCCCTGGTGGGGCCTTGGATCCACCGCAAGGCGCGCGGCGTGGGCAAGAAGGTCTTCGGCGACACCGAGTCGGTGGTGCGCAGCGGAAACTGGTCGGGCAACGACACCGTGTGGCGGATGTGCCTGGACCTCAACAAGCTCATCTCCTACGGCAACGCCGACGGGACGCTGCGGCCGCCCGCCCCGGAGCACCGCAAGCGTCACTTCTCCCTCGTCGACGGGATCGTCGCCGGCGAGGGCAGCGGGCCGATGAACCCCGACCCGGTGGACGCGGGGCTGATCGTGTTCGGCGTGAACGCCGCGAGCGTCGACGCCGCGTGCGCGTGGCTGATGGGCTTCGACCCCGAGCGCGTGCCCGTCGTGAGGAACGCCTTCCGCGCGCGAGGCTATCCGCTCGCCGAGTGGTCGTGGAGGGACGTGCGCGTCGTGAGCAACGTCGACGCGTGGAACGCGCGCCTGCCCGAGATCCCCGACGCGTCGACCTATCACTTCCGCCCGCACTTCGGCTGGGCACGCCGCATCGAGCGCCGCGCGGGCCGCGGCGAGGTCGCATGAACGAGAAGCTCGTCACGAAGCTCTACGCGCGATTGCCGATCCCGCTCCAGAACGCGGCCTGCACGGCCTATGGCCTGCGAGAGCGGCGCGCGCGCTACGGGCCGGAGTTCCACAGGCGCCTCGAGTCGTTGGAGGCCTCGGACCGCTGGAGCCGCGGCGACATCGACGCGTACCAGGACGAGCAGGTCGCCGCGCTCGTCCGCCACGCCTACCAGCACGTCCCGTTCTACCGCGCGCGGATGAAGGCGCTCGGCCTCACGCCGGCGGACGTGCGCTCGCGCGCGGACCTCCCGAAGCTGCCGATCCTCACGAAGGAAGACGTGCGGCAGAACCGCGCCGCCCTGGTCGCCGTGAACGCCGACCCGCGCCGCCTGCGCCACTCACACACCAGCGGCACCACGGGCAAGAGCCTCCAGTTCGAGGTCACGGCCGACTCGCAGGCCTTCCAGTGGGCGGTGTGGTGGCGCCACCGTCGCCGCTTCGGGCTCCGCGTCGGCGACCTCCACGCGAACTTCATGGGCAAGCTGGTGGTGCCGCCGTCGCAGTCGCGGCCTCCGTTCTGGCGCTGGAACTGGGCCTTTCACCAGGCGCTCATCCCGATGCAGCAGGTGACGCCCGAGAAGGTCCGCGCGCTGGTGGCGTTCCTCGAGGAGCACCCCTTCGTCTTCTGGAGCGGCTACCCCTCGATCCATCACGCGCTGGCCCGCGCCGCGCTCGACGCGGGGCTCACCATGCGCCACCCGCCGCGCGCCATCGTCACCGGCGCCGAGAACCTCCTGGAGGTGCAGCGCCGCGACCTCGAGCGCTTCACCGGCGCCGTGGTGGCCGACCAGTACGGCTTCTCCGAGGGCTGCGGCAACGCCTCGCAGTGCGCCGAGGCGCAGCGCTACCACGAAGACTTCGAGTTCTCGGTGCTGGAGTGCGTCGACCCCGAGCCGCTCCCCGACGGTCGCACGCTCGGCAAGATCGTCTGCACGGGGTTCTCTTGCTGGGAGTTCCCCTTCCTCCGTTACGAGGTGGGTGACTGGGGGGTGTGGAGCCGAGAGGACGACCCGTGCCCCTGCGGCCGCCACTCGCGCGCGATCGAGCGCGTCGAGGGTCGGGCGGACGACTACGTCCTCACGCCCGAGGGCAGCCGCATCATGCGCTTCGACTACCTCTTCAAAGACTCCCACGAGGTCCGCGAGTGCCAGGTCGTGCAGGAGCGACTCGGTGAGATCGTGCTGCGCGTGGTGCGTCGCCCCGGGTACTCCGTCGCCGACGAGCGCGCGCTGCTCGATGAGGTGCGCCGTTGGATCTCGCCGAGCATCGAGGTCCGCTTCGACTACGTCCCCGTGATCGCCCGCGAGGCGTCGGGGAAGTTCCGCGCGGTGAAGAGCTGCCTGCGCGAAGGGCGCGCGGCCTCGGCCGTCGCGGCGTGACCGCTCACGCGACCACCGGCGGGTCGATGTAGCGCACCACCTCGTTGCGGAAGGTGCGCAGCGTCGTCTCGCCCGGCGCGTGCGAGAGCACGTAGTTCGGGCCCACCGGGACCTTCCCCTTCCCGTCGGGGGTGTCGACGATGAACTTCGGGAGCGCGATGCCGGTCAACCGCCCCTGGAGGCGCTCCATGATGTCGACGCCCGTCGCGAGCGGCGTGCGCAGGTGCCCCGTGCCGCGCACCGGGTCGGTCTGCAGGAGGTAGTACGGCCGCACCCGCGCGCGGACCAGCCCGCGGAACAGCCTCGCCAGCGTGTCGGCGTCGTCGTTCACCCCGCGCAGGAGCACGGTCTGGTTCATCACCGGCAGGCCGTGGTCGACGAGCCGCTCGCAGGCCGCGACCGACGCGGGCGACAGCTCCTTCGGGTGGTTGAAATGGGTCATCACCCACACGGGCGCGTGCTCGCGCAGCATCCGGCACAGGCCGCGCGTGACGCGCGACGGCAGCACCACGGGCGCGCGGGTCGCGAGCCGGATCGTCTCCACCGAGGGCACCTCGCGCAGGGCCGACAGCACCCGTCGAAGCCGCGGCGTCGCCATCACCAGGGGGTCGCCGCCCGAGACGATCACGTCGGTGACCTCGGGGTGCGCGCGGAGCCACTCCATCGCGGGGCGGAGCTTCTCGTCGCTGCGCGCGCCGCCCCCCTGCCCCACCATGCGCGAGCGGGTGCAGAAGCGGCAGTAGACCGAGCATCGGTCGGTCACCAGCAGGAGGACCCGGTCGGGGTAGCGCTGCACGAGGTGCGGCGCGACCTCGTGGGCCTCTTCGCCGAGCGGGTCGCGCAGGTCGCCCTTCACCTCCACGGCCTCGTCGGCCCGCGGCACGCACTGCAGCCGGATCGGGCAGCGCGGGTCGTCGACGTCGCAGAGCGAGAGGTAGTAGGGCGTGATCGACATGGGCAGGCCCGCGCTCAGCGCGCGGCGCACGCCCTCGCGCTCGGCGTCGGTGAGCCGCAGGCGAGACTCGAGCCCTTCGAGGGAGGTGACGGCCTCGCGGGCCTCGTCGCGCCAGGTGCGCGGCCGCGGCGGAGGGTTCGGGTAGAGCGCGAGGCGAGGCGGGTTCGACATCGGGGCGGCGAGTGATAGCGCGGCGCGCCCCGCGCCGTCATGCCCTCAGGCGGTGGTCTGCTCGTCGGTGGCGGGGTTCGCCGCGTAGCGCTTGCCGTAGTAGTAGCTGCTCGCGTCGTCGCGCGGGTCGACCGCGTTCAGCACGCAGCCCACCACCCGGATGCCCACGGCCCGCATCTGCCGCAGCGAGATGTCGGCGTCGTCGAGGCGCGTGCGGCGCGCGCGCAGGACCATCACGAGCCCGTCGAGCTGCGGGCCGAGGGCCAGCGCGTCGGCGACGGCGGTGACCGGCGGCGTGTCCCACACCACGCGGTCGAAGCGCTCGCGCAGGAGGGCGATGAGCTCCGTCGCGCGCTGGCTGTGGATGAGCTCACCAGGGTTCGGCGGGATCGGGCCGCAGGGGAGCACGAAGAGGTTGGGCACCTCGGTCTCGCACACGGCCTCTTCGAGCGTGGCCTCGCCGATGAGGACGCTCGTGAGCCCCACCGGGGGCCGGAGCTTGAAGACCTTGTGGATGCGCGGCCTGCGCATGTCGGCGTCGACGATGAGCACCCGCTTGCCGCTCTGGGCCAGGGTGATCGCGAGGCTGACGGCGGTGAAGGTCTTGCCCTCGCGGGGCATCGCGCTGGCGACCATCAGCATCTGGATGGGACGGTCGGGCGACATGAAGAGGAGGTTGGTGCGCACCCCGCGCATCAGCTCGGCGATGCTCGACGTGGGGTGCGAGTGCACCACGAGGTCGAGGTTCTCGACGGGGGCCTCGTTGTTGGGCGTGTGGCCGTACTGGTAGCGGTACAGGCCGCGGCGCGTGGCGCGCGGGGTCGCCGAGGGGACGACGCCCAGGCACGCGGTGGCGAGGCGCTCTTCGATGTCGGCGCGGGAGCGCACGGTGCGGTCGGCCTGGATCGCGAGGAGGGCGGCGAAGAGGCCCAGCACGAGGCCGCCGACGCCGCCGAGGGCGAGGCTGATGGCGACCTTCGGCTTGATGGGCGCGACCGGCACGAGGGCGTAGTCGAGCACGCTGATGTTGTTCACCTGGAGGTCGCGCATGAGGTTGCCCTCGGTGGTGCGCTCCAGGACGATCCCGTAGATCTTGGCGTGGTTGTCGCGCTCGCGGGTGAGGCGCGAGTAGACCATCTCCTGCTGGTTGAGCTCGACGGCCTGGCGATTGGCCGCCGCGAGCTCGCCCCGGAGGTTCGACTCGGTGCGCCCGAGCGCGCGGAGCTCGGCCTCGCTCGCGCCGCGGATGTTGTCGACCTCGGCCGCGAACATCGACACCACGGAGTTGGTGCGGGCGCGGGCCGTGCGGAGCTCCGCCGCGCGCGGGAGGTACCGCGGCTCGAGCGCGGCCTCTTCGCGGGCGGCGAGCTCGAACTGGGTGCGCAACGCGGCGAGCACGGTGGAGCTCAGGAGCTCGGGCGCCGTGAGCGAGCCCATGGCCGCAGAGACGCGGGCCTTCCACGCCTGTCGCTCGTCGGGGGAGGCGTCGAGCGCGGCGGTGCCCGCGGCGCGGAGGGTCTGGTTGATCTCGCGCGAAGCGCGCTGGATCTCGGACGTGCGCGCGGCGAGGTTGAAGCGGCGGGTCTGGGCCTCGGTGAGCGCCTCGGACAGCCGCGTGATGCGGCCGCTCACGATGTTGCGCTGGTCGACGAACTGGTTCGAGACGATGTTGTGCTGTCGGCGGTAGGCCTCGAGGGCGTCTTCGGACCGCGTGAGGTTCTCGCGAAGGTCGTCGAGCTGCGTGCTGAGCCAGCGCACCGCGTCGCGCGTGGAGCTCATGCGGTGGTCGAGGTTGCGCTGCACGTACACGTCGGCCAGCGTGTTCGCGAGGAGCTGCGCGCGCCTCGGGGAGTAGTCCTCCACGGTGATGTTCATGAGCCGGCTGTCGCGCACGGGCTCGACCTTCACCCGCGAGGTGAGGGCCTGCGCCGCCTCGGTGACCGACACCGACCGGAAGGTGCGCCGCCGCTCGCGCGGCACGCGGAGAAAATCCGGGTCGTGCTGGAGCCCGAGCCTGCGCACCACGCCCTCGGCGACGCCGCGGCTGCGGGCGACGCGGTACTGCGTCTCGTAGTAGTCGCGCAGCGACCAGTACGAGCCGACGCCCCCCGTGTCGAGCTCCTCGACCTGGCGGCCCAGCGGCCTCGGCGGGCTCGGGTCGAACTGGACCATGGCGCTCGCCGCGTAGACCTTCGGCTGGCGCAGCACCCACAGCGCGTCGACGCAGAGCGCGACGGCCACGGCGCTGACCACGATCCACCGGTGCTTCCACAACTGGCGGAGCTGGTCGACGAGCTGGCTGCTCCCCGGCCGGCCCGCCGCGCTCCCATCGGCGACCGTCGTGCTCACCGCGTCTTCTCCGTCACGTCGCGGGCTTCTACCAGAACCCCGCCGCTGCTCAAGCGCTCACCCGTCATCCGCACGCCTCGCTCCGTTGCCGCCGCCCGAGGCTCGAGTCACGGCGCTCCGCCGTCGGCGTCGCCGTCGACCGCGCGAGGCCTCGCGGTCGGGGTCGCTCCCCGCTCGCACAGCGCCTCGCCTGCGCCGACGGCGACGGGCCCTCGAGGAGCTGGCTGCACACCGCCGCGAGGCCCGACCGGTCGCGCAGCGAGGTGTACACCTCCGCGACCTGGAGGAGGTACGGCTGCTCCGGGACCGTCAGCGCGTGGGCGAGCTGGTACGCCTCGAGCGCGCCTCGCAGGTTGCCGAGCTGCGTCTCGAGCCGCCCGTGCAGGCCGTGCGCGCGCACCAGCCGGTCGAGGTCGGCCCCGGCGGCGTCGATGAGCTGCGTGATCACGGCCCGCATCGGGCCCGAGCGTCGCAGGCGCGCCAGGAGGATCGCGCGCTCCTCGAGCAGGGGGTACCGGTCTCGGCAGTGCTCGCTCCCGCGCTCGAGCGCCCGGAGCGCGGCGTCGGTGTCGCCGGTCGCCTCGTCACGCCACGCCTCGATGAGGTAGCCGTCGGGCAGATCGGGGTGGTGGGTCAACGCGAGCCGCGAGACCTCGGCCATGCGCGCGAGGTCGCCCGCGCCACGCGCCTGCGCCGCGCGCCGACGCAGCGCAGAGATGGCGCCGGGGGAGCGGCGGAGCATGAGCGCGTCGAGCGCCGCGACGGGGGCGTCGGGCGCGCCCGAGTTCTGCCAGACGAAGGCCACGCGATCGAGGAAGGTCAGGCCCACCTCGCCGGGCGGCGCGACGTGGTCGAGCTCCTCGCCCGACAGCGGCGGGTCGAGCCTCGCGACCAGCGTCGACGTCGCCGCCACCGACCTGGGCGATCGGCGCAGGGCCTCGCGCGCCTCGACGAGCGCCTGACCGCGGAGCCCCCGCGCCGCGAACAGCCGGGCGAGGACCACGTGCGGCTGGGCCCACCCGGGCGAGAGCTCCATCGCGCGCGCGACGAAGCGCAGCGCGCCGCGGTCGCCCTGCGTCACCGCGTAGGTGCCCACGAGGAGCTGAAGGTACGCGTCGCCCGGGTGACGCGCGATCGCGGCCTGCACCTCTGGCGCGTTCCACGCGCGGGGGTTCGCCGCGAGGGTCGCCTGCACGCGGTCGCGCTCGGCCTCGAGCGGCGAGCGCCGCGCCGTCGGCGCGAGCGCGGCGACGAGCGCGAGCACCACCAGCGCGGGCCAGCGGGCCAGCCGCTTCACCCGCGGGAGGGGCTGCTGCCACCGGCGCGCGTAGTGCCCCGCGAGGAGCCCCGCGAGGCAGGCGGCGAAGTAGCCGGTCGCGCCCAGGAAGAGCGCGAAGTCGGCGAGGTCGTGCGCGAGGAGCGACGCGAGCGCGCACCAGGCGGCGAGGCTCGACGCGGGGGCGTCGAAGGGCACGAACCACCGACGGAGGGCGCGCCCGGCCGCGTAGAGGGCGAAGGCCGCCGCGGGGAGGCCGAAGCCCAGCGCGAGGTCGATGGGGAGCGACTCGACCCGCGCGAAGGTGAAGTCGGGGTCGAGGCGCTGAGAGAGCGCGACGGCGACGGGCACGCCGCCCGACCCCACGCCGAGCAGCTCGTGGCCGCGGAGGAGGGCGAGCGCGCGGCGGAAGTTGTCGAGCTTCGAAGCGTCGCCTTCGACGTACTCGCGCGAGAGGTTCGACGCGGCGAGCCACAGCCCTGCGGCGACCAATGCGGCACCGACCACGAAGCCGAGGAAGGTGCGGCCGGTCGCGCCGCGGACGCGCTCGCGGTGCTCCGGGGCGCCCGTTCCGCGCGCGAGGAGGGCGACGAAGAGCACCACGCCGCCGGCCGCCGCGGCGACGCCGCCTCGGGAGAGCGAGAGCGCGCACACGGCCCCGCACGCGAGCGCGGCGCCGCTCGCGAGGAGACGTCGCACGGCGCGGGTGCCGTCGGCGGCCCACCCCATCCAGAGGATCGCCCCGGCGCCGGTGAGGGCCGAGAGGTGGTTCGGGTTCAGGAGCGGAGACAGGATCGGCGGGGTCGCGAGGCGGGGCTGGTAGATCGCGTAGAGCTTGTCTTGCCCGGTCAGCAGGTGGGCGAGCGCGATGAGGGCGACGCTGAGCGCCGCCGCGGCGCAGAGGGCTAAGAGGCGCTCGAGGCCGTCGCGCATGGAGACGGCGCGGGCGGAGACGTAGGCCGCCCCGAGGCCGAGGAGCATCACGAAGTCAGAGAGGCCCGTGCCCGGGTCGGCGTGCAGGGGTCGCCAGGAGGACGCGCGGTCGACGCCGAAGCCGAGGAGGGCGCGGGCGGAGACGTCGGCGCCGCGGGCGTCGATGAGTCGAAGGAGGCCCGGCGGGAGCGGGAGGAGCTGGATCGCGAGCACCACGGAGAGCGCGAGCCAGGCGCGCGCGACGACGTCGCGGGTGAGCCGAGGGTCGACGCCGGTGAGCACCGCGGCGAGGGCGGCGGCGAGGGCCGCGACGGGGACCGTCCACGCGGGCGCGCCGCCGAGGGCGAGCGCCGAGCCGAGGACGGCGACGCCGAGGAGGGGGACCGCGTGGCGAGTGCGGGCGCCGAGGAGGTCGAGCAGCCGCGCGATGGGTGAAGCCCCGGGGGTGTCGTTCACGTCTTTGGCTCGGGTGGTGTCCGGCGGCTCGCGGGAGCGGCGCCGCGCTCGCGGCGGCCCGCGCGGACGGAGTGCGATGACTGCTGTTGCGCGCGCGGCGCGGCGGGTTCACGGCGAAGCTACCGCGGGTGCCCGCCCCGAGAGAACGGCGCGCGCGGCGCGGGTGTCGGTTGGCTCTCGTGGGCGGCCGGGGTTGCGAGCGCCGCCCGGCCGGGCGGCCCGCCGGTGTGACCGCCCGCGGTCGGCGAGAGGAGTCTGGATGGGCGCGGGCGCGACACGTTGGGCAGGCAAGCGGGTGCTCGTCACCGGGGGCGGAGGGTTCCTCGGCTCTCACGTCGTCGAGGCGCTCAAGGCGCGCGGCGCCGCGGGGGTGGTGGCCCCGCGGGCGCGGGAGTTCGACCTCACCGATCCCCGCGCGACCGACGCGATGTTCGACGCGCACCGGCCCGACCTGGTGATGCACCTCGCGGCGCGGGTGGGCGGCATCGGCGCCAACCGACGTCACCCCGGGACCTTCTTCCGAGACAACATGGCGATGGGGCTGAACGTGCTCGAGAGCGCGCGCACCCACGGCACCGAGAAGGTCGTGGTGGCCGGCACCATCTGCGCGTACCCGAAGTTCACCCCGGTGCCCTTCCGTGAGGACGACCTCTGGAACGGCTACCCCGAGGAGACCAACGCGCCCTACGGCGTCGCGAAGAAGGCCCTGCTGGTGATGGCCCAGGCGTACCGGCAGGAGTTCGGCTCGAACTTCGTCGTGGTGTTCCCCGTGAACCTCTACGGCCCGAGGGACAACTTCGACCTCGAGGACTCGCACGTGATCCCCGCGATGATCCGGAAGTTCATCGAGGCCGACGCCGCGGGCGCGTCGAGCGTGAGCCTCTGGGGCGACGGCTCTCCCACGCGGGAGTTCCTCTACGTCGAGGACTGCGCCGAGGGGCTGTGCATGGCCGCCGACGGCTACGACGACCCCGACCCGGTGAACCTCGGCGCGGGCTTCGAGATCTCGATGAAGTCCCTCGCGGAGAAGATCGCCGCCGCGACGGGCTTCCGCGGCGAGCTCCGGTGGGACAGCTCCCGGCCCAACGGCCAGCCCCGCCGGATGCTCGACGTCACCCGGGCCAAGGAGCGCTTCGGCTTCGCGGCTCGCACCACCCTGGACGAAGGCCTCGCGCGCACCATCGCCTGGTACCGCGAGCACCGAGGCGAGATCGCGGCCCGCGAGGCCGCCCGAGGCTCCGCATGAAGCGCGCGCTCATCACTGGCATCACCGGGCAGGACGGGTCGTACCTCTCCGAGCTCCTCCTCGAGAAGGGCTACGAGGTCCACGGCGTCGTGCGCCGCTCGAGCTCGTTCAACACCGAGCGGATCGACCACCTCTACCGCGACCCCCACGAGCGCGGCGTCAACCTCTACCTCCACTACGGCGACCTCAACGACTCCACGTCGCTGCAGAACATCGTCGCCGAGGTGAAGCCCGACGAGGTCTACAACCTCGGCGCGCAGAGCCACGTGCGCGTGAGCTTCGACATCCCCGAGTACACCGGCGAGGTCACCGCCCTGGGCGCGGTGCGCCTGCTCGAGGCGATCCGACGGGTGGGGGTGCACTGCCGCTTCTACCAGGCGAGTTCGAGCGAGCTCTACGGCAAGGTCGTCGAGACGCCGCAGAAGGAGACCACGCCCTTTCACCCCCGCAGCCCCTACGCGGTGGCGAAGGCCTACGCCTTCTACATGACCCAGAACTACCGCGAGGCCTACGGGATGTTCGCGGTGAACGGGCTGCTGTTCAACCACGAGTCGCCGCGCCGCGGAGAGACCTTCGTGACGCGCAAGATCACCCGCGCCGTCGGGCGCATCGTGCACGGGCAGCAGAAGGAGCTCTTCCTCGGCAACCTCGACGCGCGCCGCGACTGGGGCTACGCGCCGGACTTCGTCGAGGCCATGTGGCTGATGCTCCAGGCCGACGAGCCCGACGACTACGTGGTGGGCACGGGCGAGACGCACTCGGTGAGGGAGTTCCTCGAGGTGGCCTTCGGCCACGTGGGGCTCGACTGGCAGGAGCACGTGAAGATCGACCCGCGGTACTTCAGACCGGCCGAGGTCGACCTGCTCCTCAGCGACCCGTCGAGGGCGCGAGAGAAGCTCGGGTGGAAGCCCAAGGTGGGCTTCCGCGAGCTCGTGACGATGATGGTCGACTCCGACGTGGAGCTCGCCGCGCGGGAGAAGCGGGCGCGGGGTTGATGCGCGTCCTTCACTGCATCGCGACGATGGGCGGTGGAGGAGCGGAGCGGCAGCTCTGTTATCTCGCGTCCGGCCTGGTCGCGCGCGGGCACGACGTGACCGTCGCCCTGCAGCGCGGCGGGCCCAACCTCGCGCGCCTGGAGGCGTCGGGCGCGCGGGTGACGTGGGTCGGCGACACCCGCGCGAGCGACCCGCGGCTGTTCGTGCGAGTCGCGCGCGCGATGCGCGCGTGGGGCGCGGCGATCGTGCAGACGTGGCTGCCGCGGATGGACCTCGTCGCGGGCGCCGCCGCCCTCGCCCAGGGCCTGCCCTGGGTGCTCACCGAGCGGAACACACCCGCCGAGTCCGGCGGAAGGGCGCGCGACGTGCTCGGGCGCCTCGCCGCGGCGGTGGTCGCGAACTCGCGCAGCGGCGCCGCGGAGTGGGAGCGGCGCGGGGGTGGCGCGTCGTGTCGATCCCGAACGCCACACCCGTCGAGGAGGTCGACGCCGCGGAGGTCGCGGACCTGTCTCCGCTCGGGGTGCCCGCCGACGCGCAGGTGATCGTCTACACGGGGCGGCTCGACGACGGACAGAAGAACGTGCTGCGGCTGACCGACGCGCTCGTCGAGGTCCTCTCAGAGCGCCCTCGGGTCTTCGCCGTGTGCGCGGGCGAAGGCCCCCACCGCGCTGAGGTCCTCGCTCGGGCCGCGCGCGCGGGGCTCCGCGGTCGGCTGCTGGCGCCGGGCTACGTCGACGCGGTGTTCGCGCTCCTTCGGCGGGCCGATGTGTTCGTCTCGCCCTCCCACTACGAGGGCCGCCCCAACACCGTCGCCGAGGCGCTCGCGGCGCGCGCGCCGGCGTGCCTCTCGCGTATCCCGCAACACACGGAGTTCGTCCCTGCGGACGCGGCGATCTTCGTCGACCCCACCCGAGTCGGCGAGATCGCCGCGGCCCTCCGGGCCTGCCTCGACGACCCCGACGCCGCCCGGCTCCGCGCGGCGCGGGCCCGGGCCGTGGTCGAGCGTCAATCGGTCGCCGCGATGTCCGCGGCGTACGAGTCTCTCTACGAACGAGTGCTCCGCGCATGAACGACGCAGACGTCACGCTCCTCGTCCCGTCGTGCGATCGGTACGCCGACGTGTGGCGACCGTTCTTCGCCCTCCTCCGCCGCAATTGGCCCGACTGCCCGTACCGCGTCGTCCTCGGCGCGAACGAGCGCGTCGCCGACGAACCTGACGTCGAGACCCTGCGCGTCGGACCCGACCGCGATTGGAGCCGGTCGCTCCGCGCGATGCTCCGGTCGCTCTCGACGCCGTACGTGCTCATCATGCTCGAGGACTTCCTCCTCGAGGCCCCCGTCGACACCGCGCGGCTGCGCGACCTCGCCGAGCGGCTGCGCGTCCTCGACGGCGCGTACCTCCGTCTGCGGCCCTTCCCGCCGCCCGACTTCCGGCTCGCGCGGCACCCTGAGATCGGCGAGATCGAGCCCGGCGCGCCCTACCGCAGCGCGATGCAGGCGGCGTTCTGGCGTCGCGAGTCCCTCCTGGAGCTCCTCGTCGACGGCGAGAGCCCCTGGGAGTTCGAGCACCTCTCCGCGCGTCGCTCCGACCTCGACCCTCGGGGCTACTACTCCACGTGGACCCCGGCGTTGCGCTTCGTCGCAGGCGTCACGATGGGCCTCTGGCTCCCGGAGGGTGTCTCCGTCTGCCGCGAGCAGGGCGTCGCCGTCGACACCTCCGCCCGGAGGGTGATGACCGCGCGGGAGCTCCTCGCGCGGGTGCCGTCGAGGGTGGTCTCCGAGGCGCTCGGGCTCTTGCCCTGGAAGCGCAGGGCCAAGGTCATCCGCGCGTGGCGCTCCCTCGGCCTCCGCGCGCCGCGGCCCTTCCCCACGAGCGCGAGGGGCGGGTGAGCCCGCGGTTCAGCGTGATCGTGCCGGTCTTCAACCGGGCCGCGATGATCTCCCGCGCGATCGACAGCGCGCTCGCGCAGGGCTTCGACGACTTCGAGGTGATCGTGGTCGACGACGGCTCGACCGACAGAACCGCCGACCGCGTGCGCGCCTACGCCGACCCGCGGGTGCGGCTCGTCGCGCTCGGGCAGAACCGGGGCGTGTGCGCCGCGCGCAACGCGGCCATCGTGGTCGCGACGGGCGCGTGGTGCGTGATGCTCGACAGCGACTTCGAGCTCTTGCCGGGCGCCCTCGAGGCGCTCGACGCGCGGTGCCGCGAGGCCGCGCCGGAGGTCGTGAACGTGGCCTCGGCCTGCCAGTGGGACGACGGCTCTCGCACGCCCGTCCCGTTCCCCGACGAGGAATTCACGGCGGACTACGAGTCCTGGCTCCGGTGGACGGCGTCACTGACGGTCTCGGAGTATTTCAACTGCGTCCGACGCTCGTGCCTCGCGCGCGTCCTCTACCCCGAGGGGAGGACCTACGAGGCCGCGTTTCACCTCGCGCTCGCCCGCCTCGGTCGGTTCTGGTTCTCCCCGCGGCCGGCCGTGCTCGTGCGCACCGACGCCGACAACCGCATCACCGCCTCGCCGCCGGCGTCCTTCGCACGCAGGCTCCTGCGCGACGCGCCCGACTGCGCCGCCGACGCCGAGAACGTGCTCCGCGAGCACGGCGAGGCCCTCCGTCGCCTCGCCCCGCGGGAGTACGCGCGGCTCGCCTCGCGCGCCGTGGAGGCGCACCTCCTCGCCGGCGACCGCCTGGGCGCGTTCGCCTCCCGCCTCTCCCGGCCCGTGGTCGGGGCCGCGTCCACCGACATGGCCGTCTCGGCGCTCGGCCTCGTGCATCCCCGGCTCCTCGCCGCGGCGCGCGGTCTCTGGAGGCACCGCGCGACCCTCTCGCCGTCGACCGTCGTCGACGCGCTCGGCGTCGTCGCCTCCGCGGGGAACGGGCCGCGTTGACCGCCGCGAGCAGGTCCCTCCGCGTCGCCATCGACGCCTCGAACCTCCGCAACCGCGGCGGGGTCACCCACCTCAAGGGGCTCCTCTCGGTCGCCGAGCCCGGCGCCGCCGACATCGCCGAGATCACCGTGTGGGCGAGCCGCGAGGTCCTCGACCAGCTCGACCCGAGGCCCTGGCTCCGCCTCTGCACCGACCCCGCCCTCGACGGGGGCCTGGGCGCCAGGACCGCGTGGCGCCACACCCACCTCCGCCGCGCCTCGGCCGGGTTCGACGTCCTCTTCGCGCCGGGCTCGCTCGCCGGGGCGCTGCGCTGCCCCCTCGTGGTCATGTCGCAGAACATGCTCCCGTTCGAGCCCTTCGAGCGCGCGCGCTTCGCCCCGGGGGCCCACTGGCTCCGTCTACGAACGCTCCGCGAGGTGCAGGCTCGGTCGTTCTCGCGCGCCGACGGGGTGATCTTCCTCTCTCGCTACGCGCTGCAGAGCATCCTCCCCACCCTGTCGCCAGGTCGACGGCGCGTCGCGCTGATCCCGCACGGGATCGACGACCGCTTCCGCGCGGCCCCGCGGCCCGCGCGACCCCTCGCGTCGGTCGGCCCCGCGAGCCCGCTGCGGGTGCTCTACGTCTCGCAGCTCTCGCCGTACAAGCACAACGAGAAGGTGGCCGAGGCGGTGTATCGGCTCCGCGACGAGGGCCTCGCCCTCTCGCTCGACCTCGTGGGTGGGTACGACCGGCAGGCCGACCGTGATCGGATCACGCGGCTCGCGCGAGAGCGTGACCCGGGCGGAGACATCGTGCGCTGGGCGGGCCCCGTTCCCCATGAGCGGCTCCACGAGCGCTACCACACCGCCGAGGCCTTCGTGTTCGCGTCCTCGTGCGAGAACCTCCCGATCACCCTCATGGAGGCCATGGCGTCGGGGCTGCCCATCGCGTGCTCCGACCGCGGACCGATGCCCGAGGCCCTCGGCGACGCCGGCCTCTACCTGGACCCCGAGGACGTCGGCTCCATCGCGCGGGCCCTCAGGGAGCTCGCCCTCTCCCCCGAGCGACGCGACGCGCTGGCGGCGCGCGCCTTCGAGCGCTCCCGCGACTGGAGCTGGAAGCGCTGCGCGGACGCCACCTTCGGCTTCATCCGCGACGTCGCGCTCGCTCGGTGAGCGATTCGCTCAGCCGTTGAGCACCCGCAGCGACCCGCGCACCACGCCGTAGCCCGCGTCGGCCTTCAGCGCTCGCCACACCGCGCGCGCGTCGCGCCGCCCGTCGACCAGCGCGCGGTACGCCTCGACCACCCGGCCTGCCTCTTCCGCCGACTCGCGCACCAGCTCGACGCGCCACCGCCGCGCGCCGCTCTCGCGGAGCGTCGGCACGAGCTCCGCCGCGCTCTGCGACGACGCGTGGAAGACCGTGTTGCGGCAGGCGACGTCGGCCTCGACGGGCAGCTCGGCGCCCGCGCGGTCGCGCAGCGACACCTGGTGACGGTCGCAGGGCCGGCCGCAGGTGCGGTAGTCGGCGCCGTCGGAGAGCGTCGCCGCGATCACGCAGTGCTCCATGTGAAAGAGCGGCATCGGGTGGTGCACCACCACCTCGGCCCAGGGCCCGAGGCCCCCCGAGAGGAGCGCGGTGAGCTGCGCGCCGTCGAGGTCGAAGGAGGGCGTGAAGGCGTCGAGGCCCGCCGCCAGCACCGTCGCCGCCGAGGCGCGGTTGGTGACGTTGAGCGAGAAGTCTCCGACGCGCGGCGAGTCGCCACGCGGCGCGACGAGGGCGCCGAGGCCGCGCGCGAGCGTCGCGTCAGGGTCGAGCGAGGCGAGGTAGGCGTGGATCTTCTCCTCGCCGGGGCGGCTGATGCGCGGGGGCGCGACGCCGACGAAGCGCGCGCCCCTCGCCCGCAGCGCCCGCAGCGCGCGCCCCACGCCCTGCAGCTCGAGGAAGTCCAGCCACACCCCGTCGGCGCCCGCGTCGAGCGCGGCGTGCGCCTGCGCATCGGTGCGGCAGAGCGCGAAGAGCCCCGCGCCGAGCCGGGCGTCGCCCTCGGGCAGCGACGCGGGAGCGGGCGGGTCGGTCACGGGCCAGCGACGGCGCGCGCCCGCGGCGAGCGCGTCGGTGAGCGCGCGCCGCGCGCGGTTGAGCGACGAGAGCGGGAGCATCGCGCCCTCGGGCACGCGGAGGCTCAGCGCGGTGAGCGCGAAGGGCGTGTCGCCGAGACGCCCGAGCTTGTCGCGCGCGTCGTCGTCGGTGAGCGGGCGGTTGCGCGCGGGGGTGAGGGGCGCGTCGAGGGTGACCTCGGCGGAGCGCCCGTCGCTCGCCTCGGCCGAGAGCGTCGGGGCCTCGCCCATCGCGCCCGCGAGCGTCACCGAGAGCCCCACGCGGCGCGGGTCGGCCATCACCTCGGCGAGGGCCTCGCGCTCGACGGAGGGCGAGTCGTTGCGCCACACGCGTCGCCCCGGCGCGGGAGCCGTCACGACCCGGTCGGGCCCGAGCCACAGCCGCACGCGCTCGCCCGCGCGGCCCGCCTCGCGCTCTTCGCCGCCGCGCTCGATGGACCACACCCGGCCGCCGAGCTCCCCCTCGCCCGCGTACCCGCCCTCGACGAGCACGCCGTCGCCGCGGCGCACGTCGCGCGAGAGGCGCAGGTCGAGCCACGCCTTGCCCCTCGCGCGCACGACGCCCTCGAAGACGCCGACCTCGACGCCGCGGTGGTCGCACGCGCGCCCCTCGACGAGCCGCTGGTGGTCGACCCCCGCGAGGAAGCCCGTCCCCGAACCGCGGGAGAAGGTCTGAAGCGCGCGCTCGCGGGGCGCGGCGAGGTCGGCGACGTCGTCGAGCGCGTCGACGGCGGCGCGGTAGAGGCGCGTGGCCGCGGCGACGTAGGCGGGGCCCTTGAGCCTCCCTTCGACCTTCAAGCTCACCACCCCGATCTCGGCGAGCCGCGGGACGAGCGCGGCCGCTTCGAGGTCCTGCGGCGAGAGGAGGTAGGCCCGCTCGCCCACGTCGCGCTTCACGCCGTCGACGATGAGCTCGTAGGGGAGGCGGCACGCCTGCGCGCAGGCGCCGCGGTTCGCGCTGCGCCCGCCGATGGCCTCGCTGGTGAGGCACTGGCCCGAGTAGGCGATGCACAGCGCCCCGTGCACGAAGACCTCGAGCTCGACGTCGACCGAGCGACGGATCGCTGCGATGTCGTCGAGGGAGAGCTCCCGCGCGAGGATCACCCGCGACGCGCCGGCGCGGCGCGCGAACTCCGCCGAGGCCGCGTCGGTGACGGTCATCTGCGTCGAGGCGTGGAGCGGCATCGCGGGCGCCATCGCGCGCACCAGCGAGAGCACGCCGAGGTCCTGCACGATCACCGCGTCGACGCCCGCGTCGGCGCAGGCGCGCACCGACGCCTCCATCGCGGGGAGTTCGTGGTCGAAGAGGAGGGTGTTGAGGGTGACGTAGGCCTTCACCCCGCGCTCGTGCAGCTCCGCGGTCACGTCGGCGAGCGCCGCGGCGTCGAAGTTCTCGCTGCGCGCGCGGGCGTTGAAGGACTTCAGCCCGAAATACACCGCGTCGGCGCCCGCGGCGGCGGCGGCGCGCAGGCACTCCAGGTCGCCCGCGGGGGCGAGCACCTCGGGTCGTCGCTTCTCGCTCACGGCGTCGCTCTCTACACCACCCGCGCGCGGCGTGTTGGGATGCGCCCCGATGAATTCCCCCTCCCTCGCCTCGCTGCGCGACGAGGTCGACGCGGTGGACCGCGCCATCGTGGAGCTCGTCGCCCGGAGGATGCGCGCCGTCGACGCGATCGGCGCCCTCAAGCGCGCGAGCGCCCTGCCGCTGCGAGACCCGGCGCGCGAGGCCGAGATGGCCGCGCGGCGCGCGGCGTGGGCGCGGGAGCTGGGCCTCGACCCGGCCCTGGTCGAGCGGATCACGCGCGCGCTGGTAGAGGGGGCCGTGGCGCGGATGTCGGCCGGGCTTGCGCCGGAGCAGGGCGGCGATGAACCTTCCGGCCCCCCCGCGGCACCTACCGCGGGCGGACCCGGAGGTGATGGGTGACGACGAGCGGACTGGTCCTGGTGGCGGGCGCGAGGCCCAACTTCATGAAGGTCGCGCCGATCCTGCGCGCCCTGGGCGCGATGTCGGCGCCCTTCCCCCGCGTGCTGGTGCACACCGGGCAGCACTACGACGCGTCGATGAGCGACGTGTTCTTCCGTGAGCTCGAGATCCCGGCGCCCGACGTCCACCTCAACGCGGGCTCGGGATCGCACGGGGCGCAGACCGCGCGGGTGCTGATGGCCTTCGAGGAGTTCCTCACCGCGTCGCCGCAGCGCCCGCGCGGCGTGGTGGTGGTCGGAGACGTCAACTCCACCATGGCCTGCACCCTCGCGGCCTCGAAGCTCGGGGTGCCCGTGGCCCACGTCGAAGCGGGCCTGCGCTCCTTCGACCGCGCCATGCCCGAGGAGATCAACCGCGTCGTCACCGACGCCGTCGCCGACCTCCTCCTCACCTCGGAGCCCAGCGGCGCCGAGAACCTCGCCCGCGAGGGCGTCGACCCGGGGCGCGTGCACTTCGTCGGCAACGTGATGATCGACACGCTCGCGCAGCAGCTCCCCGCCGCGCGCGCCCTCGACGTGCCCTCGCGCCTCGGACTCACCCGCGGCCGGTACGCGCTGGTCACGCTCCACCGCCCCTCCAACGTCGACGACCCCGCGCGGCTCGCCGAGCTCGTCGCGCTCCTCGAGCGCTGCGCCCGCGAGCGGATGCCCGCGGTCTTCCCCGCGCACCCGCGCACCCGCGAGCGGCTCGAGCGCTTCGGGCTCCTGCAGCGCGTGCGCGCGGGCGGGGTGCGCGTGCTCGACCCGCTGGGCTACCGCGAGAACCTCGGGCTCATGGAGGCCGCGGGCGTGGTGCTCACCGACTCGGGCGGCATCCAGGAAGAGACCAGCTTCCTCGGGGTGCCCTGCCTCACGCTGCGACCGAACACCGAGCGCCCGGTGACGGTGACCCTCGGCACCAACACCCTCGTCGGCGACGACCTCGGCCGCGCGTGGGCGCTCCTCGGAGACATCTCCGAGGGCCGCTACAAGACCGGCGGCCCCATCGAGGGCTGGGACGGTCACGCCGCCGAGCGCGTCGCCCGCGTGCTCCTCGACCGATGGTCCTGAGCGGGCTCGACCCGCGGATCGTCGACGAGAAGCGCTCCGGCCCGCGGCCGCTCGTCGCGGTCGGTGAGGCCCTCTACGCGCCCCCCGCTTCGGGCTCGCGCCGCGCGTGGCTCGCGTGGCTCCACGTCGACCCGAGCGAGCGACGCCGCGGTCGGGGCGCGGCGGCCCTCGACGCGGTGGTCGCCCGCGCGCGCCGCGACGGCGCGACCGAGCTGATGGTGGGAGGGCCTCCAGGCAACTACTGCGTGAGCGGCGTCGACCTCGCCGACGGCGAGGCGCTTGGCTTCTTCGCCCGCCGCGGCTTCGTCGAGCGCTCCCGCGCGGTGGACCTCACCGTCGAGACCGTGTGCTCGCCGCTCGACCCGAGGGTCTCGCCGACCGACGACGTCGGTGTCGCGACGTGGGTAGCGTCTGTCTTCGGCGAGGCGTGGGGGCGCGAGGCCGAGGCGGCGCGCCTGCGAGGGGGGCTCTACGAGGCGCGGGTCGACGGCGAGCGCGTGGGCTTCGCCGCGCACTCGGGCAACAACGCGGCGCTGGGCAGCTTCGGCCCGGTGGGCGTCGCGCCCTCGGCGCGGGGGTCGGGCCTCGGCGTCGCGCTGAGCGCGGCGGCCCTCGACGGGCTGCGCGCGAGGGGCTTCGCGACCTGCACGGTGCCGTGGGTCGCTCCAGAGACCGTGGACTTCTACGCGCGGCGCTGGCGCGTGAGGGCCGCGGTCACGCGCGCGCTCCTCCGAGGGGAGCTCACTCGTAGGGGTTCGCCTTGAGCCCCGCGGGGGGCGTGCGCGTGACGCGCGCCGCGCGCGGGGCGGGTCGCGGGCGGGCGGGCGAGACGTACACGCGCGTCGGGGTGGCCGAGGGGACGTCGCGACGCTCCTCCGTCGCCGCGGCGACGTCTTCGGCGATCACCGCGGGCTGAGGGTTCTCCACCGGCGGCGCGACGGCCTCGACGCGCGTCCGCGGCGGAGCGGGGGGCGGCGGGCGCAGCGAGGCGTCGGGGCGGCCGCGCGGGCGCATCGCGGCGGCGCGCTGGTCGAAGTTCACCCGCCACGCCATGTCGGTGATGACGCCGCCGAGGGTGACGAAGCCCGCGATGACGACGCGCAGGCCCCAGCGCGAGGCCGCGGCGTGGTGCAGCATCCGGCGCGCGGGGCTGGCGGGCAGGTCGAGCGCGTCGAGGGCGGCGGTGACCGCGCGGGCGTCGGCGAAGCGGTCGTCGCGGTCCTTCGCGAGGAGGCGCTGGAGGATGGCGTCGAGGCGCGGGTCGACCGAGCGCGGCGGGAGCAGCTCGGAGAGCCGCGGCGGGGCGTTGTGGTTGTGCTTGTAGAGCACCTCCATCGCGGTCGCGCCGGTGAAGGGCACGCGCCCCGTGAGGAGCTCGAAGAGGATGCACCCGAGCGCGTAGAGGTCGGCCCGGTGGTCGACGAGCGCGCCGTCGGCGCTCTGCTCGGGGGCCATGTAGTGCGGCGTGCCGAGCACCACGCCGTCGCGGGTGATGGGCCCGCGGCGCTCGCCGCTCTCTTCGAGCACCTTCGAGATGCCCCAGTCGAGGACCTTCACCCGCTCGCCGCCGTCGTGCGCGACCACGAAGATGTTCTCGCTCTTCAGGTCGCGGTGGATGATCCCCTTGTCGTGGGCGGCCTCGAGCGCGTCGAGCACCTCGCGGGCGATGGCCACGGCGACGGCGGGGGGCGACGGGCCCTCGCGCGCGACGCGGGCCGAGAGGTCTTCTCCGGCCAGGAGCTCCATGACGAGGTAGGCGTCGCCCTCGGCGCCGAGGCCGAAATCGAGCACCTCGACGATGTGCTCGTTGCCGATGGCCGCGGCGGCGCGCGCCTCGCGGTGAAAGCGCTCGACCGCGTCGACGCTGCGCGCGAGGTCGGGGCGCAGGAGCTTCACGGCCACCGGGCGGTCGAGCGCGAGGTGCCGACCCTCGAAGACGATGCCCATCCCGCCGCGGCCGATCACGCCGCCGAGGGCGTAGCGGCCCGCGAGGATGCGGCCCTTCCACCGGCGCTCGAGGGCGGCGCCGTCGTCGGAGGCCGCGTCGGGCGCGTCGGGCGCGAGGGTGCGCTCAGGGGCGCGGGGCTGCGGCGCGGTGGCCGAGAGCGCCCCCGCCTCGTCGCCCGACGGCGCCTCGGGACCCGGACACATGGCGGCCTAGCATCACAGATACACGCTGACGGACAAGCCCAGTGACGTGAGCAGCGAGGCCGTGTCGAGGACGTCGAGGTTCCGCCACGAGATCCGCCCGTAGAGCCCCGCGCTCACCCGCGGGTGGAACACCACGTCGGCCTTCAGCGTGAACCCGCCGATGAACTGCACCTCGTCGCGCCCGAAAGAGCCCTCGCGGCAGGCCACGTCGCAGCGGAAGAGCGCGCCGCCGTGCACGCCCACGGTCACGTCGAGGTCGTCGGTGGTGATGGCCCACCCGACGTCGCCGGTCATCAAGAAGGGCGCGCCGTCGGTGTCGATGGTGAGGCCCTGAAGCATGAACGTGAGGTGGCGTCGGTAGAAGACCGCGAGCTCGGCGCCCAGCGCGAGGTTCTGCCGGTCGCGGGGCGCGGCGAAGCCCCCGAGCAGCGAGAAGCGCATCGTGAAGGGCCGCTCGCGCCGAGCGACGATGCGGTCGTAGAGCGAGGGCGCCGACGGTGGAGGGCGCGGCGCGCTCGCGGCAGGGGGCGGAGGCGGTGGCGCTGGGGGCGCCTCGGCGACGAGGATCAATCGCTCGCGCTCTGCAGCGCCGGGCGAGAGCGACACCTCGGCCTCGGCGCCGCGGAAGCCCGCGCGGGTGAGGGCCACGCGGTGCGTCCCGGCGGGGAGGCTCGCGACGTGGGGCGTGACACCGACCGACTCGGTCGCTCCGTCGAGGAAGACCGACGCCCCCGCGGGCTCGCTCTCGACAGTGAGCGTCGCCGGGATCGCTCGGAGCCGCGCCAGCGCCGCCTCGCCCTCGGTCCGCTCGGCGTCGGTGGTCGCCATCGCGACGTAGCGCGCGTACTGCTCGATGGCCCGGGGGACCTCTCCCGCGCGCTCCCACGACCGCGCGGCGTTGAAGACCGCGTGGGGATGGGGCAGGAGCGCGTTCGCCTCGGTGAAGCCCTCGGCCGCGGCGCGCCAATCGCCCGCTGAGAAGGCCGCCTCGGCCTGCGCGAAGGCCCGCTGCGCCTCGACCCTGCGCGCGGCGGGCGTCGGCTGTGAGAGCGCGGCCCCGCCGTGGAGCGCGAAGGCCAGCGCGATCGACACCAGGGGCGCTGACCCGCCGTGGAGCCGGGGGCCCATCGGTGCGCGAAGCTACCACGGGCTCAGACCCGCACCGCGGTATCGTGGGGCCGTGCGCCCGTACCGACCGAGCCTCCGCGCGGTGACCCTGCAAGCGGCCCTGCTCGCCGCGGGGTCGTGGCTCGCGCTGCGGCTCGCGCTGCGCCTCGACGCGCGCGCCTCCACCGTGGTGACCGGGGCGGCGCTGGGCGTGCTGCTCGCGGTGCGGCTCGGGTGGCGACGGAGCGCGCACCGGCTCTTCGCCACCGACGACGGGCTGCGCCTCGAGAGCGGAGACGTTCGCCGCGTCATCCCGTGGAGCACCATCGAGGCGCTGAAGCTCTCCGCGGGGGAGATCCAGACCGACGCGGGCCCGGTGCGCGTCTGCTACGCCCGCGTCGAGGTCGCGCACGGGCCGCCCCTCGCGTTCTCGGACCTCTCGTCGATGGGCGCGCCTCGGCTCCGCGCCGCCGAAGACGACGCCCCGGTGCTCGACCTCGGCGACCCCGAGCTCCTCCTCGGCACCATCGCCGAGCGCGTCGACGCCACGGCCTTCCTCCCGGTCGACGCGACGGGGCCGCGCCCCGAGTCGTCTCCGGCGCCCTTCTGGTTCGCGTCTCCGACCAACACCCTGCGCCTCGCGACGGCCTTCGTGGCCCTCCAACGCCTCGCGGAGCTCCTCCCTCCGCCCTCTGCCCGTCGCACCCTCTCCCTCGCCGGCGTGGGCGCCGCGCTCCTCACCCTCCTCGCCCTCCGCCGCGCCTTCGTCCGCCGGCCCGAGTGGACCCACGCGCTCCTCGCCGGGCTGGTCGCGACCCTCGCCGCGGCCGCCGCGACCCTCCGCCTCGGGCCCTCGGGCTTCACCGCGTGGGCCCTGGGCGCGGCGCTCTTCGCGTGCCTGCCGGTGTGGCCCCTCCCTGGTGTCGTGCCCGCGCGCGCGCTCGGCCGCGCCCTCGCCCGCGCACCCGACGCGGTGGTCTCGTCGCTCCCCGCGTTGTCGGGCCTGCTGATCGCGTGGCTCTACGCGAAGGGGATGCTGCTCCTCCCCACGGCCCTCCTCGCGGGCTGCTTCGAGGTGGGCGAGAGCCTCCTCGCCGCGCGCCGCTCGCTGCGCCTCGCCGCCCTGCCCCGCTTCTCGCGGTGGGACGCCGTGACCCTCGCCTCGCTCCGCGCGCGGCTGCGGCCGTTGCCGCCCATGGCGATCCAGGCCGAGACCCGGGCCGTCGACGTCCACGAGCTCCGCATGGCCCGCGACTCGGGCGCGCCGCCGCGGCCCGTGGTGATCGCGCTCGCGCTCGGCCTGACCCTCGCCGCCGCGCTCCTCGGCCGCGCGGTGCTGCACGGGCCTGACGTCGACGCCGCCGCGGCGGTCCGCTGGGTCGCGAGCTGACGCCGCCCGCGCGCGCTCGTGCGATCATCGCGCGATGCGTGACGGCGAGCGCCCGTCGTTCATCGACCTGCCGCGCGAGAGCGTGATCATCACGCAGGGGCTCCTCGTCGCCGAGCTCGCGCTCTGGGCCGCGGCCACCGACGACCGCGTCGAGCCCCACGAGATCAGCGGCGTGGTCGCGACGGTGCGGCAGCTCCCGGGCCTCGAAGGCTTCAGCCGCGACGACGCGATGAGCCTCCTGCACGAGATGTCGAAGCTGCGCTCCGAGGCCGAGGTCGAGGCGCGGGTCTCGGCGCTCACCGCGGCCATCGCCCAGCCGGAGCTCCAACGGGTCACGTATCAGCTCGCGGTCTACTGCGCGGCGAGCGACGGCGAGCTCACGCACGACGAGGTGGACTTCCTCGCGTTCCTGCAGTGGCGCTTCGGGATCGGCGACGACGAGGCCGCGCGGCTCTTCTCCGAGGTGTGCGCGTGACCCGCGTGGCGCTGATCGCCGGGGGCGCGCGGGGCGTGGGTCGGGCCTGCGCGATCGACCTCGCCTCGCGCGGGTGGCGCGTCGCCGTCGCGTGGCGGTCGAGCGCCGACGACGCACTCACGCTCGCGGCCGCGCTCGGGGGCGCGCACCGGGTCGACCGCTGCGACCTCGAAGACCCCGACGCGCGCGAGGCGTGGATCTCAGCCTGCGAGCGCGCGCTGGGCCCCGCCGACGCGCTGGTCTACTCGGCCGGGCCCTTTCACCGCGCCGAGGTAGACCAGGAGACCGACGTCGGGTGGCGCCGCTGCTTCGAGGGGAACCTCCACGCGCCCCGCGCGACCGCGCTGCGGGTGCTGCCCGGGATGCGCGCGCGCGGGTGGGGCCGCGTGGTGCTCTTCGGGATGGCGTCGTCGTCGCGGCTCGCGCCGCCGCCGGCGCTCGCGGCCTACCACGGCGCGAAGGCGGCGCTCACGGCGTGGGCGCGCGCCGCGGCGGTGAGCGTCGCGGCCGAGGGGGTCACGGTGAACGTCGTCGCGCCGGGCGTGATCGACACCGACGGGATGGACAGAGCGGTCTTCGAGCGGGTGGCCTCGCGGGTGCCCGCGGGGAGGGCGGGGCGCGCGGAGGAGGTCGCCGCGGCGGTGCGCTTCCTCGTGAGCGACGAGGCGGGCTACGTGAACGGCGCGGAGCTCGCGGTGTCGGGCGCGTGGGGGTTGTGATCGCCGGCGCGCGCGGGGCACCATCGCGCTTCGCCGCGCGGGCGCGCGGCGGGAGACGGAGGGCGGAGAGAAGATGGCCGACGCGATCCGAGTGAAGCCGGGCTCGAAGGTGAAGCTCAAGGACATCGACCCCGACGACACCGGCGGCTTGAAGGACCGCGCGGCGGCGCAGGAGCAGCTCGCCGCCGACCGCAAGGAGATGTTCGACCTGCAGGAGCGGCTCTACGCAGAGAACAAGCGCTCGCTCCTCATCGTGCTGCAGGCGATGGACACCGGCGGCAAGGACGGCACGGTGAAGCACGTGCTCTCGGGGCTCAACCCCACGGGCGTGGAGATCAACTCCTTCAAGGCGCCGTCGGAGGAGGAGCGCGACCACGACTTCTTGTGGCGCATCGCGCTGCGGCTGCCGCGGCGGGGCAACATCGGGCTCTTCAACCGCTCGCACTACGAAGACGTGCTGGTGGTGCGGGTGATGAACCTCGCGCCCAAGGACGTCTGGGAGCCCCGCTACGACATCATCAACCGCTGGGAGGAGATCCTCACCGACACGGGCACCACCGTGCTGAAGATCTTCCTGCACATCTCGAAGGACGAGCAGAAGCGCCGCCTCGAGGCGCGCCTCGCCGACAAGTCCAAGACCTGGAAGTTCGACCCCGGCGACCTCGTCGCGCGCGAGCGCTGGGACGAGTACCAGTCCGCCTACGAGGCCGTGCTGTCGAAGTGCTCCACGCGCCACGCGCCGTGGCACATCGTCCCCGCGAACAAGAAGTGGTACCGCAACCTTGCCGTCGCGCGGCGCGTCGTCGAGACGCTGCGCGACATGGACCCGAAGCCGCCGAAGGTCGATTTCGACCCCGCGAAGATCAAGGTCGTCTAGGCCCCCCATAGGGGCGCTCTCGTGCCCCGCGTCCTGTGGCGCGAGGTCCGCGATTGACCCCTTCGCGCGCGCAATCTAGCCTCGCCGCGGAGGCCCTCGTGAAGCACCCTCGTCTCCTCGGCGCGCTGATCCTCACCGCAGCGGTCGCGTCCTCGGGCGCCGCGTGGGCGCAGCCCTCGCCCGCCGAGCGCGCCGAGGCCCGGCAGCACTTCCAGTCCGGCGTCGCCGCCTACGGCCGCCGCCAGTGGACGACGGCCCTCGAAGAGTTCCAGAGCGCCTACCGCCTCGCGCCGCACCCCTCGGTGCGCGTGAACATGGCCAACTGCTACGTCGAGCTCCACCGCCCCGCCGAGGCGATCCACCACTTTGAGCAGTTCCTCTCCGAGGCCGCGACGGCGCCCCCCGCGCAGCGCGCCGCCGTCGAGCGGCAGCTCGCCACGCTCCGCTCGCAGGTGGGTCAGGTCACGGTGCAGGTCTCGCCCGCGAACGCCCCCGGCCTCGCGGTCACCGTCGACGGCCAGGCGATCTCCATGGCCAGCCCCGCGACCCTCGCCCCCGGTCACTACGTCATCGAGGGCGTCGCCGAGGGCTTCCAGCGCGCGCGCGTCGAGGTCGACGTGGCCGCGGGCGGCACCGCGCCCGTCGCGCTCACCCTCGAGCCCGTCGCGCCTCCCGCGCCGGTCGTCGTCGCGACGCCCACGCCGCCCCCGACGCCGACGCCGCCCGCAGAGCCCGCGACGCCGACCGTCGTCGCCGCGCCCACGCCTCCTCCCGCGCCGACGCCCGAGGCTCCGCCGCGACGCGGTCTTCGCCCCGGAGCGTTCTACGTCGTCGCGGGCGTCACCGGCGCCGCGGCGATCGGGTGGGCCACCTTCGGCGCGCTCGCGCTCTCTGCGCAGTCGGACTTCGACGCGACAGCGCAGCAGATCCAGGCGGGCGCGGGCGACTACAACGCCCTGCGCGCCCGCGGCGCCGACGAGGCCGACCGCGCGCGTCAGTTCGCGCTCATCTCCGACGTCGCCATGGGGCTCACCCTCGCGGGCGCGGTCGCGTCGGTGGTGCTCTTTCTCAAGACGGATTTCCACCCGCGCGTCGAGGTGCTCGCGTCTCCCACGCGCGGCGGCGGCGTGCTCGGCCTCGGCGGGAGCTTCTGATGCGCGCCCTACGCCTCCTCGCGCCCCTGGCGCTCCTCCCGATGCTCGCGTCGTGCTCGGCGCTCCTCGACGTCGACACGGGCCGCCTCGACCGCGCCGACGGCGCGTCGGCGGTCGACCTCCCGACCGTCCCTGACGTCCCCGTGTCCGACGCTCCGACCGGAGACATCCCGGTCGCGATGGACGCGGGCCCCGACGCGACGCCCCTCGACGCGGGTGGCGACGGCGCGACGCCCGACCTTCCCGTCGTCGACACCCCGACCACCGACACTCCCACCGACGTGCCCGTGGGAGACGCGCCCCCCGACGACGCGGGCGACCCCTGCGGCGGCTGCGACGACGAGATCGCCTGCACCACCGACGTCTGCGACCGGGCCACGGGCCGCTGCGTGTTCACCCCGTCGAACGCGCTCTGCCCCGCGATGAACGTCTGCGACGTCGAGGCGCGCGGGTGCGTCCGCGTCGACTGCCGCTCCGACGCCGACTGCGACGACGGCGACCGCTGCGACGGCGCCGAGACCTGCTCCATGGGCCGCTGCGTCGCGGGGACGCCCGTGCGCTGCGACGACGGCGTCGCGTGCACCGTCGACCGCTGCGACCCCATGACCGGCGCGTGCTCGGCGCCCACCGACGACGCCCGCTGCGACGACGGCGTCTTCTGCAACGGCGCCGAGGTCTGCACCCCCACGGGCTGCCGCGCGGGCGCCCCCGTCGCGTGCGACGACCGCGTGTCGTGCACCACCGACCGCTGCGACGAGGAGATGCGTCGCTGCGTCTCGACGCCGAACCCCTGCGCGTGCCCCGCGCGCGGGCCCTGCGTCTCGGTGGCCTGCGACGCGACGCGCGGGTGCGTCTACGCCGCGGTCGCGGGCTACTGCGACTCGTTCTGCGTGACTGGCGCGACCTGCAACGTCGACTCGGGCAACTGCGAGGGCGGAGGCACGCCGCGGAGCTGCTCCGACGGCAACGCCTGCACCGTCGACACCTGCGACCCCACCGCGATGATGTGCCGCAACACGGCCGTCGACGCCGACATGGACGGCTTCGCCGCCGCGCGCGTCGGCTCGACGATGTGCGCGAGCGGAGACGACTGCGACGACTCCGACCCGTCGGTGAGCCCCCGCGCGATGGAGGTCTGCAACGGCGTCGACGACAACTGCAACGGCGCCATCGACGAGGGCGGCGTGTGCGGCGTGCCCGGCGACGACTGCACCCGCGTGGTCACCCTCGACCTCACCAGCGTCACGACGCTCACCGTCGCGGGCACCACCGCCACCGCGCGCAACGACTTCGACACCGTGTGCGGCGGCTCAGGCCCCGACGTGGTCTACGCGCTCCGCTACCCCACCAACGCCGAGGTCGTGATCGAGGTCGCGGGCTCGGGCGGCGCCGACCACACCCTCAGCCTGCGCGACACCTGCGGCGGCGCGGAGTTCGTCTGCAACGGCGACGCGACGCGCTCGACGCGCGACCCGCGGGTGTTCCTCCGCGCGACGCCCGGCAGCGGCGCGACGCGCACGAGCTACGTCGTGGTCGACTCGCCCTCCGCGGGCGGCGCCTTCCAGCTCCGCGCGTCGCGCACCGCGGCGGTCCCCCCGGCGTCGTGCAACACCAACCCGATGGTGAACGTCACCGCCGGCGGCACGGTGTGGGGCTACGTCTACACCAACGGTGGCAACCACTCGTCCACCTGCGGCGGCTTCAACCGCGACGAGGACGTCTTGCGCTTCGACGCGCCGCGCGGCGGGCGCACGGCGGTGAACCTCCTCCTCGCGACGTCGAACTACGTCGTCTACGCCCGGCAAGACCAGTGCGGCGGCATCGGCTCCGACTCGGTCGTCTGCGGCGGCGCGCTCGCCACCGTGGTCGCGAACCTGAACCCGGGCCCGGCGTGGTTCTTCGTCGACGGCGCCAACGGCAGCTCCGGCGGGCGGTACATCCTCCGCGTGATGCCTCCGTGACCCTCGCCGCCGCGCTCGTGGGGGTGAGCGCGGCGGGCGCGGGGCCAGAGGGTTCAGCGCAGGCTGTAGAGGTAGACCGTGTTGCGGCCGGTCACGTAGACCTTGCCGCCCGCGACGGTGAGCGGGGTCCACTGGCGCACCGAGGGGGGCGCGTCGGAGAAGATCTCCGTGCCCGTGGAGAGCTCGTACGCGCGGAGCGTGGGCGTGACGCCCGCGACCCAGACGATCCCGTCGGCGTTGCCGTTGGAGCTCACCGCCGGGGGGTTCGGGTTGGAGATCGTCCCGCTGCACCACGCCGTGGTGAGCCGCGGGGCGCCGCCCGAGACCTCGACCCGCGCGGCCATCACGCCGCCGCGGGCGGAGCAGCCCGACGCGCTGCCGCGGCCCGGGATGAAGACGTAGGTGCTGGCGCCGTCGCTCCACGCCGCCGCCGCGCCGAAGACACCCCCGGCGAAGAGCCGGGCCGAGAACGCGCCCTCGCCCGTGGTGCCGTCGCCACCACCGACGCCGCCGAGGTTCGCGCGGTCGAGGAGGTAGGCCACGCCCGCCTTGCCCGCCTGGAACAGGTACCGCGCGCTCCCCACCGCGGGGAGCACCACCGGGCCGTTGGAGCCGATGTCGAGGTCTTGCAGGTCGAGCGCGCGCGCGTTCGACGGGGAGAAATAGTCGGCGTTCGCGCCCATCTGGAAGGTCGGGCCCGAGGCCCCGAGCCCGAGGCGCAGCACGAACTCGCCGAGCGAGCCCGGGGTGTGACCGCCGAGCGGGGTGCTGTTGCCCGTGGCGACGTACATCGCGCCGGCCTCGTCGACAGAGCCGCCGCCCACGGCCCAGATGCCCGATCCCCGGCCCGGCGTCGCGAAGGACACCTGGCTCGACGGGTTCGCGGTGTCTACGCCCACGACCCAGCCGTGGTAGAGCCCGCAGTCGCCGTAGAGCCCGCCGAAGGGCACGTACACGCGGCCCTGGTTCAGGGTGAGCGCGCCGCGCTGCTGCGAGGGCGCCGGGTCGAAGGACGAGCCGTTGCTCATCGGCGGCGCGAGGGGCGCGGGGTAGCCCGCGCGCTCCATCCCCGTCGCCACGTCGAGCGCGTGGAGGCGGAACTGCAAGCCCCCGTCGCTGTTGTACGAGACGGCGTAGAGGGTGCCCGCGGCGGGGTCGATGACGGGCGTGCCCAACACGCCCGTGCCGCTGTTCAGGTTGCCGCAGGGCTGGCGCGAGCGAGGGACCGGCGCGCCGAGCGACTGCCGCCACACGGTCTCGCCCGTGAGGGCGTCGAGCGCGAACACGGTGTTGGCCTGCGTCGCGACGAACAGGAGCTCCCGCGACGCGCCGCCCACCATCACCGACGGGAGGTACAGGGGCTGCGCGTAGGTGTCGCCGTCGAGGGTGGGCGCGAAGGCGGTCACGCGGCCGAAGCCCGCGCGCACCGAGGCGGGCGTGAGGCGCGTCTCGGCGCGGTTGGCGCCGGTGCGCTGCGGGTCGAACTGGAAGGTCGTCACCGCCGCTCCGCCCGTCGGAGGCGGGCCCGCGTCGGTCACCACGGGGACGTCGGGGGTGGGGTTGCCGGTGTCGTTGGTGGCGGGGGTGTCGGTGGTGGGGTTGCCGGTGTCGTTGGGCTGCGTCGCGTCGCCGCCCTACGACGCGTCGGCGGGGGGAGGGTCGGTCGCGTTGGACGAGCACCCGAGCGACGCGAGGAGGGCGATCACGGGCACGAAGTGAGACGAACGCATGGGCCACGCTCCGTGGGGCGAAGGAATCGAGGGCGGGACCATATCGCCCTTCAGGGTCAGGTGACTACAGCGGCGGCGGGGTCGTGGCCGACTGCCCGCTTGCGCCGCGAGACGCGCTGTGGTTTGAGGGCGCCCGCCGCGCGACGCCCCGCCGTGAGGGGCGCCGCCGACGCGGCGCTGTCTCACCACTTGACCGCAGGATGAAACCCGATGGACCGCCCCCGCAACGACCGTAGCGACCGTGATTTGCGTGAGCTCTTGCTCTACCTCCGCGACTCCTTCCATGACGCCGCCGGGCGCATCGACGACTACCTCGCCCGCATGGACGACGGTCGCGCCCCGCGCCGCGACGACCGCGACCCCCGCGCCCCGCGCCGCGACGACCGCGACCCCCGCGACGTGCGCCGCGACGACCGCGAGCCCCGCCGTCAGTGGGACGCGCCCCGCGCCGCGCCCGCCGCCGACCCGTACGTCCACGAGGGGCTCGAGAAGCTCCGCGAGGAGGTGCGCTGGATCTCGGGCGAGGCGGCCAACATGGAGCCCGCGCTCCTTCGCCTCTTCATCGAGGCCGTGACCGCCGAGACCCGCGTGCTCCAGTCTCGCGCGACGGACCCCGACGACAGCGACATCGCCGCCAAGATCATGCGCGCCCTCACGGCCATCGTGTCGGACTACCGCCCCGGCCACGTCTACGGCCTCGCGCGGCACCACCAGGCCGACTGGAGCGACATCGCCCGCCGCGCCCGCGGAGAGATCCGCGAGCGTCAGGGCGACGGCGGCGAGCGCGCCTCGACCCCGGCGCCCGCCGAGGACGACGCCAACTGACCCCTCAGTGAGCGCCAGCGTCTGCCGCGCCGGCCGTGGGGGCCCGGCGCGGCGAGACGAGCTGACGCACGCCCTGCTCGATCTGCGGCTGCTCGCTCATCGAGAAGCCCTCGCGCTCGCGCTGGATGATCCCCTCGCGGTCGATCCACACCGAGAACGGCGCCGCGCGCCGCGGGTTGTAGACCGACACCACCTGCGTCTCGAGGTCCGTCACGATCGGGAAGGTGATCCCGAGGCGCCGCGCCGTGGCCCCCGCCTCGGCCACGGTGTCGGGCCCGTCCATCGAGATCCCCACCACCTGCAAGCGCCCGCCGTAGCGCTGGTAGAGGGCCTGGTACACCGGCAGCTCCTGCATACACGGCTGGCACCACGTCGCCCAGAACAGCATCACCACGGGCCGGTTGCCCACGTGGTCGGCGAGGCGAAAGCGCCCGCGCACGGGGCCGCCCGGCGCCGCGGGGAGGGTGAACTCCGGCGCGCGCGTGCCCGTGAGGGCGAGCACCGGCTGGGCGACCATCGAGAGCGCGGCGCTCAAGAGCGCGGCGTGGGCGAGGTGGCGACGCTTCATGGTGCCGCGCAAGACACCACAGCGAGCCCCGACATTCAACGCGACGCGCGGACAGACCGAGGATTGCGAAATCCCCTCACCTGGAATACCTCACCCGCACCCCCATGCGACGTCTCCGCTTCACCTCCTTGCTCGCCGCCCTCGCCCTCGCCGCGACGGCGGGCTGCTCCGACGACCCGAACCCCGGCCCTGGCCCCGTCACCGACGCGGGCGACACCGTCGACACGGGGACCCCGGCCGACGTGCCCGTCGTCGACGCGCCGCCTGAAGACATGGGTCGCCCCATGCGCAACCCGCAGCCGATCTACGGCCCCTGCGACTCCGACGCCGAGTGCCGCGAGGGCTACTCGTGCCAGCGCGCGGCCGACACGGGCTACTCCGGCGGGCAGTGCAACCGCGAGTGCACCCGCGACGACGACTGCGTGCGCATCTCGACCACCGGCGCGAAGCCCATCGACGGCTTCTGCCTCGCGGCCGACAGCTCGGGTCGCCGCTACTGCGGCCGCGTCTGCGCCAACGGCATCGACTGCGGCCGCGACGGCTGGAGCTGCACCACGCTGAACTCCGGCGCGCTCAACCAGGTCAACGTCTGCGTCCCGATCTGCACCCCGACGAGCTGCATCGACGGCACCGTCTGCGAGCCCGAGTCGGGCCGCTGCCGCCCCGCGTCTTCGCCCGCGCCGACGGGGCGCACCGTCGGTCAGGCCTGTGTCCCCGCCGAGCAGACCGGGTCGACCGCCGAGAACCGCTGCGTGTCGAACCTCTGCAGCCCCGAGGTCACCTACGACTCGATGATGACCCCGTTCTACACGGGCAACATCGGGGGCTTCTGCTACGGCCGGTGCATCCTCCCGTCGGGGTACAACTCCAGCACCTTCTGGCCGATGCCCGAGCTGCCGCAGGCCGGCTGCGCCGACGGCGCGGTGTGCATCCCCAACCGCTCCCTCGCCGAGGGAGACATCGGCCTGTGCTTCGCGGGCTGCCGCGCCAACAGCGACTGCCGCCAGAGCGAGGGCTACGTGTGCCGCCTGAGCGTCTCGCTCGGCACGCGCACGGTGCGCTTCCAGCGCGGGTGGTGCGAGCCGGGCGACTGCGTGAACACCGCGGGCTTCACCTGCCCGTCGGGCACGGTCTGCCGCCGCGGGCGCACCTCGTCGGGCGCGACGGTGGGCGACTGCGTGCCCGCCTCGACCGTAGACGCTGGCGTCTCTGACGCGGGCGCGGGCGACGCGGGCGCCGCCACCGACGCGGGGTCTACCGACGCGGGTGACACCGACGCGACCGCGGGCGACGCCGGCGCGTGACGCCGGGAATTGTGGTAACGAGACACCCGGCCCCGGGACCCTCCCCCTCAGCTCTCACTTACCAAGGAATGGTCATGAAGACGCTCGCCACCCTGCTCCTCGCCTCGGCGGCGGCCCTCGCGGGCTGCGGCGACTCCAGCACCGGCACCGCGAACCCCACGCCGCAAGACTCCGGCGCGGCGGTCGTCGACTCCGGCACCCCCGACGCGGGGAGCGCCGCCGTCGACGCGGGCGCGGCGCCCGCCGACGCGGGCCCGACCTACCCCGTGGGCACCTACGGCTCCAGCGTCGGCGCGCTCCTGCGGCCCTTCGAGCTCGAGGCCTGCAACCGCGCGGGCGAAGAGGCCATGTGGCGCTTCGACGGCAACGGCTTCTTCGACGCGAACCTCACGGTCATCTCCATCGCCGCGGGCTGGTGCGTGCCCTGCCAGAACGAGACGATGCAGATGCAGCAGCAGATCGTCGAGCGCTACGCCGACCGCGGCGTGCGCGTGGTGCAGCTCCTGGTGCAGAACCCCGACCGCAGCGCGATCACCCGCAACTTCTGCAACACCTGGGTGAACCGCTACAACCTCACCATCCCCGAGCTGATGGACCCGACCTTCATCACGCAGCCCTTCGTGCCGAACACGGCCTTCCCGGGCAACGTGATCGTCGACCGCTGCGGGCGCATCCGCTGGCGCGAGTACGGCTCGACCCAGGGCCTCGCGTCGCTGCGCGAGGCGATCGAAGACGTGCTCGCCGATCCGCGCTACCCGAACTGCCCCACCGACGAGTAGTCTCCGGGGCCCGTGCGCCCCTCCCGCCTCGCGCTCCTCGCGGCGCTCCTCCTCTCCTCATCCGCAGCACGCGCTCAGGGCCTCGTGGCTCGCCTGCCGGGCCTCGGCCCCACGGGCTTCTCGATCACGAGCACGAGCCTCCTGCGCTACCGCCACCTGAATTTCGACACCAACACGCACGACGACGAGTTCTTCTCGCTCACCGAGCGCCTCGACCTGTCGGCCACCGCCGCGCCGTGGCGCCTCTACATGCGCGTCGACACCTTCACCCCGTGGAACCACGACACCTCGTGCACGGGTGACCTCACCTCGCTCTGCTACCTCCGCTCGAACTACCGCCCGGGCAGCTACGACAGCCTCGGCACCTCGCTGCCCGAGCGCCTCTCGCTGCGCTACCAGCGCGGCGACATCACCTTCGAGCTCGGAGACTTCTACCAGGTCTTCGGCCGCGGCCTCGCGCTGGCCTTCCGCAAGGTCGACCCCATCGGCCTCGACACCACGCTCCGGGGAGGCCGCTTCGAGTACGAGCACGGGCGGCTCACCGCGAGGGTCTTCGGCGGCGTGAGCAACCCGCAGAACCTCGACCCGATCTCGCTCTCGATCTTCGACGACCCGACCGACGTGCTCGTCGGCGGCTCCACCGCGGTGCGCCTCGGCCCCGACGAGGACATCGAGGTCTCGGGCCACGTCGTGCACGCGAACTTCGAGCGCATCGCCGACGGCCGTCGTCAGGACGACGTCACCATCATGGGCTGGCGCGTCGAGGTGCCCTCGCTCCTCGACGGCAACCTCTCGCTCTACGGCGAGGTCGACGTGCTGCGCCGCGAGTCGCGCACCGGCGCCGCGAGCGAAGACCGCTCGGCGGGGCCCGGAGACATCACCAACGGTCGCGCGGTCTACGCGTCGGCGCAGCTCACGCGAGGGCCCTTCACCTTCCTCGCGGAGTTCAAGGACTACACGCACTACCTCCTCGCGCCCACCGAGGCGGCCAACGCGTCTCCGAGAGACGTCGCGCGCGTGTACTCGCAGGCGCCGTCGCTCGAGCGCGACGACCAGCGGCTCTTCTCGAACTCCAACGTGCGCGGCGGGCGCCTTCGCGTGGACTACAACGTCCGCGGCGCGCCCTGGATCTTCACGCTCAACTCGGTGCTCTACGGGTGGGCCGACGCGACCGACAGCGTGGGCACGCCGCTCGACCCCTGGGACGGCGAGCACGGCTACATCACCTCGCACACGTACTTCGGGATCCGTCGCCGCTCGCGCCCGTCGACCTCGATCGCGCGCCCCCGCGACGCTGACGGGCAGGGCCCCGCCACGACCTCGGCGCAGAACCAGGGCGGCGCGGGCGGCGCGAACATCACCGCGGGCGGCACCGCGGGCACCACCGGGACGCGCGTCGCGCGCGGCGACTACAACCTCCTCGCGACGGTGGGCTACCGGCGGGAGTTCCACGCCGGCACGGCCAGCGCGCCGCCGGGTGTGGAGCCCGCGTGGCAGGCGGGGGACATCAAGCACGAGAGCATCCAGGCCGACATCGACGTCGCCTTTCCGGTGGGGGCGAACGACTCCATCGAGGTGCGGGTCGACAACCGCTTCGAGCGGAACTTCACCTTCGACCGGCTCACGGGCTTCGACCTCGACCAGCTCCTCGCGGGCGTCCGCGGAGGCATCGCCGTGTCGTGGTCGCACGGCCTCCCGCTCGTGGTGAGCGCGGGGCTCCGCTGGGACAACACGCACCGCCCGTTGGGTGAGGCGTCGCTCGGCGACCAGCCCTTCGGCACGCTCACCCCGTCGCGGCTGCCCACGCTCTACCCGAACCTCGAGGTGCGGTGGAACTTCTCCATCAGCAACTTCGTGCGGGTCTTCGCGGGCATGACCCCGGGCGGCCGCGTGTGCTCGGGCGGCGTGTGCAGAGACGTTCCGTTGTTCCAGGGCGCGGTGGCGGAGCTGGTGTTCCGACTCTGAGAGGGAGTGTGTTCGCGATGGGGATGGAGCGGCTTCTCACACGACTGATGCCCCTGGCTGAAGCGCTGCGCGCGCGGGAGAGCCTCACCGCGTCGGACGTGGTGCTAGGGGTGGACGTGCGTCCGTGGGTCGACCGCCTCGACCCGATCTCCGCGGCGAAGGTGATGGCCGTGGTGGAGGGCGCGTGGCTGGTCGCGCAGGCCGACGGCCGCTTCGACCGGGCTGAGCGCAAGGCCATCGACGCGGTGATCCACCGCCTCTCGGGCGACACCATCTGGACGGACGACGTCGACAAGATGTTCGAGACCTTCGAGTCACGCCTCGCACGCGAGGGCCACGAGTCTCGCTGCGACTCCGTGGGCCGCGCCCTGCGCCGGATGAACGCGAGCGAGGAGGGCGTCTACCTCGCCGCGGGCATCGCGTGCGTGTCGAACGAGCTCTCGGCGGTGGAGCTCAAGGCGCTGGAGCGCATCGCCGCGTCCGCGGGGCTGGGCTTCCCCGACGTGGCGGTGATGGTGTCGGCGATCCGCGCCGACCTGGCAGCGAACCCATGACAGGGGTTCGCAGACCGTGGGGGGGAGGGTCTGCCACCCCTCGGGGGACGGTTCACAGACTGTACTGAGCGGGTCTGCGAACCCTGGGGGGACGGTTCGGCAACCCCCGACGGAGGGTCCGGCGTCCGTACCTCACCGCGGGAACGACATCTCTTCGGGAGAGACCCAGTACACGCCGCCCCCCTGGTCGTCGGTGAAGAACAGCCGCCCGTCGGGCGCGAAGGTCACGTCGGTCACGCGGCCCACCACGCCGTTCGAGCTGCGACCCCAGCCCGTGACGAAGTCGCGCCACTCGCCGGTGGGCTGACCCGTCGCGCGGTCCACCGGGGACCACTCGAGCTTGGTGTTCTCCCACGACGCGAACGCGCCGTGCAGGCCGACGAAGAAGCCGCCGCGCCACGGCTCGGGGAAATTCCCTCGCTCGAAATCGATCCCGAAGGGCGTGTCGTGCAGGGGCCACGTTCGCAGCTCCTGCGCCACCGACGCGCAGCTCGCCCCGCGCGAGCGACCGGGCGGGCCGAGCGCGTCGCGGCCCGCGCAGCAGGGGTAGCCGTAGTCCTCTCCGTCGCGGATCACCACGAGCTTCTCTCGGCCGAGCGTGCCCGTCGCCGGGTCCCACCCGTCGTCGCTGAGCTCCGCGGCGTAGCAGCGCGCGCCGCTCGGGTCGCAGCGCAGGAACAAGGGGTTGCGGTACCCGCCCGACACGAACACCGGCGTCGTGCTCGACGGGTCGACCCGGTAGATCGCCCCCTCGCGCGGCGCCGTGGGGCAGGTGAAGGCGTAGTACTGGCCCTGCGAGACGTAGATGGTCCCGTCGGCCGCGCGCGCGAGGGTGTGCGTCCACCGCGCGGCGGAGGAGAGGCCGCGCAAGTCGGTGACGAGCTGCGGCGACCCCGCGGCGATGGCGCGCTGACCGCGGGCGTAGGGCGTGCGGTACACGCCGTCGCCGCGCGTGAAGTAGAGCCAGCCGTCGACGAAGAGCAGGCCGTGCACGTCGGGCATCCCCGACGCGAAGGTGTGCGTCTCGGCCACGCCGTCGCGGTCGTCGTCCGAGAGCACGACGATGCCTCCGACGCCGATGGGCGCGCCTCCGGGCGTGGGCGTCGACGGAGACGACACGAACAACTCGCCGCCCGGCGCCACGGCCATCACCCGCGCGGCGCGCAGCGAGGCGTAGCGGCGGATGCAGAAGCCGAAGGGCAGCCCCGCCTGGGGCACGTCGGGCGCGGGCAGGTCGCACCAGTACGTGCGCGTCGGGTCGCGGTCGAGCGCGGGCCGCTCGGGGTGCGTGACGCCGGCGTCGAAGCCCGTCGCGGGCGTTCCGCCCGTGCAGTCGGTGAGGAGCGCGGCGACGCCGACGAAGGCCACGCCCGTGACCGCGGTGCGGAGATCCATCGCGGAACGTGTATCGCCATCGACGCGACCTCGCTACGCCCTCCCTCCGAGGTGGTCACGATGCACCCACCTCGTGTGGAGCGGGGGCCACTGGACCCTCCGCGTCACCATGAGGCAACGTAGGGCCCGGAGCGCGAACCACCGCCATGCCCACTTCACTTCTCCGCTACGCAGTCCTCGCCATGATGGTGTGGGGCCTCTCCGCCTGCGCCGGGGGGCAGGTCGCCGACCTCGACGGGTCGACCGACGACGTGCCCTTCGTCGACGACCTCGGCGTGCCCGAAGACGTCCCCGACCTCGACGCGCCGCCCGAGCCCACGCGCTGCGGCGCGGCCACGCAGCGCTGCTGCGGCGACACCGCGTGCGAGCGCGGCCTCGAGTGCCGCAAGGGCGCGTGCTGCGCCCTCGCCACGGCCGTGTGCGCGTCGGCGAACGACTGCTGCGACGGGATGCAGTGCATGACCGGCCGCTGTTGCCACGCCGCGGGCGACCGCTGCGACAACAGCGCCGACTGCTGCGAGGGCAGCACCTGCGTGGGCGGCACCTGCATGGCCGCCTCCGCCGCGTGCGGCGGCGAGTCGCAAGCGTGCTGCGCGGGCGACATCTGCCAGGCGGGCTTCCGCTGCAACGGCGCCACCTGCACGGCCTGCGGCAACAACGGCCAGACCTGCTGCCCCGGCGCGATCTGCACGGGCACCCTCTCCTGCGTCGGCGACGTGTGCTCCATGCCCGCGCCCTGCGGCGACGCGCTCCAGCAGTGCTGCGCGGGCAGCTCGTGCAACCCGGGCCTCTCCTGCGACACCGGCGGCGTGTGCAACCCGGCCCCCGCGGCGTGCGGCGCCGACGGGCAGATGTGCTGCGGCACCGCGTGCAACCCGGGCCTCCTGTGCGACGCGGGCACCTGCCGCACGGCCGTCCCGGGCACCACCTGCGGCGCCGACGGCGAGGGCTGCTGCGGCGGCACGGCCTGCAACACCGGCCTCACCTGCTCGGGCGGCCGCTGCACCACCACCAGCGGCGGCGGGGGCGGCGCCTGCGGCGGCACTGGCGAGACCTGCTGCGGCGGCACGGCCTGCAACGTGGGCCTGTCGTGCATCGGCGGCGTGTGCTCGATGTCCGGCGCGGGCGGCGGCTCCGGCGGAGGCACCGGCGGCGGCGGCACCCCGGGCTCCTGCGGCGCCATCGGCCAGCCCTGCTGCGGCTCGGCCGCGTGCAACCCTGGCGGCGTGTGCCTCTCGGGCACCTGCGAGTCGACCTCTGGCGGCGGAGGCTCCGGCGGCAGCGACGGCGGGCTGTCGTTCGACGGCTTCAGCGTCGACTCGGGCTCGGGCGGCGGCGGCATGATGGGCGGGAGCTGCGGCGCCGACGGTCAGCCCTGCTGCGGCACCTCGGCGTGCAACTCGGGCCTCACCTGCAACATGGGCACGTGCGCCGCTGGCATGGGCACCACGCCCTGCGGCGGCGACGGAGAGGCCTGCTGCGGCACCGGCGGCGCGTGCAACTCGGGCTTCACCTGCAACATGTCGACGAACCGCTGCGTGACCTCGCCCACCCCGGTGTGCGGCGGCGAGGGTCAGCGCTGCTGCGACTCGACCACCTGCACCAACCCCACGCTCTCGTGCGTGGGCGGCACCTGCCGTCGGTGCAACGCCGCGGGCTCGGCCTGCTCGTCGTCGAGCGACTGCTGCTCGGGCACCACCTGCACGGGCTCGACCTGCACGAGCGGCACCACGCCGCTCCCGCCCGGCTCGCCCTGCACCTCGGGCGGATCGCCCGGCTGCGCGTCGGGCACCACCTGCTCCGACTCGCACGGCTCCGACCGCTGCTGCCGCGCCGAGTCGGGCGCGTGCACGGGCGACACGCAGTGCTGCGGCTCGCTCACGTGTCAGTCGGGCCGCTGCGCGCGCGTGGCGTCGGGCGGGTCGTGCACGAGCAACAGCGACTGCGCCTCGGGCCTCGTGTGCCAGGGCGGCCGATGCCAGATGATGTCCGACCCCTGCGTGATGGCGGGCGGGTCGTGCATGACCGGCGGCGCGCGCTGCTGCGGGTCTGTGTCGTGCACGTCGGCGACGCCGGGCACCAGCGGCACCTGCTGCAACTCGGCGGGCGGCGCGTGCACGACGTCGAGCGACTGCTGCAACGGCCGCGCGTGCAGCGGCGGGCGCTGCTCGTGCGCGTCGGCGAGCCAGTCGTGCACGTCGAGCGCTGACTGCTGCGGGTCGATGACCTGCAGCGGCGGGTCGTGCCAGTGCCGCGCGCGCTCGCAGACCTGCTCCAGCGACTCGGAGTGCTGCGCGGGCCTCTCTTGCAACGGGGGCGTGTGCTCGCAGTGCGCGTCGCCCGGGTCGACCTGCTCGCCCGGGATGGGGGCGGCGTGCTGCTCGCCGGCGCAGTGCCGGATGCTCATCACCTCGACCTTCTGCTGCGTGCAGCAGAACCAGGGGTGCACCCGCGACATCGACTGCTGCGGGTACATGCTCTGCCGCGACGGGCGCTGCGCGTGCCAGCAGGAGAACTACTCTTGCCGCGAGAGCGAGGAGTGCTGCGCGGGCCTCGCCTGCACGGGCGGGCGATGCGTGCGCTCGGCCAGCGACGGCGGGGCCGGCGACGTGCCCTCCATCGACATCCCGGGCGGCAGCGACGGCGGCGGGGGCACGGGCGACGGCGGCGGCACGGGGATGGACGCGACCGTGGGCGACGGCGGGATGTGCATCGCGAGCGGCGCGATGTGCACGCAGGGGTCGAGCGTGTGCTGCTCGGGCCTCGCGTGCGGCCAGCAGCCCGGCGGCACCTTCTGCTGCCGCCCCGCGATGGGCGCCTGCACCACGGGCCGCGAGTGCTGCGGCTCGATGCTCTGCACCAACAACCGCTGCGTCTGCCGCCGCGGCGACGAGACCTGCACCGAGGACACCGACTGCTGCGGCGGCGCGCAGTGCAGGCCCATCGAAGACGGCGGCACGATCCGCCGCTGCGCGTGCGGGCAGCAGCTCGACAGCTGCACCTCGAACGAGGGCTGCTGCGGTGGGCTCGAGTGCCGCGGCGGGCGCTGCCTCATCCCGGGCTGCAACCCGCCCGGAGAGACCTGCGGCGAGGGCGACGCTGGGGAGTGCTGCAGCGGCTTCTTGTGCCAGGCCCAGCCTTCGGGCCGGAGCAACTGCTGCCGCTTCCCCGCGCTCACCTCTGACGGGACGCAGACCGAGTGCATGAACGGCTCGGAGTGCTGCGGGTACTCCAACTGCACCGACGGCCACTGCGCGTGCCAGCGCGCCGGGAGCACCTGCATCAACTCCCTCGAGTGCTGCGGCGCGATGCTCTGCGACCGCGGCGACGGCGGCACCGGCACCTGCCGCTGCCAGGCCCGCGGGCAGTTCTGCCTCCCCAACGGCAACGACTGCTGCCCGGGCACCACCTGCCGCGACAACACCTGCCAGTGACCTGACCGCGACCCTCCCCCTCCCCCGGCGCTCACGATCTTGTGGGCGCCGCGAGCGCGCTGATAACGTCGCGCGCCTATGAGCCCCGCGACCGCGCGACGCTGCGCGACCCTCCTCCTCCTGGCGAGCCTCACCAGCTGTCAGCTCATCCGCCGCCTCACCGGCCGCGACGACGCGGGCAGCGACAACACCACGCCGACGCCCGTCGCCGTCGACGACGACGCCGGCCTCGCGGTGCCCGTCGTCGACGTCGACGCCGCGGTGGCCAACGCGATGGCCAACGCCGCCGACGCGATGGCCCAGGCCAACGCCGCGATGGCGGCCGCCGCCGACGCCGCCGCGCAGGCCCAGGCTCAGGCCAACGCCGCGATGGCCGCCGCGGGCGACGCCGCCGCGCAGGCCAACGCCGCCGCGAACGCCGCCATGAACGGCGCAGACCCCAACGCCCCCGCGGCGGACCCCAACGCCCCCGCCCCCGCGGGCGACCCCGCCGCGCCGCCCCCCGTCGCGGCCGCCGGCGCCGACGCGGGCGCGCCCACCGCGGCCAACGCCCCCGGCGAGGACGACCCCGACCCCAACCCGCGCCGTCGCCGCGACCCGGCGACCTGGTGCCGACGTCACCCGGGCCGCCTCAACCCCTACACGGGCCAGATCTGCACCGACGTGCTCAGCGGCGAGTCGGCCTTCGGCGCCCCGCGTCGCTGACGCGCTCCCACCGCGACCACGCCCCCGACCGCGCCGAGACGACCCACCGCGCGTCGCGTCGCGCCGCCTCGGCCAGCGCGTGCCCCTCGGGCGCCATGACCAGCTCAACGCGTGAAGCCTCGACGCGGTCGAGCGAGGCGCCGCCCTCCAACGCGAACGCCGCGCGCGCGACCGCCTCGGGGTAGCAGTCGTTGCGCGCGTCGTAGAAGACCCGCGCCCCCCGCGGCAGGCCCCACCACAGCGCCCACCCCGAGGCCGCGAAGGGGACCACGACCCGCGCGCCCGCCGCCCCGTCGACCAACGCGCGGAGGCCGTCTCCGCCCAGCGCGCGCGCGACCTGGCCGGAGGTGGGCGCGGCCCTCCCCGCGAGCGCGCCCAGGGCGATCGCCGCGACGCACCACGCCGTCGCGCGACGCCAGAGCTCCAAGCCCCGCGGGCCGTCCTCCGGCGGGTGGAGGGCGGCGTCGAGGCCGCGAAGGAGACGGTCGAGCGCGTCGTCGGCGGCGGAGACGCAGAGCGCGAGGCCGAGGGTGAGCGCGAGCGCGACGTGGCGGGCCTGCGAGAGCGCCATCGCGCAGAGCCCGAGCGAGACCCACGCGACGGAGCGAGGCCGCGACGCGATGCGCCCGAGCGACAGCGCGACGAGCGATCCGAGCGCGGCGACGATGGCGAGGTCGGACCAGGGCGCGGGCGCCCTCCACAGCGGCTGGAACTCGGCGAGGGCGCCGCGGAGCGCGTGCGTCGTGGCGCCTCCCGCGGCGTAGTCGAAGACCAGCGCGTAGAGCCGCGGGCCGTAGGGGTTGCACAGCGGCGCGAGCGCGCAGCCGAACGCGGTCGCGACGCGCAGGCCGCGGCGGTCGTCGAAGGCCACCACCCCCGCCGCCGCGATCATCGCCGCGAGGGGAAAGCTCCCGTGCAGGTTCGCCCACGCGACGGTGAGCGCCACCGACGCGAGGGCGTGTGCGCGCGTGAGCGCGGGCCGCAGGAGCAACGCCGCCGCCGCGAGCGGGAGGGCCAGGGTCACGCAGGCCGGGCGCGGAGAGAAGATCGCCTCGCGCAAGACGAGGAGAGACGCGAACGCGAGCCCGACGCCCACCGCGCGACGGCGCGCGCGGAGGAGGGTCAGCCGCAGGAGGAGGCCGAGGGTGAGCGACGCGCCGACGGCGCCGAGGAGCGACGCACCCCACGGCCCGAAGCGAGAGAGTGCGAGCGCGTACAGGGGAGAGAGCCCCCACTCGTGCGCCACCCAGGGCTGCGATGGCGCGGTGAAGGACCACCCGTTCACCCGCGGGGCGTGACCCGTCGCGAGCAGTTCACGGCCGAGCGCCGCGATCCATGGAGCGTCGGGGTCGGTGACGGGCTGCGCCGAGGCGCGCGCCGCGAGCACCCCCGCGAGGAGCGCGAGCGCCGCCGGGCCGAACCGACGGTCGCCCAGGGCGCGGAGCGGGAGCGCCGTCGCGATGAGCCTCCGCACCGCCGCAGCCTATCGCGAGGCCGGAGTGACGGGCGCCCGCGCGTGATACAAACGCGGCCCGCCGGAGGAGCACCTTGGAGCCAAGCGCCGTCACCGCCGCGCACGCGACGCCGTCGCCCGTACGCGTCGACGCCTTCGACCTCGCAGCGACCTTCGACGACGTCGACGGCACGCGTTACCGACTCGGCGCCGCCGCGCCCCTCGACGCCCGCGCTCGACCCGCGCTCCCCCTCGACCCGCGGTGGATCGACGGCGGCGCGCTGCACCTGCGCGCCTCGGGCCTGTGCGCCGAGCCCTTCGCCGCGGCCATCGCCGTCGACGGCCGCCCCCTCGCGCCCGCGACGCCCGCCGAGGTGCGCGACGGCGCCTTCACCCTCGACCTCACCGTCCCCCTCTCGGCGCTGCGTGACCGCGCCGACGGAGACCTGAAGCTCGGCCTCGCCCTCGCGCCGACGGGCCGCGTGCTCCTGCTCCTGCACGTCGACCTGCAGCGGGTGAAGTCCCTGCCCGCGATCGAGGCCCTCGACCTGCGCGAGGCGACGGACTCCATCCTGGTCGACGCGCCCGAGCGAAAGCTCTTCGACCTGCAGAACCCCGAAGAGGGCTTCTGGATCGGCACCGGCGTGTGGCGCCTGCGCGCGCTCGCCGACTGGGCGCGCTCCGACGATCGCTGGAGCCTCGACGCGAAGCCCGCGGAGGTCTCGCTCACGGTGGGCGCGACGCGCGACCCCTCGCCCGTGCTCTACGAAGACCCCGCGCGGCGCTCCGGCGGGCGGCGCGCGTACACCGAGCTCTTCCTCGACAGCTCGCACCCGTCCTTGCGCGAGGCCGTGCCGCCCGAGGGCGTCGACCTGCCCTTCACGCTGTCGTTCACGCACGCCCTCACCCGCGCCGACGCGCCCGCTCTCACGCTCTCGTGGTCGCGCGCGCTCGCGGTGCGCCTCCGCGACCCGCGGCCGTCGCTCCCGGCGTTCCGACGTCTGTCGGGCGTGGGCATCGACTTCGGCACCACGGCCACCGTCGCGGCCTTCACGCACAAGGGCTTCCGCTCGCTGATGCGCCTCGGGTCGACGCACGACCGGTCGGCGAACCCCGCCGAGAACCCCACGGTGCTCCTCGTCGAAGACCACGAGCGGCTGTGGGCCGAGATGGGCGTCGACGGCAGGCGCTTCCCGAACCTCCTACGGGTGGTGCAGGCGAGCCACGCGGCGCGCGCGCGCAGCACCGAGTTCCCCAACGCGGTGGTCTCGGAGATCAAGTCGCTCCCCGAGCGGGTGATGGTGCTCGACCAGTCGCCGCAGCTCAGGGACCGCGAGCGCCGCGCGGATTTCCTCCTCGATGAGCCGCGGGTGCGCGCGCTGGTGCGGGCCTACGGGTACCTCCTCGGCCGCGCGATCAACCGCCCTGGGCAAGAGGTCTTCCTGCGCTACTGGCTCACGCACCCGGCGGAGTTCGACGAGGCCTCGCGCGCCCTGCTGATGGAGGAGCTCCGCGCGGGCATCCTCCTCTCGATCCCCGAGGGGATCAGCGCCGACGACGTCACGGTGCAGATGGTCGCGACGGAGCCCGAGGCCTACGCCGCCGAGGTGTGCCCCGAGGTGGCCGCGCACCCGGCCTTCGCGCCGCTCATCGAGCGCTTCGGCGAGCTGCGCTTCGCGGTCTTCGACTTCGGCGGCGGCACCCTCGACGTGGCCTGCGGGCGGTACCGCCCCGCGACGCCCGACGAGGAGGCGCGCTCGGGCTGCTCGACGGTGATCGAGACGCTCCAGGTCGCGGGCGACGACCACCTGGGCGGCGACTACCTCACGCACGAGCTCACCTGGCTCGTGCACCAGCACCCGCCGCACCTCGCCGAGATGGAGTCGAAGGAGGTGCCGATGCAGCGCCCCTCGACGCTGCCCGAGAACAAGCTCGCGAGACGTCCGGAGCTGTACAAGCGCTCGCTCGCGGCGCGGCAGAACAAGATGCGCTTCGAGAGCGAGCTGGGCGTCGAGCGGGTGAAGTTCCGCAGGGAGAACGAGCTCGCGCGGGTCGACGCGCTCACGGCGCGCAAGGTCGACGAGAGCGAGGTCGCGCTGGAGTCGCTCAAGAGCGACCTGCCCGGCGTGCAGAAGAAGCTCGCGGCGCACCTCGAGGAGCGCATCGCCGACGGGGCGCGCCTCCTCGCGTCGCTCCTCGCGACGACCCAGTGGGACCCGTCGCAGCCCGCGGGAGAGAAGGGCTGGCGAGAGCAGGGCGTGGTGATCCTCCTCGCGGGCAACAGCTCGCGCAGCGAGTACGTCGAGCGTGCCCTCTCACGCGCGCTGGAGATGCCCGACCTGCGCGTGTGGAGGCCGGGCGACAGCGAGGCCCCGCAGGGCGTGGTGCTCTGGGAGACGCCCGCGCGCCTCGACCGCGGCGCGGAGATCATGGGCGTGAGCCCGAAGACCGCGGTGGCCCTGGGCGCCCTGCGCATCGCGAGCCGGGAGGTGCACCTCGCGCGCGCGGCGCAGCGCTTCGGCTACCACGTCGGCGACCTGCGGGGCTTCCCGCCGAGGTTCGAGGCGCTCCTGCCGATGGGCGCCACGCCGACGGACCCCGCCTCGCCCGACGCCCGCTGGGTCGACCTCGGCGCGTGGACCGACGCGAAGCCCCTGCGCGTCGCCAAGGAGTACGAGCCCGGCAAGATGACCGCGAGCGACCCGCGCGTGCTCGCGATCCGGCCTGAGCTCCCCGACGGGTCGACGGGTCGGCTGCGCGTGTGCGCGGCGGCGCCGTCGATCCTCGCGGTGGAGTTCACCGACGCGGCGGGCGGGGTCTACCGCTCCACCCTCAACCTCGCGCAGTGGTTCTCGTGAGCGGCGGGCGCGAGCTCTGGAGCGACGCCCTGCGCGCGCAGATCGAGGGCGTGGTGACCGGCGTGCAGGCCCACGTCGAGGCCATCGCCGAGCGAGACGCGCGCGACCGCGAGGCGCTGCGCGCAGAGAGAGGCGAGGCGCTGCGCGAGCTCGCGGAGCTGCGCGCGGCGCACGGGCGCTGCGACGTCACTGCGAGCAGGTGACGGCGGAGCGCGACCGCGCGCTCGGTGAGGCGCGCGAGGCGCGGGCCGCGCTGGCGGAGCTCGACGCGCGGCAGCGGGAGATGACTGCGCAGCTCTCCGAGGCGCGAGCCGCGGCCGACGCGCTGGAGGGCGAGTTCGAGGGCGAGCGGGATTTCGTCTCGGCCCTCTCGGTGGAGGCGGCGACGGCGCTGCGAGAGGCCATCGAACGGACCTCGGGCGCGCGCATCGACGCGTCGCCCGCGGGCCTCGCGGCGCTGAAGTCTCGCGGGCTCGACGCGACCCTCGCGGCGGGGTTGCGAGAGCGCGGTCGGAGCGCGCTGCGCTCGCCCGTCGAGGGCGGAGAGCGCGAGGCGCTGGAGCGCGCGGCGGGGGCGGCGGGCTGCGCGCTCGCGTGGGTGGAGCCCGGCGCGCGCTTCGACGCGGGGGCGATGGACAAGGCCGGCGAGCGCAGCGAGCCCTCGGAGGAGGGCCTGGTGCTCGCGTGCGTGGCGCCGGGGCTGCGCGCGGTGAGCGCAGCGAGCGGCGGCGGGAGCCTCGTGCACCCGCGCGTGGTCGTCGCGACGGCGTGAGCGAGAGGGAGGAGCGGACGGATGTGGAGCCCTGATTCCCGCAAGCAGCGGGCGAGCGAGCTGAAGGCGATCGGCGACCGGGTCACGCGCTACCGGCAGCTCACCGAGAGGTTCATGGGGTACTTCAAGCCCGACTCCGACAGCGCGCGGGGCCTGGCGGCGGTGCGGCACCGGCTCGAAGACCTGCAAGACCGCGCGGCGCAGCGGCACCGGCGGCTCGCCAAGGGCGTCGTGAAGATCGGCGTCGTGGGCTTGGAGAAGCAGGGCAAGAGCGCGTTCCTGTCGGCGTGGCTGCGGAGCGAGCGCCTGCTGCCGTCGGAGGCCGAGCGCTGCACCTGGAGCACGACGGTGGTGGAGCCCGGGCCCGAGGGCACCTTCCGCGCGCTGGTGGAGTTCTATACGAAGGACGAGTTCCGACAGCGGGTGGCGAGCTACTTCGACGCGCTGGAGCACGGGAGCAGCGCGCGCTGGGAGGGCCTCGACGCGCAGGAGCTCGCGCGGCTGCGCGCGTCGTACAAGGCCCGAGAGGGCCACGACGTCGACGACGTCGACCGCGCGTCGCGCAGGGACGTCGCGGCGTGGGAGGAGCTGCGGGAGATCTCTGCGGGCCTCGGCGAGATCAAGGCGCGGCTCGGCCAGCCCGCCGTCGCGCTCGAGGCGCGCTCGGTGGACGAGCTCGCGGAGATGATCCGGCCCTACATCGCGCTGAAGGACACCAACGCGGGCAACCGCCCCTACGCGGGCGTTCGCGCGGTGAAGCTGGTGACGGTGACGGTGCCCGTGCGCGGCGCGGTGGCGGGCGTGGTGCTGATGGACCTGCCCGGCATCGACGCGCCGAGCGACAAGGCCCGTCGCGACACCGAAGAGGCCCTGAGGGACGAGGTCGACGTCGCGATCTTCGTGAAGGACGTGACGCGCCCCTCGCTGGTGCAGCAGGAGCTCGAGCTCCTGAAGACCATGCAGCGCGCGGATCGGTCGATCTCGCTGCAAGACCGGCTCTTCGTGGTGCTCACCAAGGTCGACCTCTTCGACCGCCCCGACGAGAACGGCAACTGGCACTGGAAGCTCGCCGTCAGGAACTTCAAGGACCACGCGATCGACCGGGTGTTCCCGTACTCGAAGGTGTGGGCGCACCAGGGCGTCGACGCGTCGCACCCCGTCGCGCCGCAGCTCCGCGACTACTACAACGAGACCGCCCTCGCGAGCGGGCTGGAGCAACTGCAGGCCGCGATCGCGCGCTACCTCTCCGACGAGGTCGAGCGCATCGACGAGTCGAGCGTGAAGAAGATCCGCGACGAGGCGCAGGAGCTCGAGACCCAGCTCCGGGGGCTGCTCGTGACGGTGAAGGAGACGCTCAACGAGCAGGAGTTCGAGCGCCGCCGCGAGCAGCTCTTCGACGAGCTGTGGGAGCACATCGTGGCGGGCGAGAACCCGCGGGGGCTGCTGCCCGCGATCCGCGCGAACCTCTCGCGGTACATGGACGCCGAGGTGAGCGACGAGGCGCGCAAGGGCCGCGCGGCGCGGGCTCGGCAGCGCATCGACGAGATCCGGCAGGACCTCGTGTCGCGGCTCACCCCCGAGGAGGCCGAGAGCAAGCGCAGGCAGATGCCCTCGCCGGGGCTGATGAACGAGACCGCGGTGGAGATCGAGATGCGCAAGCTCATGCGCGAGCGCTGCGCGGCGCGCGTCGCGGGGCTCGGCGAAGACTTCCGCGACACGGCGAGGGACTCCATCGAGCGGATGCTCGCGGAGATGTTCGTCAACGCCGAGTCGTCGGGCGGGCGCCTCGAGACGCTCCTGCCGCCGGGGCGCGCGCTGCTCGACCGCATCGACGCGCTCGGCCGCGCGGGCTCGGTGAGCGAGAGCGTCTTGCGCTACCAGAGCCGCGAGCTCGCCAAGGCCGACGTCGCCTTCGAGGTCCTCTCGCGCTACTTCGCGCGGCAGATCATCGACATCCTCGACGCGACGGACCCCGCCGACCGCGACCTGCGCGAGCGCGAGATGCGCGGCCTCGAGCAGTTCTTCGGCATGGACATCACCGACCGCGCCTCCCGCGGCGACCCCCTCGCCGCCGCCGCCGTCGCGCCCGCCGTGCCCGGCGCGGCGCAGGGATTTCCGCAGGCGACGGCGCAGTTCCCCACGCGGCCCGCGGAGTTCCGCGCGGGGCAGCACGCGCCCGTGGCGCACGCGACGCCCGCGGCCCCCGCGATCCCGCGCGACTGGTCGAAGATGCTCGGCCGCGTGCGCGCCGACGTCGACCGCATCTGCAACTTCCTCGAGGCGCTCGCGCGCCACCCCCGCGGCCTGCAGAAGTACCACGAGGAGGCCGTGCGCACGGTGCACGACGCGTGGCTCGACCGCGAGGGCGAGCAGTCGCTGCGCCGCTGGGCCCGGAGCGAGTGCGCGCGCATCTGGCCCGACCGCTTCGTCGCCGTCGACGCCGAGGCGAAGCGCGCGCGCGACGACATCCGCGCCCTCGAAGAGCTCTTCGGCGAGGCGCGCTGAGCCGATGGCCACCGAAGACCCCCTGCACGCCTGCGTGCGCTTCTACCTCTCGACCCTCGACGCCCTCGACGCGTCGCGCGACGCGCTCGCGCGCTGCGAGGCCGCCACCCGCGAGGCGATCGCGCCCTACTCCGACGCCCTCGGCGCGGCGGGCGACCCGTGGGGGCTCTCGCGCTCCGTCGCCCGCGGCAGCGCCGATCTGTGGCGGCCGCAGGACCCCGTCGCTCTCCGCGGCCTCACCGACGTGTACGAGGTGCGGGGCCGCTTCACCTTCGAGGGCGAAGACGGCGCGAACCTCGCCGCGCTCTCGGAGTCGGTGCGCGCGTCGCGGCGCGAGGTCGACCGCCAGCGCGCGGCCCTCGTCGCGCTCACCGAGGTGCCCGCGAGGGCGAGGGAGAAGGCCGCCGAGCGAGAGCGCGCCGAGGCCGCAGACACGCAGGCGCAGCAGGCGAAGGCGCTGGGGCGCTTCGAGCCCGAGGCCGCGCAGCTCCGGGAGATCTGCCAGAAGCTCCTCGACGCGGTGCGCGCGCAGAAGCGGCCCGACCTCGCCGACGTGGCGCAGGCGCCGACGCTCTACGCCGACTACGTGTCGCGCGTGTCGGGCCTCTACGCGAAGGCCCTGCCCTACCTGCGCGGCGCCCTCGCGGACCTCTCGCGCGCCGCGGGCGTCGAGGCGCCGCCGTCGTGGCCCGACGCGCTGCCCTTCAGCCCGTCGCTCCCCGAGGAGCTGGTGTCGGGGCCTCCGCCCGAGAGCGCGGCCGAGGCCGAGGCCCGCCGCGCCGCCGAGCACGCCGACGCGCAGCGAGACGCCCTGGCCCGCGCGCAGGACGAGCTCGGCGTGCAGCTCCGGCGGCTGGAGGGCGAGGCGACGGCGCTCGCCCAGCGCGACCTGGTGCTCCAGGGCGAGGTCGAGACGGCGCGCGCCGTCGCGCGCTGGGCCGCGCAGCGAGAGCTCGTGGACGCGGCCCGCGCCGCGGTGGCGGCCGTGACCGAGGAGGGCACGCGGCGCACCCACGAGGTGGAGAAGCTCCTCGCCGAGGGCAACCGCGCGCAGCAGACGCTCGCGTCGATCCAGGCCGAGGCGACGCAGCGGGCCCAGGCCGCGGCGGCGCTGGAGCAGTCGCTCGCGAAGCACCGCGAGGACGAGCCCGCCCTCTTCGGCAAGGACGACTGGCGCCGTCGCGGAGAGACCTTGGAGGCCGAGCTCGACGAGGCGCGCTCGGAGCTCGCGCGCCGGCAGCAGCTCCTGCAGGCGGCGAACGCCGAGGTCGCGAGGGTCGCGGCGCGGCGGCAGTCGGAGTCGACGCAGATCGCGCAGCTCGCGCGGCAGCTCGACGAGGCCCGCGCGCGCGAGGCCGCCGCGGAGCGCGACGCGCAGCGGATGGAGCAATCCCTCGGGGCGCACCTGCCGCCGCGGAGGATGTCGACCGCCGAGGCCGAGCAGGGGCTCGCCGCGGCGAGCGCCGCGCTGCAAGAGCTCCGGGCGCGCGTCGAGCGCCTGCACGGCGAGCAGCGCCGCGTGCGCGAGGACCTCGACCGCGCCGCGGTGCAGATCAAGCAGGCCGCGGGCGACGGAGAGAAGCACCAGCGGGGCCTCGCCGAGGCGGCGCGGCACGCGGCGGCGGCGAGGGAGCAGAGCCTGCGCGCGCTCGCGGCGCGACGTCAGGCGGCCTTCGAGAGCCACGTCGACAGCGTGCTGTCGGGCCTCGAGGAGTCGCTCACGCAGGTCGACCGGGTGTTCATCGAGCCGGCGCGGCGCGCGCTCCTCGCGCGAGAGGGCGTGACCACCGCGGGCCCCGAGGCGCTGCGGGCGTCGGCCGACGGCCTCGCGGCGGCGCTGCCCGCGGTGCTCGACGGCGCGCGCGCGGCGCTCGACGCGGAGTCGGCGCGGCTCGACGCGGTGGAGCGTGGCTTCGTGGCCGAGGCGCCGAGGGCGCTCCCCGCGGCGTGGGGGTGATCAGGAGGCCATCGCGTAGGCCTCGGTGACCGCGCGGCGGAGCACCTCGGCGAGGCCGCGCTGGTCGACCTTCACCATCGCGTGGTCGGCGCCCGCGCTGCGCGCGGCGGCGAAGAGCTCGTCGCGCAGGCCCAGGCCCACGATGCGCGCCTTGCGCAGCCCCGGCGCGTTGCGGAACGACCGCACGAGGATCACCGGGTTCATGAAGACCAGGTCGAGGTCGAGCACGATGGCCGCGGGGTTGCCCGCGCCGATCGCGACGAGGCTGCCGTAGAGGTCGGTGCCGCCGATGAGCTCGGCGCCGTCGGGGAGCGCCGCGCGCACGAGGCCCACGACCTCGTGCGACTCGGTGACCACCGCGACGCGCTGCACGCCGCCCTCGAGCTCGAGCTCGATGGGGATCGGGCGGTTGCGCTTGCGGAGGTACGCGCGGGCCTCGTCGGGCGAGATGCGCGCTGCGGCCCGCGGTGCGAAGCCTTCAGCTCCCCGCGGCGGATGGCCAGGAGCACGGTGCTCTTGTGGACGCCCGCGAGGCGGGCGAGCTCTTCGGCGTGCAGGAGCTTCCTCACGATTGGAGACCTCTCACGATCTTAGGGTGACCACGTAGGAGGGACCGGAGTCATCGCGCGACAGCCGCACGCCCAGCCGCTCCGCGAGGACCTCGGCGTGTCGCAGGCCCATCCCGCGACCGCGCGCGCCCTCGCGCTCGGAGCCGTCGGCGCGACGCCGAGGGCTGACGATCTGCAACGCGCCGTCGACGTCGCGCAGCTCGGCGCCGGCGCCGTGCTCCACCGCGTTGTCGAGGAGCAGGCCCATGAGCCGCGCGGCGTCGAGCAGGCTCCCCGTCGCGACGGGCCCCCGCTCGGGCGCCACCGCGGGGAACCGGATCTCGGGCCGCTGCGCCGCCGCGACGCGCGACAGCGCCCACAGGTCATGCGACGCGCGCCCGCCCCGCGCGCCCTCGCCCGTCGCGAGGAAGCGCATGACATCCACCACCAGCGCCGAGGCCGCGTCGACGGCCTCGAGCATGTCGGCCGACACCGCCCGCCCCTTCGCGCAACGCGCGGCGATCTCTCGCGTCGCGAAATCGACCCCCTCGACCACGGAGCACAGGTCGTGAGCGATGGCCCACGGCGCGTCGACGCCGCCCCGGCGGGGCCGCCGGGCGCGCACCGCTCGTCGAGCGCCTCGCGCGTCGGCTCGCGTCACCTCCATCGCTGGTGGAATACCACACGCCCCGTGGGCGCCGTCCACCCTCCCGTTGCGCCCTCGGCCCGATGAATCGGGCCTGCCGAGCGTCAGCCCCCGTCGAGGGGCTCGACCTGCGCCCCGGCGTCGGCCTCCGGCGGCGTGGCGTCGGGGCCGTTCCCCGCGTCGACCTGCGCGTCGGCGCCCCCGTCCGCCGCCTCGATCCTCGCGCAGTACGCCCCCCGCACGATCCCACGGCCGAGCCCCGTGAGGTCGAGCGCGCCGAGGGTCTGGTCGAAGGCGCAGCGCGTGCCCGCTTCGGGGCAGTCGACCTCCGAGGCGCAGCGGCGCACGCAGCGGTGATCGACGCACGCGAAACGCTCCGGGTCGTCTCCTGGCGCCGCGCACTGCGTGACCTCGACGCACGACGACCCCGCCGACGGAGGCTCCCCCACGTAGAAGCGCGTCGCGACGCTCGTCGCGGCCACCCGCCCCTCGACGATCGCGTACGCGAACCACCAGTAGACCCCGGCGTCGAGGGTGTCCCTCCCCCAGCGCGCGCGGGGGTTGCCGTCGCGGTCGACGCCCGCGAAGCCCCACCGCGCCGCCACGCTCCCCGCCGTCGCCCCCTCGCCCGTCGCGCCCTCGAAGGCCGACGACCAGATCCACACCACGTCCCCGCGGTTGAGGATGCGGTTCACCCCGGGCTCCAACCGCGGCGGCGCGCGCATCACCGCGGCCACCGCGACGGCCGTCGGCAGGCTCGACGGCGGCTGCCAGCGGAACGACACGCCCCGCGCGGGCTCGATCACCGCGTCGGCGGTCGGTGACTCGACGGTCACCCTCGGCCCCACCGTGAACGACGGCCGCGACGGCGAGCGGAAGGTGCAGCGCCCGCCGCTCGACGCGACCGTGGTGTCACACCGTGCCCCCTCGTAACACTGTGCCGCGACGTCGATCTCGGGGTTGCACGCCCCCGTCGGAGGCGCGCACCGACGGTTGCCGTTGGCGTCGACGGTGAGGCCGCAGACCTCGTTGTGACGGCCGCAGTCGCGCGTCGAGTCGCAGGACTCTCCGCCGGGGTTCGTGCCCGTCGCCGCCGAGTCCGCGGCGCCGCAGTCGAGGAGGGCGAAGCTCGCCGCGAGGCAGAGCGCGAGGGTGATCGGTGCGCGGGGGTTCATAGCTCGACGCCGAGTCCGGCGTGCAGACCGAACTGCACGAGCGATGCCGCCTCGCTCGACACCGTGGCGTCGCCGAGCACCGAGAACTGCCTTCCGCGCGGGCCGATCCGGGACCCACGTCGACCGCAGCGGCGCCGGCCACCCGAGGAGCGGACCCACCACCCGCGCCTGGGCCATCACGTCGCCCGCGACGCCGATCCGGCCGACCGCCGTCGAGAGGGTGTGTTCTCTCCCTGGCGCTCCTCGCCGCGACCGAGCGCGAGCTATCGAGGCGAGCGACGAAGCGCAGCCGGTCGCCCACCCCCGCGGGGATCACCGTGAGCCCCGCGCCCAGCTTCCGAAGCCGCCGAGGGCGCTCGCGACGGAGCCGTCGACGACCTCGCGGTCCCCCGGCCCTGCGAGGGTGGTGTCGCGCGTAGGGCGCGAAGCTCGCGCCGAGGTGCAGCGTGGGCCGCACGCAGGTGTCAGCGATAGGGCAGGCGGCGCCCGACCTCCGCGACGGGGAGAGACCTCCACGCCGAACGCGCCCCCGACGCCGTCGCCGTTCACCACGCCGACGCTCACGCCCGCCGCGCAGCACGAAGACCCCCGCGAGGTGCGACGGAAGCGCGCCGTCGCCGTGATCAACTGCCGCGTACCTCTCGACGCGAGGTTCACCCGCGCCCGCGCGAGGGTGAGCCCGCGACGCGCACCGAGAGGCCGACGCGACCGGGCTCCGCCGCGCCTGACCGCACGCACCACCGGCTCGCGCCCGCGACGCGCTCCCCCGGTTGCACGCGCCGCGAAAGACCTCGACCCGCGCTTCGCTCGCGGCGTCAGCGCGCACCTCGACGTTCAGTCCACCTCCTTCGACGCGGCATCGCGCGCTCGTCTCCGTCGCGGGTGAAGCGCGCCTGCACCTCGACGTCGCGCGTGCGCGGCACGAGCGCGACGCGCACCCGACGGTGCCTCGCGCCTGCCGCCGGGAGCGACGCCTCGCAGCCGAACCACCGCTGCGAGCGGTCTCCGTCGACGCGGAGCGTGTACTCGCCCTCGCTCGGGATCGCGATCGACCTCCGCCGCAGCGCCCTCGACGGGCGACGCGACCAGGGCGCGGTCCCCCACGAAGGCCCTCGGCACCAGCGTTCCGCCTCGGCGTCGCTCAGCGCCTCGCCGGTGACCGCGTCGACGAACTCGAAGACGCGCACCGTCTCACCGCCCGCAGCTCGGGCGGCGCGGGGCGCGCGTCGTCCCACGCCGTGAGCTCCATCGCGCACCGTAGCCGGAAGCCAGCAACACCGGCGCGACTCTACCTCAGCGCCTCGGGCGGGTAGACACCGCCGCGCGCCTGCTGCTACCGACGGCCACCGCCCGATGGCCCTCACGCTCTTCACGCCCTTCCGCGACGCGTGGCTCCCGCACCTCGACGAGCACCTCGTCGTGAACAAGCCCGCGGGCGTCTCGACCACGCCGCCGACCCCGCGCGCCTCGACGACCTCGTCTCCGCGTGAAGGCCTCGGCGCGCGCCGCGCTCACGGGCGAAGACTTCGCGAAGGTCTACCTCGGCGTGCACCAGCGGCTCGACCGCGACACCTCGGGGGTGATCGTCTTCGCGCGCAGCGCGCGCAGGCGAACAAGGTCCTCGCGCTTCTAAGGTTCGAGGGCGCTCCGTCGAGAAGCGCTACTCGCGCTCGCGACGCTGCCTCCCAACGCGCGAGGGAACGCACGTCTACCCACGACATCGCCCCCGGCGACGACGACCGCATGGTCGCCCTCCCCCCGGCCGCGGCGGAAAGAGCATGAAGCGCGCCGTCACCCACGTCCGCGTCGCGCGGCGGGCGGGCGAGCGCGCCTTGCTCGAGGTCACGCCCGAGACCGGCCGCACGCACCAGATCCGCGTGCAGTGCGCCGCCGCCGGGATGCCCCTCGTCGGCGACCTCACCTACGGCGGAGCCCCCGCGCCGCGCCTCATGCTCCACGCCGCGTCGCTCACGATCCCCGACCCCGCGACGGGGCGCGCGCGCACCTTCACCGCGCCCACGCCCGCGGTCTTCGACGCGTGGCTCCGCGACGAGCCCGACCCTCGCGCCCTGCGCGAGCGCCTGCGCGACGCGGCCGACCATCGCTGGTTCCTCGCGCGCGACCCGGCCGTGACCGCGTTCCGCCTCGCGCACGACGGAGACGGCATCGCGGGCCACGCCGTCGACGTGTACGGCGAGCACGCGGTGGTGCACGCCTTCGACGGCGCCGTCGACGAAGCGCTCCTCGACGCGCTGATGGAGGCGAGCTTCGCCGGGGTCTACGCGAAGTTCCGCCCGAAGCAGGCCAACACCCTCGTCGACACGCGCCGCGACGCGGTGGCCCCGGCCCTGACGCGGTGCGCGGCGACGACGCGCCCGACAGCTTCACGGTCACAGAGCACGGCCTGCGCTACGTGTGAAGCTCGGCGACGGGCTCTCGACGGGGATCTTCCTCGACCAGCGCGAGAACCGGCGCCGCGTGCGCGCGCTCTCCGCGGGGAAGTCCGTGCTCAACCTCTTCGCGTACACGGGCCCCTTCACCGTGGCCGCGGCGGCGGGCGGAGCGTCGCGCACTGTCACCGCGCCCATCGCCGTCGCGCGCCTCGCTCGACCAGGCCCGACAGAACCTCGTCGAGAACGGCCTCGACGACGCGAAGCACTCCATGGTGGTCAACGACGTTCGCATGGCTGCGCGGCGCGCTCGCGCGCAAGGAGCGCTGACCTGGTGATCGCCGACCCGCTCCAGCTACCCAACGCGCGCGGCTTCGCGGTGGTCGTCGGAGTCCGACTGGAAGAAGCTCGCGCAGGACCTCTTCACGTTCACCCCGGCGGGGCGCTACCGCGTGCTCGAACCACAAGGGCGTCCTCGATGCGCTTTCGTCGGCACCTGCACGAGGCCGCGCTGCGCCGCCTACCGCGAGGTCACCAGATGAATTCTCGACCTCCTGTCGCCCGAAGACTTCCCGCTCCGCCCCCGGCAACGAGCCTCACCTCAAGGCCGTGCTCGTCACGGTGCGATGACCGGCAGGGCGAGGTCGAGCCCCGCCTCCTCGCGCGACGAGAGGCACCCTCGCTGCCCATCGGGAAGGCCGCGCAGTTCGCGGGCTGCAGCGCGTAGATCCCGCAGTCGTTCCCCCCGCAGGTGGACGCAGTCGCCGCCCCGCAGCACCCGCAGCGCGCGCCGACCGCGCACCGTGCGGAGGTACGCCTCCGTCGCGAGCTCGGCCCTGCCCACGGCGCGCCACGCCTCGATGTCGTCGTCGTCGACGAGGGCGCGGTTGCGCCGGCAGCACATCGCGCACGCGCGGCAGTCGAAGTCCACGGGCGACGTCGACGTCGCGACACCCGCGTCGCGCTCGCACCAGCCCTCGACCAGCGACCGAGCTCCGACCGGCACCGTCACCCGCAGCATCCCCGCGGCGGGCCCGGACGTCACCGTCGACAACGCGCCGAGCCGCGCGTCCATCAGCGCCCAGGCCGTGAGCTCGGGGATCGACCCGTCGTCGCCGCTCGGCAGGAGCACCCACCACCGCGGGGCCTCCCTCACGAGCGCGTGGCCGCCCGCGCGGGCGTGGGCCGCGGCGTTGGCGACCCAACGGGGGTCGTAGCTCCTCCACACGGGCCGCGCGCGCATCGCGCCTCTGTCGCACACCTCGCGGGGTGTCGAAAGCCGTGACACGCAATGTCTCCCCTCGCCTTGCCCGCGCCCCTCCGCGGCGGGCATCGTCACGCCCGTGGACCTCGTCGTCGCCGAGAAGCCCTCCGTCGCCCGCGACATCGCCCGCGTGCTCGGCGCGTCGAAGCGGGGAGACGGCTTCCTCGAAGGGCCCGAGTTCGTCATCACCTGGTGCATCGGGCACCTCATCGAGCTCGACGAGCCCGCCGCCTACGACCCCTCGTGGAAGCAGTGGCGCCTCGACCTCCTCCCGATGCTCCCCGAGCGCTTCAAGCTGCGCCCTTCGAAGAGCACCGCGTCGCAGTGGCGCGCGGTGAAATCGCTCCTGCGCGACAAGCGCTTCGACCGCGTGGTGAACGCCTGCGACGCCGGGCGCGAGGGGGAGCTCATCTTCCGCTGGGCCTACGACCTCGCGGGCTCCCGCCTGCCCATCGAGCGGCTGTGGGTGTCGTCGCTCACCGACGCCGCCGTGCGCGCGGGCTTCGCGAAGCTCCAACCCGGACGTCGCTACGAGCCCCTCGCCGACGCCGCGCGCTGCCGCGCCGAGGCCGACTGGCTCGTGGGCCTCAACGCGACCCGCGCCGTGACCGTGCGCGGCCGCGCCAACGGCGGCGGAGAGCTCTGGTCCGTGGGCCGCGTGCAGACGCCCACCCTCGCCCTCGTGGTCGCGCGCGACAAGTCGATCCGCGCCTTCACGCCGCGCGACTACTGGGAGGTCGTCGCCACGCTCCGCGCCCCGAACGCGCAGCCCTTCACCGCGCGGTGGACCTACGACGACACCACCCGCGTCGCGACGAAGCCCCTCGCCGACGCGCTCGTCTCTCGCTGCGCGCGCGGCCCCGCGCCCGTGGTCGAGTCCGTCGAGGGCAAGCGCCAGCGCGTGCCGCCGCCGCTCCTCTTCGACCTCACCTCGCTCCAGCGCACCGCGAACGCGCGCTGGGGGTGGCCCGCCGCGCGCACCCTCTCCCTCGCCCAGTCGCTCTACGAGAAGCACAAGGCGCTCACCTACCCCCGCACCGACTCGCGGCACCTCTCCACCGACCTGCGCACCGAGATCCCCGGCGTGCTCCGCGCGCTCTCGACCGTGAACGCGCTCTCGGGCTTCGCCGAGAGGGCCCGGTCGGCGCCGCCGCTCTCGCGCCGCTACGTCGACGACGCGAAGGTGAGCGACCACCACGCGATCATCCCGACGTCGAAGGCCCCCAGCGGGCTCGACGGCGACGAGGCCCGCCTCTACGACATGGTCGCGCGGCGCTTCCTCGGGGCGTTCTTCCCCGACGCGGAGTTCGACCAGACGACGGTCACGGTGCGCGTCGGCGACGGGCCGAAGCCCGCGAAGAAGCGCGCCGCCGCGGGAGAGAAGGGCGACGACGACGACCGCTTCGTCGACGCGCTCCCCCCTCCGCCCGACCGCTTCGTCGCGCGGGGACGCGTGCGCGTGGTCGCGGGCTGGCAGGAGGTCGCGGGCATCGACGGCGACGACCCGCCGCAGCGCGCGATGAAAGAGGGCGAAGACGAGGCCCCGCAGGGTCCGCTGCCCGCGCTCACCGAGGGCCAGCGCCTCGACGGCCGCTACGACACCGAGGCGAAGCAGACCAAGCCCCCGCGCAGGTACACCGAGGCCACGCTCCTCGCCGCGATGGAGTCCGCGGGCAAGGAGATCGAAGACGAGGCCCTGCGCGCCGCGATGCGCGACTCGGGGCTCGGCACGCCAGCGACGCGCGCGTCGATCATCGAGACGCTCCTCGACCGCGGGTACGTCGCGAGAGACAAGAAGGCCGTCACGGCGACTCCGAAGGGAGAGGCGCTCATCGACGGGCTCGCCGTGCCGGCCCTTCGCTCGCCCGAGCTCACCGGGAGCTGGGAGGCCCGCCTCGCGCGCATGGCCCGCGGCGAGGACTCCCGCGCGCGCTTCATGGCCGACATCCACGCCTTCGTCCGCGAGAGCATCGACGCGATCCGCGGGGGCGCTCCGGTGCGCGCGGTGGGTGACGCGAGCGCGCCCGCGACGACGAACGAGCTTCGCGCGCCCCGCGCACCGCGCACGCCGCGCGCGACGTCGAGACCGGCGAGGGCCCCCGCGCCGCGAAGACCACCAGCGCGCCGCCCACCCCGGCAGCGCCACCTCGGTCGTGTGCCCGCGCTGCCGCAAGGGCGTGATGATCGCGGGCCGTCAAGCGTGGGGCTGCTCGCGCTGGCGCGAGGATGCGGCGTGGTGGTGCCCTTCAACGCCTTCGGGCGGACCCTCACCGAAGGCCAGATGAAGGCCCTCTGCGCGCGAGGACGTACGCCGCCCACCACCCTCACCGTCGACGGCCGCGCGGCGCGCGGGCGCTGGTGCTGCACCTCGACGCGACGCCTCCGCGGCTCACGGTCGACGTGGCGCCCGAGGGCGCGCCGAAGCGCGCGCGACGACCCTCGACGCGCTCGCGGCCGAGAGCCTAGAGTGCGCGCCCGATGCACGACCGCTTCTTGAGGGCCTGCCGCGGAGAGCCCGTCGACCGCACGCCCGTGTGGTTCATGCGCCAGGCCGGTCGCTACATGGCCGAGTACCGCGCCCTGCGCGCGAAGCACTCGATGCTCGACCTCTGCCGCACGCCCGACCTCGCCGCCGAGGTGACGCTGCAACCGCTGCGCGCGCTGAACGTCGACGCGGCGATCCTCTTCGCCGACATCCTCCTGCCGCTGGAGCCGATGGGCGCGCCCTTCTCCTTCGAGGCGGGCGAGGGGCCGGTGGTGCACACGCCCATCCGCACGCTCGAACAGGTCGAAGCGCTGCGCGTGCCCGACCCCGAAGAGGGCCTGGGCTACTGCCTCGAAGCGATCCGCATCCTGCGCCGCGAGCTCGACGGCAAGACCCCCCTCATCGGCTTCGTGGGCGCGCCCTTCACGCTCGCGAGCTACCTCGTCGAGGGCGGAAAATCGACGCAGTTCGCGAAGGTGAAGGGGATGATGTTCCGCGAGCCCGCGACCTTCGCCGCGCTCATGGAGAAGCTCGCCGAGACGGTGCGCCGCTTCCTCCACGCGCAGGTCGACGCGGGCGCGCAGGCGATCCAGGTCTTCGACTCGTGGGTGGGCGCGCTCTCCCCCGCCGACTACCGCGCGTACGTGCTCCCCCACGTCGCGCCGATCTTCGCGTCGCTGCACGCGCGGGGCGTCCCGATGATCCATTTCGGCACGGGCACCTCGACCCTCCTGGAGCTCCAGCGCGAGGCGGGCGGCACCGTGATCGGCGTCGACTGGCGCACGCCCCTCGACGACGCGCGGAGACGTCTCGGCGACACGCCCGTGCAGGGCAACCTCGACCCGCTCTCGCTCCTCGCGCCGCGCGAGCTCCTGCTCCAGCGCGCGCAGGCGGTGCTCGACGCCAACGCGGGTCGGCCCGGCCACGTCTTCAACCTCGGCCACGGGATCATCCCCGAGACGCCCTTGGAGAACGTGCAGGCGCTGGCTGACTTCGTGCACGAGGCGAGCGCTCAGAACTCATGAGCGAGACACGTCGCGTGGTGATCGTCGGCGGGGGCCTCTCGGGCCTCGTCGCCGCGTATCGGTTGTCGAAGGAGTGCGCCGCGAAGGGCGTCGACCTGCGGCTGACGCTGTTGGAGGCGTCGCCTCGCTTGGGCGGCAACATCGTCACCGAGCGCCACGACGGCTTTCAGATCGACGGAGGCCCCGACGCCTGGGTCGCGGCGAAGCCCGAGGGCGTCGCGCTGTGCCGCGAGCTCGGTCTCGGCGACGAGTTCATCGAGACGATCCCTGAGAACCGTCGGGTGTACCTCTTGAACGCGGGCGAGCTCACGCCGCTGCCCGAGGGGATCGTGCTGGGCGTGCCGACGCAGCTCCTGCCGGTGCTTCGCACGAAGCTCTTGTCGCCGCGCGCGAAGGCCCGCGTCGCGCTCGACCTCGTGCTCCCTCGCAGGGACGTCGACGACGACCTCTCGCTCGGCGAGCTGGTCGAGCGGCGCATGGGCCGCGAGGTGGTCGAAGCCCTCACCGAGCCCTTGCTGGCGGGCATCTACGCGGGCGACGCGTGGTCGCTCTCGGCGCGGTCGACCTTTCCCCAGCTCATCGAGATGTCGAAGCGCGGAGGCCTGTTGAAGGGCGCGGGCGCCGCGGCGCCGCAGCGCTCGGGGGGAGCGCTCCCGTCGACCTTCGTGTCGTTGAAGCGCGGCACCGGGTCGATGATCGACGCGCTCGAAGCCGCGATCCCCCCTGGCGTGATCCGCCGCTCGACGCGGGTGACCGCGGTGCGTCGCGGGGAGCGCTCTCCGTGGGAGGTCGCGCTCGTCGACGGCGAGGTGATCGAGGCCGACGCGGTGGTGCTCGCGATGCCCTCGCACAAGACGGCGGGGTTGATCGAGGGCGCGGCGCCCGACGCGGCGCGGGCGATGCGGGCGATCCCGTGGTCGAGCGCGGCGACGGTGTTCTTCGCGTGGAGGCGCAGCGAGGTGCCGCACCCGATGGACGCCACGGGCTTCATCGTGCCCAAGCGCGAGGGCCGCGCGGTGCTGGCGGCGACCTTCGTATCGAGCAAGTGGCCCGGCCGCGTGCCCGAGGGGATGGCCTTGATCCGCGCCTTCGTGGGCGGCGTCGGTCACGAGGACCGCGTGTCGATGCCCGATGACGAGATGGCCGTGCTGGCTTTCGACGAGCTGCGCTCGATCCTCGGCGTGCGCGCGGCGCCCAAGTGGACGCGCGTGTACCGATTCGTCGAGACCTCGCCGCAGCCGCGGGTGGGTCACGCCGCGCGCGTCGCCGCGGTGCGCGCGGAGGTCGCGAAGCACGCGGGGCTGCGCGTGCTCGGGAGCTGGCTCGACGGCGTGGGCATCCCCGACGTGATCCGACTCGCGGACAAGACCGCCCGCGCGATGGTCGCGTGAACCAGGCGCCGATCACCCTCGCGGAGCCCAGCACGAGCAGCAGCAGCAGCAGCAGAGAGCGGCGCATCGATCCACGGTGGGGCAGCGACCTCGTGCCGGTCAATCGCGTCACGAGGTGGATGTCCCCTCGCGTGGACGCGTCACGCGCAACCGTGGCCCGCGTGCCGTACCGTCGGGGCATGACGACCCCGCGCCACCCGTGCCCCTACTGCGGCTCGATGTCCTTCGCGTGGATCGAGCGCGCCTCCGTGGAGCTGTGCTCCGACGCGAAGGTCGGCTTCGGCAACGTGCTGAACCCCACGGTCTCGTTGATGGTGTGCGAGGGCTGCGGCCACACGGCGTGGTTCATGCGCGAGCCCGCGACGATGCTGGAGGGCATCAAGCACGAGCGCCGGTCGGTCCCGGTCACCGGGTACCGCTGACGGCGAGCGGTCACGCTCCACGCCGCCGCGACCTCGCTCACCCGAGGCGCGGGCGGTAGCGGCCGAGGCCGAGCTGGCGCAGGTCCGTGGGCGGAGGCTCCGCGCCACACCCGACGTCGACGTCGTCCTTCGCGACGGCCGCCGCGAGCGCGGCCACCTCGGTCTGGTAGAGCGCGAGCGTCCACGGCCCGAAGAGCGTGCAGCCGCCCTCGTAGGACTGCGCGCCGTACTCCTCGGCCGTCACCAGGTAGGAGCAGTACGCGTTCGCGTAGCCGTTCACCACGACCTCGCGCGCGCCCTCGCCCATCGCGCGCAGCGCCGTCGCCCGCGGCCTCCGGCCCGCCACCACCGAGGGCTCGCACGGCAGCGCGACGACCGCGAGCGGACCGAGCCGCACCACCTGCACCGGCACCACCGACGGCACCCACTCGTCCCCGAGCGCGCCGTGCGCCGCGAGCGCGCGAAAGTCACGCATCGCGGGCAGCGGGAGCGAATGCATCCACGGGTGATCCGACCTCCACCGGTCGAGCACCCGCCCCTTCGCGGCGAGGCCGAGGTCGATGAAGGGCACCTTCGGGTCCACGGCGTTCGCGCGGCGGTCTCGCAGCAGCCCCAGCGCCCACCGCGCGCCGTGCAGCGGCCCCGGCCCCTCGTCGGTGCCGAGTGCCATCGCGAGCCCCAGCGTCGCGCGCGTCGTCTTCACCTCGCGGCCCTCCGTGAAGCGCGGGTCGTTGAAGATGTCCGAGAAGCCGCCGTTGTTCTTCAGGTACCAGAGGAAATACAGCAGGCTCATCCGGTCGCCGCGCTGGCTCCACACGCCCTCGGCGCCCGCGATCATCAGCTCGCGGAACCATCCGGGCGGGTCGAGCCGGTCGACGAGGTCTTCGTAGGTCACCGCGTCGAGGGACGTCGCGAAGAGCGAGCGCTCGGGCCGCCTCCCGTCGACGGCGTGGCACAGCGCCGTGACGGCGTAGAGCGCCGTGAGAAAGCGCGCCTGCTCCCCCCAGGGCGCCCGCGCGTCGATGCCCTGGATGCTGAAGTACGTGTCGCTCACGCGGTACACCGAGCGCCCGGCGGCGAAGTCGCTCACCGCGGCGGGGTCGGGCCCGAAGCTCTTCACGTAGTCGATCACCTCGTGCTCCAGCCCGAGACGTCGCACCAGCGCGCTCACCCGCCGGTGCTTCACGCCGAAGTAGTGCGCGCCCACGTCGGCCTTCACGCCGTCGCCGACGGGGACCGTGCGCGCACGGCCTCCGAGGCGGTCGCTCGCTTCGAGGAGCAGCACGCGCTTCGTCGCGCAGAGCTCGACCGCGGCGGTGACGCCGGCGAAGCCGCCCCCGACGACGATCACGTCGTACAGGTCGGCGGAGCGTTGCGAGACCGTGGGTGAGGTCGACGTCGGCATCGACCTCACGGGCGTCACCTTTCGCGTGACGGCGTCACCTCCGACGTGACGCGGATGACCTCACGGCGCCAGCGACGCGCCGAAGTCCGTCCCGACGCGGGCGGTGTCTTCACGGAGCAACCACTCGGCGGTGGTCACCACGCCGCCGCGCGCCCCGCGGAACACCACCACCCCCGGCAGGATCGCGCTCGTCACCGACGGCATCCCCACCTCCACGTCGGCGAAGCCGTCGCCGTTCACGTCTCCCACCGACGACACGGTCTCTCCGAGGCGCTGGTTCTGCCGCTCCGACGCGGTCGCGCCCGAAGCCACCCAGGTGAGCGCCGCGCTCCGCCCTCCGAGCGGCGACGACGCGCTCCCGTAGAAGATCACCGCCGTGTTGGTCGCTCCCCCCGCGGGACCCGGCGCGCCCACCACCACGTCGCTGAAGCCGTCGCCGTCCACGTCGCCCGCGCCCGACACCGACGCGCCGAAGCTCCGCGCGCCCGAAGGGGGCGTCAGCACCACCGAGGGTTCGAGCGCGAGACCCGACGGGCCGCCGAGGTACACGTACGCGCGGCCGTCGCTCGCCGCGTCGGTCGCGCCCACCACCACGTCGGCGTAGCCGTCTCCGTTCACGTCGCCCGCGCTCGCGACGGAGTAGCCGAAGTAGTGAAGCCCGCTCCCGTCGGGGCCCGTGAGGCTGGCGCTCGCGGTGCGCGACGCGCCGCTCGCGCTCCCGTGGAAGACGAACGCGCGACCGGGCTGACCTCCCACCTGCGGCTGACCGACGGCGAGGTCGGAGTAGCCGTCTCCGTTCACGTCGAGCGCGGTGCCCCACGAGGTGTCGACGCTCGCGCCGCGGGCGAGCACGGTGAACTGCCACACGGGGCTGTTGGCGGTCCCGCGCGACGCGCCCACGGCGCCGCGCACGCGCCAGTAGACGAGGCCCGCGTTGATGTCGGTGGAGGGCGTGACGCTCGACCCCGTGGCGTTGAGGGTCGCGGTGACCATCGCGCACGCGCGGTCGCGGCAGAGGTCGACCTGCGCGCCGTCGGTGCCCGCGGCGAGCGCCCACCGCAGCGTCGGTCGCCGCGACGTGACGAAGGCGGTCGACAAGGGCGCGACGAGGCGAGGCGCGGCGATCGCGACGCACGCGCTCCCCATGCGCGTGAAGCCCGAGTTGCAGGCGAAGCCGCACGCCGTCCCGTCGCAGGTGGGGGTCGCGTTGGTGGGCGCGGTGCAGGGCGAGCACGACGCGCCGCAGGTGGAGGGGCTCGTGTCGCTGGCGCAGGCGCTCCCGCAGCGGTGAAAGCCCGCGTTGCAGGCGAAGCCGCAGGCGGTGCCGTCGCAGGTGGCGCTTCCGTTGAGGGGCGCGGGGCAGGGGGCGCACGCGGCGCCGCAGGTGTCGACGCTCGCGTTGCTCGCGCAGACGCCGCCGCAGGAGTGGTAGCCCGACACGCAGCGCACGCCGCAGACCGAGGCCGCGCAGGTCGGCACTCCGCCCGTCGCCGGCGCGCACGCGCGACCGCACGCGCCGCAGTGGACGATGTCCGACGTGGTGTCGACGCAGGTGCTCCCGCAGCGCGTGGAGGTGGGCGCGACGCACCCGCTCTGGCAGGCGTAACGGCCTCCCGCGGAGGGCCCGCACACGGGAGAGTCGCCCGTGCACGCGGTGGAGCAGCTCCCGCAGCGGGAGGCGGTGGTGACGTCGGCCTCGCAACCGTCGGCGGGGTTGGTGGAGCAGTGCGCGCGGCCCGCGAGGCACGCGCTCGCGACGTCGCACGCGCCCGCGCGGCAGGCGACGCGGCTCGGGTCGACGCCGGGGAGGGCGCCGCAGTCGTTGCCGCACGCGCCGCAGTTGCGCGGGTCGGTGGCGGTGTCGACGCAGCGGTCTCCGCACATCGCGAAGGCGCACGAGGGCCCAGCGTCGACCGCGGCCTCGTCGGGGACCGACACGTCGGGGACATCGACGGGCGAGGGGACGTCGGGGATGTCGAGCGTCGATGGCGCGTCGACGACGTCGGGCGCGTCGGCGGGCGAGGGGACGTCGGGCGCGTCGGCTTTCGCGGCGTCGACCTCGGTGACGACGTCGGTGACGGCGCCGTCAGGCTCGTCGGGGTTGCCTTGCGCGCAGGCCGCGGCGCACACCGCGAGGGCCGCGACGCACCGCTGGAACGAGCGGGTCCGCGCGCTGACCCCGCGTGAAGAAAGCATCGCCGTTCGGCTTACACGCCGCGCGAGAGCACGGTCAACGCGGCGCCGGTGCTGCGGCCTCGCGGTCGCGGCCCGGTGCCGCGCGACGTCGCGGATCGAACGCGGCGGTAGGGCGCGAGATCGACTAGACCTCTCGGTCATGCTCCGCGCGCTGCACGCGCCGCTGTGGCCGATGCCTCCGTGGAGGGCGCTGCCGACCATGATGGGCGAGCTGCGTCCCCACCGCGTCGCGCGCTCTGGGGGGACGGACCCGTTGAGCGACCGGAGGATGCTGGGCGTCGAAGGGCCGTGGGTGCCTTGCCTCGGCCCCGCGCTCCTCGCGGAGTGGCACGCGGGGCACGCCCCGCGCGGGCGCTTCGTCGCCCTTCGCGGTTCGCCCGCGGAGGTGCACGACCTCGGCCGCGCGCTCATCGACGCCTTCGCGCGCGACCCGCGCACGGGCGCGTTCGCGCTCCATCGACTCCGCGGCACGGCGCCCTCGGCCGAGCAGGTCGCACGCGCGAAGATCGACGTGTGGGGGGTCTACTGCGGCGCGGTCGCGCCCGACGAGGTCGACGCGTGGCTCAGGCCGAGCGAGCGCGTGACGCTGGTGCTGGGCGCCGAGGCCCTGGATCATCGCGCGCGCGCTGAGCGAGCAGGTGTTGCCCGGGCTCGTCGTGCGCTCGACGGCTGCGCTGGCTCTGCGACGTCGGCCGAGACGCGCTCTATCTGGAGGTGGGAGGCGGCGCGCGGCCGACGTGCTCGGTTGGATCGCGCGGCGCGCGCCGCGTCGCCGGTCGCCGAGTGGGGCGCGCGGCTGGCGCGAGGTCGCGCGAGACCAGGGCGGTCACGCTGGAGGCGACGGTCCGCTCACGCCTCGACGGGTCGCGGGTCCCGTCACCTCGACCTGCGCGCCGCGTGGGTCGACGTCGACGCGCTCGCGTCGGTGGAGCCGCTAAGGTCGCTCGTCGCGGAGGGAAGGCTCTGGTCCGTCGCGTCCCTGCGCGCGCTGCGCGCGCTGAGCCTCGACCACGAGCCCGAGGTGGTCGACTCTCTCGGGGACCTCCCGCGCCTGGAGCGCTACCGCGTGCTCCTCGCGTCGCGCGCCGGGCTCGCGGCGGTCTCTCGCAACCCGCGCCTGCGCGACCTCACGCTCGACCTGCGCGACCCGACGCTCGCGCTCGACGACGTCCCCGCGCTGCCCGGCCTGCGCGCGCTGCGCGTGCTCACCTACGGCCGCCCGCCCCTCGACCTGGCCCCGCTCGCGCGCTGCGCGCGCCTGCGCTCGCTCAACGTGTTCAACGCGGAGGTCACCTCGGCCGAGGTGGCGCTCTCGCTGCGCCTCGACGCGCTCGCGATCGAGAACGTCGCCCTCGACCTCGTTCGCCTCGCGGAGCACCCGACGCTGCGCGCCCTCGCCGTAGGGGTCGACACGCCCGCGCTGCGAGAGCTGCGGCGTCGCCGACCCGACCTCGACGTGACGGTGTATCGACCCTGGTACACCGAGGAGTAGCCCATGAGTCAGATCCCGGTGTCCGAGCTCGAACGCGCGGTCCTCACGCTCCTCTCGCAAGGCCACGGCGAGCGAGGGTGGCACGCGCTCGCGACGCGGCTGTCGAGCCTCGACGTGCCGCGCTCCCCAGACCTGATGGAGGTGCTCGGCGCGCTCGCGAAGCGCGGCCTCGCCCGACGCGACGGCGACGAGGTCGGCGCGTGGACCCTCACCCCCGTGGGTCGCATGGCGCTGGAGCCCGGTACGCCCCTCGACCGCCTGATCGCCTCGATGCAGAGCCCGGCCGACGCGATCAAGGTGGTGGCGGCCGTGCCCGACGCGGCGGCCTTCGCGCGCGAGGTCCTCCCCGCGGTGGACCTCACGCTGCCGACCTCGGGCTTTCCGCTCGCGTTCGCGTTGAGCCTGCTGCCCATCCCCGAGCGCATCGAGCGCATCGAGGCGATGACCGCGGGGTGGCGTCGCGCGGCGGTGGTCCGGCTGCGGTCGATGCTCCCGCCCATCAACGACGCCGACGTCGACGCGGCGGCGTGGCGCAAAGCGGTCACGATGCTCCAGACGTCGAACGTGCCGATGAAGCACCCGGATTTCGTCGACCTCGCGGTGGCGAAGCAGCTCGGCGACCTCGCCGCGCTCGACCGCTGGCTGATGGCCGCCGAGGGCATCGCCGCGCGCTCCAAGGTCGACGTGGCCGCGCTGGAGGGCGTCTTCGAGGCCGTGGTCGAGCCCGTGTGTCGGCTCGCGATCACCGGCCCCGTCGCGCTCGCGACCCGCGCGCCGCGGCTGATCTCGGCCTTCGGCGCGTGGATGCGCGACGACCGCACGTGGTCGTTCTCGACGCGCGCGTACCTCCGCGTCGCCTCGGTCTTCGCCGCGGCGCGCTCCGTCGACGCGGAGCCCGAGATGCACAAGCCCGCCGACGAGATGGAGCTCGCCTTCGTCGACGCCGCGGCCCGGTACTTTCGCCACGTGAGCGAGAACGACGCGCGCACCCTCGCGCTCGCGTCGGCGGCGCTCGGCAAGACCGAGTACATCCCGCGCTGCGACGAGCAGGGCGCGATCAAGGTGGGGCGAGAGCGCGAGCCCATCCACGGCATGGCGCTCTTCGAGTTCGCCCGCGCCCTCGGCGAGTCGACCGCGGCGACGGCCTTCATCGAAGAGACCTGGCGCGCGGTGCTCGCGCACCTCCCGATCAACGTGGCCTCGGGCGGCGCGCGGTGGGCCGACGCGCTCTGGGCCGCGCGCGCGGTGGGGCGCCTCCGCGGCCACGACCTCGCGCGCTCCCTCGCGGACCTGCGCGCGGCGCTCGGACAGCCTTTCGCGGCGTGACGCTCAGCGGCCCTGCCGGGCGGGCCAGCGCGCGGTCATCCGCTCGGCCTGCTCGGCGTCGGTGAGCACCAGCACGTGGTCGCTCTCCTCGACGCGGAGGTCGGCCTTCGGGTGCGTCATCACCTCGAAGCCCTCGCCCTTCGCCCGCGCGACGCCCACGAGGAGCGGGCCGTCGATCTCGAGCATCAGCGCGCGGAGCTCGCGCACGGTCTTCCCCGCGAAGGGCGCGGCGCTGTACTGGCGCATGTCGAAGCCGTCGGCGCCGGTGCTCACGTCTTCGAGGAGGCGCGCCACCTCGGGCTCGAAGGCCGCGCTCGCCACGAGCCGACCCGAGAACTCCGCCGGCGAGGCCACGTAGGTGACGCCGCTGGAGATGAGCGTCTTGCGCAGCTCGGGCGCGTGCACCGCCACCACGATGCGGAGGTTGGGGTTGAGCGCGCGGAGGTTGAGCGTCGCGACGATGTTCCGCGTGTCGTCGTCGAAGGCCACGACGGCGCTCTCGGCCTCGCGGGCGTTCATCCGCTCGTCGAGCACCTCCTGCGTGGCGTCGCCCGAGGTGACGAAGAGCTCCTGGTCGCCGGCCATCAGCCGCGCGCGCGGGATCTCGTCGGCGTGCCCGCACAGGAGCGCCACCCGCCGGTCGGCCGCGACCAGCTCGGTGAGCGCCGAGCGCGCGATGTCTCCGAACCCGCAGACCAGCACGTGGCCCTTGAGCGTCGTGCCGATGAGCCCCTCTCGCTCCATGCGCCTCACCTCCGCGACGGCGTCGTTGATCGCCGTGAGCAGGAACCCGATGGTCGTCAGCGTCAGCAGGATGAACACGCCCGTGACGACCCTGCCCGCGGCCGTGACGGGGTACGCGTCGCCGTAGCCCACGGTCGCGAGGGTCACCACGCCGAACCACGCCGCGTCGGCGATCGAGGCGATCTTCGTGTCGGGCGCGTCGCGCTCGGCGAGCCAGACGAGCGTGGTCGCGATCGCGTAGAGCGCCGCGAACGAGACGCCCGCCGGGGCGACCCGACCGCGGGCGAGCTCCATCGCGACGGCCCACCGGCCGCGCTTCGCGGGGTGACGCGCGCTCACGCCTCCCCCGCGCCTCGGTCTCCCGCTGCTCCCATCGCGGGCGCAGACTCTACCCGTGTTGACGGTAGGAGTGATCGAAGTTCCGCACCGCTTCGGCGCCGTGGCGACGCAGCTCAGCCTCGTCGACGAGGCCCTCGCGGCGCTCACCGCGGCGGGCCCCCTGGACCTCGCCGTCCTGCCCGAGTGCGCGCTCACGGGCTACGTCAGCGACCGCGGCGCCTTCGACCTCTCGCGCTTCGCCGAGCCCCTCGACGGCCCCACCACCGACGCCGTGCGCGCGCTCGCGCGGCGCTACGACCTCGCCCTCTGCGCCCCGCTCGTCGAGCGCGGCGCGCGCGGCGGGTGCTTCAACGCCACGCAGGTGATCGCGCGCGACGGCGAGCGGCTCCTGCACTACCGCAAGCGCCACCCGTGGGCGCCCGAGCGCTGGGCCGCCCGCGGAGACCTCGGCTCGCCGACCTTCGCGCTCGGCGGCGCGACGCTCGCGGTGGCGGTCTGTTACGACATCCATTTCGTGAGTCGCGAGTCGGGTGACGTGCTCGACGCCGCCGACGTGCTGCTCTTCCCCTCGGCGTGGTGCGACGCGAGCCCGGTAGACCAGCGTGATGAGATGCTCCCGCGCTCGCGCGGCGGCACCGCGTCGCCGTGGTGAACGCGAACTGGGGCCGCGGCACGCGCGTCGTGAAGGGCCAGGGCGCTTCGCGTCGTCGACGCGCGCGGAGACGTCGTCGCCGAATGCGCGCCGACGATTTCGAGGTGTGCAGACGCTCCGGTGGACTTATGGTGGCCCTCCCCGACCATGAACGACGCCCGACCCATCTTGTGGCAGGGGCTGTCGGCGGGCGACTACCAGCGCTTCGTCGAGCGGTCCCTCGAAGACCCCCACCGCGTGCTCGGCGCGCACCGCGTCGACGACGGCGTGGTGCTGCGCGCGTGGAGACCCGGAGCCTCAGAGGCCCGCGTCTTCATCGACGGCGAGCCCGAGCCGAGACGCATGCAGCCCATGACCGACGAGGGCCTCTTCGGCCTGCTCGTGCAGAGACGTCGACGTGCTCCCTGGGTGGCGCGTCGAGGCCCGCGCGCCCTCGGGCGTCGAGTGGTCGGCGCGTGACCCCTACGCGCACCTGCCGACGTGGGGAGAGCTCGACGAGCACCTCTTCCGCGAGGGGCGGCACATGCGCCTCCACCAGCGGCTCGGCGCGCACCCCGTGACCCTCGACGGCGTCGCCGGCGTCGCCTTCGCGGTGTGGGCGCCCAACGCCCGCTCCGTCAGCGTCGTCGGCCCGTGGAACCTCTGGGACGGTCGCGTCCACCCCATGCGTCAGCTCGGCGCGACGGGCGTGTGGGAGCTGTTCATCCCCGACCTCTCCGCGGGCGTGGCCTACCAATACGAAGTCGTCACGCGCGAGGGCTGGGCGCTGCGCAAGCTCGACCCGTGCGCGGGGCAGACCGAGCTCCGACCGAGCACCGCGGGCGTCGTCGCCGCGCAGAGCGACCACGCGTGGGGCGACCAGGACTGGATGCGCGCGCGCCGAGAGACCGACCCGCTCGCGCGGCCCGTCTCCATCTACGAGGTGCACCTCGGCTCGTGGATGCGCGTGCCCGAAGAGGGCGACCGCTGGCTCACCTACCGCGAGCTCGCGCAGAGGCTCGGCGACCACGTCACCGCGCTGGGCTTCACGCACGTGGAGTTCCTCCCCGTGCACGAGCACCCCTTCGACGGCTCGTGGGGCTACCAGGTCACGGGCTTCTTCGCGCCCACCGCGCGCTTCGGCACGCCCGACGACTTCCGCTACCTCGTCGACCACCTGCACCAGCGCGGCGTCGGCGTGATCGTCGACTGGGTGCCGGGGCATTTCCCGAAGGACCCGCACGGCCTCGCGCGCTTCGACGGCACGGCCCTCTACGAGCACCTCGACCCCCGGCAGGGCGAGCACCCCGACTGGGGCACGCTCGTCTTCAACTACGGCCGCCCCGAGGTGAAGAACTTCCTCATCGCCAACGCGCGGATGTGGATCGACGACTTTCACGTCGACGGGCTGCGCGTCGACGCGGTCGCGTCGATGCTCTACCTCGACTACTCCCGCAAGGAGGGCGAGTGGATCCCCAACGCGCACGGCGGGCGGGAGAACCTCGAGGCCATCGCGTTCCTGCGCGAGCTCAACGAGCGCCTGCACGCCGAGTTCCCCGGCGCGATGGTGGTGGCCGAGGAGAGCACCTCGTGGCCCGGGGTGTCGCGCCCGCTCTACACGGGCGGCCTCGGCTTCACGATGAAATGGAACATGGGCTGGATGCACGACACGCTCGCGTTCTTCGCGCGCGACACGGTGCACCGCCGCTGGCACCACCACGAGCTCACCTTCGGGCTCGTCTACCAGTGGAGCGAGAACTTCGTCCTGCCGCTGAGCCACGACGAGGTGGTGCACGGCAAGGGTTCGATCTTCGGCAAGATGCCCGGCGACCGCTGGCAGAAGTTCGCGAACCTCCGCGCGCTCTACGCGTGGATGTGGTGCCACCCGGGGCGAAAGCTCCTGTTCATGGGCTCGGAGTTCGGCCAGGAGCGCGAGTGGAGCCACGCGCGCTCCCTCGACTGGCACCTCACGAACGACCCCCTGCACGCGGGCGTGATGACCCTCGTGGGAGACCTCAACCGCCTCTACCGCGAGACCCCCGCCCTCAACGCCGTCGAGCAAGACCCGACGGCCTTCGCGTGGAGCGTGGTGAACGACGCCGAGCAGTCGGTCTTCGCCTTCGTGCGCTACGACCGCGCGGGCCGCGCGACCCTCTGCGTGCTCAACGCGACGCCCGTGCCGCGCGAGGGCTACCGGGTGGGCGTGCCGCACGCGGGGGAGTGGCGCGAGGCGCTCAACTCCGACGCCGCGCGCTACGGAGGGAGCAACTTCGGCAACGCGGGCCGCGCGTGGGCCGACCCGCAGCCCTCGCACGGCTTCGCCGCGTCCATCGCGCTCCGGCTCCCGCCGCTGGGCGTCGTGGTGCTCCAGGGCCCCGAGGTGGTGGAGCGGGAGTCGCTCGAGGCCGCGTCGCGCGTGGCCTGAGTCGACCGACCGGTCGCTTTCGGGGCCATCCCTGAGGATTGGTCTACACTCCGCGGTCTATGCCCCTCTGCCGGGCCTGCGGCGACATGCACCTCGAGGCGACCACGGTCTGCCCGCGCACCGAGGGCCCCGTCGAGATCGGCCCCTGCGGCACGACCATCGACCGCTACGAGGTGAAGAAGCTCCTCGGCGGCGGGGGCATGGGCGCCGTGTACCGCGCGCGCCACACCATGCTCGGCCAGGACGTCGCGCTGAAGCTCCTGCACCCCGAGCTCGCCTCACGCGGCGACGTGCTCGAGCGCTTCTTGCGCGAGGCGCGGGCCGCGGCGGCGGCGGGCTCCGACCGGATCATCCGCATGGTCGACTGCTCGGTCACGCGCGAGGGCGTGGCCTTCATCGCCATGGAGCTCCTGGAGGGAGAGAGCCTCCAGGACCTCCTCGACCGCGAGCACGTCGTCGCGCCCTACCGCGCGGTCGACATCACCCGGCAGGTGCTGGAGGGCCTCGCCGCCGCGCACGCCGCGGGCGTGGTGCACCGCGACATGAAGCCGGGCAACGTCTTCTTGCGGCCGGGCCCCGACGGCAGCGACCGCGTGACGATCCTCGATTTCGGCATCAGCAAGATGAGCGACGGGCCCGGGCTCACCTCGCTCACCCGCACGGGCATGGTGATCGGTACGCCCGTCTACATGGCCCCCGAGCAGATCCTCTCGGCGAAGGACATCGACCACCGCGCCGACCTCTACGCGACCGCGGTGATGCTCTACGAGATGCTCTCGGGGCGCCTGCCCTACGAGACCGACGGCCCCGCCGAGGTGCTCGTGCTCGCGGTCACCGCCGAGCCCACGCCGCTGCGGGTCTACGCGCCCGAGCTGCCCGCCGAGCTCATCTCGATCGTCGAGAAGGGGATGACCCGCGAGCCCGCGCAGCGCTTCGCGAGCGCGCAGGACTTCGCCGCCGCGCTCTCGCACCTGCACCTGCGGCACTCGCTGGTGACGCGCGCGCAGGTCGAGGTCGCGGGGACCATGGCGATGCCGCAGACGCAGGCGCCCCCCGCGTACACGTCGATGCACACGCCCGCGACGCCGACCTCGTCGCCGCAGCCCTTCGCGCCCGGGCCTCCCTTCGCGCCGCAGCCGCTGAGCGGCCCGATCCCGCCCTACGCCACCGCGCAGCCCGGGCCGCAGAGCCGCGCGCTCCCGTGGATCCTCGCCGCCGCGGCCCTCGGCTTCGTCGCCCTCGTGTCGATCTTCGCCTACGTCGCCTCGTCGCGCGACGACGACGACGGCCCCTCGCAGCGCAACGTCGCGCCGCCCGCGCAGCCCGCGCAGCCCACGCCCGGCGGCCCGTCGATGGTGCCCATCGGCGCGCCCACGACGAACAACGCGCCGCTCCAGCTCCGCGACACGACGCCTGCGCGGCCCGGGCCTCCGCTGCCCGTGCAGCCCAACGGCACCACGCTCACGCCCATGGGAGAGCCCACGCCCGGCGAGGGCCAGGGCGAGTAGCTCACTCCGCGCGAGGGCCGCGGAGGAAGCGCAGGGCGTCGGGGAGCCTCGCGGCCCAGTAGCGCTCGCTGTGCTGCCCGCCCGCCTCGACGACGTAGCGGAGGGTCGAGCCGTCTCGGTAGCCCGCGGTCCGCAGCGCCGCGGCGAGCTCACGGGTGTTGGCCACGTCGTCGCTTGACGCGCCGCTGTCGCCGCTGTCGACGTAGACGCGCTCGGGCCGAGGCGAGAGCGTCGCGAGCGCGGGGACGCGGCCGAGGATCATCCGGTCGTCCCACCAGGTCGAGGGCGACATCGCGCCGATGGCGCCGAAGGTCTCGGCGCGCGTGACGCCCGCGTACACCGAGATGAGCCCGCCCAGCGACGAGCCCATGAGGGCCGTGTTCGCGCGGTCGGGGAGCGTGCGGTAGGTGCGGTCGATGAGCGGCTTGAGCTCCTCGACGAGCATGCGGAGGTACAGGTCTCCGCGGCCTCCGGCCATGTGCTCGGCGTCGACGGTGGGGGTGTACTCGTCGATGCGCGCGGCGGTGTTCTCAGGGCCGACGACGATGGCCTCGCGGATCGAGCCGTCTTCGGCGCCGAGGTTCATCGCGTCGTGGACGCGCCACGTCACGCCGCCGAAGGCCGCCGCCGGGTCGAAGAGGTTCTGCCCGTCGTGCATGTAGAGCACCGGAAAGCGCCGCAGCGGGTTCTCGTCGTACGAGGGCGGCAGGTACACCCACACGCCGCGGGCGTTGCCGAGCACCGCCGAGGAGAACGCTGGGATCGCGCGCGACCAGCGGCCGATCGCCGTCGCGAAGCGGGGGTACACGTCGACGGTGTCTCCAGGGCGCGCGGTGTAGTTCGGGCCGCGCGACCAGTCGGCGTCGTCAAGGAGGGGCTTCCACTCGAAGGGCATCGCGACGGAGGCGGAGCGCCATTCGTAGGTGTTCGCGTCGACGCGGGTGAAGGCGACGCCGCGCTCCCACGACAGGCCCGCGAGGCTCCCTCGCAGGCTGAGCGCGCGCGCGCCGACGGGGTAGTGCACGCGCAGCACGGTGACGGAAGGAGCGTCGCTCGGAGGAACGTCGATCGCGGCGTCGACGGCCGAGGTGTCGACCGCGACCGCGTCGATCGCGCCGGAGTCGAGCGCGGCGGAGTCGAGCGGGTTGGTGTCGACGGCGACGACGTCGAGGGCGGTCGGGCGGTCTGGCGACGGGCCCGCGTCGGACGCGGTGTCTGTCCGAGCTTCGGCGCAGGCGACGGAGGCGAGCGCGAGGGCGAGGGGCGCGAGGGGCCGCACTCGCCAGCGATGCACCCGTGACCGACGCCGCGTCAACTCGCGAAGACCGAGGCGCCCCGGAGCGAATTACGGTAAGTCATCGGCGACCGCGGCCCGACCGAAGGGTCTCTGTCCGGCCGCGCGAGAAGGAACCTCCCATGCGCCTCGCCACGGCCGCCGCCGCGCTGCTCGCCGCGCTCCTCGCGCCCGACCTCGCCCGCGCCATCGTCACCCAGCCCGGCGGCGCGCAGATCCCTGTAGGGTCGCAGCTCCAGGGCATCTTCGACGGCCGCGGCGAGCGCATCGCGGTGCGCGACGACGCCGCGATCACCCCCGAGCGCTTTCAGCCCGGGTGCAGGCTCAACATCACCCTCGTCACCCGCGGTAGCGCGGCCTTCCAGAACGTCTTCGGCTGGTACAACGTCCGCCCGGGGATGCCCCCGCTCGGCAGCGACCTGCACCCGCTCATCCCCTGCACGGCCACCTCGGGCGCGACCTTCGAGCTGAACCTCCGCGACAACCCCGACTACCGCGGCGGCGAGATCGGCTTCTTCCTCCGCACGCCCGAAGACGGCTCGTCGGGCACCTGCTCGTCGTGCTGCGCCGACCTCTCGCGCGCCGGGCACACGTTCTACTCCGAGCGCCTCTACAACGAAGACTCCACCGGGCCGTCGAGCTCGTACATCCACCTGCTCATCTACAACTCCACGGTGAACGCCTCGGCCTTCTACTTCGCGTGGGAGGACCTCTTCGCGGGCGGCGACAACAACTTCACCGACTTCATCGTGCAGGTCGACCAGCTCGTCTGCACCGGCGGCGGCGCCCCGTGCAACACCGGCCAGATGGGCGCGTGCGCGCAGGGCACCACGCAGTGCCGCGCGGGGGCGCTCTCGTGCGTGGGCAGCGTCGCGTCGAGCGACGAGCGCTGCGACGGCGTCGACAACGACTGCGACGGCATGACCGACGAGGGCGACGGCCTGTGCCCGGCGATGCAGGTGTGCGACCGCGGGTCGTGCGTCGACCGCTGCCTCTCGGAGCTCGGGTGCTTCCCCGGGTTGGGCTGCACCGACCGCGGGACCTGCGTCGAGAGCGCGTGCCTCACGGTGCAGTGCGGCGCCGATCAGCGCTGCTCCGGCGGGCGCTGCGTCGGCGCGTGCGAGGGCATCACCTGCCCGTCTCCGACGGTGTGCCGCGCGGGCCGCTGCGTGGAGCCCTGCGCCGGCGTCACCTGCGACAGCGACCAGGTCTGCGTCGGCGGCGTGTGCACCCCGCGCTGCGAGTGCCGCGGCTGCGCGACGGGGCAGGTGTGCGGCTCCGACGGCGCGTGCCGCGCGGCCGACTGCGCCACCGTGACCTGCGCCGCGGGGATGGTCTGCGAGGCCGGCGCGTGCCGCGACGCGTGCGTGGGCGCGGCGTGCCCGATCGGAGAGACCTGCTCCATGGGCCGGTGCGTGCCCGCGCCGCGCGACGACGCGGGGGTGGCCCGAGATGTTCCGCTCGGCGACGTGGGCGTTCGCGACACGGGGGTCGACGTCCCCACGGTCGACGCGGGAGACGTCGACGCCGGGCTCACCGACGACGTCGGCAAGGTCACCAGCATCCCGGCGCGCGACGAGGGCTGCTCCTGCGCCGTTCCGGGTGGCGCCCGCGGCGGGTCGCGGTGGCTGCTCGCGCTCGCGCTCGCCTCCGTCGCCGCCCTGCGGAGGCGCCGTCGGTGAGGTCGGCCTCGCTCCCCCTCGTCGTGCTGGCGCTCGTCTCGTGCGAGCGCCACCCGACCGCCACGCCACGTCCTGCGCCGACGCCGCGCGCGGTCGCCGACGCGCGCGTCGTCCACGCCGACGCGGGCGCGGGCGACGACACGCCGCTGGTGCCGCCGCTGGAGTCGCACCCGACGGCTGACCTCAACCCCACCTCCCCGGTGTTCATCCTCACGGGCGGCGTCGAGCGCGCGCGGCGCGGGGCGCGCTTTCCGCTGCGGGTGTTCTTGCGCGAGTCCGACGGAGGCCGCGACGTCGACGTGACCGACCGCGCCCGCCTCCACGTCGAGCCGCGCACCGTGGGCGTGATCTCCGACGGAAACTTCTTCGAGGCCCGCGCGCTCGGCCGCGCGCACCTCGTCGCGCAGCTCGGCGCGCAGCAGGCGCGCACCATCATCGAGGTCAGCGAAGACATGCCGCCCGACGCGTCGGTGCTGCCCAACGTCGACGGCGACGCGGGCACGGCGCTGCGGTACTTCCACTTCTTCCCGCGGCCCGACGGGATCTTCCTGTTCCAGGTGGGCTTCCTCGACCGGTCCATCGACGTGCAGGGGCCGCGTCGCGGGTCGACCTTCCCGATGACCATCCCCGTGCGCTCGGTGCCCGCGGACGGGGGCGTGTCTCCGCCGCCCACCACGGGTCGCGTGGTCTTCGAGCGCTGGGCCGCGGGAGAGCTCTCGGGCGTGCTCGACGTCCGCACGCCCGAGGGGCCCGTTCGGCTCCGCTTCTCGGTGCACCAGCTCGACCCCGGCGAGGTCACCGGCCTCTGGGACGGCGGCGCGCGCTGAGGGCTCTCAGCCCTTGCCCTTCTTCGCCTCGGCGGCCTCGGCCTGCAGCCTCGCCCTGATCTTCGCGCCGTAGCCGTCCTTGTTCTCCTGCCGCGCGCGGCCGATGCCCAGGCCGTCGGCGGGGATGTCTCTCGTGACCACGGACCCGGAGCCCACGTAGGCGTTCTCGCCGATCGTGACCGGCGCCACGAGCGAGCTGTTCGAGCCCACGAAGGCGCCCGCGCCGATGGTGGTCGTGTGCTTCCGATAGCCGTCGTAGTTGCAGAAGATCGTGCCGGCGCCGATGTTCGCCTTCGGCCCGACCTCGCCGTCGCCGAGGTACGCGAGGTGGTTGGCCTTCGCGCCGGGGCCGAGGTGGGTCTTCTTCAGCTCCACGAAGTTGCCCACGTGCGCCTCGGCGTCGATCACGCTGTCGGGCCGGATGTGCGCGAAGGGCCCGAGCTGCGCGCCGTCGCCCACGGTCGACCTCGAGACGATGGTGTAGGGCTTGAGCAGCGCCCCCGCGCCGATCGTCGCGTCGTCGAGCACGCAGCCCACGTCGACCACGGTGCCCGCGCCGACGGAGGTGCGGCCGCGGAGCGAGACGCCCGCGCCCACGCGGCAGTCGGCGGCGAGGGTCACGTCGAGCTCGATGAGCGCGCCCGCGGAGACGGTGCATCCCGCGCGGCGGTGACGGTCGGCGACGCGCTGGTAGAGGAGCGCCTCGACGAGGGCGAGCTCGGCGCGGTCGTTCACGCCGCGGAGCGAGGCGGCGTCCCACGGGAGCTCCGCGACCCCGGCGCCCTCGGCGGCGAGGGCGATGAGGTCGGTGAGGTAGAACTCGCCCTGCGCGTTGCTGCTGCCGATGGCGCCGAGCTTCTCGGCGAGGAAGCGCCGGTCGACCGCGTAGAGCCCGGGGTTCACCGCGGTGATCGCGCGCTCCTCGGGGGAGCAGTCCTTGTGCTCGCGGATCGCGACGACCCGGCCCGCGGCGTCGTGGATGATCCGACCGTAGCCCGTGGGGTCGTCGACGGTGGTGGTCACCAGCGCGAGCGGAACACCCGCGCGCTGCCGCAGCGCCGCGAGCTTCGCGAGGGCCTCGCCCGGCACGGCGGGCACGTCTCCGTAGGTGATCACCACCTCGTCGACGTCGTCGCTCACGCCCGAGAGCCCCGCGCGCACCGCGTCGGCGGTGCCCCGCTGCTCGGTCTGCACCGCGAAGCGCACGCCGTCGCCGAAGCGCGCGGTCACCGCGTCGATGACCTTGTCCTTTCCGTGGCCCACGACGACGACGACCTCGTCGGCGCCGCCCGCGCGCGCGGCCTCGATGGCCCACACGACCATCGGCGCGCCCGCGACGGGGTGCAGCACCTTGGGGAGCGCGCTCTTCATCCGGGTGCCCTGGCCCGCGGCCAGGATCAGCGTGCAACGTCGAGGGGCCATCGCGGTCTCGTGCTCCTTCTCAGGGTGACGGGTGCGGCTTTGATAACACGGGCGCCCGTCGCGCCTCGCGGCGGTGTACAACCGCAGCGCCGTGGTCACCGTCGGGTTCTTCGGAGGCAGCTTCAACCCGCCGCACGTGGCGCACGTCCTCGCGGCGGCCTACGCGCTGAGCGCGCACGCGCTCGACCGGCTCGTCGTGGTGCCCTGCTACGACCACCCGCTCGGCAAGCACCTCGCGCCCTTCGTCGAGCGCGCGGCGATGTGCGAGCGGGCCTTCGGCGTGCTGCGCGGCGTCGAGGTCTCGCCCATCGAGCAGGAGCTCGGCGCGACCTCGCGCACGCTCTACACGCTCCAGGCCCTCAAGGAGCGCAACCCCGACTGGTCGCTCCGGCTCGTGATCGGGTCCGACATCCTGCACGAGACCGACAAGTGGTTCCGCTGGGACGAGATCGTGAAGCTCGCCCCGCCCATCGTGCTCGGTCGCGCGGGGCACGATCACCCCGACGGCCCGCTCGCGGTGCTCCCGCCCGTCGCCTCGCGAGACATCCGCGCCGCCCTCGCGCGCGGAGACCTCCGGCCGGGCCTCCTCCCTCTGAGCGTCGAGCGCTACATCGCAGAGCGCGGGCTGTACCGAGACGCGACGTGACCCGTGGCCTCCCGCTGGTGGTGGGTCGCGGGCGCATGGGCCTCGCCCTCGCGCGCTCGCTCCCCGCGCCGCGGGCGCGAAGCCTCGCTCTCGCCGCCCGCTCGGTCGACGGCGCCCGCCTCGGCCCCGGGCCGCGGACCGTCTTCCTCGCGGTCACCGACCGCCACATCGAAGAGGCCGCCGCGCGCCTCGCGCCGGGCCTCGGTCGCGGCGACGTGGCGTTCCACCTCGCAGGGATGCGCGGCCCCGAGGCGCTCGCGGCGCTGAAGGCCCGCCGCTGCGCCGTCGCCGCGCTGCACCCGCTCGTGGCGATCTCGGGCGTCGACCCGCCGGGGGAGTTCACCGAGCGGCCGACCTTCCTCGTGGAGGGAGACCGCGCCGCGGTGGCCGAGGCGAAGCGCGTCGCGAAGGCCCTCGGCGGCGTGTGCGTCGTCGCGACGGCGGTGGAGCGCGCGGCCTACCACTCCGCCGCGGCGCTGGTCGCGACGGGCGCGACGGCCCTCGCGCAGGGCGCGGCCCACCGCCTGCGTCGATCGCTCACGCCCGCGCCGAGCCCGAGGGAGGAGCGGGCGATGATCGCGTCGCTCCTGCGCTCGGTGGCGCGCAACGTCGAGGCGCACGGGCCCGAGGGGGCGCTCGCCTCGCCGCTCCTGCGCGGAGACACGGGCACGGTGCGCCTGCACCTCGACACCCTCGACGCGGTGGGCGCGGGCGCGCTCTACGCGGCGGCCCTGGGCGTGGTGCTCGGCGCGGCGGAGGCCGTCGGCGCCGTGACGCCCGAGACCGTCGAGGCCGCGCGCGCGCTGCTGCGCGAGAGGGCGCGGGCGCTGTAGACGGCGGGGGGCGCGGCGTGCGATGACCCGACCCCCGCGCGGCGCCGCGTGCGCGCGCGACACCCACAGAGGCGCGACGCCGAGGAGACGACACCGTGACGATGTACCAGGGTTCCTGGGGCCCGCCGCCCGCACTCTCGCCGCAGGGGATGACGCTCGAGCGGCACATCCTCGAGCGACAGCGGGGCATCCCCGGGGCCACGGGCGACTTCACGGCGCTCTTCCAGCAGATCGCGCTCGCGGCGAAGATCATCAACTCGCGCGTCCGCCAGGCGGGCCTCGCGGGCATCCTCGGCCTCACAGGCGACCGCAACGTGCAGGGCGAAGAGGTGCAGAAGCTCGACGAGTTCGCCAACACGGTCATCGTGCGCTCGGTCGAGGCGGGCGGTCACCTCTGCGTGATGGCGAGCGAAGAGGTCGAGGAGCCCATCCGCATCCCCGACAACTACCCGACGGGCAAGTACGTCCTGCTCTTCGACCCGCTCGACGGCAGCTCGAACATCGACGTCGACATCTCCATCGGCACGATCTTCTCGATCCACCGCCGCGTGACCGTGGGCCGCCACGGCGGGCTCGTCGACTGCCTCCAGCGCGGCACCTCGCAGGTCGCGGCGGGCTACATCATCTACGGCTCCAGCACGGTGCTCGTGTACTCCACGGGCGACGGCGTGCACGGCTTCACCCTCGACCCCGCGGTGGGAGAGTTCTTCCTCTCGCACGAGAGCATCCGCATCCCGCCGAAGGGCCGCAGCTACTCGATCAACGAGGGCAACACGCACCTCTGGCCCGAGGGCGTGCGCCGCTGGGTCGAGAGCTTGAAGACCCCGAAGACCAACAGCGAGGGCGCCGTGTCGGTCTACTCGTCGCGCTACGTCGGCTCCCTCGTGGCCGACTTTCACCGCACGCTCTTGAAGGGCGGCGTGTTCGCGTACCCCGCCGACAAGAAGTCCCCCGCGGGCAAGCTGCGCCTGCTCTACGAGGCCGCGCCGATGTCGTTCATCTGCGAGGCCGCGGGCGGCGCCGCCATCGACGGCGAGCGGCGCATCCTCGAGATCGAGCCCCAGAAGCTCCACGAGCGCACGCCGCTCTTCCTCGGCTCGAAAGAAGACGTCGCCGCCGCGCAGGGGTTCCTCCGCGGCGCGTGAGCCACCCCGCCGCGTCGCGATGGCTCTCCGACGACGCGCTCCTCCTCGCGCGCCCCTTCGCGACGAGCGAGCGCCTCGGCGCCGAGCCCGACGCGCCCCACCGCCGCGCGCTGCCCGCGCGGGTCGCGCTCTACCTCCTGCACCTCGCGGCCTTCGTCTCGCTCGTCACCGCGGGTCGGCTCGCGCCGGGCCACGTCCCCTTCACCGCGCTCGCGTGGTCGTTCCTGCCCGCGCTGCAGGCGCTCTCGCTCTTCGTCGCGCTCCGCGTCGGGGGCGCGCACCGACCCTTCGCGCCCGTCTTCTCGCGCTACCTCCTCGGCCACGCGCCCTGGCTCCTGCTCCTCTACGCGCTCGCGGCGGTGTGCCTCTTCGCGCCCCGCGTCGCCGACGCCTTCGGCTGGATGCTCTCCCGCGGCGCGCTCCCCCTCGGCCTCGCGGCGGCCCTCGCGTGGGGCGCGGTGATCAACGTCGCGCTGCTCCGCCGCGGTGTCGGGCTCTCGCGCGGCCGCACCGCGCTCGCCACCTTCGCGTTCTACGTCTGCCTCGCGTCGCTCATCGTCGGGTACTACACGGCCGTCGGCGAGCTCCTCCCGCTCTTCGGGGTGACGCCGTGAGGCCCGGCGCGGTCGCGGGCGTCGTCCTCGCGCTGGGCTTCGTCGCGGGCGCGGTCTTCGACCGGCGACCTCCGACCGAGCCGCCGCGCGTCGACGGCCGCTGGGTGCTGGAGGGGGAGTTCCACGCGCACACGCGCTTCAGCGACGGCTTCCTCTCGCCCGTCGACCTGGTGATGCACGCGCGACGTCGCGGGCTCGACGTGCTCGCGGTGACCGAGCACAACCTGCTCTTCCCGGCGCAGATCGCGCAGGCGTGGACGCAGGTCGCGGGGGGCCCGGGGGTGCTCGCGGGCGAGGAGGTGACCTCGCGCGCCTACCACGTGCTCGCGTACGGACTTCACGAGCGGGTCACGCCGCGCCGCGACCTCGACGCGGTGATCGACGCGGTGCACGCGCAGGAGGGCTGATCTTCGCGGCGCACCCCGTGAGGCAGTTCTGGCCCGCGCTCCTGCCCGCGCGCGCGCGGACTCGACGGCGCGGAGCTGATGCACCCCATCGCCTACGAGCTCCGCGGCGGCCGCGGCAACGGGTGGCGGTGGACCGACCTGCGCGACTACTACGAGGGCGCGCGAGAGAGCGGCCAGCGCTTCACCCCGGGCGCGTCGGACTACCACTTCTTCTCGCCGCTCGGCCTGTGCCGCACCTTCCTGCACGCCCGCGCGCGAACAGAGGCGGGCGTGATGGAGGCGCTTCGCGAGGGGAGGGTGGTGGTCTTCGACCGCGAGGGCCGCGCGTACGGCGACCAGGGCTTCGCCGCGTCGCTGCGGCGCGCTGGTTGGAGGCCGCGTCCGCAGGACGACAACTACCGCGGCGAGGGCGCGCTCGACCGCGTGACGCGCGCGCTGGGCTTGATGGGGGCGCTGGGCCTGCTGCTGCTCAGGCGGCGGTCCGCTCACTCGGCGGAGGGCGCGGGCGCGGAGACGGCCTCGGGCTTCTTCGCGAGGTAGCAGGGCTTGCAGAAGGCGGGGCGCTCGGCCGTGGGCTGGAAGGGCACCGTCGCGGCGGCGCCGCATTGGGCGCAGGGGGCGTCGAACTTCGGTCGCTCGCGGCGACGCGGCTGCGGCTCGTGGGCGGTGGTCTTCGCGCTCACGCGCCCGCCGCGGGCGTCGTGGAAGCCGGGGCTGCGGTAGGCGTTCGGGTCGGTGCCGCTGCGGTCGTGGCGTCGGGGGCCGTGCGGGCGACGCGCGCCGCCGGGGCCGCGCAGCGCGATGGCGTGGTTGGTCAGGAGCTCTCCGCCGGGGCGCGGACCGTGGGGCTGCGAGAGAGAAGCGGGCTGCGCGTCGCCGTCGAGCTCGTCGTCGTCCTTGGGGAGCCCGGCGTAGTCGATGGCGTAGGGGTTCATCTCGAGGTCGCGGAAGGCGGGGCTGCGGTAGCCGTTCGGGTCCTCCGCGGAGGGGAGCTGCGGGGCCACGGGGCGAGGGCGGCTCGGCCCGCGGCTCGCGGGGGCGCTCTGCCCGCGGGGGGCCTCTCCGTTGCGCGGACGGAATCGCTGCTGGTCCGGTCGCTTCGCCATGCTCGATCTCCTGAGGGGGTTCTGCGTCCCCGCGGCTGCGCGCGGGGCTGTCGGGGCGCCGACCGTCGGTCTGCGCCCTGTGGGTGGCGGTGCCCTTGAAGGGGTCGCCCTGGAGTGGAGTGACCGCCGAGGCGAGGGTGAGGAATCCGTAGCGAACCCCGCGACACCGCGGGGAAATGGACGATCCCGCCTGACGAGACGGGGCGAACCCTAGAAGGCTCCCTCGCGCTCCGTCAAGCGGGGCGACGACGCAGGCTTGTTGCCCCCCCGACGCATCGGCGGTAGCGCTCGGTGCGCTCATGTTCGGGCTCCTGCGCTACGCCCTCAGCGCCGTCGTCACGGTGGTGCTGCTGTGGGCGTTCTTCTTCATCCCCGTGGGCGGCCGCCTCACGCTCTGGCAGCACACGCGACGGATCATGGGCACCCCCGAGGCGCAGGAGCTCGGCACCGACCTTCGCCGCGCGGGGCACGACGTCTCCGACCAGGTGCGGCGCGACGTGATCCCCACGCTGATGAACCTCGGCGCCGACGGCGGCGTCAGGTCCGGCGCTGACGCGGGCGCTCACCCGGCGCGCCGCGCACGCGCTCGCTGACGCGCGCGTTCCGTCGCTCGTGGGATCGTGGTAGGGGGCACGCGCGGCGGTCGAGTCCGCCCATGGAGCGTCGAGTGATCCAGCTTGCCGACCCCGCGCGCGAGCACGCGCGCTACCGCGAAGAGATCGAGTCCGCCGCGCTGCGCGTCCTGCGCTCGGGCGGGTACATCCTGGGCCCCGAGGTCGCCGCCTTCGAGCAGGAGTTCGCCGCGTATTGCGGCGCCGCTTCCGCCGTCGGGGTCTCGAACGGCTCCGACGCCATCGTCGTGGCGCTCCAGGCCCTCGGCGTGGGCCCTGGAGACGAGGTCATCACCACGGCCTTCAGCTACTTCGCGACGGCGAGCGCGATCCTGCGCACGGGCGCGACCCCCGTGTTCGCCGACATCGACGAGAGCTTCAACCTCTCGCCCGCCGAGGTCGCGAAGAAGGTCTCGCCCCGCACCCGCGCGATCCTCGCGGTGCACCTCTTCGGGCGCGCGGCCGACACCGAGGCCCTCGGAGAGATCGCGCGCGACCGCGGCCTCCACCTCGTCGAAGACGCCGCGCAGGCGAGCGGCGCCGAGCGCTCGGGCAAGCGCGCGGGCGCCCTCGGCACGGTGGGGTGCTTCTCGTTCTTCCCCGCGAAGCCGCTGGGCTGCGACGGCGACGGCGGCGCGTGCGTGACGAACGACCCCGCCCTCGCCGAGGCGATGAAGCGCGTGCGCGTCACGGGCGCGACGGCGAAGAACGTCCACGAGCTCCCCGGGGGCAACTACCGCCTCGACCCGCTCCAGGCGGGGATCCTCCGCGCGAAGCTCCCGCACTACGAGGCCCGCGTCGCGCGCCGTCGGCAGAACGCCGACGCCCTGCGCTCGGCCCTCGCGGGGGCCTCCGAGCTCCTCGTGCTCCCCGCCGACGACGCGCACGGTCGGCACGTCTACGCGCAGTTCACCGTGCGCCACCCGCGTCGCGACGCGCTCGCGGCGGCGATGAAGGCGCGCGGCGTGGGCGCCGAGGTCTACTACCCGATGCCCATGCCCTCGCAGAAGGCGCTCGCGTCGCTCGGGCACGGGCCCGGGGATTTCCCCGCGGCGGAGCGGGCCTGCGCCGAGGTGCTGTCGATCCCGGTGCACTCCGAGCTCGACGACGCCGAGGTGGCGCGGGTGTGCGAGGTCGTGCGCGAGGCCGCGCGCGAGGTGGAGTCGCGATGAGCGCGAAGGTCCGCGTCGCGTGCGTGGGGGCGGGCTACTGGGGCAAGAACCTCGTGCGGAACTTCGCGTCCGCCGAGGGCGTGGAGCTGGTGACGGTCTGCGAGGCCGACGAGAAGCTCCGTCAGCGCCTCGCGCGGGAGTACCCCTCGGCGAAGGTCACGGGCTCCTTCGAGCAGGTGATCGACGACCCGGGCGTCGACGCGGTGGTCATCGCGACGCCGGGCTCGACGCACGCGAAGCTCGCGGGCGAGGCCCTCTCCGCGGGCAAGGACGTCTTCGTCGAGAAGCCCCTCGCGCAGAGCGTGGCCGAGGCGCGCGCCCTCGCAGAGCAGGCCGAGCGCGAGGGCCGCGTGCTGATGTGCGGGCACCTGATGCTCTTCCACCCCGCGTTCCGCCGCGTGGTCGAGATCACCCGCTCGGGAGAGCTCGGCGAGGTCTTCTACATCTACGCGCAGCGCGTGAACCTCGGAAAGCTCCGCACCGACGAGAGCGCCCTGTGGTCGCTCGGTCCCCACGACCTCTCGATGATCTTCGCGCTCGTCGACGCGCCGCTGTCGTCGGTCGCCGCGCGCGGCCACGCGTACCTGCGCCCGGGCACCGAAGACGTCGTCTTCGTCAACGCGGCCTTCCGCAGCGGGGTGATGGCGAACGTGCAGCTCTCGTGGCTCGACCCGCACAAGCACCGGTCGCTCACGGTGGTGGGCTCTCGCAAGATGCTGGTCTTCGACGACACGCACCCGACCGAGAAGATCCGCATCCACGACAAGGGCTTCGACCGGCCGCCCGAGTACACGTCCTACGACGCCTTCCTCACGCTGCGCGACGGAGACATCCTCATCCCGAGCGTGCCGATGGAGGAGCCGCTCCGCGCCGAGGTGCGCCACTTCGTGGAGTGCGTGCGCGAGCGAAAGCCCTCGACCGTGAGCGGCGGGCGCGAGGCCGTGCGCGTGGTCGAGGCGCTCGCGGCGGCCGACGCTTCCCTCCGGCGCGGCGGCGCCCCCATCGTCCTCTGAGAACCCCTCACGCGGAGACCGTGATGAAGCCTGCGTTTGTCCACCCCACGGCGGTCGTCGACGACGGCGCGAAGATCGGCGACGGCACCAAGGTCTGGCACTTCTGCCACGTGATGAGCGGCGCGCGCATCGGCGAGGGCTGCTCCCTCGGGCAGAACTGCTACGTGGGCGCCGACGTCGCCGTGGGCGACAACGTGCGCATCCAGAACAACGTGTCGCTCTACGACGGCGTCACGCTCGAAGACGACGTCTTCGTCGGCCCGAGCGCGGTGTTCACCAACGTCGTGAACCCGCGCGCGGCCTTCCCCCGCAAGGACGAGTACCGCCGCACCCGCGTGGGCAAGGGCGCCTCCATCGGCGCGAACGCGACCATCGTGTGCGGCCACGACGTGGGCGAGGGGGCCTTCATCGCCGCGGGCGCGGTGGTCACCCGCAACGTCCCCGCGTTCGCGCTCGTCGGCGGCGTGCCCGCGCGCGTGATGGGCTGGATGTGCGCCTGCGGCGTGAAGCTCGACGCGGCCCTGCGCTGCCCCTCGTGCGGCCGGCGCTACGAGCGCGAGGGCGAGGGGCTCACCGTCGTCGCGGGGCCCACGCAAGGCTGAGCGCGCGCCGCGGCCTCCGAGGCCGTACCATGCCCCGGATGCCGCGCACGTCACGACGCGCCGCGCTCGCCCTGGCCCTGGTCGCGGCGAGCCTCGCGGGATGCCCCTCGCGCACGGCGGGCGGAGACGCGAGGAGCCTCCCGCCGCGCGCGCCACGGTACGCGCAGCGCGCCGAGGCCCAGCCCGTCACGGCGCCGCTGCCTGAGGTCGCGCGCGCCATCGCCGACGAGGCCCGCGCCGTCGGCGTGAGCGCGCTCCACGACCCGGCCCTCTCGGACGTCGCGCGCGCCGTCGCGTCGCGCGTGGCCTCAGACCCGCGCCGCCGTCCGCCGTCTGCGCGCACGGTGCAGTCGCTCGCGTGGCTCGCGGGCGTGACCGACCCCGTGCCCACGGTGATCACCGTCTCTGGCCCGACCACGCTCTCCGACGCGGCGAGGGCGTCGCTCCGTGAGGTCTTCACGCAAGACCGCCCCAACCGCTTCGGCGTGGCGCGCGTCGGCGACGGAGACTCCGGCGTGACCGCGGTGCTCCTCACGCAGCGCCGCGCGACGATGGCCCCGATCACGCGCGCGGTCTCAGTGGGCGGTTCGCTGGAGCTCCGCGGGCGTCTCGATGAGGGACTGCGTGCGCCGGAGCTGGTGGTGACGCGGCCCGACGGCCGAAACGTGGAGCGGTCGCTGGGCGCTGGGCCTGAGTTCGCGACGCGGCTCGCCCTCGACGCGCGCGGCGCGTGGCAGGTGGAGATCACCGCCGAGGGCAGCCTCGGGGCGACGGTGGTGGCGAACTTCCCAGTGTACGTCGACGTGCCGCCGCCCAGCGCGCCGCCGAGCGACGACGCGAGCGAGGACCTCGATCCCCCCGCGGTGGAGCGCGCCCTGTTCGAGCTCGCCAACGAGGCGCGGCGCGCGAACGACGTCCCGCCGCTCACGGCGATGCCCGCGCTCGCCGAGGTCGCGCGGGCGCACGCGGTGGACATGGCCGAGCACCGCTTCGTCGCGCACACCTCGCCCACGCGCGGCACCACCGCCGACCGGCTGGAGCGCGCGGGCCTCCGCAGCGGCCTCGCGCTGGAGAACGTCGCGCGGGGCTACGGGGTGCGAGACATCCACGACTCGCTCATGGCGAGCCCGGGGCACCGCGCCAACCTCTTGAACCCCACGGTCACCCACGTCGGCATCGGCGTCGCGCGCGAAGCGGGCGGGTCGGGAGCCCTCCTCGTCACGCAGGAGTTCGTCGAGGTCGCGCGGCCGCTCGACCCTCGCCAGGCCGCCGAGGCCCTGGTCGCGTCGGTGAACCGCGCGCGGGCAGACCAGCGCCTCCCGCCCCTGGAGCGCCGTGACGGCCTCGACGCGGTGGCGCACAGCGCCGCGACGCGCTTCTTCGCCGACCCGTCGGTCCCGCAAGACGAGGTGCTCTCCAGCGCGGCGCGGGAGCTGCGCGCGCAGTCGGAGGCGTACCGCAGGGTGGGGATGGCGGCGGCCTTCGGCCCGCGGTTGGAGGGCGCCGAGCGCATCGACGCGCTGCTCGCGCCGGAGATGCGCGCGGTGGGCGTGGGGGTGTCACAGGGAGACCGACCGGGGTCTCCGCCGAACTCGATCTTCGTGGTGTGGGTGGTCGCCGCGCCGCGCTAGGCGCGAGGGCTCAGAGGCGGCGCTGGAGCTCGCTGTTCGGGCTGTTCGACTCGCCGGGGTTGCGGCGGTAGGTGAAGGCCCCGCGGAGGATCACGCTGCGGCCCTCGTGGGTGAGGATGTGGATGTCGAGGGGGTGGCCCTGGTCGGCGTCGCGGCACTCGGGGGTCGTGAGGACGATGGTCTCGTCGTCGGCGATGCCCACGTTGCGCGCCTCCTTCGGGCCGATGCGGATCTGTAGACCGCCGAGCGCGCGGAAGCCCGAGCCGCGGATGCGGACCTCTTCGCCGCCGCCGGGGCGGCCCGCGGGGGGGTTCACGCTCTGGAAGAACAGGCCGCTCTTCTTGCAGCCGGCGGACATGAACGCGCCCGCCAGCAGCAGCGCGAGCGCCGCGCGACGGGACCGTAGGACCAACATTCCTCGCCTCCGAATCGGTTGCGCGGACGCTAAGCGAGCGCGCGGAACAGGGTCAAGCGAACACATCGGTGAAGGGCGTGCGCCCCTGCGACCATGCACTCCGGCCGCGACCGTCGACGTCGCGGGCGGCGTGGAGGGGAAGCCTCAGGACACGCGCGGCGTTCTCGTGGCATGTTGGCTGCACTCCGAACCTCGCGGCGCCGCGCGCGGAACACCGCTAATGTTCGCGGCCGCGGCGCAACAAAACCCGCGACCATCGAAGCAGCAACGCCCCACCCAACGCGTCCCCCGGCCGAGCGGCGGGGCGAAGATCCTGACGAGGAGACGACGTGGCCAAGCACAAGAACAAGCGCGGACGCGGCAAGCGCGAGTCGTCGATCCCCACGCCGAGCCTGACGGGCTCCACGGGCGCCGCGAGCGCAGCCGCGGTCGCGGAGACGACACAGAGCGACACACCCCCGAGGGCTGAAGGGAACGTCATCCAGTTCCCCAAGTCGCCCGCGGCGGAGCCTCCGGCCCCTTCGGCCACGACCTCCTCCATCACCGAGACCACCCCCGAGGCAAAGACCGACGCGGCGCGCACCACGCTGCGGGCGGGCTCGGGAGACTTCGCCGTCGAGGATTCGAAGAAGCTCAGCGCCGCGCTGCGCGAGGCCGCCGGCGAGCGCGAGCGCGAGACGGAGCCGCCCGCCGAGAGTGAGGCGAAGTCCGAGGCGAAGGCCGAAGAAGCGCCCGAGGCCAAGGCAGAGGTGAAGGCCGAGACGAAGGCCGAGACGAAGGCCGAGCCCAAGAAGGACGCGAAGAAGGAAGCGGCCCCCGCGGGCCAGACCACGGCGGTGTTGAAGGCCGCCTCTCCGAAGGACGAGGTGAAGCGTCGCGACGACGTGAAGCGAGAGCGCAAGGAGTCGCTCTCGACGCACCTCTCCGACGAGGCCCGCGCGTTCTTCAGCGACCACGCGCTGACGGCGGCCTACAAGTCCACGCACGACACCTTCGAAGACCTCGCGCCGGCCGCCGACGAGCACCCCCACGACGCGGCCCGCAGCCGACGCTGGATGGTGATCACGGGTGGCCTGCTCGTCGCCGTCGTCGCCATCGTCGCGGGCTTCTCGATCTACGACCGCGTCGGCGTCCGCGAGACGAACCTCTCGTCCATCCCGTCGTCGACGCCCAGCGCGGCGACCCCGAGCCCCACGACCCAGCCGGAGTCCGCGCCGACCCCCGCGCCCGAAGCCCCGACGTCCACTGCGGCTCCGACGCCCTCCGCGGCGCCGACCCCGTCGGCCGAAGCCGCCGCCGCTCCCCAGGCCGAAGCGCCCGCGGCCCCTGTCGCTGAGGCGCCTACCGCGGCGCCGACCGCTCCGACGGCAGAGGCCCCCGCCGCGCCTGCGGCCGCAGCGCCTGCCGCGCCTGAGCCCGCGGCGCCCGCGGCCGCGCCTGAAGCGCCCGCCGCGCAGCCCGCCGCCAACGCGCAGGAGCTCCTCGCGACGGCCCGTCGCACGCGCGGTCCGTGGCCGGCGCGGCTCGCGGCCTACGACGCCTACTTCGCGGCGGCGCCCACCGACGATCGCACCATGGGAACGCTCTCGTTCTCGCTCGCCGAGGCGTCTCGGTGGGCCGACGCCGAGCACATGGCCGCCCGCGCCGTCGCGGCGAACGAGCGCAACGCGCAGGCGTGGTTCGTCCTCGCGGCGTCGCGGCAACAGACCGGGAACCGCGAGGGCTCTCGCGAGGCCCGCGCCCGCTGCGTCGCCCTCGGCGGCCGGTGGGCCGCGGAGTGCCGCGCCATCCCGTGACGATCGGCCACGCTGTCGCGCGTGCGCCACACGCTCACTGCGGGAGCGCTGCGTTCCCCGGGGCGACCGCGACGACGACGCCCCGCACCCGCCCGGCGGTGTCGCACCGCCCCCCCGCGTAGAGAAAGCTCCGCCTCGGCCCGTCGGCGATCACGTCGGGCGACGAGACCGTCCCGTCGCTGCGCGCGCGGAGCGTGGGGTTCGCGTCGCGCGCGAAGCTCACCCCGTCGAAGCTCCCCGCGACGCCGAGCGTGAGGAGCGGCTCGACCCCGGCGTCGGTGCGCACGGGCGCGCTCCGCGTCGTCACGTAGAGGCGCCACAGCGAGCGGCCGATGGCCGTGGTCTCCAGCGTGAGCGAGGGGTCGCCGATGGAGCCCGAGGCGAAGCCCACCACGCCCGCGTCGACCGCGTCGTCGCTCGGCGCGAGAAGCGGTTGGCGCCCCTCCGCGCGCGGGTCTCCGTCGATGCGTGAAACGGCGCCCGTGGCCGAGATCAGCTCGGCGCCCCACACCGAACCCGCGCTCTCGTACGCGATCAGGAAGCGGCCCGGCGCGCTCTCGACGATCGCGGGGCTCCGCAGCGCGGTGGACTCTCCCGACGCGACATCGGCCACCAGCAGGGGGTTCGCGTCGGCGGTGAAGCTCGCGCCGTCGGCGCCCGCGCGAGGCCGAGGCCGCCCGCGCTCGCGGAGCATCCACCACCTCGCCCGCCGCGACGCGGATCACCTCGGGCGTCGACGGAGCCCGCGTGCCAGGGGAGCGTCGCGCGCAGGGCAGGGCTCACCTCCTCCAGCGACCGCGACGGGGTTCGCGAGGCGCGCCGTGGAGATCGACCGGCGACGCGCCGTCGTCGTCGGTGAAGAGCCGCACCGCGCCGTCGTCGAGGCGCACCGCCGAGGGGTCGTCGAAGCGTCGCGCGGGGTCCGAGGGCCACGCAGGCCCGACCGTCGAGCCCGTCGGGCCGAGGAGGCGGAACGGACCGCCTCGACCCACGGGGAGGTCGCGGTCGCCTTCGCCGGGCGACGCGAGGGTCCCGCACGACGCGCAGAGCGCCGCCGCGAGGAGCGCGCGCCTCATCGAACTCCACCCCGCGTTCGCGCCGAGCACGAGCACGCTGCCGTCGGCGGTAGTCATTCACGGGGTCGTTGGGGTCGGCCTTCGCGGTGTCGCGCAGGGTACGAACTGCATCGCGGCGTGGACGTCGAAGTGATCGCGCCCGCGAGCCAGCGCGCGGTCTCGCCAGGTGCCTGCGCCGAGCGAGGCGACGTGGCGGTCGTTGTCGACGAAGTTGGTGACGCCGGCTGCGCGGCACAGCGACGGGTCCCAGTAGTAGCTCGCGCGCAGCGCGAGGGCGTGTCGACCGATGGGGAAGGTGTACTCGCTGCCGAGACGCGCACGGTGACCGTGTCGTGAAAGCGCATCGCCTCACGCTGCGCGGGCCGCGGCACCGTGGGCTGCGAGATCGGCAGGCTCGGCGGGATCACCAGGTCGAGCGCGACGTCGAGCGAGGCCGTGGGGTTCTCGTAGCGGGACCACTGCACCCACGCGAGGTCGAGACCGAGGCGCAGGCGGTCGGTGGGCCTCCACGCGACGCCGAGGTTCACCTGCCGCGGTTGAAACGCGGTGAGGGTCTGCGAGCGCAGCCGGTACGCGCCGGGGATCGACAGCGAGCGGGGACTGTCGACGGGCCCCACGACGATCTGCCCCATGAGGTTCGCGTCGAGGCGCGTGTCGAGCTTGAACTCGTCGCGGTACGACACGCCGACGTTCACGCGACGGCCGAGGTCGGCCTGGGCGCCGAGGAGCGCGTAGCGCACCGAGGTGAGGTCGGCGTCGACGGTGTGCGTGAGCTGCGAGGTGTTGGGGTTGAGCGCCGCGATGCGGCCCTCGATCTCGATCCCGCCGCGGGTCGAGGCCATGAACGCGAGCCCGCCCCCGACGCGGAGCCACGGCGTGATCGCGACGGCGAGGTTCGCCGCGATGAAGAGCCGCTGGAGCCGCACGCCGTAGAGCTCCCACCGCGGCTGCCCCTGCGGGAGCGCGCGCACCTGCGAGAGCCGGTCGTCGGGCAGGTGCACGGCGAGGCCGAAGGCGAAGCGCACGCCGAAGAGACGTCCCGGCGCGCCGAGCGCGGCGATGACCCCGTGCGACGCGTCGACGCCGGTGTCGGCGCCGTTGAGTCGGAGCGAGGGCGCGGCGTAGAGGTATCCCGCGTCGAGGCGGAACCCGCGCATCCGCGCGAGGCCCGCCGGGTTGTAGTGGTTCGCGCTCGGGTCGGCGACGTCGCCCGTGACCGCGCCGGCGAGCGCGGTGGAGCGCGAGGTGAAGCCGTACATGTCGAGCGGGTTCGCCGCGGCGAGCGCGGGCGCGACGCAGAGCGCGAGGGCGACGGGGAGGGCGCGCATCAGAAGGTCACCGTCGCGGTGGAGCCGAGGGCGAGCACGGTGCCTCCGTGGGAGACGGCGCCTTGCGAGAGCGCGGCGTCGCGCGGCGCGAGCCAGTGGAGCTGCGCCCAGACGTCGACGTCGAAGCGAGAGCCCGCGGCGCGCGCGCCGAAGCCGACGCCCGCGGTGAAGGCGTGACGGTCGTTGTCGAGGTAGGCGCGAGACGCCGAGGCCGCGGGCGCGGGGGAGGGCTCGTAGAAATAGCCTCCGCGCAGGGCGACGCGGGAACCGTCGGACCAGGCCCACCGGCGCTCGAGCGCGACGCGCGGGACGAGCGTGTCGGTGAACTCCGTCGCGGGGGGCGCGGGCGACGAGGGCGTGGTGGCCTCGACGGGGCCGGGCCAGTCGCTCCAGCGCTTGCCGGTGAGGGCGAGGGCGACGGTCCACCCGTCGGCGACCCACGCCGCCTCGAGCTGTAGCTGCGCGGGGTCGTACTGCGCGACGCCCGAGATGTTGAGCACGGGGATGTTGATCCCGAGGTCGCGCGCCTCGATCGTGACGAGGAAGCGCGCCTCGACCTCTCCGCGGAAGGTCGCGCCCACGCGCAGGTGCCGCCCGCGCCACTGCACGCCCGCGACGGGAGACCAGGTCGCGACGAGCTGCGTGTCGATGCGCGAGCCCGCGCGCCCCGAGGCGTCGGCGCTCACCAGCACCGCGCCCGTGAGGCCCGCCATCACCATCACGCCGCCGCCGACCGAGAAGCCGTAGCCGAGGTTCACGCCCAGCCCCGCCATCACCGACACGCTCTGCACGCGGTCGGGCAGGATCGGGAACTGCGGGGTCTCTGGGCGCAAGATGCGACCGCGCACGACGACGTTGGTGGGCGTGAAGAAGCCGAGCCCGACGCCGACGCGATCGCGCAGCGCTCCGCCGAAGGGCAAGGGGAGGGAGAGTCCGATGGTGGTGCCGAAGCCCGTGTCGGCGGGCACTCGGCCTTCGCCCAGTTCGAGCGCGAAGGAGGCGCCCGCGAAGCCGAGGGTGAAGGCGCGCTCGCGGAGGTGGCCGAGGCCCGCGGGGTTGGCGTAGACGGCGCTGTAGTCGCTCACGAACGAGGCGCCCGCGCCCGCCATCGCCGAGCTCCGCGCGCCGTAGCCGAAGAGGTCGGGCGGAGACGCCCAGGCCGCAGCGGGCACGAGGGTGAGGGAGAGGGCCAACGCCGCGGCGCGCATCGCGGGCCGAACGCTACACCGCAACGGCTTCGCTGCGCGCTTGCTTCTGCCGCGGGGCTGTCGCTACGGTGCGCCGACCTATGCCGCGGCGGCTCCTCATCATCACGCCGACCTACAACGAGCGGGAGAACCTCCCGAGCTTCCTCGAAGGGGTCTTCGGGGTGCTGCCCGAGGCGACGGTGCTGGTGGTCGACGACAACTCCCCCGACGGGACGGGCGCGCTCGCCGACGAGGCCGCCGCGCGCGACCCGCGCGTGCAGGTGCTCCACCGCCCGGGGAAGATGGGCCTCGGCAGCGCGTACCTCGAGGGCTTTCGCTGGGCCCTCGACCGCGACTTCGACGTGGTGTTCGAGATGGACACCGACCACTCCCACGACCCGAAGTACCTGCCCGATTTCCTCCGCGCCATCGACGCGGGGGCCGACGTGGTGATCGGCTCGCGGAACATCCCGGGCGGCGGCGTCGAGGGCTGGGGCCCGGGCCGCCACGTGATCTCGAAGGGCGGGAGCATCTACTCGCGCACGATCCTCGGGCTCTCGGTGCGCGACCTCACCTCGGGCTACAAGGCCTTCACGCGCGAGGCGTTGGAGCGCATCGACATCGGCGCGGTGCAGAGCAACGGCTACTCGTTCCAGATCGAGCTGACGTACCGCGCGATCCTCCGCGGGATGAAGGTCACCGAGGTGCCGATCCTCTTCGTCGACCGCCGCGCGGGCGCCTCGAAGATGTCTCGAAAGATCTTCGCCGAGGCGATCCTGATGGTGTGGAAGCTCCGCTTCGACGCCCTCCGCGGCGGGATCTGAGCGCTCACCCTCCGCGGTGGTCGCGGTAGAGCGCGTCGCGCCACGCGAGCAGGTCGGGGTACGCGTCGGCGAGGTCTTCCGTGCGCCCACGCGCGCCGCGTGGCGGGCGGCAGCGGGTACCGCGGGTGCTCCACAGGCCTCGACCTGGAGCATCCTGAGGCCGCGATGTCGGCGTAGGAGAACTCGCCGAGCAGGTATGCCAGGCTGCGCGCGAGGCCCTCGCGGAGCGCGTCGAGCCCTTCCCGGAGCGCTGCCTTCGCGCCCGCGACGTCGTCGAGGTCGAGGTCGTACTTCTTCGCGAACCACCGCGTCGCGTAGCGCGTGACAGACCTCGCCGCCGCGCGCACGAACGACGGAACCCGCGCGGGAGGGCTTCGTCGAGCGCTGCGTCGCTCGCGAAGCATCGCCTTGAGCACCAGCCCTCGTGACGCGCTCATCGCGTCGCCCGTGACCTTCACCCAGCGGAGGACCTCGGCGTCGCGCCCGTCGGGGAAGAGGGGTGCCGTCTCCGAAGCGGTCGGCGTGGCGCGCGATGTCGGCAGGTCGGTGAGCCAGGTCGCCGTCGACGAGGATCGGTACGGTGACCCTCCCGGTCGCGCGGCGCGCCGGTCGGATCCGCGGCTCGCCGAGGAAGAGGACGTGGACCGCGGTGCGGTACGCGAGGTGGTGGTCGAGCGCCAGCGCGCGCACGCGGACCAGGGCGACACGGGGAGGACGTGAGCGTTCCGGTCCGGCCATCGCGGCGCGGATGATGGGGCAGAGCCGCGGGGTGTGAAACGGGGTGTGAAGGAGCCCGGGCTCGTTCGGCCCGCCGGGCGAGCTCACAGCGGGCCGAGGTGTCGATGGAGCGGGCGACCGGGATCGAACCGGCGACGTTCAGCTTGGGAAGCTGACATTCTACCGCTGAATTACGCCCGCGGCAGTCGTGGAGCGCGGACTCTGCCAGCCTCCACCGCGGGCGTCAACAGCTTCGTTCAGCCCGGCGGCATGCACACCACGCCCGCGATGGTGCCGAGGTTGTTCCCCTCGTGGCACTCGAGGCGGCCGCGGTCGTCGTCGACCACCACCACCACCGTCGTCGCGGCGCGCTGCGGCGGCGTCGCCCACTCGCAGGTGAGCTCCACGCACTCGCCCGGGTTGAGCGCGCGCGGCGTCGTCGCCGTGCACACCGGCGACGCGCCCACCGGAGCGCCGTCGTAGAAGCCCACCCGCAGCCCGTCGCTCAGGGGCGCCGTCCCGCGGTTGCACGCGCGCGCCGTCAGCCGCGCGGCTCCGCTTCCGAGGCACTCGACGCGGGTGCCCGCGCTCGTCGCGTCGGGGGAGCTCGTCGTGTCGGCCGAGCCCTGCACGTTCGTGCGGAAGTTGTTCAACGCCCCGTCGCGCCAGTTGCGCCGCGCCGCTCCGCTCGCGGGGATCCGGCCGTCGTCCTCCACGTTGGTCACGTTGTAGACGTGCTGGTTCCAGATCATCCGCGAGCGCACCCAGCGGTCGGCCACGTCGCTGTACACGCGGATGCCGCGCACGCCCACGGGCCGCGCCGCGCGGCAGGTGTTGCCCGTCCCCGGCGTTCCGTCGGGCGGGGCCGCGCAGACGTAGGTGCACTCGCTCGTCGGCGCGCCGCCGTCTCCCGCCGCGCCGCCGGGGCAGCACTCGGCGTCGGCGGTGCAGCGGCAGAAGCCCTCGACGCAGCTCCCCGAGGGGCAGTCGGCGTCGTTGAAGCAGCGGATGCCCGCGAACTGCACGTCGACCCCGCGCGGACCCACCCCGGGACAGTTGATGCCCGTCGTCGCGCTGCCGCAGTTGAAGTTGCTCCCGACGACGATCTCGGCGCGAAAGTCTCCGTCGACGTCGGCGACGACCGGGTTCTCGTACCAGGTGCACGACGAGTGGTGCTGCGAGAAGAGCACCGTGCCCGTACGTCCGTCGTAGACGCGCGCGAAGCACTCGTCGGCGTACACGGCCTCGACGCGGCCGTCGGCCTCGAAGTCGAAGCTGGTGCTCCCGGTGACGTTCGAGCTCATGTCCTGCGAGGGGCGCGACCACAGCACCCCCGTGCGCTCCGTCGCGTCGCAGCGGCCGCCCGAGCGCGCGATGGTGGGAGGCCCGCAGTCGGGGTCGAAGACCGAGTACGCCGCCGCGCCCGCCGCCGCGACCTCGGGCAGGCCGTCGCCGTCGAAATCCGCGACCGTGGGCGGGCCTCCGGTGCCTGCGCCGGGCAGGCGCACGGGGCCGAACACCGTCCGCCCCTCGATGGTGTCGACGCGCACGTAGCCCGCAGACACGACAGCGATTTCGGGCGTGCCGGGGTCGGTGAAGCGCGCCGAGACGTACTCGCCGAAGTTCGCGACCGCGACGTGGCCCTCGCCGCAGCCCGCGCCGTCGCAGCCCGAGCGAGTCCACCACGACTCGCGTACCCAGTCGCGCATCGTCGCGTCCCACGCGTAGACGCCCGACGCGGTGACGAGCTCGGGCTGGCCGTCCTCGTCGACGTCGAGCACCACCGAGAAGCCCCCGGCGGAGTAGCCGCGGATCGTCGGCGTCACGCTATCGCCGCCGACGTACGCGCCGGTGCGGCCGTCGAAGACCATCCCGTGGCGAAGCACCTCGGGGTGACCGTCTCCGTCGATGTCGACGAGCGTGGGGCCGGCCCAGCCGCCGCCCGTGGGGTTGAAGGGCATCCCGTCGCGCGACGAGCGCCACCACACGCGCCACGATCCGCGCGAGGCGCCCGCGTCGACGTCGGCCGTCTCGAAGCGAAAGGCCACGAGGCCGCCCATGGCCTTGAAGGCCACGATCTCGGGCACGCCGTCGCCGTCGAGGTCGCCCACCGCGGGCGGAGACGAGTGCGAGACCATCTGCTCCGAGAGGTTCTCCTGCAGCGCGCAGGTGCGGCCGTCGAGCACGCGGATGAGCCCCGTGGGGTTCTCGCTGCCGCCGTCTCCGCCGTCGTCGAAGACCGCGATGATCGACGGCCGCACGGGCGAGTCGGCCTCTCGGTACACCCGCAGGTCGGCCACCATCGGCGTCGCGAGGACGTGCAGGTGCTCGGGGAAGGGGTCTCCCGCGGGCGCGTCGCTGAAGCGGCACTGCACCGCGGGCGCGAACACCCCGGGCCGCACCTCGCGCGTGCACGCGTCGTCGACGGCGCCGCCGTCGTAGCCCACGCAGCGACCCAATGAGGTCACGCAGCGGCTGTCGTTGCGGCAGTCCTCCGAGGTCGTGCAGGGGCCCTCGTCGCGGGCGCACGCGCCGTCGACGCAGACGCGTCCGGTGGGGCAGGGAGCGCTCGGCCCGCACTCCGGCGCGCCCGTGTCGGCGCGGTCGGGCGCGACGTCGTTCGGGGTCGAACGATCGACACCCGGGACGTCGAGGGGCGCGTCTGTGACGCCGAGGTCGCTCGCCGCGTCGAGCGCGCCGAGGTCGCTCGCGGCGTCGGCGGTCGTGGCGTCGGGCGCGGGGGTGGTGCCCTCGTCGGCGGCGCACGCGGCGAGAAGGAGCGAGAGCGGCAGCCAACGGAGCGCGGAGCGGGGAAGCATGGCGACAGATTAGAACGTCGCGACGGCGCCGAGGTGAAAGGCCCAGTCTTGCGTGTTCCCGCTGCGCAGGCCCCACCACTGGTAGTGCTGCGCCGACGCCTTGATCCGGTAGCCGCGGAAGACCGACCACTGCGTCCCGAGGGTCCACCGCGAGACGCCCGCGGAGAAATCGAGCGGAGAGCCCGGCGCGGTGTTGCCCCAGCGGCGCATCCCGTCCCAGCGGAGGATCACGTCGACGGTGCGGCTCACGGGCTGCTCGACCTCGATGTACCAGCCGTCGCGCACCTGGAAGATCCGCTCGGGGAGCGCGCCGTTGGCTTCGGGGAGCACCGCGTACTCGAAGCGGCCCTGGTCGCCCGCGTACATCTCGGTGCGCCGCACGAGGTACTCCGCGCGCACGTTGGTGCGCCGCACGCGGAGGTACAGGTCGGCGCCGAGCACGAGGTAGCTCATGCGCGCGCGGTTGTCGTAGGCGCCGTACATCGCCGATCCGCCGACGGTGAGGTCGACGCGGTCGGCGATGCGCGTGGTGATCCCGAGGCGACCGCCGAAGGAGGGCTGCGAGTTGTTGTCGATGTAGTAGGGCGCCGCGGAGCGCATCGAGGTCCAGTCGACCTCGTAGGGCGTGTCGGTGTTGGCGCGCAGGCCCGCGACGACGTGCGCGGCGTAGTCGAGCTGCACGCGGTTGCCGAAGAAGTGCGAGCCCGAGATCTCGATCCCGTTGTCGACGTAGGGCATCGGGAGCACCGAGCGGTCCCAGTCGAGCATTCGGAGCATGCGGCCCATGTCGTAGGGGAGGGGCTTGTCGCTCAGCCGGTGGTTGCCCGGGTCGTGCCGCAGCCCGAACTCGCCGAAGGTCGGGCTGAAGCGGCCGAAGCGGAGGTTGAGCTCGTCGGCGACGCGCAGGTCAACGTAGGCCATGCCGACCTCGAAGCCGTGGCACCCGAAGCACGCCTTCACGTTGGCCGAGGTGTGGCGGTTGATGTCGATGGCGAGCTTGAGCGAGAGCTCGTTGGTGAAGCCGTCGAGGGTCGAGCGCGCGGGCCGAGGGTCGCTGCGCGAGAAGGGCGTGAAGAGGTAGTCGACCTGGAGCGTGCCCGCGAGGTTGAAGTCCACCGCGCGCGCCGCGAAGGGCGTGAGCACGCCCAGCGCGAACACCAGCGCCATCGTGTGCCTGGCCGTCATCGTCGTCCTCCGTCTACGGGGGGCGCCCCGGCGTCGCCCTCTCGCTGCCGCCGCCACCACGACAGGAAGCGCAGGATCTTCGGCGCGTCGTCGGGCGAGATGCCCGAGCCCGGCATCCGTCGCATGCGCGCGACGTAGAGCGCCCAGTGCTCGTCGTCGTCGACGCGCGCGTTGAGCGGGCGCGCGAGCGGGTGGCAGCGCGAGCAGCGGTTCGCGAAGACCTCGTAGTCAGCGCGCACGGCGGTGGGGAGCGACGCGGGGTCGAGGCTCTCTCCCCGTTGCAGCGAGGCGCAGCCGAGCGCGAGGAGCACCGCGGCGGCTGCGATCGTCCCGCGCATCGCTCGCGACTGCATCACGAAGCGCGCGCGCGGCGCAAGACGATCAGCGCTGCGGCGCGAGCTCCACCGAGAAGCGCAGGTCGTACTCGGCGTCGAGGCCCTGCGGGAGGTCGCCCGCGAGCTGCGAGCGCACGGCAGGCTCGCACCCCGCGGCGACGCCGCCTCCGCCCGACAGCCGCAGCGACTCGAGCCGACGGTCGAGGATCGACGCGCTCACGGTGACCGTTCGCGCCTCGGTGAGCCTCGCCGCGGCGCGGTCGAACACGCAACGCGCGAGGGCGTCTCGCGCGCGCTCGATGCGGCCCTGGATCGCGCTCCTCGCGACGCCTCCGCCCACGTCGACGGAGCCGACGCGACCGGTCACGCCGCGCACGATCGGCGCAGGCGGAGGCGCGGGCGCGGGGGTCGGTGCGGGCGTCGGCGCGGGCGCCGCGACGGGCGTCGGCGCGGGCGCGGGTGCTGGAGTGGGCGCGGGCGCGGGTGCTGGAGTGGGCGCGGGTGCTGGGGCGGGAGTGGGCGCGGGCGCAGCGACGGGCGGGTCGGGCTCGCGCGGCTCGACGCGCGCGTTCGACTGCGCGCGCGTGGTGGGGGCGACGCGATGGGAGCGCGGGGACGACGGCGCGGGCTCGCGCGGGGGCTCGGACTCGGGCTCGACCGAGGGCTCGGCGGCGGAGGGCGCGTCGGAGGTCATCGCAGGGATCACCACCGGCGGGTCGGCGACGGGCTCTGGAGCGCTCTCGGGCTCGCGAGTCGGCGCGGGGACGGCCGCGGCCGCGGCGGGGGTGGGCGACGTGACGGTGACGTCGCGGCGCGGCGCGAAGGCGACGACGGCGAGGGCGAGCGCGGCGGTGACGCCCACCGCGACCACGGCCCGCGACCACCCCTTCTGCGACGCGGGCGGCGGCGCGGGGCTGACCGCGGGTACCTCTTGCAGCGTCTCGAGCACGGCGGTGTCGACGCGGTGGCCGATGGGCGCGGGCGTGGTGACCATCGCGGGCGACGTGATGGCCGGCGCGCTCGCGCGGAGGTCGGGGGTGAGCGCGCGGAGCGCCGCGCGGAGGGAGCGCGCGTCTTGGTAGCGCTTCTCGGGGCTCTTCTCGAGGAGGCGGAGGATGATCGCTTCGAGGCCGGGGTCGATGTGCGGCGCGAGCTTCGACGGCGACGGCGCGGGCTCGTTGATGTGCTTGATGATCACCGCGATGGCGTTGTCGGCGGTGAAGGGGATGGAGCCTGTCGCCATCTCGTAGAGGAGCACGCCGCAAGAGTAGAGGTCGCTGCGCGCGTCGACGGGCTTCGCCTGCGCCTGCTCGGGCGACATGTACGCGGGCGTGCCCGGGACCATCCCGGTGCTGGTGAGCTTCGCGCCCTCGGCGCCGTCGTCGAGCACGCGCGCGATGCCGAAGTCGGCGACCTTCACGACCTCGACCTCGTGCCCGTCGTCGTCGAGGCGACGCATCAGGAGGATATTCTCGGGCTTCAGGTCGCGGTGGACGATCCCCGCTTCGTGCGCCGCGGCGAGGGCCGAGAGCACCTTCGACATGATCGCCACGGTGCGCTCCAGCGAGAGCGAGCCCTCGCGGTCGATGAGGTCCTCGAGGCTGCCGCCCTGGAGGAACTCCATCACCAGGTAGACGGTGCCGTCGCCCTCGATCCCGAAGTCGAAGACCCGCACCGAGCCCTCGTGCTCGAAGCGGCTCGCCGCGCGCGCCTCGCGCAAGAACCGCTGCCGCGAGGCCTCGTCCGCCGCGATCGCCGCGTTGAGGATCTTCACCGCGACCACGCGCTCGAGGGGCTTCTGCGTGGCGCGGTAGACCCTGCCCATCGCGCCCGCGCCGACGAGGCTCTCGATGAGGTACTTCCCGCCGATCAGTCGGCCGACGTAGGGGTCGCGGCCTCCGAGGTAGTCCGCATCGGCGTCCACGGCTTCGGAGGCTACCACGCCCCCGCGCGCACGCGCCGATGCGCGACGAAGCCGTCGGTGCCGTCTCGGTCCGCGGTGAAGACGCGGCGCGCGTCGACCTCGCCGAAGTACGCCGGGTGAGCGCGCGCGACGTCGTCGATCACGCCGTCGCCCTCCTCGCGCGTGAGCGTGCACACCGCCCACACCAGCGCGCCGCCCACCTTCACCAGGGGCGCGACGCGCTCGAGGATCGCGCGCTGCGAGGCCACCAGCGCGTCGAGCGCCGCGGGGTCGCGCAAGCGGAGCATCGCGTCGGGCCTGCGCGCGAGGGTGCCGAGCCCCGAGCACGGCGCGTCGACCAGCACCACGTCGTAGCCCTCTGACGGCGCGGCCTTCGCGAGCGCGCCGAGACCGACCGAGAGGTCCGCGGCGAAGGCAGCGAAGCGGACGCCGTCGTCGAGCCCGAGCCGCGCGAGCTCCTCGCGGGCCTTGGCGAGCTTCTCGGGGTGCAGGTCCACCGCGTGGAGGAGCCCGTCGCCCGCGAGCATCGTGGCGATCGCGGCGGTCTTCCCTCCGCGCCCCGCGCACACGTCGAGCACGCGCATCCCGGGCCTCGCCTCGGTCATCGCCGCGACGGCCTGCGCGGCCTCGTCCTGGATCGAGAACAGCCCCTCGCGCCACGAGGGCGCGCGCGTCGGGTCACCCGCGCCCTCCACGCGCAGCGACCACGGGCTCAGCGCCCCGAGCGTCACCGTCGCGCCCGGAAGCTCCTCGACGAGTCGGTCGCGAAGCGCCTCGCGCGAGGTGCGGAGCGTCTGCGCGCGAAGCGTGAGCGAGGACGTGTGCGTGAGCGCCGCGCGGAGGTGCGCGCGCGCGCCGTCGTCGCCGAGGAGCGGCGTGATGCGCGAGAAGACCTCGTCGGGCACCGCGCGCAT
>JAWKRC010000013.1:0-172629 GCA_041389825.1 Polyangiales bacterium | reverse complement strand
GATGCGCGTGGTGGCGCCTTGCGAGGTCACGGCCTCGCGGTCGACGAAGAGCCGCTCGCCCGACGCGCGGAGCGTGTAGCGCAAGCGGGACTGTCGCTCGGAGAGAGAAGGGAGCGAGCCTCCCTTCGCGCGAGCGCGTTCGAGGGCGATGGCGCCAGCGAGGACGTGCGCGCAGGGGTCGGAGCCGCCGCAGTCGCAGGTCCACTCCTCGTCGTCGGGGTAGAGGAAGACCGTGGGCGTCATGCTCCACCCCGGCACCTGGAGCACGAGCATGGCCTCGTCGTCTCCCTCGCGCTGGACCATCACCGCGCCCGCTTCGAGGATCCGGTTGGCCTCGGCGGCGCGCATCGAGGGCGTGCGCTTGCGGATCGTGGCGAGGAGCGAACGGAGCGAGTCGAGGTCGACGGGCACGGCGCTGCGCTTGTGTCACCGAAGCGATGCGGGGCGCAACACGCGCGAGCGCTCTGCGATGCACTACCATCGCGGCGCCGCCATGTTCTCGCTCGACAAGCCCGTCGGTCCGACCTCGGTGCAGGCGCTCACGGCGCTGCGCGACGACGACCCCTCGCTCTCGCGCGCGAAGCTCGGTCACGCCGGCCGCCTCGACCCGCTCGCCGAGGGGCTGCTGGTGGTGCTGGTCGACGACGAGAACCGACAGGCGCGCGAGCTCCGCCGCGCCGACAAGACCTACGAGGTCGACGTGATCTTCGGCGTCGACACCGACTCCTTCGACGCCCTCGGGCTCGTGCGCGCCGCGCGAGCGGTCCGCGTCGACGAGGACGCGGTGCGGGCGAGTTGCGCGGCGATGGTCGGCACCTTCGCGCAGCGCGTGGCGCCCTTCGCGCAGGCGAAGGTGAACGGCCGCTCGCTGATCTCGTACGGTCACGCCGGGATCGACGTGGAGCGCCCCACGCTGGAGCGCACGCTCTACGCGGTGACGGTGACCGGGTGGCACGAGCTCGACGGCGGCGAGGTCGAAGACGACGCGCGGCGGCGCGTGGCGCGGGTGCGCGGAGACTTTCGGCAGGACGCGATCGACGCGCGGTGGCGCGAGGCGATGCGCGGGCAGGCCGGGGCGAGGTACGCGGTCGCCTCGCTAGAGGTGTCGTGCTCGTCGGGGACGTACATGCGCTCGCTCGCGCACGACCTCGGCGCGTCGGTGGGGGTCGACGCGATCGCGTGGAGGATCCGTCGCACGCGCGCGGGAGCGATGACGCTCGACGGCGCGCGGTCGCTGCGGGGGTGAGCGGAGCGTCGAGGTCTCAGCCCATCGGGGTGCGCGCGTCCGCCTGAGGCGCGGGCGGGTAGAGGCGCACCGAGCGCACCCGCCGCGTCGACGCGTCGAGCACCTCGAGGGTGTGGCCGTCCTCCAGCCGGAACCGCTCTCCGGCGCGCGGGAGGCGCTTCGCCGCGAGGATGCAGAGACCCGCGACGGTGCTCACCTGCGGCGGCTCGGGCAGGCCGATGTCAAGCGCGCGGTTGAGGTCACGGATGGGCGTCGACCCTGGCAGCGCCACGCTCCCGTCGGGGTCGCGCACGAAGCGCGGGGGCTCGACGCCGCCCTCGCTGAGGATCTCCCCGACGAGCTCTTCGAGCAGGTCTTCGACGGTGACGAGCCCGACGAGGCCGCCGCGCTCGTCGATCACGATGACCATGGGCTGCCGCTCGGACTGCATCTCGCGCAGGAGCTGCGTGGCCGGCTCGCTCGCGGGGACGAAGCGCACCGGGCGGGCCTTGGCGTCGAGCGAGACCTCGCCGTCGAGGGCGGGCAGCAGCAGGTCCTTCACGGCGACGTAGCCCGTGATGTTCTCCGGCGTGCCTTCGTACACGGGCAGTCGCGCGAAGGGCGCCCCGCGGAGCGCGGCGCGCACGGCCTCGGCCCCCGCGGCGCGGTCGATGGAGACGATGCCCTCGCGAGGCACCATCACGTCGACCGCCGTGAGCGTGCGGAAGTCGATGGCGCGCGAGGCGATCTCGCCCGTGTTGCGGTCGATGGAGCCCACGCGCGCGGCCTCCTCGACGAGCTCCTGCAGCTCCTCGGGGGAGAGCCTCGCCTCAGAGAAGCTGGAGTGGTTGCCCGAGAGCCGGAGGATGAGGTTCGAGGTCGAGGTGAGCGCCCACACCACGGGCCGCACGAGGGAGGCCATCGCGCGCAGCAACGGGCCGAGGGTGGTGGCGAGCCGCTCGGCGTGCCGGAGCGCGAGGGACTTGGGCACGAGCTCGCCGATCACGATCCCGAGGAAGGAGATGAGCGCGATCACCAGCGCCAGGGCGAGGTGGTGACCGCTGTCGCCGAGCCACGGCGCTTGACCGCGGAGCCACGCGGCGACGCGGTCGGCGAAGAGGTCGCCGCCGAAGGCCGCGGCGGTGGTGCCGATGACCGTGATGCCGATCTGCACCGTCGCGAGGAAGCGCTCGGGCTGGCCGCGCAGCCACTGCACCGCCCGCGCGCGGGTCGAGCCCGACTCGGCCAGCTCCGCGAGGCGCGTCTTGCGCACCGACAAGACGGAGATCTCCGCCGCGGCGAACACGCCGTTGAAGACCATCAGCACCAAGACGATCAACGCGTCGGTCACGGCGTCGCTCATCGATTCGATGTCCGCGCGACGAAGTGACGCCGCGCGGCGACGCGATCGAGGCTACACCCTACGGCGGGGGGTTCATCGGACGCACCGCGGGCGGACGCGGAGCCTTCGCGCCGCGCCCCGTGCTCACGTCACGTCGGCGCGGTCTCGCGGCGGCCGTCGGCGTGGCGCGCGAAGCGCGTGCCTTCGGCGCCGTGTACGGGGTCGGCGTTTGGCCAGGGCCATCCGCCGAAGCGCGTGCGCTGGTAGTCGCTGATGGCCTGCTGGATCTCGGCGCGCGTGTTCATCACGAAGGGGCCGTGCTGCACCACGGGCTCGCCGATGGGCCTGCCCTGGAGGATCAGCACCTCTCCCTCGTCGGCGCCGTTCACGAGCGGCGTGTCAACGTGCGCGTGAAGCTCTACCAGGCGGTTGCCCGGAACGTCGCGCGCGCCCACCCGCAGCCCCGTGCCGCGGAAGAAATACAGCGAGCGGTTGGTGCCCCGCTGCGCCGCGGGGAGCGTGTAGCGCGCGCCAGGGGCCATCTTGAGCGTCCAGATCGCGACGTCGCTCTCGGGGCGCGACGCGTAGGAGCGCGGCGGCGGACGCGGCGGCGCGAGGTCGCCGTGACGCCCCGCGATCACGGTGACCTCGGTGGAGCGGCCGTCGGCGTCGAGCGCGACGTGGCGCGGGATCGCGTCGCGCCAGAACATCGTGAAGTGGGGGTCGGCCATCTTGTCGGCCCGCGGGAGGTTCAGCCAGAGCTGGAAGAGCTCCGCCGGGTTGCGACGTTCACGCTCCAACAGCGGGAACATCTCGGCGTGGACGATCCCGCGGCCCGCGGTGAGCCACTGCACGTCGCCGTGCCCATAGCGCGCCGCCGCGCCCAGGGAGTCGGAGTGATCGATCAGACCGCGGCGCACCACCGTCACGGTCTCGAAGCCGCGGTGCGGGTGCGAGGGAAAGCCCGGGACGGTCTCGCCGTGGTACATGCGCCAGCCGTCGATCCCGGCGAAGTCCATCCCGATCTGACGACCCGAGAGCGAGGCCGCGGGGCCGAAGCGCTCGTTGCCCGCCGGGTAGTCGTCGTCGTGGTGGACGCAGAACAGAAAGGGATCAGGCGTGGGCCAGGGGGGTGCGCCGAGCGGCAGCACCGCGCGGACAGGGTCTTCGTTCATCGCGTGCCTCACAGGGGCGAAGGCGCCGCGCGAGGGCTCTCGCTGCGTGCAGGCCACGATCAGCGGCGAGGTGGCGAGGGCGCCCAGGAGCGTGCGGCGTTCCATAGGCCCACCATGGTACGGCCCTCACCCCTCGCGACAACGGCCCCGCCGCGCAACGGCCCGTTGCGTCGCTCCCCCTGCGCGCACGCAGCGCGCCCCTGCGCGCGTGCAGCTTCTCTCGCGCAGTCCGCGGCCCCATCGCCCCTTGCGGCGCTCACCCTCCGAGGGGTACTACCCCCGCGCGCCGTGAAGGCCCGCCGGATGGCCTTCGCGCACGAGCCACGAAGGAGTCTCGCATGAACCGTCCCATCCGAAGGGTCGCCGTCCTGGGCGCGGGAGTGATGGGGGCCGGCATCGCCGCCCACCTCGCCAACGCGGGCGTCGAAGCCCTGCTCCTCGACATCGTCCCCCCGAACCTCACCGACGCCGAGAAGAACGACCCCGTCGCGCGCGACCGCTTCGCGCAGGGCGGCCTCGACCGCGCGCTGAAGTCTCGCCCCGCGGCCTTCTCGCACCCCTCGCGCGCCGCGCTGGTCTCCGTCGGCAACCTCGACGACGACCTCGCGCTCCTGCGCGACTGCGACCTCGTCATCGAGGCCGTGGTCGAGAACATCGACATCAAGCGCAACCTCTTCACCAAGCTCGAGGCCAACATCGGCCCCGAGACCCTCGTCGCGTCGAACACCTCGGGCCTGCGCATCGCCGCCATGCTCGAAGGCCGCTCGGACTCGTTCCGCAAGCGCTTCATGGTGATCCACTTCTTCAACCCCCCCCGCTACATGAAGCTCCTCGAGCTCGTGCCGGGGACCGAGACCGACCCCGCGGCCTTCGAGCGCGTGAAGCGCTTCGGCCGCGACGTGCTCGGCAAGGGCATCGTCGTCGCGAAGGACACCACCAACTTCATCGGCAACCGCATCGGCGCCCACGCCATGATGGCGGCGATCCACCAGATGCTCGAAGACGGCCTCACCCCCGAGGACGTCGACGCCATCGTCGGCACCCCCATGGGCCGACCGAAGAGCGCGGCCTTCCGCACGGCCGACATGGTGGGCCTCGACACCTTCATCCACGTCGCTGACAACTGCCACCGCTCGCTCACCGACGACGAAGACCGCGCCGTCTTCGAGGTGCCCGCGTACATCCGCGCGATGGCCGAGAAGAAGCAGCTCGGCGACAAGACCAAGGGCGGCTTCTACAAGAAGACCCCCGCGGGCGTGCAGACCCTCGACCCGGCCACGGGCGAGTACCGCGACAAGAAGACCACGAAGGAGATTTCGTCCTTCGTGAAGGGCCTGCGCGACATGGAGGACGTGGGCGAGCGCCTGCGCGCCATCGTCGCCGACGAGGGCCCCGCGGGCCGCTTCGCGTGGAAGGTGCTCGCGCGCGGCCTCTCGTACTCCGCGCGGCGCGTGGGCGAGATCAGCGACGACGTCTCGGCCATCGATGACGCCATGCGCTGGGGCTACAACTGGGAGCTCGGGCCCTTCCAGACCTGGGACGCGCTCGGCTTCGCGACCACCGTCGACCGGATGGTGAAGGACGGCGTGAAGCTCCCGCAGTCGGTGCTCGACATGCGGAAGAAGGGCGTCGAGAGCTTCTACCGCGACGGTGAGGTCTACGACCTCGCCAAGGGCGCGTACGTGAAGCGCGAGGAGGACCCCCGCACGCTCCCCTACAGCGCGCAGCGCAAGGGCGCGGCCGTGTGGGAGGGCGAGGGCGGCACCCTCTGGGACCTCGGCGACGGGATCGTCTCGCTCACGCTGAAGTCGAAGATGAACTCGGTGGACCCGAACACCATCGAGGCCGTCGAGAAGGCCGTCGAGATCGCCGAAGACCGCTTCGAGGGCCTCGTGCTCTTCAACGAGGGCGACAACTTCTCGGTGGGCGCGAACCTCATGCTCGTCGCGATGGCCGCGTCGGGCGGAGACTTCGAGAGCATCCGCACGCTGGCCGCGCGCTTTCAGGCCTCGAACCAGCGGATGAAGTACGCGAAGGTGCCCGTGGTCGCGGCGCCCTTCGGGATGACCCTCGGCGGCGGCCTCGAGATGGCCCTCGGCGCGGGCGCGGTGCAGGCCGCGCTCGAGACCTACGCGGGCCTCGTCGAGGTCGGCATGGGCCTCGTGCCCGGCGGCGGCGGCTGCCTGAACCTCCTCTGGCGCGCGCTCGAGGGCGTGCCCGAGGGCGCGGCGGTCGACACCTACGGGCTCGTCACGCAGGTGTTCAAGAACATCGCCCTCGCCAAGGTCGCGACGAGCGCGCAGGAGGCCAAGGAGCTCGGGTACTTCCGCGGGACCGACGGCGTGACCTTCGACCGCGCGCGGCACCTCTACGACGCCAAGCAGAAGTGCCTCGGCCTCGCCCGCTCGGGCTGGCACGCGCCGGCGCCGCGGGCCTACAAGCTCCCGGGCCAGAACGGCATCGCGACGCTCAAGATGATGGTGCAGTCGCTGGTCGACGGCGGCCACGCGACGGAGCACGACGGGGTGGTCGCGATGAAGGTCGCGCACATCCTCTGCGGCGGCATCGACGGCGCGGCGAACCCCGTGACCGAGTCTCGGATGCTGGAGCTCGAGGTCGAGGCCTTCTTGTCGCTCTGCGGCGAGGCCAAGACCCAGGAGCGCATGCAGTACTTCCTCATGAACAACAAGCCCCTGCGGAACTGAAGGAGAACCCCAATGGCCGACGTAGTGATCGCAGCCGCGGTGCGCAGCGCGGGGGGCCGGGCCCACAAGGGCGCGCTCGCCCTGACCCGCCCCGACGACCTCGCGGGGAACGTCATCCGCGAGCTCCTGAAGAAGGTCCCGCAGCTCGACCCCAAGGAGGTCGACGACGTCATCCTCGGGTGCGCGATGCCCGAGGGTGAGCAGGGCCTCAACATGGCCCGCGTGGTGGGCCTCCTCGGCGGTCTGCCCGAGACCACCTCGGGCATGACCATCAACCGCTTCTGCTCGTCGGGCCTCCAGGCCATCGCCCTGGCGGCCGAGCGCGTGGCCTTCGGCAGCGTCGACGCCATCGTCGCGGGCGGCGTCGAGTCGATGACCATGGTGCCGATGACCGGCAACAAGATCTCGGTGAGCGCCGAGGTGATGGAGCGCTTCCCCAACGCGTACGTGCCCATGGGCATCACCGCCGAGAACGTGGCCAAGCGCTTCGAGGTGAGCCGCGAGGCGCAAGACGCCTTCGCCGCCGGCAGCCACCAGAAGGCCGCGCGCGCGCAGTCGTCGGGCCGCTTCGCCGACGAGATCGTGCCCGTGCAGGCGGTGCGCTTCTCGACCCGCGACGGAAAGCCCGTGCGCGACGACTTCAGCTTCGACCGCGACGAGTTCATCCGCGCCGACACCACGGCCGAGAAGCTCGCCGCGCTCAAGCCCGTGTTCGCCAAGGACGGCACGGTCACCGCGGGCAACAGCTCGCCCCTCACCGACGGCGCCGCCGCCGCGGTGGTGATGTCGAAGGCCAAGGCCGACGCGCTCGGCGTGAAGCCCCTCGGGTACTTCAGGGCCTTTCAGGTCGCGGGCGTTCCGCCCGAGATCATGGGCATCGGCCCGGTGCCCGCGGTGCGCAAGCTCCTCGCGAAGACCGGCCTCTCGCTCAAGGACATCGACCTCATCGAGATGAACGAGGCCTTCGCGGCGCAGTCGGTGTACTGCCTCCGCGAGCTCGGGCTGAACGAGGAGAAGCTCAACGTCAACGGCGGCGCCATCGCCCTCGGCCACCCCCTCGGGTGCACCGGCGCGAAGCTCACCGCGACGCTGCTGCACGAGCTCCGCCGCCGCGGCGGGCGCTACGGCATCGTCACCATGTGCATCGGCGGCGGCATGGGCGCGGCCGGCCTCTTCGAGGCGATCCCTGATCGCGTCGGGGCCGCGGCGCGCGCGCGGCGTGGGCTGGGGCTCTGCCTCCTCGCCCTCGCGCTCTGTGCGTGCGCCTCGACCCCGCGGCGCGCGCCGCCCACGGCGCTGCCTCCCTCGACGGCGCCGGTTCGCCTCGCCCCCCTCGACCTCACGCTCACCCTCCTCGGCGGCGAGGCCCTCGACCTCGCGTCTCTGCGCGGTCGCGCGGTGCTCCTCGCGGCCGTGCACACCGAGAACCTCGCCTCGCAGGCCCTGGTGCGGAACCTCGAGCGCCTCGCGCGCGCGCACCCCGAGGGCGTCGCCGTCGTCGCCATCGTCGGAGACCCCTTCGACCCGTCGACCGCCGAGGTCGCGCTGCAGGCCTGGCGCGACGTGCTGGGCCTTCGCGCGGTGCGCCTCGCCCCCGCCACCGACGCGATCCGCCGCGGCGCGAGCGAGCTCGGCCCCATCGAGCACGCGCCCACGCTCTTCTTCGTGAACCGCGCGGGCGCCGTCGCGCGGCGCACCGAGGGCTACCTCTCCGAAGCCCAGCTCGAGGCCATGCTCGCCCCGGCGCTGCCGCCCGGCCGCTGATCGGCGTTGACCGACCCGCGCGCGAGCGATGACACTCGCCCGCGTCACGGTGGAGCCGCCGAGCGAAGACTACAGCGCGATGGTCGAGCCGCTCCTGCCCATGGTGCGGCGGATCGCGAAGCACCTGCTGAACATCCTCCCGCGCTGGGTGAGCCTCGACGAGCTCGTCGCCGAGGGCCGCATCGGCCTGCTCGAAGCGGCGAAGCGCTACCGCCCCGACCGCGGCGCGCAGTTCTCGACCTTCGCGTACTACCGGGTGCGCGGCGCGATGATCGACTCGCTGCGGCGGCACAGCGCGAGCGACCCGCGGGCGCGCGCCTACGCGGCGACGCAGGCCGCCCTCGACGACCTCATCGAGCGGCAGGTCGCAGACGCGCCGCCGCCCACCGAGGGCGTCACGCCAGAGGTCGCCGCGCGCTCCCTCGCGTCGCTCTTGGAGGAGGCCGCGACGGCGTTGGTCATGGGCGAGACCGCGGCGCGGACGGCGCCGGAGGTCCCGCCCGACCCCGAGTCGGCGACGATGACCCAGGAGGTGAAGGACCTCGTCGACGCCGCGCTCACCTCGCTGCCCGACAAGGAGCGGACCATCCTCCTGCGCGTGTACGTCGAGGGCGACACCATCGAGGCGGCGGGCAAGACCCTCGGGCTCACCAAGAGCTGGTCGAGCCGGCTGCACGCGCGGGGGCTCAAGCTCCTGCGCCGACGCCTCAAGGAGCTCGAACGGTGAAGCGACGCAGCGCAGCGCGACGCGCGGTCGGCGCCGCCGTCGCCGACGGGTTCTTCCGCGCCCTCTCCCGCGCGGGACGTCTGCACCCGCTCGCCGACCCCGCGCGCCACGGCGTCACCGTCACCCGCGACGTGCCGTACCGCGGCGCGCCCCTCCGCGAGCACCACCTCGACGTGTACCGACCGCCGGGCGAAGGACCCTTCCCCGTGCTGCTGTACCTGCACGGCGGGGGCTTCCGCATCCTCTCGAAGGAGACCCACTGGCTCATGGGCCTCTCCTTCGCGCGGAGGGGGTACCTGGTCTTGAACGCGAGCTACCGCCTCGCGCCGAGGCACCCCTTCCCCGCGGCCATCGACGACGCCTGCGCCGCCTTCGTGTACGCCCTCGACCGCGCGAAGGACCACGGCGGCGACACCGACCTCGGCCTCGTCGTCGCGGGCGAGAGCGCGGGCGCGAACCTCGCCGCGAGCGTCACCCTCGCGTGCTGCTACCGCCGCGACGAGCCCTTCGCGCGCGCCGTCTTCGACCGCGGGCGCGTGCCCGACGCGGTTCTCCCCGCGTGCGGGATGTTCCAGGTGAGCGACGCGGGCCGCTTCTCTCGCCGAAAGCGCATCCCGTGGTGGCTGCAAGACCGCATCGACGAGGTCGCGATCGCGTACCTCGGCGGCCACGACGCGCCCTCCCTCGACCTCGCCGACCCGGTGGTCTGGGTCGAGCGCGGAGAGCGGCCCGAGCGGCCGCTGCCGCCCTTCTTCCTCCCCGTGGGCACGCGCGACCCGATCCTCGACGACACGCGCCGCTTCGCGAGCGCCCTGCGCGCCCTCGGCGCCGTCGCCGAGGACCGCTACTACCCCGGCGAGATGCACGCCTTCCACGCGATGGTGTTCCGCGAGGCCGCGCGGCGCTGCTGGCGCGACACCTTCGACTTCCTCGACCGCAACGCGAAGCGCTGAGGGCGGGCGTTAGAGCTCCGAGGCCGAGCCCCGCGACGCGAGCGCGAGGGCGCGCGGGTCGACGCCCTCGGCGGCGATCCACCGACGGAGCTGGTTGCGGTGCAGCCCGAGCTCCCGCGCGGCGGTCGCGACGCGGCCCCCGTGTCGACGCAGCGACGCGACGATCTCCTCCTTCGGGGGCATCCCCCGGCGCGGAGGCTGCGCCGTCGCGTCGTCGCTCGCGTCGGAGTCGTCGCTCGGCTCGGCCACCGTCGGCGCGGTGAAGCTCATCCCCGCCGTGGGCGAGAGGTCCGCCGCGCGCACGCGCTTGTCGGGGGCGCCGTGCGCCGCGCGCGCCGCCGCGGCCACCTCGACGAGGAGCTCGCGCACGTTGCCCGGCCACGGCCGCGCGAGGCAGGCCTCGATGAGAGAGGGGTGCGCCGTGAGGCCGAAGGGTTCGAGCGCGAGGGCGACGAGCGAGGGCACCTCGTCGCGGCGCTCGCGCAGCGCGGGGAGCACCACCTCGGGCCGCGCCACGCGGTAGTAGAGGTCCTCGCGGAAGCGCCGCTCGGAGACGCGCTCGCGCAAATCGCGGTGCGTGGCGGAGCAGAAGCGCACGTCGACCCGCTGCGGCCGCGACGCGCCCAGGGGGGTCACCTCGCGAGACTCCAGCGCGCGCAGGAGCTTCGCCTGCACCGCGAGGTCGAGCTCGCCCACCTCGTCGAGGAAGAGCGTGCCCCCGTCGGCCTCTTGAAAGTGCCCCGGCGCGTCGGCGTGCGCGCCCGAGTAGGCCCCCTTGCGCGCGCCGAACAGCACCCGCTCGGCCACGCCCTCGGGGATCGCCGCGCAGTTGATCGCCACGAAGGGCCCCGCGCGCCTCGGCCCGCCCTCGTGGAACACCCGCGCCGCGAGCTCCTTGCCCGCGCCGCTCGGCCCCCGCACGTGCAAGACGGGCCCGTCGGCCGAGGCCCTCACCCGGTCGAGCGCGGCCCCGAGCGCGGCGCCCACGACCACTGGCCCCTCGACCTTCACCGGGCGGTCGATGAAGGGCCCGAGGTCGGGCACCAACCACGCCACGGTGTCGCCCACCCGCACCACCGCGAAGGGCCCCGCGCGCGTCGCGCCCCCGCAGGGTTCTCCCTCCACCGCCGTGCCGTTGCGGCTGCCGACGTCGCGCACCACCCACGCGCCCGCGTCCCACTGCGCGGTGGCGTGGCGGCGCGAGACCCGCGGGTCGACCACGCCCGCCTCGGCGAGGCGGTCGCGACCGAGGTCGACCACGCCGTCGCGGGCCGGTACCGCCGCGTGGGTCACCCTCCCGCCGCTGAAGAGCACCAGCGCCCCTGGAGAGGGCGCGCGGGTGATCCCCCTCGCGTCGAAGGTCAGGTTCTCAGCGGTCTCGGGTGATGCCTGGCCCACGTCGCTCCGACGCTAACACGCCCCGTTCGCCCCACGTTCACGCGCGCCGCACGAGGAGCACCGTGCGGTCGTCGTCCTGCGCGGGCGCGAAGGCCGACACCGCGTCGAGCACGCCCGTCGCGACCTCGTCGAGGGAGCCTCCGGCGCGCAGGCCCCGCGACACGCTCTCGATCAAGCGCTCGAGGTCGTACATCTCCCCGCCCGCGTCGCGCGCCTCGATGATCCCGTCGGAGTAGAGGCACAGCACCTCGCCCGGCGCGAGCTCGAGCCGCGTCACGGGCACCGTCGGGAGCTCGGGCACCACGGCCAGCCACGGCCCCGGCACCTCGACCCTGCGCGCCGCCCCCGTCGCGGCGTCGAAGACGAGCGGCCACAGGTGCCCGCCCACGCAGTCGAAGGCGCCGTCGCCCTGGTGCGCGAGGAGCATCCCCGTGAGGTATCGCCCGCCGCCCATGCGCGTCGAGGTGTTGGCGTGCACGAGCCGGTTCACCCGCCGCAGGGCCTCGTCGGCGCGCATCTCGGGCCGCGCCTCGAAGACCGCGCGGAAGGCCGCCTGGGCCACCATCATCACCAGGCCCGCGCCGAGCCCGTGGCTCGACACGTCGCCGATGGTCACCCAGAGCGCGCCGCCGGGGCGGGCCACCACGTCGTAGAAGTCTCCGCCCACCTCGTCGGCGGGGCGCATGCGGCCCGCGAACTCGAAGCCCTCGTGCCGCGGCGCGCGCGGCAGCATCGACATCTGGATCGTCGCCGCGATCTCGAACTCCCGCGCGAGGCGCTCCTGCTCGCGCTCGAGACGTCGTCGGTCGGCCTCGGCCTGCTCGCGCCTTCGCAGGCTCTCTTGCAGCGTCTCGGCCATCTCGTTGTACGAGCCCACGAGCGCCTGCATCACCCCGTCGCCCACGCCCTCGAGGCGGAACGACAGGTCGCCCGCGCCGAGCCGCGCGAAGGCCCTCTGGAACGCGTCGCGGCTGGCCTCGATGAGGTCCGCCGCGGGCAGCGCCACGAAGGCCACCCAGCGGATCGCGGGGATCGCCCGGTACACCACGTGGAGCCGCTCGCCCTTCGCGTCGCGCAGCTCCATCTGCCCGTGGCCCGCGGCGGCGAGGGCGGCGACGTCGAGGGTCGCGAAGTCTCCGCCGAGGGTCGCGAGCTTGTGGTCGTAGACCGCGCCCTTCTCTCCCTGCGCGCCCGGGTCGAGGTCGGGGTGCGCGAGGAGCCTGCCGTCGTAGTCGACGATGAAGCTCGCCTGCCGCTCCCCCGCCGCGCCGAGGGCGTCGAGGGTGAGGTCGGCGTGCAGCGACGCGAGGCGCACGTCCATCGTCCACACGCCGAGGAGCGCGTCGCCCTCCCACACCGGGGTCGACACGCACGAGATCAACCCCTCGCCCGCGTAGTCGACGTTGGGCGGGCTCCACCGCGTCGCGCGCTCGGGGTTCACCCCCGGCGCGACGATGGTGAACGAGTGGTACGTGTGCCAGTCGAAGTCGCTGGGGATCATCGCGTCGGGCGCGAGCCCAGGGATCACCGCCGACGCGTGGTGCGTCGCCCCGTCCTGGAAGTACGCCCACGCGACGCCCTTCAAGCGCGCGTGCATCGCCGCCGCCATGGGCGCGACGCCCTTCACGAGGTAGAGCCTGCGCGCGAGGTCGAGGTCGCCCCGCGCCGTCGCCGACCAGCACATCACCATCTCGCCCGCGAGCGTGCCCGCGGCGTGGGCGCGCGCGATGCGCTCGGCGCTCTCGTAGAAGCCCGTGGGCAGCACCTCGAAGCGCTCGCGGTCGAGCCACGCCCGCACCTCGTCGTCGCTCACGGCGCGCGTCGCGAAGGTGTGCCGCGTGGCGTAGGCGAGGTCTTCGAGCGCGTCGTGCAGCCGCCTCACGCGCGACTCGATGGTCACCGCGACGAGCTCGGCCTGCCGTTGGATGAGGTCGGTCTGGCGCATGCGGTCCCTCAGCCGTGCGACGCGGTGACGTGGGGCGCGCCGAGCATCACGATCGCGGGGAAGGCCGCGGCCTGCCAGGTCGCCTTCGGGCTGGTCACGAAGCGCAAGGGGTACCGCCGCTCGGCGGGCTCCGCGGCGATCCACGCCACCCAGTCGAGGAACACCCGCAGCGCCGAGCTGTTCACGAAGCTCAAGCCCCGCACGTCGACCACCAGCTCGCCGCCGCCCGCGGCCGCGTCGTGGATGCGCCGCACGTGCGGCCCCACCTCGGCGACCGGGTCGCGGTGCGCGAACTCGCCCGACCACGCGAGCGCGCGGTCGCCCGTGACGGCGATGGAGAGGCCCCCGAGCGTGGCGGGGGCGACGGCGTCGAGGCCAGCGTCGTTCATCGTCGGACCGTCCCTTTCGTCGAGCGCGCGGCGCGCCGTCAAGGCTCGCGCCGGGTGGCGGTGACGGTCACCACCCGGTCGGTGAAATCGCACGCGAGGTCGAAGCCCCCCTCGCACCCGATGCGGTACAGCCCGAGCTTGCTGCCGCCCCCTCCCGAGAGCATCAGCTCGCGCAGCCGCTCGACGTAGAGCGCCGTGCGGTCGCTCGCCGCCGAGAGCCGCCGCACGTGCTCGGCGAGCTCGCTCACCGTCGACTCCGCCGCGACGCCGTTGCGCACCACCACCCGCACGAGCCCGCCGTCTCGGTCGAGGGCCACCGTCGCGTGGGGCGCGCCGGGCACGGGCTCGCCGTACTTGATCGCGTTCTCGACCAGCTCCGAGGCGGTCATCACCGTGGCCTCGCGCAGCTCGGGCGAGGCGTCGCCGAGGAGCGCCTGCACGCGCTCTCGCACGGCCTGCACCTCGGACCAGACCGTACGCAGCGGCATGTCGAGCAGGGGCATCGTGGGCTCTCTCTCTTCTCTGTCTGTCGGGCGGCGAGCGCTCAGCGCGCCGCGGGTCGCATGGTGACGCGCAGGGTCTCGGGCGCGATCATCTCGAGGGGCTTCAGGTTCGCGCGCTGCCAGAGCACCGAGGGGTCGGCGATGAACTCCAGGCGGTAGCGGCGCGCCTCGGGTTCGGCGCGGATCCACCCGAGCCAGCGGATGAACAACCCCAGCGTGGCCGAGTTCACCTGCTTGAGCGCGCGCACGTCGAGGGTGAGCGCGCCGCAGCCCGCGACCCGCGCGTGCACCCGCTCGAAGTGGGGGAACACCGCCGCCTCGGGGTCGCGCGGCGCCATCACGCCCTCGAAGACCAGCGCGGCGCCCGGCGCGGGCGCACGCTGAAGGCCTTGTCGGCGAGCGGCGCGACCTGCGCGAGGGCGAGGTCGACCTCGTCGGTGGAGGGCGACGCCGGGGCGCGGCGACCTCGACCTGCGACGCGCGGCGCAGGCCCTCGAGCCGGTCGAGCACCTCGGCGGCGCTCGCGGGGCGCGCCGAGGGCTCGCGCGACAGGCACGCGCGCACCAGGGCCTCGAGGGAGGGCTCCATCTCGCCCGCCGTGAGGGCGGGCTCCACCGCGCGCCCCGCGCGCAGGGCCTCGACGCGACGCGCGCCCTTGAAGGGCTGCCGCCCCGTCGCGAGCTCGTGCAGCACGAGGCCGAGCGCGTAGAGGTCGGCGCGGTGATCGACGGGGCCGCCCTCGAGCTGCTCGGGGGCCATGTACGAGACCGTGCCCGCGAGGCCCGTCTCGGGGTCGGCCGCGGCGGCCGCGCGCGACACGCGCGACACGCCGAAGTCGAGGAGCTTCACCGCGCCCTCTTCGGTGACGAAGAGGTTCTCGGGCTTGAGGTCGAGGTGCAGCACGCCCACCGCGTGCGCCGCCGCGAGCCCCCGCGCCGCGTCGCAGGCCGCGCGCAGCGCGTCGGCGGCGGAGAGGGCGCCGCGAGAGAGGCGCGCGCGGAGGCTCTCGCCGCGGAGAAGCTCCATCACGATGTACGGCCGACCCTCGTGGGCGCCGAGCTCGTACACGGTGACCACGTTGGGGTGGTTGAGCGCGGCGAGCGCCCGGGCCTCGTGCAGGGCCCGCGACGCGCCGGGGTCGACGCGGCCCGCGACCTTGAGCGCCACCTCGCGCTCGAGCCGCTCGTCGCGGGCGCGGTGGATGTGGCCCATCCCTCCGCTGCCGAGGTGCGCGAGCACGCGGTAGTGCCCGAGCGTCGCGCCGTCGGGCAGCGGGCCGAGCGGGTCAGAGGCCGGCCCCGGGAGCAGCGGCTCGCTGGCCGCCTGGGTCGCGTCTTCAGGGTCGTAAGGCACGGGCATCCCCTCGGGCTGGCGACGGTACCACCGGCCGCCGACCGGAGGCCGACGCGCGTGAGCGGCGAGGGGCGCGGCGAGGTCGAGCACGGCGAGGGAGCGTTGAGCACTCGCGGTGCCAGAGTGATCCGGCGAAAAGCCACCGGCGATTCTCGCGCGGAGAGAGAAGCTCCGGCGAACGCGCGGCGCTTCTGCGGGTGGCACGCGCGCCGCGGTGCCTGGCACGTGCCACGGCCTCGTGCCACCGGATGCACCGGGCCGATGGACAGGGCCTCGGCCCTCACGGTAGGTGTCTGCGGCCGTGAACGCGGACGACGAGGCGCTGGAGTCGGGCTGGGCGGGTCCGCGTCGCTTCGACGACTTCGAGGTGCTCCGGCCTCTCGGGCGCGGGGGCATGGGGCAGGTGTTCCTCGGGCGCGACGTGGCCCTCGACCGGCCCGTGGCGCTGAAGTTCACCGCGTCGAGCGAGCCCAGCGAGGGCGTGCGCGCGCGCTTCCTGCGCGAGGCGCGGGCCATCGCGCGGCTGACGCACCCCAACGTGGTGGGGATCTACCGCGTGGGCGAGGTGCAGGGCCGACCGTACATCGCTTACGAGTACGTCTCGGGCCGCGACCTGGAGTCTCGCCGCGCGGCCCTGCCCTGGGCGCAGGTCGCGCGGGTGGGCCTGGGCGCGGCGCGGGGCCTGGTGGCCGCCCACGAGGCCGGGGTGCTTCACCGCGACATCAAGCCGGGCAACGTGATGCTCACCGACCGCGGCGAGGTGAAGCTCATCGACTTCGGCCTCGCGCTCCTGTCGGACCCGAACGCCGAGGCGCCCCTCGCGGTGGACGCCGACGCGCCGACGATGCCTGGCGTCGAGGCGCGCGCGGGCATCGCGCGGCTGACCCTCGCGGGCACGGTGATGGGCACGCCCGCGTACATCCCTCCCGAGGTGTGGCTGCACGAGCGGCCCACCGCGCGCTCAGACCTCTACGCCCTCGCGCTGGTGCTCTACCGCCTCCTCACCGCGACGCTCCCGCACGACGGCGCCGACCGCGACCGCCTCGCGCGATCGATCGTGCAGCGCGACGCGCCCCCGGTGCTCTCGCGCTGCCCCGACGCGCTGCCGTCCTTCGCGGCGCTCATCGACGCGTGCCTCGCGCGCGACCCCGAGCGCCGACCCGCCTCGGCCGCGGTGATGCTCGACACGCTCGAGCGCATCTGCGCGGTCTTCGCCCCGTCGCCCCTCGGCCCGCTGCGCGACGACCCCGACTTCGACCCCGACGCGGTCTCTCGCGCGATGCGCCGGGCGCTGTCGGCCGGCGACGTGCTCGTGCGCCGCACCTACGAGCGCCTCTTCGCCGCGCGCCCCGACCTGCGCTCGCTCTTCCCGCGCGACCTCGACGGCCAGCGCGCGAAGCTGCGCCACGCGCTCGAGCTCACCTCGGCCTCGCTCCACCGCCCCGAGCAGATCGCGCCCCTCCTGCGCGACCTCGGCCGACGGCACGCGCACCTCTCGCTCGGCGACGCCGAGTACCGCGCCCTCGGAGACGCCCTCGTGGGCGCCACGCGCGACGCCGACCCGAGCTTCGACCGCGCGAGCGAAGACGCCTTCAGGGGCGCGTACGCCTTCATCGTCGAGACCATGCGCGAGGGCGCTGAGCCCGCCGCCGCCGACCGCACCACCGCGCCGGGGTCTGACACCGACGTGAACGCCGCGGGGCTCATCCCCGAGCCTGCACCCGCGCCCGAGCCCGCCGCCCCGACCACGCCGTCGTCGCCCGGGGCCGAGCGGCCTCCGCCCACGCGATACGCCTACTGCGGAGAGCTCGGCGTCGCCTACCAGGTCTTCGGCGCGGGGCGGCGCGAGCTGATGCTCCACCTCGGGCGCGTGTCGCACCTCGACTACGGGTGGCGGCACCCGACGCTGGCGGGCTTCCTCCGCGCGCTCGGGTCGATGGCGCGGGTGATCGCCTTCGACCGCAGGGGCGCGGGCCTCTCGGAGCGCGCCATCGACGCCCCGGCGCTGCAGCACCGGCTCGAAGACCCGCTCGCCGTCCTCGACGCCGCCAACGCGCGGCGCGTGGTGATGCTCGGCGTCGGCGAGGGCGCCGCGAGCGCGCTCTTCAGCGCCGCGGTCTTCCCCGAGCGCGTGAGCGCGGTGGTGTGCGTCAACGGCTCGGTGAAGATGCTCCGCGACGACGGCTACGACGGCGGCCTCGACCCGGCCTTCCTCGACGCCGTGTGCGAGCGCATCCGTCGCCACTGGGGCGAGGCCCTCTTCGCCGACGCCGAGGCGCCCTCGATGTCGCACGACGAGGCCTTCCGCGACTGGTTCGGCGAGTACCTCCGCTCGTCGACCACGCCGGGGCAGTCGATCGCGCAGCTCCGCCTCAACGCGCTCCTCGACGGCCGCCCCGTGCTGCCCTTCGTGCGCGCCCCCGTGCTCGTCGTGCACCGCGCCGACGACCGCCTCGTGCCCGCCTCCGACGGCCGCTACATCGCCGACCACGTGCCCGACGGGCGCTTCGTCTCGGTGCCCGGAGGAGACCACCTGCCCTTCACCGGCGACGCGGCGCCCATCCTCGACGCGGTGCGGGCCTTCCTCGACGACCCGCGCCTCGACGCGCCGCCCGCGGCCCCGCTCGTCACCTACGCGCTCCTGCGCGCCGACGCGCCCGACGCGCCGCTCCTGCACGACGCCGCAGCGCGGGCCGCGGCCCTCGGCCTCGACGCGCTCCCCTCGGGAGACCCCTGCGCCCGCGTGTACGCCTCGCGCTGGTTCAACACCCTCACCGACTTCGCGGCCTCGCTCGCCCTCTCTCCTGGCGCCGCTTCACAGGGCGCGCGCGCCGCCCTCGACGCCGACGTCGCCCCGCCCCTCGACCGCCTCGCGCGCGCCGCGCAGGCCGCGGCGCCGGGTCAGTGCCTCGCCTCGCGCGTGGTCTCGGGGCTCGCGCAGACCCGCGCGCTCGTGGCCGAGCTCGACCGCGCGATCGAGGTCGACGGCGCGCGCTTCGCGCCCCTGGCCCGACGCTGACCCTCGGGCTGGCACGGGGCCACGCGCCGTGCCGCGGCACGCGCCGCGGTGCCAGGGCCTCGCGCGGGTGGGCCCCGCGAAATCATCGGTGGATCGTGGGACTTCGCGCGTGGCCCGGGCGTTGCGATGCCCTCCGTCGAGCCGCGCGGCACGCAGCGCCCGCGGCCCGAGGTGCCCGCATGATCCTCTCGCTCGTCATCACCCTGGTCTCCTTCGGCTTCACCGCGCTCATGATGTGGAAGGTCTTCCTCCCGATGATGAAGAACGCCGGGAGCCTGATGTCGTCGCTCGCCAACGACGCCCAGCTCCGGCAGCGGCTCCTCGCGACGGGCGCCGAGGGCACCGCGCGCGTGGTGGGCCTGCGCGAGACCGGGATGCTCGTGAACCACCACCCGCAGGTGGCCCTCGACCTGGAGGTGCAGTCTCCGCAGGGTCACCGCTTCATGGCGAAGTGCCTGGCCCTGGTGTCGCCGATGGCCGCGCCGCGGGTGCAGCCCGGGTGCGTGGTGCCCGTGCGCTTCGACCCGGCGAACCTCGCGCACGTCGCCGTCGTGATCTGACCGCCCCGTCCCCCTCGCCCCTCCCCTCCCCAGTGACGGACCGACGGCGCCCGCCCCCGACGGCGCGGCGCCGCGACGCCGTTGGACACCCCCGAGCCCCTCACGGTACGTGTCTGCCACGGTGAAGCCCGAGGACGAGGCGACGCGGGCGGGCTGGCCGGGCCCCTCGCGCTTCGACGACTTCGAGGTGCTCCGGCCCATCGGCCGCGGCGGCATGGGGCAGGTCTTCCTCGCCCGCGACGTGGCCCTCGACCGCCCCGTCGCGCTCAAGGTCACCGCCTCGGCGAACCCCACGCCCTGGGTGCGCGAGCGCTTCACGCGCGAGGCGCGGGCCATCGCGCGGCTGACGCACCCCAACGTGGTGGGGATCTACCGCGTGGGCGAGGTGCAGGGCCGGCCGTACATCGCCTACGAGTACGTCTCGGGCCACGACCTCGAGGGCTACGCGGGCGCGATGCCCTGGCCCGAGGTCGCGCGGGTGGGACGCGGCGCGGCGAGCGGGTTGGCCGCGGCGCACGCGGCGGGGGTGCTGCACCGCGACATCAAGCCGGGCAACGTGATGCTCACCGACCGCGGCGAGGTGAAGCTCATCGACTTCGGCCTCGCGCTCTTGAGCGAGGCCCCCGAGGAGCCCGCCCCCGACGACGCGAGCGCGGCGGTCACCCTCGGCGCGCGGGCCTCGGCGCTGAAGCTCACCGTCGCGGGCACGGTGCTCGGCACGCCCGCGTACATCGCGCCCGAGGTGTGGCTGCGCGAGCGCCCGAGCGAGCGGTCGGACCTCTACGCGCTCGGCGTGGTGCTCTACCGCCTCGCGACGGGCGCAGAGCCGCACGCGATCCACGACCGGGAGCGGCTCGCGCGGGCGATGGTCGACACCGACGCGCCGCCGGTGCTCTCGCGGCGGCCCGACGCGCTGCCCTCGCTCGCGGCGCTCATCGACGCGTGCGTGCGGCGCGCCCCGGCCGCGCGGCCCGCGTCGGCGGCCGAGGTGCGCGACGCGCTGGAGCACGTCTGCGCGGTGTACGCGTCGACGGGGCCTCGCGCCGGGAGCGCTCCTGCCGACGAGGCGCTGAGCGAGGGGCGGCCGTCGCGAGACTCGTGGGTGGCCCCCGCGGCGCGCACCGAGGGGGTGGGGGTGTCGGCCACGGGTCCCGCGTCGTCGCAGCGGCTCACGCGCGCGCCCTCGACGCGCTACGTGTACGCGGGCGACCTCGGGATCGCCTTTCAGGTCTTCGGCGACGGCCCCCGCGACCTGGTGCTCCAGCTCGGTCGGGTGTCGCACCTCGAGCACGCGTGGCGCTACCCCGCGTCGGCGGACTTCCTCCGCGCGCTGGGCGCCACGGCGCGGGTGATCGCCTTCGACCGCAGGGGCACGGGGCTGTCCGAGCGCTCGCTCGCGCCGCCCTGCCTGGAGCACCGGGTCGAAGACGCCCTCACCGTGCTCGACGCCGCGAGCTCCTCGCGCGCGGTGATGCTCGGCGTGGGAGAGGGCGCGGCCACGGCCCTGCTCGCGGCGGCGCTCTTCCCCGACCGCGTGCGCGGGGTGGTGTGCGTGAACGGCGCCGTGAAGATGGTGCGCGACCGCGGCTACGACGGCGGCGTCGACCCCTCCTTCGTCGACCGCGCGCTCGAGGAGATGCGCCTCCACTGGGGCGAGCCCGTGCTGGTCGACGCCGAGGCCCCGTCGCTCGCGCACGACCCCGACTTTCGCGAGTGGTTCGGCGAGCACCTGCGCGTGTCGACCTCGCCCGCGCAGGCCGCCGCGCAGCTCCGGCTCAACGCCCGCGTCGACGGGCGGCCGCTCCTGCCCTTCGTGCGCGTCCCCACCCTGGTGCTGCACCGCGAGGGCGACCGGCTCATCCCTCCGAGCGACGGTCGCTACATCGCCGCCCACGTCGACGGCGCGCGCTTCGTCTCGCTCCCCGGCGGAGACCACCTCGTGTTCTCGGGCGAGACCGCGACGCTCCTCGACGCGGTGCGGGCCTTCCTGTCCGACCCGCGGCTCGACGAGGCGCCGCCGCCGGGGCTGCGCGCCGTCGCCGTGGTACGCGCCGACGACCCGGGCGCACCGCTCCTCGCGCGGGTGACCGAGGCCGCCGACGCCCGCGGCGTGGAGTGGCGGCGCGGCGACGACCCGCGCGCGCGGCTCCTGCGCAGCCCGTGGTTCAACACCCTCGCGAGGCTGGTGCTCGACGCGACGCGCGACCCGGCCGCCGTCGCGCAGGGCCTGCGCGCGGTGATCGACGGCGCCGCGAGCGAAGACCCCGGCGCGTCGGTGAGCGAGGCGATCGCGCGCGCGTCGCGCGAGGCCGCGGCGGGCGAGTGCCTCGCGTCGGAGCTCATCGTGGGGCTGTGCCTGGGGAGCGGCTTCGAGGAGTCTGCCGCGAGCGTCGAGGGCTGGTCGGCCCTCGCGCGGGGGTGATCGCTCAGCGGTCGTCGCCGCGCGCGATGGGCGCGAGCCACGCGGGCGTGGTGGCCCGGTCGAGCTCCGCGCGCCACTGCTCGTCGTTCAGCCGCGCGAAGCCCTCGGTCACGCGCTCGACGTAGCGCGACACGTACCCGACGTACGCGCGCTCGCGCCCCGGAGGCCCCGCCACCACCACCAGCGCCTGCGGACGCGCCGTGCCCACGTGCAGCACGCGGCCCACGCGCTCGCCGTGTTCGTCGTCGGGCTGGGTGTGCACGTCCGCCGCGATGGCCCGCGTCTCGCCGAGCGACACGCGCGGCTCGTACAGGTCGTAGAGCCACCCCCCGTCGACGACGGTCTCGGTGGTGCAGACGTGGTTCTCCTCGCGCGCGTGCTCCGCGTCGTTCACCCACGCGAGCTGCTCGGCCGTGTGGTCCTCTCCGCCGCGCTCGCGCGCCGCGATCTCGCCGAGGCGGCGCGTCGCGTCCTTCGCGCGGTTCGCCCACGACCGCCAGCGTGTGGCCTCGTTGGGGTCGCCCCACCGGGCCGCGGCGACCGCCGCGCCCGCGCGCTCGCTCCAGCGCTCCAGCGAGCGCCACAGCTCGGGGTAGGGGTCGACGTAGGCGCTCGGGTACGAGCACCCGAGGCTCATCGAGTACGACTGCGCCGCGTAGAGCACCGTGTCGTGCCGCGCCTCGGCCCACGCCGCCATCTGCGTGTTGAGCAACCTCCGACCCCACGCCTCGGTGGTCATCACCGCGGGGAGGTTCGTCCCTTCGCTCAGGGCGTCGCGGGGCGAGAGCGTTCGGAGCGAGGCGATCCACGCCGCGTAGAGCGAGCCGCTCCAGTAGCTCGACTCGTGCGCGTCGACGAGGGCGCGCGCCGTCGCGAGCTCCGTCGCGTAGTCGTGCCGACGCAGCGAGGGCTCCAGCAGGGCCGCCGCCTGGTCGTTGCCGAGGGCCGCGAAGGCCGCGTCGAGGGCCTCGGGCATCATCCGCCGCACGTTGCCTGCGTTCACGCGGTCGAAGCTCACCCGCGAGAGCACCATCGCGTCGGGCGTGTACCGCTGCGGCGAGAGCGAGAAGGCCACGGGCTCTGGGACCACCCCCACGAAGCCGTCGGGCCGGTGCAGCATCGCCGTCGCCACGCGCGGTCGCACGCCCCTCACCCGGTCGATGATCGCCGCCAGCCGCGCGTCGTCGACCCGCGCGAGCCCGCCCGCAGACTCGACCTCGCGCGCGACCACGTCGAGGTCGGCGAGGCCGAGCGACTCGGGCTCCCCCACCAGCGCCCCCACCGTCGCGTCGACGTCGCGCCACGCCTCCCTCGCCTGCGCGTCGCTGATCGCGCGAAGACCGAGCGCCGCCTCGACCTGCGCGCGGCGCACGACGGCGCGCCCCTCCTCGACGTCGACGAGGCGAAGCCCCTCGCGACCGAGCCACATCACCGCGCGGAAATACCGCTCCCTCGCGGGGACGCCCGCGTAGTGGCCGCGCGGCGTGAACTGCGAGAGGTCGACCTCGCGCGGCGCGCCGAAGAGCGTCACCTCGGCGGTGCCCTGCGCCGCGGTGATCCGGTCGAGGAGAGCAGAGAGGGCCGCGGGGTCGGCCCCCGCGACGGGGGTCGCGGTCTGCCCCGTGAGGAGCGAGCGCGCGACGCAGAGGTAGAGGTCGAGGTCGCGGCGGGTGTTCGCCGAGAGGGCCGCGCCCGCGTTCGACGCGAGGGCGGCGTGCTGGCGCGCGAGAGCAGCGGTGACGCGCGGCGCGAGGCCGTGCTCCTCGACGGCGGCGATGAGGGCGTCGTAGCCCTCGTGCATCGCGTTGAGGATCGCGTCGGCGGAGACGTACACCGGCTGGTCGGCGACGTAGAGGCGCGCGTAGCCCGCGACGAAATTGGTCTGTGAGAGCCGCGGCGCGAGCACGAAGCCACGCTCGGCCACGCCGCGCAGCTCCGCGGCGTCGAGGCGAAAGCGCGAGGCCTGGATCGCGCTCATCCCGGCCACGGCCTCGGGGTCGAGCGCCGCGGGCGCGCCGAAGTTCACCGGGTACGACGCGAGGAAGCGCTCGACGCCGAGACGTCCTCCGCCGGGGAGGCGGCCTTCGAGGGCCGCGCGGTCGAGGGCGGCCTCGGGCGCGACGTAGCGGCCCGTCGGCGGGTGAAAGTCACTCAGCGACGCGCGCGCGAGGGCGGCGCGCTGCGCGGGCGTGACCGTAGGCGTGTGAGACGAGTGCGCGCAGGCCGAGGCGAGCGCGACGGCGAGCGCGAGGCGGGCGCGGCGACGGGTTCCCATGGCGGTGAGACAGTAACGCCGTCGACGCCTTGGGCTTTCACCCTCAGCGGTACGGCCCCGTCGCCGTTCGGGCGCGCATCACCTCGCGCAGCGAGGCCACGCGACGGAGCACCTCGGGGATCTGCTCCGCGCGCGTCGGCGGGTCACCCCACCCCGCGAGCCCGCGGTCGTCGAGCGTGAAGCGCAGACCGAGCGCCCGCAGCGCGTCGAGGCTCGCGCGCGCCTCGTCGTGAAGGAGCGCCGCGGCGAGGTCGGGGTTCGTCGCGCGCACGCGCCAGCGTCGGTCGAAGTCGGGCGCGCCCAGGGAGAGGTCGCCGAGGCCCACGAGGTCCTTCAAGCGGTCTCCGAGGCCCGCGGGCTCCACGCGCAGCCCCGCGCCGAGCGGCTCGTCGAAGCTCGCCGCGACGCTGTAGCCCAGCGGCTCCACCGGCGTCGCGACCATCGCGCCCAGCGGCCACGGCGCCGCGCGCGAGCGGCACCGGGCCCAGAGCGTCGCGCTGACCGTGCGCCCCCACGCGCTCAAGGGGTGCGCGCGCGACGTGAGCCCGAGCCCGCGGCAGGCGTCGGAGACGGCCTCGACGTACTCCGCGGGGATGGTCGTCGGGGCGGGAAGGGTCGCGCCGAAGTCGTCGACGTCGCGCGCGGCGGCGACGCAGGCGTCGACGTGCGCGCGCAGGGTGTCGGCCTCGAGGTGCACCGTCGACACGCGCAGCGCGACGAGCGCGTCGGTGAGGTCGACCTGCCCCACGCCCAGGAGGTCGAGGAGGAGCTTTCGCAGCCGCGGTTGGAGGAGCGCCCTCGCCTCGGCGTCGTGACCGTCGGCGATGATGACGTCGAAGACCCCGTCGAAGCGCGCGTCGCCGACGGGCCGCGTCGCGCCCCCGAGGAAGAGCCCCGCCTGGCGCACCCACAGCCCGAGGTCGAGGCCGAACGCCGGCCGCGCCTGCACGAGCAGCGAGTAGTTCGAGCGGTCGGACCACGTCCTCCGCAGCGTCACCTGCACGCCGTCGACGTCGCCGTGCCGGTCGTCGTCGCCGCGCAGACCGAGCGCCGCGGCCACCGCCGCGATCACGTCGCGCTCGGCCACGGGTCAGTTCGCCCGCACCGTGGGCGCGGGGTTTCGGATGCCCGTGCGGTCGGAGAACACCGCCTGGAGCACCACCGCCGCGGTGAGCGCGATGGCCAGCGCGATCACGCCGAGGATCACCTTCTTGCCGCCGTGGCGCGTGGGCGCGGGTCACGCATGACGCGGGAGGATGTGGGCCGGCCGCGGCCGTGGCAACGGCCCTCAGGGACCGCCGTCGCACGCGCTGAGCCCTTCGCGCGAGAGCCATCGGTCGAGCTGCGTCGCGAGGCAGCCGCCCTCTCGCAGCGGCGTCGAGCCCGCGTGCCCGTCCCTCGCGCGCTGTCGCAGCGGGCTCGCGCCCGGGTCGCCCGCCCTCACCCGAGAGGTGACGGCGGAGAACTCCGCGAGCGCGCCCGCGGCGTCGAGCTCGGGGCTGAGGGCGAAGCTCGCCCCCGGCGCTCCGTGGCAGGTCGCGGTCGCGCAGCCCGCCGCGCGCCACCCCGGGGCGATCACCTGGAGGTAGCCCGCCGCGTCGAGCGTGGGTCGGCGGCGCGTCGGGGGCGACGGGCGGCGGGCGACGGTCGAGCGGGCGCGCGCGAACACCAGCGCGCCCAGCACGACGAGGGAGACGACCACGAGCGGCAGGGGGCTGGGCTCGCGCGGGGCCTTCGCGCCGTCACGCCGGGGCATCGGGGGCGATGATGACGCGCTGGAACGCGGGTGAGAATCCCGATACGGTCGCGGCGCGATGGGCGAGGCGCCGATCTTCCATTTCAACGACGAGCGGTCCTTCATCGTGGAGGAGGTCGTGGGGCGCGTGACCCGCGGCGCGACGAACCCGCTCCTGCTCCTCAACGACGCCGCGTGGAACGAGGTGAAGCGCCTCGAAGCCCACCCCGGCAAGGAGCGCGACAAGCTCTCGCGCTACCGCGACCTCGCGCGCTCGGTCGGCAAGATGAGCGAGAGCGAGCAGCGGCAGAAGGTCGAGTCGCTGGCCCGCCACTTCGCCAAGGACGTCTGCGGCAACTTCGACCCGCGCGTCTACGCCGTCTCCACGCGCGTGCTCCCCACCGCGCTCGCCGTGCTGCTCTCGCCCAAGGACTTCTCCGAGGGCTTTCAGACCGCGTCGCGCCTGCAGAAGCACATGGTGGTGCAGGGCCCCATCGAGACGATTCGCGCGCTCGCGAAGGTGGGCACGGTGGTCTTCGTCCCGACGCACCTGTCGAACCTCGACTCGGTGGTCTTCGGCTTCGCGCTCGAGCGCGAGGGCCTCCCGCCGGTGAGCTACGGCGCGGGCAAGAACCTCTGCACCAACCGCTTCCTCGCGTTCTTCATGCGCAACCTCGGCGCGTACCGCGTCGACCGCCGCATCAAGCACGAGCTCTACAAAGAGGTCCTGAAGACCTACTCCACGGTGCTCATCGAGCGCGGCTACCACTCGCTGTTCTTCCCCGGCGGAACGCGCTCCCGCTCGGGCCTCGTCGAGGAGCGCTTGAAGCTCGGGCTCATGGGCACCGGCGTCGACGCCTACGTGAGCTCGCTGCGCCGCGGCCACGAGCAGCGGGTGTTCTTCGTCCCCGCGACGATCAACTACATGCTCACCCTCGAAGCGTCGACGCTCATCGCCGACTACCTCGCCGAGGTGGGCCGCAACCGGTACATCATCGAAGACGACGAGAGCACGCAGATCGAGCGCATCGTCACGCTGCTCCGAAAGATGGTGATGACCACCGGCTCGGTGGTGATCCGCTTCGGGCAACCGATGGACCCCTTCACCAACCGGGTCACCCCCGACGGGCGCTCCGTCGACCGGCGCGGGCGCACCATCGAGCCCGCGAGCTACGTCTCCCGCGACGGGCAGCCCGTGGCCGACGCGCACCGCGACATGCAGTACACGCGCGAGCTCGGCGAGGCCATCTGCGAGTCGTACGCGAAGGAGACCGTGGCCATGTCCACCCACCTCGTGGCCGCGGCGGCCTTCGCGCGGCTGCGAGAGACCTTCCCCGGCGCCGACCTCTTCTCGCTCCTGCGCCACCGCGAGGAGGTCTTCGTCCCCCACGACGAGCTCGACCGCCGCGTCGAGGACCTCTTGTCGCGCGCCCGCGACCTCGAAGACCGCGAGCGCCTCGTGCTCGCCCCCGGCGTGCGCACCGCCCGCGCCGCCGACCTCGTGCGCGACGCGACCCGCGCGTGGTCGGGCTACCACACCAACTCCGTGCTCACCCCGGCCGAGGGAGGCTGGATGCTCGGCGACACGAACCTCCTGCTCTACTACCAGAACCGCCTCGCGGTGAGCGGGCTCGGGTTCCACCCCGCGCCGGGGGGCCGCCGGTGAGCGGCGCGACGAACACCGTCGGCGTCGTGGGCGGGGGCCGCTGGGGCCTCGCGCTCTCGTGCGCGGCGAGGCGCGCGGGCCGCGACGTGGTCCTGTACTCGCGCCGCGGTCACGTCGAGGCCGACGCGCACGCGGTGGAGGTGACCACCGACCTCGGCGAGGTCGCGCGGCGGGCGACGCTCATCCTCGTGGCGGTGCCCTCCGAGGTGGTGAGGGACGTCGCGCGCCAGCTCGGCGACCACGTCGACGGCTCGCACCTCATCGCGCACGGCATCCGGGGCTTGTCGGGAGAGGGCCTCACGCCGATCTCCGACGTGATCCGCGCCGAGACGCCGTGCCGACGGGTGGGCGCGCTCGGCGGCCCGGCCATCGCTGACGACCTGATCGAGGGTCGCCCCGGCGTGATCGCGGTGGGCTCGCGCTACCGCGAGGTGACGCGCGCGGTGGCCGACGCGCTGTGGAGCGGCTCGCTGCGGGTGAGCGAGAGCGACGACCTGGTGGGGCTGGAGTGGGCGAGCGCGCTCTCGGGCGGGCTCTTCGTCGCGATCGGGTACGCGCGGGCCATCGGGGTGGGGCCGGCGCTCCTGGCGGGCCTGCTCACGCGCGGGGTGCACGAGGCGGCGAGGATCGCGGCGGCGGCGGGGGCCGACGAGCGGACGTTCTTCCTCCTGCCGGGCATCGGAGACGTGATGGCGGCGATGGGCAACGACGACCGGCCCGAGTGTCGGCTGGGCGCGGCGCTCGCGCGGGGGAAGACCCTCGACGAGGCGCGGGCCGAGGCGCGGCTGCGGGTCGAGGCGCCGGAGCTCATCCCGCGGGTGGTGGCCTTCGCGCGCGCGAAGCGGCTCGACGCGCGGGTCTTCACGGTGATGGACGCGGTGCTGCGCGGAGAGCTCGACCCGAGCGGGGTCATCGAGCGCCTGATGCGGCGAGACTGAGAGGGAATGCGATGGCCGAGGAATTCCAGGTCGCGACGAGGCAGGGCTTGGCGCGCGCGATCGGCGCTCCGCCCGCGGGCGCGGGCAAGGCGGGCGCGGTGGTGCTCCTGCACGAGTACTGGGGGCTGAACGCGCACATCGCGTCGCTGGTCGACCGCTTCGCCGAGGCGGGCTTCATCGCCATCGCGCCCGACCTGTTCAAGGGTCAGGTGGCGACGAAGCCCGAGGAGGGCGCCGCGCTCGCGAAGGCCCTCTCGTGGGACGAGGCCCTCGAGGTGATCGACGGCGCGGTGTCGCAGGCGAAGGCCGACCCGCGCTCCAACGGAAAGGTGGCCGTCCTGGGCTTCTGCCTCGGCGGCGCGGGCGCGTTCGTGTGCGCGGCGAGGCTCGCGGGGATCTCCGCCGCGGTGGCCTTCTACGGCGTCGCCCCCGCGACCGCGGTCGACTGGAGCGTCGCCGACCCGCCGCCGATCCAGGGGCACTTCGCGTCGCGCGACCACTGGGCCACGCCCGACAAGGCCCGCGACGTGCTCCAGACGCTCGCGCTGCGCGGCCACGCGATGGAGCTGCACGTCTACGACGCGGGCCACGCGTTCATGAACGACACCCGGCCCGACGCCTACGACCAGGAGGCCGCCGTGCTCGCGTGGCAGCGCGCGACGGAGTTTCTGCACAAGCACCTCGACGGCTGACGCTTTCGCTGGGCAGCCGGCGCCCGATGCCCCATCTCTCGCGCCTCGATGACCTCCTCACGCACCTGCCTCATCACCGGCGCCAACGCGGGCATCGGCTTCGCGGCCGCCGCTCAGCTCGCCGCGCGCGGTCACGCCGTCCTCCTCGGGTGCCGCTCCGTCGCGCGGGGGGACGAGGCCGCCGCGCGCATCCGAGCGTCCACCCCCGACGCGCGGGTCACGGTGCTCCCCCTCGACGTGTCGTCGCAGGCGTCGATCCGCGAGGCCGCCGCGCGCGTGGAGCGCCTCGACGCGCTCGTGCACAACGCGGCGTATTTCGACATCCGCGCGAAGGATCGCGCGCTCACCCCCGAAGGCCGCGAGCTCACCTGGGCGACCAACCACCTCGGACCGGCGCTCCTCACGGAGCTGCTCCTGCCGCGCTTGCTGGAGTCTCCCTCGCCGAGGGTGGTGGCCGTCACGTCGAAGGGCCTGGTGACCCAACCGTGGATCGCGGTGGACCTCGACGACCCGGAGTTCGCGTCGCGCCGCTTCACGGTGCCGCGCGCGTACTACCAGTCGAAGCTCGCGCACCTCGCGTGGATGCTCCACCTCGCCGAGCGCCTGCGCGACACGCCGGTGCGCGTCCACGGGGTGCGGGTGACGAACGTGAAGATCGACCTCGCGCGCTACGAGGGCCTGTCGTGGGCCGAGCGCACCGCGTACGCGATCAAGTCGCGCTTCTCGATCACGCCCGACGAGATGGCGCGCACGTACACGTGGCTCTGCGTCGACGACGCGCCCGGTCAGAGCACCGGCGGGTACTGGGACGCGATCGACACACCGGTGGAGCCCTCGCGCTGGGCGCGCGACCCCGCGCACCGCGCCGCCCTCGACGCGCTCACGCGGCGACAGATCGCGTGACGCTCAGCGCGCTTCGCGCTCGATCGTCGGGTCGCTCATCGGCGCATTCGGCGGAGGTGGCCGGAGGGTGACGCGCATCGTCCACCGCGCGACACGCGGCCCCTCGGTCGGGAGCACCGCCCGTCGCAAGCGCGCCGAGAGGTACTGCGCGACGGCGCGGAGCGGCGGCGCGGCGTCGACCACGAGTCCGCTCGGTCGCCCGCGCTCGTCGACGGAGAAGCGCACGCGCAGCTCCCCGGCGAGCGATCGCTGCGAGACCACGAGGTGCCGGTAGCAACGGCGCAAGGCCCACTCGAAGTTCGCGCGACGCAGCGCCGCCGTCACGGCCTCGCGCGTGACCTCGTCGGGAGGGTCGACCTCGACGTGAACGTCCGGGTCGACCTCCATCGTGACCCACCGTTCGACGTAGCCGTCGGGCAGGTCGGCGCACGCGCGGGGCCGCGACGGAGGTCGAGGCTGCGATCGGGCGCAAGCGCCGAAGACGACCACCCCCAGCGCGATGACGACCCGAGGACCGAGGCGCATCGCGCGATCTTCAAGCCTCCTTTGGACCGTGTCACCGGTCCCCTACCCGAACACCTCGGCGTAGGTCTCGGGCTTGAACCCCACGCGCACGGTGTCGCCCGCGACCAGCACCGGGCGCTTCACGAGCTTTCCGTCGGCGGCGAGCCACTGGAGCAGCGTCGCGTCGTCGGCCGCGTCGACCTTGGCCTTCCCGATCGCGCGGTAGCTCTGCCCGCTGGTGTTCAGCCATTTCTTCACGGGCAGGCCGCTCGCCTTCACCCAGCGCTTCAGCTCCGCGGGGGTGGGAGGCTCGTCGACGATGGGGCGCAGGTCGTACGCGACGCCCTTCGCGTCGAGCCACGCGCGGGCCCTTCGGCAGGTGTCGCAGTTCGCGTAGGCGAGGAGCAGCGGTCGGTCGGCCATGCGTCGCTGCGTACGACGGCCGCGGCGCGGTGGGCGAGTTCTCGTCGCGCTCTGCGCTCAGGCGATCGCGTTCGCGTCGGCGCCGAGGCGGTCGGCGTACTGCGACAGCGCGCGCTTCCACGCGGGGCGCGCGAGGGCGCGGGCGTAGAAGTCACGCACGTTGGGGAACGGCTCCATCAGGTCGGTCTTGCGCACCTCGCGCAGCACGCTCGCGAGCAGGATGTCGGCGACGGTGAAGTCTTCGCACGCGATCCACGCGCGGCCCTGAAGCCGACGCTCGACGCCGTCGAGCACGCGCTGCGCGTAGCTCACCATGAACGCGCGCGTCGACGTCGCCTCGCCCATCACACCCCCGTCGATGAGCTGGATCATCGCGAGCGGGGTCTCGACCGTCGAGAGCGCCGCGAAGCACCACTGCGTCACCCGCTGCCGCCCCTCGGTGTCGGCGGGGATCAGCCGACCGGACTTCTCCGCGAGGTGCAGGAGGATCGCCGCGCTCTCGCTCAGCACGAAGCCGTCGTCGTCGAGGATCGGGATCTGGTGGAACGGGCTGATCGCGGAGAACGCCTCTCCCTTCGTCTCGCCCCCCGTGTGGTCGAGGCCGTGGACGCGGTACGGGAGGCCCATCTCCTCCAGCGCCCACAAGACGCGCAGGTCGCGGGTCTCTCCGTGGACGGCGGGGTGAACTCTCCCGAAGGCGTGCAGCGTGATCATCGTGTCCCTTTCGCAGCGGTCAGCGCGGGCGGAGGCGCTCGCGAACCTCCATCAGCAGGCGGCCGAGCATGTTGCGGCCCGAGCCGTCTCCGCCGTCGCCCCAGTAGTCGTCGGCGTCGGTGTGCTCGACGAGCGTCGCCTCGCCCGTCGATCGCAGGAGCTCGCGCAGCGCGTCGTGCTGCGAGAACTTCGCGACGAGGGCCTCTCGCATCACCGCGACCTTCGCCGACTCCCAGTCGCGGCGGAGCTTCTTCTTCCGGTCGCGGCCCATGCGCGCGGCGAGCATCGGGGTGTTCGCCTTGCGGATCGCCTCGGCGTGCGCGTCGTCGACCCCGACGAACTTCTGCGCCTGAAAGAAGTGCTCCGTCGTCGGCCAGGTCTTGCCGCGAAGGCGTATCGGGTACGGCGCGAAGTTCGAGAACTCCCCGTACTCGTCACCGACGCCGTAGAAGCGGATGGTCGTCTGCGACATGGCGGCGCGCCCCTCAGGGCGAGCGAGGGTACCAGCTCCCACCACGCCGCTCGCTCTCCCTCACCCCTCGAAACGCCCGTGCCGCCCCGCGCCCGCCGCGAACCTCTGCGCGCCCGCGATCGACTCCGTCTCGATCACCTCCACGCCGCGCGCGAACTCCGCGCGCATCGCCGCCTCCAGCGTGGTCTCCACGCCCTCGTACGCGCTCAGCCGGTCGGCCCGCATGCACCCCTGCGGAAAGCGCGCGATCTCCTCCGCGAGCGCCTCGGCCGCGGCGCGCGCCTCGCCCTTCGCCACCACCCGGTTCACCAGCCCCATCGACAGCGCCTCGCGCGCGTCGACGGCCCGCCCCGACAGGATGAGGTCCAGCGCGCGACCCAGGCCCACCACCCTCGGCAGCCGCGCCGTGCCTCCGTCGATCAGCGGAACGCCCCACCGACGACAGAACACCCCCAGCACCGCGTCGTCTTCGGCCACGCGCAGGTCGCACCAGAGCGCGAGCTCCAGGCCCCCCGCGACGGCGTGGCCCGCAATGGCCGCGATCACCGGCTTCGACATCACCCGCCGCGACGGCCCCATCGGACCGTCTCCCTCGGGCTCGAGCCGGTTGGGCTCTCCCTCGGTGAGCGCCTTCAGGTCGGCGCCCGCGCAGAAGGTGCCGCCGTCTCCGTAGAGCACCGCCACGCGCTGCGACTCATCACGCTCGAAGCCCTCGAAGGCCGCGCTCAGCGCGTCGGCCGTCGCGCGGTCGACCGCGTTCCTGCGCTCGGGGCGGTGCAGCAGCACCGTCGTCACCGCGCCCCTCGTCTCGACCCGCACGCTCATCGCTCACCCTCCTTCGGCGCGGCGCTCCGCGTGAGCACCGCGAGACCCCCGAGCACCAACGCACCACCCCACCACGCGCTCGACGGCGGCCGCTCGCCCGTCGCGAGGAACACCATCGCCACGCTCACCGGCGGCTCCGCGAGGATCGTCGCGCTCACCAGCCACGCGGGCAACCACCGCAGCGCCCAGTTGAGCGTCGTGTGCCCCACCAGCATCGGCCCCAGCGCCGTCGCCATGAACAGCGCGTGCTCCCGGAGCGACGGCGTGTGCAGCGGCAGGCCCAGCGCCATCGCCGCGACCCACAGCGCCGCCGCCGCCGTCGCGTACACCGGGAACACGTAGGCCATCAGACCGAGGCGCGACCGCAGCCCCGCGCCGAGCATGAAGTACCCCGCCCCCGCCGCGGCCCCCACCAGCGCCAGGAGGTCTCCCGTCACCCTGTGCCCGCTGCCCGCGTCTCCCGCGGCGATCACCGCGGCGCCCGCGAGCGCGAGCGCGATGCCCGCGGCCTTCATCGCCGACACGCGCGTGCCGTGGAGAACCCGCTCGGCGAGCACCACCATCGCCGGGTGCGTCACCACCAGCGTCGTGCTCGCCGCGGTGCTCGTCGCGTAGGGAGACGACGGCGCCATGCTCGCGATCCACGCCGCGAAGTGGAGCGCCAGCATCGCGCCCGCCGCGGGGATGGCCCACCGCGCCCGCGTCGGGAGCGACGGCAGCTCGGCCCGCAGCGCGCGCCACCCCGGCGCCGCGAGGATCACCGACGCGTACGCGAGGCGGTGGAAGGAGATCGACAGGGCCGAGGCGTGGGAGAGGCGGATCCACAGGGCCGCCGAGCCGATGGCGACCACGGCCAGCGCGAGGGCCGCGGCGAGCTTCGGCGTCGACGGTCGAGGCACGCGCGCGACGCTACACCCTGACGGGGGTCGCTTGACCGCGTCCGACCCCGCGGGCTGTCATCGCCCGCGCATGGAGGGATGGACGCCCACGGCCGCCGCGCTCGACGCGCTGCGCGCCACCACCGACCCGCTCGCCGACGCCGTCGTCGACGCGGTGTACCGCGACGGCCACCTCGCCGAGGTGAACCGGCTCATCGACGTGATGGTGCGCAACGACAGCGTGCCGCCCGCGCAGCTCCCGCCCGCGGCGCGGGGGTACTTCGCCGAGACCGCGGCGCTGCCGCCGTGGGTCGACCGCGCGCAGGTCGCGCTGGGGCAGGACGTCTTCGCGCGGCACGGGGTGCTGGTGCTCGCGGCGCTCCTCACGGCGTCGCTGCCCGAGTGCTACACGATGCACCACGGGGTGAAGGTGCTCGCGGCGACGCGGCAGCTCGAGCGCCACGCGAAGCGGCGGATCTTCGAGACCGCGCAGATGGTCATCGACGTGATGTCGCCCGGGGGCGTCGACCCCGACGGCGCGGGCGTGCGCAGCGCGCAGAAGGTGAGGCTCCTGCACGCGGCGATGCGGCACCTCCTGCTCGCGCCGACGCGCGAGGCCCACGAGGAGCTCCAGGGCGTGCGCTCGCTCGGCGCCGAGATGGGGCGCACGCCGTGGGACCCGGCCGTCGACGGCCCGCCGATCAACCACGAAGACCAGCTCTTCACCCTGCTGACCTTCTCGTACGTCACCCTGCGCTCGCTGCACCGCATGGGGGTCGAGCTCACCGAGGCCGAGCGCGAGGCCTACCTGCACCGCTGGAACGTCGTGGGCGCGATGATGGGCCTCGAGCACGCCGTGCTCCCGCGCACCTTCGCCGACGCGGCCGAGACCTTCTACGCGATTCAGCGGCGGCAGAGCGCGCCGAGCGACGACGGCCGCGCCCTCACCCACGCGCTGGTGAACGCCGTCGCGCAGACCCTCGGGTTCCCGCGGGTGAGCCGCGCGTTCACCGCGGTGGTGATCCGACGGATGGTCGAGCCCGCGACCGCCGACGGGCTCGGCGTCGCCCGGTCGGGCCCGCTCGCGCAGGCCGCGGTGGGCGTCGCGCTCGACCTGGTGGACTTCGTCTCCTTCGCGCTCAACCGCGCCGACGACGTCGTCCCTGCGTTGAACCGGGTGCTGGTGTGGGGAGGCGAGCGGGCGGTGCGCGCGCTCGGAGACCTCGACCGCGGAGAGGGCAGGCAGAGGTTCCACCTCCCGCCGTCGCTCAAGGGTCGCTGAGCGACAGCGGGAGAGGGAGGGACGATCACGAGTGGCAGATCGCCGGGCCGCCGGCGTCGCCCAGGGGGCTGCACGTCAGGCCCGTGGCGCAGCGGTTGCCCTGCCCCGTCGGGTCGCACTCCACGCCGGTGTTGAGCACCGGAACGCAGGTGGGGCTGTCGCCCGCGCCGCACGCGAGGGGCGCGTCGCAGCGGGGCTCCACCACGCGGCAAGGGGCGTTCTGCGCGGTGCCCGCGGCGCGGCAGAAGAACGTCGCCGGGTCGCCCTCCATCGCGGGGGGCTGGAGCACGCAGGTGGTGCCCTCGACGCAGAGGTTGGTGAAGCGCCGGTTGTCGCACGCCGCGCCGATCGCCACCGTCGGGACGCAGATCGCCGTGCCGTCGGCCGCGCCGCCCTCGGAGCACGCGAGCGCGCCGTCGCAGCGCGGCGTCGGGGGGTCGGTCACCGCGCGGCAGGGGTTGCCCATCGCGCCGCGCGTCACGGGGCGGAGCGTGACGGTGAAGTCGCCGGTGCTCGGCGACATGGCCTCGTTGCCCGCGTTGCCGTCGACGACGATGAACAGCACCTGCCCCGGCGTGAAGTTGGTGAGGTAGAGCGTCGACTGCGGGGCGTTGTCGTAGCTGTCGTTGTTGCACCCGAGGTCGGCGCCGCCCGCCGCCTGCGAGCACGCGACGCGGGCGTACACCGCGGTGTCGAAGCCCGAGCCCTGGGTCGAGATCATCAGCGCGTCGACGCCGCTCTCGACCTGGTACCGGAGCACGACCTCGCCGGTGTCCATCGGCACGCAGCCCTCGTAGGGGTGGAGGTTGTTCGCCGCGCCCGTGGTGGTGCCGCGGTACACCCACGCGTCGCCCTCGCGCGTCGCCGAGGTGTTGAGGTTGATCGGGCTGTCACAGGTGCCCGCGCCGACGCCCGTCCCGGTGTCAGGGTTGCCCGTCCCGGTGTCGGGGTTGCCGGTGCCGGTGTCGGGGTTGCCCGTCCCGGTGTCGGGGTTGCCGGTGCCGGTGTCAGGGGTGCCGGTGTCGATCACGCCCGCGTCGTTCGCGGGCGCCGGGTCGGAGCCGCAGCCGAAGGGGGCGGCGCAGAGCGCGATCGCGAGCCCGAAGCGATAGAAGGTGTTCATGGCGTTGTCTCCTCGATGGTGACGACGGGCGGAGGCGCAGACGGGCCCTGTCGACCCTCGCGCGCGGTCCCCGCTCCCCGTTCGGGCGTGGCGAGCCCTGATCGATTGGGACGGTGGCGCGTGGGCGCCCGTCGTCCCTGGTTGTCGTTGGGATGCACGCTCCCGAAAATCGGGCGCGGGCCGCTCCGGTCAGCGACGTCCCGTCGAGACCCTGGTCAGCGTCGTCGGGTCGGGCCGCGCGCGCTCCGCGTCGCCGATCGCCCCCAACGACATCAAACGGCCCCTCGCGTGAGCGAGCGCTTCGTCGCCCGCCGCGCCGCGCCGTCGCCGCGCCCGCGACGCCTCGGCCAGCGCCGACACCAACGGCTGCGACCTCGCCTCGGCGCCTTCGCGCGCGCGGTCGAGCCACTCCCCCGCCACCGCGACGTCGCCCGCCGCCGCCGCCACCTCGCCCGCGACCCACGCCGCCATCGGCCGCGCGACGGGCACCGACTCGGCCCACGCGCGCACCCGCCGCGAGAGATCGTCGAGCCCCGCGCGCGCCGCCGGGTCGTCGACGCGGTCGCGCCACGCCTCCAGCGGCCCGAGGAAGATGTGCGGCGCCGTCGGCGCGACCCCGCGCAGCCGCGGCATCCGGTCGAGGCAGCGCCGCGCGCACTGCGCCGCCTCGTCGCCGCGGCCGAGCCTCGCGAGCGCGTGCGCCCGCGCGCCGTAGGTCGCCGCCTCCACGAGCCGGTTGGTGGGCCCGTCCCTGCGCGCCGAGTCGTCGAGGATCGCCAGCGCCCCCGCGGCGTCGCCGGTCATCGACCGCGCGAAGGCCTCGGCGTGCACGAAGTTCTTCCGCTGGTCGTGCAGGTCTTCACCCAGGAGCTCCGCGGCGCGCGCGAGCCGCGCCCTCATGCTCTCGAGCCCGCCGTCGTACCAGTCCACCACCGAGAGCACGTACTCCGCGAAGCCCTCGTCGAGCCGGTCGCCCACGGCGCGGCTCCGCGCCACCGCGGCCTCGGCCACGCGCCGCGCCTCGCCCCGCTCGTCGCGACCGATCCGCCACGTCGCCTCGAGGATGTCCACCGCGCCGCGCCCCCTCCACCGCGCGGCCACCGGGTCGTTCGCCGCGCGCTCCGCCGCGCGCGCCCGCGCGAAGTACCCCGCGGCCACGCCGTCGAGGCCCCCGAGCGCCGCCGCGTAGCCCAGCGCCGCGAGCGCGTCGGGGTGGTCTTCGCCCGCCGCCTCGGCGAGGTTCGACGCCGCCAGCGAGGCCGCGATCACCCCCAGGTCGTCGCCCTGAAAGATCGCCAGCGTCGACAGCCGCCCCGCGGCCAGCGACGCCGCCATCGCCGCCGAGCGCGCCTCCTTCGTGGGCGCCGCCGCGCGCACCCCCGCGAAGCCCAGCGCGTGACGCGCCGCCTGCGCCGCGAAGAAGCCCCAGCGCCGCGCCCCCGCCGCGGGCAGAGCGCCCCCGCCCGCGCGCATCGCCTCCGCGAGGTGCGCCTCGGCGCGAGGGAACTCCCCCACCGCGAAGGCCGCCTCGCCCGCGTGCCAGCGCCACCACGCGAGCGTCGACGCCCGCTCGCCCTCGGGCAGCGCGCCCACCCCGCGCGCGATCGCCACCTCGAAGAAGCGCAGCGCGTCCCTGAAGCTCCCGTCGCGGTGCGCGAGCGCCCCGGCGCGCGCGGCCGCCGCCGCCTCGCGCTCGGGCTCGCCGGCCTCGCACCAGTGGTACACGAGGTCGGGCAGGTACAGCCGCAGCTCCGGCGACGCGCCGTACCGCGCCGTGATCACCTCCGCCGCGCGGCGGTGCAGCGCGCGGCGCGCGCCCGCGTCGAGGCCCGCGAGCGCCGCCTCGCGCAGCCGGTCGTGCACCAGCCTGAAGCGCCCGAGGGAGTGCTCCTCCAGCACCTGCCGCTGCAGGAGCTCTCGCAGCGCGTCTTCGCTCTCGGCGTCGCTGAGCGCGGCGACGTCGGCGAGCGTCGCGACGTCGGTCTCGCGCCCGAGCGCGGCGGCCGCGGCGGCGAGCGCGGCGGCGTCAGGCCCCAGGCGCGCGAGGCGGAGCGCCACGAGGTCGTGCGCGGAGCCCGGGTCGGGCATCGAGGTCGACAGCCTCCACACGCCGTCGACGCCGCGCTGCAGGTGCCCCGACGCGATCACCGCGCGCAGGTACTCGCCCACCCAGAAGGGGTTGCCCCCCGACGCGCGGTGGATCACCCCCGCGAGGGCCGCGGGCACCTCCTCGACGGCGAGCATCTCGGCCGCGATGCGGGCCATCGCGTCGTCGCCGAGCCGCGTCATCTCCAGCCGCCGCACGCCCGCGGCGCCGAGCACGCGCGCGAGCGCCACGTCGACCTCGTCGGCGCGGTAGGTCCCGAGCACCAGGACGCGACGGCGCGCGTAGAAGCCCGGGCCGAGCGACGCGAGCGCCGCGAGGGTCAGGTCGTCGGCCCACTGCAGGTCGTCGATCACCACCAGCAGGGGATCGTCCTCCGAGAGGGCCGCGAGGGTGTCGGCCACCGCCGCGATGATCCGCACGCGCGCCGCGGGCGCGGGCAGCTCGGGCGGGTCTTCGTACTCGTCCCACGCGGGCACCTCGCAGAGGGCGGGCTCGAACTCCGCGAGGAGCCGCGCGCGCGCGCCGAGCAGCCTGCGCGTCGCCGCGGGCCCCTCGGCGTGGCAGCGCTCGGCCACCGCCGCGAGCATCCCCCGCAAGGGGTGGAGCGCCGCGCCCCTCGCCGCCCCGCGCTCGGTCGAGCCTCGCCCCGCCGTCACGGGCAGGCACTCGCCCGCGACCACCCACGCCCTGCGCGCGGCCGCCTCGCGCGACCTCGGCCACGACGCGGGTCTTTCCCACCCCGCTCTCGCCGCCGAGGCACGCACCGCCCTCGCCCGCGACGAGCGCGTCGAGGGCGCGGTGCAGCTCCGCGAGGGTGCCGTCGCGGCCCACCACCGCCGGGCGGTAGAGGTACGTCGTCGCGGCGGGCGCGCACGACACCCGCGCGTCGTCTCCGAGCACCTCGCCGAGCGCGCGCGCGACCTCGTCGGCGTGGCCGGGCCGCTCCCGCGGCGCCTTCGCGAGGAGCCGCAGGATGAGCGCCTCGAGCGCGGGCGGCACGCCCGTCACCCGCCGCGACGGGGCCTCGGGCGCGACGTGCAGGTGGCGCTGGGCGACCTCCATCGCCGTGCGCGCCGCGAAGGGAACGGACCCCGTGACGGCCTCGTAGAGCACGCACCCGAGGGCGTAGAGGTCCGCGCGGGGGTCGACGCGGTCGCCGACGATCTGCTCGGGGGCCATGTACGCCGCGGTGCCCGCCACGGGCTGCGCCACCTCGATCACCTCGCGGCCCGCCAGCGGAGAGGCGCGCGACACGATGCCGAAATCCATGAGCACGGGCGACCCGTCGCGGCGCACGAACACGTTGGCGGGCTTGAGGTCGCGGTGCACGATCCCCTGCGCGTGCACGAAGCCCAGCGGCTCGCAGAGCGCGCGCAGGAGCGTGAGGGCCTCGCGCAGCCGCCCGTTGCCCGCCTCTCGCACGACGAGCGCGGGCTCCGACGGCTCGGCGGCCTCGTAGGGCCCCGACAGCGGCGCGTGCGACGAAGACACCGTGCGGTCGTCTTCGCGGGCCTCGGGCGGCGCCGAGGCCCAGGCCGCGTCGAGCCACGCGCGGAGCGTCTCGCCCTCGAGCAGCTCCATCGCGTACCAGGGGCTGCCCGCGTCGGCGCCGAGGTCCTCGATGCGCACCACGTCGGGGTGCCGCGCGCGGCGCAGCGCGAGCACCTCGCGTCGCATCGACGCCACGAGGTCGGGCGAGGTCGCGCGCACGCGCTTGAGCGCCACGGGCTGCCCCGTCTCGACGTGCCGGGCGCGGTACACCACCCCCATGCCGCCCTCGCCCAGCACCTCGCCGAGCTCGTAGGGCCCGACCCGCTCAGACTCGTCTGCCGTCTCGCCCACGCGTGCCCGGGCCGAGACTACCAAGCCGCGCCCGCGCGACGTGACCTTTACGGCCCCGCGTCGCCGGGCTCCACGCGGAGCACCCGAGACGCGGGCACTCGGTCGACCCTGGCCTCGCGCGCGAGGCGCTCGACCTCGCGGCGCTCGACCTCCACCCGGCGCTCCAGCACGACCCGCGCGCGGATCCACTCGCGGGAGTCTTCGTACGAGCGGTTGATCGCCGCGCGTCGGTTCAGGTAGCGGATCACCCAGAAGCCCGGCCGATCGCGCCACCGCCCGGGGATCACCCGCGGGATCACCTCGCCCGCCTCGGCGGCGAACACCGCCGCGCGCACCGCGTCGTCGACGGGGGGCGACTGGGCCCACGCGCCCGCGGTGAGCTCGCGGAGCTCTCCGCGCAGGCCCGCGAGCTCGGGGTCGGCGTTGCGCGAGGCCGCGAGGGATCGAAAATCGTGGAGGTAGCGACCGCGCCTTCGGGCCATCGCGAGGCGCAGCACCTCCTGGGCCTCGGCCCGCGTCGCGAGGAAGATCCCGCGCGCGCGCCTGCGCTCGGGCACGTGGAAGCGCTCGGGGTGATCGTCGTACCAGCGCCGCGCCTCGGCGTCGGTCACGTCGGCGACGGCGCCCGCGATGGGGTTGAGCGCGGTGGCCCGCAGGCGAGCGACGAGGGCGCGCTCCACGGCGGCGCGCACCACGGGGTCGCGGTCGAGCCCGCGCCGGCGCGCCTCGGCGGCGAGGAGGCGGTCGGCGACGAGTCGGTCGGCGACCTCCTGCACGAGCTCGGGCGAGGCGGCGTAGCGGCGCAGGAGCGGCGGCGTCGCGTCGCGCACGCGGTCGATGAGCTCCCCGGCGAGCACCTCGACGCCTGCGCCCCGCGCGAGGGGCGCCGCCGCGTCGACGAGGGGCACCACCGCGAGCGGGACGTCGCCCGCGCCCGCGTCGCCGTTGCTCTCGGCGCCCTCGTCGTTGACGTCCTCGTCGATGAAGGCCGCGCCGGGGATGGGCCGCGGCGCGGGCTGCGCGCGGCCTACGGCCAGCGGGAGCGCCGCGAGGCCGAGCGCCGCGAGGGCGGTGACCCAGCGCCGGGTCACGCGGGGCGCGCCTCGCCCAGCGCCGCGAGGGCGCCCGACGCGAGGGCCTCGGCCGAGAGCACCGCGCGGTCGAGCACCAGAGAGGTCACCAGCGACGCGGGCGTCACGTCGAACGACGGGTTGAACGCGGGAGACGTCTCGGGCGCCCAGCGCACCGCGCCGAAGGCCCCGCGCGCGCCGCGCACCTCGGCCGGGTCGCGCTGCTCCACGGGGATCGCGTCGCCGTCAGCGCACGCGAGGTCGACCGTGGTCCACGGCGCGACGGGGTGAAAGGGCACGCCGTGGTAGCGCGCGAGCACAGCGAGGCCGTAGGTGCCGACCTTGTTGGCGAAGTCTCCGTTGCGCGCCACGCGGTCGGCCCCCACCAGCACCCGCGCGACCTTGCCCGAGCGCAGCGCGAGCGCCGCCATCGAGTCGGTGATGAGCGTGTGGGCGACGCCGAGCCGAGAGAGCTCCCACGCGGTCAGGCGCCCGCCCTGGAGCAACGGACGCGTCTCGTCGACCCACACGTGCAGCCGCTTGCCCTGCCGCGACGCGCGCGCGACCACGCCGAGCGCCGTGCCCACGCCCACCGTGGCGAGGCCGCCCGTGTTGCAGTGCGTGAGCACGCCGTCTCCGTCAGAGAGGAGCGCCGCGCCGCGCTCGGCCATCGCGTCGGCGAGGGCGACGTCCTCGTCGAAGACCGCCATCGCCGCGCGAGGGACGGCGTCGGGGTCGTCGGGGTCGAGCGCCGCCGTCAACCGATCGACGGCCGCCATCAGGTTCACCGCCGTGGGCCGCGCCGCGCGGAGCTTCGCGGCCGCCGCGCGCACCGCCTCGGGGCTCGCCCCGCGCTGGGCGTAGAGGCCCAGGCACGCCGCCGCGGCCACGCCGATGAGCGGCGCGCCGCGCACCGCGAGGCTGTGGATCAACCCGGTCATCGCGTCGGGGTCGCCCGCGTCGAGCCAGCGCTCCTCGTCGGGGAGGCGGCGCTGGTCGAGGAGCTCGAGCCGCTCGCCGTCGAAGCGGAGGCCCAGTGAGGAGAAGGGTCGCAGCGGCATCAGAGGCGGAGACTAGATGGATTGGCGCTCCGCGCCCGCGGAGAACGACGCCGGGCGCGCCGGGGCGGGCGTGAAGAGCCGCCGCGCCGGGGCGAGCGGGGCGCGCGCGTCGCCGATGATCACCGCGTTGATGATCACGCTGCTGTACACGCCGGCCGTGGGGGTGGAGTACAGGTCGAAGTCAAGGGTGTGCAGCCCCGCGCCCGCGGGGAGCGTGGCGTTGATCGACGACGCGGTAGAGACGCTGCACGCGGTGCCGACGTCGTCGTTGCAGAAGGTGCCCGCGCCGGTGCCGTGGCGGAGCTCGAGCACCGTGTCGCGCAGCTCGGTGTTGGCGCCGAAGCAGGTGCTCGCGGTGAAGGCGCGGGCGGCCTGCGCGGGGCAGGTGCGCCACCAGAACGAGTGCTCGGGGCCGCGGCCGCCCGCGCCGCAGATGGTCGAGATCGACCCGGCGGTCGGGGGGAAGTAGTAGCGGTTGTAGAACTGCGCCCCGGTCGTGGCCTGCGGCAGGTAGTACACCCCGCCGACGGTGGTGACGGGCAGGTGCTCGAAGTGCACGGTGCCGGTGCCGCTGGCGGTGCCGGTGTTCGACACGACCAGGTAGTAGGTGCCCGGCTCGAAGAGGCCCGCGACCTGCGACGCGTTGGTGACCCCCGTGCAGCCCGGGCCGCCCGACTGCTCCGAGAGCCCCGCGTCGTCGTTGCACCACACCGCGCCCGAGATGCGGATGCGCGAGTAGGCGGTGCACGCCGTGCCCGACGCGAAGAAGAGCGTCGTGTCGAAGCCCACCCCGAAGGTGTCGGCCACCACCACCTCGCGCTGGGTCAGCGTGAAGCGGAAGAACACGTCGCCCTGGCCGACCGACGTGCACGGCGCCGGCGCGTCGGTGTTGTGCGTCGCGTTCACGGTGTTGAACGGGACGTTGATGTGCGGAGACGAGAGCGTGAGGGTCGTCGCGCCGCCGCAGGTGTCGTTGGTCGGGCGGCACGCGCTGTTCACGCAGGTGGTGCCCGCGCCGCAGACGTTGCCGCAGGCGCCGCAGTTGTTGTTGTCGGCGGTGGTGCTGGTCTCGCACCCGTTGCCGAGGCTGCCGTCGCAGTTGGCGTAGCCCGCGAAGCAGCGCGCGAGGGAGCACGACCCCGCCAGGCACAGCGAGAAGGCGTTGGCGTGCGAGCACGCCCGCCCGCACGCGCCGCAGCTCGCGAGGGAGCTCAGGCTCGTCTCGCAGCCGTTGGCGGCGTTGCCGTCGCAGTCGCCGTAGCCCGACGCGCACGAGGCCACGGTGCACGCGCCGCCCGCGCAGCCCGCCGTCGCGTTGGGCAGCGAGCACACGCTGCCGCAGGCGCCGCAGCTCGTCGGCGTGGTGTTGAGGTTCGTCTCGCAGCCGTTCGAGGCGTTCTGGTCGCAGTTGCCCCAGCCCGCGTTGCAGGCCGCGAGGTAGCACGCGCCGCCGCGGCACCCGCCGCTGCCGTTGGCGTAGGCGCAGGCGTTGCCGCACGCGCCGCAGTTCGCGGGCGACGCGCCGAGGTTCACCTCGCAGCCGTCGCTCGCGACGCGGTTGCAGTCGCCGTAGCCCGACGCGCACGAGGCCACGCCGCAGAGGCCGCCCGCGCACACCCCCGTCGCGTTGGGCGGGCGGCAGGCGGCGCCGCACGCGCCGCAGTTCGCCACGTCGGAGGTGACGTTCACCTCGCACCCGTCGCTCATGCTCGCGTTGCAGTCGGCGTAGCCCGAGCGGCACACGCCGCCGCAGGCGCGCGACACGCACACCGGGCTCGCGTTGGGCGGCGTGGGGCACGCGCCCCCGCAGCGGCCGCAGTTCGCCGGGTCGGTGTCGAGGTTCACGCAGCTCCCCGAGCAGAACGTGGTCGGGGCCGCGCAGATGTTCGTGCAGCGCGAGCCGGAGCAGACCTGCCCCGTCGGGCACGCGTTGCCGCAGGCGCCGCAGTGCGCCGTCGAGTTGGTGGTGTTGGTCTCGCAGCCGTTGGCGGCAGCGCCGTCGCAGTTGCCCCAGCCCGTGGCGCAGGCCGCGACGGTGCACGCGCCTCCCGCGCAGCCCGCCGTCGCGTTGGGCAGAGAGCACGCGCGACCGCAGGCCCCGCAGTGCGCCGGGGTCGTCGCGAGCGGCGTCTCGCAGCCGTTGGCCGCAGCGCCGTCGCAGTTGCCGTAGCCGCTCGCGCACGCGGTCACCGTGCAGGCCCCCGCCGCGCAGCCCGCCGTCGCGTTGGCGAGGCGGCAGACGTTGCCGCACGCCCCGCAGCTCGAGGGCGTCGTGCCGAGGTTGGTCTCGCAGCCGTTGGCCGCGTTGCCGTCGCAGTCGCCGAAGCCCGCGGCGCACGCGGCCACGGTGCACGCGCCCGCCGCGCAGCCCGCCGTCGCGTTGGGCAGCGAGCACGCGCGGCCGCACATCCCGCAGTGCGCGGGGGTCGTCGCGAGGGGCGTCTCGCACCCGTCGCTCACCACGCCGTTGCAGTCGCCGTAGCCCGTCGCGCAGGCGATGCCGCAGGCGCCGGCGGCGCACGACGGCGTGCCGTGGTTCGCGCTGCACGCCGCGCCGCACCGACCGCACGAGCTCACGCTGGTCTGGAGGTTCGTCTCGCAGCCGTCGGCGGGGTTCCCGTTGCAGTCGGCCCAGCCCGCGTCGCAGGCCGCCACCACGCAGCGCGAGGCCGAGCAGCCGCCCGTGGCGTGGGGCGGCGCGCAGGCGCGGCCGCAGGCGCCGCAGTGGGCCACCGTGCTGGCGGTGTTGGTCTCGCAGCCGTTGGCCACGTTGCCGTCGCAGTTGCCGAAGCCCGCCGAGCACGCGATCGCGCACGCCCCGCCGCTGCACGAGGGGGTGCCGTTCACCGCGCTGCACGCCGCGCCGCAGGCGCCGCACGACGACACCGTGACGCGGGTGTCGGTCTCGCAGCCGTTGGCCGGGTTGCCGTCACAGTCGGCGAAGCCCGCGGCGCAGGCCGCGACCGCGCAGGCCCCGGCCGCGCAGCGCGCGGTGGCGTTGGCGAGGCGGCAGACGTTGCCGCACGCGCCGCAGTTGGCCGCGCTGGTGGCGAGGGTGGTCTCGCAGCCGTTGGCGGCGTTGCCGTCGCAGTCGCCGAGGCCCGCGGCGCAGGAGGTGCGCTCGCACACCCCCGCGGCGCAGCGCGCCCCCGCGCCGTCGAAGCGGCAGACGTTGCCGCACGCGCCGCAGTTGGCGGCGTTGGTGCGTGTGTCGGTCTCGCACCCGTTGCCCGCGTCGCCGTCGCAGTCGGCGTAGCCCGTCGCGCAGGTCGCGACCGCGCAGGCGCCCGCGGCGCACGCGGGCGTGCCGTTCGAGACGGCGCAGCGGTTGCCGCAGCGGCCGCAGTGGTCGACGGTGGTGCCGAGGTTCGCCTCGCAGCCGTTGGCGGCGCTGCCGTCGCAGTCGGCGAAGCCCTGCGAGCAGGTGATGGCGCAGCGGCCCGCGGAGCACGTCGGCGCGCCGTTGCCCGCCATGGGGCAGGCGTTGCCGCAGGCGCCGCAGTGCGTCGCCGCGGTGGTGAGGTCGGTCTCGCAGCCGTTGGTCGCGTCGCCGTCGCAGTCGCCGTAGCCCTCGTTGCAGGCGATGGCGCAGCGGCCCGCGGCGCAGACCGCGCGGGCGTTGGGCGCGGCGGCGCAGGCGTTGCCGCACGCGCCGCAGGCGGTGACGGTGTCGCGCAGGTCGACCTCGCAGCCGTTGCCCGGCGCGCCGTCGCAGTTGCCGAAGCCGTCGGCGCAGGCCACGCCGCAGGCGCCCTCGGCGCACACGGCCGAGGCGTTGTCGGCGCCGGGGCAGGTCACGCCGCAGGCGCCGCAGTGGGTCGGGTCGCGCGGGAGCTCGACCTCGCAGCCGGTGGCGCCGTCGGCGTCGCAGTCGGCGTGCGTCGCGTCGGAGCACGCCACGGCGCAGCGGCCGTCGACGCAGCGGGCCTCGCTGTTGGGGCCCGAGGGGCAGGCGTTGCCGCAGGCGCCGCAGTTGCGCGCGTCGGTCTGGAGGTTGGCGCAGGTGGGGCCGCAGGTGGCGGGGGTCTCTCCGTCGCAGACGAGGGCGCAGGTGTAGGCCGTCGCGCCCGAGGGGCCGTCGGTGGCGCGGGCGCAGCGCGGCGCGCTCGACGGGCACGCGTTGCCGCACGCGCCGCAGTGCGCCGGGAGCGAGAGGTCGGCCTCGCAGCCGTCGGAGGGGTCGTCGTTGCAGTCGGCCCAGCCCGCCTCGCAGCGCGGGGCGCAGGCGCCGTCGGCGCAGGCGGCGACCTGGTGGGGGCCCGCCGCGCAGCGGTTGTCGCACGCGCCGCAGTGGTCGACGCTGGTGCGCACGTCGGTCTCGCAGCCGTTGCGCACGTCGCGGTCGCAGTCGAGGCGCGGGCGCTCGCAGAAGAGGCCGCACACGCCGTCGCGGCAGCGCTGGTAGGGGTTGGCGACCTCGCAGTCGTAGTCGGTGCGGCACTGCGGCTGGCAGGTGCCCTCGCGGGTGCAGACGTTCCCCTCGGGGCAGTCGGTGGAGTACGCGCAGGGAGAAGGCTGGCCCTCGGTGGCGCAGACGCTCCGGTCGCCGGTGCGCACGCAGCGGCCGTTGGTGCCGCAGTCGCGGTCGGCCTGGCAGGGCTGGCGGCAGTAGAACGACACGCACACCTGGCCGTCGGCGCAGTTGGAGTCGTAGAGGCACTGCCCCGAGGGGAGCTCGGGCTCAGAGGTACAGCCCGGGCCGATGGACAGCGCCAAGGCCGCGAGCGCAGTGAGGAGCGCGCGAGCGGACGCCCGCGCGCGAACCGAAGACGAAGAGGTGTGCATGACCGCGCCCCGTGGGTGGTTGGGCGCAGCATCGGCCCTAGGGTGGGGGAGCGTCAAACCCGTGGAGCGCGCCGTCACCCCACGCGCAGGAGCGCGTTCTTGAGGTAATCCCCCTCGGGGAAGGCGAGCAGCCGCGGGTGGTCCTCGGGGGCGCCCCAGAGGTCGAGGAGCTGGGTGGTCCTCCGGGCCTTCGAGGCCCCTTCGAGGAGCGTCGCCACGAAGCGCGCGCGGTCGACGTGCGACGAGCACGAGCCCGCGAGGTAGTACCCGCCCGGCGCCACCACCCCCATCGCCGCCGCGTGCAGCGCCGCGTAGCTCTTGAGCGCCGCGGGCACGGCGGCCTCCCTCGGCGCGAAGCTCGGCGGGTCGGCGATCACCAGGTCGTAGCGGGCCCCGCGGCGCCGCGCCTCGACCAGCCACGCGGGCACGTCGGCGGACACGGCCTCGTGCGCCGCGGGGTCGAGGCCGTTCGCGGCCCAGGTCTCCGTCGCGAGCGCCACCGCCGCGGGGGCGATGTCGACGCTGGTCACCGTCGCCGCGCCGCCGAGCCCCGCCGCCGCCGAGAAGCCCCCGTGTACGCGTAGAGGTTCAACACGCGCATCCCCCGCGCGAGCCCCCGCACCCGCCACCGAGACTCGCGCTGGTCGAGGAAGAGCCCCGTCTTCTGTCCGCGGGTGAGGTCCGCGCGCAGGGTCATCCCGCGCTCCTTCACGGCGATCACGGCGTCGGGCGCGTCGCCGTAGAGGGCGCGCACCTCGTGGCCCTCGCCCTTCCTCCGCGTGCGCAACAGCAGCGCCTCGACCCCTCGCGCCCCGAGCGCCGCGCGCAGCGGGGCGACCATCGCGTCGACCCGCGCCGCGGCGCCCGCCCCGTCGACCGAGAGCACCGCGCAGCGGCCGTACACGTCGCAGACGTATCCCGGGGTGAGGTCTCCCTCGCCGTGCAGCAGTCGGTAGGCCTCGGTGTCGGGTGGAACCACCCGGTCGCGCAGCGCGGCGGCGGCGCGCACCCGGGCCGAGAGCAAGCCCTCGTCGAGGCGCTCGTCGCGGGTGGTCCACACGCGGGCGGCGAGCTCGGCGCCGTCGACCACGGCGCGCGCGACGAAGCGGCCGCGGGCGTCGACGACGCGGGCGATGTCTCCCGGGTCGGCGGTGAAGGGGTCGACCGAGGCCGACCAGACCCACGGGTGGCCCGCGGCGAGGGTCGACTCGATGGGGCGCCTCAGGCGCAGCGTGACCTCGGTGCTCATCATCGCCCGTGGCCCTAACAGATCGCGCGAGGCTCCGTCACCGCCCCGCGTCGTCGACGGGGATCGCCACGCGGAACACCGCCCCCGTGGGAGAGGCCGGGTGCACCGAGACGTCGCCTCCGTGGGCCTGGGCGATGTGCTTCACCAGCGCGAGCCCGATGCCCGAGCCCCGCGCCGAGCCCGAGCGCGCGACCTTGCCGCGGTAGAAGCGCTCGAACACCCGCCGCGCGTCGTCGGGGTCGATGCCGGGGCCGTGGTCCTCGACCTCGATCACGAGGCGGCCTGAGTCTTCGCGCACCGTCACCCGCACCGCGTCGGAGTCGCCCGCGTACTTGAAGGCGTTGTCGAGGAGGTTGAACACCAGGAGCTGCATCGCCCGCTCGTCGATGCGCACCCGCGGCAGGCCCTCGGCCACCTCGCACGAGAGCGCGGGCCGCTCGCGCTGAGAGCGGTAGCGGAACTGCTCGACGGCGCGCTCCACCGCGGCGCCGAGGTCGCCCTCGACGAACTCGAAGGAGGACCTCCCGCGCTCCAGGCGCGCGAAGTCGAGCACGTTCTCGATGAGGGCCGTGAGGCGCTCGCTCTCCCTCACGATGATGTCGAGGTACTGCGCGCGCTTCTCGTCGGTGGGCACGCGGCCCGAGGCGAGCATCTCGCCGAACATGCGGATGAGCGCGAGCGGGGTCTTGAGCTCGTGCGACACCGTCGCGATGAAGTCGCTCTTCAAGCGGTTGAGCCGCTCCTCCTTCCGCACGGCCCAGATGAGGAAGCTCACCCCCAGCACGATCACCGAGAGGGAGAGGGCGACGGAGAAGGCCTCGACGCGGCGGCGGGTGCGCGCGCGGGTCTCGAGCTCCGGCGCGAAGCGAGGCGCCACCGACAGCCTCCATTTGTAGAGCGTCGTCGGGAAGCGCATCGACACGAGGAAGTCGCCCGCCGCGGTGAGCGGCCTGCCCACCACGATGCGGTTGCTCTCGTCGGTGACGTTGAACCTCCCGCGCGCCAGAGGGTCCTCGAAGAGCTTGGGGAAGACCTCCTCGCGCATGAACTCGAGGTCGGTCTCGAGCACGACGTGCCAGCGGCGGCCCGCGGTCTCGCGGGTGAAGTGCGTGACCAGCACGGCCTGGCCCAGCACCGTGCCGTGCCAGTGGCGGTGCGTGCCCGCCGGGGCGTCTTCGAGGCGCAGCTCGGGCCGCAGGTGCTCCTGCACCAGCGCGGTGAAGCGGTCGGCGTCGCGGGGGCCGCGGCGCGAGACGCAGCGCAGGGCGCGGCCCTCGTGGTCGAGCACCAGCACCGCCCGCACGGCGGGCGAGATCCGCTCGGCGAGGTCGGGCCAGCGCGTCGCGAGGCGCTCGAGGTCGTCGGGGTCGACGAGGTGCAGCACGGCCCGGTCGGCGGTGATCACCTGGGCCTCGACGCGGTCGAGCTTCTCGCGCACGAGCAGCACCGTCGACTCGATGATCGAGCGCTCCCCGAGGCGCTCCAGGGCCGCCGTCGTGCGCCACGTCCACCGCGCGAGGAAGGCCGACGCGCCGACGATCGCGGCGAGGAGCACCCCCCGCAACACCTGGCCGACGCGCGTCACGGCCGCGCATGGTAGCGCCTGAGCGCCCGCGTCACGCACTTGCGCCCGGGGCCCCCTTCGGGTCTAGTCTCCCGCACCGTGGGTCCCATTCCGTCGCGCCGAACGTGGGCCGCCATGGCGCTGGCCCTCCTCGCCTCCACCGCTGTCGGCTGCAAGAGCAAGCAGCCCGTCAACGGCGAGTGCGTCTTCAACTCCGAGTGCGAAGACGGCCTCGTCTGCGCGGGCCGCTACTGCCGTAAAGAGTGCAACCTCGACGCGCCCGCCGAGACCCGCGACCGCGACTGCCCCTCGGGCTTCTACTGCGGCACCACGGGCCAGGGCCGACGGGGCGCGTGCATCCCCGTGGGCGACCCGGGCTACTGCGTCTACGCCTCCGACTGCCGCGAGCCGCTGGTGTGCACGCCCAACGGGCAGTGCGCGTCGCAGTGCGTGCAAGACCGCGACTGCCAGGTGATCTCGCTCGACCCGACGGCCCGCTGCGACCGCAGCGCCGACGTGGGCGTGTGCTCCTTCCGCATCACCGACGGCGGGGCCGAGACCGACGCCGCCTCCACCGACGCGGGGTCGAGCGACACGGGCGGCGCGAGCGACGCGGGCGCCGCGAGCGACTGACCGCCCCGATGGTGCAGGCGCGCGACTCCAGCGACCGCGCGCTCGGGGTGAGCCCCGGCGAGGTCATCGGCGGTCGCTACGAGGTCCTGCGGCTCCTCGGCGTGGGCGGCACCGGCGCGGTCTTCGAGGCGCGCCACCAGGCCATCGGCCGCACCGTGGCCCTCAAGGTGCTCCTGCCCGAGCTCGCCGCCAGCGCGATGGTCCCGCGGAGGTTCCTCCAAGAGGCCCAGACCGCCAACCAGGTGCGGCACCGGAACATCGTCGAGGTGCTCGACTTCGGCGACGACCACGGCCGGCTCTACATGGTCATGGAGCTCCTCCACGGAGAGGGCCTCGCGGCCTTCCTCCGCCGCGAGGCTCCCGTGGCGCCGGGCACCCTGGTGCGCGTGCTCGACCCGGTGATGGCCGCGCTCATCTACGCCCACGAGCGCGGGATCATCCACCGCGACGTCAAGCCCCAGAACATCTTCCTCTCGCAGACCCCGGGCGAAGACGAGCCCACGCCCAAGCTCATCGACTTCGGCATCGCCAAGCGCATCGTCGCCGACGACGTCGCGCTCACCGCCACGGGGATGATCCTCGGCACGCCCGCGTACATGGCCCCCGAGCAGGCCCTGGGCTCCAAAGACGTGACGCCCGCGGCGGACCAGTACTCCGTCGCCGCGATCCTCTTCGAGGGCCTCACGGGCCGCGTGCCCCACCAGGCCGACACCTACCCCGCGATGCTCGTCGCGATCGTCTCGCAGCCCCCCGCCGACCTCCGCGCGCTGCGCCCCGACCTCGACCCCGCGCTCGCCACCACCGTGATGCGCGCGCTCAACTTCGACCCCGCGAAGCGCTACGAGTCCCTCGCGGCCTTCCGCGAGGCGCTGCGCGCGTTCCGCCACCTCGACCAGCGCGGCCGCGTGGTGGTGCCCGCCGCGGCCCCGCCCGGCTCGTCGATCACCCGCCCCGACGGCTCCCGCGAGCCCTCGGCGCCGGTGCCCCTCTCGCCCGCGAGCACCACGGCGGCCCCGCCCGACCCCGCGACGCTGGTGAAGGCCCCTCGCCCCGACGCCTTCTCCGACGCGCCCACCACCAGCTACTCCCGACCCGACCCACGCTGCGCCGCCGCCGCCGTCGTGGTCGTGCTCCCGCGCTCGGGATGGTCGGCGCCGCCGTGGCCCTCTCGCTCCGTCCCTCGCGACCGACGGTGACGCCCCCGACGCCGGCCCCGCGCACCACCGACCCGCCGAACCGCGCGCAGGGAGACGTCACCTTCCGCGTCGACGTCGACCCGCCCACGGCGACCATCACCCTCGACGGAGAGGTGCTCGGCCAGGGCCACGCCGAGGTCACGCGCCCCCGCGACGGGCGGCGCTACCAGCTCCGCATCGCCGCCCCGGGCCGCGCGCAGGTCTCCGAGGTGCTCGAGGCCAGCAACGACGCGCGCATCTCTCGCGTGCTGGCGCAGCTCCAGCCCGACGCGCCGCGGCCCACGGTGGTGATCCGCACGGTGCCGGGCCAGCCCCCGCCCCCGCAGACGCCCCCTGTGACCGACCCCGCGCCGCGGCCTCGCCACGACCCGCGGCGACACCCGAACATCGACCGCAACAACCCCTTCGAGTAGACGACGAGCCGACGATGCCCAACGCCCGCCTCGCCCTCGCCCTTGCCCTCGCGGCCTCGCTCGCGCCCGCCGCGGCGCTCGCGCAGCCCGCGGTCGTGCCGAACCCCTCGCCCGCCGCCACGCAAGAGGCCCGCGAGCGCTTTCAGCGCGGCGTCGACCTCTTCGAGGAGCGCAACTACGACGCCGCGATGACGGAGTTCCAGCGCGCCTACGAGCTCACGCGCAACCCGCTGGTGCTCTACAACATCAGCGCGACGCACGAGCTCACGGGGCACTTCGTCGAGGCCCTCGACGCGATGCTGGAGTACGAGCGCCGCGCACCGCCCGCCACGGTGCAGCAGCGCCGCGCCGACATCGACGCCGCGCTCGGACGTCTCCGCCAGCGCATCGGTACCGTGGTGGTGCGCTTCGAGGCGAGCGGGCTCGACGTGCGCGTCGACGGGCTGCAGCGCTCGGCCTCCGAGGCCCACACGGGCCTGCGCCTCGCCGCGGGACGTCACCGCGTGCGCCTCGCCGCCCCGCACTACCAGCCGCGCGAGGAGGAGTTCGACATCGCGGGCGGGAGCACCGTGGTGATCTCCGAGCCGCTCACCCCCGAGGCGGCGTTCATGGCGGTGGAGTGCAACGTCCCCGGCGCCGAGGTGCTGGTCGACGGTCGGCCCATCGCGACGACGCCCGTGACCTCTCCGTTGCCCGTTCCCGAGGGCACGCACCACGTCGTGGTGCGCCGCGCGGGCTACACCGCGTACGAGACCGACGTGAACAGCGTGGGCGCGGGCGCGCGGGTGCGGGCCGAGCTCTCGTGGGCCAACCCCATCCCGCAGGGCGTAGGCGCGCGGCTCACGGTGCAGGCCAACGAGCCGAACATCGTGGCGCTCCTCGACGGCCGCCGGGTCTCTCCCGCGGGCGACGAGGCCGTGCCGCCGGGGCCTCACCGCCTGCGCGTGGAGCACAACGATTTCCTCCCCGACGAGAGGGAGGTCGACCTCGCGCCTGGGCGCGACACGACGGTGTCGGTGTTCCTCCTGCCGACTCCCGCGCACCGCGAGGCGTACATGAGCACGGTGCGCCGCGCGCGGATCACCGCGGGCGTGACCCTGGGCCTGGGCGTGGCGGTCGCCGCGGGGGGCCTGGCCTGGTACTTCGTGAACGAGAGCGACGTCGACGCGCAGACCAGCGAGGTGGCGCGGCTCAACACCCTGCTCGACACCTACCGCGGCGGGATGTGCCCCACGGGTCAGCCGCAGTGCTTCATGGAGACCGAGCAGGCGCGCAACAACGCGCAGGTCGACCTCGACAACGCGACCACGCTGCGCTGGGTGAGCCTCGGCGTGACGGCGGTGGGCGGCATCACCGCGGTGGTGGGGGTGATCCTCTTCGCGACCTCGCCGAGCGGGAGCCGCTTCGATCGGCGCGCGTCGTCGACGCCGACCCTCCTCGCCGGCCCGCGCTCGCTCGGGCTGAGCTGGACCTTCTGACGCGACACGCCGCCTGGAGCGGTCCCGAGGCGGTCGCGACCGGTTTCTGACCGCCTCGGGCGGTGTGCGAAGTGGTCACGAGCGGTTTTTGACCGCCTGAGGGTGTGCGCGGGGCGGTCGCGACCGATTCCAGACCGCCTCGATGGGTCGCGGAGGTGGTCGCGAGCGGTTTCTGACCGCCTCAGGCGGTGGACGAAGCGGTCGCGACCGCTTCGCGATGTCGGGGCTGTGGGCCTCCACCTCCCGCCCCACCTCCGTCACCGGGCTTTGCAGGGGTCAGAGGTGTGCTGAGCAGTAGGCGTCGGGGCTGTTGGCCCTCACCCCCGGCCCCTCTCCCGCATGCGGGAGAGGGGAGCTGGCTTCACCGAAAACTGCCCTGACCCTTGTGCTTGGGGCGGCGGGTGCTCTGGTCTGCTTCGTCGCGCCGACGGTTAGACCCTCCGCCTCCCTGGCGTCCGCGGCTCATCGGTCTCGCAGGCGTCCACTCACGCACTCACTGCGGCAAAGGGGCGTTGCAGTTTTCGGTGCAGTTCGCTCCCCTCTCCCGTTTACGGGAGAGGGGCCGGGGGTGAGGGCCAACAGCCCCGACGCGTCGGTGAAGAGAGGCCAGGAAGGGAGACCAACAGCCTCGACGCCTACCGCCAACCACACCTCTGACCCATGCAAAGTCCGGTGACGGAGGTGGGGTGGGGAGTGGAGGCCCACCGGGACGAACGCCCTCGGAAAGCGGTAACACGGACCCGCGGCGGGGATCAGTGTGTCTTCAAGGCGACCGCCCTCAGAAATACCAGCGCGCGTGGAAGGCCCCGGCGACCCACGCGGTGAGCCCGTCGTCGAAGAAGTCGAACTGCGGCACCGCCTCGAGCATCAGCTCGATCGGCACGCGGTGGAACTGGAACCCGATCCCCACCGGGAACTCGAAGCCCGCCCCGAACTTGTGCCCCGCGAACAACCGACCGCCCGGGCCGAAGTACCAGCGCAGGTCCGCGAAGCGCAGCCGCGCGATGGTGGGCATCCAGAAGAGCAGGTCGACGCGGCCGCCGAAGTACAGGTCGCCCTTGAAGGTCCTGATCGTGGGGTCGATCTGCAGCGAGATCGACCGCGTCAGGTAGATGTTCATGTCGAGCCCGAGCTCGGGGTAGCCCACCACCACGCCGAGGCCGAAGCGGCGACGGGTGCCGATCTCCTGCGCCTGAGCGGTGGCGGTGGTGAGCGAGAGCGCCGCCCCGAGGGCGAGCGCGCCAAGAGTGATCGCACGGTGCTTCATCGAGGCCGTGAGATACACGAAGCCTCGGTGTCGGCGCGACGACGTCGGTCAGAGCTCGATCTGCGTGCCGAGCTCCACCACGCGGTTGGGCGGGAGCCTGAAGAACGCGTTGGCGGGCCGCGCGTTGCGCGACAGGAACGCGAAGAGCGCCTTGCGCCAGCGGGCGAGGTTGGCCCTCCCCGTGAGGATCAGGGTCTCGCGGCCGAGGTAGAAGCTGGTGTCGTACTCGTCGGTCTTGAGACCCCTGCGCGCGCAGGTGCGCATCACCTCGAGCACGTTGGGCGTCTGCATGAAGCCGTAGGTCGCGCTCACCTGGTAGAAGCCGTCGCCGAGGTCCTTGATGGCCACGCGCTCGGACTCGGGCACGTCGGGCACGTGCCGCGTCGAGACCGAGAGCAGGATCACCTGCTTGTGCAGCACCTTGTTGTGCTTGAAGTGGTGCAGCAGCACCGGCGGCGCGCCCTCGGGGTTCGAGGTCATGAACACCGCCGTGCCGCGCACGCGCGTGGGCTTCTGACTCCGCACGTCGTCGAGGAAGAGCTTGATGTCGAGGGTGTTCGCGATGATGTAGCGGCCCAGCGTGGCGCGGCCCTTCTTCCGTGGTCATCACGGTGAAGACGATCACCGCCACCACCAGCGAGGAACCAGCCGCCCTGCGGGATCTTCACGACGTTCGCCGCGAGGAAGGTCAGGTCGATGGAGAGGAAGAGGGCGACGAGGCCGCCCGCCTTCCACAAGGGCCAGCCCCAGCGGAAGCGCGCGAGCGCGAAGAAGAGGATGGAGGTGATGGTCATCGTCCCCGTGACGGCGATGCCGTAGGCCGCGGCAGTTCGAGCTCTTCTGGAACGCGAACACCAGCGCGACGCAGGCCACCATCATCATGGTGTTGATCTCGGGGATGTAGATCTGCCCCTCGGCGTCTCCTGACGTGTGGACGATGGTGACGCTAGCGCAGGCAGTACCCAGGAGCACCGCCTGCTGCGTGAGCGAGTACGCGCCGGAGATCATCGCCTGCGGAAGCGACCACCGTGGCCACCGTGGCGATGCCCACCATCGGGTACGCCGCCCAGGTCGGCACCATCTGGAAAGAAAGGTTGTCGCTGGTGGGGTTCGAGGAGAGCTCCCTGGCCGAAGTAGCTCAGGGAGGGCGAGGGCATCACCACGGCGTACCAGGCGGCGCGGATGGGGGCGCGGCCGAAGTGGCCCATGTCGGCGTAGAGGGCCTCTCCGCCCGTCACGCACAACACCACGGAGCCCAACACGAAGCCGTGGTACGCCGTGGTGGAAGAGGAAGTGCACCGCGTGGGCGGGTTGAGCGCGGCGAGCACGCCGGGGTTGCGGAAGATCCGGCACGCCCGCGGCGGCGATGGGGCAGACCACACGAGGGTGGCCGGGCCGAAGATCTTGCCGACGCTCGCGGTGCCCCGCTTCTGGAAGGAGAAGAGCCCGATGATGATGGCCACGGTGACGGGCACCACGAAGTCGTGGGACCTTGTCGGTCGCGACCTCGAGGCCCTCGATGGAGGAAACACCGAGATGGCCGGGGTGATGATCCCGTCGCCGTAGAACGACGCGCCGAAGAGGGCGAGGCCGCCGAGGACCTGCCGGAGCCTGCGCTTCTTCTCGAGCGAGTCGGCGGAGTCGACGAGGGCGAGGAGGGCCATGGTGCCGCCCTCTCCGCAGTTGTCGGCGCGCAGCACGAAGGTCACGTACTTCACGACGATGACCAGGGTGGCGAGGAGCGACCAGAAGACCAGGGAGAGGATGCCGAGCACGTTGCCGGGTCGACCCGCACGCCGTGGGGCTGCGCGAAGCACTCTTTGATGGCGTAGAGGGGCGAGGTGCCGATGTCGCCGTAGACGACGCCGACGGCGCCGAGGGCGAGCAGGGCGAGGTCGCGCGGGGAGCGGATCACCGGGGCGTGCCCGGCGTGGGCCTCGTGCGCCTCCGGGCTCGGGCGGCGGGACAGCAGGACGTCGTCATGGCTGGGGGCTGTGGGTCTACCGCGAGTCGCCCCGCGGTGGAACCGCGCGGATCAGGCCGGGGTGGTGGGCGGGCGGAAGAACTCGGCGCTGGATGGTCGCCGCGGCGGCGTCGCGGGGCACGTCGCGGGCGCCCGTGAGGCTGCGCGATGCGGTTGACGACGTCCATGCCCTTCACGACGTAGCCGAAGAACCGAGTGGAGGTCGTTGAGGTACGGCGTGGGGCCTTCGGTGATGAAGAACTGCGAGCCGTTGGTGCCTGGGCCCGCGTTGGCCATCGAGCACGCCGGGGCGGTCGTGGCGGAGCGAACGGTCGAACTCGTGCTTCGAAGCGGCCCGGGCCGCCGGTGCCTGACCGAGCAGGGCGTCGCCTGGATCATGAAGCCAGGATCACCCGGTGGAACATCCAGCCCGTCGTAGAAGGGCCGGTTCACCTGCTGGCGCGACCGGGGATCGGTCCACGCCATGGTGCCCGTGGCGAGGCCGACGAAGTTCTTCACCGTGTTGGGGGCCTTCTGCTCCTCGAGCTTGAGGATGATCTCGCCCTGGCCGGTGGTCATGCGGGCGTACACGTCTCCAGGCACGTTGATCGCGGGGAAGATCAGGCATCGGACTTCGCTCCTCTCCGTCTGCGGTTGAGGCCCGCGGTGGTACCAGACCCCGCGCCCGATCGGGAACCCCCCTTCGGCCGCTCAGCGGGTCTTCTTGCGACGTCGCTTGGGCCGCAGCGCCGTCAGGGCTCGACGCGTCACGGGCGTCGGGTCGCGCGTCGAGGTGCGGGCGGAAGGAGACAGCGGCGCGGGGATGCTCGCCTTGGCCCGCTCCCTCGCGCGCTCGATGAAGCGCTGCTGCGAGCGAAGCGGCGGGTCGTCGCCCGACACCCGTCGCTGGTAGGTCCCGTCGGGGAGCATCATCCGCGAGCGGCAGTTGTCGTCGAGCTGCGTCTGGAGCATCACCTCGCGGATCCACTTGCGCAGCGCCGGGTCCTCGACGGGGAAGAGCACCTCGACGCGGCGCTCGAAGTTCCTCGGCATCCAGTCGGCGCTCGACAGGTACACCTCCCCGTCGCCCCCGTTCGAGAAGTACGCGACGCGCGAGTGCTCGAGGAACCTGTCGACGATCGACACCACCCGGATGCGCTCGCTCACGCCCTCGATGCCCGGCCTGAGGCAGCAGATCCCGCGGATGATCAGGTCGACCCGCACGCCCGCGCGCGAGGCGTCGTAGAGGGTCGCGATCACCTCGGGGTCGACCAGCGAGTTGAGCTTCGCGACGACGTGGGCGGGCCGGCCCGCGCGCGCGTGCGCGGCCTCGCGCTCGATGAGCTTCAACACCCGCTCGCGCAGCCCGATGGGCGCGACGGCGAAGCGCTTCCACGCCGGGGGCTCGCAGTAGCCCGTGAGCAGGTTGAACAGCGCCGTGGCGTCTTCGCCGAGCTCGGGCCGCGACGAGAAGAAGCTCAGGTCGGTGTAGAGCCGCGCCGTGGTCGGGTTGTAGTTGCCCGTCGACAGGTGCACGTAGCGCCGCAGGCCCTTCGCCTCGCGGCGCACGATCAAGCACACCTTGCAGTGGGTCTTGAGCCCGATGAGGCCGTAGACCACGTGCACGCCCGACTCCTCGAGGGCGCGGGCCCAGGCGATGTTGGCCTCTTCGTCGAAGCGTGCCTTGAGCTCGACGAGCGCGGTGACCTGCTTGCCGTTGTCCGCCGCGCGCGCGAGGGCGCGCACGAAGGGAGAGTTCGAGCCCGCGCGGTAGAGGGTGATCTTGATCGCGAGCACCTTCGGGTCGTCGGCGGCGCGCGCGACGAACTCCACCACCGACTCGAAGCTCTCGTAGGGGTGCTGCAAGAGCACGTCGCGGTCAGAGATCACCCCGAAGAGGTCGTCGACGTCGCGGAACGCGGGCGCGACCTGCGGGGTGAAGGGCTCGTCGCGGAGCTCCTTTCGGTCGTCGTAGCCCACCACGGGCATGAGGTCGCCGAGGTGCAGCGGGCCGTCGACGGCGTAGACGTCGGCTTGATCGAGGCGGAGCACCTGACGGAGGAGGGACTCGAAGCGCGGGTCGATGCTGGCCTCGACCTCGAGGCGCACGGCGTTGCCGCGGTCGCGGCGGCGGAGCTCCTGCTGGATGGTGACGAGGAGGTCCTCGGCCTCCTCCTCGTCGATCTCGAGGTCCCAGTTGCGGGTGAGGCGAAAGGGCGAGACCGAGAGCACGCGCTTGCCGGGGAAGAGCACGCCCACGGAGCGCGCGATGACCTGCTCCAAGAGCACCCAGGTGCGGTTGCCGTCGACGATGCCGCCGTCGACGAGGCGCGGAGAGATCGCGGGCACCTGCACGACGGCGTAGCCGGGCTCAGACGGGTCGTGCGTCTCGAGCACGAGGCCGAGGTTCAGCGACTTGTTCTTCAGGTGCGGAAAGGGGTGCCCCGGGTCGATCACCAGGGGCGTGAGCACCGGGAACACCTCGTCGAGGAAGTACCGCTCCATACGCGCGGCGAGCTCGGGCGAGCGGTCCATCGCGCCGCCGACCACCACGCCGGCCTGCTCCAGCGCGGGCCGCACGTGCTCGCGCCAGAGGGCGTAGAGGTCCTTCACCATCCGGTGCGAGCGCGCCGAGATGGCCGCGAGCTGCTCGGGCGGGGTCATCCCGTCGGGGGTCGGGTCGACCACCTCGCCCGCGATCTGCTGCTTCACGCCCGCCACGCGGATCATGAAGAACTCGTCGAGGTTGGTGCAGACGATGGAGAGGAACTTCACCCGCTCCAGCAAGGGCACCGTGGGGTCGGCGGCCTCGTCGAGCACGCGCTGGTTGAACTCCAGCCACGAGCGCTCGCGGTTCAGATACTGGTTGGGTCCGAGTCCGGCGCTGCTCACGGGTCAGCGCCGGATACTAGACGGGGCGGGCAGAAGGGTGGCGAGAGGATTCGGTGACAGCGTCGCCGTCGGGAGGGCGGTCAGAACTGGTGGGCTTCGGTCGAGTCGGCGAGGGCCACGGTCGACGACTTGCCGCCGGTGATGACCTGCGAGACCTCGTCGAAGTAGCCGGTGCCGACCTCGCGCTGGTGGCGCGTCGCGGTGTAGCCCTGCTTCTCCGAGGCGAACTCGGCGGTCTGCACGTCGGCGTAGGCCGCCATGCCGCGCTCGCGGTAGTCCGCCGCCAGCGAGAACATCGCGTGGTTCAGCGTGTGGAAGCCCGCCAGCGTGACGAACTGGAACTTGTAGCCCATCGCCCCGAGCTCGCGCTGGAACTTCGCGATGGTCGCGTCGTCGAGGTGCTTCTTCCAGTTGAAGCTCGGCGAGCAGTTGTACGCGAGCATCTTGCCCGGGAACTTCTCGTGCACGCCCTCGGCGAAGCGCTTCGCCTGCGCGAGGTCGGGCGTCGAGGTCTCGCACCAGAGCAGGTCGGCGTAGGGCGCGTAGGCGAGCGCGCGGGCGATGGCGCACTCGACGCCGCCCTTGAGGGTGAAGAAGCCCTCGGGGGTGCGGCCCTTCGCCTGGTCGATGAACGCGTGGTCGCGCTCGTCGTTGTCCGACAGGAGCAGCTTGGCGCTGTCGGCGTCGGTGCGGGCGACGAGCACGGTGGGCACGTCCATCACGTCGGCGGCGAGGCGCGCGGCGACGAGCGTGCGGATGAACTGCGCGGTGGGCACGAGCACCTTGCCGCCCATGTGCCCGCACTTCTTCTCCGACGCGAGCTGGTCTTCGAAGTGAACGCCCGACGCGCCCGCCTCGATCATCGCCTTCATCAGCTCGAAGGCGTTGAGCGGCCCGCCGAAGCCCGCCTCGGCGTCGGCCATGATGGGCGCGAACCAGTAGCGCTCGCGCTTGCCCTCGGAGTGGTCGATCTGGTCGGCGCGGGTGAGCGCCTGGTTCACCTTGCGCACCACCGTCGGCACGCTGTCGACGGGGTAGAGCGACTGGTCGGGGTACATCTGCCCGGCGCTGTTCGCGTCGGCGGCGACCTGCCAGCCCGAGAGGTAGATCGCCTGGAGCCCCGCGCGCACCTGCTGCACGGCCTGGTTGCCCGTGAGCGCGCCGAGGGAGTTCACGTAGGGCTCCTCGTGGAGGAGCTTCCACAGGCGGCGCGAGCCGAGCTGCGCGAGGGTGTGCTCGATGCGGATCGAGCCGCGGAGCTTCTGCACGTCGGCGACGGAGTACGGCCGCTCGATGCCGTCGTAGCGCCCCTCCGGCGCGTCGGTCACGTAGCCCTGAACGTTCTTGTCGGTAGCCATCGGTCGATCTCCTGTTCCGTTTCCTGTACGCCCGCGGGTCACGCGCCCCGGGCGGTCTCGTCCAGCATTTCGTAGGCCGGCAGCGTGAGGAACTCCTCGAAGCGCTCCGCCGTCGACAGCCGCTCGAAGAGCGACCGTGCCTCGTTGAAGCGCCCGGCCTCGAAGCGGGCGTCGCCCACCTCCGAGCGCACGCGCGCCATCTCTTCATCGATCACGCGACGGAGCGTCTCGGCCGTGAGCGCCTCTCCGTCGAGCGACACCCCGAGGCGCAGCCACTGCCACACCTGCGCGCGCGAGATCTCCGCCGTCGCGGCGTCTTCCATGAGGTTGTAGAGCGGCACGCAGCCGTTCCCGCGCAGCCACGCCTCGATGTACTGCACGCCCACGCGCACGTTGTGGCGCAGGCCCTCCATCGAGCGCGTGCCCTCGTGCGGCCGGAGCAGGTCCTCGCTCGTGACGTGCACGTCGTCGCGGGCGCGGTCGATCTGGTTCGGGCCCTTCATGTGGGCGTCGAAGACGTCCTTCGCGATCCCGACGAGGCCCGGGTGCGCGACCCAGGTGCCGTCGTGGCCGGCCGTCACCTCGCGGAGCTTGTCGGCCCGCACGCGACCCAGCGCGGCGTCGTTGGCGGCCTCGTCTCCCTTGATCGGGATCTGCGCGGCCATTCCCCCCATCGCGTGCACGCCGCGCTTGTGGCAGGTCTGGATGAGCAGCTCGGCGTAGGCCTTCAAGAAGGCCTTGTCCATCGTGACCTGGCCACGGTCGGGCAGGAGCGCCGACGGGTCCTTCGCGCGCTTCTTGATGAACGAGAAGATGTAGTCCCAGCGGCCGCAGTTGAGCCCCGCCGAGTGCTCGCGCAGCTCGTACAGGATCTCGTCCATCTGAAAGGCCGCGGGCAGGGTCTCGATGAGCACCGTGGCCTTCACGGTCCCGCGCGGCAGGCCGAGGGCCTCTTGCGCGGCGACGAAGACCTCGTTCCAGAGCCGCGCCTCGGTGTGGTGCTCCATCTTCGGCAGGTAGAAGAAGGGCCCCGCGCCGCGCTCCACCTGCTCCCGGGCGTTGTGGAAGAAGAAGAGCCCGAAGTCGAAGAGCCCGCCGGGCACGTCGCGGCCGTCGACGGTGAAGTGCTTCTCGCGCAGGTGCCACCCCCGCGGGCGCACGAAGAGCACCGCGGTCTCGTCGTTGAGCGCGTAGTCCTTGTTCCTCGCCTCGTCGCGGAAGGTGATCTCGCGTCGCACCGCGTCGGCGAGGTTGATCTGGCCCTGCACCTGGTTGTCCCAGGTGGGCGAGTTCGAGTCCTCGAAGTCGGCCATGAACACGTTCGCGCCGGAGTTCAGCGCGTTGATGATCATCTTGCGGTCGACGGGACCGGTGATCTCCACCCGCCGGTCGAGGATGCACGCGGGCAAGGGAGCGACCTTCCAGTCGCCCGCGCGCACGTCGGCGGTGGCCGGGTCGAAGCGCCACCCGCTGCCGTCGTCGAAGCCCGCCTGCCGCGCCTCGCGCGCCGCGAGCACCTCGTCGACGCGCCCCGTGAAGCGCCGCACCAGCGAGGCCACGAAGGCCACCGCCTCAGGGGTCAGCACCCGCTCATACCCAGGGCGCTGCTCGCCCAGGACCTTCACCGCTCCCGTCGTCGTCATGGCGCCCGAACCTTTCGCCCTGTGAGGCTTTGACAGCAAGCCGCCGTTGCGTGTGGCCGTGTTCGCGGTGTAAACCGCTGTCAATGACAAGCGGAAAGCCTTGTCATTGTCATTGACCCATCACCCCCGGACAGAGAGGCGACGACGATGGCCCGTGACGCGGCGAAGGCGCGGCTCGGAGAGAAGGTCCGCATGCTGCGTCGGCAACGCGACCTCTCGCAGGTGGCGCTGGCCGAGCGGCTGGGCGTGTCGGCGAGCTACCTCAACCTCATCGAGAACAACAAGCGGCCGCTGCCCGCGACGCTGCTCCTGCGCGTGGCCGAGGCGCTCACGGTCGACCTGAGCGCGTTCTCGAGCGGGGCCGAGGCGCGGCTCGACGCTGACCTCATGGAGGTCTTCAGCGACCCGATGTTCGAGGGCGACCACCTGACCAACGCCGACGTGAGGGAGTTCGTGCAGTCGTCGCCCTCGGCGGCGCGCGCCGTCCTCACGCTCTACCGCGCGTGGCGGCAGTCGCAGGGGCAGGCCGACGTGATGGCGCAGAGCTTCCTCGCGGGCGAAGACCACCCCGCGATCAGCGCGACGCGCTCGCCCTCAGAGGACGTCAACGACTTCATCCAGGCGCGCGGCAACCACTTCGCCGAGCTCGAGGGCGCCGCCGAGTCGCTCTGCGCGCGGGCGCGGCTCGAGACCGACGACATGTTCCGCGGGCTCGCCGAGCACCTCACGCGCGCGCACGACGTGGGCGTGACCGTCGTTCGCAGCGTCGACGAGCGCGGCACGCTCCGCCGCTACGACGCCGCCGCGCGGAGGATCTTCCTCTCGGAGCTCCTCCCCACGCGCTCGCGCACCTTTCAGCTCGCGCACCAGATCGCGCTCCTCGAGTGCCGCGACGCGATCGACTCGCTCTGCGAAGACCCGACGCTCTCCACCGACGACGCGCGCGCCCTCGCCCGGGTCGCCCTCGCCAACTACTTCGCGGGCGCCGTGGTGATGCCCTACGCGCGCTTCGTCGAGGCGGCGCGGCGAGAGCGCTACGACCTCGACGTGCTCGGGCGGAGGTTCCGCGTGGGCTTCGAGCAGGTGTGCCACCGGCTCACCACGCTGCGTCGGCCCGGCGCCGAGGCGGTGCCCTTCCACATGATCCGCATCGACGTCGCGGGGAACATCTCGAAGCGCTTCAGCGGCTCGGGCATCCGCTTCGCGCGCTTCTCCGGCGCGTGCCCGCGGTGGAACGTCTTTCAAGCGTTCCTCACGCCGGGGATGATCCGCATCCAGATCTCGGAGATGCCCGACGGCGAGGTGTACTTCTGCCTCGCGCGCTCGATCATGAAAGACGCCGGCGGCTTTCACGACCAGCAGCCGGTGCAGGCCATCGGCCTCGGCTGCAAGGTCGAGCACGCGCGCTCGCTCGTCTACGCCGACGGCCTCGACCTCGACAACCCGCGCATCGTGGTGCCCGTGGGCGTCACCTGCCGCATCTGCGAGCGCCACGACTGCTCGCAGCGCGCGCACCCCTCGCTGCGCCAGCCGCTGCACATCGACGAGAACGTGCGCGGGCAGACGCTCTACACCCTCTCGCGCCGCGGGTGAGCGCTCAGCGCGGGCGGCGGCGGAAGATCCGCGTCTCGGTGCTGAAGACGTAGTCGCGGCGCACGTCGTCGCCGGACATCAACAGCCACGGGCGGATGAGGCTCCCGCCGTTCTTGGTGAAGACCAGGTCGTCGGCGACGTGCGTCATCGCGTGCACGGGGTTGCCGTGGTCGTAGAGCACGATCATGTCGCCGAAGCGCAGGTGGTCGGACGGGATGCGCTCCCAGCGCTGGCCGAGCTCGGCGACGAAGCCGTCGTTGCCGGGCGGGTCGACGCTCTCTGCGGCGTCGTCGAAGAAGCGCAGCGAGGTCCAGAAGCAGTCGAAGGGCGGGTCGTCGCGGCGCGGGAAGGTGTCGAGCCGGCGCCGCGCCATCGTGGGCAGGAACTCGCGCACGTTCACCAGCCCCGTGCCCGCGTCGGCGGCCGCGCGCTGCGCGCGCTCGAAGATGCCGCGCACGACCTCGGGCGGGCGCGCCGACGACCAGTAGCGCACGAGGGGCGCGAGCTCGGTGTCGGGCCCCACGCGCACCGAGAGCTCGATGAGGTAGCGGCGGTTGAGGTACTCGAAGAGCTGCCGGCGCTCGGTGGGGTCGCTGAGGGTGCGGCACGACATCGCGACGTCGACGAAGTACTGCGTGTCGCTCTCGACCCAGCTCGCGCGGCGCAGCACGTCGCGCACGCGCGGCGGCACGCCCTGGATGTCTTCCCAGCGGCCGAAGCGCAGCGGGCGGCGGAAGGGGATCGCCGAGAACATCGCGCCGTTGTAGCGGCCGAGGAAGCGGTAGATGCGCCCGCGGGCCTCGCCCGGGAGCGAGAGCAGCACGGCGTCGGAGGCGTCGATGCTGCACCCGTTGGCCTCGCAGCGGAGGTGAGACTCCAGCCCCGCGAGGGGCGCGCCCGTGAAGCCCGCGTCGCGGAGCTGCTGGCGCACCTGCGCGTCGGTCATCTCGGGGAAGAGCCAGGTCGACTGGGCGCCGCCGCAGTCTTCGTCGGTGACGCGCCCGGGGGGCTGCACGAGCTCGTGGTACTCGCGCACGAGCTCGCCGGGGTCGGAGGGGCCGTTGTCGACGGGCGTGGGCGCCGCGGCCGCGGTGACGGGCTCGGCGGGCGAGGCGTCGACGGTGACGGGCTCGCGGGCCGGCGCGGTGTCGCGCACCAGCGCGCGGATGCCGAGGCCCACCATCACGGCGATGATGGAGATGAACAGCCAGACGCCTCGGCCGCCCGGCGGGGTCGAGGTCGGCGCGGGGACCTCGGTGACGCGGGTGCGCGCGGCGTCGGCGGGGACCGAGGCCGTGGCCTTGGGCGAAGGGGGGTTCGCGGCGGGCGCCGACTTCGGGCGCGCCGCGCCGCCCGCGACGGGGCTGCCCTTCGGAGGCGTCCGGGTCGTGGGCTCCTGGCGAGCGGGGCGTTGCGGTTGGCGAGGGCGCGACATCGTCGAGTGGGGACTCGGTCCCCGCTGAGCAAGGATCGGTCCGACCGAGCGCGAAGGGCATAAGGCCACGGATCACGTTGAGTTACGGGCCGCCGCGCCTCGCGGGATGGGTCCGTCTGGCCCACCCTGCCCCTTCGCCCGGCCAAGCTCGCCTCGCGCGGAGCAACAGTCGCACCACGCGGCGTGACCGACCCACGCGCGCTTGTGGACCGAGCCGGGATGGGGCGACGATGCGGTGCATGAGGGCTTCACTTGGATGGTTGGCGCTCGCGGCCGCGTGCGCGGCGGGCTGCGACGGGGGGAGCGGGGCCGCCGACGCGGCGACGGACCAGGGTTCCACGGTCCGTGACGTGGGCGGGGAGGATCGCCCCGACGTGGTGATCGAGGACCGGGTCGACGCGGGCTCCCCGACGGACCTCGGACGCGACGCCGCGGTCGAGGACGCGAACGGTGGGGACGACGCGAACGGTGGGGACGACGCGAGCCTCGACGCGGGCGCCGACGCGGCCGCCGACGCGGCCGCCGACGCTTCGGACGCGGGCGACGCGGGCGACGTGGGCGAGGACGTGGAGATCCGCAACGGGTGCCCCTCGCTGCGCGCGCCCGTCGACGGCCCCGACGCGTCGGCCATGGGCGACACGTGGAACGACTTCGCGCGCGGGTTCTTCGTGACCTGGTGCGTGCGCTGCCACTCCTCGACGCTCACCACCCCCGAGGAGCGCGGCGGCGCGCCCCCCGGCTACAACTGGGACGACGAGGCCGCCGTGCGGATGCGCCTCTCGCTCATCCGCGCCGCGGTGGGCGTCGACAACTGGATGCCCCTCACCCCGCCCAACCCCGACTGCGACGAGCGCCGACGCCTCGTGCGCTGGATCGACATCGGCGCGCCCTGAGGGTCAGCGCTCGTAGCGGCCCGGGGCGATCACGCCCGACGGGTCCATCGCCGACTTGATCCGGCGAAGCACGACGTCGGTGTCGTCCTTCGACGGCGACAGCGCGCCCATGGAGTGCACCCCGAGGCGGTACGGCAGGTATCCGTCGCCGACCATCTCGCTCAAGAGCGCGTCGTGCGCGGCCATCGCGCGCTCGGCCTCTCCATCGACCCCGCGGTCGAAGAAGATCGACGGCACCACGTACGCGCTCCGCTCGCTCTGCGAGATCACCGCGAGCATCGCCTCGAAGCCCTCGGCGGGGAGCGTCGCCTCGGCGCGCGACGTGACCCTGACGACGTCCTCTCCGCGCCAGGGCACCAGCGGGCACATCCAGATCACGCCGCAGCCGTCTCGGTCGGGGTCGAGGCCATGAGTCGGCGCGTCGCGCATGCGCCAGTACGCGCTGCGCAGGCTCTCTTCATGGGGCACGCCCTGCAGCGAGCCGAAGGCGGGCTCGGTCTCCCAGAGGAGCTCGTGCCCCGCGCGGGCGTCGCCGACGCGCTCCTCGGCGCTCCAGTGGTCGACCACCGGCGCGAGCACCGACGCGGCCCGCTCGCGGAGCGCCGCGCCGATGGACTCGTCGGCCGCGTAGATGCCGGTGAGGCCGTGCCACGCGCACCCGCCCATCTCGCGCACCACGTCGTCGCGCAACGAAGGCGGCAGCGGCGTGACGCCCCCCGCCGCCGCGTAGGGGTAGCGCGCGACCGTGGAGCGCACGCGCAGCGCGTTCCAGAGGCCCGCGGTGGAGCGCAGGGTGCCCTCGGCGCGCAGCGCGCGCAGCGCGTCGACGAGGGGCGAGAGGTCTTCGGTCGCGCGCACCGCGAAGCGCAGCGCGTGGATCGACCGCGGCAGGCGAGAGAGCCACAGGGTCGCGCGGGTCACCACCGCGAGGTTCGACTGCGAGAGCAACCCGTCGAGGCTCGGACCCACGCCCCAGCGGTGCGTGCCCGCGGCGCGCGCGCCCTCGAAGCGCGAGAAGCCCGTGCGGATCACCTCGCCCGTCGAGAGCACCGCCTCGAGGTCGCACACCCGCGAGGCGCGGTCGCCGTCGACGCCCACGCCGTCGCCGCGCTCGATCGCGTTGCCCACCACGCTCGCCTCGGGGCTCGACCCCGTAACCGGAACGAACCACGGCGACGCGCGCTCCCTCAGGAACGCGTAGAGCTGCGCGAAGCTCACCCCCGGCTCGACCGTGACGGTGCCCATCGCCTCGTCGTAGTCGGCGATGGCGGTCATCCGACCCAGGTCGAGGAGCACGCACCCGTCGGTGACCGGCGCCCTCGAACCCAGACCCCAGTTGCGCCCGCGCGAGACGGGGTAGACTGGCGCCCCGTGCAGCGCCGCCGCCCGCAGGCACCCGCGCACCTCGTCGAGCGACCCGGGCCGCACCACGGCCGCGATCTCTCGGCGCAGGCCCAGGGTGTTGACCGCGAGGCGGCGGAGCACCACGTCGTCGCGCTCCACGAACGCGTCGCCCACCACCGACCGCATCGCCGACAGCGCCGCGCCACGCTCCATGGCGCGAGAGTCTAAGCCGCGGCCCGGCGCCCGAGAGAGCTGAAGCGAACACCCCGTGCAACGAAAGACCTCTGAACGCGCCGTCGTGCTGCTCGTCGCGATGGTGCAGTTCGTCAACATCCTCGACTTCGTGATGGTGATGCCGATGGGCCCCGACTTCGCGGTGGCGCTGGGCATCCCGAACTCGCGGCTCGGGCTCATCGGCGGCAGCTACACCGCGGCGGCGATGGTCTCGGGCCTGGTCGCGTCGCTCTTCCTCGACCGCTTCGACCGCCGCCCCGCGCTGGTGGTCTCGATGCTCGGCCTCGTCGCGGGCACCGCCGCCGGAGGCCTCGCCACGGGCATGGGCTCGCTCCTCGCCGCGCGCATCCTCGCGGGCGCCTTCGGCGGCCCGGCCACGTCGGTGTCGCTCTCGATCATCGCCGACGTCGTCCCCGTCGAGCGGCGCGGCAAGGCGCTCGGCGTGGTGATGGCGTCGTTCTCCATCGCGTCGGTGCTGGGCGTGCCCGCGGGCCTCGAGCTCGCCCACCGCGGAGGCTGGCGCGCCCCCTTCTTCGCCGTCGCCGCGCTCGGGCTCGTGCTCACGGGCGTGGGCGCGGTGATGCTCCCGTCGCTCAGGGGTCACCTCACCGGCGGGCGGCCCGCGAAGGGCGCGCAGCGCGCGATGACCCTCGCGCTCCTGCGTCGGCCCACGGTGCTCACCTCCTACGCGATGAGCTTCACCGCGATGATGGGCGGCTTCGTGCTCATCCCGAACATCTCGCCCTACGTGCAGTTCAACCTGGGATACCCCCGCGCGCACCTCGGGCGGCTCTACTTCGTCGGAGGCCTCTTCAGCTTCCTCACGATGCAGGTGGCGGGTCGGCTGGTCGATCGGCTCGGCGCGGTGCGCGTCGCGGCGCCGGCCACGGTGCTGATCCTCGCCGCCATCGCCGCGGGCTTCATCGTCACCCCGCCGGTGATCCCCGTGATCGGGATCTTCATCGTGTTCATGGTCTCGATGGGCTTCCGCAACGTGGCGCTGAACACACTCACGTCGCGGGTGCCCGCGCCTCCCGAGCGCGCGCGCTTCATGTCGATCCAGAGCGCGGTGCAGCACGGCGCGTCGTCGCTCGGCGCGATGCTCTCGACGGCGCTCCTCGTCGAGGCCGCCGACCACACGCTCATCGGCATGGGCCGCGTGTCGAGCGTGTCGATGGCGCTGCTGGGCACGCTGCCGTTCCTGATGCTCGCGGTGGAGCGTCGGTTGTCGGCCGCGCGGCCCGACCAGACGCCGGCGGCGGTCGCTGAGACCGCGGTGGAACCCGCGGAGTAGACAGAGTGCGCGTTTGAACGAAGCCGCGACGGAGCGATGTCGCTTCGCTACCAACGTCGGCCCCTACCTTGGCGGTGCTCAAGGCGCGCTACGTCGACCCCTTCGATCACCTCGTCGAGGTCATGACGCTGTTGCCCCCCGCTGCGTCGCCGCGACGCGTGACCGCGAGGCCGGCGGCGAAGGGCTGAGCGGGGTGGCGAACTTCGACGCGTAGCCGAGGTGAGGCGCTCGCCCCGCGGCCGCCGGGGCCGCGACCTGCGGCTGCGGCGCGGTCCGCGTCGCCGGTTGAGGGCGCGGTGTTCGTCCGCGAGTAGTCTCGTCGCGGCGATGCCCTTCACCTGGCCCGAGTTCGAGGTCCGTCGACCGCTCGACGGCGGCCGCGCGTGGACCGCGAGCTTCGACAGCTATGACCCGTACAGGGAGAACGCGTACTACCGGGTCTGGATGTTTCAGGGCGAGGTCTGGATCGACACGTTCATGGTGGAGATCGGGACCGAGTGGGCCGGCGACGACTGGACCGTTCCGACCTTCCTGCCCGAGCTGACCCGGCGCATCGCCGCGGTCGCCGCGACGGGCGAGACGAACACGGCGTACGGCCCATAGCGGCGGTCGCTCGGGCTCGTCGACGCAGCCTCGCGGCGCCGCGGGTGTGCACGGAAAGATCCTCGCTTCAGTGGCCGCGCAGCACCGCCTCATGACACGGGTGACGCAGAGATCCTCGACGCAGGCCGAAGGCGGGTGTGTGTCGCGGGGGGCGCGGCGAGGGCACAGCCGCGGAGGCGCGCGTCTTCGCTCGATACGCCACGCGCCTGTCGGGCAGCACCGCTCCCGCGGTCGAGCGCCACCCTGGGGCGGGCCACGGAGCACAGCCGCCGCTCTCGTCCCTCCGCCAACCCTCTCCCGGACCGTCCCCCCACCCTCCTCAACACCGTCCGCGACCATCTCGCAGACCGTCCCCCGACCCTCTCCAACACGGTCCCCCCACCATCTCCGACACCCTCCGCGACCATCTCCAACATGGTCCCCCCACCATCTCCGACACCCTCCGCGACCATCTCCAACATGGTCCCCCCACCATCTCCGACACCCTCCGCGACCATCTCCAACATGGTCCCCCCACATCTCCAACATGGTCCCCCCACCATCTCCAACATGGTCCCCCCACCATCTCGCCCTCCTGAAACAACTTCCCGCAAGCACTTTCCGCAATTCGTCTCTGCCCCCTGCAACCTCGCGCCCTGACCTTCGATGACTCCCGCGCGGCGACTCTGCGCCGCGAGGTGCCCCTCGATGGCCCCCCCGCCTCGCCCCCTCCCCCAACCCGACGCCTGCACCGCGGCCTTCCCCGCGCTCTCCGCGTGGGCGCAGCGCGCCGCGCTCTGCATTTCATCGTACACACCCTCTCATGCTCACCCTCTCGGTCCTCGACCTCTGCCCCATCGTCGAGGGCGGCGACGCGCGCCGCGCCTTCGACCGCAGCGTCGCCCTCGCCCAGGCCGCCGAGCGCCTGAACTTCCGCCGCTTCTGGCTCGCCGAGCACCACAACATGCCCGGCGTCGCGAGCGCGGCGACCTCCATCGTCATCGCCCACGTCGCCGCCGCGACCTCCCGCATCCGCGTCGGCGCGGGAGGCGTGATGCTCCCCAACCACTCTCCGCTCGTGATCGCCGAGCAGTTCGGAACCCTCGCGACGCTCCACCCCGGTCGCGTCGACCTCGGGCTCGGCCGCGCGCCGGGCTCCGACCCGCTCACCGCGCGCGCACTGCGCCGCAACCTCTCGGGCGACGTCGACGCCTTCCCGCAAGACGTAGTGGAGCTCATGCGCTACTTCGACCCGCCGCCGGGGCAGCGCGTTCACGCCGTGCCGGGGCGCGGCGTCGAGGTGCCCGTGTGGATCCTCGGGTCGAGCCTCTACGGCGCGCAGCTCGCGGCGGCGCTGGGCCTGCCCTTCGCCTTCGCCTCGCACTTCGCGCCCGCCCAGATGGACGAAGCCTCGGCCCTCTACCGCGCGCGCTTCAAGCCCTCGCGCCACCTCGACGCGCCCTACCTCATGCTCGCGCTCAACGTCTTCGGCGCCGACACCGACGACGAGGCCAAGGCCCTCGCCACCTCGGTGCAGCAAGCCTTCGTCGCGCTGCGCAGCGGCTCTCCGCGCCCCCTGCCCCCGCCCGCGCCCGGCCTCGCGCTCTCGGAGATGGACCGCGCCCTCATCGACTCGGCCCTCGCGTGCACCGTGGTGGGCTCGCCCGAGACCGTGCGCCGCGGCCTCGCCGAGTTCGCCGCGCGCACCGGCGCCGACGAGCTCATGGTGACCGCGCAGGTCTTCGACGACGACGCGCGGATCAAGTCCCTCGAGATCACCGCGGCGGCGCGCGACGCCATCAACGCCGAGGGCGAGTGATCACACGAGGGGGGCTTGTGGTCCTCGCCGCGCTGCGCTTCGCTGGTGCCCACCCATGAGCGCTCCTTCTCCGTGGCCCTCCGTCGCTGGCCCCGCCCAGTTCTACCGATCGATGGAGCCCGTGCCCGACTGGCCCGTCGGCCGCGAGGGGCGGAACATCGTCTTCTACAACGGCGTGCAGCTCCCCCACGCGTGCCTGAAGTGCGGCGCGCCCGCGGCCGTGGCCCCGCGCAAGACGCTCTACTGGCACAGCCCCTGGATCTACATGTTCATCCTCCCGAGCGTGCTCATCTACGCGGTGATCGCGCTCGCGGTGCGCAAGTCGGCGGCGGTGAACCTGCCCCTCTGCCAGCACCACCACGCGCGCCGACGCCGCTTCATCGCCGCCACCGTCGCGGGCGTCGTCGGGTCGCTCACGCTGCCCTTCGTCCTCGCGTCGCTCTCGGCGGACCCCGACGCGGTCGGGTGGGCCGCGATCGCGATGGTCTTCGGGCTCGTCGCCTCGACCTTCCTCGGGCTCTTCGGCGCGCGGGTGATCTACCCCGTCTACATCGACGACCGCGTCGTGAAGCTCGGCGGGGTGGGCGAGGGATACCTCTCGCGCTGCCCGCCCGTGCGCTGACCGCGCGGGGTTCCATCGGGGCCGCGGGGTGTGCGACACCCGATGGCGATGACCTCCACCCACGCTCGCTCGGCTCGGGGCCGACGCGGCGCGGTGGCGTCGCTCCGGCGCCTCGCGGTCGCGCTCGCGCTCCTCTCTCCCACCTCTGCGCTCGCGCAAGACGCCTCGCCCGTCGTCGACGCCTCCGCGCGCCCCGACGCGTCCGCGCCCGCCGCGGGGATGACGCGCGTGCTTCGCGTGGCCGTCGCGGGCTCGGCCCCCTTCGTGATGCCCGCCGAGGGCGACGAGGGCGAGCCCCGGGGCCTGAGCGTCGATGTCTGGCGCGAGGTCGCGGCGCGCAACCACTGGGCCTACGAGTTCCGCCGCGCCGACAACACCGAGGACATGCTCTCGATGGTCACCGCGGGGCAGGTCGACGTCGGCGTCGGCCCCACGAGCATCACCGCCGAGCGCGCGCGCCGCGTCGCCTTCAGCCAGCCGTATCAAGACGCGAGCCTCGCGATCCTCGCGCCCACCGAGCGGCGGTACATCGACCGGCTGCGCCCCTTCCTCTCGCGGGCCTTCATCGTGGGCGTGGGCTCGATCGTCCTCGCGCTCTTGATCGTGGGCGTGCTCCTCTGGCTCGCGGAGCGTCGCCGCAACAGCGATCAGTTCCCGCGCGCCGCGGGGCCGGGCATCGCCAACGGCGTGTGGCTCGCGGTCGTCACCATGACCACCGTGGGCTACGGCGACCGCGCGCCCGTGACCAAGACCGGCCGCGTCGTCGCGGGCGTGTGGATGCTCGCCGCCCTGGTCATCACCTCGTCGCTCACGGCCTCGCTCACCACCGCGCTCACGCTCTCGCAGCTCGACCCCGCGGCGGTGCTCACCGAGCGCGACCTGCGGCGGCACCGCGTCGGCGGCGTGCGCGGCACGACCTCGCTGCGCTTCATCGCGCGCCACGGGGGCACGCCCCTGCCGTACCCCTCGCTCGACGCGGCGGCGCGCGGGATGCTCCGCCACGAGGTCTCGGCCGTCGTCTTCGACAAGCCCGCGCTGCGCTACTACCTCGCGCAGCACCCCGAGATGAGCGTGCAGATCTCCGAGGCGAGCTACGAGCCGCAGGGCTACGGCTTCTCGCTCCGGCTCGGGAGCGCGCTGCGCGTGCCCATCGACGTCGCGCTCCTGTCACTCCGCCAGGAGGGCCGCATCGTGAACATCGCCGACCGCTGGCTCGGGGAGTGACCGCGGGTCAGCGCGTCGCGCCGTTGAGGTCGACGGGGCGCCCGAGGTTCACGCCGCCGAGCACGACGGGCTCGGGCGAGAGCGGGAGCGCGGTCGCGGTCGTCGGCGCGGGGCGGCCGAAGCGGTACGGCACGCGGGCGTGGAAGCCCGCGGCGAGGCCCTGCGCGTCGGCGACGAGCACGAGGTCGTCGGCGGGCACCGCGCCGCCGAGGGCGAACTCCAGCTCGACCTCGTGGACGCTCCCGGCGCGCCGGGCGGGACGACGTAGCGCGACGGGCCCCGCGCGAGGGTCACGCCCTGCGGGGTCTCGACGTGGACGTCGATAGGCAGCCCGAGCGCGCCGGGCTGCTCGACGCGCGCGACGAGGGTGAGACGGTCTCCGCCGCCCGCGGTCACGCCGCCGGGCGCGGCGCGGGTCACCCAGCGCACGACCACCGGCGCGGAGAGGTCCTCGCGCGGCGCGGCGATCGACGCGGGCGCGGCCGCGGGCGTGGTCGCGGGCGTGGCCGCGGGCGAGGGCGTGGGTCGGGGCGCGCAGGCGGCGAGGACGAGCGCGAGGGCGAGGGAGCTTCGTGCGGTCACGGCGTGAGGTCCTCTCAGGGGCACGGGGCGTCTCCGCTGCCGGTGCAGGACGAGGGGCGCGACGCCGAGGCGCACCACGGCGCGTCGACGGGGTACGGGTACGTCACGATCGCGCTGCGGATCAGCGCGCGGTCGAAGCCCGCGCAGCTCATCGCGTCGAGCAGGTCGGCGAGGTGCGGGCGCGGGTCGGAGTAGTCCTCGCACACGTTGGTGTGCGTCGTGCTCGAGGGCGGGAGCACGAACTCGTGGCGGTGGTAGCAGCGGCCGAAGGGCGGGCGGGTCATCCGCTCCGACGCGAGCGCGCGGTAGATGGGCAGGGCCGACGTGCCTCGCAGGGTCCACAGGGTCGACGAGACGAAGCGCTCGTCGAGGCGCTGGAGCAGACCCGCGCTGCTCGAGGGATAGATCCACGAACCGCTCGCGGCGCTCCGCGTGGAGATGTCGAACCAGTACATCCCCGTGGGCGTGGGTTGCACGTGCACCGGGTCGCCGTGCAGGTCGCAGCCGAAGAAGCTCGCGAAGCCCTCGGACCACGCCTGCCCGGGGAAGGTCGGCACGCCCAGGTAGTGCAGCCCGCCCTCGTCGGGCGGCAGGCCGAAGCTCTGCATCACCCAGTGACCGACCTCGTGCGCGATGACCGAGTCCGAGCGGTAGTACGGGACCGAACCGCCGCCGAGCCAGATCTGGCCGTCGAAGCGGTTGCCGAAGCCCGTCGCGGGCTCGCGGTTGAAGCACGCGCCGCAGCTCCACTCGGTGTCGAGCCCGACCCACGCGAGGGCGCGGTCGCCGGCGCGCCCGAAGGTCGCCCGCGTGTACTCGGCCGACGCGCGGAGCACCGAGAACACCTGCGCGGCGCCGGCCCCGATCGCGGTCGTGATCCAGACCTCGGGGACGTACGCGCTGACGTTCAGCCGCCACATCCACACCCGCGAGCCGCTGACCACGTTGCCCGACGAGGTCGTCTCCTCGTGCGAGTGCACGCCCGACGAGAGCCCCGGGTCGCCCACGGCGTAGAGCAACCCACCGCCCTCGGGCGCGCGCGCCGCGGCGGCGAAGAAGATCGCGTCGTCGTCGCTGGTCGTGGCGGGCACCGACACCGTGTAGGCGCCGGCGGAGTCGGTGGTGGTCACGTCGACCACGGCGCCGCCGCGGCGCGAGACCACCATCAGGCCCGCCGCGGGCACGTTGCGCACGGGCCCCCAGCCGGTGCGCGCGGAGTTCGGGCCGTGGGCCTCGTAGTAGATCCTCCCCGAGACGGCGCGGGTGGTGAGCGTCGGCGCGCACGACGCCGCGATGCCCGTGTCGAGGCAGCGCGTGGCGCAGGTGGTGGTGCCCCATCGGCCCACCGAGCACGCGCGCAGGTGCGTGGCGTCGACGCACTGCGACTCGCCGTCGCGGCACTCGCTCTGGAGGCGGCACTCGGCGCGGCCCGCGGCCGAGACCTCGCAGCGCTCGTCGGCCCGGCAGGTCACGTCGACCACGCGGGCCTCTCCGCCCGACGGGAGCGCGCAGTACCGCAGCGCGCCCGGGCCGAGGCAGCGGCCCTCGGGGCTCTCTCCGGCGCAGGCTCCCCCGGGGGCGCCCGCGTCGCCGGCGCTCGACTGCGAGACGTTGAGCACGTACGCGCCCGCGCTGTTCGAGAAGCCGTCGATGACGACGAAGACCTCCTGCCCGGCGGTGAGGGCGAGGGTCACGCGCGAGGGCCCGTAGGTCGCGCCCTGGTCGTCGTTGCACGCGAGCTCGGCGCCCTCGCAGCCGCCCGTGCGCACGTAGAGCAGCGTGTCGAAGTCGGAGCCCGTGGTGTCGAAGGTCCACGTGCCCGCGCTGGGCGCGCGCCAGCGGTACGAGACGTCGGGGGCCGGGTCTCCGCCGCGCGTTCCGCCCGAGGGGATGCCGCAGCCGACGGTGGTGAGGCGGTTGGTGCGCCCGACGGTGGTCCCCGTCGCGACGCGCGCGCCCACCGCGGAGCCGAGCGACGACGAGGAGCAGGTGTCGAAGCCCACGTCGGGGGGGCCCGCGTCGCGGACGCCGGAGTCGGTGACGCCGCCGTCGACGGCGCGCGCGATGTTGAGCGTGAACTCGCCCGCGGCGGTGCCGAAGCCGTCGACGACGAGGAAGACCTCCTGCCCCGCGGAGAGCGTGAGGTTCACGAGCGAGGGGCCATAGGCGACGTCGACGTCGTCGTTGCAAGCGAGCTCGGGCCCGTCGCAGCCGCCCGCGCGCACGTAGAGCAAGGTGTCGAAGGCCGAGCCCGCGGTGGTGATCGACCACGCCCCCGACGCGGGCGCGCGCCAGCGGAAGAACACCTCGGGCGCGAGGTCTCCGCCGCGTGTTCCTCCGGTGGGGAGGCCGCAGCCGTTCGTCGACGACCGGTTGGCGCTCGACGCCGTGGTGCCGCGGTACACCGCGAGGCCCTGCGCGCTCCCGAGGTCGACCGCGACGCACGCGGGCGCGTCGATGGGACCCGGGACGTCGATGGGCCCGGGGACGTCGATGGGACCCTGGACGTCGGTCGGACCGGGTACGTCGACGGGGTCGGGCACGTCGACCGGCGGGAGGTCTTGCGGCTGCGCGTCGCTCCCCTCGCCCGCGTCGACGTTCGCGTCGTCGCCGCCGAGGTCTGTCGCGACGTCGTCGACGACTGCGATGTCTTCGGGCTCGCCTCCGTCGCGCGCGTCGGCGTCTGGCACCGCGGCCTCGCTCGCCGTCGCGTCGGCGGGCTTCTGCGCGTCGACCACCGCCGCGTCGACGACGTCCGTCGCGCCCGCGTCCTTCGTCGAGGTCACGTCGGCGGACGCGTCTCCCGCGTCATCGCCGGCGTCGACGCCGCCTCCAGGCCCGCCGCGCGCCGAGCAGCCGAGGACCGCGCTCAGACCCAGCACCAGCGCTACTCGCACTCGCCCCGCCATGATCCCTCCCGGAGGAGGTCGCTTCGCCCCCCGCGAATTCTCCCGTAGCGGCTCACGCGAGAGGGCGTCAAGTGAGGCCGGCTGGCGCGGCGGAGGCCCCGCGCTTCAGGGGTCGCGCGCGCCGCCCTCGATCACCGAGCGCGCGCTGCGCCTCCGACGTCGTCGAAGCTGCGCGGAGTGGTCACTCCAGACCCACCGCGCGAGGCATTTCCTCGCGTGCTATCGACGAGCTCCGATGAAGCTCACGCGCCGTGAATTGATGCAGGTGGCGGGGGCCGCGACGCTCGCGGGCTGCGCCTCGGAGGTCGAGGTCTCGGACATCGACACCTTCGAAGACGCCGGCGAGGACTACGACTCAGGCCCCGACCCGACCTACGACGCCGACCCCATCGACACCGACGCGGGCGCCGTCGACCTCGACGCATCGACCGACGTCGACGCCGCGCTCGACGCCGCGCCCGTCGAGACCGACGCGGGCGCACCCGCAGACGTCACGGTGGAGCGCGACGCGGGCTCGCCGCCCCTCGACGCGGGTTCACCGCCGCGCGACGCGGGATCGCCCCCGCGCGACGCGGGCTCACCGCCTCGCGACGCGGGCCCCGTGGTGATGGGGAACCCCGACTTCCGACGTCTGCCGCAGCGCGACGGGGCCTTTCCCCTCGGGGTGATGGCGGGCGACGCCACCGACGACTCGGTGATGTTCTGGACCCGCTACGACGGCGACGCGAACCTCACCCTGCGCGTGCTGGAGATGGACGGCGACCGCGTCGCCGCGGTGCGCTTCAACGGCCGCGTGACGCCCTCGGGCGCGGGCTACGTGCGCGCGATCGTCAACGGGCTGCGGCCGAACCGGCAGCACCTCTACGCCTTCCTCGTCGGGCCCACGGCAGACCCCAACGGGCGCAGCCCCGTCGGTCGCGTGCAGACCGCCATCGCGACGGACGCCACCGCGAACATCACCTTCGCGGGCACGGCCTGCACGAACCAGAACCACCGGCCCTTCCCGGTGCTCGTCGACGCGGGCGGGCGCACCGACCTCGATTTCTTCATCCACGCGGGCGACCACACCTACACCGACCACGGGGCCCCGGCCGACTCGCTGACGCGCTACCGCCAGAAGTATTTCGAGAACTGGCAGTCGGCGGGGCTGCGCGCGCTGCACCGCTCCACGGGCATGTACCTCACCTGGGACGACCACGAGGTGCGCAACAACTGGGACCCCGAGACCATCTCCCGCGCCCGCCTCTCGGCCGCGCGGCAGGCCTTCTTCGAGCACCGCGCGACGCGCAAGAACGCCAGCGCCCCCGACCGCATCTGGCGCAAGTTCCGCTGGGGCCGCACCGCGGAGATCTTCATCCTCGACTGCCGCAGCGAGCGCCTCCCGTCGACGCGCTCGACCAACCCCGCGCGGAGCTCGCAGTACATCTCCCGCGCGCAGATGAACTGGCTGAAATCAGGGCTGTCGAGCTCGCCCTGCGCCTTCAAGTTCATCGTGAACTCCGTGCCCATCGTGAACCGCCCCGGCGGCGACGGAGACAACTGGAACGGCTACGCCTCGCAGCGCCGCGAGCTCCTCAACCACATCTCGAACAACAACCTCCGCGGGGTGGTCTTCCTCTCGGGCGACGTTCACTTCGGCGCGGTCTGCAAGGTCGAGGCGTCAGGGCCCTGGAGCAACATCTGGGAGGTCATCATGGGCCCCTCGGGCGCCTACCGCGACGGCCGCCCGCCCATCAACGCGTCGCAGTTCCCGGTGTTCGTCTACAACACGCACAACTACACGGTGCTGCGCGCGAACCCCACCACCCGCACGCTCTCGGTGGAGTTCATCAACGCCGCGGGCAACCGCATCGCGGGCTCGGCCTGGTCGCACCGATTCTGACCCCTCAGTCGTTGCGCGCGCCGGCGGCGATCCACGCGCGGATCGTCTCGATCTGCGCCGCGGTGAGGGCCGTCACGTTGCGCGGCATCCGCACGCCGCACGAGGGCGTGCCCGAGACCTTCTCGTAGAGCAGGCTCCGGCTCGCGTCTCCGGCCACCACGCGCGTGAGGCCCGAGCTGCCGCACGCGCTCCCCGCGGCCGACGCGCCCACGAGGTTCGCGTGCGCCATCGCGCGGGTCGACATGTTCAGCCCGCCGCTCCCGCCGTGGCAGCTCACGCAGCGCGCGGTGATGATCGCGTAGACCGCCGTGAAGGTCGGCGGCCCCGCGTCCGTCGCGCCCGCGTCTCTCACGTCGGCGCCGGTGTCGCGTACGTCGGCGCCGGTGTCGCGCGGACCCGCGTCTCTCACGTCGGCGCCCGTGTCGCGCGGGCCGGTGTCTCGCGGACCCGTGTCGCGCACGTCCATCCCGCTCGCGTCGCGCACGTCGACGGCGGCGGCGTCCATCACGTCGTCCGCGGTCGCGTCGGTCGTCGCGTCGGGGGAGCCCGCGTCGGCGGTGGGCTCTCCGTCGAGCCAGCGCGCGATGTCGTCTCTCTCCTGGTCGGTGATGGTCGCGGGCGCGAGGGGCATCCGACGGTCGACCACCACCGCCGCGCGGATGTCAGCCCGACGCTGCGCCCACGCCGCGTAGGTCGACAGGTCGAAGTTCGGCCCGCGCGGCGCGTGGCACATCCCGCACACGCGGAGCTGCGCGGGGCGCGCGAGCGTCTCCCACCGGCGCTCGTCCTCGCTGTCGGCGGCGAGCACGCCGTAGCGACGCAGCCGCCCTCCGACGAGCTCCCACACCTCTCCGTCGCTCGCGGGGTACAGCCGCGACGACACCGTGAGCCCGAGGCCCTGCGACCGGCGGATCGCTCCGTTCTCCAGCAGGAGCATCTCCGTCGCCGCGCCGACCCACACGCGCTCGCCCGACACCGCGAGCCCGTGCATGCGCTCGCCCGCCGCGGCCTCGTAGCGCAGCCGCAGCTCGCCGGTCTCGTCTTCGACGTAGAGCCCGCCCTCGGCCACGGCGACCACCCTCCCGTCGGCGCCCACGTCGGCCTCGATCAGCCCTGGCATGTCGTAGCGCACCATCGCGGGCGGAGAGACCGTGAACACCCTCGCCGCGCCGCTCGCGGTCGACACCACGCGCCCCGCGTGGCCGCGCAGCGACGCGAAGCCCGGGTCGTCGTAGCGGAGCACCCGCGACGGCGTCGCCACCACGAACAGGCCCTCGGCGCCGAAGGCCGTGGCGCCCTCGCCGATCGTCGCGACGCTCCGCACGCGGTCGCCGTCGAGGCCCCAGCGCGCGCTCACGTCGACGAGCTCCGCCGCCTCGCGCAGCCGTCGCACGCGGCCGTCCTCCGCGAGGCCGACGATCCACCGGCCGTTGCCGTCGGCCGCGTCGATCACGCCCGCGCCGCGCCACTGGGTCGGCTGTGCGAGCGAAGCGCCGGGCGCGCCGTTCACGATCACCCGCGCGCCGCGGTCGGTGAAGACCATCACCGTGCCGCCCTCGTCGGCGACGGCGGAGACCATGCCTACGTCGGCGCCCGCGGGGTTCCACTCGACGGAGCGCAGCGCGACGAGCGAGACCGCGCCGCGGCCCCCGCCGTCGAGGGTCGCGTCGACCGCGGGGTCTTCCACGCCGCCGCAGCCCCCGAGGAGCGCGAACACCACCGCGGAGGCGAGCGCGGACCTCACCCGCGAAGCAGCTCCCGCACGACCTCGCCGTCGCGCATGTAGCGCCGCGGGTCGACGCCGAAGGCCGACGCGAAGGTCGCGAGCACGTCGGGCGGCGCGATGGCCCGGCGGCCGTCGACGAAGTCTCGCGTCGCGACGGGGAGGAGCTGCTCGGCGTCGCTGCGGCCGAAGACCGTGTTGCCGCGGAACTTCGGCGAGATCACCAGCGCCGAGCCGTTGGGGTAGTGGTCGCGCCCGCCCGAGAGGTTGATCTGCGGCGTGCGGCAGAACTCGCTCACCACGAGGACGTGCGTGCGATCGGCGAGGCGCGTGCTCGCGAGGTTCGGGTGCGGCGTGGCGTCGAGCACGTCGAGGAGCGCCGCGAGGAGGTTGAAGATCTCCTGCTGGGTCTGGGCGTGCGTGCGGTAGTTCGTCGCGTGGGTGTCGACGCCGCCGAAGGAGAGGCTCACGCAGCGCACGATGTCGCGCTTCATGGCCTCGACCGCGAAGGCGAGGTTCACCGCGCGCGAGCCCTGGAAGCGACCGCGGTAGTCGAAGGTCGTGTAGGCGCGCTGCAGGGCCGTCGTGTCGAAGGCCGAGCGGAGGTTGTCTCCGAGCATCTGCCGCAGGGCGTCGTACTGGAGGGCGAGGCCGTTGAGCGCCTCGGGGTGCACCGAGCGCGCGGCGAGGTCGCGGGCCTCTTGAGAGAGCATGACCGTCACCGCCTCGCGGTCGGCGGCGTAGGTGTAGAGGTCGTTGCGGTCGAGGGAGCGCGCGACGGAGGTGACCGAGCCGGTCTTCAGCGGCACGACGCGGCGGTCGAGGTCGCCCACGAAGGCCGACGGGAAGTTCACCGAGATGGTGGGGAAGAGCGCGTCGCGCCCCCGCGCGTCGGCCATCACCGTGTCGATGCTCGACGCCACCATGCGACCGCCCGCGAGGTGACGGCCCGTGGAGGCGAAGGCCGTCCCGTCGGGGTGCGAGACGGTGTTGACCGCGACGCCGTTGATGACCGTGAGGCGCGAGAAGTGCCGCGCGAGGTCTCCGATGGCGGGGCCGAAGGTGATGTTGCTCCCGCTCGGGCGCACCGGCGCGAAGGTGGAGGTGTCGCCCTCGAGGGTGGCGTCGGTCCACGCGCTGAGGCCCGCGGTGTCGCACCAGTCGGTGCTCGGCGGCTCGATGAGCCCCGCGCGCTCGGTGCGGGGGTCGAGGGACAGCATCACGTCCCACCCGCCCGAGACGTGCACGAAGAGGAAGAAGTCTTCGCTCGCCTCGGGGGTCGGCGAAGGCGCGCATGGGGAGCTGCGCCGCCGCGCCCGCCGCGAGGCCCGCGCCCAGCACCCGTAGGAACGTCCGTCGTGAAGTCTCCATCGCGGGCCTCAGTACAGGTGGAACTCGGGGTGGCGGACGAGCCCGTGGCACACCGCCGACCATCCGGCCTCGGCGGGGCTCAGGCGTGACGCGGGCGGGCGCGGCACCGAGTGCCTCGCCACCGTCTCTCGGTACAGCGTGCGAAAGCGCCCCTCGCGGTCGGCGGGCGCGAGGCGCAGCGGGTACCCGAGGAAGGTCCTGTGCAGCGCGTCCAACCGCTCGGCGAAGGCCGCGTCGGTGAGCTCTCCCGAGGGCAGCTCGAAGGTGAACACCGCGCGCTCGGCGAGGGGCGTCGGGGTGTGCAGGTCGCGCTCCGCGGCGCGGTCACAGAGGGCAGCGCCGACGCGCTCGAAGGTCGCCACCATCAGCGCGTTGGTCTGCTCGGTGCGCGGCAGGTCGACGCGGTAGTCGGGCAGGCCGAGCGCCGAGACGTAGTCGGCCCAGGTGTCGAAGACCCGCGCGCTGTCTGCCCCGCGCAGGCGCGTCTGCGCGTCGAGCGGCGCGAGGCCGCCGAAGAGCGTGAGGTACGTGCGCAGGTACGCCTCGACGGGCACCAGCCGCGGGCCGTGCTTGGGCGTGGTGTCTTGCGCGAGCGACTCGTGACCGGGGATCGCCTCGACGGGCGTCGCGGGCACGCGCGCGACAGGGCGCGTCCCCGTAGTGGTGTTGGCGTTGGGCTCGGCGGGCGTGGAGGACTCGCAGCCGAGGGCGAGCGCGCAGCCCAGCGCGGCGACGGTGAGGGCGCGGTTCATCGGCCACCTCCCGCCTCGCCCTCGCGCCAGGCGTCTGGCGTGAGGTTGTTCACCCTCCGGTACGCGTCGGCCATCACCAGCGCGCGCACGAGCGTTCGCACGCGGTAGCCGCCCTCGCTGAAGCTCGTCGCGAGCGAGGCCCGCAGCGCGTCGTCTTCGCTCGTGAGCTCGCGCCCGAGGAAGGACTCGGCCACGTTGCTCACCACGCATCGTCCGAAGTCGGGCGAGGCCGTGACCTCTCGCGCGAGGCCCGCGGGGCCCTCGTCGGCGTGCGCGCGGGAGCCGTACGCGCCGCGGAGCGTGGAGCCCGAGGCGGAGCCGAAGGCCGGGTCGTAGTAGGGGCGGCACGCGCCGTTGGTGAAGTTCGTCCCCGCCGCGTTGGGCACGCAGGTGGGGTTCACCGCGGGGAAGGCCGACGCGGGGAGCCAGGTCCAGTCGGTCTCGGCGACGCGCGAGAAGTACGCCGCGAGCGGTTCGAGCGTGGCGTGGCACGCGGCGCAGCCGGGGCGCTGCATGAGGTTGGGGTTGGTCGAGGGCGTGAGCTCGGCGTTCTCGGCGACGAACTCTCGACAGAGGAACGCGTTGTAGACCGCGTGCGCGCGCGCCCTGCGGGAGCCGTACTTCGTGAGGAAGATCGGCATGGTGAGCAGGCCCGCCGCGTTGGGCCCGCGGTCGTTCACCCTCACCCAGCGCGCGGTGTCGTGCGGCAGGAGGTTCGTCGGGATCGACGCCGTCGCGAAGAGCGGCTCGGGGGTGGTGTACCCGAGCGAGAGGCTCGCGTTGCAGCACGACATCCCCGAGAAGCCTCGGTAGAACTGCGCGAGGGGGCCGTTCACCACGGTGCCGCGGTCGGTGAGCAGCTCGCGAAAGTCTCGGTCGCGCGCGACGAGGTCTTCGATGAAGCGCTGCGCCTCTTGCGACCACCAGAACGAGTGCCACTCGTTGCCGGCTGATCCCTCGCGTCGACGGGGGCGTCGAGGCCGAGGGCGCGCGCGACGGCAGGCGGAACGCGCGCGGGTCGTTGCTCGCGCTGTCGCCGGGGATGCAGCGCTCGAGGCCCCGCCCGCAGCCGCACTCCAGGGTGTTCTGCGCGGCGGTGGTGGTGCCGCACGCGACCCGCGCGTTCTCGTTCGCCCGCGCGTAGGCCGAGTCGAGCGGCAGCGGGATCACCCGGTTGTACGGGATCGGCCCCGGCGGCCGCGTGCGCCGCCCCGTGAGGAAGATCGTCCCCTGCTCGGCCGTCGAGGCCTCTTCGCGGCAGACGCGCACGCTCACGGCGGGCGCGCCCGCGGGGTCGTTCTGAAGCCCCGTCACGGGCTCGAACACCGGCGAGCGCTCGGCCCAGGCCGCGCCGTAGCGGTCCGAGGGCGAGGTGTTGCGGTAGTCGCGGTAGAGCCACCAGGGGCGCACCTCGACGGTGTTCGCGTCGAGCGCGGCCTGCGTGACGTTGCGGAGCGTGCCCTCCTGCGCCTGCGTCGAGAGCAGGCGCACGCCCGTCTCTTCTTCGGTGAGGCAGAAGGTGCCGTCGGTGGCCTCTCGCGCGCGCCGCTGGCCGTGGCGGTAGTAGACGTAGACCGGCGCGCCGTCGGGCCCGAGCACCCGCTGACGGCGCAGCACCATCATCGTCGGGTTGAAGTTGAAGGTCTCGGGCAGCTCGAGGCGGAGGAGGTCCATGTAGACCCGCCGCACGCGCTCGGGCAGGGCGCCGTTGGCGAGGCGGTCGTCGACCCACGCGCCGACGTCGAAGTCGTCGCGCTCGAAGCGCGCGAGCTCCGCGGCGGTGGGCATCCGGCCTTGAAGGTCGATGGAGAGCGCGCGGAACCAGCGGTAGTCCTGCAAGGTCCGCTCGGCCCGCGTCGGCGGCGCGATGAGCGCGACGCCTGCCCCCAGTAGACACGCCGCGATGGTGCTGGTCGGTCGCACGGTGCACCTCCGCCCCGCGGCGACCCCGACGCCCATTCGGCCGGGGTCACGCGGGGGTTGGAGGCGACACTACCAGCGGGTCACGCGCGCACGAAAGGTGCCGGTGTAGGTCAGATGTGCCGGCACAGGTCGCTCGACCGGCAGGCCACGAGGCGACCCACCGTGTCGAGGGGGTTGTTGCAGTCCTCGTTGCGGACCTCCTCCATGCACTCGGCCAGCTCGCGCTGGTCGACGCCCGCGGGGCACTCCGAGCGGTTCACGTCGTCGGCGTGGCTGGTGCGAACGTCGCGGATGCACGCCGCGCGGTTCTCGTACTCGCGCCCCTGGCCGATGTTCTGACACCGCATCTCGCGGTCGCAGCGGGCCTCGGCGAGGCGCGCGAGGGCCGGGTCGATGGCCGTCGTCGGGGTGGTCTCGACCGCGGCGGTCGCCTCGGTGCGGCGCGCCGTCACGGGAGACTCGTCGGTCCTCACGGAGTCTCGCTCACAGGCGGCGAGGGAGAGCGCGACGCCCGCCAGGGCGACGCCGAGGTTGCGCAGGGGATGGTTCATGGCCGTACCTCCGATCGTGGGCGCGAGCGCAGAGGTCTCCGCGCGTCGCGCTGTTGAGGGTCCGCGGAGGCGCCGTTCCCTCGGGCGCCGCCGTTCGCTCTCACCCCGCTGGAGGGTGATGTGAGCGTCGGACCCACATGAGGTGACCACGGCCCGCGAAGGGGTCAAGGCCACCCCCCTCGCGCGGCCCGTCGCTCGGGCGAAACGAAATTCGCTGCGCCCGAAACGCGCGAACGCCCCGCGGAGCGCGCGGCTCGCGGGGCGTTCGAGGGGATCGTGCGTCGGAGCGGCGGCGTCAGCTCGAGCGGCTGCTCGACTTCGACGTGTGCGAGCCCTCGCCGCGCGAGGTGCCGCCGCTCGCCTCGCTACGCTGCGACGCGTTGTTGTTGTTGTTGTTCTGCGTGCTCGAGGTCGAGCCGTTGCCCTGCGCGCCCTCGCCGTCGCTCTTCGAGGTGTTCGACGCGCGCTGCACCCGCACCTGGTTGTTCACGTCAGAGACGCCCGAGAGGCCCTCGACGAGGTCCTCGATGCGGCGCTTCTCCTGCCGGCTCGACACGGTGCCGCTCACGTTCACCACGCCGTCGGAGACCGAGACCTCGACCTCGCTCGCGTCGACGTCGTGGTCGTCGCTCAGGCAGCGGCAGACCTCGTCGCGGATCAGCTCGTCGGAGCGCTTGTAGTTCTTCGGCCCCTTGCCCTTGAAGCTCTGTCGCTGGCCCTGGCCCGACCAGCTCTGCGAGCCCTGCGTCTGCCGGCCGAAGCGCTGCCCCTGGCTGCCCGCGCCGCCGACGTCGCCGTAGCCCACGTCGCCGCCCTGGCCGTAGTACGAGTCCTGCCCGCGGAGGCCCATGCCCCGCATCCCCTGGCGGCCCTCGCTCGACCCCTCGCGAGAGGCGCCGCCGCCGCCCCAGCCCGTGTCGCCCACGTAGCCCATGCCGCTCACGTAGCCCTGGCCCGTGTAGCGCGCGCCCTCTTCGCGGTGGCCGTACTGGCTCCCGCGGCCGTGGCTCGACGGGTACGACGAGCCCTCGTAGGTCATGTCTCCGCCCTCGTCGAAGTTCGGGCCCGCGCCGGTGTAGCGCCCGAGCCGCGACGCGTCGGCGCCGCCGCGGTCGTAGCCGCGCTCGCGCTCGACCTGGTAGTCGCGCTCGTACGACCCTCGCCCGCCGCGGGTCCAGCGGTCGCGGTCGTAGTCGCGGTCGCGGTCGTAGTCGGCGCCGCGGAAGTCGTCGCGGCCGGTCTGGTACCCTTGGCCCCGGTACACCTCGCGGTCGCGGTCGCGGTCGTACTCGCCGCGCGTCGCGCGAGGCTCGCCCTCGCGGCGGCCCTGCCCCTGCGAGTGGGCCTGGCCGTCACCCGGCCCTGCACCATCGGACCCCGCTCGTCGCGCTCCCAGCGGTCGTCGCGCGCGTCGCGGGGTACTGCCAGCGGTCTTGATCACGGTCACGGTTCATGACGGTCCTCCTCGTGGGCCGCGGGCGAACGCGGCGCGGAGCTCCCGCGCCGTCGGTGAACGGCGCGGCGCCCTCGCGCCGTCGAGACGTCGCCCTTCGTCACGGCCCGCGTTCAGATGCCCACCGCCGACGGGGGGCATCGCGCGCCGTCAAGATTTCCACCGACTCTGGAGGATGTGCGCGCGGCGCGCCCCCTCGGTCGCGGGGGTGCATCCAACCCGTCGGCGGATCGATCACGACCTCGTCGACCGCCCATCCTCGACGCAGGCCCCTGCGGCGTCGTCGAACCCACGAGGAGGCCACGCATGTTCTTCGATGACCGCGTCGACGCGGGGCGCAAGCTCGCCGCGCGCCTGGCACCCTTGAAGCCTTCGCGCCCCGTGATCGTGGCCCTGCCTCGCGGGGGCGTGCCCGTGGCCTACGAGGTCGCCCGCGCCCTCGCCGCGCCGCTCGACGTGCTCATCGCCCGCAAGCTCGGCGCGCCGGGTCACGCCGAGTTCGGCATCGGCGCCGTGGCCCAGGGCGGCGCGTCGTACCTCGACGAGCGCACCCTCTCGGCGCTGCGCGTCCCCGCGGCGCACGTCGAGCAGGCCACCCGCGAGGCGCTGCGCGAGGTCGACCGTCGGCTCGCGATGTACCGCGGGAGCGCGCCTCCCCTCGACGTGCGGGGCCGGGTGGTGGTGCTCGTCGACGACGGGCTCGCGACGGGGGTGACCACGCGCGCGGCGGCCCGAGCACTGCGCGCGCAGCGGCCCGAGCGGGTCGTGCTCGCGGTGCCCGTGTGCGCGCCCGACTCCCTCGACGATGTGCGCGGCGACGTCGACGAGGTGGTGTGCCTCGCCGCGCCCGAGGGCTTTCGCGCGGTGGGGCAGTACTACAAGGACTTCGACCAGACCTCCGACGAGGAGGTGATGTCGCTGCTCGATCAGGCCCGCGGCGCGGTGCCGGCCCGCGCTCCTGGCGCGCCCCTGGAGCGTGCGGTGCGGGTCGACGTCGACGGCGTGACCCTCGACGGCACGCTCACCACCCCGTCGAGCCCGCGCGCGCTGGTGGTCTTCGCGCACGGCTCGGGCTCGGGCCGGCGCAGCCCGCGCAACCGCTTCGTCGCCGAGGGCCTGCACCGCGTCGGCGTCGCCACGCTCCTCATCGACCTGCTCACCGTCGAAGAGGAGGAGGTCGACGCGCGCACGCGGCGCCTGCGCTTCGACGTCCCGATGCTCGCGCGGAGGCTCGTGGGCGCGGTGGACTGGGCCGCGTCGCAGCCGTCGACGTCGTCTCTGCCCGTGGGCCTCTTCGGCGCCAGCACCGGCGCGGGCGCGGCCCTCCTCGCCGCGGCGGCTCGGCCCGAGCGGGTGCGCGCGGTGGTCTCTCGCGGCGGTCGGCCCGACCTCGCCGACAGCGTCCTCGACGCGGTGCGCGCGCCCACGCTCCTCATCGTGGGCGGCGGCGACGGCGCGGTGCTCGCGCTGAACGAGCAGGCGCGCGAGCGGATGCAGGGCGAGGTCGCGCTCGAGGTGATCCCTCACGCGACGCACCTCTTCGAGGAGCCCGGCGCCCTCGCGCGGGTCTCTCAGCTCACCACCGAGTGGTTCGAGTCGCGGCTCGCGCGCGGCCCGTCGCCGTCGATGGTCCCTGCCCCGCGGCCCGAGAGGCGCACGTGGGGCGGGTGATCTCCAGCGAGCGCTTCGCCGAGCGCGGCGTCGACACCGCCGACGTCGTGGCGCGGCAGCTCGCTCCGCTCGCGCGTCCGCTGCGCGACGCGCGCGACCTCGACCCCTTGCTCGACCTCGTGGGCGACGGCCGCTACGTGCTCCTCGGCGAGGCGACGCACGGCACGTCGGAGTTCTACGAGTGGCGCGCGTGGCTCACCGAGCGGCTCATCGCGGAGAAGGGCTTCAGCGTCGTCGCGGTCGAGGGCGACTGGCCCGACTGCTACGAGGTCGACCGCTACGTGAAGGCGAGGCGTGGCGCGGGCGCGAGCGCCGAGGCGGTGCTGCGCGGCTTCGACCGGTGGCCGACGTGGATGTGGGCCAACCGCGAGGTGGCGGGCTTCGTCGAGCGGCTGCGCGCGCGCAACGAGGCGCTCGCGCCGGAGCGCCGCGCGGGCTTCTACGGCCTCGACGTGTACAGCCTGTGGGACTCGATGCGCGCCGTGGTGGGCTACCTCGACCGGGTCGACCCCGAGGCGGGGCGCGACGCGCGGCGCGCGTACGCGTGCTTCGCGCCCTACACCGACGACGAGCAGGCCTACGCGCGGGCGACGGTGCTGGTGCCCGCGTCGTGCGAGGCCGAGGTGGTGCGGGTGCTCTCGGAGCTGCGGGCGCGGGCGACGCGCGCGCTCGGCCGCGGAGACGACCGCGAGGCGCGCTTCGACGCGGAGCAGAACGCGCTCGTCGCGCGCAACGCCGAGTCGTACTACCGCACGATGGTGCGCGGCGGGGCCGCGAGCTGGAACGTGCGCGACGCGCACATGGCCGAGACGCTCGACCGCTTGATGGCGTTTCACGGCGCCGGCGCGAAGTGCGTGGTGTGGGAACACAACACTCACGTGGGCGACGCGCGCTTCACGGAGATGGTCGACGAGGGGGAGTTCAACGTGGGCCAGCTCGTGCGCGTCGCGCACGGCGCCGAGGGCGTGACGCTCGTGGGCTTCTCGACGCACCGGGGCACGGTGATCGCGGGCGACGAGTGGGGCGCGCCGATGCGGGTGATGCCCGTGCCCGCCGCGCGCGAGGGCAGCTACGAGGACGTGCTCCATCGGGTGAGCGCCGAGGACAAGCTCCTGCTCTTGAAGGGCGCGCCGCGCACGAAGGAGCTCGAGGCGCGCCGCGGCCACCGGGCGATCGGCGTGGTGTACCGGCCTCGCTTCGAGCGCTACGGCAACTACGTTCCGATGGTGCTCCCGCGGCGCTACGACGCGCTGGTCTACGTCGACGAGACGACCGCGCTCACGCCGCTGCACCCGATGGAGCGCGACGCGCACGAGGTGCCCGAGACCTTCCCGACAGGGATGTAGCGAGCGCTACTGAGACTGGTAGTGGAAGATGCGCTGCCCCATCAGAAGCACGTCGTGGTGCGCGAGGGGGCGGGTGCCGCGGATGCGCACGAAGGTGCCGTTCGAGCTCCGCAGGTCGACGAGGAACACCTGCGGGCCCACGGGCTGGATCTGGCAGTGGAGGCCCGAGATCCACCCGTCGTTGGGGAAGCGCAGGTCGGCCCGCGAGCGGCCGAGGGTCAAGCCCGTCATGGGCACGGGCAGCGGGAACTGGCCCTTGTCGACGTCGCGCCCCGCCACCAGCACGAGGTAGCCCGCGCAGTGCGGGTCGGGCGGGGTCGTGAGCGACGCGGGCAGGCGCTCGTAGCGCAGGATCACCCGGCCGATGCAGAACTGGTCGCCGTCGTGGATCTCGACGCGCTGGTTGGGCAGCACGCGCGCGTACACGCCGTTGCGCGAGCCCTCGTCGCGCACCCAGGCGGCGCCGCCCTTCACGATGATCGTGGCGTGGCGGCCCGAGAGGAGGTTGTCGTCGGCGAAGATGCCTCCGACCTCGCGGCCCACGAGGTTGTCGCCCTCGTTCAAGGGCCAGTCGCCGAACTCGGTGCCGTCGAGCTGCGTCACCACGAGGCGCGGTCGGCCCTGCGCGAGCGCCGCGCGCACGTCGGTGCCCGTGTCTTGCGACGCGTCGTTGAATCCCGGCGTCGGCGACGCGGGCGACCACGCGTTGGCCGCGGGGATCGGTCGCGGCGGAGCGACGGGCGCGGGCGTCGGGCCGCGCATCGGAACGGGGGGAGGCATCGCGGGCATCGCGGGCGCCGCGGGCTGCGAGTTGGCCAGCATCTGCGCCGCGAAGGGGGCGGCAGAGGTCGAGGCCGCGGGCCGACCCGCGGGGAGCGGCGCGAAGGGGTCTCCGCTGACGGGGGCGAAGGGTCTCCGCTCGCGGGGGCGAAGGGGTCTCCGCCCGCGGGGAAGGCGCCGGAGCCCGCGCGCACGGGGCTCGCGGGGGTGGGGCCCACGGGAGGCGGGATCGCGGGCATCGGACCGAGGATCGACGAAGGCACCGGCGCGGTCGCGGGCGGAGGAGCTGCGACCGGGGGAAGCGGGCCGAGGCCCGAGAGGCCCACGGGCGGCGGGACGCCGGGCACGGGCGGCGGCACGCCGGGCGCGATCGCGGGCGGGAGACCGCCAGGGATGGCGGGCGGCCTCGCGGGCGCTCCGCCGATGGGCGGCAGCGGACCGAGGAGGGGCGGCGCGTTCATCGGCCCCACGGGAGGAGGCCCCGCGGGGAGAGGCCACGGGCGGGAGCGGGCCGAGGCTCGGAGGAGCCCCGCGGGCGCGGGCGCCGCGCCCAACGGTGGCATCGGGCCGAGGAGCGGTGACGGCGCGGGACCCAGCGGGCCCGGTGGAGACGGAGCGCGCGCGGGGGCGGGCGCGGGCGCGGCCGCGGCGCCGCCGATGGGCGCGAGGGGAGGCAGCGGGCCGAGGATCGATTGCAGCCCGCCGGGCGCGGCGCCGGGAGACGCGAAGCTCGACGCGCCGCCGCCCGCGGAGAGGGGAGGAGGGCCACCGAGGGGGTTCACCGGAGGCGGCGCGCCGACGGGGCCGATGGGAGGCGGCGCGCCGCCGAGGGGAGACGCGTTGGCGCCGAGGCGCGGCGGACCCGCGAGGGGCGGAGGGCGGCCGAGCGCGGGGGACGAGCCGCGAGACTGGAGCTCGGTGCCACACCCCAGGCAGAAGCGGATCTCTTCGGGGTTCTCCTTGCTGCAGCGAGGGCAGGTGACGTTCACCTAAGGGGCCTCCAGAGCGCGCGGGCGGCGAGCGACGGCGGCCTTCGCGGCGACGTCGCGGGCCCGAAACGATCCCACGGAGCGACGACGCGAAGCAAGGGTGCGCGCGGCCCTTCGCGCGACGGAGCGGCTTCACGCCGGGCGGCCCGTCGGTGTATCGCCGCGGGCGCCATGAACGACCCCTTCACCCTGAGCGACGCCCTCGTCGACGCCCTCGCCGCGCTCCGCCCGACCCTCGCGACCTTCATGGGCGTGCCCGGCCACGACGACCGCTGGGACGACCTCTCCCCCGAAGGGCAGGCCGAGGCCGCGCGGGTGTTCACCGAGTGGCGCGCGCGCTTCGCCGCCCTGCCGGAGCAGACCGACCGCTGGCGACGCCTCGCCGCCCACGTCGCGTTGGATTTCCTCGACACCGAGCTCGCCGCCCTCGCGCACCGCGACGCCGACCGCGACCTGAACAACATCGCGTCGAGCTTTCAGAACTTCCGCCTGGCCTTCGACTCGATGTCGCTCGACGACGTCTCGGGCTGGCGCGCGGCGGCCTCTCGCGTCGAGGCGATGCCCGCGGCCCTCGCGGGGTACCGGGCGTCCCTCGCGCGAGGGCTCTCCGACGGCGACCCCGTGGCCGCGCGTCAGGTGCGCGCCGCGGTGACCCAGGGCCGCGTCCACGCCGGGGAGAAATCCTTCGTGCGCGCGCTCGCCGACCGCGCCCGCGCCGCGGGCTTCGACGACGAGGCCGCGCGCATCGACGTCGCGACCCCCGCGGCGCGCGCGGCGTGGGGAGCGCTCTGCGACTGGCTCGAGGGCGAGTACCTCCCGCGGGCGCGGGTCAGCGACGGCGTGGGGCGCGACCGGTACGCGCGCGACGCGCGGAGGTTCGTCGGCGCGACGCTCGACCTCGACGACACCTACGCGTGGGGCTGGGCCGAGGTGCGCAGGCTCCGCGAGGCGATGGTGGCCACCGCGCGGGAGATCGACCCGACCCGCGACGTCGCGGGCGTGCTCGCGCTGATGAAGACCGACCCGACGCGCTGCGCGCGCCCGACCGCGCGAGCTTCCTGCAGGCGATGCGCGACCGGCAGGCCGCCGCGCTCGCCGCGCTCGACGGGACGCACTTCACGGTGCCCGCGCAGATCCGCGAGGTGGCCGTGCGCGAGGCCCCCGACGGGGGCGCCCTCGGCGCGTACTACCTCCCGCCCTCGGAGGATTTCTCCCGCCCCGGGACGGTCTGGTACTCGATGTCGGGCGACGGCCCCTTCCCGCTGTGGGACGAGGTCTCGACCGCGTACCACGAGGGCTTCCCCGGGCATCACCTGCAGTGCGGCACGCAGGTGGCGCTGCGCGACAAGCTCTCGCGCCTGCACCGCGTCGCCTACGGCTACTCGGGCTTCGCCGAGGGCTGGGCGCTCTACACCGAGTCGCTGATGCACGAGCTCGGCTTCTACGAGTCGCCCGACTACTACTTCGGGATGCTCGCCAACCAGCTCATGCGCGCGTGCCGCGTGGTGATCGACATCGGGTCGCACCTCGACCTGCCGATCCCCGCCGACGCGGTCTTTCACCCCGGCGAGCGGTGGAGCTTCGAGCGCGGCGTCGAGATGATGATGGCCTTCGGGGGGATGGACCGGGACTACGCCGAGAGCGAGGTCACGCGCTACCTCGGATGGCCGGCGCAGGCGATCTCGTACAAGGTCGGTCAGCGCGCGATGCTCGCCCTCCGCGACGACTTCGTCGCGGAGGGCGGCGCGCTCAAGGACTTTCACCAGCGCGTGCTCGAGACCGGCAACGTCTCCCTCGAGCTCCTGCGCGAGCTGGTGCTCGACGGCTGATCAGCGCCAGAGCCCCGTGTCCTGGAGCGTGCGCACCACGCTCGCGGTCACGGCCTCCTCCTCGGGCGGCGCGACGGTGAAGTCCGCCTGCTCCCACCGCCGCGACTCGCCCTCGCCGCGCTGCATCTCCGGGTGCATCCCGTCGACGCGCATCGCCGTCACCGCGTCGCCCACCGCGCCGCTCCACACCCGCTGCCACCGCGCCGAGGCCGTCACCAGCGACCACAGCTCGGGCCGCCGCGCGCCCTCGACCTCGCGCTCCACCGCGACCACGAGGGCGTAGCCCGGGGCCGGCACCGCGCCCAGCAGCCGCACGCTCGCGCCCGAGAGCAGCTCTCCGCCTAGCGCCCGCGGCGCGCAGCGCCCGCGCCCCGTCGCGCGCCTCGACCGACAGCCGCGTGGCCGCGCCGCTCCAGGCCCATCGCCCGCTCGCACACGCCGTTCGCGCAGCGCTCGCCGCAGGTCACCGCGCGCAGGTCGCCCATGCCCGCGGCCTCGCTCACGCGGCCCACGTACCCGCGGCCGCACAGCGCCACCACCGCGGGCGCGGCGCCGTCGAGCACGTCGAAGCCCGCGGGCAGGGCCGCGGTCTGCAGCCGCTGCATCGGCTCGGAGTGCGCCACCGTCGCGCCCCACGCCACCGACGCGAGCGCCGCCACGCTCGACACGCGGCGCCCGGACCAGAGCATCGTCGCGAGGTCGGTGGAGCCCTCCATCACCACGCCGTCGCCGTCGTCGCGGCAGCGGAGCGTCGCGTCGGGGGTGACCGCGCCGCAGCGCAGCTCCAGGGCGCGGCCCGCGTTGGCGCGGCCGCTCTCCATCGTGGCCGTCGAGACGCCGGGCTCGGCGAGGCGCAGGCGCAGCGTGGGGGCCTGCCCCTCGACGCGGCGGGCGCGCACCGCGAAGCGCAGCCGCGAGCCGTCGGCGCCGAGCCAGACGGTGGCGTTGGCGTCGCTCATCCACGGGGCCGCGCCGCCCCACTCCGAGAGGTCGCCGTCGACCGCGCCGCGCGTCGTCGGGAGCGTGGCGCGCGGGGCCTCGCCGGGCCGCGCCGCCAGCGGAGACTCCACGCGGCGCTGCACGAAGCGCTCGCCGCTGCGGTGCAGGCGGATCACGGGGGCGTCGGTGGGGCGCTGCGCGGGGTCGAAGAGGCGCACGTGGAGCTCGGGCGCAGGGGCCGGGCCGCCCGTCCACTCGACCACGCGGGCGCGCATCACGCGGGGGCGGCCGTTGGGCTCGGTGGGGCAGCGGTCGAAGCGCTCGTTGGCGACCTCGGTCCACCCGTCGGCGCCGCGGGCCCACGCGCTCACCCGCTCGGCGGGCGCGCCGCACGCGCCCAGGTCGTTCGGGTCGCGCGAGCGGATCACCGCGTACGAGGTCTCGAGCACCCGCAGGCGCTCGACGCCCATCACCCGCGTGCCCGCGGGGCCCACCGGGAGCGAGGCCTCGCCCACCTGCGCCACCACCTCGTCGGCCACCGCCATCGAGGGGACCGCCGCCGTCACCGCGAGCACCGCCGCAACCGTGAGCTTCTTCACAACACACCTCCCGTCGCGCGAGCCATTCGTGGAGCCAATCTCCGCCGGCGACTCCCTATCGATACAGCCCGCCCAAGCCTGTTGAAATAAGGAATATCCCTTGTTCCCAATGAAGTTGGTTGACCACTCGGTTGTCGGTTGTGGGCCGTGTCGCACACCGCCCGCTCCGCCCCGCCACCCGCGCACCGGGGGCGCGCCGGGCCTTGTGGCGAAGCCCGCGAATTGAGAGGGTCACGGCCCCGTCGATGCAGCCCGAGACCCTCACCCTCCGCACGCTGCTCCTGGCGCGGCGGCTCGCGAGCGGCGCCCGCGTGGTGGCGCCCGTCGCCGACCTGCGCCTCGCGGCCCACGGCGCCGAGGTCGACGCGGTGGCCGAGGTCGAGGTCTTCCTCGGGGAGCACCTCTCGCGCGAGGCGCCCGAGCGCGTGGCGACCTTCAACCTCCCCGAGGGCGTGACGCTCGAGACGGTGAAGGTGCCCTTCCCCCGCGAAGACCTGCCGCGCCGGCTCCAGCCCGCGCTCACGGTCGACGTGCCCTGCGTGGTGATCCCCGACGGCGAGGCCCGCTGGGTGATCGTGCCGCCCGTCGACCACGTGCTCCGCGTCGACCCGGGCGAAGACCTTCACGAGGCCGTCGCCGCCGAGGTCGGCCGCCTCGTGGGCGCGCTGGAGTGGTCGGCGTGGCAGCGGCTCTCGCTCCTCCCGCCGCGCGCGACCACGCTCCTGGAGCGCGAGGTCGAGGTGGCCCGCGGAGAGCGCCTGCCCGCCGACCGCGCGACCTCGCTGCGCAAGGCCATCCGCGACCGGGAGCGGGCGCGCCGCGCGCTGGAGGTGCTGTCGTCCGTCGGTTCGCCCGCGCACGAGCGGGTGCCCGCGTCGCCGCCGCCCCTCGCCTCGCGCTACGGGGAGCTCAAGCGCCTCGACGCGCTGATGACCGCGAAGCAGCGCGCGGCGGTGATGCTCGTGGGCGACGCGCTCTCGGGCAAGAGCGCGCTGGTCGAGGCGTGGGTGCACCTGCAGCGCGAGCGCGAGGGCGCGGCGCGGGTCTTCATGACCTCGGGCGCGCAGCTCATCGCGGGGATGTCGGGCCTCGGCCAGTGGGAAGAGCGCGTGCGCCGCGTGATGCTAGCCGCGGAGGACACCGACGCGGTGCTGTGGTTCGACGACCTCGAGACCTGCTCACCGACCACCCCGGCGGCGTCGACATCCCGAGCGCGCTCAAGCCCTGGATCGAAGAGGGCCGCGTGCGGGTGATCGCCGAGCTGCGCGCCGACCTCGTCGACCTCGCCGAGCGACGTCACGGCGGCTTCGTCAGGTGCTTCTCGCGGATGCGCGTCGAGCCGCTCACCGCCGCGCGAGCCGAGGGCGCTCGCGTCACGGCTCGCGTGGTCGCAGCGTGAGGCCCGACCGCGCGACGCTCGCCCGCGCGCCGTCGACGCCCTCGTCGACCTCGCCGAGCGATACCTCCCCTACCAGGCCTTCCCGGAAAGCTCCTGCGCCTGTGGGACGAGCTCCGCACGCTCTGTGAGAACCAGGCCTCGCGCGCCGCCGACGCGCGCGCCGCGCTCACCGCGCACGACGTCCACGCCCTCTTCTCGCTGCAGAGCGGCGTGCCCGCGATGCTCCTGCGCGACGACCTCCCGCTCTCCATCGCCGAGGTCGAGTCGGCCCTCCGCGCGCGCGTGGTCGGTCAGGAGCGCGCCGTGCGCCGCGTGGCCGAGGCCGTGTGCGTGGTGAAGGCCCGGCTCCAGCCCACGGGCCGCCCCCTCGCGACGCTCCTCTTCATCGGCCCCACGGGCGTCGGAAAGACCGAGCTCTCTCGCGCGCTGGCCGAGCTCCTCTTCGGCAGCGAGGAGCGGCTCCTGCGCTTCGACATGAGCGAGTTCACCGACCTCGAAGCGGTCGATCGCCTGCTGCGCGGAACGGCCGGGGCCGAGGGCCTCCTCACCCGTCGCGTGCGCGAGCAGCCCTTCTCGGTCTTGCTCCTCGACGAGGTCGAGAAGGCCCACCCCGCCGTCTTCGACCTGCTCCTCCAGGTGCTCGGCGAGGCGCGGCTCACCGACGGCCGCGGGCGCACGGCGTACTTCCATAACTGCATCGTGATCATGACGAGCAACCTCGGCGCGGCGACCTGGCGCGCGTCGATGGGCTTCTCGCAGAGCGACTCGGACGTCGGCTCGCACTACCGCCGCGAGGTCGAGCGCTCGTTCCGCCCCGAGTTCGTGAACCGCCTCGACCGCATCGTCGACTTCGAGCCCCTCGCGCTCGACGACCTTCGCCGCGTGGCCACCATCGCGCTCGACCGGGTGCGTCAGCGGCGCGGGTTGAGCGGCGCCTCGCTCGAGGTCACCCCCGCGGCCCTCGACGCCCTCGTCGCGGGCGGTCACTCGCCGCGCTACGGCGCGCGCGCCATGCGACGTCACCTCGAAGACGCGCTGGTCGCACCGCTCGCGACGCTGCTCAGCCAGTCGCACCCCGAGCTCCCGCTGCGGCGCGCGCGGGTGACGCTGCCCGCCGAAGACGAGGCGCCCTGGGCCGAGGCGGCGGCCGAGGGCGCGCTGCGCGTCGAGGTGCAGCGCGGCGGCGGAGAGTCTCGCGAGTGGCACGAGGCCGAAGACCGGCTGACGCTCCTGCGGAGGTTCGTCGACCGCGCGATGACCTTCGAGCGCGTCGAGGCCCTCGCGTCGCGGCTGGAGCAGCTCCGCGTGGAGCTCGACTACGGCCAGCGCGCGGGCGACGAGGGCGCGCTGGAGCACTCCGAGCGGAGCCAGTCGCAGAGCGAGCACCACTGGCTCGCCGGGGTGGTCGAGGCGCTCGACGGCGCGCGCCACGCGGTGCACGCGGCCGAGGAGCGGGTGGTGGTCGCGCGGCTGGCGGGCGGCGCCGCGGCGGTGACCGAGGCCGAGGTCGAGGCGCTGCGGGCGCAGGCGCGGGCGGCGCTGGTGGGCGCGCTCACCGTGGGCGTGCCGGGGCGGCACCGCGCGACGCTGGTGGTGACCGAGCTCGACGGGGAGCGCGCGCTCGACGAGTGGCTGCCCGACCTGCTCTCGCTCGCGGTGGAGCGCGGGTGGAGCCCGGAGTTCCACGTGTACGACGACACGGCGGTGAAGGAGGGGTGGCCGAGGGAGCGGCGGTGGGGGCCTCCGCGCGCGGCGGGAGAGGCGCGGTACTTCACGTCGATGCGGCAGCGCGACGCGATGGCGGTGATGGTGCACCTGCGCGGCACCGACGCGGGGCTGCTCATGGCGATGGAGGTGGGCCTGCACCGCTGGAGGAAGTGGTCGGGAGAGGGCGGCCGCAAGCACCTGCACGTGCGGCTCGCGGGCACGCGCGGCCTCCTCGCCGACGCGCAGTGGGACTCGCCTGGTGCCATGCCCGTGTCGCCGACGCTCTGGGACGAGGTCATCAAGGGTCAGCCCGTGCGCGAGCGGCTGGTGGACCGCGACGAGGTGCTCGTGGGCGCGCGCATGGTGGAGCTGCGGGGCCGAACGTATTTCGGCGCCATCGAGGAGCTGTGCCTCGCGCAGCTCCTGCGCTTCGAGGTCGACGGGGTGGAGGACCGCGAGGCGTGGTTCATCGGCGCCCTCGACGTGACCGCGACCGAGCCCGAGTCGGAGACGGACTGAGCGTGGCGATGCAGGTGACGACGGCGGTGTTCGTCCTGAAGCGCGGAGACGGCGCGCGGATGGTGACGCTCGGCCTCGGCGAGCACACCGTCGACCAGCACGGACGTCACGCCGCCAAGGTGGAGGACGCGCTCGTCGACGCGCTGCGCGAGAAGGCCGCGGCGCTCAAGCCCGCGCAGTTGGAGGCGCTGGAGTTCGCGCGCGGCACGCGGCTGTGGACGCTTCGCGTGGAGCTCACGCTCAAGGGCGAGGGCCGCAAGCGCAAGGCCGCGATGGCGCTGCCCCTCGTCACGCAGCCGCGGTGGGCGGGCGGCGACCGCAGGGTCCACATAGCGTTCCACCCGCTGCGGCAGGGTGACTGGTTCGCGTGGGAGCCGCGCACCGGGACGTCCTTGCCCGAGCAGGCCGCGGCCTTCTTCTCGCACGCGTGGAGCTCGCTGCCCGACCACGAGGTCGAGGCCCTGCGCCTCGACGGACGTCCCTCGCTGAAGATCGTCTCGTTCTCGTTCACGCCGCGCACGCTCCTCGACGAGCTCCCCGACCGACCCGCGGGCCTCTGGGACGACCTCGTGCCCAAGGCCAAGGACGCGCAGCCCGAGAAGCGCCGCGCGATCCAGGTGCTCCCGCGCGTGGGCGTCGACCTCACGCGCGAGGCCATCCACGGAGACCTCCCCGACCCCGCGCCGCGCAGCCCCGCGAGGGAGCAGCTCCAATCTCTGGTCTGCGGAGGTCGCAAGCAGTCCGTGGTGCTCATCGGCCCGCCCGGCGCGGGCAAGACCGCGGCGCTGCACCGCCTCGTGAGGGACCTCCTCGACGCCGACGAGTGGGCCGCGCACCGCAACGCCGACCGCGCCCACGCGGTGTGGCGCGTCGCGGGTCGCAGGATCATCGCGGGGATGTCGCACCTCGGCGAGTGGGAGCAGCGCTGCGTCGAGCTCCTGGGCGAGCTCCGCGGCCGCAAGGTCATCCTCGCCGCCGAGGACCTTCACCACTGGGGTCGCGTGGGGCGCTCGCGCGACAGCGACCGCTCCCTCGCGGAGTTCTTCCGCGGCCCCGTCGCGCGCGGCGAGGCGGTGATCGTCGGCGAGTGCACCGAGGAGCAGTGGCGCCAGCTCGAAGAAGACGCCCCCGGCTTCGCGCCGCTCTTCTCCCGCGTGCGCGTCGACGCGACGGACCGCGCCGAGACCCTCCGCCTCGCGATGTCTGAAGTCCGCGCGCTGGAGCGTGACCTCGGCGTGGCGTTCCGCCACGAGGCGCTCGCCACGGTGCTCGACCTCGGCGGCGCGCTCGACCCCGCGCGGGCCTTCCCCGGCAAGGCCATCGAGCTCCTGCGCGCCCTCGCCCGGCAGCACGGCGACCCCCGCCGCGCGAAGGTGAGGCGCCCCGCGCTGCGCGCCCCCGTCGACCTCGCCGACGCGCGCGCCTACTCGATCGACGCGAGCGCCGTCCTGCGCTTCCTCACGCAGCGCACGGGCATCCCGCGCAACCTGCTGCGCGGCGACGACGCGCTCTCGCCCGACCACGTGCGCGCCTCGCTCTCGGCGAAGGTGATGGGCCAGCCCGAGGCCGTGGGCGCGGTGATCGACCTCGTGATGCGCGTGCGCACGGGCCTCGTCGACCCACGCCGCCCCTACGGCGTCTACCTCTTCACCGGTCCCACGGGCACGGGCAAGACCGAGCTCGCGCGCGCCCTCGCGGGCTACCTCTACGGAGGCCCCGAGCGGCTCTTCCGCCTCGACATGGGCGAGTACGGCACCGCCGACGCGGCCTCTCGCCTCGTGGGCGACCGCTGGACCCCCGAGGGCCTCCTCACCCGTCAGGCCCAGCAACAGCCCTTCTGCGTGGTGCTCCTCGACGAGATCGAGAAGGCGCACCCTCGCGTGCACAACCTCCTCCTGCAACTGTTGGAAGACGGGCGCCTCACCGACGCCTCGGGCGCCACCGCGAGCTTCGCGCACACGGTGGTGGTGATGACCTCGAACCTCGGCGCGCGCCGGGAGTCGGTCGCGGGCTTCGGCGCCGACGCGCTCGCGTCGGAGAGCGACCACCTCAAGGCCGTGCGGGAGTTCTTCCCGCCCGAGCTCTTCAACCGCATCGACCGGGTGATCTCGTTCCGGCCGCTCACGCCCGAGGTCGCGCGGCGCGTGGCCGAGAAGGAGCTCGGCCTGCTCCTCCGCCGTCGCGGCCTGGTCGACCGGAACGTGTTCGTCTCGGCGGCGCCCGAGGTCTTCGACCGCATCGTGTCCGAGGCCTTTCGCGCGGCCGACGGGGCGCGCTCGCTCAAGCGCTGGCTCGAAGACCGCGTGGGGACGCTCCTCACCGAGCACCTCGTCGCGGGCCCGCGCGCAGACCTGCAGATCGCGCGGGTGGTCGACACGCCCGCCGGGTTCGCGCTGCGCGTGGCGCCCCTGCGCGAGGCCGAGGCCCTCGACGCGCGCTACCCGCTGGAGGCCGTGCTCACCGAGTCGACGCCCCTCGCGCGGCAGCGGCTCGTCGAGGCCGCCGAGCGCGCCGCGGCGCTCACGCAGAGCGAGCTCGTCACGCGCCTCGACCACGAGATCGAGGGCCGGCTGGAGGGCTACCGCGAGGGAGACCGCGCCGCGGCCGACCGGCTGCACCACCTCGACGCGCTGCGCGAGCGGGTGCGCGCGCTCAAGCCGCGCTTCGACGCGCTGGTCGCGAGCCTCGACGAGGGCGACGACTGGGACCTCGTCGCGATGGAGCGCTTCGACCGCGAGGAGCAGCCCGAGAAGGACTTCCGAGGGAGCGTGGTGGTGACGCGCACCTTCGACCGGCGCTCGCTCGCGCCCTGGGGCCGCGCGGCGCCGCGCGACGAGGTGCTCGCGGCCCTCGCGGAGTTGAGGCTCCTGCAACGGCTGACGGCGCGGCCCTTCGAGCACGCCGAGCACGCGGTGACGGTGGTGGTGATGCGCCGAGAGGTCACCGACGCGCAGCGCGAGCGCGCGCGGCGCAGGGTGGTGACGGCGCTCGACCTCTACGAAACGCTCGAGGTGGCCTACGCGGGCGCGTGGGGTCAGCTCGAGTCGGCGGCCTACCTCGACGAGGCGGGCGAGGCGCGCGCCGCGACGGCGCAGGAGCGAGAGTCGCTGCGCGGGTCGGGGGTGCTGCTCGGCTGGCCCGACCAGCGGCTGGCCTCGGCGTCGGCCCTTCGCGTCACGGGCCTCGGCGCGAGGGAGTTCTTCGCGCACGAGGCGGGCACGCACCTGTGGCAGTCGATGGCGGCGAGCCCTGAGCTGGTGCGGGTGCGCGTCGAGCCCGGAGACGCGGACGTCGACGCGGAGGCGGCGCTTCGGCGGGTGCTTGAGGAGGAGAAGCGCGAGGCCGACGACCTCTCGCGCGACGCGCTGCCCGTGGTGAGGGCGATCCGGTGGGACCGGCCCTTCGACGGCGGGAGGCGCGGCGCCGATGCTGGTGGAGGACTTCCGCACGGGGCTCACGCGCGAGGGCACGGCGCGCGCGCCGGGGGCCTTCCTGTCGGCGCTCTGGTGGGTGCGGCTCGGGCGCGAGGAGGGCGGGGCGTGAGCGCGAAGCCGTCCCTCCGCGTGTGGTTCGTCACGCACGCGCGCGGCCTCCTCACGGGCACGCTCCTCCGAAAGTGGGACGAGTTCTTCGACCGCCCCGCGCCGAGCGCCGTGGGCACGAGCGAAGACGACGTCCTCCGTCAGCTCGACGTGCTCCTCCAGCAAGCGGTGGCCGCGAACACCGACCGCCTCGACCGCTACCTCTGGAGGAGCCCTTCCAGTCGCGCGAGGTGCGCGTGGGTGGTGCACCCGCAGGCCGTGGTGAAGAAGCGCCGGGTCATCGGCGCGCGCGAGGTCCCCCTGCGGCTCACCTTCGCGTGGTGCCCGCTGGAGCGCGGCGGCTACCGGGTGATGCTCCCGCGCTTCGGGTGGTGGTTCGTCATCGAAGACCTCTCCATCGCCGCCGACGTGCTGCGCGAGGCCGTGAGCACCGTCCTCCTCGGCGAAGAAGCCCGCACCCTCTACGAGTTCCGCCACGAGGGCGCCGAGTGGGTGCGCGCGTGGTCGCCGCGATCGGTCTCGGGCGCCGACGCCCACGACGACGAGTCCGAGGTCGACGCGGGCCGCTTCCCCACCCTGCGCGCCGTCGCCGACGAGCTCGTCGAGCGCGCCGCGCGAGGTCGCCTCGGCGCCGTGGTCGGCGACTCGGTGGAGTTCACCCGCGCGCAGCACCACTTCTACCGCCAGCCGCCGCCGTCGATCCTGCTCGTGGGCCCGCCCGGCGTCGGAAAGACCACCTTCGTGCGACGTCTCGCGAGGCTCCTCCTCGTGCGGCGCCGCGCCGAGAAGCACCACGAGACGCCGCGGCTGTGGGCCACCAGCGCCACGCGGGTCATCGCCGGGATGATCTACGTCGGGATGTGGCAGGAGCGCTGCCTCAACCTCGTGCGCGAGCTCTCGCACGAGGGCGACTGGCTCTTCGTCGACCGGCTGGTGCCCATCCTCGCGCCGCAGCCCGACGGTTCATCCGTCGGGGAGATCCTCCTGCCCGCGGCGCGCGAGCGGCAGATCGCGCTCATCGCCGAGTGCACCGCGCCCGAGCTCGAGCGCTGCCGACGGAGGTTCCCTTCGCTCATCGAGGCCTTCGAGGTGATCCGGCTCGACGAGCCGCCCACCTACCAGCTCCCGGTCACGCTCACGCACTACGCGAAGCGGCGCGCGCCCGAGCTCTCGTTCCACCCCGCGGCCATGCGACGTCTCGTGCAGCACCTCGGGAACTTCCAGCGCGACATGGCCTTCCCCGGCAAGGCGATGCGCTTCATCGACTGGCTCGCCGCCGACGAGACCGCGTCGGCGCAGCGCGCGCGCACGCTCTTCCCGCGAGACATCTCCGAGCACTTCTCCCGCCACTCGGGGCTGCCGCTCGACCTCGTCGCCGACGAGCGCGCGCTCCTCCCGAGCGACATCTCGGCGCGACTGCGCGCCGACGTGATCGGCCAGGACGAAGCCTGCGACGTCGCCGCGCGGGTCATCGCCCGCTTCAAGGCCGGTGTTGATGACCCCGAGCGCCCCATCGGCGCGCTCCTCTTCGTCGGCCCCACCGGCGTCGGAAAGACCGAGCTCGCCAAGACCCTCGCGCGCTTCCTCTTCGGCCACGAAGACCGGATGGTCCGCCTCGACATGTCCGAGTACATGTTCCCGGGCTCGGCGCAGCGGCTCCTCGACGCGGGGCCGGGCGTGGTCTCCCTCGCCCAGCGCGTGCGCGAGCAGCCCCTCTCGCTGGTGCTCCTCGACGAGGTCGAGAAGGCCCACCCCGAGGTCTTCGACCTCCTCCTCGGCGTGCTCGGCGAGGCCCGCCTCACCGACGCCTTCGGCACCGCGGTGGACTTCCGCATGACCCTGGTGCTGATGACCTCGAACCTCGGCGCCACCGAGGCTCGCCCCGTCGGCGTGGGCAGCCCCGAGGCGGGCGCCGCCACCGACTACGAGCGGGCCGTGCGCTGCACTTCCATGAAGTTCTTCAACCGCCTCGACCGTGTGGTGTCGTTCCGGCCGCTCGGCCTCGACGACGTCGAGCGCATCGTGAGCCTCGAGCTCTCTCGCGCCGCAGCCCGCGCGGGGCTCCAGCGACGGCCTCGACCTCACCCTCGCCCCCGGCGCGCGAGACGTCTCGCCGAGCTCGGCTGGCACCCCACGCGCGGCGCACCGGCCCTTGAAAGCGCGTGCTCGAAGAGAGGTGGTCGCCCCCGTCGCGGCCCTGCTCGCCGCCGACCCGACGCTGCGCGACGCGACGCTCGTGGTCGACGCTGACGGCGCGGTCGAGCTTCGACCCGCGGACTGAGCGCCGCGCGCATCGTTGCAACCGCGCGCGTTGCACCGATGCAATCCCGCGGGGGTGCCCCCGACGCGCGACCCGCGGAGAATCCGCGCGGAGGGTCGTTGGCACCGAAGCTGTAATGACGTCTGTCGCGCAGCGGGTAACGTCCCCCAGACGCCAGCGGTTACCGCCGCTTGTTAATTCTGCCGTCGGGTGTCGAGTAGATTCTCGGCCCCGACGGCGCACTCTCAGCGACTCGCCCCTGGAGCGGTCTTCGCGGGCGAGTACCGCGTCGAGCGCCTCCTCGCGCAGGGCGGGATGGGCGCGGTCTACGTCGCCACGCAGCGCTCCACGGGTACGGCAGCGCGCGCTTCAAGCTCCTGCACCCGCGGTGGGTGAGCGACCAGAAGATCCGCGCGCGCTTCGTTCAAGAGGCGCTGGTGGGCGCGGCCATCGACAGCCCGCACGTGGTCGAGGTGGTGGCCGCGGGGGTCGACGACGCGACGGGCGTCCCGTGGCTCGCGATGGGCTCTTGAAGGAGAGACCCTCGCCCAGCGCCTCGCGCGCTCCCCGGGGAATGCCCCCGCAGGAGGCCTGGTGGATGCTCTCGCAGCTCACCGACGCGCTCGTGGCCGCGCACGCGAAGAACGTCGTGCACCGCGACCTGAAGACCGAGAACGTCTTCCTCCGAGGCCGTCCCCTTCGGCGAGTCGCCCTTCACGGTGAAGGTGCTGGACTTCGGCATCGCGCGCGTGGTCGACCCTCGCAACTCATCGAACAACGCCACGGCCGCCATCGGCACGCCCCTCTGGATGGCCCCGGAGCAGAACACCAGCTCCGAGATCACCCCCGCCGCCGACGTGTGGGCCGTCGGGCTCCTCGCCTTCAGCGCGTACACCGGGCGCTACTACTGGCTCGCCGCGAACGAGCGCGAGCTGCGCATGGCGCCGCGTTGTCCGAGCTGGTGACCGAAGCGCTCCGCCCGCGTCGGCGCGCGCCGCGAAGCTGGGCGTGGCCGAGCGGCTGCCTCAGGGCTTCGACGGCTTCTTCGCGGGCTGCGTCGCGCGCGACCCCGCGCGCGCCGCTTCGCCAACGCGACGGTGATGCGAGAAGGCCCTCCGCGCCGCGATCGACCCGTCGCGCGCGCGGCCCTTCCGCAGTCCTCCGTCGGGCTACGAGTCCACGCGCCGCTCCCTGCCAGGCGGCGATGACGGTGGCGATGCGGCCCACCGAGGCGATGCGTAAGCGCACCGTTCGTTCGCGCCGGAGCCCGCGCCGTCGACCGCGTACGCGCCGCCCTCACGGCGCAGGCGCGCGCCGTGGGTGCTCGCGGTGATCCCGCTCCTCCGGGCTCGCCGCGACGGGGGGCCTACGTCGCGTGGGATGGCCGCTGACGACGAGCCCTCTCCGCCGCCGAGGACGAGCGCGCCCGCGACGCCGTCCCTCGCGCGCCCGCCCAAGCCGCCGCCCGTGATCGCGCCGCCGACGATGGAGCCGCCCGCGCCGCCCCCACGGCGCAGCCGCCGACGGTCACGCCACCGCCCGTGCAGATCGCGCCGATCGAGCCGCCCATCGACGGCTTCTCCATCGCCGCGCGCGGGGCGCTTCCGCGCGGTGACCTCGACGAGTGAGGATGTCCTGGACGGGGATCGTTCGGCGCAACCGCCTCTGGCCGAAGGGTTCCGCGTCTGCCGCCGCGTTCACCCCGGGCAAGAGCGAGGTCGCCCCTGGACGGGCTCCGGCGCCGCGCGAGCGCGGTGACGTGATCGACGTCTTGGAGCCCCGAACAGGGCGACCACGCTCTTGCCCGGAGTGACGGCGCGAACGCGCCAGGCTCCGGCCAGCAGTTGCGCCGAACGATCCCCCTGTCCCGGACGGGTCTGCCGGTGTCCTTTTCGGGTCTGCCGATGTCCTTTTCGGGTCTGCCGATGTCCTTTTCGGGTCTGCCGATGTCCTTTTCGGGTCTGCCGGTGTCCTGGAGGGGCGACGGCGCGGGGTGAGGTTCGCCTCTCCCGTCTCCCATCCACGTCAGGACGCTCCTCCTGTTCGCCGCTGGCGACCGGAGTTCAGCGCGTTCGCGCCTTTACTCCGGGCAAGAGCGAGGTCGCCCCGTTCGGGGCTCAAGACATCGATCAGCCCCCTGCGTCCGCTTGCGGCAGCCCTTTCTCGGAGCCCCGGCAGGGGCGACCTCGCTCTTGCCCGGGGTGAACGCGGCGGCAGACGCGGAACCCCGGCGGCGCGGCGTCACGGCCCTCTCCCCGAGCGCGCGGGGCCGTGATACTCCGCGGCCACCATGAGCATCGAGGTCCGGGAGCACACGGCGGGCGGCAACATCGACGACTTCGTGAAGGCCGGGTACGAGTCTTCCGCGACGACCCCGCCTTCGTCCCGCGGCTCGAGCACATGGACTTCAGGCCCCGCCTCCACCCGAAGAAGAACCCCTTCTTCCACCGCGGCGAGGCGACCTACTTCACCGCGTGGAAGGACGGCAAACTCGTCGGCCGCTGCTCGGCCTCCATCGATTTCGAGCACAACAAGCTCTGGAACGAGAAGACCGGCTTCTTCGGTTACTTCGACACCATCGACGACGACGCCGTGGGCAAGGCACTCCTCGACAAGGCCTCGGAGTGGCTCCGCGCCAAGGGCATGACGCGCCTGTCGGGCCCCTTCTCGCTCTACGCGAACGAAGAGGTCGGCGTGCTCATCGAGGGCTTCGAGCACCCGCCCGTGGTCGAGATGGCCCACTCGCGCGCGTGGCAGGGCCGCGTGTGTGAAGCGTACGGGCTCACCAAGGAGAAGGACCTCTACGCGTGGCGCTACGACGTGGGGGAGTTCCCCAAGCGCGTGCTCAAGGCGTGGGAAGACATGAAGGCCATGCCCGAGGTGAAGCTGCGCTCGATGGACCGCGGCAACATGCGCCGCGAGCTCGACCACGTGATGGAGATCTACAACGACGCCTGGGAGGGCAAGTGGGGCTACGTCCCCACGCCCGCGGCGGAGATCGACAAGATGGCCGAGGACCTCAAGCTGGTCATCGACCCCGACCTGGCCTTCTTCGCCGAGGTCGACGGCAAGGTGCAGGGGATGTGCATCCTCCTGCCGAACGTGAACGAGTGCATCCGCGACATCGGCGGGCAGGAGTGGCCCTTCGGCCTCGTGAAGATGCTCTGGCGCTTGAAGGTCTCAGGGCCCAAGAGCGCGCGGCTCATCGCCCTCGGGATCAAGAAGGAGCTGCGCGGCGTGCGGAAGTACATGCCCCTCTCCGCGGCGATGTACGTCGAGGTCGCCAAGCGCGGCGCCGCCAAGGGCTACGAGTGGGGTGAGCTGTCGTGGACGCGCGAGGACGACTCGCCCATCAACAACGGCATCTCGTCGATGGGCGCGAAGATCTACAAGCGCTACCGGGTCTATACGAAGGACCTGTGATCGTGGCCGGTCGCTCGCGCGGGGCGGGGGTTCGCGGCTATCTTCCGGCCGTGCGCAAGCCCTACCTCCTTCTCTTGTCCTTCGCCCTCGGGTGCAGCGCCCGCGGCGGCTCGGGCGTCACCAACAACATCCTCGACGGCGGCGCGTCGGACCTGGGCATGACGCCCACGGACCAGCCCTCGGGCTTCGACGGCGGCGCCTTCGACGCGGGCACCCCGGGCAAGGACTCGGGCACCGTCGAGACCGACGTCCCCGCGGTCGAAGACGTCGCGCAGCCGCCGGTGGACGTTCACGTCTGCGAGCCCGGAGCGGTCATGGGCTGCGCCTCTGAGAGCGCGCAGCGCGTGTGCGACGAGAGCGGCGCGGGCTACGTCGACCGCGCGTGCCCCGCGCGCGCCAACGCCGCCGTCGCCTGCAACGACGGCGTCTGCGGCGACTTCGTGTGCAACCCCGGCTTCGGCGACTGCAACCGCAACGCCGACGACGGCTGCGAGAGCGCCCTCGACACCAACGACAACTGCGGCGCGTGCCGGAACTTCTGCGTCGGCGAGCAGCAGTGCCGCGGCGGGATGTGCCTCCTGCCCGGCGTCGACGCGGGCCCGCCCCTCGACGTGGGCGTGCGCGACACCGGGGTCGTGACCGACACGGGCCCGCGCGACACGGGCGTCGTGACCGACACCGGCCCGCTCCCCGACGGAGGGATCACCGGCACGACCTTGATCAACGGCCTCGGCGGCCCGTCGGGCTACGGCCCCGCGGAGAACTGCATCACGAACAGCGACGACGGGAGCTGGACCGCGGGCACCGACGCGGGCGCGGGCAGCGCCATCTCGCTCGCGACGGCGCTGCCGAGCGGCGTGCGCCTCGGGCCGACGACGTACACGTCGCTCTACCTCAACACCAACGGCAACGTGTCGTTCGGCGGGTCGCTGTCGACCTTCAGCCCGACGCCGTTCCCGACGACGAGCGCGCGGCCGATCATCGCGCCCTGGTTCGCCGACGTCGACACCCGCGGCGGAGGCTCACCCGCGCGCAACACGGTGTGCTGGGCCGCGAGCGCGGGCCGCTTCGTCGCGACCTGGTTCAACGTCGGGTACTACAGCTCGCACGTCGACCGGCTCAACAGCTTCCAGGCGGTGCTCACGACGCCCGCGGGGGGCGCCACGGGCGACGTCGACGTCGAGTTCCGCTACGCGCGCTGCGCGTGGACCACGGGCGACGCCTCGGGCGGCACCGACGGCTTCGGCGGCACCCCCGCCCGCGCGGGCGTCGACGGCGGCGACGGCGTGAACGGCGTCACGCTCCCGGGCTCGGGCACCATGGCGGTGCTCGACCTCTGCCGAACCTCCAACGTCGCGACCCCCGGCGTGTGGCGCTACCGCGTCCGCGGCGGCGTGGTCTCGTCGTTCTGACCGACCGGCGCACCCCGCGCGCCACCGCTCCCAGACGATGGACCTCGACGCGCTCCTCGACCGATTCCGCCTCGTCCGCTGGCTCGAGCCCGACCCCGAGCTCGCGGTGGTGTCGGCCGAGGCGCGCCGTTGGCTCGAAGACCGCGCCGACGAGCTCCTCGCCTCCCTCGAGCCCTACGTCTACGCCCACCTCGCGCCCTCGACCCTCTCCGTCGAGGTCGAGCGCGACGGCGCCGCGGCCTTCTCCCGCTGGACCGACGCCTGGGCCGAGGCCCTCGCCGCAGACCCCTTCGGCCCCGGCTCCGAGCTCATCACCGCCCTCGGCCGCGCCGCCGTGAAGGGCCTGCCCGCCTCGGGCTTCGGACTCTCCCGCGACGACCTGCACACCCAGCTCTCCAACTGGGGCCGCGACGCGCTGCGCCGCTCCTCCACCTGGCGCCGCGCGATCCCGCTCAACGAGCGCCCGCCCGGCGAGACCGCGCTCCGCCGTCACGTCGGCTGGGTCATCGAGAACCCCGAGCAGCCCGCCGCGCGCTCTCCCTGGTCGCCGCTCCTCGCCATGTGGGAGCGCGGCGCGTGGCCCCTGCTCCTCCCCGGCGCGACGCTCCTCGTGTGGATCCCCGCGACGCGCGGCGGCGCCATCGAGGCCGACGCCGAGGCCGCCGCGGCGGGCCGGAGCTTCATCCTCCGCGAGCTCCTCGACGCGCGCCGCGCGGGCTTCAGAGAGACCCACGAGGAGTTCTGCCGCCGCCTCGGCCTCGCCCCCTCGCCCGGCTTCGCGCGCGGCGTTCCGCAAGCGTGGCTGCGCGTCATCGACGGCGCCGCGCCCGGGGTGTTCATCACTGTTGCCCTCGACGCGCCTCGGCCGCGTGCGCGACGACGGCAACCGCTCGAACGAGGTCGTGCTCAACGACTCGACGGTGTCGCGCTTCCACGCGCAGATCGACCTCGCGGGCGCCGACTGGGTCATCAACGACCGGCAGAGCAACAACGGCGTGTGGGTGAACGACGCGCGCGTCACCGAGCAGCGCCTCGCGCCCGGCGACGTGGTACGCATGGGCGGCGTGCTACTGCGCTTCGAGACCCTCGACGGCGGCTGAGGCCGCGCGGCCGAAGAGGGCCTCGCGCGTCGCGGGCTCCAGCGAGCGCATCACCGCGTCGAGGGCCTCGGCGCGCGCCACGAGGTCGTCGGGGATCGGCAGCTTCGTGGTGTCGATCCACAGCGCGGGCGCGGGCGCGCGCTCACGCCAGCGCGCGTAGCCGCCGCGCAGCCGCTTGATGTACGCGGGGTCGATGGAGGACTCCATCTCCCGCGCGCGACGACGGATGCGCCGCAGGATGGTGCGGAGCTCGGCGTCGAGGCAGATGAGCCGGTCGGGGGGCGCGAGGCCCGCGAAGAGCCTCTCGAAGAGCTCTTCGTAGAGGGCGAACTCGGCGTCGCTCAGGGTGATGGCGGCGAAGACCAGGTTCTGCTGCGGCGCGAAGTCGGTCACCACCGAGCGCCCCGCCGAGAGCATCGCCTCGATCTCGCGCGACTGGTCGAAGCGCTGCGTGAGGAAGGCCACCTCGGTCTGAAAGCCCCAGCGCGCGATCCCGCCCGGCTCGTAGAAGCGCGAGAGGAACGCGTTCTCGCCGAAGCGCTCGGGCACGTAGAGGGCGCCCGTGCGCCGGGCCACCACCGCGGCCAGGGTGCTCTTGCCGACGCCGATGGGGCCGACCACGGCGATCCAGGTGCCTCGCGCGCGCGTCACGGACGACGTCGTATCACCGGGACGTCGCGCGGCGGGAATTCACAGCGCGAGCTCGAGGGAGATCGGGCAGTGGTCCGAGCCCTTCACCTCGGGGTGGATCCTCGCGTCGGTGACGTGCGGGAGGAGCGCCTCGCTCACGAGGAAGATGTCGATGCGCCACCCGACGTTCTTCGCGCGCGCCCCGCCGCGCTGCGACCACCAGGTGTAGAGCCCCGGCGTGGTCGGGTTGCGCTCGCGGAACACGTCGCGCAGGCCCGCGCCGAGGTAGCCCTTGAAGTCCTCGCGCTCCTCGTCGGTGAAGCCCGGGTTCTTGCGGTTGGTCTTCGGGTTGGCGAGGTCGATCTCCTCGGGCGCGACGTTCATGTCGCCCACCACCACGAGGCGCTCGCTGTTGGCGTGCCGCGCCTTGAGGATCTTCGTGAGGTCGCGCGAGAACGCGCGCTTGAAGTCGAGCCGCGCGAGCTCCGCGGCGGCGTTGGGGAAGTACCCCGCGACGAGGGTGAGGTCGGGGCGCTCGGAGACCACCATCCGGCCCTCGGCGTCGTAGGGCGCGAGGCCGAGGCCGCGGGTGTGCTTGAAGCCCAGGCCGCGGCGAGACAGCGTCGCGGCGCCCGAGTAACCCTTCTTGCTCGACGCGGGGAACCAGCAGACCTCGTGCTTCGCCTCGAGCTCCGAGCGGGTCGTCGCGTCGAGGTCGAGCCAGTCGGCGCGGATCTCCTGCAGCGAGAGCACGTCGGGGTCCGTCGCGCGGAACCAGTCGAGGAAGCCCGACTTGAGGGCCGCGCGGATGCCGTTGACGTTCCAGCTCACGATCTTCATGGCGGCCCGGGAGGCTACACGTCGCGCGCCGACGGGCGTAGTCTGTTGCCGCCGCGCTGCGCCGGGGCCGCTTCCCCCCTCCGCCGAGGGATGTGTTAGCGTCGCGCCCCGCACACGGTGCAAAGGAGGGCTACGCCATGCCTGCGAACGACAAGACCTGGACCGACCTCGACAAGACCACCTTCGACGCGCTCCGCCTCAACCTCCGGTCGTACGGGCTCACGCCGCCCGTGAACAACCAGGGCTTCATCCGCGGCGACCGGGTCGTCGTCGACGTGCGCTACGAAGAGTCCGCCCGCACGCTCAGCCTCAACATCCGCGAGCTGACCAACGGCGACACCAACGACTCGTTCTTCCGCAAGATCGACGAGATCATCCGCCGCACCGAGTCGGCCAAGCCCGGCGCCACGCAGCGCCGCTGAGCGCAGCGCCCCCCGCTCGCTCCGCCTCGTCTCCCCCTTCAGTCCACCCCCGTACGACCCCCCGCACGCTCGCGTCGCGAGGTGACCTCCCTCCAGGCTGCCGCGCGGCGACCGCCGTCAGCGCATCGCGATCAGCGGCGAGATCAGCAGCGACACCACGCTCATCACCTTGATGAGGATCGAGATGCCGGGGCCCGAGGTGTCCTTGAAGGGGTCGCCCACGGTGTCGCCCACCACGGCCGCCTTGTGCGCGTCGGAGCCCTTGGCGTGGCCCGGGAGCCCGCCCTTCTCGATGTGCTTCTTCGCGTTGTCCCAGGCGCCGCCGCCGTTCGCCATCACCAGCGAGAGCGTCGCGCCCACCGCGAGCGAGCCCGCGAGGGTGCCCGCGAGCACCACCGGCCCGAAGGCGAAGCCCACCACCACGGGGGCGAGCACCGCCACCGCGCCCGGCAGGATCATCTCCTTGATGGCCGCCGTCGTCGCGATGTCGACGATGACCTTGGGCTGCGGCTCGACGCCCTCCTTGCCCTCGAGCAGGCCCGGGATCTCACGGAACTGCCGCCGGATCTCCTCGACGATGGCGCCCGCCGCGCGGCCCACCGCCGTCATCGTGGTCGCGCCCACCACGCACGGGAGCACCGCGCCGAAGAGCACCCCGAGGAGCACCTTCGCGTCGGTGAGCTCCAGCGGCAGCGCCGCGAGGTGGTGCACCTCGCGCACGTGGGTCACCTCGGCGTTGAAGGCCGCGAAGAGCGCCACCACGGTGAGCACCGCCGAGCCGATCGCGAAGCCCTTGCCCACGGCCGCCGTGGTGTTGCCCACCGCGTCGAGCTCGTCGGTGATCGCGCGCACGTCCTTGCCGAGGCCCGACATCTCAGAGATGCCGCCGGCGTTGTCGGCGATGGGGCCGTACGCGTCGACGGTCATCACGATGGCCGTGCCCGCGAGCATGCCCACCGCCGCGATGGCGATGCCGTAGAGCCCCAGGGCGTTGTTGGCGATCCAGCCCACGACGCAGAGCGTGACGAGGGGGATGAGCGTCGACTCGAGGCCCACCGCGAGGCCGCGGATCACGTTGGTGCCGGGGCCCGTGAGCGAGCTCTCGGCGATCTTCTGGATGGGCCCCATCGACGTGTAGTAGTCGGTGATGAGGCCCACGACCGCGCCGCCCGCGGCGCCCGCCGCGAGGGTCACCACCGCGCCCATCGTGTAGCCCAGCGAGGGCAGCGCCGCGGCCGCGCCGATCATCACGAGGAACGACGGCACGATCAGCGCGATGCGCAGCACGCGCGCCGGCGGGAGGTTCTTCAGCGTGCGGGTGATGAAGATGCCGATGATCGAGACGACCAGGCCCACCGTCGCGAGCAGGAGGGGCAGCGCCACGGCCATCGCGCGCAGCGCGGCCTCGCTCACCCCGGCGTCGCCCGAGGCGAGCGCGCGGAGCTGCTCGACGGGGAGCGTGATGCCGAGCGCCATCGCGGCCACCACGGCGGCGACGTAGCTCTCGTAGATGTCGGCGCCCATGCCGGCGATGTCGCCCACGTTGTCGCCCACGTTGTCGGCGATGACGCCGGGGTTGCGGGGGTCGTCTTCGGGGATGTTCGCCTCGACCTTGCCGACGATGTCGGCGCCGACGTCGGCGGCCTTGGTGTAGATGCCGCCGCCGATGCGGGCGAAGAGCGCGATGGAGCTCGCGCCCACCGCGAAGGAGTGGATCACCGTCGCGAGGGTGCGGGTCTGGTCGGCGTCGGAGAAGTCGGCGGGCTTGAAGAGGAAGTAGATCGCGCCCATGCCGACGAGGCCGAGGCCCGCGACGCAGAGGCCCATCACGGCGCCGCCGTCGAGGGCCATCACCAGCGCGGCGGCCTTGCCCTGACCGCGGGCGGCCTCGGCGGTGCGCACGTTGGCGAAGGTCGCGGCCTTCATGCCCATGAAGCCCGCCAGGAGCGACAGCCCCGCGCCCGCGAGGAACGCCACGCCGGCCTTCACGCCCAGGCCCACGGCGAGCGCGCCGAAGACCACCACGGCGTAGAGCGCGAGGACCTTGTACTCGCGCACGAGGAAGGCCATCGCGCCCTCGCGCACGTAGCGCGCGATGCGGGCCATGGCCTCGTTGCCCTCGGGGGCGCTCTTGACCTTGGCGTAGAAGAACAGAGCCACCACCAGGGCCAACGCCCCGGTGCCGACTGCCTGGATCGAAAGGGACTCCACCGGATGCTCCTTGCGCCGGGAGGCGCTCGCGACGTAGCCCCACGGAACCTTCGGGGGCGATAGCGGACGTCGGCGCGCGCGCGGGCCGCCGACGGTGGCCGGTGCCTTTACACCACCCGGGGTCAGGTTTGTAGCTCCCTGCGTCTCGCGTCCCGCGGTGGAGACGCGGGGTGGTGAGCTCAGCGCACCACGGCCGCCCCGCGCAGGGCCGACGCGACGAAGCCGAGGGCCCGCGCGTTCGTCGCGGCGTCGCGGAACAGCACGAAATGCCCGTCGTAGGCCCCCGCCGGGTCGGCCTCGATGAGGGCCGCGGTCGCGCGCATCGGCCCCACGGCGAGGTTGTTCATCACCGGGAGGTCGAGGCCCATCCCCGGCGGCCAGGCGTTCGCCCCGCCCGGGATCGGCCCCGCCGCGGGCAGGCCCAGCGACTGCGCCACGGCCTGCATCGTCGGCGGCGTGGAGTACGTGTCTCCGAGGCCGTAGGTCTGCAGCACGGGCCTGAGCGCGACGCCCTCGGGCCGGTCGAAGAGCACCCTGCGCCCGAAGTTCACCGCGTCGGCGCGCTCGAAATACATCTGGAGCACGTTCAGCACCGGGTGCCCCGCGCTCGCCGCGTCGGGGTCTTGCAGCACCGCGGGCACCGCGCGGGCGATGTCGATGGGCTGGCGCTTGGTGGTGAGCGAGAGGCGCAGGTCTCCGCCCGCGCCCGAGAGCAGCGCGGCGGAGAGCCCGGCTCGTAGGCGAGCGCGGGCAGGCCCACGGTGGAGCCCTGCGAGTGACCGATGAAGGCCACGCGCGCCGCGTCGAAGCGCACGCTCTGCCCCGCGCGCGGGAGCTCTGAGAGGTTCACCGCGCCGAGCGCGCGCACCACGGCGAAGAGGTCGGCGGCGCCCTGGAGCACGTTGTCGCGCGCGGCCTGCGGGTTGGCGAAGTTGAAGAAGAGCCGGTCGCTCGGGTCGGTGACGCCGTCGCCGCGACGCGTGCCGTGCATCACGCCCTCGACGCCCACCGTCGCGACGTTCACGGGGGCGGCCCCGCCGCCGAGGTCGACCGACGCGAGCGCGCCCGCGAGGCCCTCGGTCACCACCGAGCGATAGCTCCCGCCCGTGCCGTGGAAATACACCGCCACGGGCCACCCCGACGCGGGCATCGCCGCGCCGCGGGGGACGGTCACCGTCACGCAGACCCGCTCGGTGCCCGTCGCGGTCGCGCGGCCCTGCGCGTCGAGGGCGATCGCGCCGCTCCCCGCGTCGCGGTAGGGCCGCGCCCCCGACTGGAACACCGGCAGCTCGATCAGCCCTTGCAGCTCGTCGAAGCGCGGGTCCGCCGCGCCGACGCAGCCGCGCACGTGCGCGTCTCCCGCGAGCCCGTCGTCGCAGGGCGAGCGCACGCCGGCGTCGCAGCGCACGAAGCCCGACGCCGTCGGCGGAGGCGCCGCCTGCACCGCCGCGCGCAGCGCCTCGACCGCCCTCCACGGCCGCTGCGTGGTGAACACCGCCGCGGTGAGCAGGGTCGACGGGTCGACGTTCGACGTCGCGAGGTGCTGCCGCAAGGGCGCATAGGCCGCCCACGCGCGGGCCTTCACCGGGTCGGCGGGCGCCGTCGCCGCGAGCATCAACCCGAAGTCGTCGTCGCGCGAGACCGACCCTCCGCCCTCGGCGCGCACGCCCGTGGTGAGCCACGCGGCGTAGGTGTGGCCGGGCTCCATGGGCGCGCCGTGGCCCGTGTCGACGTAGACGGGGTTCGCGCAGAGGTAGCGGTTGCCCGCCGTGCTCGCCCCGAAGCGGATGGTGTTGGTGGGCGTCCCCGTCGTGAGGTCGACGAGGTGGATGGTGTCGTTGAGGCGCAGCGTGGCGAAGTCGAGGCGGCCCGAGAAGCGGAAGTAGATGATCGAGTTGGTGCCGAAGCCGTCGAGGTCGCGCTCCGCCGCGCGGAGGTAGCGGTCGACGAGGTCGAAGCCCAGGAGCGCCGTGCCCGGGTGCGGAAAGCCCGCGAGGTTCACCCGCCCCGTGCTCGCGTCGCGGCGGATGTCGTTGGGGAACGGGAGGCGGAAGAAATCGTGCGGGGGCGAACCATCGGCCGCGGGCACCTCGAAGTACGCGCGCACGGGCTGGCCCGTCGGGCCGTCGTCGCAGGTCTCTCCCGGCCAGGGCGTGGTGGTCGCGCCGACCTGCGCGGGCGGGACGCAGCGGCGCGCGCCGAGGTCGCACGCGAGCCCCGCGAGGCAGCCGAGGGCGTCGGCGCAGGGCCCGTTGAGGTCGCTCGGGCCCGCGCCCGCGCCCGCGCCCGCGTCGGTCGCGACGCCGCCGTCGCCCGCGCTGGCCCCGCGAGGGGCGCGGCAGTAGCCGAAGAGCTCACCCTCGGGGCGAACGCACACGAGGCCCGGAGAGCAGCCCGCGGTGTCGCCGCAGGACGCTCCCTCGACGGCGGAGCCCGCTGCGGCGCAGCGGCCGAGCGGGCTGCAGTAGAGCCCCGCGGCGCACTCGCCCGTGAGGACGCAGCCCTCTCCCTCGGCGGTCGCGCCGCTCAGGGCGCACGCCCCCGACGCGCAGCGCAGCCCGGCGCGGCACTGGTCGGTGGTCTCGCAGCGAGAGCCCACGCCGTTGGGAGACGGGCCCGCGTCGGGGTCGTCGGTGCCGAAGAGGCTGCCGCAGCCCGCGAGGAGCACGGCGGCGAGCGCGAGGGGGTGGCTTCGCTTCACGGGGGGTCTCTGCCTCCGCGGAGACGGTACACGCCCGGCCCGACCCCCGTCTCCCATCGCGCGCGGGACTGAGGTATGAGCGCGGGCGCCGCGATGACTTCCCTCAGCCGACTCGTCACCCTGACCGCGCTCACCGCGGCCTGCGCCTCCGAGGTCTCCTCGCCCCCCCGCGCCGACGCCTCACCCGACGTCGACGTCGTGAGTGACCGCCCGACCGCCGACCTCGGCCCCGCCCTCGACGCCGTCGCCGACGCGGGGACCGACGTCGCGGTCGACCGCCCCGCGCCCCGCGACCTGCCGCCCGACGACGTCGACCCCACCTGCGCGAACGGCGCGAACGACCGCTGCCTGTCGAACCCCCCCGGCCCCTGCGCCGACCTCAGCGACGGCGTCGACCACGTCGTGAGCTTCGACGGCTTCGCGCAAGACAGCGCGCCGAGCTGCACCGGGGCGCAGACCTCGATGGGCCCCGACGCGGTGCTCCCGCTCACCGTCGAGCGCACGAGCGACGTGAGCATCACGGCCGTGACGGGCACGAGCGACACGGTGGTGGTGGCGCTCTACCCCGCCGACGGCTGCGGCGACCGCGCGCGGGAGATCCAGTGCGTCAACGGCAGCAACTCCATCGGCGGCATCGCGACCTTCCGCGCGAGCGCGCTGCCCCCCGGGCGCTACGCGGTGATCCTCGCCACGGCCCGCGGCGTCGACGCGCGCGTGCAGGCGCTCATCACCACCGCCCGGCCCCGCGCGGCGGGCGACCTCTGCCCCGGCGTCGCGCTCACCCCCGACGGCGCGCCGGTCACCCTCGACACGCACGGCTTCGCCTCCTTCGCCGACTACGGCACCACCTGCGGGTATTTCTCCAACGGCGGGCTCGGGTGGGTCGACTCGGTGTTCCGCTACACCATCACCGAGCCGCGCGACGTGACCCTCGAGGCCGACGGCACCTCGGGCGAGGACCTCTACATGGAGGTCACGCCCGTCTGCGGCTCCACCTCGCAGGCGACGCCGGGCTGCGTCTCGGGGCTGCCCGCGCGACGAACGCTGCGCAACCAGCAGCCCGGCACCTACTTCGTCACCGTCGAGTACCGCCCCGACCGGCTGCCGCAGCACGTCCTCACGATGCGGGTCACCACCGCGCCGCCCACGCCGCCCGGGCCCGCCTCGCGCTGCCCCGGCATCGGCATCGGCGCCGAGGGCGTCGACAGCGTGGTCGACTCCGACCTCCTCACGCTGGGCGCGCCCATCGCGTGCCTCCCTCGGCAGCGCGCGAGCGGCTACTGGACCCTCACCGCGCCGTCGGGCACGGGCGACCTCCTGGTGAACGTCTCCACCAGCGCCACGCGCGGCGACGCGGCGCTGCAGGTGCGGCGCGCCTGCGACGGAGACCCGGGCTTCGACTGCTCGGGCCCCGTCGACCGCGCGGCGCGCTCGGTCTGGTCTCGCCTCACGGGCGTCGCCGAAGGGACGAGCCTCATCGTGCAGGGCGGCACCAACGCCGAGGGCGGCAACCTCACCGCGCGCTGGTACCGCGTGCCCACGCCCACGCCCGTCGCCGTCGAGGGCAACCTCACCTGCGCGACCGCGCGCACCATCCCCGCCGAGGGAGGCGTCTTCACCGGCACCACCGCCGACGCGACGGCCGTCGCGACGCCGTACTGCGCCACCACCATGTCGGGCTGCGCGGGCTCCCGCGGCGCGCTCTACCGCCTCGACCTCACCGCGCGCCGCAGGGTCGTCGCGATCCAGCGCGCGCAGGGCTTCGACGGCCTCCTCGCGATCCAATCCGGCATGAGCTGCCCGGGGCGGACCTTTCCCCCGATGTGCACCGACGACTGGTACAGCACCGACCCGCAGGTCGAGGCCGTGCTCGAGGCGGGCACCTACTGGGTCTTCGTCGGCGGCTGCGGGCCCACCCAGGTCGGGCCCTACACCCTCGACGTCGCCGTCCTCCCTCCATAGACCCACACGATCCAGGTCAACCGCTCGCTTCTTGCGATCGGTCGCCCAGCGCGTGAACTCACGCGCTCGCCGCGAACTCGCGCCCCGCGCTGCACAACCCGGGCCGTAGCGCGCGGCGCGCTCGCCCCCACCGCCGCGAAGGTTCGGTTCCGACGCGGAGCCACCGACGGATAGACCAGATTCCGCCGTGGTGGCGCATGGGTTTTCCCTTACTTGACCCTCTCCCGTCGGCAGAAGACCTTCGATGCACAGACGAGCCAGAACGACTCTGCATTGATGAGAAAAAGAGCGCCGCCCCGCCGCCGCTCGCTCTCGGCTTCTCCTGACGCTTCTCCCTTTCGACAACGAAGAGCGGCTCCGCCCTCGCGCGCGTCGCGACGACCCACTCGTCTACCCAGGAGTCAACCGACATGGGCACCGCAGCGATCGCGCCTCTCTCTCGCGACGAACACGACCTCCGCATGGCGCTCCTGCTCGTCGACCACTCCGGGGTGGTGCGCCACGCCGACGCGGGCGTGCGGGGCCTCCTCGGCCGCGAGGCCGCGCAGTGCGAGGGCCGCTCCCTCGACGAGGTGCTGCCGAGCCTCGAGCTCCTGTGCGCGCTGCGCGACCTGCGGCGCGGCGTCGCGCGGCGCTGCGCGGTGACCGTCACGCTCCAGGCCCCGCTCCGGCGCCTCCTGCTCTCGATGAGCCCCGTGAAGGAGGCCACCGTCGAGCCCATGGTGGCGATCCTCATCGCCTCGGCCGACGACCGCGACGAAGACCGCGAGGCCAGCGCCGCGGCGCGCCTGCGCAACACCGTCGAGTCGGTGATCGCTGGCTTCGCCCACGAGGTGCGCAACCCCATCGCGGCGATCCTGAGCATCACCGAGGCGGCCCTCGCCGACCTGCCCCCGACCGGGCTCGCGTCGTCGATGCTGGTGCGCGTCCCCGCCCTGGTGAACCGCGTCGACAAGCTCATCAAGGAGTCGCTGCGCTACAGCCGCCCGCGGCCGCCCAAGCGCTACCCGCAGCGGCTCCGCCAGCTCATCGAGTGGTCGGTGGAGCTCGCGCAGATGCGCAAGGGCCCGGCGCAGCTCGAGGTGCACATCGAAGAGGGCGTCGGCCCCGTGCTCGTCGACGCCGAGCAGATCGAGCAGATCCTCGTGAACCTCCTGTGCAACGCCCGCCACGCCGCGCGCACGAGCGTGCGCCTCACGGCCCGCCGCGAGCCCCGTGGCCCCACGTTCGGAGGCCGCGGCTCGCGCGTGCGCCTCGAGGTAGCCGACGACGGCCCCGGCGTCCCCTCGGAGCACTACGCGCGCATCTTCGAGCCCTTCTTCACCACCAAGGCCAACGGCACGGGCCTCGGCCTCGCCATCGCCCGCGACCTCGCGCGCCTCAACGGCGGCGACCTCGAGCTGCACTCCACCTCGCACCACGGCGCCGTCTTCGCGCTCACCCTCGAGGAGCAGCCCCACGACCTCACCATCGAGACCCGCGGGGGCCAGGCGTGATCGAGGCGCCGGCCCGAGTCGACGTCGACCCGGCGGCGCGCGTGCTCCTCATCGAAGACGACGCCGACCTCGCCGTGGGGGTCGTCGCGGTGCTCTCCGAGGGCGGTCGCCGTCGCGTCGCGCACGCCACCACCGCGCGCGCCGCCCGCGAGGCCCTCGCCCGCGAGGTCTTCGACGCCGTCATCGCCGACCTCTCGCTGCCCGACGCCGACGGCTTCCGCCTCCTCGAAGAGATCTCGGCCTCGCACCCCACCACGGGGCTCCTGTGCTTCACGGGCCGCGACGACGCCTCGGCGGCGGTGCGCGCGCTGCGGGCCGGCGCCGCTGACTACGTCACCAAGCCCGCGTCGGCCACCACGCTCCGTCAGGCCGTCGACGCCGTGATCACCCGCGCGTCGCTGCGCGAGGGCCGCGCGTCGCAGGCCTCTCCGCGCTCGCTCCCGGTGGGGAGCTCGCCCGCGTGGCGGCACACCATGGCGATGATCGAGGCCGCGGCGCGCAGCCCGAAGACCACCGTGCTCGTGACGGGCGAGCCCGGCGTCGGCAAGGAAGAAGCCGCCTCGCTGGTGCACCGGCTCTCGAAGCGCAGCGACGGGCCCTTCGTGACCATCAACGCGGCGTGCCTCTCGTCGACCATGATCGAGTCGGAGCTCTTCGGCCACGAGGCCGGGGCCTTCACGGGCGCCCACCGATTGCACAAGGGCCTCTTCGAGCAGGCCAGCGGAGGGACGCTCTTCGTCGACGAGATCGGCGAGCTGCCGCTCGACCTTCAAGCGAAGCTCCTGCGGGTGCTCGAGGGTCACGCGTTCCGCCGCGTGGGGGGCGAGAAGACGCTCACCGTCGACGTGCGGCTGATCTTCGCGACCAACCGCGACCTCGACGAGCGCGTGCGCGCGGGGGCCTTTCGCGCCGACCTGCACGAGCGGCTGAAGGTCTTCGCGCTCAAGCTCCCGCCGTTGCGGGAGCGCCCGACGGACATCCCGCACCTCGCGCAGCACTTCGTCGCGAAGCTCGGCCCCGAGATCGGGATCTACGTCGAGGGCCTGAGCGACCTCGCCCTCGAGGCCCTGCAGTCGTACGCGTTCCCGGGCAACGTGCGCGAGCTGCGCAACCTCATCGAGCGCGCGATGGTGCTCGCGGGGGGCGGGCTCATCGAGCGCAGGCACCTGCCGCCCGAGGCGCGCCCGGGTCGGCGCCGCAGTCGCAGCCGCCCCCGACGCCCGAGGCGGGCAACCTTCGACGAGGTGGTGCGCGCGCACATCCTCCGCGTACGAGGGCACCGACCGCAACGTCACGCGCACCGCGCAGATCCTCGGGATGTCTCGCCTCGCCGTGCGCAAGCGGCTCCAGTCGTACGGTGTGCGCGCGCGTGGGGCCGACGACGCCGATGTGACCCGGAACGAGGATGACCAGTAACTTTCGGACCGGTGGTGGATACAAACGAACCACCCCCCACGGCGCGGTTCATTGAAAACAACGAGAACCCCGCGCATATCGATGTTGAATGACCATGGCACGCGGGTGGCAATAGCGACGAGGCGGTCGAGAACGCACCCGCCGGAGTGAAGGCGCGGCCCGATGCGCGGGCCTCGGCGAAGGCGACGGGCGGCTCAACAGCAGGAGAACGACGCCGTGGGAAACATCAACGTGAGCCTCGAGAAGCTGCAGGGGATGGACGGGTTCGTGGGCGCGTGCCTGGTCGACAGCGACAGCGGCATGACGCTCGGCCTGGTCGGCGGCGGCGGGCTGAACCTCGAGGTCGCCGCCGCGGGCAACACCGAGGTGGTGCGCTCGAAGCGCAAGACCATGAAGAACCTCAACCTCCGCGACGAGATCGAGGACATGCTCATCACCCTGGGCAAGCAGTACCACCTGATCCGCCCGCTGCGGTCGCGCCCCGGGGTGTTCTTCTACCTCGCGCTCGAGCGCAGCCGCGCGAACCTCGCCCTCGCCCGCATGAGCCTCGCCGACGCCGAGAAGGAGCTCACGCTCTGACCGCGACCGGCGCCGCGGCGCGGCCGCCCCTCGGTGGGCGGCGCGCCGCGGGCGACGTCTGACGGCCCCGCGGAGACGCGCCGCGGGGCGCAGTCGCTCTGACCACCCACGCAGCCCGCCGAGGCACCGGTGCGAACATGGCCCGATCGTTGAGCATTCCCCCGGGGCAGCCGGGACCGATCATCCTGGTCGACGACGAGTCCGAGCTGGTGCTCGCGGTGAGCGCGATGCTCCGCGCGGAGTTCGGCGAGTCGAGGGTGCGCTCCACGAGCGACGCCACGCAGGCCCTCGGGTGGATCAAGGACGAGAAGCCCTCGGTGCTCATCACCGACGTGCGCATGCCGGGCCTCTCGGGCCTCGACCTCATCGCCCAGGCGCAGAAGACCTGGGGCCCCACGCCCACGGTGGTCATCACCGCCTTCCCCACCGAGGCCGTCTCGGTGGGCGCGCGGCGCGGCTCCTTCGTGTACCTCCCCAAGCCCTTCTCGTTCCGCTCGCTGGTCGAGACCGTGCAGCAGCTCGAGGCCGCGCCCCCGGCCTCGTTCAGCGGCGCCATCGCCGTCTCGACCCTCGCCGACCTCCTGCAGCTCTACGCCATCTCGGGCAGCACCGGGATGATGTCCCTGCGGTCGAGCGACCGCCGCGGCGAGATCTGGTTCGAGAAGGGCCAGGTCACCCACGCGCGCACCGACGAGGCCGAGGGCTTCGAGGCCTTCTGCGCCGTGCTCGCGTGGCCCAAGGGCTCCTTCTCGTGGCTCACCCGCCGCACCGACAAGCAGACCATCAGCATGAGCGTCTCTGAGCTCCTGCTCGAGGCCTACCGCATCCACGACGAGTCGAACCACGCGCGGCGCGCCTCGGCGCGGCCCCCTCCCTCTGCCGAGCCCGAGCTCGACTTCAACCTCGACACCCTACGCAGCCTCCCTCCGCCCAGCCTCGCGCCCCAGGCCGCGCACGACACCCTCCCGCCCCCGCCCGCCGCGGCCGAGCCCGAGCTCCCGCCCGCGCGCGTCGAGGTGCTCCCGCCCGCGTCGGTCGAGGGCCTGCTCAAGCCCGAGCACTTTCGCATCGAGGCGCCCGAGTCGACGGGGCAGGTGCTGCACGCGCTCACCGACCTCGACGGCTTCCTCGGCGCGGCGCTGGTCGACAGCGACCGGCGCGCGACCCTCGGCGCGATGGGCCGCGGCTTCGACGTCGAGGCCGCCTCGGTGGGCAACACCGACCTCGTGGCCGTCAAGCGCCGCACGATCCGCCAGCTCGACCTCGAAGACGAGATCGAAGACATCCTCATCACCCTCGGTCGGCAGTATCACCTCATCCGCCCGCTGCGGGCGCGACCGGGCTTGTTCTTCTACATGGCCCTCGACCGCGAGCGCGCGAACCTCGCGATGGCGCGCATGCGCCTCGCCGACGCCGAGCGCGGCATCGTGGGCTGAGCGCCACCACCGGGAGGGGAGCGCATGGCCGTCTACGACCCCAGCCGCGGCGCGGTCACCGTGCGCGTCGTCTACGACGGGCTCGGCACCGCGGGCAAGACCACGAACATCCGGCAGATCCACGCGCTCTTCACCCTCGCGCGGCAGGGCGACGTGGTGGTGCCCGAGGAGCACCGCGGGCGCACGCTCTTCTTCGACTGGCTCGAGCTCGACGCGGGCTACGTCGACGAGCACCGCCTGCGGATGCAGGTGCTCACGGTGCCGGGGCAGTTCGTGTACGCGCCGCGGCGGTGGGCGCTCCTGCGAGACCCCGACGCGGTGGTCGAGGTGTGCGACAGCTCCCCGGCGGGCGTCGAGCGGTCGCGCTACGCGATGCGCTTCTTGAGGGCCCTCCTCGCGCGGCAGGGGAGCGACGTGCCGGTGATCGTGCAGGCGAACAAGCAAGACGTGCCCGGCGCGCTCTCGGGCGAGGCGCTGCGCGCGGCGCTGGAGCTCGACGCCGACGCGCGCGTGGTCGAGGCCACCGCGCACGACGGCGGGGGCGTGCGCTCGACCCTGGTCTTCGCCCTCCTCGCCGCGAGGGAGCGGGCGCGCGCGCAGATCGCGCGGGTGGGCGTCGGGGGCCTCCCCCGGGTGACCGAGAGCGCCGAGGAGATCTACGCCCGGATGCGCGCGGTCGAAGAGGCCGGCGGTCTCGAAGAGGGCGCCGCCATCGTCGAGTCGCTGCTGCGAGAAGACGCGGCGGGCTGATCCCCGCGGGGCGCCGCTTCACCGCGGGCGGGCGCTTCGCGTAGGGTGCGGCGCCGTGACGACCGCGCAGCACTACAAGGCCAACCTCCGCGACATCTTCTTCAACCTCTTCGAGGTGCTGGGCACCGACGAGGTGCTCGGCCGCGGGCCCTTCTCAGAGCTCGACGTCGACGGCGCCCGCGAGGCGCTGCGCGCGCTCGAAGCGCTCGCCGTGAACGAGCTCGCGAGCTCCTTCGCCGAGATCGACCGCGAGCCCGCGTACCTCGACGCCGACGGGGTCGTGCGCCTGCCCGACGGGCTCAAGCGCGCGATGCAGACCTACTACGAGAACGGCTGGCACAAGCTCGAGCTGCCGACGCACCTCGGCGGCGCGGGCGCGCCCCCGTCGGTGGTGTGGGGCGCCTTCGAGATGGTCGCGGGCTCCAACGCCGCGGCGGGCTTCCTCCTCTTCGGTACCTTCTTCGGCCGCGTGCTCGACCGGCTCGGCACGGAGTCGCAGAAGAAGCGCTACCTCCCGCAGTGGGTCGAGAAGCCCTGGGGCGGCGCGATGGTGCTCACCGAGCCCGAGGCCGGCAGCGACGTCGGCGCGGGGCGCACCTCGGCGCGGCACCTCCACGACGACGTGTGGGCCATCGAAGGCGCCAAGCGCTTCATCACCAACGCCGACTACGAGGGCCCCGAGAACGTGGTGCACCTGCTCCTCGCGCGGCCCGAGGGCGCGGCGGCGGGCACCAAGGGCCTCTCGCTCTTCGTGGTGCCGAAGTACTGGGTCAACGAAGACGGCACCTGCGGCGAGCGCAACGGCTGGAGGGTCACCAAGCTCGAGAAGAAGATGGGGATCAAGTCGTCGGTCACCTGCGAGGTGAGCTACGGCGCCGAGGGCGAGTGCCGAGGGCTCCTCGTGGGAGGCGTGCACGACGGCATCCGGCAGATGTTCCACGTGATCGAGCAGGCGCGCATGGCCGTGGGGATGAAGTCGATGGCCGAGGCCTCGACGGGCTACCTCAACGCGCTCGCCTACGCGAAGGAGCGCGTGCAGGGCCCCGCGCTCGACCGCGCCGCCGACAAGAGCGCGCCGCGCGTGCGCATCGTCGAGCACGCCGACGTGCGCCGGATGCTCATGCACCAGAAGTCGCACGTCGAGGGGATGCGCGCCCTCGGGCTCTTCATCGCCTCGCTGCAAGACCGGGTGGAGCTCCTCGGCGGCCACGGTCACCCCGAGGCGCGCGCGCTCGACAAGCTCAACGACCTGCTGCTCCCGCTCCTCAAGGGCTACTGCTCCGAGAAGTCGTGGGAGCTGCTCACCCTCGCGCTGCAGATCCACGGCGGCTCGGGCTACTGCCAGGACTACCCCATCGAGCAGTACCTCCGCGACCAGAAGATCGACTCGCTCTACGAGGGCACGACGCACATCCAGGCGCTCGACCTGTTCTTCCGCAAGGTGGCGCGCGACGGCGGGCAGACGCTCCAAGGGCTCCTGGGTCAGGCGAAGACCTCGATCGCGAACGCCGAGGGCGGAGACGCGCTCGCCAGCGAGCGGGCCGCGCTCGCGCAGGCCATCGACGACCTCGAAGGGATCTTCGCGGCGATGATGGGCAAGGTCGGCGACTCGGTGCACCACGTCGGGATGCAGGGCAACCGCATCCTCTTCGCGGTGACCGAGGTGGTGATCGGGTGGCTGCTGCTCCGCCACGCGGCGGTGGCGCTCGCGAAGCGCGAGGGCGCGACGGGCGACGACCGGGCCTTCTACGAGGGCAAGGTGGCCTCGTGCCGGTACTTCGCGCGCGAGGTGCTCCCGGGCGTCGGGTTCGCGCGCGCAGGTCGAGCGCAGCTCCGTGGCCTTGATGGACCTCCCCGAGGAGGCCTTCTGACCGGCGCGCGAAGTTGACGGCCGGCGCGCGACAGGGAGAACGGCGGAGGTGAAGGCCCGCCGCCGCGACGCGCTCGCCCTCGCGCTCGGCCTCGTGAGCGCGGGCTGCGCCATCGGCACGGTGCCCGAGATCCCCGAGCTCGGAGGCCGCGACGGCTTCGGCGTGGTGATCACCGACGACGACGGCATCGACGCGGGCCTCGACGAAGAGCGCGACGCGGGCGACGACGAAGACGACGTCGACGACGTCACGCTGCCTCCCCTCGACCTCACGCTGCCCGAAGACGCTCCCCCCGCGGACCTCGGCTGCGCCTTCGACCCGGGCCGCGCGTGCACGCCGGGCTCGCGGCAGGCCTGCGGGATGTGCGGCGCGCAGACCTGCTCGTCGAGCTGCGACTGGGGATCGTGCGCCGACGAGGGCGAGTGCTCCCCCGGGGCGACCCGTTCCTGCGGCACCTGCGGCTCCCAGACGTGCCAGAGCAATTGCTCCTGGGGCGCCTGCGCGGGCGGCGGAGGCTGCACCCCGGGCGCGCGTCGGGCGTGCGGCAACTGCGGCTCGCAGACCTGCGGGAGCGACTGCGCGTGGGGCGCCTGCACGGGCCAGGGCGCGTGCGCGCCGGGCGCGACGCGCAACGGGAGCTGCGACCCGTGCTCGCAGGAGGTCTGTCAGTCGAACTGCTCCTGGGGCGGGTGCCGGCTGCGCGCGGGCGCGGCGTGCGAGTACCGCGCGGGCCGCAACACCCGCGCGTGCAGCGCGTGCCGGTGCGGGCTCCAGTGGTGCCTGAACTCCTGCCAGTGGAGCACGTCGTGCACGTCGTGCTGCACGACCTGCGGCGGGTGCCAGTAGGCGCGGCGCGGGCTCAGCCGCCGAAGGGCGACCACGCGCGCGGCGCGAGCCACGCGATGGACTGCCCGAAGAGCGTCGAGCCCGTGATGGTGGTGTAGAGCGAGGGCGTCGCGGCCCCGCGGTACACCTGCAGGCGAGAGAGCGCGGGCCAGCCGATGGCGAAGTCGCACACGCCGTCGCGGTTGGTGTCTCCGAGGCCCGAGACCGCGTAGCCCACGTCGGAGCGCGCGGTGTTCGACACGGTCACGTCGGGGGTGCCGTCGACGCCCGACGCGCCGCCGAAGAACGCGTACGCGCGGTCGGCCAGCGGAGAGCCCGCGACGATGTCGTTGTAGCCGTCGCCGTTCACGTCGGCCGCGCCGTCGACCGAGAAGCCGAGCTGGAGCGCGCCCGACACCGAGAGCGTCGTGGTCGGCGTGTTCGACACGCCCGACGCGCCCGAGTGGTAGACGAAGACCTGACCCGAGCCGTAGGCGCCCACGAGCACGTCAGGGTAGCCGTCGCCGTTCACGTCTCCGGCGCCCGAGACGGCGCGGCCGAAGCCCGACGCGCCCGAGGGCGCGGTGAGGAGCGTGGGCGTCGACGAGAGGCCCGTGGCCGAGCCGCGCCAGAGGTACACGGTCTCGCCGCCGTCGGTGCCCACGGCGATGTCGTCGTAGCCGTCGGCGTTGATGTCACCGAGCGTCGCGACCGAGACGCCGAAGTTGCTGCTCGCCCCGGTGGGCACGAGCGGGGTGCCCGGCGACACGGGCCCCGTCGCGCTCCCCATGAAGAGGAAGGCCCGGTTCGAGCCCGGCGCGCCCACGATGAGGTCGGCGAAGCCGTCGCCGTTCACGTCGCCCGCGGTGGTGACCGCCGCGCCGAAGCGGGTGACGGGGGTGCCGGGCGGGGGCGTGAGCGTCGCGCCGATGGTGGTGGTGAGGCCCGTCGAGGCCGTGCCGTAGTAGACGAAGGCCTGGTTGGCCGTGGGGTTGCCGACGATGAGGTCGCCGAGGCCGTCGCCGTTCACGTCGCCCGCGGCGTCGACGCTCGCGCCGTAGCCCGTGGTGCCCGAGAGCGTCGTCGCGAGCACGAAGGAGGTGCCCCCGCGGTAGTAGCGCACCTGGTTCACGCCGGGCTGCGCCGCGGCGAGGTCGGCGTAGCCGTCGGCGTTGGCGTCGACGAAGCTCCCCCAGGCCGAGGCGACCGAGGTGCCCGGCGCGGCGCTGACGGTGAACTCCACCGCGGCGCTCGCGGCCGACACGACGCTCGCGCCGATGCGGCCCCGCGCGCGCCAGTAGTAGGTGCCGTTGGGGATGTCGGTGGTGGCCGCGCCCGACGCGCCCGAGAAGGTGAGGGTGGTCGCCACCGAGGTGCAGGCGCTGTTGGCGCAGATCTCGACCTGAGCGCCGTCCTGTCCAGGGGGGAGGGCCACGCGGAACAGGGGCCGCCGCGAGGTCGAGAAGCTGCCGAAGCGCGGCGACGAGGGGCGCGGGGGCGTTCGCACGCACACCGAGCCCGAGAGGGTGAAGCCCGCGTTGCAGGCCAGCACGCACGCCGACGCGGCGCAGGTCGCGGTGCCGTTCGCGGGCGCGTTGCACGCGCGGCCGCACGCGCCGCAGTGCGACTGCGAGGTGCGGGTGTCGGTCTCGCAGCCGTTGGTGAGGTTCGAGTCGCAGTCGCCGAAGCCCACGTTGCAGGCGAGGCCGCAGGTGCTCGCCACGCAGGTGGCCGAGGCGTTGGTGGCGCCCGGGCAGACGGTGCCGCACGCGCCGCAGTTGCTCGCGTTCGACGAGAGGGTCGTCTCGCAGCCGTTGAGCCCGTTGCCGTCGCAGTCGCCGAAGCCCGGGTTGCAGCGGATGCCGCAGGTCTCGCGCTCGCACACCGCGGCGGCGTTGGCGGCGGCGGCGCAGCGGCGGCCGCACGCGCCGCAGTTGAGCGCGTTGGTGGCGAGCTCGACCTCGCAGCCGTCGGTGACCGTGGCGTTGCAGTTCGCGAAGCCCGCGTTGCAGGTCACGTTGCACGACGACGACACGCACGCGGGGACGCCGTTCGCCCGCGGCGGGCACACCGTGCCGCACGCGCCGCAGTTGGCGGCGGTGGTGCGCAGGTCGGTCTCGCAGCCGTTCGACGGGTTCGCGTCGCAGTCGCCCATGCCCGTGGTGCACACCAGGGTGCACGCGCCCGCGGTGCAGCGGGGCGTCGCGCCCGCGGGGGCGGAGCAGGCGTTGCCGCACATCCCGCAGTGCGTGACGCTGGTGGTGACCAGGGTCTCGCAGCCGTTGGCGGTGTTGCCGTCGCAGTCGCCGTAGCCCGCGGTGCAGGTGAAGCCGCAGCGGCCCATGGTGCAGGTCGCGGTGCCGCGGGTGACGGCGGGGCAGACGGTGCCGCAGCCGCCGCAGTTGCGCGGGTCGCTGGTGGTGTCGATGCAGGTCGAGCCGCAGCGCACCTGGCCCGGCGCCGTGCAGCCCGAGGAGCACGCGTAGCCGCCGGGGACGCCCGCCATCGGGGAGCAGAAGGGCGTCGCACCCGTGCAGGTGGTGGTGCAGGTGCCGCAGCGCGCGGCGGTGTTGGCCTCGGTGTCGCAGCCGTCGGTCCACAGGCCCGAGCAGTTGGTGCGGCCGACCATGCAGCCGTTCTGCACGTCGCAGCGCCCCGCGACGCACTGGATGGACGAGATGTCGACGCCCGGCAGGCGCGTGCAGTCGGTGCCGCAGAAGCCGCAGTTGCGCACGTCGGTCTGGGTGTTGGTGCACACGCCCGAGCACATCTGCACGCAGCCCGCGTCGACGGAGCCGACGTCAGCGGGGCCCGCGTCGTCGCCCGCGTCGGCGGCGGTGACGTCGTCGCCCGCGTCGGTGGCGGTGACGTCGTCGACGGGCGCGACGTCGACGGGGTCGCCCGCGTCGACGCTGGCCTCGGGCCCGCGGTCGGCGGTCGGGATGTCGAAGGTCGGGATCGGTACGTCGACCCCCGCGTCCTGCGCCTCGCCGGTGTCATCGGGCTTGGTGGGGACGTCTTCGAAGGGCGGGGTGTCGATCCCGTCGGTGGCGGCGCAGCCCGCCGCGCCGAGGGAAGACACCAGCACCGCGGCCCAAGTAAGTCGAAGGGTCACGAAACACTCCTCCAGGTCGGCCGCGGAGTATACCGATTCCCCTCCGCGGCACGACGTCTCCGTCGCCGCGCGGTCAGCGCGGGGTGACGGCCGCCCCGTCCCTCACGCTGTCGCTCGGGTGCAGCACCACGCGCTCGCCCGCGCGCAGCCCGCCGAGCACCTCGGCCGCCGCGTCGCTCGCGTGCCCCGTCGTCACCGCGCGACGCCGCGCCACGCCGCCCTCCACCACGTACACCGCCCAGGCGTCTCCGTCGCGCACCAGCGCCCCCGCGTCGACCTGCAGCGCCGCGTCGCTCGCCCACGTCGTGATCGCGGCCTCGACCCTGAACCCGTCGCCCAGCGCCGCCGCCGCCGCGGGGGGCGCGTCGAGGTCCACGATCACCAGCACCCGCTGCTCCTCGACTCCCAGCGCCGACGTGCGCGTGAAGGCCGAGGGCTCCACCCTCCGCACCCGCCCCGCGAGCGCGTCGCCCCCGCCCCAGTGCGTGAAGCGCACCGCCGCGTTGGGCGCCACCCGCACCGCGTCGGCCGTGAGCACCTCGGCCACGACCTCCAGGCGCGACAGGTCCCCGACCTCCATCACCGGCGCGCCCGCGGCGATCACCCCCGCGCTCTCTCGCTCGACCTTCAGCACCCGCCCCCGCACCGGCGCCCGGAGCTCCACCGCGCCGCGCTCGCTCGACGCGCCCCCGCGGCTCAGCGCCGCCTCGGCCGAGGCCAGCTCGAAGCGCGCCACCCGCTCGGCGAAGCGCGCCGACTCCAGCTCGGCCTCCCGCGCGCGGAGTTCCAGCGCCGCGTTCTCGGCCTCGCGGGTCGTGCCCGCGCCGCCCGTCGCGAGCGCGCCCGCCGTCCTCGCGTTCCCCCTCGCGAGGGCCACCGCCGCCTCGGCGCGCGCCACCCTCGCCCGCGCGTCTCCCGCCGACGCGCGCAGCGCCTGCACCCTGAGCTGCGCCTCGGTGCGCGCCCTCGGGTCGAGGAGCGGCGCGCTCAAGGGGTGGATCGTCGCCACCACCTGCTCGGCCTCCACCGCGTCGCCGGGTCGCAGCTCGACGCGCGACAGCTCCCCCGCGAGCGGCGCCGAGAGGGTGTATCGCCGCTCGACGCGCGTGCGCCCCTCGGCCACCACCTCGACCCGCAAGGGCGCCACGCGCACCTGGGCCACCTCGACCTCGGCGGGCCGCGGCTTCATCGCCGTCGCGATCCCCGCCGCCGCCCCCGCGGCCACCAGCACGTACACCCCTCGGCGCACCCACTTGTTCATCGGTCAGTCCCGCGCCTTCAAGACGGCCACCATGTCGAGCCGGTCGACCTGCCGCCGCACCAGGGCCACGCTGAGCGCGCCCGCGACCACCACCACCAGCGCCGCGAACCCGTAGGTGCTCGGCGCGATCACCAGCGGCAGCACGATGAGCTCCGGGTCCATCGAGGCCGCGACCCCCGCGGCCATCTGCCGCCCGAGCGCGAGCCCCACGGGGATGCCCAGCGCGATCTGCACGGCCTGCTCGCCCGCGAGCATCCCGGCGACCTCGCCGCGGGTGAAGCCCAGCACGCGCATCGTCGCGTACTCCCGCGAGCGCGTCGCGAGGGCGATGCGCGCGTTGTTGTAGACCACCCCCACCGCGATCACCCCCGCGAAGGCCACGAGCACCGCGGTGAAGCCCGCCATCAGCTCGGTGTTCTGCTGCCGGAACGCGCGGATCATCCGGTCGCTCCGCGTCGCGCTCGCCACCTGGGGCATCCGTCGCAGGCGTCGCAGCACGTCGTCGGCGCGGGCGGGGTCGACGCGCAGCGCGGCGCCCGTCGCGCAGGGCCCCTCGCCCATCAGCGACCAGAGCGACGCCCGGCGCATGTACGCGCTCATCCCCGTCACGTCGTCGATCACCGCCGCCACGCGGGCCGTGCGCCGGAGCTGCGCGCCCTCGACGAAGCGCAGCGACACGAGGTCTCCGGGGCGCACGCCCACGCGCGACGCGAGGGTCGACGAGAGCACGAGGCCGCGCTCGGGCAGGTCGAGGCGGCGGGCGTCCATGTCGAAGACGCGGCGGAGACGCCCTTGCGGGGGCACGCCCTGGATGGCCGCGGTGCGCTCGCGCGCGCCCGACGAGAGGCGCACGGCCGCGTCGCGCAGGCCCTCGGCCGAGAGCACCCCCGGCACCGCGCGCAGGTCGTACACCGCGTGCATCGGGAGCGGCTTGAAGAAGCCCACGGTGAGGTCCTCGCGCTGGGCGAGGCCGAACTGCAGCGCGAGGAGGTACTCGATCGCGTCGAGGGAGAAGTGCGACACCACGAGGATCGACGCCGCGAGCCCCACCGCGAGCGACGAGAGGAGCAACCGCAGGGGCGTGCGCAGGAGGTCGCGCAGGAGCATCCGGCCCGTGACCGTGAGCAGGCGCTGGAGGCCGAGCCGGTCGAGCCACTGGGCGTTGTAGTTCGCGGGCGCCTCGGGCCGCATGGCCTCGGCCGCGGGGAGCTTCATCACCGCCGAGAGCGAGCGCCAGACGCCCACCACCGACGCGACGAGGCTCACGCCCACCGCCAGCACGACGAGCCGCGGGTCGAGCTCGAAGCGCAAGACGGGGAAGCGCAGGTAGGGCTGGTACATCGCCATCATCTGGCCGCCGAGGAAGCGCCCGAGCCCGACGCCGAGCAGCGCGCCCACCCCCGAGACGAGGAGCGAGAACTTCAGGTAGTGCGCGCCGAGCGTCCACGGGCCGAAGCCCAGGGCCTTGAGCGCCGCGATCTGCTCGCGCTGCGTACGGATCACCCGCCCGAGCACCACGTTCAGGAGGAAGGCCGCGACCCCGAGGAAGATCGTCGGGATCGTGCGGGCCATCCCCGCGAGCTGCTGGATCTCTCCGTCGACGAGGCGGTGCGAGGGCTGCCGGTCGCGCCCGTATGCGCCAGCGCCGCCCCAGCGCGCGAGCACGCGGTCGACCCGGTCGATCACCCGCGCGCGCGAGGTGCCCGGCGCGAGCGAGAGGGTGAGGTCGTCGAAGAGGCCCTCCATCTGCCACGCGCTCTCGAGCGTGCGGCGGTTCACCCAGAAGACGGCGTAGGTGCGGTCTTCGGGCATGAGCGCGCCGGGGCGGATCACGAAGACGTACTCGGGAGACATCCCGACGCCGACGATGCGCAGCACCTGACGTCGCCCGTTGAGCACCGCGGGCAGGGTCGAGCCCGGAGCGAGGTGGTGCGCCGCGGCGAAGTTCTCGCTCACCACGGCCTCGCCGGGGCGGTCGGGAGAGGGCATGCGACCGACGCGGAGGTACAGGCGGTTGAGCGAGGGCTGACCGCCGTCGGGCACCGACACGAGGTGGCCCATCGCGGTCTCTTCGAGGCCGTCGATGTCGAGGGGCACGTCCCTCACGATGCGGGCCTCGACGCGGGTGACGCCGGGGATGGCCCGCACCTCGTCGGCGACGACGTCGGGCGCGCGGTGCACGTGCGCCCAGAGGTCGGCGAAGCGCGTGTCGGCGTAGTAGCGGGCGCGGGAGCGGTCGAAGGCCGCCCACGTCCCCAGCGCCGCGAGGTTGGTGGCGACGCCGCACGCGACCACCAGCGCGATGGAGAGCACCTGCCCGCGCATCCGCCGCAGGTCGCGCAGGAGCTTTCGGTCGAGGAGGCTCACCACGACAGCGACCTCGCCGGCGCGCGCTCGGCGTTCACCTCGATGCCCGTCACCCTGCCGTCGGCGAGGGTCACCACGCGGTGGGCCATGCGCGCGATGGGGGCGTTGTGGGTGATCACCGCGGTGGTGGTGCCGAACTCGGCGTTGAAGCGCTCGAGCACCTCGAGCACGAGAGCACCGGTCGCGGCGTCGAGGGCGCCCGTGGGCTCGTCGCAGAGGAGCACGTCGGGTCGCTTCGCGATGGCCCTCGCGATGGCCACGCGCTGCTGCTCGCCGCCCGAGAGCTGCGACGGAAAGTGGTCGACCCGGTGCCCGAGCCCCACGCGCTCCAGGGCCTCTTCGGGCTTCATGGGGCGAGGAGAGAGCTCGGTCACCAGCGCCACGTTCTCGCGCGCCGTGAGGCTCGGGATGAGGTTGTAGAACTGGAACACGAAGCCCACGTGGTCGCGGCGATAGCGCGTGAGGGCCTTCTCGTCGGCGCGGGTGATCTCGCGGCCGCGGTAGCGCACCACGCCCCCCGAGGGCACGTCGAGCCCGCCCAGGATGTTGAGCAGGGTGGACTTTCCGCTCCCCGAGGCGCCGAGGAGCACGACGAACTCGCCCTCGGAGAGCGTGAGGTCGACGCCGCGCAGCGCGGTGACGTCGACCTCCCCCATCCGGTACGTCTTCGAGAGGCCCACCGCCGAGAGCACGGCCCCCGGCGACGGCGCGTCGACCACACCCTCGCTCACGGCGCAGCTACGCTAGGGCCGCACTGTCACCGCGCGCCAGTGAAACCGGGCGCGAAGCGCCGGAGGATCCGCCCCGCGCCGTCGGCCACGCCCACCGCGGCCCGCGACCGCAGCGGGGCCTCGCTCCCCCGCGACGCGGCCACGCGCACGACGGCCCGGTGGTACGCGGGTGACCACGCCGCGCCCTCGGGCGTCGCCCGTCGCGCGAGCTCGTGCGCGCGCACCAGGAGCTCGAAGCGCCGCGCCTCGCTCGCCCCCCACGGGAGATCAAACGCCCTTCGCCAGCGCTCGGGCAGAAAGGCCGTGGTCATCAAGAGGTCGACCCCGGTGCGCGTCACGGGCGGCTGCCTGCGCAGCGACTCGGCCACGGCGCGCGCGCTCGGCCCGACGAAGAGCGCGGGGTCGTCGAGGGCGCGGTCGTACCAGCGGGTGAACGCCTCCCACGTCTCGGGGAGCGTCTCGGGCAACACCCCAGTGAGGGCCGCGCTGAGCTTGAACTCGGCGTAGTCGGCCTCGCGCTCGAAGCGCTCCATCGGGCGCACGAAGCGCTCGAACACGCCGCGGCAGCTCTGGTAGGTGGTGGCCGCGACCCACGCGAGGAGCGGCTGGTCGTTGGCGCGGTAGGGCCGACCCGTCCACGAAGAGCCGGGCTCGGTGACGACGCCGCGCACGCCGCGGTGCATCGCGTGGAGGCGCGCGCTCATGCGGAGCGCGTCGGTGAGCGTGCCGAAGACGAGCGCGTAGAGGGCCGCGGTGGTGCGCCGCCCGCGGCCGATGAGGTCGGTGTTGAAGGTGCTGTGCTCGCTCACGCCCGCGCACACGCCGGGGTGCGCCATCTGGAGCAGCACGGCCGAGAGGCCGCCGACGAGGGTGACGGGCTCGCGCACGCGCTCCCACGCGAAGGAGCCGGGGCCGAAGACGCCCTCGACCTCGCCGGCGGCGCGCTCCCGCGCGAAGGCCACGCAGCGAGCGTGGGCCTCGTCGTCGCGACGGTCGTCCTCCCCTTGCTCGGCGGAGCGCGGACGCACGGTGCCCTCACGACACCGCCATCCGCGCGGCCCGTCAAGCGCGCGGGGGCTCAGCGCACCGCGAGAGCTCGACCTCGAACACCAGCGTGGCGTTCGGCGGGATCACCCCGGCCGCGCCGCGCGCGTAGCCGAGCTCCGGCGGGATCACCAGCTTGCGCTTGCCGCCGACCTTCATGCCCGCGACGCCCTGGTCCCAGCCCTTGATGACCATGCCCGCGCCGAGGGTGAACGAAGAGCGCGGCCGCGGTCGAGGCTCGAGTCGAACTTCTTCCCGTCGGTGAGGGTGCCCGTGTAGTGCACGTCGACCTGACGCCCCGAGGCGGCCTCGTCGCCGGTGCCGACCTGCAGGTCCGTGATCTGTAGCTCTGCCATGGCCGCGGACCCTACACGCCCTCTCCCAGCGTCACCACCGTCATCGCCCCGTGGTCGAGGTGCGGCCGCCCATCACCGGCAGCGAGTCGCGCTCGGGGCGCTCGACGGGCGCGCTGGCCGAGCTTGTCCATCGGGTCCTTCACCCACACCGCCCCGGCGCGCAGGCGCACGCGGCGGCCCTCGCGGGTCGCGTAGGCGTGGGTGAACTCCGCCCCGAGCAGCAGGATGCACGACGAGTAGTAGACCCAGACCATCACCACCACAGCGAGCCCGCGGCGCCAGGCCAGCCCACGCTGCTGCGGCCGAGGTAGAGCCCGATCAGCAGCTTGCCGAGGGAGAAGAGCAGCGCCGTGACCAGCGCGCCGAAGCGCACCTCCTTCCACGTCACGGTCACGTCGGGGAGGATCTTGTAGATCGCCGCGAAGAGCGCCGAGGTCATCGCGAGCGAGAGCGCGAAGTTCACGAACTGCCACAGCACCGACCCGCCTGGGAGCGCGTCGTTCATGAAGCGCCCGACGCCCGCGAAGGCCGCGCTCGCGACCAGCGACACCAGCAGCAGGAACGCGATCACCAGCACCATCGAGAACGACAAGACGCGGCGGCGCAGCCACTGCCCCACGCCGCCCTCGGGCGCGGGCTTCACGCCCCAGATCACGTTGAGCGACTCCTGGAGCTGCGCGAAGACGCCCGAGGCGCCGAGGAGCAGCGTCGCGACGCCGATCACCGACGCGACCACGCCCGTCTCGGGCTGGTTCGACGCGCTCTCGACGAGGCCCTGGATGCTCGCCGCGCCGTCGCGGCCGAGCATCCCCTGGAGCGTTCGGTACACCTCGCCCTGGCTCGCCTCGGCGCCGAAGACCCAGCCCGCGAGCGCGATGGTGATCATCAGGAGCGGCGCGATGGAGAAGAGGGTGTAGTAGGCCATCGCGGCCCCCATCATCATGGCCCGGTTGTCGGACCAGTTGTTGACGGCGGTCTTGAAGATCCCGGGGATCGCCTTGATCTGGTTGCGGTTCATCGCCATCGCTCCTCTGGCCGACGGAGGTCGACGCTTTTTCCAGTGGATGCTCCTCGCCCGCGGGGCGCCCCGCGCGCACGCCCCTCGCGGGTACCATCCCGCGCCGCGATGACCGAGCGACCGACGCACATCGACGAGGGCGGAGAGGCCCGCATGGTCGACGTGGGCGACACGCCCGTGACCGTGCGGCGGGCCGTGGCGCGCGCGCGCGTGGCGATGTCTCCGGCGACGCGAGAGGCGGCGCGCGCGGGCGCGGGGCCCAAGGGCGAGGTCGAGGCCGTGGCGCGCGTCGCGGGCATCCAAGCGGCGAAGCGCACGCAGGAGCTCATCCCGCTGTGCCACGGCCTCTCGCTCACCTCGGTGAACGTCGACCTCGCGTGGACCGACGAGGGCGCAGAGATCACCGCGACCGCCGAGTGCCGCGACCGCACCGGCGTCGAGATGGAGGCGATGACCGCCGCGGCGGTGTCGGCCCTCACGCTCTACGACATGGTGAAGGGGATCGAGCGGGGCGTGACCATCACCGAGGTCGCGCTGGTGGAGAAGTCGGGCGGGCGCACGGGCCCGTGGCGGCGCGAGGGCTGAGCGTGTTCGAGGTGTGGTCGCGGCCGTTGAGCGTCGACGCGGTGACGGCCGCGGTGGGCCACGCCGGGGCGGGCGCGGTGAGCGTGTTCGTCGGCGTGGTGCGCGACGTGAGCGAGGGCCGCGCGGTGACGCGGCTCGACTACGAGGCCTACCCCGCGATGGCCGCGGCCGAGATGGCGCGCGTGGCCGACGAGATCGCGGGCGAGCTCGCGGGCGTGCGGCTCGCGGCGGTGCACCGGGTGGGCGAGCTCGCGGTGGGAGAGGTCGCGGTGGTGTGCGCCGCGAGCGCGCCGCACCGGCGGGAGGCGATCCGCGCGTGCGAGCGGCTCATCGACGGGATCAAGGCGCGCGCGCCGGTGTGGAAGCGGGAGTGGGGCCCCGAGGGGCCGTACTGGGTCGGGTGGCAAGACGCGCGCTGCGGGGCGCACGCGCACGGGTGAGAGGGGGCCGAGGGTGAGCGCGACGCTGGTGACGGGGGCGAGCGGGAACGTGGGGCAGGAGGTCGTCCGCGCGCTCTTGCGCAGGGGCGCGCGGGTGGTCGCGGCGGACCACGCCCCGGAGCGCGCGGCGGCGCTCTTCGGCGAGGGGGTGACCGCGACGCGGTTGGATTTCCGAGACCGCGCGACCTGGGCGGGGGCCCTGGGCGACGCCGACCGGATGTTCTTGATGCGCCCGCCCGCCATCGCCGACGTGGAGCGGAGCCTGAACCCCTTCGTCGACTTCGCGCGCGAGCGGGGCGTCGACCACGTGGTGTTCCTCTCGGTGGCCGGGGCCGAGAAGAACAAGGTCGTCCCGCACCGAAAGGTCGAGGACCACCTGCGCGCGCGGGGCGACCGCTTCACGAACCTGCGGCCGGGCTTCTTCGCGCAGAACCTCCAGTCGGCCTACCGCGACGACATCGTCGACGACGACCGGATCTACGTCCCCGCGGGGCGCTCGCCCGTCAACTGGATCGACGCGCGCGACATCGCCGAGGTCGCCGCGCTCGTGCTCTGCGACCCCGAAGCGCACCGCGGCCGGAGCTACACCCTCGCCGGCCCGGGCCCCGTGCCGTGGTCCGTGGTCACCGACGCGCTCACCGCGGAGCTCGGCCGGCCGATCCGGTACGAGCCCGCGTCGGTGCTCGGGTACGCGCTCCACCTCGCGCGCCGGGGCACGCCGGCCGGCGCGGTCGCCGTGCAGACCATCCTGCATTTCCTCCTGCGCTTCGGGCAGGGCGCGACGGTCGACCCGACCCTCGAGCGGCTGCTCGGCCGCCCCGGGAGGAGCGTGGGCGAGTACATCCACGACCACGCCTCGGCGTGGGCGCGGCGCGGGTAGGAGGGGCGCGGCCCACGGGCGACGTCGGTGTCGCGACGTGCAATTCGTGAAGCGGAGGTCCGGGCAGTTCCCGTCGACGCGTGGCGCGGGCGTCGGCGTGTCGCCGAGGGGGACCGGCCGGCGCGACCGGAGCTGACGCTCGGAGTTACCCGTCGAGGCGGCGATGGGCCCGCCGCCCTGCCCGCGCATCGCGCGCACGGCGTCTTCGCGCACCGTCCAGTAGTCGGGGTGGTCGGTGTTGTAGGGCACGAGCTGCGCGTGCCCCGCGGCGGTCGCGCCGCCGAGCACGAAGTACGGCCCGGCGAGGTTGCTGTACTCCAGGTCGAGGCGCGCGACGGTCTCTTCGCCGTCGTAGACCCAGAAGGTCACCCACCGCATCATCATGTCCGACTCGGGGTAGTACCGGATGGGCTCCGACCACTCCCACGCCTCGACGCGGTGGCCGCCCTCGGTGAACACCTCGCGCCGGATGCCCCTCGGCCGGATGCTCGCGCCCTGCTCACGGAGCCGCGCGTTGACCTCGGCGATCGCGCGGAAGAGCGCGTCGGCGTCGTCGCGCCGCCCCGCGGCGACGAGCGCGGTCGACCAGTCCGACCAGCGCCGGAGCGACTCACGGAGGAGCGCCTCGGCCGCGCCCTCGTTCGCTCCCACCGCCGCGGCGCGGTTCGCGTACGCGCGCACGTCGTCGAGTGCCTCATCACGCGTGGGCGGCGCGACCGTCGGCCCGCCCTCGGCGGCGCGTGTTGTGACGGGCGCCGTCGCAACCGACGCAACGGGCGTCGGCGGCGGGGCCGTCACCACGGGCGCGCGCTGCGCCGTCGCGCAGGCGTTCGCCAGCAAGAGGATCCCGAGCGTCGCCCATCTCCCCATCGCGCTCATGTGCGACGACGCTATCACGGTCCGTGAAGCCACGCGCCGCGACGTCACGCCGAGACGAAGCGCCAGATCGGGCCGGTCCACTGCGCGCCGTCGCCCTCCAGCGCCTCGACCTCGGTCGCGCCCGAGGCTTCGACCACGCGCGCCCAGAACGACTGCGCGGGCGGGTTGCGCGCGCTGACCGCGACCTCCCAGCGACCGGGGTGACCGTGGATCAACGCGACCGCCGCGTGGAGCCCGACGCCGTCGCGGCGGTGCCCTCGCGCGACGAAGAACTCGCCGAGGTTGTGATCGACGGGTCGGCCGCAGTGAGAGACCGCGTTGAGCAGCGCGAAGCCCGCCAGCGCGCCCTCGACGCGGATGAACCACACCGCGCGGTCGGGCGCGGCCCAGTAGCGATCCAGCCCGAGCGCGTCGGGGTAGCGGCCGTCGTCGCCGAGCGCGATCGTCCGACCCGGCGCGAGGAACGCGTTGAAGTCGTGGATGTAGAGCTGCGCGAGGTTCGCGAGCGCGTCGCGCTGCGAGGGCTCGGCCCGTTCGAGGCGCACTCGGCTCATCGGCGCGGCCTCGCGATCAGACCGCGGTGAAGGTGTCGACGAAGCGCGCGGGGTCGTAGCCCGTGATGACCTGCACGCCGGACCCGGGCGCGAGCCGCGAGCCCCACTCTCCGCGTTCGCGGAACATCTCGACCTCGGCCCACTCCCCGATGCTCGGGTCGATCGCGCAGCACGCCGCGAGGGGGTCGTGGAGCTTCTTCCCCGCGTCGTCGCGGCTCTCGCGCTTCACCAGTCGACACACCGGCACCGCGTCGTCGCTCACCGCGACGAGCTCCATGCCCGCGGCGCGCGCACGCTCTCGGGCGTCGGCGAGCGACACCGACTCCAACGCGCGGTCGGGGCCGACGAGGCGCACCGTGTCGCTCACGATCTCGCGCGGGGCGTCTCCCGCCGAGGAGGTACTCGTTCATGCCGCGCCAGATGAGGTCGAGCGAGCGAGACCGATCGCGCAGCGCGCCCACCGCCGCGTGCATCGCGCGGTCGTCGTAGACCCCGTGACACGTTCTTCGACACGAAGCGCTTCTCGGCGATGGCGGGTGAAGCCAGCACCGCGAGGCAGACTTCGGGTCTCCGTTGGAGTTGTAGGTCGGGCAGGTCACCCGCCCGCGGAACTTCTCCAGCGCGCTCGCGCGGCACGACCCTCGCCCGCGAAGCCTCCTGCACGAACAGTAAGCCGAGCGTGAAGCCCGGAGCTCAGCGCGGCGCCGGGTTCTTGAGCGGGCCTCCGGTGACGAGGGTGACCTTCGGGCCGCAGAGATCGCGGAGGAGCTCGGGCCCCGGCGCGGCGTCGCGCGACGGAGGCATCGCGCCGTACGCGCTGTAGTGCCACGACGAGACGCACAGCCGCGGCGACCGTGGCGCCTCGCCAGGTCGCCCGACAGGGTCTTGTGATCGAGGTTGAACGCGCCCACGGGGATGTCCTCGGCCGAACCACGAGCGCCGCGCACCACGCCGACCTGATCGGGCGTGCCCGGGGTGACCGTGACGCCGACGAGGTTCACCCGCGGGTGACCGAGCAGGAGCAGCAGCGTGAGGAAGTCGTCGGGGTCGGACGTCTCCATGTCCCAGACGAGGTCCATCACAGTCGCGAGGATGCCCGAGGTCGTGCCCCTCGACGACGGTCGCCCGCTGCGCCGAGTGCGCCATCACCCCGTCTTGGGCGAACCCCTCTCCCCCGACCGAGAGCGTCACCCGTTTTGGGGGAGAGCCTCCTCACCTCGCCCGGGAGCGTCACCCCCGTTTTGGGGAGGGCCTCACCTCGCCTGAGGCGTCACCCCCTTGGGGAGGCTCTCTCCCGGCAGGAGATTCCTCGAAAACCGAGGAAGAACAAGCACTTCGCGGCGAGTTTCGAGAATCTACGGGTTCACCGCAGGGCAGACGGAGCTTCGGGCGCTCGCCCAGGAGCGGGCGCGACGGGCAGCTCTCCCTTGGCCGCGCGGGTGATCGCCGGCCTCGTCGGCCTCCTCGACGAGCGCGTCGCGCCAGCCCTCGCGAATCTTCGCGGCCACGTAGAGCGCCGGGAACGAGAGGAACAGACCTACGATCCCGAAGGCGTGCTCGAAGAGCACAGCGAGGTGATGATCCTGAAGCCGGGGAGCTTCACGTGCTGCGCGGTGAGCCGCGGCGAGAGGTAGTAGCTCTCGATCTTGTGCAGGAGGAACGTGCTCACGAAGAACACGCCCACCCCACCGCCGCGGTGCGTGTACGCGCGATGGCGCCCATCACGGCGCCCGACACCACGCCGCCCACCACGGGGATCAAGCCCATCGCGAAGAGAAACGCCATCAGCGCGGGGATGCCCGGCAGGCGCAGCGCGAGGAGCACCGGCAGGGTGATGACCGTGTTCACGAAGGCCACGATCACCTGGAGCTTCACGGTGATCGCGATGGCGTCGCAGACGTACGAGACGTAGCGGATCAGGATGCGCGGCGGGGCGTCTTCGCGGGCGTCTCGCGCCAGCGCTCCAGGTCGGGGCGCTCCAGGAGGAAGACCACCGCGAGGATCAGCCCGAGCACCACGTGGATGAAGCCCTGCCCACGGCGCCCATGAACGAGACCACCGAGCCCGCGTAGTGCTGCGCCCGGCCGAGGAACCCGCGCCTGCTCGCTCACCACGTGCTCGAAGCCGCGGGCCTGCAACCACGCCTCGAGGTGGTGGAACTGCCCTCGACGATCGGCGCGCAGCGCGGGCACCGCGGGGATCACCCGCAGCACCCCGAACACGATCAGCCCCGCGAGCACCACGAAGCCGAGGAGCACCTGCGCCAGAACGCCCACGCGCTGAGGTACGCCCAGACGCGCGCATCAGCGCCGCGCCCGCGCCGAGCGCCCGCTCGAAGATCACGAAGAAGACCGGGAGCAGCGCGAGGTGCCTGAAGAACACCAGCAGGCCCAGGAAGACCCCGAGCACGAAGAGGCGCCGGAGGTTCCGGTCGGTGAAGATCGCCCGCATCGGACGAGACGGTGCCACCGACCGAGGCGCGCTGTCACCGACGTCGCGGGCGCTTCCGGGGTGTCCGCGGTCGGGAGAGACTCCCGCGCATGGCGAAGCACGCGCACCCGGGAGAGACCCCCGTGACGGTGGTGACGGTCACCGTGAGCGACACCCGCACCCCCGACGACGACGAGGGCGGCGCGCTCCTCCGCGAGCTCCTCTCGGCCGCGGGCTTCACGGTGCTGCGCCACGCGATCGTCCCCGACGACCCGCAGCGCGTGCGCGAGGCCGTGACGGGCGCGCTCGACGCGGGCGCCGACGCGGTCATCACCACCGGCGGCACGGGCATCGCCCCCCGCGACCAGACCTACGAGGCCGTGACCGGGGTGATCGAGAAGACCCTCGACGGCTTCGGCGAGGCCTTTCGACGTCTCTCGTGGGAGCAGGTGGGGGCGCGGTCGATCCTCTCGCGGGCGGTGGCGGGCACGCGCGGCCGCGGCGTGGTGATCGCGCTCCCCGGGAGTCCCAAGGCCGTGCGCCTCGCGGTGGAGGCGCTCATCGCCCCCACCCTCGGTCACATGGTCGCGCTCCTGCGCGGGTGAGGGCCGCGGGCTTCGACCGGCCCCGCTGGCGCGAGGACGTCGTTCCACGGTAGAGCCTTCGCCCTATGCCCGTGCGCCTGCTCGCCCTCGACCTCGACGGGACGCTCGTCCAGCCTGGCGAGCGCGTCGCCGACGCCGACGTCGCCGCGGTGAAGCGCGCGCGGGCCGCGGGCATCACCGTCACCATCGCCACGGGGCGCATCTCCACCGGGGCCATCGGCGTCGCGCGGATGCTCGGCCTCGACACGCCCCTCGTGTGCGCCGACGGCGCGGTGCTCTGCGACCCGGTGACGGGCTCGTGCCTGGAGTCGACCCCCATGCACGCCGAGCTCGTCGAGGGGCTCACGCAGACCCTCGGAGAGCACGACGCGCACTCGTTCTGGTTCACCGCCGACGAGATCCACGGCGAGGAGGGCGGGCACTTCGTGATGGACTACATCCGCACGTGGTCGCCGTCGGTCTCGCTGCACCCGAAGCTCCCAGGCTCGCCCGCGTGGAGCCTCCGGCACTCCGTCGCGATGGCCGTCGGGATCGGGATGCGCCCGTCCCTCGACCGCACCGTCGCGTGGATCGCGCGCAAGCACCCCGACCGCCTCTCCGTCGCGGTCTTCCCCATGGGCCAGACGGGGCACTGGACGCTCCTCGCCCGCAGCGCCGACGTCGACAAGGCCCGCGGCCTCGCGCGCCTCGGCCAGCGCATCGGCGTCACCGCGGCCGAGACCGCCGTCGTCGGTGACTGGATCAACGACGTGCCGATGTTCCGCTGGGCCGGTCGGTCCTTCGCGATGGGGCAGAGCCCGCCCGACGTCGCGAAGCACGCGACCGACCACCTCCGCGCCACGCACCGCACCGGCGGCGGCGTGGCCGAGGCCGTCGCGCGCATCCTCGGCGACGATTGACCCCGCGGCCCCGCGGCGCCGACACTCCCGCGCCGTGAGAACGCCCCTCGCCTTCGCGCTCGCGCTCGTCGCCTGCGCGGGCCGCCCCTCGCCCGACACGACAGCCCACGCGCGCGCCGAGTCGCACCCCGTGGTCGAGATCCCCGTCGCGGCCGAGGGCGCCCCGCCGCCCCGCGACGACGGCCGCCTCCCCGACCTCGCCCGCCCCACGCGCGAGCGGCTCGTGGTCGAGGTCGACCCCTCGCGCGAAGACTTCACCGGCACCGCGACCCTCACCCTCACCGTCGCCCGCCCCACGCGCGCCGTGGTGCTCCACGCGCGCGACCTCACGATGGAGTCCGTCTCCGCGCGCCAGGGAGAGGTCGAGCAGAGCGGCCGCGCCGAGACCCGCCTCGCGCACGGCGGCCGAGAGGCCCCCGAGGAGCTCGTCCTCACCTTCGACCGACCGCTCCTGCCCGGCGAGGCCACGGTCACGCTGCGCTACCGCGGGCGCTACAACCCCGAGCTCCGGGGCCTGTACCGCGTGCGCGTCGGCGACGACTGGTACGCCTTCACCGACTTCGAGCCCACCGACGCGCGCCGGGCCTTCCCCTGCTTCGACGAGCCCGGCTTCAAGATCCCCTGGAGGTCTCGGTGGTCGCCCCCACGGGCGCCATCGCCGTCGCGAACATGCCGCAGTCGGCGCGCGACGAGGCGAACGGCCACGCGACGTACCGCTTCGACCCGACGCCCGCGACGGCGAGCTACCTCGTGGCCTTCGCCGTCGGCCCCTTCGACGTGCACGAAGGGCCCACGAGCCCCGTGCCCGTGCGGGTCATCACCACGCGCGGCCGAGGGGCCATGGGCGCGACGGCGGCCACCATCGCGGGCGAGCACCTCGCGATCCTCGGGGGCTACTTCGACCGGCCGTACCCGTACCCGAAGCTCGACCTCGTGGCGGTGCCCGACTTCCTGCCCGGCGCGATGGAGAACCCCGGGCTCATCACCTTCCGCGACGTGCTCCTGCTCCTCGACCCGTCGCGCTCGACCAACCGCGCGCGCACCAACATCGCGGGGATCATCGCGCACGAGCTCGCCCACCAGTGGTTCGGCAACCTCGTCACCATGGCCTGGTGGGACGACCTCTGGCTCAACGAGGGCTTCGCCACGTGGATGTCGACCCGCGTCATCGACGCGTGGCAGCCCGCCCTCGGCGCGCGCGTCGACGCGGTGTCGGGCCACGCCGGCGCGCGCAGGGTCGACGCCCTCGCGACGGCGCACGCGATCCGTCAGCCCGTGCGCACCACCTCCGAGGCGATGGAGAGCTTCGACTCCACCACCTACGCCAAGGGCGCGGCGGTGATCGGGATGCTGGAGCAGTGGCTCGGCGCCGACGCCTTCCGCGACGGCATCCGGCAGTACCTCCGCGCGCACGAGTGGGGCAACGCGACGGCGGCCGACCTGCTCTCCGCCCTCTCCGCCGCGGCGCACCGCGAGGTCGCGCCCGTGGCCGAGAGCTTCTTGGATCAAGCGGGCGTGCCCTTGATCGACGTGGCCCTCGACTGCGAGGGCGCGCGCCCCGCGCTCACGCTCCGCCAGCGACGGTTCAGGCTCACGGGCGAGTCGAGCGGAGAGCAATCGTGGCGCGTGCCCGTGTGCGCGCGCTACCCCGACGGCGACCGCACCCGCACCCAGTGCACGGTGATGGAGCGCCCCGAGGCGCGGGTGGAGCTCGAGACCTCTCGCTGCCCCGCGTGGGTGCACCCCAACGCGAACGTGGGCGGGTACTACTACTACCGCCTGCCGCGCGCGCTGCTCCGCCAGCTCTGGACGGTGCCCGACGCGCTCGACCCGGCGGCGCGGCTCGACCTCCTCTCGAACCTCGAAGACCTCGTGGCCGCGGGAGACCTCCCCGCCGACGACTGGCTCGACGCGCTCGAGCGCCTCGCGCAAGACCCCTCGCCCCACGTGCAGGAGCGCGTCGTGGGCTCGCTCTACGCCGTCGAGCGCACCCTGGTCGACCACGCGCACCGGCCCGGCTTCGAGCGCTGGGCGCTGCGCATCCTGCGCCCCATGGCGCAGCGGGTGGGGTGGCGCACGCACCCCGGCGACTACGACACCCGCCGCGACCTGCGCCGCAGCGTGCTCACGGCGATGGGCACGCTCACCGACGACCTCAACACGCGCCGCGAGGCCGAGCGCGTCGCGACCGAGTGGCTGCGCACGCTCTCGGGCGGAGACCCCGAGATCACCTCCGTCGCCGTGCCCCTCGCCTCTCGCCGCGCGCGCGCCGCGCGCTTCGAGGCCATCGTCGCGGCGATCCCCCGCGCGCCCACGCCGCAGGACCGCGCGCTCCTGATCTCGGCCCTCACCACCTTCGACGACCTGGCCCTGGTGCGCCGGGCCTACGCCCTCGCGCTCGGAGACTCGCTCCGCCAGGCCGACATGCGCTCGCTCTTCGGCCGCTTCGGCGCCACGCCCGAGGCCCGCGACCTCGTCTCGCGCTGGGTCATGGACCACTGGGACGCCCTCCACCAGCGCCTCGGCCGCAACGTGCGCGGGCTGGTGTGGTCCGTCGCCAACCTCTGCGACGCCGAGAAGATCCGCGAGGCGAGGGAGTTCTTCACCCCGCGCATCGCCACCCTCGAGGGCGCCGACCGCTCCCTCGCCACCGCCGTCGAGGCCGCCTCGCGCTGCGCCGCCTCCCGCGCCCGCGCGCTCGCCCACCCGCCGTCGCGCTTCACCCTCCCCGCGGGTGTAGCCTCGCGGGCTCGATGAGCGAACCCACCTACAAGGGCGACCGCCCCTACGCGGTCACCGTCTTCGGCGCCACGGGCTTCACCGGGCGCCTCGTGGCCGAGTACCTCGCCCGCACCGTCGGCGCGTCGGTGCCCTGGGCCGTCGCCGGGCGCAGCCGCGCGAAGCTCGACGCCCTGCGCCGCGACCTCGCCGCCCTCGACCCGGCCTGCGAGTCCGTGGGCGTGGTCGAGGCCGACGTCGGAGACGCGAAATCCTTGTCGTCCATGGCCGAGGGCACCTCCGTGGTTCTCACCACCGTCGGCCCCTACGCGCGCTACGGAGACCCCGTCGTCGACGCCGCCGTCGACCGCGGCAGCGACTACGTCGACATCACCGGCGAGCCCGATTTCGTCGACGGCGTGCTGCGCCGCCACCACGCGACGGCGCGCGACAAGGGCCTGCGGATCATCAACGCCTGCGGCTTCGACAGCGTCCCGCACGACCTCGGCGCGCTCTACACGGTGGAGCGCCTGCCCGAGGGTGTTCCGCTCGTGGTCGAGGGCTTCGTACGCTCCAACGGCGGCGCGTCGGGCGGCACCTGGCACTCCGCGGTGGAGTTCCTCGGCAAGCGCGACGCCCTCAAGGGCGCGCCGAGGGTCGACCGCGAGGTCACGGGCGGCTGGCGTGCGCGGGCTGAAGTCAGGCGTACACCGCGAACCCGACCTGAAGGCCTGGGCTGTGCCGCTGCCCACCATCGACCCGCAGGTGGTCTTGCGCAGCGCGGCGACGGTCGACCGCTACGGCCCCGACTTCCGCTACGGCCACTACGCGCAGGTGAAGCACACCGCGACGCTGGTGGGCGCGGGCCTCGGCATCGGCGCCGTCGCGGGCCTCGCGCGCTTCGAGCCCACGCGCAGGTTCCTCCTCTCGCTGAAGGACCCGGGCGACGGCCCCTCGCCCGAGAAGCGCGAGAAGAGCTGGTTCACCGTGCGCTTCCGCGGCGCGGGCGGCGGCCGCACCGTCTGGACCAAGGTCTCGGGCGGCGACCCCGGCTACACCGAGACCTCGAAGATGCTCTCCGAGAGCGCGCTCTGCCTCGCGCTCGACCGTGACTCTCTCCCGCCCCACACCGGCGTCGTCACCCCCGCCGCGGGCATGGGCGACGCGCTCATCGCCCGCCTTCAGCGCGCGGGCATCCGCTTCGAAGAGATCGCGACGCCCCTCGGCTGAGCGGTCAGCCCGCCCCTTCGCCCTCGGCGCCGTCCTTGTCGGCCTTCTCGGCGGCGTCGGGGTCGGGCAGGGCCTCGCCCATGCGACCGCGCATCCACGCGATCAGCGCGATCACGCCCACCGTCATCACGGCCATCGCCGCCTCGGCCTTGAACGGACCGCGGTGCAGCAGAACCCACAGCACCCCCGCGTTCACCGTCGCGTGCAGGGCCACCGCCGCGATCCCGTAGCGGCCGTCGCCCGTGCGCGCCGCGCGCATCACGAGGAGCGAGCACCCGACGTGGAGCACGATCGCCATCGCGCGCTCGGCCACCGCGAGGAGGCGTAGCCACAGCACCGTGTTGCCCGCGGCGATGGTCACGAAGCCGAGCCCGCTCACCGCGCCCACCACGCTCATCAGGAGCGACAGGCCCAGGAGCGCCGACTCCATCCCGCCGTGGCCGAGCCCGAACATCACCGCGGCGCGGAAGGGGTCTTCGCCGCGCGTGTCCTTCAGGCGGCGCATCACCATGTAGCGCGCGCCCTCCTCGCACACCCCCGCGAGGAGCCCGAGCAGGATCACCTTGAGCCACAGGGGGTCGACCCGGTCGATGAGCATCGCGAGCACGAACCGCAGCCCCATGTAGAAGCTGTCGGTGAAGGCCCCCGCGCCCGCCTTCGCCACCGAGACCTTCGCGCCGCTCGCCCGCCGGTACGCGCCCACCGCGGCCAGCGGGAGCAGCATCATCGCGAGCGCCTGCACGACCACGACGGTCTCGTTCGACATGGCTCCGGTGTGTATCACGGGCTGCCCCGCCGGGTACCATCCGACCGTGCGCCACACCCCCTGGCCTGTCTTCGTCCTCGCCGTCGCCTCCTGCGCGGGCGAGCCCGGCCCCTCGCCCCTCGACGCCGCGACCCCGCTCGACGCGAGCGCCGACGCGGTCGACGTCCCGCCCGCGCCGCCGACGGGGCCCGCGCGCGCGACGGTGCGCCACTACGACTACGACCTCGACGTCACCACCGACGCGACCCGCGCCGCGCTCACGCTGGAGGTCACTCAGGCCGGCGACTGCCTCACGGTCCCGTGCAGGCTCACCGCGGTCGAGTCGGTCAGCGTCGATGGCGCGCCCGCCCGTGACGTCTCCCTCGCCGACGGAGCCCTTCGGCTCTGCGCGCCCGAGGGCACGGGCTGGAGCCTTGGCGCGAGGCTCACCGTCGAGACCCGCGCGACGCTCCCGCGCGCGACGTGGAGGCCCACGCAGGTCGGCTACTCCGTGCGCCGCGACCGCGAGGGCCACGACTTCACGTACCTGCAGTCGTGGGTGGGCCAGTGCGACCGCGCGGGGCCCTGCGACAACGACCCGTCGGTCTTCGCGACCTACCGCTTCACGGTCACGCACCCCAAGGGCACCACCGTGCTCTGCCCCGGCACCATCACCCCGGGCGCGGGCAGCACCGTGTGCGAGTTCACCCACGACGGCGGCCCGACCTACTCGACCTTCGCGGTGATGGTCGGGCAGAGCTGGACCCCCGTCGACCTCGGCACCGCGTCGGGCGTGCGCCTCACGCTCTACGACCTTCCCTCGTCGGGCATCGCGGCGGCGATCGACCCGGCGCGGCTGCGCGCCTTCGTGTCGTGGATGAGCGCGACCTTCGGCCCGTACCCCTACGGAGACGCGCTGCGCCTCGTGGCGGTGCCGCTCTACTGGGCGGGCTTCGAGCACCCGGGCAACATCGCGATCAGCGAGAACCTCGCGCGCGGCCGCGCCGAGCACACGATCCTGCACGAGATCGCGCACCAGTGGGCGGGCGACCAGACCACCCTCGCCTCCGTCGACGACTTCGTCTGGAAGGAGGCCACGGCCGAGTACCTCGCCTTCACCTTCGAGCGCGAGCAGGGCCCCGCGAGCGCCGCGACCGCGACCTTGCAGGTGTGGCGCGACGCGTCGAGCGCGCTGCGGCAGCACCCGATCCCGAGCGCGCCCGTGCCGCTCGTGGACTTCTACGGCTCGGCCTACGGCCCAGGCCCCATGGTGCTCTACCGTCAGCTCGAGGCGTACAGCTCTCGGGCGCAGGTGCTCGAAGGGATCCGCGCTGTGCTGGGTCGACCGCGCGCGCTCTCGGTCGATGACCTGCGCGAGTCGCTGGAGCGCAGCACGGGGCAGTCGCTCGCGACCTACCTGCCGGGCTGGCTCCGCGGAGAGGGCGCGCCCACGTGGCCCACCGTGCGCGTCGCGCGCGACGGAGACGCAGGGCCGTGGACCGTCACCTACGACCCCCGCGGCGCGTCTCGCGGGTGCCGCTTCACGGTGCGCTTCGAGGGCGCCGAGGGGCAGAGCGCAGAGGCCCGCTTCGACATCGCCACCGACGGCGCGGGAGAGCGCTCTCACACAGTGACCACCGACTTCGCGGTGGCCCGGGTGCTCATCGACCCCGACCATGAGGCCCTGGTGTTCCCCGACCCTGGCAACCCGAGCTTCGCGCGCGTGGCCCTCGCGCCGCCCGCGACGCCGTGGCTGTCGCCGTGACGTAGCGCTTCCGCCCGACGGTCACGGCGCTATGGTGAAGACATGCGTCCGATCATCGTCTTCGGGGCCGTCGCCGCCGCGATGGTCTGCTGGCTCACCACGCGGATGTGGTGCGGGGACTCTTACTCCGTCTGGCGCCTGAGCTGCCTCCTCGGCGCGTGGGCGCCGCTCGGCGCCGCCGGGGTGTTCCTCTACGTTCGCGCGACGGGGCACCGCGAGAGCAGCGTGCTCGCCGCGTGGCTGGTGCGCGCCATCGGCATGCACTGGGTGCTCGTGTGGCTCGTCGGCATCTCCGACTGGCTCCGCGGCCCGCCCCGCGCCGTGCCCGCGTGGAACTCCGACCTCGGCATGCCCCTGGTCTTCCTGGCCTTCGTGCCGGTCTTCGCGCTGAGCGTCGCCGCGCTCGGGTGGATGCTCTCCCTCGCCCGCCGCATGCGCGCGCGACACACGACGTCGACGTCGTCCGTCGAAGCCGCGCCCACGCCCTACCGCGGCGCGGGCCGCGCGCGCGGCACCCTCGCCCCCGCCGCTCCCTCGCGGGTGCCCCTCCTCGCCTCCGCCGTCGGCGCCGTCAGCGCGTGGACGGCCCTCGCCGCCCCCGTCGACCCCACCATGGTCCTCGGCGCGAGCGCGATGCTCCTCGCCGTGATGAGCTCGCGCGCCCCCCGCGCGATGGCCCCGAGCGTGGTCTCCATCGCCGCCGTCACGGGCGCCGTCCTCGCCCGCGAGGGAGGGCTCAACCTCGCCTCCCCGCGGCCGTCGACCGCTTCATGGCCTGGCCCGTCGCGACCGCGGCGGCGGTGGCCGTGTACCTCCTCGCCCTCGAGGCCCGGCTCACCCTCCGCCGCGTCGCCGCGGGCTGACCCTTCACCCAGGCATCATCTGGTCGAGCCGCACCCACAGCGGCGCCGACCCGTCGTCCCACTGCACCAGCGCCATCGAGCCGTTGTTCTCCACCACGGTCGCGCCGTAGTACTGCCCGTCGCTCCACTGGGCCATGCAGTGCGCGCCGGGCATGAAGCCCCCGCCCTTGCCGTAGGCCCCCTTCGGAGCTCCGTAGGGCGCGGTGCCCGGACCCGGGTCATAGCCGCCTCCGCCCTTGAGGTACGCGGCCTTCTCCTCGGCGGGGTCGTAGCCGCCCTTGCCGTAGCCGCCCTTGTCGTAGCCCGGGTCGTAGCCGCCCTTGGCGTACGCGGCCTTCTCCGCGGAGTGGTCGTAGCCGCCCTTTCCGTAGGCGGGGTCGTAGCCCACGTCGTGCTGGCCGTAGACGGGCTTGCCCATGGGCATCCCGCCCACCATGCCGGGCTGGTAGGGCTGGCCGATGACCTGGAGGTCGAGCCCCGCGCCGGGGTCGATCTCACCGTCGATGTCGGCGTTGGCGCTCACGCGGTACGACACGAGGCCCGGCGCCGACCCGAAGGCGTCGGGCGGGATGATGATCTGGAAGGGGAACTGGTAGTTCTGCCCGGGCTGCGCGGTGAAGGGCCCAGTGACCTGCATCGCCGGGGAGATGTCGCGGGTCTGCTGGTGCATCTGCCCCGAGGGCTGCGGCGTCTGCATCGCGCAGGTGAGCTTCACCGTGATGTTGGTGATCTGCTGCGCGCGGCGGCCGCTCTGAAAGTGCGCGATGCCCTGGAGCGTCTGCCCCGCGTGGATCTGCTGGAACTGGAGCTGGAGCTGGAGCGAGCCCCCGCCGACGCCGAACGAATCGAAGAGTCCCATTGGCCGATGACCTCCCGTGACGCGGCGCGGCCGTAGGGTCGCGCGCGGCGAGACGATACGCCGGTCATGGTCGGGGCACAGCAGCAATGCGGCCGCGCCGCGAGGGAGTTGTCACCCGCCCGCGCCGGGGCGCATCATCGCGGGGCGACCGCCCGCCGGCGGGCGCGGCACGGGGAACGGTCTGGGCATGAGCGAGCTCCTCTCATCACGCTGGCTCGCGCGAGAGCAGGCGCGGCTCAAGCTCGCGAGGCTCAAGGTCGAGGGCGCCGACTCGCTGCCCCGCGCCTTCGCGCGCGCGACGGAGATCTGCGCCCACGCGCTGGGCGTGCGCCGCGTCGGGATCTGGGAGGTCGACGAGGCGGCCTCGGGCCTGCGGCTGGTGTACCTGCACGACGAGGTCGACCCCGCGCAATGCACGGGGACCTTCCTGCCCGTGAGCGACCTCGGCGCGTACGAGGCGGCGATGCGAGACCGGCGCGTGCTGGCCATCGACGAGGTGCGGGGCTCGCCCTTCACCGCCGACCTGGTGCCCGCCTACTTCGAGCCACTCGGGATCGCCTCGACCCTCGACGCGCCGATCTACCGCGAGGGCCGCGTGGTGGGCGTCGTCTGCCACGAGCACCGCGGCGAGGCGCGCGCGTGGAAGGAGGACGAGGCCGACTTCGCCATCTCCGTCGCCGAGATGGTCGCGCTGCTCTACGCCTCCGACGCGCTCCGGCGCGCCGAGGTCGCCGCGAACGAGGTCGAGCGGGAGTTCCAGCAGGCGCTGAGCACCGACGCGCTCGGAGAGCTCGCCCGGAGCATCGCCCACGACGTCAACAACCTCCTCGGCGCCATCTCGATGCAGACCACGCTGCTGCGGCGAAAGCCCGACGGCGCCGACGCGGTCGACGAGACGGCGGGGCGCATCCTCGAGCTCGTCGACCTCGCGGCACGGCTCACGCGGCACCTGCTCGAGTACGCGCGGCGACCGAGCAACACACGGCGGCGCACGCCCATCCGCGAGGCCCTCGAGCGCACGGCGCCGATGCTCCGCTCGCTCGCGGGCGAAGACCGCGCGGTGACCCTCCACGCCGAGGCGGTCGACCTCGCCGCGGCGGTCCCCATCGACCCGCTCCAGCTCGAGCAGGTGCTGAGCAACCTGGTGGTGAACGCGCGAGAGGCCACCGAGCCCGGCGGGGTCATCGCGCTGCGCGCCCACGCCGAAGAGCGCGCGTCGGAAGAAGGCCCTTCGTCGGTGGTGGTGATCGAGGTCGAAGACGACGGCCGCGGGATGGACGCCGCCACGCGTCACCGCGTGTTCGACCCCTGGTTCACGACGCACGCGCGCGCAGGGCACCGCGGGCTCGGGCTCACCACCGTCCAGACGATGCTCGCCGCCGCGGGCGGAACGATCAGCGTCGACAGCGCGCCGGGCAAGGGCACGCGCTTCATCCTGACGCTGCCGATCGAGGCCGGGCCGCCGCTCAGAAGCTCGTCGCGCCCGGCCCCAGGATGATCGCGGGCCCCGACGGCGGCGGCGCGGCGTTGCCGGGCCGCGTGGTCGACCAGGGCTGCCCCGTGAGCGGAGCGACGGGCTGCGCCTGCTGCGCGGGCTGCGTCGGCGTCGACGGCGCGCCCCATCCCCACGCGCTGTTCGTCGGCCAGTTCGTCGTGGGCGCCGCCGCGACCGGCGCGGCGTTCGTCGGCAGGCCGTAGCCCGGCACCGGCGCGGGAGACGGCACCACCCACGGGTGTAGACCCGACGGCGACGGAGCGACCGGCGCGACGGGCGAGGCCACGACGGGAGACGAGGGCGCGAGGGGATTGCCCGCGGCGGTGTTCGGGTCGATGGGCGTCACCACCCAGCCGGGCGCGGCGCCCGTCGACGCGGGCGCGACCGAGGGCGTGGGAGAGAGCGCGGTCACGGGCGACGACGCGAGCGGCGCGGAGGGCGGAGCGACGGGCGAGGCGGCGACGGGCGACGACGCGCGCGACGCGGAGCCGCGGCGCGAGCGCGAGGACGCGTCGGCGAGAGGAGCGATCGGGAGCATGCCCGTGGCGGGGGCGACGACAGGCGCGGCCACCTGCGGCGCGGGCGCGACGACCACGGGCGCGGGCGCGGGCGCGGGCGCGGGCGTGGGCGCGGCGACGGCGGGGCCGCCTCCGGTGCGGCGACCCGCGGTGCGCTGCGAGGCGGTGCCGCTGACGTTCATGAACGCTGCGGTGGTGGCCACGCCCCAGTTCACCTGGATCGAGATGCGGTCGCCCGAGATCGACCCGCTGCCCGAGCGGAGCGTGAGGTTCATGCGGAGGTCGCGCACCGCGTCGGTCATGGTGCAGCGCTGCCCGGCGAGGAGCGTGAAGCGGTCGTCGGCGGTGCGGTTGCCGCGCAGGTGGCACTGCTCGCCGCGCTCGTTGGTCACGTCGAGGACGAGGTCGGCGCCCGAGGTGGGACGCACCACGAGGCGCTCGCGCGTCACGCGCTGCTCGGTGGTGCTGATGGGAGAGGTCACCGACACGGTGGTGGTCGATGAGATCGAGTAGCTCCCCTCGAAGAGCCCAGGCCCGCGCTGCTGGGCCGCCGCGACGGAGGGGACTGACAACGCCGCCGCGATGGCGCCGTACCCGAGGAGCTCCTTCAGGCGCATCCGGCGATCTTACTCCGACCGGGGCGCTTCGTCGCCGAGGCTGTAACCCCGCAGGGTCGAGCGCACGTTGATGGCTCCGCCGATGGAGCTCGTGGTCGACGCCACGATCTCGATGGGCCCCACGCCGCGCGCGTACCAGGTGGTGGTCTCGATGCGGGTGCCCGGCGTGCTCTTGCGCACCTCGACCACCTCGTCGAAGGACTGCTCGCCCACGGTGCGCCGCTGGTTCACCGACACGACCTCGTAGCGGCTGCCCTGGCGACCCTCCCAGGTCGCGCCCTGACGGATGGGGTCGTGCAGGAGGTACTCGCCCTCGCGCACCACGCCGTCGGCGCGGAGCTCGTAGCGCTCGACGCGCCGCCCGCTGCGCACGGAGAACTCCGGCGGGTTGGCCTCGACCACCGAGAGCACCGAGAGCGTGGTGTCGCCGCCGAAGTGCGTGTCGGTGTCGAAGCTCCACGCCGCCCCGCGCCGCAGGGGAAAGAAGTCCGCCGCCGTCGCGGGCCCCCGAGGGCGCGTGGGTCGCTGCGTCGACGCGCAGCCCGCCGCGAGCGCGAGGCCGAGGAGAAGAGCGTGGCGCATTCAGTGTCCTCCGTAGGTGCGCGGGCCGAGGTACCCGAGCGCGAGCGCGAGGATCAACAGCCCCGTCGCCGCGAGCACCACGACGATCCCCGTGTCGGGCTTCAGGCGCGCCAGCATCGCGAGGCCCGCGTCGCGCGTCGCCGGGTCGTCGCTCACCGCGAGCCGCGCCGCGAGGGCGCGCGCCTCGACATGGTCGCCTCGCTCCAGCGCGTCGTCCATCGCCAGCACGTCGGGGTCCGTTGCGGCGGGCGGGTCCGCGGGTTCAACGGCGGGGGTCTCGTTCGGCGCGTCGGTCGGCGTGTCGGTGTCGGTCACGGGCGGCCGGAGGGTATACCCCCATCGCCCGACGCGGGCACCGTCGCCCCGAGCGCGCGCAGCGCGGCGCCGTTGGCGACCCTCCACCCGTCGAGCCGCGGGTCGTCGCGCGCCGCGACCCGCAGCGCGCCCGCGCCGCAGGCCATCACGCACCCGCCGCAGCCGGTGCAGCGCCCCTCGTCGACGCGCGCGACGCGCATGGGCTCGCCGTCCAACCCGCGGAGCGCGAGGGGCGCGACGGCGTCGACGGTACACGCCTCGGCGCACCAGCCGCAGCCCGTGCAGCGCGCGAGGTCGACGAAGGCCCTGCGGCCGCGGGGCATCTCCCAGGTCGAGAAGACCTCGCCCGAGCCGTCGAGCACCGCGCCGTCGGGGCAGGCCGCGCCGCACGCGCCGCACTCCACGCAGCGAGACGCGTCGATCACCTGGAGCGCGCCCGCGCGGGCCTGGATCGCGCCCGTCGGGCAGGTCGCCACGCACGCCATGCAGCCGCTGCAATTCGAAGCGATGCGAAAGCTCATCCGCGCTCCCGAAGGGACCCCAGGGGCTCCGCGCGCGGCGGCCTGGCGTCCCTCCGGCGTAGAGCCGTCACCCCTGGAGGGTCAAGCCTCCTCGTCGCCCGCGCCCCTCACCACCCGCGGAAGCTCCACCCCCACGCGCGCCCCTCGCCCCGCGCGGTTCTCGGCCCAGGCGCTCCCCCCGTGCACCTCGGCGATGCGCTTCACCAGCGCGAGCCCGAGGCCCACGCCCGCGCGCTCGCCCCGCCGCGCCGCGTCTCCGCGCCAGAAGGGCTCGAAGGCCCGCTCGACCTCGGTCCCCCGAAGCCCGGCCCGTCGTCGTCCACGGCGAAGCGCACGCGCTCGGCGTCGCCCGTGACCCGCAGCGCGACCGCGCGCCCGCCGTGCTTCACCGCGTTTCCGATGAGGTTCGACAGCGCCGTCGCCACCAGCGTCGCGTCGCCCGCGAAGCCCGCGTCGTCGACCTCCACCGTCAGCACCGCGGGTCGACCCCCGCCCGCTCCAACGCGCGCTGGGCCACCGCGCGAGCGTCGAGGGCACCGCGCGCAGGGCGCCGAAGTCCATGCGCGAGGTCGCGAGGAGGTCGCCCACCAGCGCGTCGACGCCCTCGAGCTCGCGCTCCATCTCGTCGACGGCCTTCGCGCGGGGCGTGCCCTCGTCGTCGGGGTCGCGCAGCGCCTCGAGCTCGAAGCGCATCCGCGCGAGCGGAGAGCGCAGCTCGTGCGACACCGCCGCGAGGAGCTCTCGCTGCAGGGCCACCTGCCGCTCGATCCGCTCGGCCATGTCGTTCACCACCGTCGCGAGGAGGCCCACCTCGCCGTACGCGCCCCGCGCGAGGCGCGCGCGGGAGTCGAGCTTGCCCCGGCCGATGTCCTGCACCACGCGCACGAGCTCGACGAGCGGGCGCGTGAGCCCGCGGGAGAACCTCCCCGCGACGGCCCACAGCGCCGCGAGCGCCGCGAAGACCACCGCGCCGTGGCGCCACCACTCCGACGCCCGGCTCGCGCGCGCGCAGAGCGAGACGCGGCCCGCGGTCGCGCCACCCACCTCGACGCCCGCGGTGAAGAGCGGCCGGCGGCAGCGCGGAGACTCGTCGCCCTCGGGCCGCGCAGACTCCACCGTCGCGCCCGAGACGTCGTCGACCCACACGCTCACGTCGAGGGTGCGCGCGAGCGAGCGGGTGAGCTCGGCGCGCGCGGGAGGGTCCCTCCACACCACGGCGTAGCGGTCTCCCACGAAGCGCGAGGCGCGGGAGAGGGTCTCGCGCCAGCGGCCGCGCTCGGGCGCGAGCGCCGCGGTGACGGCGAAGACGGTCAGCGCGGCGGCGAGGATCGCCACGCCGAAGGCCACGAAGAGCCGACGGTGGAGCGCCGCGCGGAAGTACCAGACGACGGGGTTGCGCGGCCGCGGGTCGCAGTAGTGGCGGTGGTGATGGTGCGGGGGGTGGTCGCACGCGAAGGGGGGCGGACGTCGGTGGCGGCGGTGATGCGGGCGCACGTCACTCTCGCACCAGCACGTAGCCCACGCCGCGCACGGTGCGCAAAAGCCGCGGGCTCTTGGGGTCGTCGCCGAGCTTCTGCCGCAGGTGCGAGACGTGGACGTCCACCGCGCGCTCGCCGGTCATCGCGTCGTCGCGGCCCGCTTCAGAGAGCAGCGACTCGCGGGAGATCACCCGCCCCGCGCGGCGCGCGAGCGCGACGAGGATGTCGAACTCGATCCCCGTGAGCTCCACGCGGCGACCCTCCACCAGCACCTCGCGGCCGGGCACGTCGATGCTGAGCGGGCCCACCGAGAAGCGCGAGGCCACCGCGTCGGGCTGCGCGCGGCGCAGCACCGCCCTGAGGCGCGCGAGGAGCTCCCGCGGCGAGCAGGGCTTGGGGAGGTAGTCGTCGGCGCCGAGCTCCAGGCCCACCACGCGGTCGGTCTCGTCGCCGCGCGCGGTGAGCATGAGCACGGGCACGTTGCTCTTCGCGCGGAGGCGGCGCACCACCTCGAGCCCGTCGAGGCCGGGCATCATCACGTCGACGAGGGCGGCGTCGAAGGGCTCGGCGTCGAGCATCGCGAGGCCGCGGCCCCCGTCGGGGGCGTGCGTGACCTCGAAGCCGTGTTGCGAGAGGTAGCCCGCGACGAGCTCGGCGAAGCGCCCGTCGTCGTCGATGTGGAGCACGCGAACGCTCACCGCGGGCCTCTGCGAGGGAAAGGGCTCGCCGGAGAACAACCTCGTCGTTCGCGCCCGATCCGCCGCGTCGATCCCACGAGCGCCCCCACAGCGAGCGACCAAGGCGTGCCCGAGGCACGCCGCGGGAGTCGAGCGAGGAGGAAAGCCGTGGGGCGACCGGCGGGCGGGATGCGAACGACGAGGTTGTTCTCCGGCGAGCCCAAAGGGAGGGAGATGCTACCAGGGCGCGCGCGGCGGGGCGGCGCGTTCTGGGCGCGGGCGGCGTCGACGCAGACCCGCGCGACGTGCTGCTCGAAGGCCGCGCGGCGGTGGTGCCGGTGGCAGTGGAGCGAGGCGAAGCCCCAGCCGTAGCCCGCGACGGTGCCGAGGGCGAGGAGGGCGATGCGAAGTCGTGACCTCATGGCGTGTGTTCCTCTCTGCGCGTCGCGGTCACGCGCGGTACGGGCCCTGACCCCAGCGGCGGAAGAAGCCCGCGCCGCGCTCCATCCAGTCGGCGAGCTCGCGCCGCTGGTCGGGGTCGAGCGCCTCGTGGACCTTGTGCAGCGCGTCGAAGAGCGCCTTCTGCGTGCTCTCGAGCGCCTCGTTCTGCTTCGCGAAGGCCTCGCCCATGTGGGCCTCGTCGAGCGACTCGCCCCTGAAGGCCTTCGCCGCGTCGGCGCCCGTCGCCTGCATCGCGTCGCGCACCGCCTGCCGCTGCGCGCGCAGCGCCTCGAAGGCCTCGAGGATCACCCGCTCCTGCCCGGGCGTGGTGTTCAGCCGCTCGAAGAGCGGGCGGAGCATCCAGCGCCCCGCGCCGCGACCGTCGGCCCCCTCGCCCCACCCGCCGCGCTGACCCCAGGGCCCGCGGTGGTGGTGGTGGCCGCGCGGGCCGCCCCAGCCGCCGTGCCTGTGGCCGCCGCATCCGTTGCCGCCGAAGTCGCCGCCGCCGTAGCCGTCGTCGTAGCCGTGCCCGCAGCCCAGCGCGCCGTGGCAGCGACCGCGGCGCACGGTCTTGATGAGTCCGATGAGGCAGGCCGTTCCGATGATGAATCCCAGCATGGGTGCACTCTCCTCGCGCGCGCCCCCGACTCGCGGGTGGCGGCGCCCTGTTCGCGACGCGCGGCGCGGTGCGCGCGGCGTCGGGTTCGGGGAGAGAGGTGCTGCCTGGGCGTGAAGGCCGTTCGTGAAGCCGCGTGAAGAAGTGTGAAGGCGCTCACTCGCGGCGCGGGTCGCGGAGCGCGCGGTCGTCGACCTGCTCCACCACGCGCACGCCCGAGGTGCGCGGCGAGAAGCGCGGCGGAGGCAGCGTCGAGGGTCGGCCGTACTGCGCGCGCGGGTACTCGCCCGAACAGCGCCGGGGAGGGTCGGTCTTCCGCGTGCCCGGCGCGCTCGCCGCCGTGTCGAGGAGCTCGTCGTAGTGGGCGCGGCGCGACCCGTCCGAGAGCACCACCGCCGCGGTCTCGACGGCGCGTACGAGGTTCGGCAGCCAGCTCCGCCAGCGGCCGATGACGCGGCTCTCCCAGCGCGCCTCGTCGAGCCACTCCGAGGCTTTCAGATGTGCAAGCCGCACGGTTTCGACGTCGCAACCCCGCGAGACGCCCAGCACCTCGTAGTGCGTGCGCCCGAGCCGCGACACCATCTCCTCGAACCACCGCTCCTCGTCGCGCGTCAGCGCGATCGGCGTCACGGGGTCCCCCTTTCGAACAGGCGTTGCCATCGTGCGTCGTCCCTCTCGCGACGAGCACCTACGCAAGGCCCCGGCCAGCGCGCGTGTACGTTCGCTGCGCACGGCGCGAGCGCTTCGCGCGCTACGCGTCGAGGGTCTCTGACGCGCCGCGGCGACGCGCGGCCAGGAGCGCCATCGCGGCGGCGGCGACGAGGGTGAGCGCGGCGCTCGCGGCGACGGGCGCGGGGTCGGCCGAGGCCGCCGACGCGACGGGCACGCGCGGCCTCACCGGGAGCCGGTGCACCTGCGCCGACGACGTCGCCGCGGAGAAGAGGGTCACGCAGAGGGCCGAGAGGGGGAGCGCGCGGGCCTTCACCGGCGCGCATCGGAGTACGTCGCGCGCCGCGGGGTCAAGCAACGCGCAGCGACGTGATAGCGTCGCGCCCGCGCCGTGTTCGAGAACGTCGTCCGCTTCGTGGTGCTCATCGGCGCGCTGGTGTTCGTGCACGAGCTCGGTCACTTCGCGTGGGCGAAGCTCTTCGGGGTGAAGGTGCTGAAGTTCTCGCTGGGCTTCGGCCCGCGGCTCTTCGGCTGGAGGCAGGGAGAGACCGACTACTGCGTGTCGCTCGTCCCGCTCGGGGGCTTCGTGAAGATGCTGGGCGAGGAGCCCGGCGACGAGGTCGCCCCCGAAGACGCGCAGCGCGCCTTCAACGCCCAACCCATCTGGAAGCGCTTCGTCATCGTGCTCGCCGGCCCCGCGATGTCGCTGCTCTTCCCGGTGCTGCTCTACCTGGTGGTCTTCCTCGGGCGCACCGACCTCACGCCCCCGGTCATCGGCACCGTCGCCGCGGGCTACCCCGCCGAGGGGCGTCTCCTCCCCGGCGACCGCGTCACGGCCATCGACGGCGAGCCCATCACCTCCTTCGAAGAGATCCGCGCGGCCATCGCGGCCTCGCCCTCGCGCCCCTTGCGCTTCACCGTGCTCCGCGGCGAGGAGTCGCTGGTCGTGCCCGTCACCCCCGAGGCGCTCCACGCCGAGCAGCCCCTCGACGTCGACGCCGTCGCGGGCTTCCTCGGCGTGGCGCCGGGCTTCCCTCTCCCCGTGGTGGGCGTGCGCTCGCCGGGCACGCCCGCCTCCATCGCGGGGCTGCGCACCTTCGACCGCGTGACGATGTACGCGGGCAACCCCATCCGCCGCTGGGCCGACCTCGAAGAGGCCCTGCACCGCTCGCGCGGCGCCACCGTGCCCCTCGCGTTCCTGCGCCCCCAGCCGCTGCGTCCGTCGGCCTCGGGCGGGCTCATCGACGTCGAGGTCTTCGACCCGGGCCTCGCCCAGGTCACCCCGACCCCCGGCACGGGAGAGGTCACCGCCCGCACCGGCATCGAGTCGCCCGACCTCTACGTCGCCGAGGTCGAGCCCGACTCGCCCGAGTACCAGATGGGCCTGCGCCGCGGCGCGCGCGTGGTCTCCCTCGACGGCGTCGTGCCCGCGTCGTGGGAGCGCCTGCGCGAGTCGCTCACCACGGGCCCCGCGCGCCTCCGCACGCTGCGCTTCGTCCACGACGGCCGCGACTCCGAGGGCGGCTTCACGGTCTCGCCCGGCTGGTTCACCGACGAGTTCGGCCAGCGCGTGTCGCGGCTGCGACCGGCCATCCACCACTGGGTGCCCATCGAGGCCGAGGCGCCCATCCCCAACCCCAACCCCTTGCGCTACGCGCTCGGCAACGCGCTCCGGCACACCGCCGAGGCCGTGGGCTTCCTCTCGACCGGCATCGTGCGCGTGCTCCAGGGCCGCGTGCCCGTCTCCGCCGTCGGCGGGCCGATCATGATCTACGACGTCTCGCGCCGCACCGCGGCCGACGGCTTCATGACCTTCCTGCGGCTCATGGCGCTCGTGAGCATCAACCTCGGGCTCATCAACCTCCTGCCCATCCCCACGCTCGACGGAGGCCACCTGCTCTTCCTCGGCGCCGAGGGCGTGCTCCGCCGACCGGCGCCGCTCTGGGTGCGACAGACCGCGTCGGTCCTCGGCCTGTGCCTCGTGGGCGCGGTCATCGTGATCGCGTTCCGCAACGACGTCGCGCGGCGCCTCGACCCCGGCGACGCGCCGCCCGCGGCGACCACGAGCGCGCGCTAGCTTCGCGGCCCACCTCGGCCGCGCGTTCGCGTTTCGCGCCCACATCGGCTAGCGTGGCGACCGCCGCGATGAGCCGACCGCTGGCGATGATCATCGAGCCCTCCGACGCGCTCCTGGGGTTGCTTCGGATGAAGGCCGCCGCCGAGGCGGGGCGCTGGCCCCTCGACCTGTCGATGCGCCTGCGCGGCACCGTCGAGGCCGAGGTGCAGCGCATCGGCGAGCTCGTCGAGGCCGTGGGCGTGTGCATCCAGCACCTCGAGGCCCACGGCGTCGCGAGGGTCGACCGCCGCCCGCAGTCGCGCTTCTCCGACGTCGACGGGGCGCTGCACCTCATGGCCTGCGCCTTCGAGGTCAACGTCGACCTCGACAACCTCAAGCTCGCCCTCGAGCGCGGCGACGGCCCCACCCGCGAGGGCGCGCAGCACCTCGCCGCGAGCGCGCGAAAGCTCCTCTGGGCCCTCGTGCGCTCCGACCTCCTCAACTGCCCTCGCCTGCTCCTCTCGGGCGTCGAGCAGCCCCCCGACCGCGCGCTGCGCTTCTTCGACGCCTACCTCTCCCGCGCGTGGAACGGCGCGGGCCTCCCCGAGCTGCCGCTCCCGCGTCGCGACCGCGGCCCTGGTTCGTTGCGCCCGCCCGCGTCGCTCGCGCCCGAGCCCGGCGAGGTGGTCCTCCCGCTGGTGACGCCCGCGATGCCGCCGGTCGACCCCGCCGCGGTCTTCGACCCGCCGCTCCACGCGGGCGGAGGCTCCGTCGAAGACCTCGCCGCCGCCGCCACGGTGAACACCGAGGTCGGCGCGATGGCCCTCGGCGTCGACCGCACGCCCTACCCCTTGCGCTCGCCGCTGCGCCGCACGCCCCGGCCCGACCCCTGGGCCGACGTCGCCGACCGCGAGACGCTCACCCAGGACCAGATCCGCATCGAGCGCCACGCGCCCCTCGCCGACCTCACCGACAGCCTCGGCGGCTCCACGGTGCAGATCCGCACCAGCGACATCCTCTCCGAAGACGCGCGCTTCTTCATCCTCGCGTCGGGGGTGAAGTGGCCCTGCGACCAGGCCGCCCTCGACGCGGCGCGGGCGCGGCTCTTCGAGTCCACCGAGACGCCGCCCGACGGCGTCGAAGACCCCAGCGTCACGCTCTCGCGGCAGCGCAGGCTCGACCGCGGCTACGACGAGCTGTACCTGCTCAGCTCCCGCCCTCACTGAATCGCTGCTAGCGTCGCGGCGATGCTTCACCGACGCGCGCTCGCCGCCGCCGCGCTCGCCCTCGCGCTCTGCGCGCCCGCGACCGCGACGGCCACCACCGTCGTCCCCGTCACCGTCGAGGAGCTCACCCGGCAGAGCGACGACGTCGCCCTCGTCCGCGTGCTCCAGCGCTCGTCCCACTGGGAGGGGCGGTTCATCGTCACCGACCACGAGGTCGAGGTGCTCGCGGTCTCGCGCGGCGCGCTCACGCAGGGCTCTCGCACCGTGATCCGCCTCGCGGGCGGCACCGTGGGGCGCGTCGGTCAGGTCATCCCCGAGGCGCCCGAGATGCTGACCGGACAGACCTACCTGGTCTTCCTCCGCGGCGGAGATGACGGCGCGCGCTTCGTCGCTCACCTCACCGCGGCCGTCGTGCCGGTGAGCGTGCGCGCCGACCGCTCGGGCCTCGACGCGGCGGTGCCTCCCACCCTCCTCACGACGGGACCGCGCACCGGTGCGCCCGAACCCCTGGAGCCGCTCCTCACGCGCGTGCAGGCGGTGGCCCGGTGAGGCTCGCCCTCGCGCTGGCGCTGTGCCTCCTGCCCGCCGAGGCCCTCGCCTACTGCCGCACCACCACCGCGCGGGTGCGCCCGCAGCCCGGGGAGTGCGCCACCTCGGGCATCCCGATCCAGTGGCGAAACCGCTGCACGGGCTTCTCGCTCTTCGCCACCGGCGTGCCCGCCGACGTCGCGCAGCCCGACCTCGAGCGCATCGCCGCCGAGAGCGCGGGCGCGTGGGCCAACGTCGCCTGCGACGACAACGGGCGGGAGCCCCAGTACTTCCGCATCGTGCCCAACGCCGACACGCTCAACCCCTCGGGCTACGACCCCGACGGCCCGAACTCCAACACGGTCTCCTTCCGGCACCGGTGGAACGACGACGCCACGCACCGCCCCGGCGCCATCGCGATCACCATCGCCTTCTTCGACACGCTCACGGGCGAGATCTTCGACGCCGACATCGAGCTCAACACCTTCGACGAGCGCACCAACTTCGACGGCTTCACCTTCTCGACGGCGCGCATCACCGACCCGGCGTCGGCCGACCTGCAGACCATCCTCACGCACGAGTTCGGTCACTTCCTCGGGCTCGCGCACAGCGACTCGGACCGGGCGGTGATGTGGTGGCAGGCGGGGCTCGGCGAGGCCCGGCGGGTCATCACCAGCGACGACGCCGCGGGGGTCTGCGCGATCTACCCCGAGCACCTCACGCCCGACCAGCGCTGCATCGGCCTGCCCTACGGCGGCCTCGCGGTCGTCCCCGGCGGCCCGCAGGTGAAGGGACGCGGCTGCTCCGCCGTACCTGTCCCCGCCTCGTCGCCCGCGGCCTTCGCGGCCGTCGCCTTCGGTCTCTGCGTCGCCCTCCGTCGCCGGCGGCGCACCGTCAACGCGCATTGACACCCCGCGCGTGAGCGCCGGAGAGCGTCAACGGTCGGTCACATGAACCGACGACGGTGTGGAGCGTGAAGCGCCGTCGGTGGTGAGCGGAGTTCATACGCCGCCCGATCGAGAGCCTTTCGGCGGCGATTCCACCGCACGACGCGCGTCCGTCGGGCCGCGATCGCGGGGCACGCTCGCGCTTTCACCGCGTCTCCAAGCGCTTTCGCGGGGTGGCACGCCCGCCGCAATGGGGGTCTGTCACGAGGTGATGCGTATGAAGAGCCCCTTCGAGACCCTGACCGACGGTGACCTGCTGACCAAGATGCTCTCGAACGAGCCCAGGGCCTGGAAGGAGTTCGAGCGCCGCTTCGACCGTCTCGTGTGGCAGCAGGTGCTCCGCATCGGCCGCCGCCTCGGCAAGCGCCTCACGCGCACCGACCTCGAGGAGATGCGCGCGGACTTCTACGCCGCCCTCGTGATGAACGACTACCGCAAGCTGCGCCTCTACGACCCCGCCCGCGGGATGAAGCTCAGCTCCTGGGTCGGGCTCCTCGCCGCCAACGCCGCGCGGGACTTCATCCGGGCGCTCCGCCGCCGGCCCCGCACCACGTCGATCGAAGACCGCGACCAGGAGCTGCGCTCCGAGCGCGACCTCTTCGAGCAGACCGCGCAGCGCGAGAAGTGCGCGCACATGATGTCGGCCTTCCAGACCCTGCCGGAGCGCGACCGGGCGCTCCTGTGGGGGCTCTACATCGAGGAGCGCTCCCCCGAGGAGGTCGCCGACGCGTGCGACATCTCCCCCAAGACCGTCTACACGCGCTGCCACCGGCTGCGCGCCGAGGTCAAGCGCCGCGCTGGAGGGCGGGCGAAGATCGCGGCCTGACGAGGGAGCCCACCACGGCGCCGGCGAGCATCCCCCCGCCGTGCGCCGACGCCGACACCAGCGGGGCGTCGAGGTCGTGCAGGAGGTGCAGGCCCAGCGCCACGGCGAGGAGGGTGAGCTCCTCGCGGCCCTCGGGGGTCGAGCGCAGCGAGGGGTCGCGCGCGACCTGGGCGGCCGTCGCCGCGGCGAGGCCGAAGACGAGGCCAGACGCTCCCGCGACGAGGGTGCCCGCGGGGGAGAGCGTGGCCGACGCGAGGCCGGCGCCGACGGTGGCCGAGAGCATCACGGCGGCGGCGCGGGCGGCCCCGACGCGGCGCTCGACCCAGCGGCCGAGCGCGAGGAGACCCAGCGCGTTCACCGCGAGGTGCACGCCGTCGACGTGGACGAAGGCGTAGGCCGCGAGGCGCCAGAGGTCGTCGGGCCAGCGCGCCGGGGCGCGCACCGCGCCCATCGACGCGAGCGCGGCGGGTGAGAGCTCCGAGGCGTGGCGCTGGAGCGCGTAGGCCGCGCCCATCGCCGCGGTGGTGCCGAGCGTGAGCGCGGGCAGCGAGCGCGTTCCCCCCGCGCCGCCGAAGGTGGCGAGCGTCTCGCGGGCGTAGACCCGCCTGCGCAGCACCACGCGGAGCGCGTCGACGTCCGGGAGGTCTCCCGGCATGGGCGCGGCTTCGAGCGGGCGGGCGAGGCGCGTCTCGACGCGGGCGCGCAGGAGATCGGGCAGGCGCCGCGGGTCGAGCTCCGAGAGGAGGTCGCGCGCCGTGAGGGTGTCTCCCGCGCGCTGCGCGGCGGTGGCGAGCCAGTACGCGCGGTGCGCCGCGGGGAGACGGCGCAGGCGCGCCGCGATGGAGGTGGCGCTCTCCCACTCGCCGAGGTGCGCGGCCAGGGCCAGGAGTTCTCCGCCGCGGGAGCCGGCGTGCAGAGGTCGCGGGTCGAGGCCCGTGAGCCGGGGCCACAGCGAGGGGAGCGCGGCCGGGCCGCGGTGCTCGCCGAGGGCGGCGAGGAGCGGGCCGACGCCCTCGCGCCGCGCGACCGAGGGCCAGTGGGAGGCCTCGGGCAGGCGGGCGCAGCGGACGGGGTCGAGCACGCTCCGCCGGAGCACTGGGAGCGACGCGAGCCGTTGTCGGAGCGAGGGCGCCGCGCCGTGGGTCACGGGTGGAGGGTAGGAGGCCACCGCGCGTTGGAGCCAGTTCCCGACGCGGCGGTGGCAGGTGTAGCGTCGCGCTGTCATGGCGACGGCGAAGAAGCGGGGCGGTGCCGCGAAGAAGACCGCGGGCACCAAGGCGAAGAAGACCACCAGCGCGGCGAAGCCCGCGAAGCCCGCGGCGAGGCGGGCGGTGAAGGGGGCAAAGAAGGCGGCGCCGAAGCGCGCGACGGTGCAGCGCAAGGCGCGCGCGCAGAAGACCGCGGGCCGGGCGAGCCGCGGGGTCGCGTCGGCGGGTCTGCTGGCGATCCCGGCGATCAGCGACGCCGAGCGGTCGGCCTTCGAGGCGCAGTTCACCGCCGACGAGTGCGACGCGGCCGGCGCGCGCACCAAGGCGCCCAAGGTGCTGGCCGAGGCCATCGCGGCGGTGGAGCAGATCGGCCCGACGGTGGCCGCGGGCGTGATGCGCTACGGCACCAACCGGCTGCGCTTCTTGATCGACCTGTTGAGCGACCTCGCCGAGCGGGTGGCCTTCGACCAGTCGCAGCGCGACCGGGGCGCGCAGAGCCGCGGGGAGCTCGAGGCCGCCATGGTCGAGGCGAGCGACGCCCGCGAGGAGATGCAGCACGTCCTGGGGCTGATGGCGCGGGGCTCGACGAAGGCGCTCGACGAGCTCGACCGGGCGCGCTCGCAGGAGGACCTCTCGGTCTCGCTCAAGCTCCTGGCGACCTCGGCGGAGCACTGGCTCGGGCGCAACGACCCGACGGCGAAGGCGATGGTGACGGCGCACGCGCTCACGCAGGCCGACGTCGACGGCGCGCACCGCGCGGCGCGGCGGCTCGAGAAGGCGCTCACCGCGGCGCGGGCGGGGATGGCGCCGACGCGCGACCTCCCCGAGACGAACCGCATCGAGGGGCGGGTCATCAAGGAGATCGGCGTGCTGCACGAAGCGGTGACGCGCGCGCGGGCGGGCAACGGGCTGATCCCGTCGCTGAAGCTCGGGCCGACGCTCAAGCGCGAGATCGCGCACCGCGTGGTGGTGGCGAAGCCCGTCGACGACGGGCCGCGCCCGAGCGTCCCGCCGGCGCCGGGGACCCAGTAGGCGGCGAGGCTGCGACAAGTACCCGGCGGGCTGCGACAAGTGGGGGGTGCGCTGCGACAAGTACCCGGTGGGCTGCGACAAGTGGGGGGTGCGCTGCGACAAGAACGCGGCGCGCCCGCGCCGCGGGGTGGCCCGTACGACCGTCACGTTCGTGCGCGCGCACCAGCGTGTGTAGACGCACCGTGAGCCCGCGGCGCGGTCGCGCCGCGCTGGCGGGAGCGTGGGAGTCAGCGCGCGGCGGGGCGCGTGAGCGTCCAGTGGCGGTCGCTCGTGGCCTCGATCTTCGCGTCGCCCAACCCGTTCGCGCGCGCCAGGAGGCGGACCTCCTCCACCGTCAGCGCCGCGTGCAGCGACGCGCGGAAGAGCGTGCGCGCCAGCGGAGGGTCGCTCCCCGCGTAGCGCTCCACGAGCTGGTCGACCTCGTCGGCGCTCGACGGCCGCGAGAGGTCGCGCAGGAAGATCGTCGTCTTCTCGTCGGCCAACGACGCCACCGCGCGGAACAACACCCCGGGGTCGGGCAGGTGGTGCGCGAGCGAGTTCGACATCACCACGTCGAAGTCTCCCGCCTTCCAGGGGAGCGCGCGCACGTCGGTGACCACCAGCGCGATCCTGTGCGCGAGGCCCGCGCGGCCGACGTTCTCCCCCGCGCGGCGAAGCATCGACGCTGCGAGGTCGACCGCCGCCACCGTCGCGTGCGGCGTGCGCGCGGCGAGCACGATGGGGATCAATCCGGTCCCGGCGCCGAGGTCGAGCACGCGCCTCGGGTACGGGTGCACCGCGAGGAGGTCGTCGACGAAGCGGTCGTTCACGGCGCGGTGATCCATCGCGTCGTAGGCGGCGGCCTCCTCGGTGGAGTCCATCACCTCGGGCTCGGGCGTGCGGGGCAGCATCAACGGTGGGCTCACGGTGTACTCGGCGGGCGCGGGATGAAATCACAATCGCCGCGCGCCAGGCACTGGTGCGTCGCGGGCGTCGAGCGGTACGGCAGGTCCGCGCCGTTCGACGAGAAGAACCTCCCGATGAGGTTCACGAGGTAGACGCCGGGGTCCCAGGGCAGGCCCGGGTCGGGCAGCCCGAAGCCGTGCACGCCCTCGGGCCGGATGTACGCGTTCAAGAGCGCTCCCATGGGCGCGCCGCTCGGGGTGTAGCCCGTGAGCGTCGGGGCCCACACGTCGCTCACCGCGCCCGCGGCGGGGATCGCCTGCGCGCGACGCACGAGGCGCAGCGGGGGCGAGAGCGACTGCTCCGTGAAGCCCTGCGCGCCCTCGTCGAGGTCGTCGACGTCGAAGAGCGCGTCTTGACGTCCGTCGGCGGCCGGGAAGCGGTTGTAGCTGGACAGCCCCTCGTACACGCCGCGGTCGGCGAGCACGCGGTCGGGCGTGCGACCGTACCTCTCGAAGAGGCCCTGCGGCGTCACGTACTCGGTGAGCTCAGGGAAGCGCGCCACCGCGTCGGGCCGCAGGAAGGGGATCAGCCCCGCGGCGCGGGCGAAGGCGTTCCCGGTGTTGATGGGCACCGCCTGGTCGCCGATGGTGTTGATCACCAGCAGGGCGCGCGTGGTCGCGGGGTCGCTCGGTCGCACGAAGAAGTCGCGCGCGAAGTTGATGGGGTCGCCGCCGTCGAGCGCGGCCTGGGCGAGCAGCAGGAAGCGACGGAGGTTCGGGGTCTGCCGACGCACGCCCATCCCGTCGGCGGGGGAGGTCAGCCGCGCGCCGCGGGTCGCCCACCGCCGCGCGGGCGCGTCGGGCCGCGCGTCGGGCGGCACGTGCCCGCAGTGGACGTCGCAGTCGCCTTCCACCACCTGCCAGGTGTCGACGAAGCTCTTCACGTCGGCGTCGGGACGCGGCGCGCAGGTGCCGTAGTCGGTCACGCCCGCGCCCCGGTACACCGTCACGATCAGCGGGTCGTCGGTGTTGGTGGGCACGCCGATGCGGAGACGTCCGTCGGCGGCGACGCGCGCGCAGCGGGTGACGTTGTTGCGCGTGTTGGTGACGGTGACGTCGTCTCCCGGCGCGAGGGCGGGCACCGGCGAGACGGCGCCCGGCGTGCCCGCGGAGACGTCGGCGCAGGCGAACTCGATCTCGCCCGTGTTGTTCACGTCGGGGAGGATGAACCGCAGCGATGTCTGCCCCGCCGAGCACGCGGTGCGGCGACGTCCGCGCGAGTCGGGGGGGTAGTCGCTCGACGGGATCGACATCACCAGCGGGCCCATCACCCGCAGGATCACGGCCTCTTTGATTCCCCCTTGGGTGGAGCGCAGGCCGATGTCGGTGAGGCCGCCTCCGCCCGAGACGGGGGCCGAGGCGCGCACCGCGGGGTCGGCGCCCGCGACGACCATCGAGAGGATCCCGCCGAGCGATCCGCCGGTCATGTAGTAGGGCGCGTCGGGCCCGCCGATGTCGACCACGCCGTCGCCGTTGAAGTCTCCCGCGAGGTCGTTGGCGACGCCGTCTCCGTTGTAGTCGCCGCGCCCCAGCGCGCGGCCGTCGAAGCCCCGCATCGCTCGGATGAGCTGCATGTGGTCGAGCGCCGACTGCCGCACCATGTCGCGCGTGTGGAAGACGTAGGAGGTCCAGAAGTCACCGCCCGAGTCGGGGACGCCGTCTCCGTTGAGGTCGCGGGCGCGGTTGGTGAGGAGCGGCTCCAGCGCGCCCTGCGCGCAGAGCGACGAGAGGAGCGCGTTCACCAGCACGCGCTCTCCCTGCGACACGGTGAGCCCGTGGCCCGCCGCGTTGATGCCGAGGGCCGCCACGCCGTGCGCCGCGATGGACGCGCCCGTGGCGAGCGTGTCGATGAAGTTGCCCGTGTACCCGTGACCGTAGAGCGCGACGGGGAAGGGCGGGCGGCGGTCTCCGAGCGCCTTGGGGACCACCAGCCCGAACTGCACTTCGTCCGTGCCCAGCGCGCCGAGGTCGCCCGTGCGTGAGTTGATCGACCAGCGCGCGTAGGGGTCGGTGGAGCGCGGGTCGCCCATGAGGTAGGGCGTGCGGTAGGTGCCGAAGACGACGTAGTCGACGTACTGGTACGTCTGCGCGAGGCGGTTCCGCCGGACCTCGTCGAGCCCGAGGATCATGGCGAGGTTGGTCACCATCGACATGAGCGCCTCGCCCCGCACGACGAAGGGGCGCGCGCGGCGCTCGGCGTTGCAGCCCGTTCCGCGGGCGACCTCGGTGGGTTCGAGGGCGGGCTCGGTGCGCGCGAGGGGGGCGAACACTCCGCGGCCGTAGAGGCCCTCGCGCAGGGCGCGCAGGTCGCTCGCGTTGGACTGCGTGGTGAACGACCACGCGAAGGTGACGCGCGAGACGTCGCTCCCGTCGGCGCGGGTGGGCCGGTACGCGAGGGCGCCGTAGTACGCGGGGCGCGCGCGGAGCTGCGCGTCGAGGGCCTCGAGCGCGTCGGCCTGGGTCGGGTGCGCGACGCTCGGGAAGGGAGAGCGCACGGGCCTGCCCCCTCGCCCGGTGAGCCGGTCGGTGAGCACCACGGCGTAGCGCGTGCGCTCCTCCAACGGGAGCAGCGGGCGGAGGATGAGCGTGCGGGTGTCGGGCTCCCAGAACGTGGTGAGCCCGTCTTCGGGCCGCGCTCCGGCGGGGTAGACCGCGGCGCGGTTCAGCACGCCGTCGAAGTTGGTGTCTTCGCCCGGGTCGAGGGTGTCATTGTGGTTGGCGTCTTCGTCGACGGTGTCGAGGAGGAGGTTGCTCTGCCCTCCGCGCGGGTCGTTGGGGTAGTACCCGTCGCGGTTGCGCACGTTGTAGACGAAGGCGCCGTCTCCCATGTCGATGGGCACCGGCAGGCCCGTGCGGAGGTTCACGAGGTACACGGCGTCGTCGGCGAACTCGTGGTCGTCGCCGCGCATGCGCCGGGTGAGCGCGGCGAGGTCGAGGTCGTCGTCGAAGGCGACGGTGAGCGGCATGAACGTGCCCCACCCGTCGAGGCTGTTGAAGCCCTCGCGCAGCAGCGTCTCGAAGGACGTGTCGCTCACGAGCCCGGCGTTCACCCGCAGCCCCGTGGGCGAGGTCTGGTCGGGGAAGGTCGCGACGTCGTTGGGGAGCGGCACCTCGGGCAGGGGCCTCGCGCCGAGGTCCCAGCGCACGGTGGGGCCGTGGGCGCGGCCGGCGAGGGCCTCGTCGGTGCTGGGGGCCTTGTCGACGGGGTCTCCGCCGTCGCAGGCCGCGAGGCAGAGCGCGAGCGCCAGGAGGCGCGGGATCGAGCGCATGGCGGCCGGGGAGTCTACCAGCACGCGGCGCGGTCACTGCGGGCCGAAG